>JADKFA010000001.1 GCA_016717725.1 Bacteroidota bacterium
GTGTGATTTCTTAGAAAAATCCGATAGAAAACTATTAGAACTCTATTAGCAGTACTTTATCATTTCATTAATTTAATATAATTTAGTACTCTTAAATTTACCGGTATATGAATTTAGCGTTATTGAAATTAATTTGTGAAACACCAGGTGCTCCAGGGCATGAATCAAAAGTAAGAGACCTTATTTTAAAAGAAATTAAGCCATTATGCGACGAAGTTTCCATCGACAAAATGGGAAACTTGATTGGCATTAAGAAAGGTCAAAGCAAGATGAAGATCATGGCGGCGGCTCACATGGATGAGATTGGATTCATCGTTACGCATATTGACGACAAAGGTTTTTACGTTTTCATACACTGGGTGGATTTGATCCCAAAACACTCACCGCACAACGTGTGATTGTGCATGGAAAGGAAGATTTGATTGGTGTGATGGGTTCAAAACCGATTCATTTGATGAGTCCGAAGAGAAAAACAAAGCCCCGCAAATCAGCGATTTTTATATTGATTTAGGTCTGCCAAAAGCGAAGGTGGAGAAAATAATTTCGATTGGAAATCCAGTAACGCGACAACGTGAAATGATAGAGATGGGCAATTGTGTGAATTGCAAATCGATTGACAATAGAGTTTCTGTTTTTATTTTGATTGAAGCATTACGCAAGTTGAAAGGAAAGATCCCATATGATTTTTACGCCAGTTTCACTGTACAGGAAGAAGTAGGTTTACGCGGTGCATCAGTAGCAGCGCATCATATCGAACCTGATTTCGGAATCAATATCGATACTACCATTGCTTTTGACACGCCGGAGCACGTCCACACGAGATGGTAACGGAACTTGGAAAAGGTGCCGGAATAAAAATCATGGATTCGAGCACCATTTGTGATACACGCATGGTTGAATTTTTGAAAAATACAGCTGATAAAAACAAAATCAAGTGGCAACCCGAAATTCTTCCTGCGGGAGGAACAGATACCGCCGGAATTCAGCGAAATGGAAAATCGGGCTCTATTGCGGGTGCCATCAGTATTCCCACCGACACATCCATCAAGTCATTGAAATGGCTGACAAAACGGATATCCAGAACTGCATTGACCTCTTGGTAAATGCTGTAAAAACAATGGATAAGCATAACTGGAAGAGCTGGAATTAAAAACTACATTTCACGCTTTCAAGCTAGCTAGCTGATCATACTATACTTGCGAGCTACGATCTAATGAAAATGAGAATCTTTTGGATACTAAAAGTCATCATTTACCATTTTGGTTACCTAAATTTCCCATAATTTGGACGTACGAAAAGGCACTCTACACAAGTCTCTTTATTGGCTCTCCAACATGAAAAATAAATTTACGGTTCTCTTCATTGTTTTGACGGTGATCCTGTTTTTGCGATCATCATTTAAAGGGAATACGCATGAGGCATTTCATTCGGCTGAAGAGATTTCATTCTTCAAAGTTCATTTTACCACCCCACTGATTCTGGCCAATATTTTTCAATTCCACAAAATTGCAAAGGTTGTCATGGATTTGATTCATTGGGATTAGCCAATGTAGATGCCAATGGGATGGATGTAAATTTATATGATGATTGGGAAACTAGTATGATGGCCTTGTCTGCTGTAGATCCTTTTGGAAAGCAAAGTGAGTCACGAAATATTAGTGAATCCAGCAAACTCCTTAGAATTACAAACGCTTTGCACTAAGTGTCATGCTCCACTTGGACATTACACTGCTTTTTACAAAGGTCAACCTCATTATACGTTGGCTGATCTTAGCATTGATTCATTGGGGAAATCAGGAGTTTCTTGTCATGGTTGTCATGGTGTGAAGGACTCTGCAAGCTTAGGTTCACTCTTCACAGGACATCTTCCTTACGATACCAACAGAGTAGTTTATGGTCCCTTCACCACTCCGATGGTGGTCCGATGCAATTGTATGTAGGACTAACGCCTGCGTATAGCCCCCATATTAGTGAAAGCAAAACTTGTTCACCTTGTCATACACTTATTTCGAATACTGTTGACTTAAGTGGTGTACCAACGGGAACCACTTTTGTTGAACAAGCTACCTATCATGAATACTTAAATTCTGATTATCCATTGGTAGAAATGGCTACTTGTCAGACTTGCCATATGCCAAAAATTGAGGATCCCATTAAAATTGCGAATGGCTATACTGCTCTTCCAGGCAGAACTCCATTCAACCTGCACACTTTTTCGGGAGCAAACAATTTCATGGTGCAATTGATAAAAGATAACAAAGTGAGCTTGGGTGTTTCTGCGCTTGACAGCAGATTTGATTCGACACTGAAAGTAAATACAGAATTATTAAAATTTCAGACTTTAGATTTAATTAGTCAATATGATTCTACGTGGAATGATACTGCTTATTTCAGCATTCAATTAAAAAACAAAGCGGGACATAAATTTCCGAGTGGATATCCATCACGAAGAGCGGTAGTGCAATTTGTCGCATTGAAAGCAAACGGAGACACTTTATTCTCCAGTGGAATTTTCGACAATGATTTTGAAGTTCAAAATATTGCTACCCCTTTCGAATCACACCACGAATTCATCAACTCTCCGAGCCAAACACAAATTTACGAAATGGTGATGGGTGATGTGAATGGAAATAAAACGACGGTTTTAGAAAGAGCTTCTGCTCCATTAAAAGACAATCGTTTACCTCCTAAAGGATTTACAACACTTCATTGGTATGATACCTGTGCCATTGTTGGTGACGCGCTCAACGATGTTGATTTCAACAAGACCGGAGGTATCGAAGGAAAAGGACATGACATCATTCATTACCATCTTCCATTAGGTGGTTACAGTGGCAACTTAACGGTTGAAGTAAAAGTATATTATCAGACATTACCTCCTGCTTTTTTAGATGAAATGAAAACGTTTTCATCGGCGGAGATCGATACTTTTTTATCCATGTATGCCAATGCGAATAAAACACCCATCCTAATAAAATCAGATTCATTAAACAATGTTCTCATTCCGGTAGGTTTGAGAATATTATTTGGTGAAATCAATGAGGTCCCAATCCTAATTCTGAAGGCATCATCTACCATTCAGGCATGCCTTCAAAAACGGAATTAAGCCTCTTTACCCCTCAGGACAAAGATTATCTTGCACTATACAAAGAACGCAACAATAGCATTCAGTAACACTTCCAGCATCCAAAGATTTACTACCTTGTATTCACCAAAAACGGAACAAAATCGCTTAAAAAAATTGTGAGGCTATAGTCCGAGAAGCCAATTGAATATAGAAAACAGAATACAAAGAAGTTAATTCAACTCTATTCTTCGATCAAAAACATTGCTAAGTTTACATACTACAAAACACTCCCTTCAACTAATCTAATCAACACAAAACAATGAAAAAAATTTACCAAATCGTACTTCCCATTTTGCTATTCACGCTAGTTGGCAATGTGGAAGCACAAATCAGTTTTAAAAACAAAAACACAAAATTAATAAACAGTAATTTCCATAGTGGGTGCACGATGGATATTGCAGATTGGAATTTTGATGGTTTGGATGATATCATACGTTTAGATGATGGACGTATTGCGAATATTGAAGTTCAAAGAACGAATGCAACGTTTCAAAACATTTCCATTGGTACATTTAGCAGTACATCTGGATGGTCATGGGGAATGGTAACCACTGATTTAGATCACAATGGTTATTTAGATATTATTGCAGGTGCAGGGGTCCAGCATTAAGAATATTCATGACCGATGCAAATGGGGCAATGGGAAGTATGATTAGCTTACCAAATTCAGGTTCTTTGTTCAAAACATTACCGCTGGTGATTTTAACAACGACGGATGGATTGATCTTTTTGTTTGTGATGACAATAATCAAAGTCATATCTCTTGAATGATGGTGCTGGAGGATTGACTGAATCTGCAACTACAATGAATTTTGATGTTACTTCTACCGATGATTCTGGAAATTATGGTAGTGTTTGGACGGACTTCGACAATGATGGCGATTTAGATTTATACATTGCAAAATGCAGACAAGGTGTAAATAGTCCTACCGATGGAAGAAGAATAAATGTGTTATTTGTAAATGATGGCAGCAACAACTTCACAGAGGCTGCTGCAACTTATGGAATAAATGTTGGATGGCAAGTTGGACCTCTTCCTTTGGAGACATTGATAATGATGGTGACTTAGATTTGCTTAACCAATCATGATCACGAAGTCAGATTTGGGAAAACGATGGTACTGGACATTATACTGACATTACTGCTACCACTGGTTTTGACATTACAGACATCACACCAATAGAAAGTGCTTTTGAAGATTTTGATAACGATGGATATGTTGACATGCTCATCACTGGATCGAATAGTAGATTCTATAGAAACAATGGCAAATAAAACCTTCACCAAAATGGAAGGTCTTTTTAATGGCAACAAAATGGAATCATTTGCCATTGGCGATTTAAACCATGATGGAAAGATAGATATTTATGGTGGCTATGCGACCATCTACACAAATCCAACCAATGTAGATGATGTCATTTGGATGAATTCCACGAACAACAACAATCACTTTGTAACATCAACCTAATAGGCACGGTAAGTAACAAAGGAGCCATTGGAGCAAGAGCAACTGTTTATAGTTCATTAGGAACTCAACTTGAGAAGTTCGTGCAGGAGAAAATTATGGAACTTGTAATTCTTATATGTTACATTTTGGAATGGGATCGGTTACAACCATTGATTCAATCGTTGTAAGATTCCCGAGTGGGATCACACAAACGTTAGTGAATCCTGCCGTTGATCAATTCATAAAAATTATTGAAAATGACTGCGTTTCTCCTGAACCAACAGTTTCTTATAGTCAAGCTGCTCCCTTTATTTGCACAGGAAGCACCGAGACATTAACTGCAACTGCTGGACTTAATTATTTATGGAGTGATAGCAGCACTACACAAGCGATCAACATTACAACAGGTGGCGAATACAATGTAATGGTTAGCACTATCGGAAACAACTGTGTAGGCTATCTCCAACTTTCGTGATTGAGCAAAATCCTGATCAAACACCAACCATAAGTGCCATTGGCGAAACCGAAGTTTGTAATGGAGCAGCTGTTGACTTATTGCACCAGCTGGATTAATTTCTTATTTATGGTCAGATGGTTCAACAACACAAAATATTTCAGCTACTGTTTCTGGAACTTATTCTGTAACGGTGCAAGGATATTGCGCACAATTTGTTTCTGCCAATTCTGTAGATGTAATTGCATATTATTCCTGATGCGGTGACCAATACCAATGTCTCCATTCCATCTTCAGCCAGCACCACATTAACAGCAACGGGCACTGATCTAAATTGGTATGATGACGCAGCAGGAACTTCATTAGTAGGAACTGGACCTAGTTATCTTACTCCAGTAATAACTGGGTTGACAAACTTCTGGCAAAAACTACTGAAACATTTAATGCAGGAATATTTTAATCAGGTCTTGCCAATCCCATTCAGGAACTAGTTTATACAGTGGTTCTAATGGAACTAACGCAACAGTTTACTTTGATGTTGAAAAAGCTTGTACATTATTATCTGTAAAAGTTTATACTGATTCCATCCATTACAGAAGAATTGAATTGCGTGACAATCAAGACGTATTGCTACAATATGTTGATGTGGCCATTGCTCCCGACACACAAATTGTTAATTTAAACTTTGCATTAACTCCAGGCACAGACTATCGTATTCGTACCAACGACAGTGTTAACACAGCACATTGGGATTTGCTGGTCCACGACTTAGAGAAGAAATTCTTCTGGTTCTGCTTATCCTTATACTATTAATGATGCTTTATCTATTACAGGAAATGATTTTGGTTCACAGTACTTTTATTATTTCTATGATTGGAGCGTTGAGAAACCTGGATTTACTTGCAGCAGTAACTTAGTTCAAGTTTCGGTAGATATTTCAGTTGGCTTACCTAATTTACAGGCTAGTGGAATTAGTATGTTTCCAAATCCAACGGGTGATATCATCAACATCAAACTTGAAAAAACAACTCCAGCTCAAATGAATATTTATGATGCTACTGGAAGGTTAGTGATGACACATGCTATTCAGGAATTGAATAATGCTGTTTCTGTTCAAACATTACCTGCAGGAATTTATCAAGTAGAATTTATTCAAGCAGGATCAAGCTTTCAACAAAAGCTCGTGAAGTATTAATCTAATCAACCTTTATAATATGGGGAGCTTTTAATCGAGCTCCCTTTTTTTTTTATCCTTACTATAAATACTATTCCATGCTTCAAAGTTGTTAAAGCTTGGGTTCAGCACTAGAGGAACTAAAGTTCACTAGAGTGCACAAGAGAATGAATATCAACATTTATAATTTATATTTTTATTATTAACTCTACCTATTCCATGATTATAAAGTTTTTCATCACGAAGAAAAAAGGTTAATTTAACTGAGAAAATTGACTAAGAAAGAAAAATAATTAAGATAAATAATTTCTTATTTAAGAATTATCTTTTACCACGGAAAGAGCACAAGGATTCACGGAGTAATTCGAATTAAATTTTAAAACAATAAAGCAAACTAATTTTCAAAAAAATCCCTTTATTGCAACCTCTGAATAACTCTTTGTGTTCTTGTTACGATAAATGGGACCTAAACATTAATTCCAACAGACAATTAAATCTATCAAATCCAGCCAACTTCCAACTGCCAATTATCCGTTCGAGCGAATTGCTTCTACTGGATCTAGTCGGGCTGCTGTGGCTGCGGGAAATAATCCGCTCACAATACCGATAAGCGCAGAAATACCTAGACCTAAGAAAGCATTACCTGTTGTCAATGTAAAATCAAAATCATAAAATCCTGCAATGACAGTAGTAATGTAAACGAGAATTAATCCTAACAACCCTCCAAACAAACAGAGAATAATTGATTCCGTTAGAAATTGCACAAGAATAAAATAATTTTTTGCACCTAATGATTTTTGAATGCCGATGATGGGTGTACGTTCGCGCACCGACACAAACATAATATTGGCAATACCAAATCCTCCTACTAAAATGCTAAATCCACCAATGATTCCGCCTACCATAGAAAGCATACCAAAAAGCTAACCTACTTGCGCAGATAATAATTTGGTTTCATTCAATGCAAAATTATCATCTTCAATAGGACGTAGTCGACGGATACTTCTCATATTTCCACGCAACTCATCCATCAATTCTTGATTTGAAACCATGGGAAGTGCTTGAACCATAATCATAGGTCCTGCACGTTCTGTTTTAATATCAATAAATTTTCTACCGTAGTTTACAGGCAACACAATAGAATTATCTTTTGAATTACCGATGATACTGGTGCCTTCTTTCGTAAAAACTCCAATCACCTTCGTCTTTCTTCCTTTTACTGCAATCGTCTTATCCATAGCTGAGCGTCCGGGAAAAAGATTTTCAGCAACTTCATAGCCAATAATGGCAACGGGATATCCACCATAAGATTCAGACTCCGTAAAATAACGACCTTCGGATAAATCAAATCCAGAAATTCGATGATAGTCGTGTGACACCAAATTTATATCTACCCCCTCTACATTGTTCCCCTCCCACTTTATGGTTTGATTGCCTAGATAAGCTATAAAGCACATTTCATCTGCCAAGGATGTTCGATCTTTTAACTGATCTAATTCATCGATATTAGGTGTTGGACGTTGCCAATATTTCCACCAAGGGTAATCCCCTCCAAAAGCCCAAGGCCACTTTTGAATATAAATTACATTATTGCCCAATTTTTCGACACTCCCTTTCACACTGCTCTCCATGCTATCTACTGCAGTAAAAACAGTGATGATGGCAAAAATTCCGATGGTTACTCCCAACAAAGAAAGAAAAGTCCGTAACTTATTTACGACCAAAGCATACCAAGCCATGCTGATGCTTTCTTTAATGAGTCGGAGGAGTAACATTTTCTAGTAGTTGAGTAATTGAATTCTTTACTAAAAGAGAAGTCCATCAAGAAAAGAATTCGTCGCTAATTTAAGCGAACGGAACGGGATATGGGGTTTATTATCGCCCAAAAGGATATTTTTTTTTCTTAAGCGTATGGAATTTGTCCTTGCGCTACATCTCTCCCCCAAAATTTCTAAAATGTATACTTACCTACGCACAGGTCTTCGGGCTGCCCTCCAATCCTTTCCAAAGGATGCTCGTCATTATCAAATCAGCTTCTTGCTCATCTTCCTTTTCACAGGAATTTTTAGTTTAAAATGGCCAATTGATCCTACGCAAATTTTCCTAACATTTTTTATTGCATTAGTCGTTCAAACTTTTGGAATAATTTTTCTTAAACTTCCCATTTCCTCTCTTAAAAGTGCATTCATTTCTTCACTCAGTTTATGTTTACTCTTTAGATGTGATCAATACATCATTATTGCATTAGCTGCATTGATTACGATTGCTTCCAAATTTGTTTTCCGTGCACAAGGCAAACATTTTTTTAATCCAGCCAACATAGGAATATGTGCTACCATCTTATTAACTGGACAAGGCTGGATCTCACCCGGACAATGGGGCAGCGATGGACTTTGGCTCTTTGTAGTAGGAATACTTGGTTTTTTAGTGGTGACGAAAGCCAACCGAATGGAATTAGCCATTAGTTTCTTGGTGGGTTATGGTGTTGCGCAAATTATCAGAATGTATTTCTATCAAGGATGGCCTGCAGATGCACTCACCCATTTATTTACCAATGGCGCACTTTTACTGTTTACTTTTTTTATGGTGACGGATCCTGCATCTACTCCTACACATAAAACCGTTCGCATCATTTGGGCCTTAGCGGTCGGACTACTCGCTTTTTACTTACAAGCATACAAATGGGTGAATGGCTCACCGATATGGGCTTTGTTTATACTATCACCACTCACACCGCTTCTCGATTATCTTTTTAAAGGAGAGAAATTTCAATGGACAAAACCTGAACAATCCTCTTCCAACTCATCGCAAAGCCTCGCGACCATCATTCATCCATAAAAAAATCTTAATAAAAATAAAATGAAAAAAATCCTTCTTATTTCTGCGCTGGTGTTTATGACAACACTTCAGGCAGATGCATTCTGCGGTTTCTATGTAGCAAGAGCCGATGCAAAACTATTCAACAAAACATCGCAAGTTATTTTGGTAAGAAATGGTGAACGATCAACCATCACGATGAGTTCCGATTTCCAAGGAAACGTAAAAGATTTCGCGATGGTAATTCCCGTACCCACCGTTTTGCAAAGAGAAGATATTCGAGTTGTAAATCGAAGCATCTTCGATCAATTTGATGCTTACTCGGGACCTCGCTTGGTAGAATACCATGATCAAGCACCCTGCAATCGATACCTTTATGATGATGTTGTAATGAGTAAATCGACTACAGCGAAAAATGCAACGGCCGAAATGAGTACACGAGAAGAAGCGGATGAATATAAAGTGGCTGTCATTGCCCGTTACACCGTGGATGAATACGATATCGAAATTCTAAGCGCTAAAGAATCGGATGGTTTAGAAAGATGGTTGAACGATCATGGTTATAAAATTCCAGAGGGCGCAAGAGAAGTTCTAGAACCTTACATCAAAAGCAATATGAAATTTTTTGTTGTGAAAGTAAATTTGGAAGAACAACAGCGATTAGGAAATCAGATATTACGTCCCATTCAGATCAGTTTTAACTCTCCAAAATTTATGCTTCCTATTCGTTTAGGAATGGCAAATGGAGAAGGCAATCAAGACATGATTATCTATGCTTTCTCTCAAAAAGGAAGAGTAGAAACGACTAATTATCGCACAGTACAAATGCCTGCCGATCGTAACGTTCCCACTTTTGTGAAAGATTATTTTGGTCAATTTTATACTTCGCTATACAAAGAAAATATTCGCAAAGAAGGTTACAATAATGTGTATTTAGAATATGCTTGGGACCTTAGCGGACAAAATCAAGTGAAATGCGATCCTTGTCCAAGTGCACCACCCTTGTATGCAGAAATTGCCGAATCAGGAGTCAATTGGCTACAGACGAATAGAGGTAACGGATATACGGGACAGTTATACTTCACTCGACTTCATGTTACCTATAACCGCAACGATTTTCCACAAGACTTAGTTTTTCAGGAGACGAGCAACCGAGCACAATTTCAATGCAGGTATATATTAAATCATCCTGCACAATATGTAGAAAATTGTCCGGAGTGGGCGAACTATCAAGATGAAAAAATTCAAAGAAGAAGAAAAGAACTTCGCGAGTTAGCTTCACTCACCGGATGGGATGTGAGAAGATACCGCGACTACCCAAATTATTTCCAGGGGTATCGAGCGCCACAGCCACCCGATCAAAGAACAGGATGGATCGAAGAACCTACCACTCCCAACAACAAACTCATTTCACCGAAACCAAAAATTATGAGTACTCCTCCTGACAAAATAGAAACTTCACAAATAAATCCCATTGAAATTTCTGATACCATTGCTCCTATCTCACAAGCAGAATTTATAATTGATGAAGAGATAGAAACGAAAAGAGAAGAAACAAAAATTCCTTTTGCAATGATTGCGCTCACTGCCATAACAGGATTGTTCTTGATACATCGGATAAAATCTTAAAATAAATCAATAATAAAAGGGGTTCCTGTTTTCACAAGAACCCCTTTTATTCAATATTTTTTTCTTACCAAATATTCACTCGCAAACTATCGGGGCGCCACATGGCATCGCCTTCTTTAATATTAAAGGCTTTGTAGAACTCGGGGATGTTAGCCAATGGACCATTGATGCGTAAGAAATTAGGAGCATGTACATCGGTCATGATTCTTAGAGCTAATGTTTCGTCGCGCATATGCCCGAGCCAGCTTAATGCATAGCCGAGGAAGAAACGTTGATCGGGTGTTAAGCCATTAATCAACTTGCCAGATTTGTATTGTTCAGTTTTTTGAAATGCAGTATAGCCAAGAAGAACGCCACCCAAATCAGCTATGTTTTCGCCTTGTGTTGCATCGCCATTCACGGTTAAACTATCTAATACTTTGAATTCATCGAATTGTCGAACGATCATTTTAGCACGTTTTGTAAATTCTGTTTCATCAGAAGGTGTCCACCAGTTTCTCAAATTCCCTTTCTCATCAAATTGTCGACCTTGATCATCGAAACCATGTGTTAACTCATGTCCGATTGTTGAAGCTCCTGCATAGCCGTAGATAATTGCATCGTCGGCTAATGAATCTTCTAAACCTGGAATGATGAAGATAGCAGCAGGAAGAACGATTTCATTGTTGGATGGATTGTAGTATGCATTGTAAGTTTGAGGAGTCATGTCCCACTCGGTACGATCAACAGGCTTACCAAGTTTAGCCACTTGGAAATTATGTGACCAAACATTACTACGCAATACATTCATCACATAACTAGAACGATCAATACTTAATGCGCTATAATCCTTCCATTGATCAGGATAAGCGACTTTAACTGTGATTGAATTCAACTTTACAATCGCTTTTGCTTTTGTTGAATCGGTCATCCATGTTAACTTTCCAATACGCTCACGATATGCTTCAATAATATTATCGGTTAAATCCTTATAACGCTTTTTGAATGTTGGAGAAACATATTTTTCTACATACAACTGTCCTAATAAATCACCAATTGAACTTTCCTCTTGATTTAATACTCGCTTCCAACGCGGACGTTTTGCTTTTACTCCATTTAAAATAGTTCCATAAAACTTGAAATTTTGATTTTCGAATGGAGAGCTAACATAATCGGCTAATCCATTGATTAAATTCCAACGCAAATAAACTTTCCAATCATCGATACTATTTGCTTTCAAACTTTTTTCCACTTCCTTAAAAAACTCTGGCTGACCCACGATGATCGAATCAATTCCTTTTACATTCATTCCTTCAAACATCAACTGCCAATCGATAGAAGGTGTCAATGATTTTAATCCATCGAATTGCATTTTATTATAATTCAGATAAGGATCACGTAAGTCTTCCAACTTTCGAGAAGATTTCGCCAATGCCTTTTCTATTCTTACTACTGTAGCTGCGTTTGTTTTTGCCTTACTGGAATCATCGCCCATCAACATAAACATCGCTTTCAAATGATTGTCGTATTCCAATCGAATAGTAACGGTGCGTGCATCTGAATTAAAATAGTAGTCACGATCAGGTAAACCGATTCCACCTTGATATAGATGTAAAGCTTGTTGATCGGAACGCATTTCATCTTGAAAAATATATGCCGAATACAATGGACTTACTCCATAAGTTTGAAATGTAGCAATCACCTTTACTAAACTAGGCAGATCTGTAATTTGATCGATTGAGGCGAACTCCTTCTTTAATGGATCGAGTCCTTGCTTGTCGATACTAACGGTATCCATCCCCGCAAAATAGAAATCGCCAATTTTTTGTTGACTGCTTCCTTTTTCTGACTTCACTTTAGTAGCTTCTTCACTTACCTTTAGCATACGGTTATTGGTTTCCTCTTGAACCAGCGTCCAAATGCCCCAAGATTTCTCTGCTTCAGGAATCGGATTATTCTTTAACCAAGTTCCACAGGCATATTTAAAAAAATCGTCAGCAGGATTTAATGAGGTATCCCTGTTTTCTACTAAAGGATCTTTAGCAGGGGCAGTGGGTGCAGGGCCTTTGCAAGAAGCTATGCATAGACTTACTGATGCAAGTAATATAAATTTAATATTTTTCATAAGATGATTTAGGGAATCAAAGGTAATTAATAGAACTACTTAAGCAAATATTCCATCGCTTTGTTTTTCTCAATTACAGGAGGGTGACAGGACTTTTCTCGACAAACAAAATATTGAGTCGCATCTTTGTCAAATCGACTATTAAAGATAGAAATAGTAGAATCCACTTGTGTTCCTGCAATGATGGTGAGAGGTAAATACTCATTTAGAATAGATTGCAAAGTAATTTTACTTTTTGGTCCGGCGATGGCCAACTCTGTTCCTTTTTCCAATTCCAAAAACACACGAGCCCAACGACTGTACCATGCAGTTCCTTTTTCTACATCGGGTTTCATCACTTGCAACATCTTGCGACAACGATTCTCCAATGACGTATCGCCATTTATTCTAGACAAACGCAATAGATTATGCGACAACACTGCATTAGAGGATGGAATCACATTGTCTTGCACCTCTTGTTTTCGAGCAATCAACGACTCCGATTCAGCCGAAGTAAACCAAAAGATAGGCGAAGTATCACTGGAAAATTCTTTCAACACGATTTGGGCTAAATCATCGACCAAACTCAAATAATGAATTTCCATCGTACATGAAAAAAGTGAAAGAAAAGCTTCCATCACGAATGCATAATCCTCCAGAAACCCGGGAATCGTGACCAAAACTTCATTTCCCTTGATCTTTGCAGCATGAAAAAGGTGTTGATTCTTCAAGAAATTCTTCTCAATAAATTCAGCACATTTTCTTGCCACTTCTAAATAATGCGGATCTCCCAACGCGGTATACGCATCCAAATAACCAGAAAGCATCAAGGCATTCCATGAGCATAAAATTTTATCGTCTAGGCCAGGAGCGATGCGCTTACTTCTCGCATCAAACATTTTTTGACTGATACTTTCAATTTTTGCAGCAAGTTCATCTTCCTTCAAGGCATACTTTTCTAAAATACCAGAAAGTGATTCTGGACGCAACGGAATGTATAAATCATGTTCCCAATATCCTTTTTCGTTCAAGCAAAAATAATCGATCGCTAACGGTGCATCTTCTTGCAACAAGGCATTCACTTCATCAATTGTCCAGCAATAAAACTTCCCTTCTACTCCTTCGGTATCGGCATCCAATGCTGAATAAAATGCGCCATTTTCACTTCTCAATTCACGCTCTACAAAAGATAAAGTTTGCACCAGTACATCTTTATACAATGGATTTTTACTTTCTTTAAATCCATCTGCATACAGCGAAACCAAAAGTGCATTATCATACAACATCTTTTCAAAATGCGGTACTTTCCATACCATATCGGTACTGTAACGTGCAAATCCACCTCCGAGCTGATCATAGATACCACCGCACGCCATCTTCGTTAAGGTAAGATGAACATGGCTACTTGTACTTTCATTCTTCTCAGCAAAAGTGGTTGCTAATAAATAACGGTAGCCATCGGGCAAGGGAAATTTAGGTGCGCGAAGAGGTCCGCCTTCTTCGTGATCCCATTGCTTCGACCAACGTGATACCAATTCAGTATGATCAGGAAAACTTCGATCCCCATCATCGGTTGAAAATTGAATACTACTCATCTTCTTCATTCCACCCATCAACTCACTCGCATACTCATCACACTTTGCTGGATCATTTCTAAAAAAAGTAGCAAGCTGCAATAACACTTGTCGCCACTGTTCCTTTGGAAAATAAGTACCACCATAAATTGGACGTTGATCGGGAAGTGCAATCACATTCAGCGGCCATCCGCCTCTTCCTGTCATCATTTGCACGGCATCCATGTACACCTGATCAATATCGGGACGCTCTTCACGATCGATTTTAATACAGACGAAAGATTTATTCATGACAGTAGCTACCTCCTCATCTTCAAAACTCTCATGCTCCATCACATGACACCAATGACAAGCCGAATAACCAATGCTGATGATGATTAATTTATTTTCATCACGAGCTTTTTGTAATACTTTCTCCGACCATGCATGCCATTGCACCGGATTATAGGCGTGCTGTAAAAGATACGGCGAAGTAGCATGAATTAATTCATTCGGAGTTTTCATTATACGCAATTAAGAAAATACTTATAAATCCTTCTTCTTATTCCACAAAAACATAAATCCAACACCCAAGATAATGGCAACAGAAAAAACAATATTCGTCAATAAAGAATGCTTATCTTGAGGAGTAAGTTCAGCACCACCTCTACGTAACTTATAAATTAAGTAAGACAATACACTTCCTCCGCCTACGCTGGCAAGGACAATAATGATACGACGTCTAGGTGACATTTTTTAGATTTTAGTGATGATGACTCTTTATACTTCGACAAAAATTACATCCCGCAGCGCCGTCGGCAAGCCTTTGGCGGCCGATGGATAGCTATCGGGACACTATTAATAAATAATAATTCTTTTTCCCTTTTTGCACTAACAAATATTTATTCTGCAAAAGTCCATCTGTATTTTGCGTAGCATTCACATCCGTTAATTTTTGCTTATTAATACTTACACCTCCACCTTGAATTAATTTCCGGGCTTCTCCTCTTGAAGGAAACACATTTGTTTTATCAGACAACAATTCAATCACTGGAATTCCGGATGCTAATTCATCACGAGAAATTTGCATTTGAGGAACGCCTTCAAATACACTCAACAACGTTTCTTCGTCGAGTTTACTCAATGCTTCAGTTGGTGCATTTCCAAATAATATTTCGGATGCTTCCACGGCTGCATTATAATCATTTTCACTGTGCACACGAATGGTTACTTCCTTGGCAATGGCTTTTTGAAGTAAGCGTTGATTGGGAGCCAAATCATGTTCTGCTTCCAATGCGAGAACTTCCTCTTGAGATTTCGTTGTAAAAATTCGAATGTAATTTTTACTGTCTTCGTCGGAACTATTCAACCAAAACTGAAAAAACTTATATGGACTCGTTTTTTTCGGATCGAGCCAAATATTTCCACTTTCTGTTTTTCCAAATTTAGTTCCGTCCGCTTTTTTGATGAGCGGAGTTGTTAATGCAAATGCTTCACCGCCTTCCATTCTACGAATTAGTTCAGTACCAGTAGTAATATTTCCCCATTGATCGGAGCCGCCCATCTGCAACTTCAATCCTTGGTGTTTCCACAAATAATAAAAATCGTAGCCTTGCACGAGCTGATAACTAAACTCTGTAAAGGAGAGTCCAGATTCCAAGCGCGATTTTACGCTATCCTTCGCCATCATGTAATTTACGGTGATGTGTTTACCTACATCACGAATAAAATCTAGGAAATTAAAATTCTTAAACCAATCATAATTATTCACAATACTTGCTTGCGTGGGTCCGGCAGTAAAATCCAGAAATTTTTCCAACTGCTTTTTCTGTCCTTGCAAATTTGCATTCAGAATATCTTCACTCAACAAATTCCGTTCTGCAGATTTTCCAGATGGATCGCCCACCATCCCAGTAGCTCCGCCAACGAGTGCTACAGGTTGATGACCGCAGCGTTGAAAATGCAATAAAATCATTACTTGCACCAAATTACCTACTCCCAAAGAATCGGAAGTGGGATCGAAGCCGATATACCCTTTCACTGGACCTTTTTTCAAAAGTTCATCGGTGCCGGGCATCATATCTTGCAACATGCCGCGCCATTTAAGCTCTTCAATAAAATTCAATGCAGGAGTACTCATAAGAAGGTAATTCGAATTTGGATTTAGACTAGACTGCAAATTTACGAATTCGTGAGGAGGTAGCCATTACGAAGTTAAACAGCTTTTCTGCAGGTTAACATTCCTTGAGTCTTGATTTTCAAATCCATGCAGAGAGAGGCTTCATTCCATTATCTTCGTCCCATGATTTTAGTAACTGGCGGAACGGGAATGATAGGCTCTCGTCTACTTTATGATTTGGTAAAGGGAGGCCATAAAGTGCGTGCTTTAAAACGCGAAAATTCATCCATT
This sequence comes from Bacteroidota bacterium, assembly GCA_016717725.1. Classification (GTDB taxonomy): domain Bacteria; phylum Bacteroidota; class Bacteroidia; order AKYH767-A; family OLB10; genus JAJTFW01. The sequence continues at coordinate 16,695 of JADKFA010000001.1, forward strand.
CATCTTTTGAAATATACACAAAAGAAGAAACTGCATTACGCGAATTCGTTACTTGGGTTGATGGTGATTTACTCGAAATTGATAGCCTGATTTCATTTGCGATGGCATTGATACTGTTTTTCATGCGGGTGCGATGATCTCCTTTATTCCATCAGAAGCAAAGCACATGGAAAAAGTGAATATGGAAGGGACAGCGAATTTTGTAAACATTTGCACACAGCTTCCCAACTTTAAATTTTTCGGACATGTTAGTTCGGTTGCCACATTGGGAAGAATTTCGGGAGAGCAAAAAATTGATGAGAACACACATTGGGATCCGAACTCGCATCCTTCAAATTATGCGATTAGTAAATATGGTGCCGAGCGGGAAGTATGGCGTGGCATAGCAGAAGGTTTACCTGCGGTGATCATTAATCCAAGTATTGTTTTAGGATTGGGCGATTTCACAAAAGGAAGTGCGGCTTTATTTGGAAAAATAAAACGCGGATTTCCATTTTACACAGAAGGCGTAAGTGGATTTGTAGATGTGAGAGATGTGTGTGATGCGCTTCTCTTTTTGTGGAAGAAAGAAATTACAGGAGAACGATTTATTGTGAGTGCGGCTGATTTAAGTTTTAAAAATTTATTTGATAAAATGGCAGTGGCCATGAAGGTTAAAAAACCATCTATTAAAATTCATTCGTGGATGGCATCTTTAGCATGGCCGCTTTTTTATATAGTATCTAAATTAACGGGAAAAGCGCCTTTCATCACGAGAGAAACGGCAAAATCGGCGAGGAGTAAATATTATTATTCGTCTGATAAAATTAAAAAATTGGGGTTTCAGTTTCGGACGATTGATGAATGCATTGATTTTACGGTTGGCTTTTTGAAATAAAATAATTTATTCTACATTGATGTTTCATCAATACATCTATGATTGATGGAACACAGATTTTTTATGATAGTTATGATTTTTTATAATTGATTAATTTATTAAAATTTATCACACCGGATTAATAATAGGATTTGATTATCGTAAATACAAGCCCTACTATTAACAAGGAGTAGACTTTTGCATGAGTCACTCATTTAATCGGCCTTTTCAAATTATTCTTCAACCCTCGGATTCGCAAAAATATTCAAATGTTCAGCTGTTCGGAAAGTGAAGTGGATCATACTAATGTATTTGCAATGATGAAGGTGAGTGCGCTGAAATCAGGGAACAATACCCAATAAAATAAAAACACGGCAACCGAAACGGCAATGGTGAATGCATAACTCACATACATGGCTCCGTAATAATAGCCAGGCTCAGGTTCGAAATTGAGTCCGCAGTTGGGGCAATGCGAATGCATCTTCGACATCGTCTTCAAGTGATAAGGATTACGATCGATAAACATATCCCTTCAATCACTGGGCATTTTCAAATGAACTGGATTTTGTCTTCTTCAATACTTACAAGGACGTTAATTTCAACGTAAGAAAAAAATGAAATATATCACTATAAAATTGAATCACAAGCCAAAACTAAATCTTTTCTTGGACTCCAGAAGTACGGAACGCTACGCCACTGTTCGTTTATAGTGAATTCAGGCAACATCAGATTTTTCTACAATTATAGAAAAATCTACTTTATAACCCTTGTTAAGCAACAACCCGCCTTAGATTTTAAGCGTGTCGCATTACTTTCTTAAAGAAAACTTAATTTTCCCTCCAATAAAATAAAAATGACATCAACAAAATATTGATAAGTTTGAACCCGTTTCAATTACATTCACATACATGAGTGCTCCAGCTTTTCTAGGTCTATAAGATTTGGACAGAAGCTCAGGTTCGAAATTGAGTCGCACTTGGGACAAATGGAAATACATCTTCACATATTCTTCTAACAATGAGACCTTGAATAAGAAGAATTATTGACAATCGCATAAACACCTTGCGGTATCTGTCCCATCCAGATGCTTTGCATTTCAAATTCATTTGCAAATAGAATTCAGTTTCGACTATTTTATATTCAATTTGTACTGACAGATAATCCAGTTCCGTTTACGTTCCCCCATAAGAGGAAGCACTTTAAAAAAGTAACAGGTTACAATTCTGATAGAATTATACTAGGTTCTTACGAACTAAAGTAAAGATACCCTGAATTTTAAAATATTGTACTTTTAAATTACTTTGAATCATCAAAAAGTAAAAACTACTTCACTAAAACCCATGCATTTTTCTCAAACTCAACTTTGATCGCAGAGAGTTCAGCATGTACTTTAGACATATTGTTGGATGAATACAAACTAACAATATATAATCCTTGATTGTTTTGTCCAATGATGCTTGCATCGTAACCTAACAAATCGGCTTCTGCAATTAAATTCTTAGCGTTTTCCTCTGATCGAAAACATCCACCTACCACATAAAAAGAACGAGAAGATGTTTCTTTATGTTCAACAACGGTTTCTACTTCTTTCACCACAGGTGCAACATGCGTAGAATCGACTGGCGTCAACTCCACTTCTTGTACGGGAACAATTTCAGGAGTAGAATCTACCACTGAAGGTAAAGCATTCTCTTCAACTACAGGTGGGTTCTCAAAAGGAGCAACGTTTGAATCTTCTATTCCGGAATATTTTACTTCAGGACCTTGATAAATTTCGTTGAGTGGAAGTATTTGTGCTAATCCAGTATTTAGTTTTTGAATGACTTTTGGATTGAATACTAACAAAGCAAAAACGGCTGCAGCTGGAATCAACTCCAACAAACGCCATGCTTGCCATGATTTCTTTTCACCTTTTACTTTAATCGGCTTCACTTTAGCACCAACATCTCTTTTGATCGCTGGTGAGTGAATCGTAGTTAAACCGAAAGCATCGAGGGAATAATTCTCCGTTGTATCTGGCTCAAATTGAATTCGACTTTCACTATCGAAATTCATCGCTCCAATTTTTTCAAATTGAACTGATTCATCCGATTGTAAGCGGGAAATCACATCTTCAACAAAATACTTGATTTTAGTTACTGCGTCACCGTAAGTAACTCCTTCACGGCGAGAAATATAATTTGCTAAAAGTCCGTCGTTGGTACGCAAACTCGCATTAAATGCAATTCGACGAACGGGCGGATTAAAGGTATGCTGGGCTGGATTCAAAAATGCAGAACGACTATTGGCCACAAAACCGCCTAAGCCAGGAATGATTACACAATCACTGACATACAATAACTCGCTGATGTATAGAGGAATACGCAATTTTGTTCTTCTGAAGGTGCTAAGATAGTACAATGAAGAGGGAAAGGCAAATCGACTTGGTAAAGAGTATCAAAATCAAGGTAAAAAGATTATTAGGACTGTTCGGAAGGAAATCTAAAATAATAATGCAAGTATCATTGAGAAATGTATTGCTGTGCCCTTTGTAAATCTTCGGGGGTATCTACCGCAATGGTTTCAAATTCAGTGATACGGGTTCGAATATTAAAGCCATGCTCGAGCCAACGGAGTTGCTCAAGCGATTCAATTTTTTCTAAGACTCCTTGCTGCAGTTGTGTTAAGCGAGGTAAGATGGAAGCTTGGTAGCCATAAATACCGATATGCTTATAATAATTATGCTGTGGCAGCCAATATTCCGTTTTAAAATTCTTCATGAATGGAATGGGTTGACGTGAAAAATAAAGAGCATCTCCATTTGATGCTATCACGACCTTTGGAATATTTTCATTGATTAACTCATCATGTGAACGAATAATTTTAACCAACGTGGCTATATCTACATTTTCCTCTGCTAAAGCTCCGGCCAACAAATCAATTTGTCCGGGTTGAATAAAAGGTTCGTCGCCTTGAATATTTATTACCGCATCAAAATGCTCATCCAACTTCGACAGTGCTTCAGCACAACGATCGGTTCCTGAAGGATGATCGGTACGTGTGAGGATCACATCTCCACCAAAGCTTCTAACGGTTTCGGCTATACGATTATCGTCGGTGGCTACCACTACTCTTTGTAATGAAGTCGATTTCTTTGCTTGCTCATACACTCTTTCAATCATCGTTTTGCCTGCAATTAAAGCAAGGGGTTTTCCTGGAAAGCGAGTTGAATCGTAACGTGCAGGAATAATTCCAACAATCTTCTTCATATACTATTTAACTTTTGTTCCGCGGTACAAGTGAATAATTCCTTTCAACACACGTGGTTTCGTTTCACCACTCAACGTAATTTCATTCACTTTGCACACATAAAAATAAACACCTTCAGGACTTTCTTCTCCGTCGTTGTTGCGCTTTCCATTCCAACCAATATCTGGATCCGTTGTTTCAAATATCATATCTCCCCAACGATTAAAAATTTGCATGTCGACATCCTTCACGTCGCGATATGGAATAATGGGATGATAAATATCGTTCACTAAATTGCCATCGGGAGTAAAAATATTGGGCAATACATAGTCGGGACAACTTTCTGTACAAACAACATTACTCGCCAAACTCACATTGGCATTTGAATCAGTAGCTGTAATGTAATAACATCCAGCAATAGAATTTACACCTTGATAGATATACGAGTAATTCCCTGCACTCACGGTAGCAATTAAATTAAATTGATTTGTACCTGGAGCTGCATAATATAAATTATACTCAAACACATCAAACGCACAAGAAGTGTCGATTGACCAAAACAAAGTATCGAGCAATGCAGGACAGTTCGGTCCATTTACAAGCAACGGAGGACATGGGGCTTCATTATCGATGGGTGTACTGCAAAATATTTGAGACTTATTAATAATAGGATTTACTAATCCAGCCACAAAATATTCACCAACGCTTTTTACATAATAACAATAATTTTGTCCATTCACGAGTGAATCATCCACATAAGTGAGATTACTTGTAACGCCGATGGAATCAAAAACATTAGGTAAATTTTCACGATACACAACGTACTCATGGTTTGTCCAAGGAACATTCACATTAAACGACAAATTATTTTTTTCGTCTCCTGGAGAAGCAGTTAAATAAATGCTGTATGCGGTTTGTGAATTACCAACAGAAAAAACATTTCCTGGTGTATCATTCCAAAACTGTACTCTATAACGGTACTGAATATCCTTAGTATTTAAGCCAACATCATTAAAGGTGGTATCATTCAAGTTGGTGTAAGTAATTACATCAACAAAATTTCCAGAAGCATCGGCTCGTTGTAAAACATAACGGTAAGGTCCGGGTGTTTGAATCGTATCCAATTCAGTAGGTTTTCCCCAAGCCACATAAATTTGTCCTGTAGCAATATCCGTGGTATTTACATCCACATTCGTGATTACAGGTAAATCGCGGCGGAGACTATTGCAAAACTCAACTGAAGCATAACTCTCGGCACCATCGGGATAAAAAGCAGTAACCGTATAACAATACTGTACGGCAATAGCCAATCCGTTTCCATTATTATCATCTGTAAAATTTGTAGTTCCTAATCCATTCACCGAAGCAATTCGAACATAACCTGTATAGCTAGGCACTCCAGTTTCGCAATAGCCTGGAACAAATCCATAAGAACCCACACGACGATACACGTGATAACCGACAGCTTCCGTACAAGCACTTTGATTCCAACTTAATTGAATTGTATTTCCAAATGGAAATGAGGATGGATTTTTTGGTGAAGGTCCAACCACTGTAATATTCACCGACTCCAAATCGGCAAGTTCTACTTGAGCATTATTATCTCTAGCTTTAAAAACGACAGTATACGGTGATTTTCGCACATGCGCACAATTTGTATTCCATTGAAAATCGCCAGTAGTTGTTCCTTGTGCAGGCGTTGAAGTAAAAGTTGCAGGGCTAACTAACACTTCAAAAGGTCCACCTGTTGCCGAGAGCGTTACTGTTTCTGTGGATGTTTGATCAGTAGCAGTGATAGTAAAAGCAAGAAATGCTCCTGCTTCAACACAAGTATCTAAAATGTTTGAGAACACAGGAGGATCATTTATGGGAGGATAAATGGTAATTTGCATATCGCGTGTCACATAACCAATATTCAACAATCCTATACCCGCAATTCGGCGCCATTCACGAATGATCATGGCTACATTAAATTCACCTTGTTGCATGGGTGAGTCCCAGATCAAATCGCCCGACACGGCATCTAGGGTAAATGATACACTTGCTGCAGGATAAGAAAATGTAGGAATGGGTGCGCCACCAAATCCTTTACACTGCACTAATTCATACGACAAACTATCGCCGTCGGGATCGAAGGCATTTGGATTATGAATAAACAATCTATTTACGGCACCATCATCAATGGGAGGTTGTAAAAGTTGAGGTGAAGAATTGGAAAGAAATGCAGGAGAAATTATCAATTGCGTTTCTACATAAAAAGGTAAATTCACAGAGCCTTGAATATTCACCACGTTCGCATTTCTATTCTCATCCAGAAAATACATTACATAACTTCCGCTGCCTGGATACGTATGTTCACCGTAATAAATATTTCGTTGAATATCGGGACCCACATTAAAAGTAATGTTAGCACGAGGTAGCGTATCACGATTACCATCACCCCACCAAAATTCTAATTCAGGTCGGTCGGCAGGACTTGAAGATTTAGTATACGTAACAATAGTAGCTCGATAGGTATAGGTACTGAGTTTTACATACGTAATTTCACCGGCACGATTATGTGTAGCAAATGAATCGTTCGAAAAAAGAATTAACATCATTCCGACGAACAAAAAGAGCAATTTAGTAGAATTTCGGATCATCATATTTAAACGCGAGTCTGATAAAATTATTTTAATAAGTGATAAGCTGTTGTTCCATCATTTCAGGCAAGGAACGATATTCATACTGTTGATTTCTTAGAGCTGGTTCGAAACCAGCTTCTCGAATTGCTTCTTGGATCCCATCACTCGTAAATCGGTGTGGTGCTCCTGCGGCGGAAACAACATTTTCTTCAATCATAATTGAGCCAAAATCATTGGCACCAGCTGACAAACATACTTGAGCAATCGCTTTACCCACGGTTAACCAAGAAGCTTGAATATTGACAATATTTGGTAACATTATTCGGCTAATTGCGATGGTACGAATATACTCATCTCCACTTACGCTATTGCGAATTCCTTTTACACGTCGCAACATAGTACCTTCATCTTGAAATGGCCAAGGAATAAAGGCAATAAATCCTTTGGCTTTCGCAGGTTTTTCTCTCTGCACTTCACGCAACCAAACTAAATGTTCAAAACGTTCATCTAACGTTTCTATATGCCCGAACATCATCGTTGCTGAAGTAGTAATATTTAATTGATGTGCTGCACGCATCACATCCAACCATTCACGACCAGAACATTTCCCTTTAGAAATCATTCGGCGCACTCTATCATTTAGGATTTCTGCTCCTGCACCTGGAAGTGAATCGAGTCCAGCTTTTTGCAAGGCTTTCAACACATCGGTATGCGGCAACTTTTCCAACTTTGAAATATGAGCTATTTCAGGAGGTCCAAGAGCATGTAGTTTCAATTCAGGGTAAAGGGCTTTCAATTCCGAAAATAAATCCACATAAAAACTCAAACCAAGATCAGGATGGTGGCCGCCTTGCAAGAGCAACTGCTCTCCGCCATAGCGAAAAGTTTCTTCAATTTTTTCCTTATACTGATTGATGGTAGTCGTGTAGGCTTCTGCATGTCCGGGGATACGATAAAAATTACAGAATTTACAATTCGCAATACAAACATTTGTTGTATTCACATTTCGATCGATGATCCATGTTACTTTACCATCTGGTTTTTGCTTTTTTCGTAATTCATTTCCCACATACATCAAATCGGCGGTGGATACATGTTCAAAAAGATACTTCCCCTCATTGGCTGAGAGAAACTCAAAGTTTAAAGCTCGTTGCAGTAATAGATCGCTATTCATAATTTCATCTTCATTGCCCTTTACAACCCCTATCTCAATTAAAAGTTATCATCAATTTCGATATAGAATTGAGGATGACAAAGGCTTTCCGTAATTTCATCCGCTCAAATTTACGCAACTCTATGCAAATCACACTAAAACACCTGTCATCTCCTCGTAAAGATGGACATATCTTGTTACTCTTTAAGAATGAGGACTTTTCGTCTACTTACTTTACGAAAGAAGAAATCGCCTTTATTAAGTCGGAACTAAAGGCCGACAAGAAATTTGTTGCTGTAAACCAATACAATAGAATGGTTTACCTTCAACAAATGGAGACCGAAAAGAAGAATTCTTCTCAACGGCTCGAAATGGCCCGAAAAAGTGGAGCCACGCAATTTTCCCGCCTTCAAGCTGGAAAGTTGGAGCAGATCACACTTATTTCAACCTTGGCGCCTGATTTGGTTTTGGCTTATGGTGAAGGGTTGGTGCTAGCTGGTTACCAATTCTTGAAATACAGAACAGGAAAGAAGAAAGAAGAACATGCAGTTAAAACCATTTTTATTCATTCAAAAGGGTTAACTGAAAAAGAGATTCACCAACAAAACATACTCAACGAAGCGGTTTTCAAAGCACGTGATTTAGTAAATGAGCCTCAATCATTTTTAAATGCTACTGAATTTGCAAAACAATTTACGCTAATGGGCAAACAAGCTGGATTCAAAGTTCAGGTGTTAAACAAAGCGAAGATTAAGCAGCTAAAGATGGGTGGAATACTTGCTGTTAATTTGGGGTCGATACAAGCTCCCACTTTCACCATCATGGAATGGAAACCAAAGAATGCGATCAATAAAAAACCGGTGGTATTAGTTGGAAAAGGTGTTGTGTATGATACGGGTGGTATGAGTTTAAAACCTACACCGAACTCAATGGATTTCATGAAATGTGATATGGGTGGTGGCGCCGCAGTGGGTGGAGCCCTTTATGCTATTGCAAAAGCTAAACTTCCTGTTCATGTTATTGCATTAGTTCCTGCTACTGACAATCGTGTGGATGGAGATGCCTATGTTCCAGGAGATGTGATTACGATGATGAGTGGAAAAACGGTTGAAGTATTAAATACCGATGCTGAAGGTAGATTAATTTTAGCGGATGCTTTACATTATGCGAAAAGATACAAACCTGAGTTAGTACTCGAATTTTCTACATTAACTGGAGCAGCAGCTGCAGCGATAGGTCCGATGGGAATTGTTTGTATGGGAGATGTGCCTGACAAAACCAGAAAAGAATTACACGATGCAGGAAATCACGTGTATGAACGATTGGCTGAATTTCCTTTCTGGGAAGAGTATGATGAATGGATTAAATCGGATATTGCCGATATTAAAAATGTGGGTGGAGCTTATGCAGGAGCTATCACTGCGGGAAGATTCCTAAATCATTTTGTTGATTATCCATACATGCATTTTGATATTGCATCACCTGCGTTTAATAAATCGAATGATAGTTACCGTCTGAAAAATGGAACGGGTGTTGGGGTTAGATTATTATTTGAGTACTTCAAGAATCTATCTCGAAAATAAAAAAATTAAATACTTTTCATTTTAAAGTCATATCGTTTGAAAATAAAATAAAATGAGCACAGAACACGAAGGCAGAATAAAAGTTGGAATCAGCATTGGGGATATCCATGGAATTGGTCCGGAAGTAGTGATCAAAGCCTTATCTGACAATCGCATTACACAAGTTTGCACTCCTATTATTTATGGGAATAGTAAAGTAATTTCACATTACAGAAAGACATTAAGTTTACAGGAATTTAATTTTAATACGATTCGTAGTATTCAAGAAATCATTCCCAGAAAAGTGAATTTAATCAATTGCTGGGAGGAAGAATTGAAAATTGAAATGGGTGTTGCATCAACTGTCAACGGAGTGTATGCGATGAAATCACTTGAAGCCGCTACCAACGATTTGAAAAGCGGTTTTATTGATGCCTTAGTTACCGCTCCCATTGACAAACACAGTATTGCTCCTGAAGGTGGATTTTCTGGACACACAGAATACCTAGCAAAAGCATTTGACACTTCGGATTACTTAATGTTTTTGGTGAGTGGAAATTTAAGAGTTGCCTTAGTAACAGGTCATGTACCTGTATCGAAAATTGCGCCTTTGATTACTAAAGAACGTATCAAACAAAAATTAAATGTGATGATAAAATCCCTTAAACGAGATTTTGGAATTCGCAAACCAAGGATTGCTGTTTTGGGATTAAATCCACATGCTGGCGACTCAGGTGTTATCGGAAACGAAGATCGCGACATCATTGCTCCTACCGTTAAAGAAGCGTTTGCTGCAGGATTATTAGTTTTTGGACCTTATTCTTCCGATGGATTTTTTGGAAAGGGACAACAGGAAAAATTTGATGCTGTGTTAGCGATGTATCATGATCAAGGATTGATTCCTTTCAAAACTTTAGCCTTCGAAAACGGAGTCAACTTCACAGCCGGATTACCTATAGTACGTACTTCTCCCGATCATGGTGTGGCATATGACATTGCAGGAAAAGGAATCGCTAGTGAATCATCCATTCGTGAAGCTATTTACACTGCAGTAGATATTGTCAATCGTAGAGTTGATTACGACGAAGTGAATGAAAAACCGTTAGCGTTTGGAAAATTGACGGGGGAGCGATAAAATCACAACTCCCAAAACTTAGGGTTTAAACCCTAAGTTTTGGGAGTTGTGATCATACATTATCGCATCAAATACATTTTACCCCAACCTTTTTTGAAATATTGATCGGCGTTGGTTTCTCTTTTTTCGATGTTGGAGCCATTGATGCCGGTGAGTACACGATAGACATACACGCCATTCGCTAATTGATCACCAAACTCATCTTTACCATCCCAAGCATAGTCGGTAATATTTCTACCGATTCGAATTGCACCTAATTCTTCTCTCATTATTTCACGAACTACCTTACCGGTTACAGTCATGATTTGAATTTTAAATTCGGTAGGCACTTCAGAACCTGTAAGCATAAATACAAATCGAGTAGATGTACTAAATGGATTAGGATAATTCACCACTTCTGTAATCGTGCTCTTATTGATAACTTCAAATTGGATTTTGTAATCGAAGATTCCGCTCAAGTTTCCGGTTTCATCTTTAGCTTCAACGGCTAACTCATACACACCATCTACTAACAGATGTGGATGATAATCGATTCGGAAACTATTGTTTGGTAACGCAGCTGGAAGCCATCCTAACAAAGTATTCGTAATGTTTGATCCAGGTGCTGGTTCAAAGTGCAAATATTGCAATTGGCCAGAGGGCGAGCGCAATGAGATCCGGAAATTGGAAGTGTCGTTCAATGCTAAATATTTATTCTCATCCTTCAGCTTCATCAAAATCTCTGGGCGCGATGAAACAATATCACCATTCAAAATATGTAACCCGTCAAAAGTTACATCCAACAGTGGATTCGTAATATCAGGATTTACCGTAAACTTCAAACTCGTAATATTATTAAAATGGTATTGTTCGGGTTGATCTTTATTCGGATTAGCTTCAATCCATAAGCTATTTGTACCAGTATACGTAAGAGAGCTAAAGCTAACATGACACATGATGGTATCGCCTGCAGGAAGGTCACGGTGAAGCCTTACCGAAGAAATATTTCTACGAATATTATTTGCATCGTAAACAAAATAATTCACCAACAACGTATCCATCTTCTGACTACTAATATTCTCAAATGCCATACTTAAGCTGATGGTTTCACCCTCTTGAACAGAATCATTGAAGAATGAATAATAATTCGTATTCAAGGAACCTTCTGGCACAGGATCAAAATACACTTGCCATCTTTCCATTTGTGGTGGAGTTCGGAATTGCGAATCTTGCATATAAGATCTTAATCTTAAATTAGGAAACGTTGTAGCACTAATCATACTTAAATCGATGGGATTCGTAATATCCACTAGTGAATCCATCAACAACACTTCTTGTCCTGTAGTAGCAATTCCGAATACTTGCAAATAAATACTATCCGGAGAAACACCTGATTCAAGATGTGTATAATTCCAATGCAATTGATTCCATGCGGTGGCAGGACCAATAACCGATGAAGATTGAAATCCTTTATCCCAATCACGAGACAACAAATAATCGATACGTAATGAACTATCGGGATACAAACCCTTCTCAAAAATGACAGAAGAAGGATCACCCTTTTTCATAAACATCATAAACTTTTCGCCGTTTTGAAGGCTGCTAAACTGAGGAACACCTATTGAATTATAAGCGTTACTCAACGTGGTCAACGTACTAAATGGAGCCGAAAAAGTAGTCCAACTCAAGAGGTAATTGCCATCAGGCACATCATTCTGAATAAAATCAGCAAGACTATCTATTCCAGAAGTGACACCAACATCAAACAAGAAATATTTATCAGGTCGCGTTCTAAATCCACAACCTTGTGCAGTATTACAACTATAATAATTATAATTCCCAAAATAATTAGTACAAGAATCAGAAGTCCATGGAGTTTCAAAATTAATTGAATCCAAAACTGCCACTGCAATTTGCGAGACTCCAAAACAACCACCATAGTCCATATTCACCCCGTTAATTTCATAGCTTGGACGGTTTAACTCATGCGTCATCAACAATGAATAATTGGATGAAATAAATTTAGTTTGACGAGCAGAATCCACCCACAACATATTTGACAAAGTACTTTCCTTAAATTGATAATAATGGGCTTGCGACCAACCTGTTTTTCCTGGCTTAAATAAAAACGAACTTACTTTCCATTGGAATTTAGATGATATTGCAGTATCCAAACTCATAATCGAGTCATTTGCGACACGCCAATAGTAGGCGATATTAGAATCTAATGTTATAGGAATGTTCCATGATATAATACCAAATGCATTATTTGCCACTCCTGAAATTTTATTAGGACTATTGAAAAAATAAGATGTATCCACTTCGAAACGATATGATTTAGCAGCAGCAAATAAATCGGAGGTAGTTGCTTTCAACACAATATTTCCATTGGGAACTATTGCATATTCCTGAGGAAAGACTGGATTAATATCGGTAGAATTAATGAGCAACTGAGATTTTGCAACATTATTTCCTATGTTATCAATTTCATCCACTTCATTGTACACATCCACGGTGATCTCGAACATATTGAGTCCGGCACCATCTTTAAAATCGACAGGCAAAGTAATATCTTAACGTATCAAGAAAAGAAATATAAGGAACTGCAATGATAGTATCACGTTTAATACCTGCAGGCATGGTTCGGCTAATCAACACATGCATGGTTTCAGTCGTATTTTTTCCTAAATTAGCAATAGCATATTTCACAGTGAAGCTATCCATTTCAGTTGTTACGATGGCTGGGTCATAAAAAATATTTGCGTTCTTTATTTCATAATCGGGTTTTTCAAATACATTCATTTTAATGGCAGGATCGCCGTGTAATGTCATATTCATACATACACTTTTTATATCAAAGTTCAATGAATCGTAAATATCTTCTACTGATTTCTTCATCACCTCACCAACCGTATAGCCGTAATAATCTCTGAAACCAACTTCATGAAATCGGGTTGCATAATAATGAAGAGGATCAATCAATCCCTTATCTGGAACAGCAATAAACGCAATGGATCCCTTGTCAGGAGTTAATACGAAGCGTTCGTTAAGTAAGCGACTGGTGGTATGAATATCGCCAACAAAACAAGATAATGCAAGCACAACTGGATAGCGATCCTTATTATTATAATTTTCTGGATCGTCAGTTGCAATATCGAATGATGTACCAGCGGCGTGACCATAGAATGTCATCATACTACAACCTGTATCGATTAATTGTTGGATATACTGACCTAAATTTAGTTGGATGGGTGCCGTAGAGCTTTTCAAAATGGTAGTTACATTACCTCCAAACAAAGTATCTTCAATGATCTGTTTATAAACACTTAGCTTGCTTGATAAAAAATCTTGTTCTGTCAAATCCGTTCCACCACCAAAATGAAGTACATTCTTCATCCAAGCAGACGGTGGTAATGTTTGTTGCAATTCAAATGAAATTAATTTATTCAAGTATGCATTAACATCGACATCATTTTGTGCTGCAATACGACCTGTAGCAATTTCAGGAGCGAACTTATTAGTATTTAAATGCGAGGTAAAAATTTGATCTGATGCAGGCTCACCATACGTTGGAATTAAATTCAATCCGTAAGAAGATCCGCTTCTTGCATTTTGAGAAAGCACCGATTTTCCTAACAATAATAAAAATCGCGGTGCCACCGAATTATTATCGATCAACTGATCGCAAAAATTACGAATTGACAAAGGATGTTTTTTAATTCCCCATGCAAATTGGTCATATAATTCGTCTATATCAGCAAGCAATACATTATATCCTTTTGTTGTTCTGTACCCAGCATAAGATGCGGCACCGCTCCAGATAGCCTTATTTGACACCAACAAAAAATCGGAATTGGCACCTGTTAATTTAAAATTATTAAATCGTGCAAACTTCGCTGGATCGGTATCTAAATTGACACTTTTCATTGTGGCATTCCCAGAAAAAAACACCTGGCTATTGTCAAGTAGATAACAACTTTGCTCTTGACCATTCATGGGAACTAATCCTTTGTAAACACCTCCCACTTGTGAAGGAATCAATAATTTAATGGTATCTCCACTCATTACATAAATGCGAGGAGCCGATGCATTAAGATTTACAAATTCTAACAATGCTTTAGCTGAAGCACTATTCACCATTAACTTGAGAGGTAGCGTTTCACCATTAAAATCAAAACTACGTGAATAGCGCAATTTAGCATAGGCAATTTGCATGTAATTTAAATTTCCAGAAAAAGTCAAATCATTGAGTGGCATAAATTGAAAAGTGAAGTTTCCGTTAGAGGGCAAATTAGTAATATCAAAATTATGTTTTACCAATTCATAGCCATAAAATAAAGTATCTATTAATACATTTCCAGCACTCTTCAACTGGTACGGATGTGCATTGGCGTTAGCACCCATCACCATGGCTTCTATGGTGGGAAGTGGACCTAGAGAAACTGCTTTTGCAATAGAATAATTGATATCGAATGGAGCTTGCTTATTGATTCTATTCGACAAAAATCCTTCGCCTTCTGAAAACGAATTATCTGCTATATCATTAGCATCTCTCCATCCAATATTGTATTCTCCTCCATACACCTTTACATTTTCAGAGATGAAATATGTTTCTGGAGAATAAGCACCAAAATTATTATCCGTTAACAAAGGCATCCTTCTGTTGTTAATAGAAATGGAGAATACGTCAAGAAATAAGAAGCGGTGTCGTTGTAAATACTAAAGTACGGATTAGGTTGATCTTCATTATTCACATATAAAGCACGATCATAAGAACCATCGGTTCCTTTTCCATAAAACTCAACATAATCACCAGGCCCGAAAATATTATCCCCATTCACATCGGCAACATGAATAAATTGTTCCTTTCCATTTGCATAAACCTGAAAACGATCGGGGCTAAACCATGAGGTAACGGGCACACCGTTGTTTTGCATATCGGAATAAGAAACTCGATAAACTCCTTCTTGCCATATTCCAATTCGAAAGTATTGCTGCGTGGAGAGTGGTTGACCGCTGGTAAATGCAATCCATTCATTTCCGTAAGGCTGTGCTATGCCTACTGTTTGTGCTAATAGAAATGCGGTGATAAGTTTGTAAAATTGTTTCATGTAAGATTTTATTTTTTACTTGAAGAACCTTCCTTTCTCACAATATTCAATCTCAATGAAAACACATTCGAGTATAATGATTCGGATGTATTTCCAATATTCGTTAATGCATAGTCGATGGTCACATTTTTCAAGCGCAAACCAATTCCAATATTGGGTTGCGCTGTGGTTGATGTGCTGGCATCAATATTTTTAATGGTTTGTATGTTTCCTAAACCAGCTCTCAAAAAGATAAAATCATCATAACCGAACTCTACTCCTATCTTAGGATCGATACTCATCACATCTGTTTTCACAGGTACATTTCTTTTTCCATCAAAAGTGATATCGAGATCGATAGCCGGATTCACCGTAATTTTTTTAACAATATTCGTTTTGAAAGCGGTTCCTAAAATCAATCTAGGTAAAGTAACTTCCAATCCATTTTCTGGAATTGCATTTCCTGTTTCTTTAAATACGGCTTCCAAATTTTCGGTATTGTATGTCCATGCGTTGAAAGTTGAAGTAATGTCTTTTCCCACTGCAGCGAATGTCCATTTTCCTTTTTCGTATTGCGCGCCTGCATCTAAACCAAATCCCCACGCTTTAGCAAAGTCACCCACTTTACGATGTACAACTTTTGCATTTGCGCCTAAACTTAATCCAGTGATTTTAGTTTTTTGAGCATAGGAAAATAAAAATGCATAATCAGCAGAGGAGAAAGATTTCAATCGATCGTAATCGATGTTTCCATCTTTATCAATTAAATCGGTGGAGTCGATAATATCATCTACTGCAAAACGAATGATTGAAACACCAATTGTTCTGGTAGCATCGATGGGTGCTGCAAAGGAACCATAATCATACTTTGCAATACCTGCGAAATATTCACTGTGCATTAATGCGATTTGCAGATTACCTTTAACTTTAGTTAAGCCGGCAGGATTCCAATAACCAGCAGTAGCATCATTCACCATGGCCGACATAGCACCGCTCAATCCGAGACCACGTGCACCCACACCGATGGCTAAAAATTCATTACTGTACTTAGGTGTTTGAGCTACTAAAGCAGTACTAAAGAGTGCCGCTACGGCGCTTAAATAAAATTTAGGTTTTTGCATAATTATTAGGTTGTGGCATCCAAACGCTTTTCAGAGACAAAAATTATGCTCTGAACCAGATTATACGCAAGGACATGCTTGAAGGTTCTGAAAACCAAAAGTAAGTAGGTTTGACTCTTAAATCTGCATACTTCATGTAAAATATTAACATTCAAATTCACCCATCAGAATAGACGATTGACCACTAAAAATTCAGCGAAGCAGTTCACGCTTAATTCTAAATTGTGGGTTAAAGCGATATCAATTATCTTCGTCCCCATGCGACATTTACCCAATTTAATGACTTTAGCAAATCTGTTTTGTGGCTGCTTGGCTATCGTTTCTATTTTCAATGGAGAATTAACGACAGCAAGTATGTTCATCTTCATTGCTGCGTTGCTTGATTTTGGAGATGGTTTTGTCGCTCGTAAATTCAATGCTTACTCTGAACTAGGCAAGCAACTCGATTCATTAGCCGACATGGTTAGTTTTGGATTAGTTCCTGGATTAATGCTCTATGCCCTTTTCGTGATGGGCAGTACAAGGTTTGATTTTGATCCAACCTTAATGATGATGGGACAATATTTTATGTTCATGGTGACTATATTTTCCTGCTTAAGATTAGCCATGTTCAACATTGACACACGTCAAAGCACCTATTTTATTGGCGTCCCAACACCAGCTAATACATTGATGATCATATCAATACCATTTATTTTAGCCGATAATACATGGGGCCTAAGCCAATATATTTACCATCCATTGTTTCTCGTGGTTTTTGCTGGGATCTCGAGTTATTTATTGGTGGCAGAAATTCCATTATTGGCTTTAAAATTCAAGTCATTTGCCTGGAATGTTAATAAAGGGGTTTATTTATTATTGATCGTGAGTATTTTATGCATACTTCTATTAAAATTTGCAGCTGCCCCTATCATCCTTCTTTTCTATGTAATTTTGTCCTTGATTTTTCCACCCCATAAAAAAGCGACATGAAATTCAACGCACATATCAATGTAATGCCACAAAAAGCATTGCTTGACCCACAAGGACGCGCCGTTACAGGCAGCATGAAAAACTTAGATCTTTCTCAAATTGAAAATGTTCGCATCGGCAAACACATTACTTTAGAAATTGAAGCAACGTCGAAGGAAGAAGCTATTCAAAATGTAGAATTAGCCTGCAAAAAATTGTTGGCGAATCCTATCATGGAAAATTACGAGTTCACGGTTGAGCCGGCTTAATTTTTTCAGATGAAATATTTACTTCTCAGTATTTGCAGTGTATTTATTTTCTGTTCCGCATTTGCACAAACGGAGAATGAAAAAGCGATAGAAGAAATTTTAGAATTTCGAAGAGGATTAGATAAAGATTATCAAGATCCCAAAGAATCTCCCTTAGGTGAAAAGAACATTGCTAATTTTATAGGCCATCGTTTTTTTCCGATTGATTTAGGATTGAGAGTTTGGGCGAAAGCAGAAGTTTTGAAGAACGAGAAATCGTTTCTTATGAAAACCAGTGGACCCAAGACTCCAGAGTATAAAAAATATTTGAAACTCATATTTTCTATTGATGATAGCACATATGTTTTATATGCTTATCAGAATGTTGTCTACTCACAAAAAGAAGAGTATAAAGATTATTTATTTCTTCCATTCACAGATAAAACGAACGGATTTGAGACTTACGGAGGCGGACGATATATTGATATTCGGATACCCACCACCGATAGTTTATTGCTAGATTTTAATCAATGTTATAATCCGTATTGCGCTTATACAACAGGATATAATTGTCCGATTCCGCCGAAGGAGAATACGTTGCCCATTAAAATTGAAGTGGGAATTTTAGCGCCTGAAAGACATTAGATGTTAGATGTTAGATGTTAGATGTTGGATGTTGGATGTTGGATGTTGAATGTTGAATGTTGAATTTGAATGTTGAATGTTGAAGGTTCTAGAATCTAGTTTTTTGTTGCTAAATAGAAATCTATTCCAAGATGGAAAATTAAGATTTACAATCGCAACTCAAAATTCTTTCCGAGATACACTCGACGTACTTGTTCGTCGTCGGCGAGTTCTTGGGCGCTGCCTTCTTTAAGGATTTTACCTTCGAAAAGGAGATAGGCGCGATCGGTGATGGTGAGCGTTTCATGCACGTTATGATCGGTGATGAGGATGCCTATGTTTTTCGCTTTTAGTTTGTGAACGATGGCTTGAATATCTTCTACGGCAATGGGATCAACACCTGCGAAAGGTTCATCTAACAAAATAAACTTCGGACTAACGGCCAAGCAACGTGCAATTTCAGTTCTTCTTCTTTCTCCTCCTGATAAAACATCGCCATTACTTTTGCGAATTTTTTGAAGTCCGAATTCATTAAGCAACTCTTCTAACTTTTCGCTCTGCGCTTCCTTCGTCATTTTCGTCATCTCAAGAACTGCCTTGATATTATCTTCTACCGAAAGTTTACGAAACACAGAAGCTTCTTGAGCTAAATATCCAACACCCATCTGAGCACGTTTATACATGGGCTCCGAAGTAATTTCCTGATCATCTAAAAAAATTTGTCCTTCGTTCGGTTTGATGAGGCCTACAGTCATGTAAAATGTAGTTGTTTTCCCAGCACCATTAGGACCAAGAGTCCAACAATCTCACCTTGTGAAACCTGAATAGATACATGGTCCACTACCGTACGACTGCTTATATCGTTTTACAAGATTTTCACTTCGAAGAATAGACATAGGGCAAAATTAGTGAATTATAGGGAATAGTGTATTTCTATTAACATAGAGTTGTGAAAAATCATACGTGAAGGCTGCGCTGTGCTAAAGTTACTCGCAGAAGCTGCGCTATGCTAAATTTTCTCGCAAAGACGCTAAGGCGCTAAGGCTGCGCTACGTCAATTTTCTTTCTAAGATGCTAAGGCTACGCTAAGATTAGTTTTCTCTCAGAAAGCTGAGCTACGCTAATTTTTCTCGCAAAGGGCGCGGAGGTTTTTCCATGGGGGTTGCTGCAATTTAATTACATACGAATAATGCCTTTTCTTCGACGCTTTCTCTTCGCCAATTTTTCTCGCAAGGCGCCGCAGGTTTAGGCAAATTTCGATGGGGGCGGGGGACAAATTTGCCCGGCGCTTTTTTTTCAGAAGCTGCGTAACGTGAAGTTTTCTGATAGAATCAAATATCTCAATTTACACTAATTACTTTTTAGAACGTCAACTGAAAGCTTCCTCGAATTCCAAACTTAGAGATGTCGGGATTTTCTAGATAGCTCATCCTCCACAAGAAATCGACTCGCAGAATTTTAAAGATATTCTCTACTCCTACTCCAGCTTCTACGTATGGCTTTTTGTTGAGCGAATAAAAAAGACTTTGGTTTGCTTGCAAATTCAAGTTCGATGTTTGCAACTCTCCCCACACTGCTTTTACTTGGGCAACCTCGCGCCATTTCAATTTTCGGAGCAACGGAATTTTATCAAGGAAGAATCCGTCGAAGTGATGGGTTGCAAAGCCACTCAAATAATAATCACTAACGAACTCGAAAAAATTCATCATGTTAAATGCTGCATAATCGTAAAAATAAGTTTCATTTCCTGGATGAATTTCCAATAACGGATAAGGAACTTTCCCCCACGTTTTCCCTGCACTTAACACCCAATACGTATAACCAAATGGATTCAATTTTAAGCGATCGTCAACACGAATCGAAAGTTTTTGATAATCGAAATCACCTTCTAAAAATCCTTTAATCCCTTTTGTATAATTAATTTGGATAATAGGATGTTCACTTCCAAGACTGACGCGATCAACTTTTCCGGCTACAAATTTTTCACGATAAGCAAATCGCATAAATAAACTAACTTGTGTTGTTTGAAAAGTATTTTTCACTAGGTTTTTATCTTCGTTTGTAAAATAGCTTACATCCAAATCGCCAAGAGGATGAAAAGCATTATGTGTTAAAGTTACTTTGTTACTAAGTCCAGGAAACCATTCAATATCATACCATACTTTTTGAAGTCGGGAAGTATTTAATTTGGTGGCTGGATTTCGTCTGAACAAAGAAGATAAGATATTATCATCTTGAAAAGCATTATCACTTTGGCCTAACTGTTCCACATCAAATCGATATTGCACTCCTGTAAATTGTCGTGGCTTGTCTGAAATTTTATATTTTGCCGACCCCATGTATTTGAAACGTTCGTCTTTCAAACCATAGGCTAGATACCCTTCCAATTGAATTTTAGTACTGAGATCGTCACTCGTTCGCAAGCCAACACGAAAACGATTTCCCTCGATTGGATTCCTACTATACACTGTATAATAAGGACCTAGTTCAATTAGTCCGATGTCTTTATAACCTG
This sequence comes from Bacteroidota bacterium, assembly GCA_016717725.1. Classification (GTDB taxonomy): domain Bacteria; phylum Bacteroidota; class Bacteroidia; order AKYH767-A; family OLB10; genus JAJTFW01. Next base: position 37,781 of record JADKFA010000001.1, read on the forward strand.
TAAAGAAAAGTGTTATTAATTCAACGTATGTTTTGAATGCAGGCAATGTTTTAATCGTATCTACCATATGATAGATTTTCTGTTCTCTTTCTGCAAGAGAGTCGTGTCGATGTTGATCCCAGTAATCAGCAGTTTTTGCTAAGGCATCCTCATTGAGGCGAATAATTTCGGTTCCTTTAAAAATTTCCTCTGGGATATTATGATTAATTCTGATGTTGCGATAGGTGGTTGATTTTCTACCGATGAAACTCATCCCTTCTTGTCGAGCGGCAAAGTCGAGCACTAACATATCACGACTCAACATCCATGTAGAATCCACGCGGGTGTACTCTTGCACGATCGCCATATCCTCTACCCAGTTGATGTTGGCATCATGAGCGATACGCATCGAAATTTTTTTGATAGCAAAGGTGGTATCGTGCACCCAAAATTCGCCACTGAATGTAAGCTCTTGTGGACGACGCGGCTTAAATTTCATTTTATAGCACCACTGATTTTCGAGAAAGGCAGAGTCCAATAAATAATAACGATAATACACCAATCCCAAATCCGAAGCAGGGCTGATAAATCCTTTACCGAAAAGTTCAATGAAATTATCATACACATTTACGCGCTGATACATATCTCCTAGGAACTGAGTTACGGAGGCATTTTCTAATCCAGAAACTTTACTTGCTTTAATAATTTCTTGTTTGCTACTTGGATTACTTTTATAATAAATATCGGATAAAGTCTCGCTAATAAAAAACGGAAGGAATGGTTTACTATTTGTTTCTGTACTATCAATATTATCCCAAACGAAAGCAAAAGGTTTGAGTAATTTATTTTTTTTCATTTTGTCACTGATATTCGTCAAATCGAATTCCAGCTTATTATACACTTCATATTGGTAAGAATTCAAATTCGTATGATCATTTTCAAACTTATGCTTGATGATTTCACGAAATATAATGTTGGCTGGGTTCTCTCCTGCTTTAATCACCACCTCTTGCAATTCCATCTTACTTGCCTTCATCACCATATTGATCACTTGATCTTGGCCTTTCTTCACGCGCATCTTGACAGGTTGATAACCTATGAGCGTACACATAATTGAATCTCCTGGTGTCTCCGTTGACAAAAAGAACTTTCCATCCATATCCGTATTTACACCTATGGTTGTTCCTTTAAAAACGATAGTTGCAAAAGGGATCGGCTCGTTGGTGAGTTGATCGGTAACTTTACCTCTGATTTTAGTTTGTTGCGCCAAAGAAGGCCGCGTAAAAAATAAGACTAATAAAATTAATAAGTAATAATATCTCATTCGGTACTTCTTCTATTCTGGTGATTTCGATTTATACGCTTTTACTTTGATAATGTTCCTAACTCTTCCCAATATTCCAGGGCTCGTCGGGTATGAGGAATCACAATACTTCCTCCTACCAAATTCGCTATCGAGAAAACTTCGAAAAGTTCTTCTGTAGAGACACCTTGTTCCATACATTTTCCGAGGTGATATCGAATACAATCATCACAACGCAAAACCATGGAAGATATTAGTCCTAACATCTCCTTCGTTTTCAGATCCAACGCTCCTGCTTGATACGTTGAAGCATCAAGTGCCCAAAATCTTTTCATGTTCAGATTTCCTTGTGCAAGGATCTTCCCATTCATCAATTCACGATATTCGTTAAAGTTTTTTACTTGTGACATTTCTTCATAATTTACTAGGAGCACATCAACTTTAATCACTAAAATAGAACTTTTCTCTTACATCCAAATTATCTATGTCGCTTTCTCCAGCCTTCTCTTCTTACTCACCACTGCTTTAGACACATAAATACTAATTTCATATAAAATAAAAAGTGGAATAGCCACTAATAATTGACTGGTCACATCGGGAGAAGGAGTAATTAAAGCGGCAATTATTAAATTAAACACCATAGCATGTTTACGATACTTCCGCATAAACTCAGGGCTTAATATTCCCAGTTTACTTAAGAAATAGACTACCATAGGCAATTCGAAGATTATTCCGGTAGACATCGATAAAACTGTCACTGTATTGATATATGAATCCATACTGATGGAATTCGCTATTTCCGCACTAACTTTATAATTTCCCAAAAAATTAATAGAAAGTGGAGTGATCACATAATAGCCAAACGACACACCAAGCATAAAGAGCAACGAAGTAAAAAAGACAACACCCTGACTCACTTTTATCTCCTTTTCTGAGAGAGTGCTGGACGAATAAAGCGCCACAGCTCCCATACGAGATAAGGAAATCCGACAATGAAACCAGTCATAAAAGCGATCCACATATGTGTAGTGAATTGTCCACTAATATTGAGGTTCACGACTGAAAAGTCCACTTTGTCCATGCACATACCTAGGTCGTAGCGGGTACTTAACTCACACAAGACGCGATAGGTAAGAAAATCGGAGTTTTTAGGAGCCATAATGATTCCATCAAAAATAAACTCCTTATTCATGAATGCTACGATGGCAATGACTACGATAAAAATGGCCGAACGCACGATATGCCAGCGAAGTGCCTCGAGGTGATCGAGGAAAGTCATTTCGTGAGGGACATCATTTTTCAAGCCTAACATGCTTTCTCTTTAAGACTGCAATATTAGTGGAATTTGGGGAGTTTGAGAGGAATAATGCTTCGTTAAAGCCAATTAAAAAGATTGTTCATCCCAATAAATAGCAATTAAAATTTAGCATTAATCATTTTTACTTCCCAATCAACTTCAAATGAGTAATTACATCAAAAACAGGAGTGCAAAAACCAAGTCCTTCCATTCTGCCACCTGAGATTTTTGAATTAACCACTCCAATAAAAACTCCTGGTAATTTTAGTAAAGGTCCACCGCTGTTTCCAGGGTTAACACTAACATCGGTTTGAATGATCGTATGCTTATCTCCATTTTTTCGAATCGCGGAAACAATACCTTTAGAGACCGTTTGACTTAATTCCATAGAAGCTGGAGTTCCAATGGCTAAAACTTCGTCTGCAACTTCAACTTCAATATTACTTAGCAAACTAAAAGCAAACGGAAAATTCTTACTCGTTTTTATTAGAGCTAAATCGGCTGACTTACTTGTTCTCACCACTTTTCCACTGATGGTATCACCAGCATTAGAAATAATTTGAATAAGACTGTCTTCAACCTCAGAAATTACATGATAACTTGTTAAGATATAACCATCATTGCTTACCACACAACCGGAACCAAACGATTCACCTGTTTTAATGGTAACCGTTGCCTTTAATGCCGATTTCATATCAGTAACTGCGCTACTGTTATTTAAACGTAACGACGCTAACTTAGAAGCGGCCAAAGGTTCATCGTCTTTAAAAATTACATTTGAAGCAGTATCAGCAATTAAATCATAAAGCGAATTAGCAATAGCCTCCTCCATTTTACTATTAATAAATTTTCTTTTTGCATCTGAGTCAATCGTTAACCATTTCAACGCCTCCAAACTATAAATTCCTGATTTACCTGCTTTTCTCAAATTATAAATATCCTTTCCAAATTTATCCTTAAATTCATATTGTACTTCAACCTCAATTTGCATCGCCATTTGACTGCAGTTTTTTGAGGTTTCATAAAAGTAGCACCTCGCTAATTTTAGTGTAGATTCTAAATGACATTTATAATTTTCTGAATTCAACATGGAATAATTCGTATCAACAACACTTGTTGACGCAATTCCTTTTACAAAGTACAAGGGAGCATCCTTCCGATATTCGCGCACTGATGTTTTATCAAAACAGCCATGATATACTGGTTCAAATTGTTTTTTTCTGACCAGAGCATAATCGTAATGATAGGTGTATGCCTCGGCATCTGTATCATAAGCTCTTCTTAAAGCAATAGTGGAAGTTCCTGTTGAACTTTTATAAATTTTTCGCTCCACATTTATGCTAATTTCTTTATCCCCATAAAAAGCGACTTCATGCATCGGCAAATAACCAGGACGCGTCACTTTAATTTGTTTTAAAATATGTTTTTTATCCAATAAAATTTTCACCGATTTTCCGGCTCCTACTTTCACATCATCCACAAAAACTTCGCAATCGTCGGCATTGGTTTTTATGAGGAAAGACTGGGCTGAAAGCGTTTGAGTAATTGAATTTAAAATTAAAAGAACGCTAGCAAACCAAATTACTCTTAAGCATAAATTATTCATATAATGTCAGTATAATGATTTTATAATATTAAGTTATAGAATAATAATCAAACTTAAACTTAGATTTTAATCGAAAGAAGCAAAATGTATTATTGTCATTTCAATTCACTTTTAATTTCAAGAATTCAATAACATCAGAAACAGGTGTACAGAAACCAAGGCCTTCTACTCTATTCCCTGAGATTTTTGAATTTACTACTCCGAGGAATGTTGCAGGTCTTCGAATTAAAGGACCGCCACTATTACCAGGACTCACACTAACATCGGTTTGGATTAATTTTATTCCATCCGTACTATTTCTAAGTCCAGAAATAATTCCTTTGGACACGGTTTGGCTTAATTCCATATAGGCAGGAGTGCCAATTGCAATCACTTCGTCAGCGACTTCAAATTCCGAATTTTCATCTAATTTAAACGCAAAAGGAAATGATTTTTCAACTTTTAATATAGCTAAATCAGCTTTTTTACTTGTTCTATTTACTTTACAGTTTAGCGTATCACCCTTATTTGTAATTACCTTAATTAAGCTATCTTCAGTTTCTGAAATAACGTGATAACTAGTCAAAATATAACCATCATTGCTTACCACACATCCAGACCCAAAGGATTTGTCGGCAGTTATAGTAACAGTTGCGCCTAGGGCCGACTTCATATCTGTAACAAATGAATTTGGTTTCAATGTCAGCACCTCCATTTTTATAGCGCTCAACTTTTCCTTATCACTAAAAACATCTTTAAAAGCTGAATCTGCAATCATATCATAAAACGAATTGGCAATTGCTTCCTGAAAATACTTCTCTGTACAAGCTAATTGTTCTTTACAGTCCATAGCTTTCCATTGAATCTCGTCTAAACTATAGACTCCAGATTTCCCTTTTTTTGTTCCTTTGAAAATTTGCTTTCCAAAATTATCATTAAAAATATAAGACATTTCAACTTCCAAATTCATTGCTATATTATAACAATTTTGACTTGGCTGTAGATAAAGTATATTAACAGAATTGACTCCTGCCTCTAAAAGACTTCTATCATTTCCAAAATGCAATACTGCCAAATTTGTATCAATATAACCGGTTGAGGCCAATCCTTTCATTCCATTACTTAATCCTTCAATATGATAATTGCGCTCATCAGAACAGTTTTTACATTTGTAATCAACAACATCATAATACAAAGTTCGTGCTTTTATAAAATCATAATGATATGTTCTAACAATGGGATTTATACCTAAATTTACAAATGCTATAATAGGAGGTACTGCTTTTTCCTTTTGAAGAGATTTTCGCAAAACGTAAATCCGAATCTCTTTTTCTCCTTTATAAATTACATTAAATTCAGGTTTGTAATCAGGTCTTGCCACTTTAATCTGTGAAAGATTTTTTCTTTCACTGAATTTAACTGTTACCTTTTTCCCAACACCTACACTTAGGCCATCAACAAAAACTTCGCAATCATCAGCATTTGTAATCACTGTGAATGATTGAGCAATCGCCACATTTGAAAATGACCGAATGCAAATAAATAAACCAAAGATTAAAATTACTTTTAGAATTTGACTGATCATAAATAATATATTTAACTTTTATTTCCATCCAAAATACTTCTAAGACAAATAGAATAAATTGAAAGGGCATTAAACCGGAAACAAATATAACTGAAAACACTAATCATTAATTGGGTAAAAAAAGCTTAAAGAAAGTTATGTGACCTCTATTAATGGAGGATAAATACATCTGACCTAATCCAACTTTAAATAATCCCTTCCTTCAATAAATCGTGCAGATGAACAAATCCGATGAAATTTGTTCCTTCACTAACTACTAATTGGGTAATATTATTGGATTTCATTAAAGCTAAGGCTTCAACTGCCATCATATCTCTTAATACCGTTTTGGGGTTCTTGGTCATAATATCTCGGGCTTTGATGGAATCAAAATCGAATTTTTTCTGCATCATTCGTCTTAAATCACCATCGGTAATGATGCCAACCAACTTTCCTGAATCCACTACCGCTGTAGCACCCAGTCGTTTGGAAGAAATTTCAAGAATAACTTCATTTAATGCTGCATTAGGAGAAACAATTGGTTGCTCAATATTCGATAATAAGTCCTCTACTTTTAGATAAAGTCGTTTACCCAAAGCACCTCCGGGATGATACTTAGCGAAATCGGTTGCCGTGAAACCTTTCATTTCCAACAAACAAACAGCTAAAGCATCACCCATCGCTAATTGAGCGGTGGTACTGCTAGTGGGAGCTAAATTATTTGGACAGGCTTCCTTCTTTACTTTAGTCGACAAAACAAAATCGGCTTGAGTAGCTAAAAAAGAATCCGTTACGCCTACCATGGCAATTAAAGTATTTCCTCCACTCTTAATTAAAGGCGCTAACACTTTGATTTCAGGCGTATTACCAGAATTGGAAATTAAAATTACCGTATCATTTCGTTGAATCATTCCTAAATCACCATGGATGGCATCCGCAGCATGAAGAAAAACAGAAGGGGTACCCGTAGAATTGAATGTAGCCACTATTTTATTTGCGATAATGGCTGATTTTCCAATTCCGCTCACTACAACACGACCTTCTGAGGCATGAATCAGCTTAATAGTCGAAATAAAATCCTCATTCAACATCTCCATCAGACCTAAAACAGAGTCAGCCTCAATTTGTAATGTGTCTTTCGCAAGAGAAATAATTTTTTGATCACTGAGCATAATCTATTTTAATTTGATAAAGTATTGCAAAGATCATTTTTTTACACATAAAATAAATAGAATTCTTGTTTTATTAATTACAAAACAATATCTTCACCTATCTAGTAGTTAAATTAAATCGTGGCTCAGCGTGAATTCAACATGAAACGTACTATTTTCATGAAAATTATACTGTGAGCAAGAGTAAAAAATAGTAAATTTGCAATCCTTAATTTCCAATGAAACATGTTAGTTGAAGAAAATACGCTTAATGAAGCGTTAAATAAATATTTTGGGTATGACCAGTTTAAAGGTGCACAAGAAGAAGTAATTCGGAATGTACTTGCACGTAAGAACACTTTTGTCATCATGCCCACCGGTGGTGGAAAATCGATGTGCTACCAATTACCTGCTTTAATGAGCAAGGGAACAGCCATCATAATTTCACCATTAATTGCCTTGATGAAAAACCAGGTGGATGCAATACGCGGATTTAGGCTACCGCTACCGAAAAAGTACAAGCTGACATTCAAAAGAATTTAGGAATGATGGATGCGCAAGTATTTAAAGCATCATTTAATCGTCCAAATTTATATTATGAAATACGTCCAAAGGTTAACGTATTAAAAGAAATGATCAAGTTTGTAAAGCAACATCCTGGTAAATCAGGAATCATCTATTGCTTAAGTCGTAAAAAAGTAGAAGAAGTTGCACAAACATTAACTGTAAATGGAATCAAAGCACTTCCGTATCATGCAGGACTTGATGCCAACACGCGAGCATCTACTCAAGATAAATTTTTGATGGAGGAGATGGATGTGATCGTAGCAACTATCGCATTCGGAATGGGAATTGATAAACCCGATGTTCGTTTTGTAATTCATCACGATATTCCAAAAAGCTTAGAAGGTTATTACCAAGAAACAGGTCGTGCTGGACGAGATGGTCGTGAAGGAAGATGTGTAACTTTTTACAGCTATAAAGACATCGAGAAGTTAGAGAAATTCATGAAAGGCAAGCCCGTTGCAGAACAAGAAATTGGAAAGCAATTGTTATCGGAAACGGTAGGTTATGCTGAAACTTCAGTTTGCAGACGTAGAGTTTTATTAAATTATTTTGGAGAGAAATACGAAAGTGATAATTGCAATAGTTGTGATAATTGCTTGCATCCAAAACCATTGATAGAAGCGCAAGATGAAATGTCGTTGTTGCTGGAAACGATTTTAGCAGTAAAAGAAAAGCACCAAGCAGAACATATTGTAAATATTCTTATTGGACAACTTGATCAGCAAGTAAAAAACTACAAGCATAATGCTTTAGAAGTTTTTGCTGAAGGTGTTGAACAAGGCGAACGTTTTTGGACAACCTTAATACGTCAATCCATCCTTGCTGGATTACTCACCAAGGATATTGATAATTATGGTTTATTAAAAGTGAGTGAAGAAGGAAATGCATTTTTGAAAAATCCAACTTCATTCAAAATTGCTATCGATTCAAAATTTGAAGATGCCGATGCTGATGAGGATGATGAAGCGGGTGCCGGTGGTGGTGGCGCTGCAGATGAGCAACTTTTTGAAATGCTCAAAACATTGCGTAAGAATGTTGCAAAGCAAAAAAATCTTCCTCCTTTTGTAGTCTTCCAAGATCCTTCTTTGGAAGAGATGGCTACAAATTATCCGATTACCATTGATGAATTAAAAAATATCACGGGTGTTGGAAACGGAAAAGCGACGAAGTACGGAAAGCCATTTATTGAACTCATCAAAAAGTATGTTGAAGAGAACGAAATTGAGCGTCCCGATGATATGGTGGTGAAGAGTGTGGTAAACAAGAGCGGATTGAAAGTGCATATCATTCAAAACATCGACAGAAGAATTTCTTTAGATGATATGGCGAAATCGAAAGGCTTGAAGTTAGAAGATATCATTGGTGAAATTGAAAGCATTGTTGCATCTGGCACTCGAGTAGATATTCAATACTACATCAATGAAGTGATTGATGAAGAACGTCAAGATGAAGTGTTCGATTATTTCCGCACTGCAGAGAACGATACCATAGAAGATGCCATCAATGAGATGGGAGAAAACGAATACACGGTAGATGAAATTCGGTTGATACGGATAAAGTTTATGAGTGAAGTAGCGAACTAGGTTACGAAAAAGGTTACGATCCCGATAGCTATCGGGAACGAATCGATACGAATATACGATCCCGATAGCTATCGGGAACGAATCCGCTAATCCGCTAATTCACTAATTCGTTAACTTACCTAAATCAGGTTGCGAACTAGGCTACGTCGCGAGGCTTCGCGATACGAATCGATACGAATGTACGATCCCGATAGCTATCGGGAACGAATACGCTAATTCGCTGATTTACCCACGCAATATTTTGCTGAAAAAAGTATTTCATTTCACTTTAACTTTTGTGTTCCGCTTAATCGGTTAATCATAGAAATTCACCCTTGAAATTGAGTGCTTCGTATACACTTCACGGCGCAGCAATTCACCCCAGAAGTACAGTCCTTCGGACAGACTACTGGGCGCAGCAATTCACCCCAGAAGTACAGTCCTTCGGACAGACTACAGGGCGCTGCAATTCACCCCAGAAGTACAGTCCTTTGCACAGACTTCTGGGCGCTGCAATTCAAAAAAGAAAAAGCCCATCTCATCGACGGGCTTTTCTGCTTTTTAATGTTTTTCTAATATTCGTCTTCGTTGAAGAAGAAATCATCCTTGGTTGGATAATCGGGCCAAATCTCTTCTATGTTTTCGTAGGATTCACCTTCGTCTTCTAACTCCTGCAAGTTTTCTATCACTTCCATCGGAGCTCCTGAACGAATGGCATAATCTATCAATTCGTCTTTGGTTGCCGGCCAAGGGGCATCTTCAAGGTGTTGTGCGAGTTCGAGGGTCCAATACATATTTTTAAATGATTAATGCGTTATAACGATAAATCTCCTGAATGGTTCAAGCCTTAACGGAGGGCGCGCAAAAATAACAAAATGAAACTCTAAAAAGCTAAATATTTCAACTATGTTTTTTTCACAATTTTGGGCTCCACGGACTTTCAATCACTTTCATGTTCATACCGAGGTATCTACTTAAGGTGAAAAGATAATCGGACAAGCGATTAAGATACACTATAATCTTTTCATTTACAGGAGTTTCCTCATTCAAATGGGTTACTAATCGCTCGCATCTTCTGCAAACACAACGTGCAATATGCGTAAATGAAACGGTGGTATTTCCGCCTGGTAGAATAAATGATTTTAATTCGGGCAAGAGCGCAGTCATACGATCTATTTCTTTTTCAAGCACTTCAATGTCCTCAGATTTAATCTCCGGTAATTTCATTCTGCTTTTCTCAGGATCGCTTGCTAAATGAGATCCAATGGTGAATAAACGATCCTGAATTTCAAGCAAGGTATTGATACTCTGCTGATCGATTCCTTGATCGCGAATCAGTCCAATGTATGAATTTAACTCATCAACGGTGCCGTAAGTCTCAATCCGGATATGATGCTTAGGAACTCGAGTCCCGCCAATGAGGGAGGTTTGACCTGAATCACCCGTTTTTGTATAAATTTTCATGCTCCCGTAATAGCTTCGTTAATTAATGGATTAGGATTTTTTTGGTCCGACTCCACCATCCCATCTTTCAGTCGAACAATGCGATGCGCATGTCGAGCGATATCCTCTTCATGTGTCACCAAAATTACGGTATTCCCTTTATTATGGATATCGGCTAACAAGGCCATAATTTCAATTGATGTTTTAGAATCTAAGTTTCCCGTGGGCTCATCCGCAAGAATAATGGCTGGGTTTGTCACCAAGGCTCTTGCAATGGCAACACGTTGACGTTGTCCACCTGAAAGTTCATTAGGCCGATGGGTTACCCGATCACCTAAGCCCACATCTTGCAACGATTTTAACGCACGCGCTTCACGATCTTCACGACTCACGCCTGCATACACCAATGGGAGGGCAACATTATCGAGAGCAGTTGAGCGCGGAAGTAAATTAAAAGTTTGGAAAACGAATCCAATTTGCTTGTTTCTGATTTCCGCCAATTCATTATCGCTAAGGCGTGATACATCAATATTATTAAGATGATATTCTCCTCCTGATGGAGTATCGAGACAACCCAACACATTCATCAATGTCGACTTCCCTGACCCTGAAGAGCCCATCAAGGCTACATATTCATTCTTAGCAATAGAAAGTGTGATGGAACGCAAGGCGTAAATGGTTTCTAATCCTACTTTATAAACTCTGGAAATATTTTTTACCTGAATAATGTTTTCCACGCTGTATGCTTTTTTTCAAAAATAGGAAAGATTGCGATTCGTTGGATTCGGATGAGGGTGAGAATTGAACGATTGAGGTGTAAATTTGAAGTTTCTAGAAAAGTTCATCTAAATAAAGAGGGCTAAGCCTAATAACGAAGTATGAAATTCTCTTTACTGAGATCCTTGCTTACAAACAAAATTCCCATCATAAAAATATTGATGCTTAAAGTGAATCGTTTATCGGCGATAAGTTGCTGCCAAGTTAGGCGCATTTCATCCGACCAATTAATATCATCGACAACAATGATGGCATCCTCACTTAATTTTGGAAAACACATTTCAATATATTGCAAAGTTGGCTTCAGTTGATGGTGTCCATCCACAAATAAAAAATCAATTTTCTCAATTTTTTTCAAGTAAGATGGGCAATGAATTTTCAAATGCGCCTACTACTAATTCGATTTTGTAATATGGAAACTGATTAAAATTTTCTTGTGCTATTCGGGCTGTCTCCGGACATCCTTCTAAAGTAAAGACTTTTGCAGATGGATTTCCTGCTGCCTGATACAATGCAGAAATACCCAGTGAAGTACCTAATTCGACGATGGTTAATGGCTTTAAATAATTCACCAATCGGAACAACATGCGCGCATAACGGGGTGACTTAGCCGACTTTTTAGCAATGTAAGAAACTGATAATTCTTTAAATACATGCCCACCAAATCCAGCACCAAAATCTAAGACTTTAATTTTACGTTGATCCTCTTTTAATTTTTTCCGTAACTTTTCGATAGGTTTCAGCAAATCGTATTTACGATCGCGTTTAAAAACAAATTCATTTAATTGATAAGCAAATGGTGCTTGCAACCCATGACGATTTGTAGCTTTTAAATAAAAGCTACAAAAACGATAAACCAATGAAAGGGTGGAACCAAGATTCATGAAGAGTACAAAGATCGTGGAAAAAAGCAAATGTCAATATTCGCTTTATACAATTCAAGCATTCGACTCACATTTAATTAGATTTGAATACACGCGTTCAATAAATACTTCGCTTATTTATTCTAATTTAACAAAATTCACTTTGGCTACTTTGTGACAGAATAAATATCGATTAAAAATATTATTACTGAAAAAATGATACTCCATTCTGTTGCACTTATTTTTTGTCGCTCACAAGTTTCAAAATGGCAACTACTGAAATATCTTCATCAATCAGTGGCCAATGAATACCGTAACCAGAAGGTGAAATTTTATAAAAATTCCTTTGAAAATCATCCGCTTGTTTAAGTTTCTTAGAAATATCCTCCAACGACACTGTAATATGTTTACCATCTATCTCCAGCAAAAGACTAGATTGATCAAACGATATATTCTGAATTGTATGGCTAGTGATCATACTCATTTTTTAAAGTTTAAATTCCAAGATTTTTATTCTTTCCACAACCCTTCATTGAAGTCTAATTTTCCAATAAATAAGTTATCTTGGACTCCTGACACCTATTGACACTTACTTAACTACCTTAGACATTAATCTACCTTTAGAAGTTTTACTACTTTTTCTGATTGATCATTTGAGGAATACAAAAAATAAAGTCCTGATTTCAAACAGGAGAGATCCCATACACCTGAGTATACAACTTTAATTGACCTCCCCAGCATGTCACGCAAATCCAATAAATTATTTTCATGATTCAACCAATGAATATTGACCAAATCGCTAAAAGGATTAGGATATATGATAAGGTTCTTTGGATTATCATTCCCATCAGGTATTGATTGTAAAACAGTGCAGGTAGATTGATTCAACAATGCATTTAACTCATTACACAAATAATTATATTGTTGCAATTGAATGGATGTTAAAGATTGATTAAACAAATTATTTTGTTCAAGTGAATCTGTTGTCAAATCATAAAATCGAGTATTGCCAGAATCAAACTTCATCAGTTTATGCGACTTCGTTTTCATTGCTTTTGCATCCGATGGCTTCGTAATCACATCAAACTGTTCTGTGAAAATCCAATCGCGAACATCGGTAGTATCATTCCTGATAATTGGGTACAAACTTTTACTATCGACGGGCAATTTTGCAGCGGGAATAAAATTTATCCAATTGGAAAATCCTGAAAGGTCGAGTATGGTAGCAAATAAATCGAGTGTAGAAACTAAGGCATCACTTTGTCGACCTGGGTTCACCACTGATGGACCAGAAATAATCATAGGCACACGAACTCCCGGCTCGTACACGCTTCCTTTTGCATGTGTTGAATCGACAATTTGTGCAATAGAACGCTCTTCACCATTATCACCAATAAAAATAATGTTGGTGCTATCTCTCAAATTATGTGCATCCAAATATTGAAAGAGCCGTCCTATCTCCGTATCCATGGCCTCTACCATGGCTTTAAAATACTCTTTTGGGTTTGCATTGATATGCGCTTGTGTTCCCGACAAATTAGTATAGGAATGCAGATTTGCAGGAGGAAGATGAAAAGGAGAGTGCGGTGCATTAAAAGCGACCCACAAAAAAAATGGATTTGAAGTAGAGAGTGTATCTAACCAATTGATGGCATCGTCTACGGTTTGAGTTGTTGCATAATTTGTAACTGTGTCCAAAACACCATTCTTAATTCGATTCCAATTAAAATAATCTGTGATGGCTCCATTAAAATTTCCCGAGTATAAATCGTAGCCCATATAATTGGGAAATGTACGTTGAACAATGGGAGTTGGAAGATGCAAATGCCATTTTCCAACATTCGCCGTTTCATATGGCACGGGTGAAAAATCGCGCAAGAGTCGGGCTACACTTCTTTCTGCTGTGTCTAATTGTGGTGTACTTGAATTGGCGATGACATCCCCTACTCCTGTTCGAAAACCATAGCGACCAGTAAATAAAGCTGCTCGTGTTGGAGAACAAACAGGATTTGCCCAAGCATTATTAAATTGCACTCCCTGCGACAACAAACTGCGAATGGAAGGTGTTGGGGCGGTGTCTCCAACATTGGGATAATACCCTAAATAATCAGTTCCTAAATCATCAGCAATAATGATGATGGTGTTTTTCTGCGCCTGTGCAAATTGAATTGTAAAAGCAAATAGTAGGAATAGGATTTTCTTCATGGGTTGATGATTGAGAACTGTTGGAGTTAATTCCTCAAGAAAAGTTTAATGGAGCAGTTTCACTATCTAACCAAATTTTATTCCTCTCTATTTTTCATCTGAGAAAGTAAAATACTTACTGCTAACACAATTACAACTACAAACAAAGCCCATTCTACAGGGATGTGATAGAATTTTGAAATCAACATTTTAATTCCAACAAACGAGAGAATGATTGCTAATCCGTATTTCAAATATTTAAACAAATCCATCATTCCACTTAAAGCAAAAAACAAAGAGCGAAGTCCGAGGATGGCAAATACATTACTGGTATAAACAATAAAAGGATCGCTGCTAATGGACAGCACCGCTGGAATCGAATCCACGGCAAAAACCAAATCTGTAAAATCAACAACAACCAGAACAATGAATAAAGGTGTAGCCACCCATTTTAAATTTTCCTTTACGAAGAAATATTTTCCATGATACTGATCGGTAACTGGTAATATAGCTTTGCAAGCACGCACAAAAATATTTCGATCCAACTGTGGATCTTCTTCCTCCTTTTGAAACAACATTTTGATACCCGTGAAAAGTAAAATTCCACCAAAGATGTAAATCATCCAATCGAATTTATCGAACAATGCAATCCCAACTACAATGAATGTTCCTCTTAAAATAAGTGCGCCCAAAATTCCCCAAAACAAAACGCGATGTTGAAACACTTTCGGAACTTTGAAATAATTAAAGATGACGATGAATACAAATAAATTATCGACACTCAACGACCATTCAATCACATACCCAGTTAAGAATTCAAAAGCTTTTACGGGTCCGAACCAATAATAGACGAGTCCATTAAACGCCATCGCCAGCGACGACCAAAATGCAACCCATAAAATGGATTCTTTAAAAGTAACTTCCTTTTCCTTCTTATTTACAATAAGCAAATCAAAAGCCAGCATAGCCAGAATAAACACATTAAATCCCACCCAAAACATACTGTTTTCCATGGTGCAAAAGTAGTAATAGGAATTGAATTAATGTTTTGGATCAATCATATAATTGATTTGATCCAGTTTAAAACTGACTAAGTTTAAACTATTAGACTGTATCAGAAGTCTATATTTTGCTGTGTCTATGGAGAAGGATAAAGTTCAATGTAAAATAATGAAAATCTAGTACTCAAAATATTGACAGTTTAACCGCTAGGAACGCGGGGAAGGCGCAGTGAGCGCAGGGGGGGATCATAAAAAATCATAATCATCTTAATAAATCTGCGGTCCATCAAAGCATAAAAACGAAAGAGAAATCACTTTGAGTATAACGCTGGATCCAACGCCGCCGGATTCCAATGGTTTAGAAAGTCGATGATTTTTTGTTCGCTGTAGCCTTCCCCTTCTTCGAGGTAGGCTGAGTTTTGAGTGTGTAATCGTGTGCCTTGGGCATCGAGCACTAAAAATACAGGGAAGCCAAAACGTTGGGGAAAAGATAAACTGGACAACACATCCAAGTTCTTATTCTCTTTGCTGTAGTTAATATGCAAAAAAATAAATCCGCTGTTGATACTTGAATCAACTTTTGCGTTCTCATTTTTAAATTTTTCAAACATCCTACACCAACGACACCAGTTTCCGCCTACCATTACCAAAACATGTTTGTTGCTTGCCTTTGCTTGTGCAATCGCCCTGTTCAACTCTTCTTTTGCATTGGCTTCTGGATGATAGATGAGAACTGAATCTTTTTGTGCAACCGCAGATGTACTCATCAACACACAAAACAAAAATGTGAATAACACGAATTGATAAATTGAAAAAACTTTATTCGTTTTCATGGACGAGGGATTAACAGATTGAACAAATTATGGTGTCACTTTTTCAATTCGAATTCCACCATCCATAATTCCAGGAAGTGGATCTAAGCGCATGGCTTGAATCAATTCGAAACGATATTCGCCGGGCATCGGGAAACTTACATTGCGTTTAAACAAAATTCGATTGTCCCAAATATCGCCCAACCCATTTCCCAACCATTTACCATCTTTAGAAGCCAACATAATTTCAAGTGTGTCACGATCTAATTGTCCGTTGGGTAATGTGGTATTCATGAATATAAAAATATTACTGAATGGGTAATGACTAGCATTCCTTAAATTGATGTATACATTATGTCCAACAGTAGTGTCCTTAATATTCACTTGAAAAACCAAGGGTTTCTCCGACGACCAAGCATTGTTTTCAATCTTGATGTTTTCTTCGTAAACAACGGATGAGTCGCAAGAAACTAACAACATCGAAATCCCAAACAAGAAAAGGAAGACCCCCTTTTTCAAACAAGTTGAAAACTTTGCTTTGAAAAGGTTTAATACATGACAGTTAGTAAACTTGAATTTCATTGAAACCAATTAAGTGTTATCAGATCCAGGTGCTTTGCGTGGTGGTCGATTTCCAGAAGGTGCAGATGGTGTTACCGAAGGAGTTGGTGACGCTGGTTTCGGAGCTTGACTTGGAGCAGGACTCGCAGTCGGTGTTGGCGCAGGTCTCGCAGACTGACTTGGAGCAGGACTCGCAGATTGATTTGCATTTGCTCCTCCATTTCCTTGCGTAGGCGGTTGACGTTGGGGTCGGTTGCCTTGCTGTTGCGGATTTGGATTTGCTCGAGGCGCTTGCTGATTTTGTGCAGGCTGTTGAGGCTTATTTTGTGCAGGTTGATTTTGCGCCGGTGATGCTTGCTGCTTCACGGGTTGAGATCTTTCTTGCGGCTTATTCTGATTCTGCTGTGGACGATCGGTTCGCTCTTGTGGCTTGTTACGCTGTGGCGCATTGGAAGATGGTTTATTATCACCTGGCCGCTGCGGACGATTTCGTTGTTGTCCTCCACCTTGTTGTTGAGAAGTTGCAGAAGAAGTGTTTTCGGATAATGGTTTTGAATCGCCACCTTTTCCTTTTTTCTTTTTCTTCTTTTTGGCACGATCCATTCGCGTAAGACTATCTTGCCCTACTACATCATCGTAACCTAAATCATCTTCCTCTTCAATTTCGATCGCACCAGTATCATCTGGTTTCTGACCTAATTTATTCAGTGCAACAATTTCTTTTACACGATCGACGCTCAACGGCACCCATTGTTCGGCACCAAAAAATGTGCGTTCATCGCCTTCCTTAGGTTCAGGTTGAATCGCATACCACATAATCCGTTTGAAGATATCGGTTTTGCGATGCAATAAATTTCCTTTTCCAGTGAGCAAACGAATATTCGATTCGGGAATATCTCTAACGGCATCTATATACGAATCCAACTCATAGTTGAGACAACATTTTAACTTACCACATTGTCCGGCGAGTTTAATAGGATTCAAACTCAAATTTTGGTAACGAGCAGCGCTTGTAGAAACTACTTTAAAATCGGTGAGCCATGTAGAGCAACACAACTCACGACCACACGAGCCAATCCCACCTAAGCGAGCTGCTTCTTGACGCATCCCAATTTGACGCATCTCCACACGAATTTTATAGGTGTCAGCTAAGCGTTTTATTAATTCACGAAAATCGACACGATCATCGGCTGTATAAAAGAAAGTAGCTTTCTTGCCATCTCCCTGATATTCCACATCCGAAATTTTCATTTTGAGTCCGAGTGCGAGCGCCGTTGTACGTGAGCCATGCATGGTGGTAAATTCCAACTCCTTTACCTCCTTCCACTTCTCCATATCGGGTTGTTTCGCCGAACGATATAATTGTTTTATTTCATGCGAGTCTTCCGCTACATTACGCTTTCTCAATTGAAAGCGCACTAGCTCACCCACCAAACTTACTTCCCCGATATCATGACCAGGACTACCTTCTACGGCCACCATTTCCCCGACTTGCAACTCGAGGTTATTTATATTCCGGAAAAATTCTTTACGACTTCCTTTAAATCTCACTTCCACTATATCGAAAGGCTTATGCCCTTCTGGAAGATACATATCTGAAAGCCAGTTATAAACATTCAATTTATTGCAACCACCCGTTCCGCATGTACCATTGCTTTGACAGCCTGACGGGGTTCCGGTACTGGTGGCAGTTGAACAAGAGCTACATCCCATAGATTGCTATATTTTTCAATTGCCTTAACACTAATTACGATTTCGAAAGATACGAAGTCGTTTTACTTAATCGACATTAAACGCTAAATCCTTTAACAATTTCATTGTTTAAATGTCGCCCAATTTGAGCTGTACAAAGTACAATGCCGATTACTTAATTTGAAGAATTCGAGAAATCTTCAAGGACAAATCTAAGAATAAGATTTTAGTCGAAGCGTTTCTTTCTAAATGATAAGAGGCTTCCGACAATTCGGTGCTAAAGGCATCGATATTATTGACATTCACAAAAGGTAGAAACTTCTGAATAGCAATACGTTGAGTGGCTTCTAGCTTCACCAAAGGTCCATCAGCTAAATTTACAATTAAACATTCTCTAAGAACTCGAAGGCAAGCACCTAAAAACTGCTTTTGGTGCTCTTTATTCTCTGCTGCCATACCATCAACCCACGAAAGAAGCTTATCCATCGTCTTCAATGGACTGAAACATAGTCGCATCCAATTTATGAACGCTTCTTCATGGCTTCCCGAACCCTTATCATGCTCTGCCATTTCCATCGCATCGGAAAAATTACCATCAGCAAGTCGGGCGATGTCTAAAGCTTCCGGCCGACCCATCTCATAGTCGCTCATGATGCGTTCGGCCACTTCTTCTTCTTGTAAAAGCTGCAATTTTACTAGCTGGGTTCGACTCACGATAGTCGACAACAACTGATCGCGAGCCTCGGATGCAAGGATGAACAGCGTATCCTTGGTGGGTTCCTCCAAACTTTTGAGAAGAGCATTGGCTGCATTAGGATGCATTTTCTCGGGCATCCAAATGATGATCACTTTGAATTTTCCCTCGAATGCCTTGAGATTAATTTTATGAATAATTTTTTGCGCTTCCTCGGTTGGAATAATTCCTTGTTTATTCTTTGCATCGCCTGTCGAGATAAAATCCACCCATTGATTCAGACTGGCATACGGATTCGAAACAAACAACTCCCGCCACTCGCGGATATAATCCACCGAGGTAGGATCTTTTATACCACCACCTTTTACGATAGGATAAACAAAATGAATATCGGGATGCTCCATCTTCGAAGCCCGCCGACACGATCCACATACCCCACAACTATCATCAGCCTGTGGATTCTCACAATTCAAAAACTGAGCAAACGCACGTGCCAATGGTAACACTCCCGATCCAGGCTGACCAAAAAACAAAAGAGCGTGCGAAACGCGGTTTTCGGTGCTGCTTGTGATGAGCTTGGATTTTACGGATTGTTGGCCTATTATAGATTGGAATAACATTACGCAAATATAATGAATGTATAGGATGGGATTGCGTTATGTATGGGATGTTTTTTTGAAACAAAATATATCGATCACATTGAAATTTTTTGCTGCAAGCTTCATGCTTTAAGGTCACGCTGCAGGCTTCAAGCTTCTGGAGAGACTACATTCTCTAAAATGATATTTTTCTTATCGTTAACGCCTTCACTTTTTCTAATTGATGGTCAATAAATAAGACGAATTAGTTATTTGCAAACTAGTATAAATGTTTATTCTACGAGTAAATGTATTTCACTTTAGAATTTTGCCAAAAAAAACATGATGAATTTTAAGAAAATGAAAATTTGGGAAGCGAGTTTTGAATTAGTCGAAATGATTTACAAAACAAGCTTGAAGCTTCCAAAGGAAGAAATGTATGGAATCTCTGATCAAATAAAGAAAACTTCGGTTTCAATATCATCAAACATTGCCAAAGGTTGCTCGAGTTTATCTGACAAAGATAAAACAAAGTTTATCGAAATGGCGTTAGGATCAACCTTTTTATTAGAGACGCAAATTCTAATTTGTAAACGACTTGAGTATTTTAACAATGAAGAAAGCGAAAGTCTTATAAATGAAATTTCGCTTGTCCAAAAACTACTTAGCTAGTACATTCCTCACAAAAACTAGTTTATTCCTATTGTAGACGAACAAAAAAAATAAAAATCTTAAATATTCCAAATATTAAGAGGTAGTCGCAAAATGCGACCACCTTAAAAACAAATAAAATCATGTCAAAAACTAAATCAATTGCAAAAATACCCGATGAAATTATTATCAATAAAATCATAGTATTGCGCGACAAAAAAGTAATGATCGACCGTGATTTAGCCGAGCTATACGGTGTAACAACAAAGCGCTTAAATGAACAAGTAAAAAGAAATCTAAAGCGATTTCCCGATGATTTTATGTTCCAAATAACTAAGGAAGAAAAAGGTGAACTCATTTTGCAATTCGAGCACTTAAACGGACTAAAATTTTCTCCGGTACTGCCCTATGTATTTACAGAGTATGGTGCGGTAATGCTAGCAAGTGTTTTGAACAGTGAAAAAGCCATAGAAGTTATACCAATTCCATTTATATTTTAGTTCAAAGCTGCGACGTATTTTTTTACCAAGACAAATTAAAAAAATCGTTGCATAGCCATAGCCTACGGAACTATTTTTTTAAGAAGTATTGGTGAAAAAGGACTAGCAGAGAGGACTAAAATATAATTGGATTTGGTATTGATATACAGATTGTACGCGTGTTTACACAAATCAGGCAAATGCTCACAGATAATACAGAATTGCGTTTAGAGATTGAGAAAATAAAGAAGAAATTAGATTCTCACAGTAAAAACATAGAGGTAGTTTTTCAATATTTAGATGAACTGTTGGAGAAAAAAGAAAAACCCAACGATCGAAAACAAATAGGCTACACGATCCCAAAGAAAAAAATTATTCCACAGTAAAATAAATCCAGTTCAGTGCATTAAACATGAAACTTGAAGCATCAATTTTACTTCACACACCTACACGATTTTAATACAATTTCTGTTCCCGAAAATAATCAATCACCGCTTGCTTCAAGAGATAATCTTGTTCCCCTAATGTCATTCGCGGAAGTTTCTGAACGAGTTTCCAGTGGGGCCAACCTTGATCGTCGCTGCCTTCTAATTCGTAGTAGCCAAATTGACTTAAGAGTTTGCAGGTAGCGATATGCATAAGGTCTTGCTTTTCGGATTTACCAAACTCGCGCGGACCATGACCTAGCTCTTGCACTCCAATTAAAAAGAGTACGCCTTGCAAATCCATATCGCTATCAAACATGGTATTGAGTTGATTGAGTAACTCGACCCACTCTACTTTTAATTCTTCGATGTTGCGGATATGGAGCATAGGTGTTTTTTTTGAATTATGATACGACGAAAACTGGCATTTAGTATAAATTGGAATAATTAAATAATAAAGAATTAATTTATTTTAATATTCTAAATAATCATTACTCTAGCGATTCCAAAATACTTTTAACTTTAGATTCCAGTTCAGGCAAATCATTTTTATGATCTCCCAAACTAAACTATTATTCCTCCAAAATACTCATAAACAAAAACATTGCGCATACACATTTGCTTCCATTCAATGCTTGTAGAATTTTGTCTTTGTTTCTTCAGAGATATGATTACTTGCCTCACAATAATTTCCATTTGCTTAATACATGCAAACCGCATCATAGAATTCTTTAAAAAAAGTTGAAAGTCTACATTCAACAAATATCCTTCTATTTCGAGAATAGCATCTAAAATATGTTTTAATCGAGCTTTACCACCTATTTTACTTCGCATCAATAAGTTGCTTTTCTTGCTCTACTAAAGGGCGGATGTACTCTGAAAGGCCATTAGAAGAAACCAAATCGACTTTTGTTTCAAGTAGTTTTTCGAGATCCAATTTCATTTGGATGAATTGTAAACCGATGCGTTGATTATAATCCAAATCGACCAAAATATCGATATCACTATTATTATCAGCCTCCCCTCGCACATATGAACCAAAAACGTATGCCTTCAAAACGGGCATCGTCTTGAAATAATTTTTTAAAATATTAACCTGTCTATCCTCTAAATACATTTAACAAATATAAAAAATTAAACATAGAAAAAGGCAATTAATTCAATTTATCACGAAACTCATCCTGCACATCCTTCATTGCCGGGAATAAGTATTTGGTTACATGAAGAACGGGTTGGTATAAATAAGATTCGGTTTTTGTTTTTGCGGAGAGGAGTCCAAGATGGGCATCGATGGGTCGGAAAACAGAAAAGACGACACTAACTACCAATGCAAATTTTAATAGACCGAATAGCGCTCCAGAAACTTTATTAAATACATTTAAATTTCCAATTTTAAGTAATCCTTCGAGCAGTTTCGCTAGGAATACCATGATGAGAATTACAGAAACAAAAACAATAAAAAATGTTAAATAATGTAAAGTGCTTCCTTGTGCATCTACCATTTTAGAAACAAGTCCTTCGAACAAACTACTCATTTTAAAAGCTAAATATAGTCCTAACACCAATCCAATGATCATTGCAATTTCGAAAATGAATCCACGTTGAAATCCTTTGTAAGCACCCCAGATTAAGGGAATGGCAATGATGAAATCGAGATAGTTCATTTGTTCGATTAAGTTTTTCGTGGTAAATTAATTAGGCTTCGGATTAGAGTTTAGCTGCTGGCTGCTAGCTAGCTGCAAGATTTTTTCTTATTTGTCCTCCAATATTATTTTTAGGGTGTTATATTTTAAGAAAAGCAACAAACATCTTAGCAATTTTCGTTTACCATGGCAACGCCGGGTAGTTCTTTTCCTTCGATGTTTTCGAGGAGTGCACCACCACCAGTTGATACATAAGAAACTTTATCGGCCATGTTAAATTGATTGATGGCAGCTGCAGAGTCACCTCCACCAATGAGTGAAAAAGCTCCCTTTGCCGTGGCCGCAACAATGGCTTCGGCAACCGTTTTTGTTCCGTTCTCAAATTTTTTCATTTCGAATACACCCATCGGACCATTCCACAAAATTGTTTTGCTTTGCTGAATCACATCTGCAAAAAGTGCTGCTGACTTTGGACCAATATCTAATCCCATCCATCCTTCTTCAATATTTCGGATATCCGTAACGTTAGTATTTGCATCCTTATCGAACTTATCGCCGTTAACTGTGTCGATCGGCAAATGTATTTTCACTCCTTTCGATGCTGCAGAGGAAAGAATTTGCAATGCTAAATCTAACTTATCTTCTTCGCAAAGTGAATTTCCAATATTTCCACCTTGCGCTTTTATAAATGTATAGGCCATCCCACCGCCAATGAGAAGATGATCTACTTTTTCCATCAGTTGTTCGATGATCAAAATTTTATCGCTCACTTTTGCTCCCCCCATGATAGCCGTAAACGGTTTTTGAGGATGCGACAATACTTTTTCTGCATTCAATAACTCACCAGCCATCACATAGCCAAACATGCAATTGCCTTTAAAAAATTGTGCGATCACAGCTGTACTTGCATGTGCTCGATGTGCTGTACCGAATGCATCGTTCACATAAACATCGCCATAGGTTGATAATTTCTTTGCAAATTCAACATCACCTTTTTCTTCCTGCTTATAAAAGCGAAGATTCTCTAACAACAAAACTTCGCCCGACTTTAGGTTCGCAGCCAATTCATCGGCAGAAGCACCAATACAGTCATCCGCGAACTTCACTTCAGTATGAAGTAATTCACTTAATGTAGAAACGATATGACGCAAAGAATACTTATCGACTGGACCTTCTTTTGGTCGACCTAGATGCGACATCAATATAACACTACCCCCATCACTTAAAATTTTTTGAATAGTAGGAATTGCAGCACGAATACGGGTTGGGTCCGTTACTTGCAATTCGGCATTTAGAGGAACATTAAAATCAACGCGAATGAGCGCCTTTTTTCCTGAGAAGTTATAATTATCGATAGTTTTGATTGACATACATGAATAATTTCATGCAAAAATAGTCAATGAGTAGCAACCAAGAGGCTTGAGCGACTCCTGAATCCATCTAAAGAAGAAAGGTGAAATAGCGGAATACGGATACTACTTAACAGTCACCGTTTTACGAACGGTTTTGCTTTGCTCCAAACGGATATAATCCTTAGCTGAAGTGGTTAAAGAGGTGACTTCCACATTCAAAACGGCTTCCCATTTAAATGAAAAAATGGCTTCACCATTACTCGTAGTAAATTGCTCTCCAAAGATATCGGCTCGAACACCTGTTTGAGGATTCACAACACTATCCTGACGCAAAACTACTTTTGCACCACTAACGGCATGACCTAGGGTGTCGACAACTGTAATAATAGCTTCACAATCTTTTGTCTTCTTACATGAAGAAACAGTAATAAGTCCAACGAAGGCTAGGCAGAATAAGAGGAGATATCGATTCATTTTTATCAATTAATTTTGTTATACGGAGATAACCAATGATTGTTCAAATTTAGTTAAACTTGCAACAAGAACCATTATAATATTTATTGGTTTCTTACAAACAAAAGTAATTAATTATCAATACTATGAAAAAAATATTCCTCATTTGCTTAGGCTTGATGCTTGCAATTGGAACGAATACATTCGCTCAAAAGAAGAAAAAATCAATGGAAAAAGCAGTTACAGACACATTAATTGAGATTACCACCGATTACGGAACCATGAAATTAAAGCTTTACAAAGAGACGCCTTTGCACAGGGCGAACTTTATAAAATTGGTAAGTGAGGGCTTTTATGATAGTTTGCTCTTCCACCGTGTTATTAAAGGATTTATGATACAAGGCGGTGATCCAGGATCAAAAGATGCAGCTCCAGGAAAAATGTTAGGTTCGGGCGATGTTGGTTATAAGATTCCAGCTGAATTAATTGATACACTATATCATAAGAAAGGTGTGTTGGCAGCTGCAAGAGATGGGAATCCAGAAAAGGCAAGTTCGGGTTGTCAATTTTATATTGTACAAGGAAAACCCATGACAGAAGCAGAAATCACACAAGCAGAACAGCGTGTGGGTTTCACCATGAGCGAAAAACAAAAGTCAGATTATATGACCATTGGTGGTTCACCATGGTTGGATCGCAACTACACCGTGTTTGGTGAAATAGTAGAAGGATTGGATGTGATTGATAAAATTGCAGCAGTAAAAACATTGCCTGGCGATCGTCCAGAGACGGATGTGAGGATGACGATAAAGTTAATTAAGAATTAAGTCCCGCAGCGCCGTCGGCAAGCCTTAGGCGGCCGATGGATAGCTATCGGGATAAGAATTGTGAATTGTGAATTGTGAATTGTGAATTTTTCTAAACTTTATAATTGACACTTTTGGATTCAATAATTTGAAATTATTATTATCGAATAAATCTATTCATATTTAAAACATAATTAATTCTGAATTCTTACCGCGAAGCCTCGCGACTGAATTAAATACCATGTTAGATATAAATTCATTAATTGAAGAGACAAAAAGTTTTGCTCCTGCAAATAAGGAGGAGTTAGAGACTTTTCGTGTTCGCTTTTTGGGGAAGAAGGGCGTGTTAACGGAATTGTTTGCGAAAATGAAAGAGGTGGCTCCTGAAGAGCGGAAATCTTTTGGATTGCAAGTGAATTCTCTAAAAGTGGCTGCAGAGGATCGATTGAATCAATTTAAAGATGCATTTGAAGATGTTGACACCAGTGCAAATAAAAACATCGACTTAAGTTTACCATCAGACCCAAATCCATTGGGATCGTTTCATCCATTGAGTTTAGTACGCAGAAAAATTATCAATATCTTTTCGCGGATAGGCTTCAACGTTAGTGATGGACCAGAGATTGAAGATGATTGGCATAATTTCTCGGCATTGAATTTTCCTCCTGAGCATCCGGCACGCGATATGCAGGATACTTTTTTCATTGATGTAAATCCGGATTCGGAAAAGTACAAAGGACCTTTAGCTTTGCGCACACATACTTCCTCGATCCAAGTTCGGGTGATGGAAAATCAAGCTCCTCCTATTCGAACTATTTGTCCGGGAAGAGTGTATCGCAACGAAGCGATATCAGCTCGTGCACATTGTTTCTTTCATCAAGTAGAAGGATTTTATATTGATGAAAACGTTTCGTTTGCCGATTTAAAGCAAACCTTATTGTACTTCTCCCAAGAAATGTTTGGCGAGGATACTAAAATCAGACTTCGCCCTTCGTATTTCCCTTTCACAGAGCCTAGCGCGGAGATGGATATCAGTTGTACCATTTGCAAAGGCAAGGGTTGCAATATTTGTAAGTACACGGGGTGGGTGGAGATTTTAGGTTGTGGTATGATTGATCCCGCCGTGTTGGAAAATAATAAAATTGATTCTAAAAAATACAGTGGATTTGCTTTCGGAATGGGTATTGAAAGAATCACGATGCTTAAATACAGCATCAAAGATCTTCGTATTTTTTCGGAGAATGATGTGCGCTTCTTGGATCAGTTCAAAGGAGTGCGTTAAAGACACTAATATTTCTCGCAACAGTCGCTAAGCCATTCGGTCGATTTTCTCTACGCTAAATTTTCTCGCAAAGGCGCTAAGGAGTGAGAATTTTAAAACTTAGTAGTTTGTTATAATTAGCTTTTAACATAGAACTTTTTGTGAAGAAATTTGGCGAAGCGCAGCCTTAGCGCCTTTGCGAGCAATTTTCTGAACTTTAATTTAGCAATACTAATTAATAAATCGAAAATGTTGAATGATTTTTTCCATAAAAAAGAAGCGCGAAAATGAACGCAGGAAATTTTCTCACCGAGTTCGGTGGTGCTTAGACATTCGGTTGATTTTTTTACGCTAATATTTCTCGCAAAGGCGCAAAGGCGCAAAGTTTTCTAATGAAGGCGCAAACTTCGACAAGCTCAGTATGAAAATTTTCTCTCAAAGAAGAAGATTAAATAAGTTTATTTCTTCTTCGGCTTACCAATAACCTTATATTCTCCTTCTCCTTTTAAGATGGAATTGTAAAGTGTATTATTTCCTAAAACCAATAATGCTTCTTTGATGGTTTCGTCGTGCTTGAACATGTACTTATACTTTCCCGTTTGAAAATAATAGCGAGTAATTAATTCCTTCTCAATAAAACTTTTTATTTCCGATTTAAATAATCTTAAATCGGCAGCTTTATCGTGATTCAACTCTTTTCCTAATTTATCAATTTCATTGCTATTGCTTGCATAATACTTTTCACGAATTGCGGCTTCTTTCAGCAGCTTAAAAGTATTTTCTGTTTGAGTTGAGTACGAATAACTTTCGGTATTCACATAACTTTCAAAATCCTTGAAATCGGTATCTGTGAATGAAAACACATCAATAGAATCAATGCTATTATGTTGTTGGCGATATTTACTTGCGTAATCGAAGATGATAAAATTTCCTATTAAACTTTTTGTGATGTTGCTGGTATCTGATAACGCAAGGTACCGATCTGGGTAAACAGCAGATCCGTCGAACACCGTTCTTCCGTTCTTTGTTTTGAAAGCTTTCATCAATGAATCGGGGACTTCCGTCACAGCATTTCCTTCGTCGTGATTATAAATGCGTGTTTGAACACATCTACCACTAGCCGTATAATATTTAGCTACCGTCAATTTCATTTGGGCATTGTAGGTAAGTGGACGCGTTTGTTGCACCAACCCTTTTCCAAAACTTCGTTGTCCAATGATCACACCTCGATCTAAATCTTGAAAATTACCAGCTGTAATTTCACTCGCTGATGCAGAATTTTTATCGATCAACACAGCAACTTTTAAATCAGGGGCAATGGGATCTACTTTAGCTATGTATGTATTGTTTGATCCTTCTGTCTTTCCTTTTTGGGTAACGAGTAACTCTCCTTTCTTTACAAATAAATTCAACATTTGCACCGACTCTTCTAACAGTCCACCGCCATTACCTCGCAAATCGAAAACGAGCGAGGTAAGACCTTTATTCTTTTGCAAATCGACTAAGGCATCGTGCACTTCGTTAAAACAATTTTGCAAAAATTTATCTAGTTTAATATAGCCAACACTGTCATTGATCATTCCGTAGTAAGGAACATTCTTCACTTTAATTTCTCCTCGTGTAATTGACTTTTCGATGATCGCGGGTTCTCCAAAGCGTGACAATCCAACTTTTACGACTGTACCTGCCTGACCTTTGATCATATCATCGATTTCAGAGGGTGTTAAGCCTTTAATCGCTCTTCCATTCACAGAAATCAACAAATCACCCGCGCGAACATCGGCTAGTTGAGCAGGGTAGCCTTCGTACACATCATAAATCACAATACTATCTCCATAACGAAACGAAGAAGCGCCAATACCACCGTACTCGGTGCTAACATGCTTCATTCTGTAATCTTCAATTTCGGATTCAGGATAAAAATTAGTGTATGGGTCGATGGTCTTTAACATACCATCAATTCCAATTTTCAATAATTCACCGGGCTTCACATCATCCACATAAAACTGGTCGACTTCACGATAAACAGCAGAGAAAATATCGAGCTGTTTGCTAATCATAAAATAATCATCAACAAAGCTGATACTTAAAAAAGTTGAAGGAATCAACATCAATAGAATCAGTTTACGACGATGGTTGGAGAATATGGACATAATTGTTTTTTAACGTTTCAAAGATAATAGATCGTAATGAACCAAAATCATTATTTTTATACCATGAATAACAACCGAAATCAAGTTTTAAGCTTGCTGATCATCACCTTATTGGGTGTCTTTTTATTTTGGTCTTTACTTGGATTTTTAACTTCCTTCCTCTCTGCCACAATACTTTATGTATTAGCTCGCCCATTCTTAAAATACTTAACCATCAAGAAGAATTGGAATAAAACGCTTTCTATTGTCTTGATATTGTTCATTTCCTTCATCACTATACTCCTACCTTTTTGGTCGTTATACGGACTGTTGGCTTCTAAAATAAATTATGCGATTATACATAGCAATGACTTATTGATCGGATTAAAGCAGATGGATGCATTCATCTATTCCAAAACTGGTTTCAGTGTATTAAGTCATGATATGATTGTGAAATTTCAGGGTTTAGCAAGTAATATTATTCCACAAATTTTAGGTGCTACGGCAAATGCATTGGCTACGATAGGAATGATGTATTTCATTCTATATTACCTCTTGCAAAATCATGGAGACTTAGAAAAAATATTAATTGATTATTTACCTTTTGAGACGAGTCACTCGCAGCAATTTTCATCTGAATTAGAGATGGCAGTTTTCAGTAACGTCTTGGGCGCACCCGTACTTGCCATTTTACAAGGACTCACAGCAGGCATTATTTTTTGGTTTTGCGATTTAGACCAGCCATGGTTTTGGGGAACCATCGCTGGGTTCATGTCCTTTATTCCACTCGTAGGAACTGCGTTAGTATGGATTCCAGCAGGGATTTACCAATATGCGAATAGCAACAATTGGCAAGGCATCGCCATCTTAATTTGTGGCACTTTAATCATCACCAATATTGATAATGTATTTCGTTTCACGCTCCAGAAAAAATTCGCGAATGTACATCCTATGGTTACTGTGCTTGGAGGTATATTAGGGATGCAGTGGTTTGGACTTCCAGGAATTGTTTTTGGACCGTTGCTGATTTCTTACTTTGTACTGATGGTGAAAATGTATAAGGAAGAGTATAGGTGAATTAAGAATTAAGTCCCGATAGTAAAACCATAATCTGCTCCATAGGCATTTAATGATTTTTTTAGTTTTTGTCGGGCTACATGAATTCTGATTTTTACTGTGCCCAATGGAACTTGCAATTCATCTGCAATTTCAGAATATTTATATCCTTCAAATGATTTCAGAAATGGAATGCGTAAATTATTATTCAACTCATTTATGGCTGCATCAATTTCTTTCATGGCAATGCGCTCTATTCCATTATTCATTTCGGAATAATTTAAATTTTCTAACAAATAATTATTTTCAGAATCATCATGCATTACTTTTCGATTCACTTTTTTTCTATATTCATTTATAAAAAGATTTTTTAAGATGGTATACAACCATCCTTTCAAATTGGTGTCAGGAGTAAATTTGTCTTTATTTTTAAATGCCTTTAGCATTGTTTCTTGAACTAAATCCTCGGCATCTTCTATAGCTCGGGTCAACTTTAATGCATATCCGCGAAGAGGCTCATAGTGATCCTTAACATGATAATTAAATTCTAGCTGAGTCATTTTGTTTAATTATTTAAGTAAATACTTAAACAAAGGTAAGTAAGACAATACCTGATTTGCAAATTTTTGTTTAACTTTTTTTACATTTTTGTTAAACAACCATTAACTCATTGAAAGCTAGTGTCTCAAATAAAAATATTGGTTTACAAGAACTTGTATTTTACCGAGACGGATTTGGCTTATGGATGACTTAAATATCTTGAAGCTGAGTCAATCGGTTGCTTTTCTCTTCGCTAATTTTTCTCGCTAAGGCGCAGTCCCGCAGCGCCGTCGGCAAGCCTTTGGCGGCCGATGGATAGCTATCGGGACGCAAAGGCTACGCTACGAGAAATTTTCTCGCTAAGGCGCTAAGGACGCTAAGCCATTCGGTTGCTTTTCTCTTCGCTAATTTTTCTCGCAAAGGGCGATAAAGGACGCTAAGGCTGCGCTACGACAAATTTTCTCGCCTAGGCGCAATCCACTACCCTAGCGATTTTAAAAATTTACTGAAATCATCAAAATCATAAAGCAGTGTTACCTGCGGCGGAAATTGAATATGCGATTGAGAAATTTGTGAACCTGCAATCAAAATGTTTGTAGTAGGAAAATCTCCATGCAACTTATTTGCAATTTGTAAAGGTGTTTGATTGATGATCGCAGAAGTTAACACGGTGAGTATGTAGTCGGCCTTATACAATTTCATTACTGAATGCAAATCATTAAGCGGTAGGTTGGGTCCAAGATAATTAGTATGATGTCCAGCTAAACGAATTAGATAATTTGCAAAAAGCAAGGTCACATCATGCGGTTCATTCGCTGGCAAAAACAGAATAAATTTCTTTGGATTATGCAATTCTGATTTAGGTAATGTGTTGAGAGCAGAAAATAATTTAAGTCGAATTAAATGAGTAATAAAATGCTCATAGGCCGGATTAATAGAACCTGTTTGCCAAAGGATACCAATTCTGGACATTAGAGGAAAAACCAACTTTTTAAAACTTTCTTCGAATCCAATATGTTCAATGCTTGTTTGAAAAATTTGCATGAAACTTTCTTCGTCCAATCCAAACATCGCCTTAATCAATGATTCTAAATGCATCGTCTCATCGTTGGAATGAAGTGTAAGATCGAGCACTAATGCATCCACATCTTCCTTCGACATTTTTGTAATCTTGGAGATTTTAAAACCTCTACGATTTAACATTGCTACATTGAGAAGTAATTTTAAATCTTCGTCCGTATAATAACGAATATTGGTTGCTGTTCTATTGGGCAGAGGAATTCCATAACGAAGTTCCCAAATACGCAATGTATGCGATTTGATGCCGGTTAATGCTTCCACATCTTTAATTGAGAAGTTGGTCATTTACTTTACTTTTCGTTGCTTTATCTATTTAATGAGATAACTCTTGTTAAGTAGAACAACTCAAGATGAATAATGTTTTTTTAAAATCACTTTTATTAATTCACGTTGTAAAATGATATCTGCCATTTGAGCAGTATCGCGACAACCATAACGGGCTGGAATCATATGTTCTGGGACATCAATATGGTAAAATAAACCTGGAAGTCGGTCTGCATCAAACTTACACCAAAACTGAAGCTGCTCTGTCAATTGAATATGATAATTATCGAATTGAACAGGTAACTCCTCATTAAAAACTAAAATATAATTAAACCGTTCAAAATCCTTTATAGTTTGAACAGCCATTGCTCTCAAATACGCAAGGTCGTGACGATATTTTTCAAGTTGCAAATCTTTCATGTACTATCTTTGTTCAAATGAAAATGGAAAAGACCCAGCTGCAAATATTAAAATTATTTTTTAATAAGTACTCCTTTCTACTGCTATTAATGATACTTGTCAGTATGTTTTCCTTTGGTCAAGGTGGCTATAAACCACATGCATTACTTTCTCCGATGTGGCAAGTTGATGAAGAATATTTAGAACCCAGCGAGGTTAAAGATACAACCATGGAGAATGGTCACGCCGCCACAGGATTCAGCTTTCGTTTTCCACTCTATCTTGGTAAAGATTGGCTCTCTGCCGATGGCGGAAAACCTTACTTCGCCGTTCTTTTACACGGTGGAGCTACTGGGAAAATTTCGCAACTCGATTTCCTCGAACCCGATCGAATCCTTACCATGGGACGATTAGGCATAACAGCGCTCATGGCAAAAGGTTTACGGAATTTATATTTAATTCAGTTTTCTACTTCTTTACCTTCTGAGTCATTTAATTTCAAACTAAATTATTTGCGATTTCATGGCGCATTGGTTTGGAGGAAACTCTATCATAATAATACATGGTGGCATACACTGGGTGTGATGTATACACCCGTCATGGGTCGAGATCTTCCTCTTCCTCTGCTTGGATTTGGAATTAAATTAGGAAACGATGATCAAGTTCAAATGACGTTTCCTTTTAATGCAATGTATACCCATGTATTCTCTAAAAAAATTAGTTTGAGTGCTAAAATTCAAAATACGGGAGGCTATCATTATTTAAAACCAGATAGCATTTATCAAGACGAGCCACTCCTTTATCGCTTCCAATATTATCGAGTAGGTGTGCTTGCTCGCTATTATACTACGCGTCATGTTGTCATTACTCCCGAAGTGGGAATGACTACCTCAGGAAGTTTGCAGATTGATGATTACAAAGCAAAGCAAGTGGCAACACCGTATTTGCGGATTAGCTTACAAGTTCGATTTGGAAAACGTCCACCTGTTGCTCCTATCTTAAATTTTGATCCAGGAGACAGTGGTTTTGATCCTGCTTATTTGGTGGAGTAAATAAATGGATACTGCAAAGTTATGACTGAAGCAGAAATGTAAATTTATTTTATCGAAATCAAAACAAATCATTTCCTTCCTTGTTTTAGTTTCATGAAAAAAGTGCTCATCGCGGGTGGATCAGGATTAATCGGAAAACGATTAACTACACTTCTTATGGAGAAAGGGTATGAAGTGGCGTGGCTAAGTCGAGCGGTTATGCCTGTAGATGGAATCACAACTTATTTATGGATTCCGGAGTTGGGGAAGATGGATGTACAAGCGCTCGAAAATTGTGTTGCTATTATTAACCTTGCTGGTGCACCAATTGCTAATCATGCATGGACTCCTGTTTATCGAAAAAAAATAATAGAAAGTAGGACTCAATCTGCGCGATGCATTTTAAAAGCATTGAAAGAAAATCCGAATCAAGTTAGTGTACTTATTTCATCTTCTGCCATCGGATTTTATGGTGACCGAAAAGATGAAATCATGACGGAAGAATCGGCAATAGGCAATGGCTTTCTTGCGCATTCCACAGCTGAATGGGAAATGGCATATGATCATTCACAGATAAGAACAATTCTTTTCAGAATAGGAGTTGTATTATCAAAGAATGGAGGCGCATTAAAAGAGATGAGTAGCTCAATTCCGTTTGGAATATGTCCGATACTTGGAAATGGAAAACAAATTTTGAGTTGGATTCACCTAGATGATATCTGTTTACAGATGATTCATGGTATTGAAAATGAAAATATGAATGGTGTTTACAACGGAGTAAGTCCAACTCCTAGTCCGCAAAATGCATTCAGCTTAGCGATTAGAAAACACTTAAATAAATGGAGTATCCCAATTTTAATTCCATCCCTTATTTTGAAACTCCTGATGGGCGAACGCAGTTCGATTGTTCTAAACAGTTCAATGGTAAGTTCTGAAAAAATAAAACGAAGTGGGTATGAATTTAAGTTTCCAACACTTGAATCTGCGCTAATCAATATTTATGGAAAGTAAAATCGCTATTCACTGGTTTCGTCGCGACCTTCGTCTAGAAGACAATGCTGCTTTACATCACAGTTTAAAAAGTGGATTCAAAGTACAATGTGTTTTTATTTTTGACAAAGATATTTTGGATTCATTAGAAGATAAGAAAGATCTTCGACTCCAATTCATACATGATCAAATTACTTACTTAAACCAACAACTTTTATCGCATGGTGCTAGTTTGGATGTGCGATATGGCACCCCTATAAAAATCTGGAAAGAAATACTAAAGGATTATAATACAGCTGCAGTTTATACAAATCACGATTACGAACCTTACGCAAAAATTCGAGACAAAGAAATAGAAAATCTATTAGTAAAAAATAACATTTCCTTTCATACTTACAAGGATCAAGTGCTTTTTGAAAAAGATGATATTCTAAAAAAAGATGGGCAACCGTATACCATCTACACTCCCTTCAGTAAAAAATGGATGGATAATTTAAATGAAGAAGGTGTTCCTCATTTCGAAACTACAAATCTTCTTAGCAATCTAAATCAAAATAATTCTTCGACTATACCTTCATTGAAATCGATGGGATTTGAAAAAAGTGACATTGCTTTTCCCAGCAAAGAAATCAACAATACGATAATTCAGCAATACCACAATACTCGTGACTTTCCAAGTGTATTAGGCACATCTCACCTTAGCGTACACCTTAGATTTGGAACGGTGAGTATTCGACAAATAATTAAAGAAGCACAAAAAATGAGTCCTACTTGGTTGAACGAACTTTGCTGGCGGGAATTTTATATGATGATCATTTGGCATTTTCCACATGTTGCTCAACAGCGCGTTTAAACCTGCATACGATTATATTGAATGGAGAAATAGCGAAGATGAATTCGAGGCATGGTGTGAAGGACGAACGGGCTATCCCATTGTTGATGCAGGCATGCGCGAACTCAATGAAACTGGATTCATGCACAATCGAGTACGCATGATTACTGCCAGCTTTCTCACTAAACATTTATTAATTGATTGGCGGTGGGGGGAAGCGTACTTCGCTTCCAAACTTCTCGACTTCGACTTGAGTGCAAACAATGGCGGATGGCAATGGGCAGCAGGGAGCGGTTGCGATGCAGCACCCTATTTTAGAATTTTTAATCCATACCTCCAAACACAACGATTCGATCCCAAATTTAAATACATTCGAAAATGGGTTCCAGAATTTGAAGACTTCGGCTATCCATCACCGATAGTGGAGCATACCTTTGCAAGAGATCGATGTTTGCAAGTGTATAAGAAAGGTCTTGCAAAAAAATAGGTTTCTCGACGAAAGGTTTCTCGCAAAGGCGCAAAGCCGCTAAGGCTGCGCTACGATAAATTTTCTTGCAACCTTTTGCAAGCTCAGGTTAAAAAGGCGAAGAAGGCGCTAAGACTGCGGTACGATAAATTTTCTCCCGACTTCGACAAGCTAAAGGTAAAATTTTCTCGCAGAGACCGAGAGGCTGGTGCTAAGACGAAAAGCAGAAAAGTTTTTTAAAGTAAAAGTCTTATGAGTATTTCTTTCTGAAAATAAAAACAGGTGTTCACTTTTTGAGTAAACACCTATTTCATAGTTCATCATTCTACTATTTCAAAAAATCATTAAAGTACCTTGTTATTTTTTCATAAAGATGGATTCTGTCTTTGCCTAACACATTATGCAAATGTCCAGGGTATACCATATAATCCACTTGAACACCACTACTCACCGATTTTTTTAAATAAGCAAGGCTATGTTGCCAAACTACCACATCATCACTGGTACCATGAATAAGCATTAATCGACCGTTTAACTGATCTACATAATTCAACAAATTATTTAATTTATAGCCTGCTGGGTTCGACTCGGGAGTATCCATGTATCTTTCAGTATACATGATTTCATAAAAACTCCAATCGATAACTGGACCACCGGCTACGCCCACTTTAAAAATTCCTGGGTTACGTGTCATCAAAGAAGTAGTCATAAATCCACCGTAACTCCATCCATTCACACCCAAACGATTTCCATCTACAAAAGACATTTTCCTTAGGTAATTCACTCCAGAAAGTTGATCCGCCATTTCTTTCTCTCCTAAATTTCTAAAGGTGGCTTGCTCGAAAGCTTTTCCTCTCCAACCGCTACCTCTATTATCCAAAGTAAAAACAATATATCCTTCTTGTGTTAAATAATGAAACCACATATCAGAACCGGCCATCCATGAGTTGGTGATCATTTGTGCATGCGGTCCGCCGTAAACATACACGATTACTGGATACTTTTTTGTTGAATCGAAATTTGCAGGCAACAACATGCGACACCATAACAAGGTATTGTCTTCGCCCTTAATATTAAAAAGACGAGTAGATGCGGCAGTATATTTCGCAAGCGGATTCTCCGCTTTTAATAAAGCATTCATCACTTTTCCATTTCATCTACCACTTGAATAATTCGAGGAGTAGAAACGATTGGAATACGTATCCATAAAATATTTTTTATCATCATTCGCAACACATACATGCACACCACTTCCAGTGCTAATTTTCGTAAGCGAACCAGAATTTAATTCTACGCGATAAAAATCACGATCAACACCATTATTTCCTGTAGCATGAAAATATGCGAACTTTCCTTTTGCATCAAAGCCTGTAAAATCGCTTACCTCCCACTCTCCTTTTGTCAGTTGCTTTATCAGATTTCCACTCACCTCATATAAGTATAAATGATAGAATCCATCTCTTCTACTTTGCCAAATAAACTGATTATTATTACCTGGAATAAACTCGATAGGATGCAATGGTTCGGTGTATTTATCATCCTTCTCTTCAAACAAAGTTTTTATAAAATCACCAGTTGCCGCATTGTATTGATTTAGCTTCATGTGATTTTGATCACGGTTTAATACAGCAATAAAAACCGATTTTTCGTCTGGACTCCAGGCAATATTGGTGAGGTATTGATCGGCTGGCAGGCCCGTTTTTAAATAAACAATTTTTCCACTCGACAAATCGTATATGCCTACCGTTACTTCATGACTCACTCCACCTGCCATTGGGTATTTAATAATTTTTTCTTTTGCTGGTGTAGCCGAAAAATCAACGATGGGATAATCATTTACCATCGACTGATCCATTCTGTAAAAAGCGAGTTTATTTCCTTGTGGCGACCAGAACAATCCCTTTTCGATACCAAATTCTTCGCGGTGTACAGATTTACCATA
The DNA here is from genome assembly GCA_016717725.1 of Bacteroidota bacterium. Classification (GTDB taxonomy): domain Bacteria; phylum Bacteroidota; class Bacteroidia; order AKYH767-A; family OLB10; genus JAJTFW01. The sequence goes on from JADKFA010000001.1 coordinate 75,196, forward strand.
AACGATATTATTGGTTCCGTCGGATGTAATTTGTTTTGCCTGATGATTCTTCTCGATGTAAATATTAAATTCACTCACATAGGCAATATCTCCTTTGTCCGATTTAGACTCCACTTCTGCTGACTCTGGTAAAGTGATCGAATCCATCAATGCCAACTTCATATCCTTTGTTGACAATTCAAATTGCTTCTTCTTCAAAGAAAATGAAATGGTTGAAGCATTCTTCCATTTCATTGCTGGAATTTTCGGTAGTGTATCCATCTTTGAAGAAGTCAGAAGAGCGTTTAATTTACTCAACGATAATACATCTGTGGTTTCTGTATTTCCAACTGATCCTTGAACTAATACTTCCGCATTATTTTTAGTATCTACATAAGAAAAAGAAGCGGAACCCGGAATCCACTGAAGCTGAGGAAGGCGTTTAGGAGCTAAAGTCGTCCTTTGACGAAGAACTGCATCCTCGATCGTTAACTTTTGAAGTTGCGCTTGAACCGATCCAATAGAAATTAGACAGGCAATTAATAGGGCATTAAATATCTTTTTCATAGGATGACAAAGGTAAAATTTAATAGGAATACCGTATAAATTCTCGACCTGCTCCCACATTTGTTCGACCAAAGCAATAATTATTTACTTTTATCTTCAGAATCAAAGTACAAATATCATGTTCACTGGAATTATTGAAGCGCTTGGAAAAGTGTTAGTTGTAGTTGAAGAAGGGGGAAATAAAACCTTTACGGTGGAATGCTCCTTCATTGAAGAGTTAAAAGTAGACCAAAGCTTGGCTCATAATGGTGTTTGCTTAACGGTCACTGGTTTTCGACCTGAGGGGTATATAGTAACGGCTATTGCAGAAACATTGCGTAAAAGTAATTTAGGGAATATCCAATCGGGCGATATAATTAACCTCGAGCGATGCATGGTAATGAACGGAAGAATTGATGGGCATATCGTTCAGGGGCATGTTGACTTAACTGGAGAATGCACTTCCATCAAAGATGAAAACGGAAGTTGGCTATTTGAATTTATTTATGATAAAAACTCCGGTCATGTTACGGTTCCACAAGGTTCCATCACGATTAATGGAGTTAGTTTAACTGTTGCTGCTTCGCATCCTGGAAAATTCAGCGTCGCTATTATCCCTTACACATTCGAGAACACAAATTTTAAAACGATGAAAGTGGGTGATGTTGTAAATTTAGAATTCGATATTATTGGAAAATATGTAAAAGCATATTTAAAATAATTCTCTACACTACCTCTGAATTAATTTTTGATACATTCCATCGTAGAAGAAAAAATGAGATCATTGCAACAACTGCAGTGATTGAAAAAACCAGTTGGGGTCCTCCCATTGACCACATCCATCCCGTCCACGCTCCTGCGAAAAGTATCCCCAAACTATTTACACTCGTATAAAAACCGATAGCTTGTCCACGTTCATGCGTTGGTACTAGGGTAGAAATAACAGCCTTAGCAACGGATTCTAAACACGACATGGATAACGCATATACTGCAAAGAGAAATATAAAGGCAATCAAAGAATTCATCCAGCCCATGCCTGCATAAGTAATCACAAAAAGAAAAATTCCTGTTAACAGTATATTTATTTTTCCCCATTTGTCGGCCAGCACGCCGATGGGCATTGAAAGAATTGCATAGAGTAAATTATATAAAATATATACTGCGATCATCGTCGTATCTGAGAATCCAGCTTCCTTTAATGCCATCAACAAAAACACATCTGGACTATTTACCAAAGCGAACAACATCAAGGGGAATAAAAATTTCCGATAGCTAATATGACTTGCTTTCCAATAGTTAAAATAAGAAAAAAATCCGACTTGAGATTTCGTCTTTACTTCTATGCTAACTTTTTTCTCTTTCAAACGAAAGGTTAATAACAAACTAATTCCAGCAGGAATAAATGCCATGGTGAATAAAGTTGAATAGTCGCCGGGTGTCCACCAAAGCCATAGCAACGCCACGGAAGGACCAATGGCAGCACCGAGCGTATCGAGTCCACGATGAAAACCAAATACGGCGGCACGAGTATCAGGACTTGACTCCAATGCGAGTAAAGAATCGCGTGGAGCTGTCCGAATTCCTTTTCCTAAACGGTCGGTAATTCTTCCAGAAAAAATACGGAATAAATCAGGGGAGCCCATCATCAACAATTTTCCCAAAGCAGAAAGGCCGTAACCCCATCTTACAAAAACCGAGCGTCGCTGCAACACATCTGATTGATGTCCGAAATACCCTTTAGACACACCTGCAATTACATTGGCAATACCTTCTAACAATCCAAGGGCAAGCATTGAATAACCAGCTTCTTTTAAATACACGGGAAGAATTGGATACAACAACTCACTAGAAATATCGGCGAAGAGACTAATCCATCCTAGCAGCCAAACATTACGAGAGAATTTTGATTTAAACATGATTCATCGAATCAAACATTTCTCGAGTGAGTATCCAACGTTTTACAAGCTGCTCGTAGCAAATCCAACCAGGGACAGTAGTGTATTCTTTAATAAAGTCGAACCCCAATTTTTCGATCGTTCTATTTGATCCATGATTGAGTGCATAGGGTTCACACAAAATTCGTTTCAACTCAAACTTATCAAAATAAAAAGGGATAGACATTCGCAACCATTCCAATCCAAATCCTTTTCTTCTGTATTCATTCGACCATATATGCAAGTGGACAAAAGCTTCTTCGCCAAATTGTATGGGACCAATACTTGAATGTCCAACAGGTTTCCCATCATACAACCAAATCATCGCAAAAGATTTCTTCTCTGAAAAAGGAGTTGTTAATTGTGTTTCAATCATTGCAGTAAAATCTTCTCGTGAAGGCAACTTCTTCAAATCGACACCCATATTTATCAAAAACTCATCTGGAGAATTCAACCAGTAGTTTACCAAAGGAGAAATATCCTCTTTTGTAATTTCCCGAACAGACAGCTTGCTCTTTGACATGATCACAAATTTAATAGATATTTTTAATTTGTAGAAACATTTACAATCGTTTCCAAACCAACTTCACTGCGGAGATAGAATCAATTTCTAATCGGACACCTTCTTGAATTTCAAAACCATTTTTTACATAAAACTTCAAAGGAGAAATATAAGGAGAGCCATCTGCTTTCAACTCTCGATCATGATCAACCACCCAAGCGGAAATCGAATCGACGTCTTTTGTTAATTCTTCCAATAAAATTGTTCCATAGCCTTTTCCTTGCATGGAGGGAGGCATGAGCATGGCTAGCCACAATTCATCATCGCGGATAAATCGAAAAGAAAAAGCTGTGGCTGATAGTGATGCATCAATCAAAAGAAAATATTCCACTTGTTCTAATCCATCAAAATAGGATTTGACTTGGGCTACATCCTCGAACTGCAAATTTACTGGATACACTTCGTTCCAGCATTTCATCAATTCGATTTGTTGCTGTTGATTTAAAACATGAGTATGAATAATCATCTTAATATTCCTTTTAAAAATGCTATGAGAAAACAAAGATACTAGTTCGTTATACTACATAATACTCATACTGCAGCTTTTATTCACTAATCAGCACTAAAACGAGAAAGACGTATACGATTCAAGTGAATCCGACAAGGCTACTTTGATTTACTTGCCATTTGGTTTACTTAACACCCTTTCTATTGACATTTTAATTATTATTCGTATATTTACGAACTACAAGTTATATATAATATGGCCGTTACAAAAGAAAAGTTTACAGTTAATCAGGAACTAATTGCTCAATTTGCTAACGCATTAGGCAACCCTGTACGAGTGTCCATTTTACAATTGTTATCTAAACAAAGTTGTTGCTATCATGGGGATATGGCAGGGGAACTTCCTATTGCTAAAAGTACGTTATCCCAACATTTAAAGGTGTTGTTAGAAGCAGGATTAATACAAGGTGAAATAACCCCACCCAAAACAAAATACTGCATCAATCGAGCAAACTGGAATTTAGCCAAAGGGTTGTTGATTGGTTTCTTTCATTGAAAATCATATGATATTGGTCATATTTCAAACATGATATTGTTCGTATTTTTACGAACTTATTGAAAAACAAAAAATAAAATGAAACAGATAAAAGTTTTAGGACCTGGTTGCCCAAAATGCAAAACCACCTTTAATAATGTATTGGAAGCTATTAAACAATTGGGTATTGAGGCACAGGTTACAAAGGTGGAAGACATTGAGGAAATGATGAAATACAATGTTCTATCAACACCAGTGTTGATGATTAATGAAGTTATCAAAGTAAAAGGCAGGGTTGCCGACATCAATGAAATTAAACAATTACTCACTGCATAAATAAACGCACAAAATGGCAAATCAAACTTTAGTCAAAGAAATATGCCCGACCTCCACACAAGTTAGAGTAAAAGAAGGTGCCATATTGATAGATGTTCGTGAAAGAAATGAAGTAGCGGCGTTGGCCTACGATGTTCCAAACATTATCAATATCCCATTAAGCGAATTTGAAGACCGCTATACTGAAATTCCAAAAGACAAAGAGGTAATAATTGTATGCAAAAGCGGTGGCAGAAGCTTAAGAGCAGCTGGTTTCTTAATAAATCATGGTTATACTAATGTAACAAATATGGAGTATGGGATCACCCGTTGGGTGCAAAAAGGATTTCCTACCAAGGGAGATACTTCCCATTTATCAGGAAGCGATTCATGCTGTAATTCGTCTGGTTGCTGTTAATAATCACCTATGTTTAATTGGTTACAAAACTTTGCTGACTGGCTTATTTATTCAGTATTTGGACTAACACATGGTTCAAAGATTGGCGATGCTTTTAACTTTTTTGTGTATGACAGCATAAAAATTTTTATTCTGTTGGGTGTAATAACCATATTAATGGGAATAATTAACTCCTATTTCCCTATCGAGAAAGTTCGGAATTTTTTAACTAAACGCAAAATGGTATGGACTTGATTACTTTTTGGCTTCTTTCTTTGGAACTATTACTCCGTTTTGTTCATGCTCTTCCGTTCCTTTATTTATTGGCTTTGTAAAAGGTGGAATTCCGCTAGGCGTAACGTTAGCTTTTCTCATTTCATCACCTTTGGTTGATGCGGTTTCAGTTGCTATGTTTCTTGGAATGTTCGGATGGAAAACAACAATTGTTTATGTGGTCAGCGGTATTGTGTTATCAATGATAGCAGGATTTATATTGGGAAAAATGAAGCTAGAGCACTTCCTCACTGATTGGGTGCAGCAATTACTAAAAAACAAAAAGTTGTCAGACGATACGCAGGAAAATGAGCAATTGAGTTTTTATCAACGTACACCTGAAATTTTAAAGGAAGCGATATTAATTGTAAAAAGTGTATCGCCATACATTTTAATAGGGATTGCCATTGGTGGATTAATGCACGGATTTATTCCAACAGGTTTTTTTGAAACATATATAAAAAAAGAAAATCCATTTGCAGTCCCCATCGCCGTTTTAGTAGGTGTTCCTATGTATAGTAATGCTGCAGGAATTTTGCCCATCATGCAGGTGTTAGTTCAAAAAGGTATTCCTATCGGAACTGCAATAGCATTTATGATGGCGGTTGTTGGACTATCCATTCCAGAAGGTTTGTTGCTTAAAAAAGTTATGTCAGTAAAAATGTTAATTATTTTCTATGCAGTAGTAACAGTATGTATAATTATCTCAGGCTATGTTTTTAATCTCATTCTATAAAAATTCAAAATAAAATGCAAAAAATAATCATCATTCTAACAACCTTTGCAAGCATATTTATTATGTCCTGCAATTCAAATTCAACGCCTCCCAATTTCAAAAGTGAAAAAGAAAGCTTAACCATCAACGAAGCTTATGTATTACTGAATGAAAATGCTGTACTCATTGATGTTCGTGAACCCAATGAATTAGTTGAGCAATCGTATGATGTAAAGAATTGGATCAATATTCCGCTGGATAGTATTGAAATTAAAATTAACAACATTCCATCAGACAAACAAGTGATTTTAGCTTGTCAGTCAGGAAGAAGGAGCCAACTGGCATTTGAAATTTTAAAAGCAAAAGGATATATTAACATTGCTAATCTGGAAGGCGGAATGAATGCTTGGACAAAAGCAGGAAAGCCAACTAAAACCTCAAAAGTAGAAAAGGAATCTTGTTGTGATGACCCCAGCAGTTCTAATTGTAATCCAGATGGAACCTGCAAATCAATCGACGAAAAGACTACAATTTCAGGAAATAACTTAACAAAAAATCATTTGGAAGTTTATGTCTTTCATGGAACAAGACAATGTGAAACTTGCAAACACATGAAGGCATACACCAAGGAAACATTAGATAACTACTTTTCTGAGCAATTAAAAAACGGAAGCATTGTATTTGCAATAGTTGATGTTGATGATGCAGCCAATGAAATGTTAGCAGCCAAATTTGAAGCAACGGGAACAGCATTGATGATAAATAATGTGGTGAACGGGCAAGACCATATTGCTGACTGGAGTAATTTTGCATTTGAAAAGGCCAACGTTAAAAACAAATTCGTTCTTGAGCTAAAAACCATGATTAACGAAGTTTTAAAAAAGCAAAATGGAAACACTTCATCAATTAATTGATAGCACCAATATCCCAATATTTTCAGCATTACTTTTAGGGGTATTAACGGCTATTAGTCCGTGTCCACTCGCCACCAACATAACAGCAACTGCATACATTGCCAAAACACTTTCAGGCAAAAAGCAAGTGTTGTTAAGCGGATTACTTTACACTTTAGGGCTTGCACTATCTTACACCACCATCGCATTGATAATCATTTTCGGAGCAAGCAAATTCCATATTGCTAAATTTTTTCAGGCTAATGGAGAAAGGTTTGTAGGACCAGTCATGCTAATTATTGGATTGATAATGCTAAACGTTATTAAATTAAATTTTATTGGCAAAACAAACTTCACCGAAAAGCTACAAGATAAATTCAAAGACAAAGGATTACTTGGTTCATTCTTACTAGGAATATTATTCGCCATGGCTTTCTGCCCATATAGTGGAGCCATGTATTTTGGTGTACTAATTCCAATGAGCATTAAAAGCAGCATTGGATTCTCATTACCCATTTTTTATGCATTGGGTGTAGGTTCTTTGGTTTTATTTTTCACTTTCCTAATTGCATTCAGTATGGAAAAAGTAGGTAAGTACTTTAACGCAGTAAAACGCATTGAAAGAGTGATGCGGGTAATTGCAGGTCTTTTATTTCTGCTTACTGGCTTATATTACATTTTAATTTACATGAAAATTATAGAATAATGACAACAACACAAGCATATCTGCAAACCTGGATAGAAGCACGCACAAGGTTTTCAAATCTTTTAAAAGATTTAAAAGAAATTGACCTTACTAAGAAATTGGTTAATACAAAAAACAGTGCGGGTTTTCTCATTCGACATATCGCTGATGTTGAATTGCTGTTTGCAAAAAACGTTTTTGGAGTGTCTGAAATAAAAGTTCAAGCAAAGACAGTAATTGCACAACACGACACGGGTGAATGGATAAACCTTATTGAGTTGCTGGAATATCAACAATATGCTTTTGAAAATCTCAAAGCAATAATTGAAAAACAAAATGATGATGATTGGCAAGAATCGATAACTACAAAGGAATTTGGCACAAAAACCAAAGCCGAAGCTTTAGGCAGAATTATTTCTCATACGGCTTATCACGCAGGTCAGTTGTCTCTAATATTGAAATATGCAATCTTATAGTTATTGTATTAAAAGTGTGATTGATACATTAACTACTACTATTAAAACCACATTAAGTATTAACTAAAATTCCTACAACATGTCAAAAACATTCTCGGAAATTATTAATAATGATAAACCTACACTGGTTGACTTTTTTGCTGAATGGTGCGGTCCATGTAAAATGATGCAACCCATACTAGCGGAGTTAAAAACTACTCTAGGTAACAATGTAACAATTTTAAAAATTGACATTGATAAAAATCCGAAAGCTGCAAATGCTTATCAAATTTTAGGCGTTCCTACATTAATACTTTTTAGAAATGGGGAAATAAAATGGCGGCAGTCTGGGGTCGTTACATCGAATCAGCTTCAGAAAATTATTCATCAACATTCAACTTGATAAAAAAGATAGAAAACATCAATCAGGAAGAAGAAAACACAAATTAAAAACAAGGTATCCAAATCGACGATCTATTCATCATCCAAAAATAAAGATGGTAATTGTTTTAAACGTTAAACTGAACGACAAAAATGGAATTTATAGACTATTATAAAATTTTAGAAATACCTAAAACCGCAACTGAAAGCGATATAAAAAAGGCTTATCGTAAATTCGCCCGAAAATATCATCCCGACTTAAATCCTAATAATAAAGAAGCCGAAAAGAAATTTAAAGAAATTAACGAAGCCAATGAGGTACTAAGTGATCCTGAAAAAAGAAAGAAGTACGATGAGTTTGGAATGGATTGGAAACATGCTGAAGATTTAAAAAAAGCCAAACAACAACAATCAAATAGAAGTGCTAACCCTCAACAAGATTATGGTGAATTTTCAGGTGATTTCTCCGACTTTTTTGAAACAATGTATGGTAGAGGTGGAAATAGACAAACAAAATTCAGAGGTCAAGATTTAAACGCAGAATTGCATTTAAATTTAAAAGATGTCTATAAATCACAACAACAAACCATAACAGTTAATGGTAAGAACATTCGTTTAACCTTTCCAGCAGGAATAGAAAATGGTCAAGTAATAAAAATAAATGGATATGGGTCTCAAGGTGTGAATGGAGGTCCGAATGGAGATTTGTATATTACTTTTTCAATAAAAAATGACACAAAATTTAAAAGAGAAGGAAGAACCTATATATAAACACCGATTTGGATCTATATACAGCTTTATTGGGAGGCGAAGTATTGATCGATACTTTCGATGGCAAAGTTAAACTTAAGGTTGCTCCAGAGACTCAATCGGGCACAAAAGTAAAATTGAAAGGAAAAGGGTTTCCTGTTTATAAAAAAGATAATGAGTTTGGCGATTTGGTGGTTACCTATCAGGTCAAATTGCCATCAAATTTAACCGAAAAGGAAAAAGAGCTTTTAACAGAATTACAAAAAATCAGAAATAATGGAAACAACTAATTTAGTACTTGTAGAACAGTTCTGTTCGAATTGTGATGTGGAATTTTCTTTTATCAATTCACTAAACGAATATGGTATTATTGAAATAATTATTTTAGAAGACAAAAAATACATTTCTAATGAGCATTTAAAAGATGTTGAAAGGGCGATTCGCTTTCATTATGAATTAAATATTAATATTGAAGGTATAGATGTTATATCTAATTTATTAAAACAAATAGATGATTTACAACAAGAGTTAATTGCCACTAAAAACAAATTGAAGCTATTTGATTCAGAATAGGAAAATGGAAAAATCAAATTTAGTAGTTATTCTAAATTCCTAGCGGTTATTGGTTTAATAAAAGCAATATTTATTTTTTGGGTTCTTGCATCTGTAACAATAACACTTCCCATTTTCAGTCGATCAACAACAATTTGATACCCTATTTAGCAAATCAAAATCTTTCATTAAGGCTCCACGCAATCACTATGCAAAACTGGATCGACAACGAAGTCGATCCAGTTTCTTCAGGATAATTAAATCTTAGAAATTAATTTGTGCTTGCAATCTCAACAAGGAACCTTCTTGATAATTATCTCTTAACACAGCATCTTCAAACTTCCGTTTTGAAATGGTATACATGGCAACGAATTCAAATTGCGGAACAGGCTGCCATTCCAGACCAATCTCCATTTCTTCCACTTCATAAGAACGCGCATCCAATTCATGCTTCTTACCACCATTGTAATATTGATAGCGCACAAATGGAATCATAATTTGATCTTTAATTTTGGTCATATAAGATAGAATGATGTAACCACCATAGAGATCCTTCGTCTCTATTGAATCGGTTGCTTTATTAAACTCTGGACCTTCACCGATATTATATTCTGCTTGAATTCCGAAAGGCTTCGGATACAAAGTAAAAGAACCGGCTACACGTTGATCTGTGTAACTCTTATCCACTGTTGTTTTGATATCAGTGGATATTTGATCTTTTGCCATGACATATTTTCCAGAATATCCTTGCACTCCAGCTTCAATAATTTGGTTTCCTAACTCAAAAGGATAACTTAGTCGACCCACTACATGCACTTCGTTATTCAAATCAGGTTTATTGGCTGTTTGTCCATTAAATACTCCAAAAGCAAAAACGCCATAATCTCCTGTACCTTTCAATCCAGCTTTAACAAGATGACTCAATAATTTTCTTTTCTTAGTAGGCGCCCAATAAAAGAAAGCACCCATATCACGCTCATTCGAAAATGCACTGTTTATGGCATCATCACGATCTAGTGGCATACGATTCTGACTTGACTGCAAATTTTCAAATCCAAAAGGCACTTTACTCTGCCCTAAACGAACTCTAAACTCATTTTTCTTGTCAATGCCTAAATCCATGTACGCATCTCTCAACTGTGCAAAATTCAAACTTGTTGAAGAGGCAGCACTAGCAAAATCAGGTTGAATATAAAAATACACTTGCTTTGAAATTTGACCTGAAAAAATAATTCGAGCACGACGAATAAAGATACCACCATTATCTCCCCAACTTTTATCACACTGATCACACTTTAATTTTTCGTTTGTTTCCAAAAAGCGATTGTAACGTATTTGCAAGTATCCGCGTATTTTAAAAGTGTCGAACCACTTTTCTTCACTTTCTGGTTTCGGTGCTTTAGGCTCTGCAGTTGCTTGTGCAAATAAAGAGTTGCTGCTTAATACATGTATGACCATTAGTAAAAACATACTTTTCATTCCCATTATCCGATTTGGATAACATCTTAATAACCTTTTTTTCATTTTAATTTTAGATTAGTTCCTTGGGGGCAAAAATAAATTTAATTCTGCTCTAAAAACGACCTATTGCCTCTTCAACGTTAACAAATCATTAATATCGCTCCCAATGTTAAGATAACATTAACCCTATGTTAAGGTAACCTTTTGGTCACATCAAAAGAGTGGTGGATTTCTAAAAAAGAGAGCTAAACTATCGACTTATTAGCCAATTGACCACATGCAGCGTCAATATCCTTGCCTCTACTACGACGCAGATTAACGACATGACCATGTTTCCAAAGTTCGTTCATAAAAGCATTGATCTTAGGTTCGGTAGTCTTTTGAAACTCGCCTCCATCAATGGGATTGTATTCAATTAAATTAATCTTGCTCACCACCCGACGAGCAAAAGCTGCCAATTCACGGGCATCATCGAGGCTATCATTAAAATTATTAAAAACAATATATTCTAAAGTAACTCTTGTACCTGTCTTTTCATAAAAATAATTCAAAGACTCTTCCAGCACATCCAACTTATTACTTTCATTGATGGGCATAATGCGATCGCGTTTCTGATCATTAGCAGCATGCAGAGATAAAGCGAGATTAAACTTTACTTCATCATCACCTAATTTCTTAATCATCTTGGCTATACCTGCTGTACTCACCGTAATTCGGCGAGGCGCCATATTCAAGCCTTGTTGTGAGGTGATATGCTCTATACTTTTTAAAACATTAGCATAATTAAGAAGAGGCTCACCCATGCCCATATAGACAACATTACTTAATGCAATATCGTAATTCTCTTGAGCCTGTTCACGAATCATTGCAACCTGATCATAGATTTCATCGAAATGCAAGTTGCGCACTCGGTCCATCTTCCCTGTACCACAAAATTTACATGTCAGGCTACATCCTACTTGAGAACTCACGCATGCAGTCATTCGAGTATCGGTAGGAATTAGTACTCCTTCCACAATATTTCCATCGTGCAGCTTAAAAGCATTCTTTATGGTTCGATCGCGGCTTACTTGTGAAGTCTCAATGGTGATGGGATTAATAGTAAAATTCTCTTCGAGTAAAGTCCGTGTATCCTTCGACAAATTCGTCATTTCATCAAAAGAACGGGCTGATTTATTCCACAACCAATCACTTACCTGCTTGGCACGAAAGGCTTTATCTCCTTTAGAGACGAAAACCTCTTTGAGTTCATCCAGGTTTAAATGACGTATATTTTGCTTTTCAGACATCGGGGCAAAGATACGGGTTAGTTGTTGGACTTTGGATGTTGGATGTTGGATGTTGGATGTCGCTAGGATTCTCGATTAGTTGCTAGAGGTTTGGATGTAAAGTGTTTATCGTGAGGCTTTGCGATTAGGTGTAGAATTTCAATGAATTTACCCAAACAACAATTCAAAAACCTCTTCTACTTTTCCAACAGGAATTACTTTGATGGTCGAATTGTCTTTCAATTTGTCTGTTCCTGTATTATAACTCGAGACAAATATTTTCTTGAAACCTAATCGAGCAGCTTCGTTGATTCTGGCTTCTATACGATTCACGGGACGAATCTCACCAGTCAACCCCACTTCCCCAGCAAAACAGTAAGAGGGATCGATGGATAAATCTTCAGAAGAAGAAAGTATAGCACAGATAATAGCAAGGTCAATAGCAGGATCTTCAACACGTATTCCTCCAGCAATATTTAAAAAAACATCTTTAGCACCTAATTTAAAACCGCAACGTTTTTCGAGAACAGCTAAAATCATATTCAATCGACGCAAATCATAACCGGTAGTGGAACGCTGTGGTGTGCCATACACGGCAGAGCTCACCAAGGCTTGCGATTCAATTAAGAATGGACGAACGCCTTCCATCGTACAGGCAACAGCGGTTCCGCTTAAGCTTGCATCGCGTTGTGATAAAAGTAATGCGGACGGATTGGCAACTTCAACCAAGCCTGCACCTTGCATTTCATAAATTCCAAGTTCGGCGGTAGATCCAAATCTGTTTTTTTTAGCACGAAGAATTCGATACACATGATGACGATCACCTTCAAACTGCAAAACGGTATCCACCATATGTTCCAATACTTTTGGTCCTGCTATGGAACCTTCTTTTGTAATATGTCCGATGAGTAACACAGGAGTAGCTGTTTCCTTAGCAAAACGCAACAATTCTCCTGCGCATCCACGTATTTGAGAAACAGTTCCGGGAGCTGATTCATATACATTCGAATACAACGTTTGAATAGAATCCACAATGACTAAATCGGGTTGCAGCACTTCTATTTGGTGAAAAATTTGTTGTGTTGTCGTTTCCGTCAAGATATAACATTCACTTTGCAATTTACCAATACGCTCGGCACGCATCCTTACTTGATGTTCGCTTTCCTCTCCTGATATGTATAAAATTTTCTTCCCCTTTAAATTAATTGCGAGTTGCAAGAGCAGTGTTGATTTTCCGATACCGGGTTCACCACCCAATAAAATTAAGGATCCAGGAACTATACCGCCACCCAGTACACGCATCAATTCATTATCAGGAATTATTATCCGCGGACTTGATTCCAAAGCAATTTCAGAAATCAACCTTGGCTTATTTGCTTTAGATTCTTTGAGGGGAGATGTTCTCCATTGATTTTCTTTTGCTGTAGGTTGAATTACTTCTTCCGCATAGGTATTCCATTCGTTACACGAAGGACATTTACCAATCCACTTCACGGAATTAGCTCCACAATTTTGACAATAAAATACTGTTTTCGTTTTTGCCATTATACTTTACTTCTAATAAAAAAATACATTTTGATTATTTATTCATTAAAAAAACTAATACACTTTTTGTAACATATGCACATCGTGAAAAGCACCAAACTTTACTCCTACTTCACGCAATGTACCTATCACGGAAAAACCAAGTCGTTCATGCAAATAAACACTTTGTTCATTCCCATGTGTTATTCTTGCAATCAACGAATGCAGTCCCAATTGTTCACCTTCCAAAACCAATACTTCAAGCAATTGCTTACCCACTCCTTGTTTCCTAAAATCCTTATGCACATACAAACTAGTTTCGGCGGTAGAATTATACGCAGCACGTTCACTCCATCTACTTAAAGAAGCATAACCAATTACCACTTCATTCAATTCTGCTACAATAACAGGATGAATGGATTTATGTGCTCTAAACCAATCTACACGATCTTCTAAACTTTTCTCTTCAGTATCAAATGTAGCTGTTGTGGTTAGAATAGCTTCATTATAAATTTCGGTGATACGAGGCACATCTTTCTCTGTGGCTGGACGAATGGTAATCATACTTCAAAATTAGCGAAATAACAATTGCAGCATTAAATATATAAAGAATGTTCGCTATTCATCCTCAAGCATTAAAAAAATTCTTAACCATTAATTCTACACCTGTGCCTGGTAAAGAAGAAAGTAACAATGAACCATTTTCATAATTAGCTCCTGTAAAAGGATCATTACTAATCAATCTTGGGCCATCCAAATCCACCCAATCGGCCCATGGGCTCAATTGTGCTGCTGCCATGGCTCCGCAAGTACCTTCTGACATACATCCTACCAATACTTTTAATCCAAGTTTATTGGCTTTACGAACTAGTGCTTGGGCAGGCTCTATTCCTCCGCACTTTAATAATTTTACATTTATACCATGGCATACTGAACTTAATCTTTCTAAATCAGCCATTCCCTGTATGGATTCATCTAAAATAATAGGCAATGGTGACGATTGAAATAAACCAGCATATTCTTTCTCTAAGTTAACAGGAAGGGGCTGTTCAACAAACAAACAATTTCGTTCTTTTAGCCAATGCATCCATTCCAAACTTTCAGCAACACTTGTCCATGCTTGATTTGCGTCAACACAAAAAGGAGAAGTAGAATTCTTCAAATAAGCATCAATTCTTTCCTTATCATTATCACCTCCTAATTTTATTTTGAAAAATGTAAAATCGGAAGAATCATTCAATTTCTGAATAAGCACATCCGTTGAACTGATGCCTAACGTAAATGAACATAACACTTTCTTCGCTTCTTGGATTTCAAAAATGTTACGAACAGTTTGTTGAGTTAGTCGGGCAAATAGATCATACATCGCAATATCGACAGCTGTTTTAAGTGGCTTAGGAATTATCGAATTTCCTTCAGCCAATTTCGCCATTGTTGACCGAATCGCATCACTTCCTTTCATTTCAGCAGGAAAATATTGATGAAAACTATTCACTAAAGCCTGAACATCATATCCTAAATATGGAGGAATGGCAGCTTCCCCATATCCTTCTATACCCATAAATGATGCTTTTATAAAAATGGCTTCTGTACTATTTCTAGTACCATGCGCTATTCCAAAAGGACTATTAAACAACAATTGAAAATACTTGATACTTAATTGTAAACTTTCTCCCATATCGACAAAGTTATAAAAAGGAATGTCAAAATTTTATTTACTTTTAAAATAAACAACTATAAACCTATTCATATAAAAAAATAAAATTATGAGAATCACAATACTCCTATGTTGCCTTCTCTTTTCCTCTGCAAAAGCACAAACTCCGTTGCGGTTAAAGCTGACGGAGATAGCGAGAGGATTCACTTCTCCTATTGGTTTATTCTCACCAACAGATGCAACAGATCGTCTTTTTGTGATGGAACAGGGTGGAAAAGTAAAAATTATTCAGAACGGAATCAAAATCGAAAAACCATTTATCAATATTTCATCTCAATTAGATGGACTGAACATCGCCTATTCTGAAAAGGGATTATTGGGAATGGCATTTCATCCTGACTACAAAAAAAATGGATTGTTCTATCTCTATTACTCGGCTAAAACTCAACTGAGAGGAATGGATCATGAAAGCAGAATTTCTGAGTTCAAAGTTTCAGCCAATCCCAACCTGGCAGATGATAAAAGCGAAAGAGTGTTACTTACCATTCCACAACCAGAAAGCAATCACAACGGTGGGCAAATGGTTTTTGGTGCCGATGGATTTTTATACATTGGATTAGGAGATGGTGGCGGTGGTGGTGACCAACATGGTGTGAGTGGAAACGGACAAAACCTAAATACCTTGTTAGGAAAAATAATTCGGATAGATGTAAACACATCCAAAGGTTATAAAATACCCTCCGACAACCCCTTCGCTAAAAGTGAAACCATTCAACCAGAAATATGGGCTAGTGGACTGAGAAATCCATGGCGATTTTCATTTGATCGAGCCACTCAAAAACTCTTCTGTGCCGATGTAGGTCAAAACAAATATGAAGAAGTTAACATCATTGAAAAGGGAAAAAATTATGGTTGGCGTTTGATGGAGGGCAATCATTGCTTTGATCCACCCGAAGGATGCGACACCAAGAAATATGCAGCACCCATCGCAGAATATGATCATTCGGAAGGGGTTAGTGTAATTGGTGGATATGTATATCGCGGCAGGGAATTTCCTTCCTTACACGGATACTATATTTTTGGTGATTGGAATGGAGTATTATTTTACTTGCTTCAAAATGAAAAAACCAAATTGTGGGATCGAGGACCTATCTTTACCGAAAAAGAAAACAATGAAATTAACGGCAAAATAAATAGTTTTGGAGAAGATGAGAGAGGAAATATTTATATTGTCACCCAAAAACTCTTTGGACCAAAAAGTCCGACAGGTGTAATTTACAAAATAGGCTACTAATGCGACTTGCAGATTTAATAAAAAAAGAAAGTGTACTCTGGGTATTGTTAATATCCACACAACTTTTTTTCTTTGCATACGCACAACTTCACCAACATACCAAGACGGCTGACTCCGATGAGTACATTTATCAAGCAAAAAATTTAGTTGATCATTTCTCTACCTATAGTGGCGATTACAACGCTTCAAATTTAGATATTTCACTTTACGACCGAAGGACACCAGGGTATCCTGTATTTTTAATACTCACTAAAATTATTTTTAATTCAGATTTTCTGCCACTATTCTTACAATGCGTTCTATCCCTATTAAACATATTCATTGGCTATAAAATATTAAAGTTAATAAGTCCAGACACAAAAAAAACATATTTATATCTCTTTTTCTTTTTATTCTTTCCAAGTCAATTTATTTATGCTACTGTTTTCATGACAGAAATACTTTTTCAAGCTACACTACTACTTTGCATTTATTATTTATTGCATTTCGAAAAAAGCGGGAAATACAACTATTTTTATATCTACCATGTATTGCTTGCTATTGCTTATATCATTAAGCCTGTGGCACTTTTTCTATGGCTAGGTTATAGTTTATATAGTATTATTGCGCATAACAAACGTGGAATTGCAAGACGACAAATTGCAGCAGCATTATTTCATGTACTTTTATTAGGCAGTTTTTTTCTTAAAAACTATCATCAAACTGGGATAGCTGAATATTCAGGAATTGGCAGAAAATTGTTAATCAATTATAATATGCCCGCCTTGCTCACCTTTTATGAAAATGAGACTTATGCTAAAAACAAAATAGATTCTTTACAATACATCTTAACCAACGAGTCCTATGCTTCTCAATGTGCTACAACCGACTTATTCATTCGGCAAGAAATCACAGCACATCCTCTCCATTTCATTCTTTTACAGGGCTATGGATCCATTAAATTTCTACTTGAAACTGGAAGATGGGATCTTGAATTATGGCGAATAGGCTATGAAAATGTCGAAAATATTCCTTCCTTAAAACGCACATACTCTTTGAATGGAATAAGCGGAGTCCTTCACGAATTAAATCGATGGTCAATTTTCTTTCTAATCTATTATGGCTTAGTTATCCTAGCAACTATTGCTCTCTTCCTATTGTTCGTGGTCAGTCTCTTTAAAAAGTCGATAACTCGTTGGCACAAACTTCTACTTGTTTCAACCATTATTTACTTCGCATTACTTTCGGGACCATCAGCTTCAGCAAGATTTAGGCTTCCCGTATTTCCTATTCTTGTTATACTTGCAGTGAGTAGCTTTAATAAAAATGAATATCCATCTCTTACCTCCATCTCACAAGGCCGGTCTACTAATTTTCGACAAAAAATAAATAAATTTAAAAATTAAAATTTCCCATTAAATTTGCAGTCCATGAACAGTAAGGATACACCATTTTATAAAATAATATTAGCCTTAACATCTGCCATTCTTTTTTGGATTGCCTGGCCCGCCAATGGGTTTGCGCCCTTACTTTTTGTTGCATTAATTCCATTATTGCTGCTTGAAAATACAGTACATCAACAGAAAATAATTAAAAATAAATCATTACTTTTTCCTTACACCTATTTAAGTTTTTTTCTCTTTAACATTTTCAATACTTGGTGGATTTGGTATGCGAGTCCATTTGGAATGTTTGGTGCCGTTGCTGCAAATGCATTATTAATGACCATCACCTTCCATTTTTTCCATATAACACGATTGAAATTTGGAAATGGAATTGGCTATACATCTTTACCAATTTATTGGGTAGCTTTCGAATATTTCCATCTAGATTGGGATCTTAGCTGGACCTGGCTTAATCTCGGAAATGGATTTGCTTCTTGGGTAAATATGGTTCAATGGTATGAATACACAGGAGTACTTGGTGGAACTTTTTGGATCATTCTGATCAATATTTTTGTTTATCATTTCATTCAAGATGGAAAAAAGACGAAACCAAAAATTGCATTAATTCTATTTTTTCTACTAAGTATTCCAATCGGAATTTCATTTCTTATTTTAAATAATTACTATGAAAAATCAGATCCCATTGAAGCAGTCATAGTACAACCCAATATTGATCCATATCATGAGAAATTTAGTGGAAATAGCGATCAACAACTCACTAAAATACTTCAACTTGCCATTAGTCAACTCAGCAATAAAACTCAACTTTTAGTATTACCAGAAACAGCATTGCCAGATGGAATTTGGAATTCAGATTTAGAAATTCATCCACAAATAGAACGTATAAAAGAGTTTGTTAAAAATTATCCCAACCTTAAAATACTAACTGGACTTTCTTATTATCGCTATTTTTCTCCTGATGAAAAAATTAGCTCTACTGCTCGTAAATTTCTTGATGGCCCAGGTCATTATGATGCATACAACGCTGCTATCCAAATCAGCAATGGTAGTAAAATGCCATTGCATTTCAAATCCAAATTAGTACCTGGAGTAGAGAAAATGCCATTCCCGAGTATTTTTGGTTACCTCGATGATTTTGCCATTGATTTAGGTGGAACAACAGGAAGTTTAGGCTACCAAGAATCACCAAGCGTTTTTAAAAGTGAAAAAATTATTGCTGCTCCTGTAATATGTTACGAATCTGTTTATGGAGATTATGTTGGTGAATATATTCGTAAAGGCGCTAACGTTATATGCATCATGACGAATGATGGTTGGTGGGATGACACGCCAGGTTATAGACAACATTGTCAGTATGCCCGCTTGAGAGCAATTGAACACAGAAGAAGCATAGTACGATCGGCAAATACTGGAATTTCTTGTTTTATTAACCAAAAAGGAGAAATTACTCAGCCTACCGAATGGTGGGTTCCAGCGTGTATCAAACAAGAAATCAATTTAAACAACGAACTCACTTTTTACTCTCAACAGGGAGATCTAATAGGTCGCTGCTCATTTTTTGGTGCAGCCTTCTTCTTGGCAATCACTTTTTTAGGTCTGCTCTTCAAACGCAAAAAATAAATTCCGACTTCACCTTTTTTACGACTAATTTTGCATTACTAAAATAAAATGAAATGTCAGTGTACGACGCTATAGTGATTGGATCAGGCCCAGGAGGATATGTTGCCGCTATCCGACTTGCCCAACTCGGAAAAAAAACAGCATTGATTGAAAGATACAGTGCTCTAGGCGGAACTTGTTTAAATGTAGGATGCATTCCTTCAAAAGCTTTACTTGATTCTTCTGAACATTTTCATCAAGCCAAACATCAATTCAATGCACATGGAATTGAGGTGGTAGATTTGAAATTAGATTTTAATAAAATGGTGCAACGAAAAGCTGAAGTAGTTTCACAAACTGTTGATGGTATTCGTTTCTTAATGAAAAAGAATAAAATTACAGTGTACCAAGGACATGGTAGTTTTAAAGATGCTAAAAGCATCATGATAACAAAAGACGATGGCACCACAGAAATAATTACAGGCGAAAAAATAATTATTGCTACAGGTTCAAAACCTTCTTCATTAAAAGGAGTCACCATCGACAAAAAACGAATTATTACTTCCACGGAAGCTTTAAAACTTGATGTAGTTCCAAAACATTTATTGGTTATTGGCGGAGGTGTTATTGGTCTTGAGTTAGGTTCTGTTTACGCCCGCTTAGGAGCTAAAGTGAGTGTGATTGAATTTGCAGATGGAATTATTCCAGCTATGGATCGATCATTAGGAAAAGAATTGCAGAAAATTTTACATAAGCAAGGTTTTAACTTTTATTTAAATCATGGAGTTACTTCTGTTACTTCACAAGATAACCAAGTAACTTTAAAAGCAACATCCAATAAAGATGGAAAAGAGATTGAACTTAGTGGTGATTACTGTTTAGTTTCTACTGGACGATCTCCCTACACAGCGAATCTAGGCTTAGAAAATATCGGAATTAATTTAGATGAAAGGGGAAGAATTCCAGTGAATGAATTTTTAGAAACCACTTCACCTGGAATTTATGCCATTGGTGATGTGGTGAAAGGTGCTATGCTTGCTCATAAAGCCGAAGAAGAAGGTGTTTTTGTGGCTGAACATATTGCTAGACAAAAACCACATATCAACTATTTATTAATTCCAGGGGTAGTTTATACCTGGCCAGAAGTTGCATCCGTTGGATATACAGAAGAAGAATTGAAAAGTAAATTAGTAAAATATAAATCTGGAAGTTTTCCATTTAAAGCCAGCGGTCGCGCTCGAGCTAGTATGGATTTAGATGGTTTTATAAAAGTACTGAGTGATTCCACGACGGATGAAATATTAGGAGTACATATGATTGGACCGAGGGCGGCGGATATGATTGCTGAGGCGGTTGTTGCCATGGAATTTAAAGCTTCCGCTGAAGATATTGCTCGAATTAGTCATGCTCATCCAACCTATTCTGAATCTTTCAAAGAAGCTTGTTTGGCTGCAAGTGACAATAGAGCATTGCATATTTAATAAATCATAGAAAACATTTAATATTACTTTTTATTTATAATGCTGTCTAATTAACCGCCTACATTTGAATTAAGAACAACTGATTAGCAATAATTTATGTCTATTACAACGATCTTGCTTTAGTATTACCTTTTCTAGCCCTATTTTAGTAGAATTAAATAAAAACAACAGTTAAATGAAAAAAATATTATTGGTAATTACTGGTCTAATTATCACGTTTAATGCAACTTCACAAACATGGTCCTGGGCTGCTTCTTTGGGCGGAAGGTCCAATACAGATGGATCTATTGGAATGGACCGAGATGCGACGGGTAACATCTATATATGTGGAGATTTTGAAGGCACTCGAAATTTTGGAGGAACTTCTTTAACTGCAGCAGCATTCTCTGATTTCTATTTTTCAAAATTCAATTCAACCGGAACCCATCAATGGACCATTCAGTTGAGTGGAACGGGAACTACCACCATTATAGCGAACGGAGTTGCAGTGGATGCATCAGGAAATATTATTGTTACAGGATATTTTAGTTACAATGTAACTATTGGTGGAACTACGTACATAAATCCAGGTGGAAATGGAGATAGTTTTATAGCAAAATATAGTCCAACAGGAACATTCATTTGGTCAAAAGTATTATCGGGGAATGGAAATGAATTTATTACTAGTGTAAAAACTTTAGGAAATGATATTTATATTAGTGGTGGCTATTCACAAGCACTAACTTTCGGAACTGTAAGTTTAGCTGCTCCAGCCGGTGGTTATGATGATGCCTTTGTAATGAAGTTAGATGCACAAGGCAATGCTGTTTGGGGTGTAAAAGGAGGAGGAAATAACGATGATCGTGCACTTTGTTTAAGCGTAAGTGCCAATGCTATTTATTGGGCAGGGTTTTGCAATGCTTCTGCTTCGTTTGGTGGAGTAAATTTAGCTCCTGCTGGTTCAGGAGCGGATGTTTTTATTTCTAAATTAAACTCAAGTGGCGTTCAATCTTGGGTGAAAAGATATGGAGGCAATTTAGGTCAACAAATCAATGGTATTAGCCAAGATCCGTGGGGCAATCCGATATGCACTGGAAACTTTTATGCAACATTAAATTTTGGCACTGGATTACTTTTAACTGAAGCCTACGCGATGTTTCCTGCAGGAAATGGAGATGGGTTTGTTGCTAAATTGAACGGAAGCGACGGAACATGTTCATGGGTACGTCAAATAAAATGTATCAATGGCGATAATAATGAAGTAAGCAACGGAGCTGTAACCGATCCAGGTGGTAGTACCTATGTAACAGGACATTTTAACGCTACAACGGTTTTTGCTTCAAGTTCAAATCAAACTGGACCATCCCTCGTTTCAACAAATGGAAAAGATGCATTCGTAGCTAAATATTCTCAAACAGGCACATTGTTATGGGTTCAAAAAATTGGTGGAAGCAGTAATGACCAAGGGAAAGCAGTTGTTTATGATGCCAATGGAATTTGTACTGTAGCTGGCAATTTCGGAGGTACGCTAACGTTAGGTTCCACTACTCCTATTACAGCAAGTCCAGGAGCGGCAAGTGTATTCATTGCAAAGTATGATGGTTTAAGTGCTGGAGTTGATGAGCCCTTAAACACATTGAAATTTGAAGCGCATCCAAACCCAGCGGATCAATTTATAACGGTTACTTCGGAACTCACTGATCCAATTCAACAAATCGAAATCTACACACTCACTGGTGTTCGTGTTCTTGAAATTAAACTTGATGCTCACTCCAACGAATATAAAATTGACATTTCTGAATTGAGTTCAGGCTTGTATTTTTTACAAATTATAGCTGGAGAAAATAAAGGCGTAAAAAAGATTCAAATAAAGTAATTATACATTTTTAATAAAAAGAGAGTCGTATAAACTGAGGCCACTGAAAAAAGTCCTATTAAGACTTAAATGTTAATAAAAGGGAGTAGAAACGCAAGTTTATCTACTCCCTTTTTTGTATCTTGTATCAGACTAAAAGATTAAATTCGAGGCTGTTACAACAAGAAGAATTACGGTTTAGCGATTATAGTTCTCTTTATGATTTGATAGTCCCCAAAGGGAATTTATTAAGAAAGATAAACGACCTGATTGATTTTAGGTTTGTTTACAATGAATTGGTAAATAAATATTGTCACAATAATGGCCGTACAGCAGAAAGTCCTATTCGGATGTTCAAATATTTATTGCTAAAGACTATTTATGATATCTCAGATGTAGATGTAGTAGAACGTTCACGTTATGATATGTCGTTCAAATATTTTTTAGATATGTCATCAGAAGAGGACGTGATTAATCCTAGTTCACTTACTAAATTTAGAAAGCTACGATTGAAAGATACCGACCTATTGAGTCTTTTGATAAATAAAACAGTGACCCTTGCGATTGAGAAAGGAGTTATCCGTTCTAAATCAATCATAGTTGATGCTACTCATACTTTATCGAGATCAAATCCATTCTCAGCAATCGAAGTTTTAAGGGAACGATCAAAACAACTTCGAAAAACTATTTATAGGTATGATGAAGATTGGAAGGAACGAATGCCGAGAAAGAATATTGATAATGATTTAGAAAAGGAATTAGTTTATTGTAAAGAGCTTGAACGAATTGTTGAAAAGGATCAATCTATCAGTTCCATTCCTGCGGTACAAGAAAAATTAAATATCTTAAAGGAAACAGTTGAAGACACTCAAGAAAACCTAGTATTATCGAAAGATGAGGATGCCAAAATAGGTCATAAATCTGCAGAGCGTTCGTTCTTTGGATATAAGACGCACATAGCTATGACTGAAGAGCGAATAATAACAGCAGCCGTGGTTACTTCAGGCGATAAAGGTGACGGGCCTGAGTTACCAAATCTTTTAGAAATTAGTCAAGAAAATGGCATTGAAGTCGACACAATAATAGGTGATGCAGCATACTCAGGAAAAGAAAATATCAAACTAACTAGAGAGCAAAATATTAAAATAGTAGCTAAGCTTAATCCATCAATTACACAAGGTTTTAGAAAAGACGAAGACAAATTTGATTACAATAAGGATGCAGATATGTTTGTATGTCCTGCAGGCCACATTGCTATAAGAGAGGCCAGACAAGGAAAAAAAAACATAGGAGAAAATCAAGTAGACACGTACTACTTTGATATTGAAAAATGTAAAACCTGCCCTCTAAGAAACGGCTGCTATAAAGAAGGAGCAAAGACAAAAACCTACTCTGTATCTATCAAATCTGACCATCATAAAGAACAAATTGCTTTTCAAGAAACAGAACACTTCAAGGAAAAGGCGAAACATCGATATAAAATTGAGGCAAAAAATGCAGAGTTAAAAAATGTTCATGGTTATCGTCGAGCAAAAGCATACGGCATAGTCAATATGCAAATGCAAAGTGCGATAGCAATTTTTACAGTAAATCTCAAAAGGATCATTAAGTTGAGTGTGTAAAGACGCAAAACGCTCTATAGCACCAATTGAAACACCATTTTTGAATGGTTTTGGCAAAACATCAACACGACTAAAAGCGATTAAGTTCAAAAGGAAGTTTGAACTTAATCGCTTTTTTAATTTAAGAGCACTTTTTCAGTGGCCTCATATTATGCGACTCTTTTTTTGTCGGCACCTTTAAATAAGGTCTACCGAATAAGTAGTGAGAATTTGATTTATTATAAATTAGATATCACGTTCAGGGGTACACATGAAATTAAAAAGTCAAGTTTAAAATAATTCCATCACTATAATTTATTTTTTTGCATGGATATTATTGAAATTAATCCATTAAATTTTCAATCACGTTGTTGTTGAGGCAGGTATGACCTGCCTCAACAACAACGTGATATTGATTGAGAGTGAAAGCTTGTTGAGACAAGGTATGCCTTGTCTCAACAAGTACAATTATCCTCTACAAGAATTATATTGCTAATGATTCATACACTTTAAGTTCGTACTCAAATAAATTCCGAACCCTCGAGATGAATTCCTTCTTCAGTAAATTTTATATATCTATTGGTTCATGCCATTTTTTAATGGATGTTTTTTTCATTGACTCAATCAATCTATTTCGACAAATTAAATATTCATCGTGCATTGGACATGGATTCTTGGCGCTACACTTGAGTCGACCCATTAAACATGAATTTAATATTTGATCACCATCCACTGCATGCAATAACTCATAAATGGTAACTTCACTTTTCTTCTTATCCATCCAAAAGCCACCTCCCGGACCTTTCACAGAATGTAAAAATCCTTTTCGAACTAATTCTTGCATAATTTTCCCTAAATAATGCTGTGAAAGCTGAATAGACGAAGCTAACTCATCCAAACTCACCTTTTTCTCCACCTTACTTTCTTGTGCTATGTAAGTCATAGCCCTCAACGCATACGCAAATGTTCTTGAAAACATAATCACGCAAAATAATAACATCCATAAGCGATATTGGGTGATATTAATCATATTTACGACTGAAATTTAGTATCTTCGAACAATTAGTCGTTTTCAAGACTTAAATCATAAAAAGAACTGACATTCCTCCTTTTCTTCACAATCGGCTAGAAGTAGGTTTGCATCATAATAAAAGACATTCCACTCTTTTAATAAATAAAAAAAAAACAACCACTATGAAATTGAAAATTCTGATGGCAAGCATGCTGAGTATTTCTCTCTTTGCCTGCACCTCGAAACAAGAAGCTGAAGATGCTGCGAAAAATTCTCCTTCACCCGTTGAAGCTGCGGCTGAACAGCCAGAAGTACATGGAGTAGAAATAAAAGATCTTGAACTTACCAATCCACTAAATAAGGAGTGGATAACAAATGGCGAAAAAATTTACGACAGCAAATGTTTGTCATGTCATAAGTTAACGGATGAAAAAGTAGTAGGTCCAGGCTGGAAAGGTGTCACTCAACGAAGAAAACCAATTTGGATTATGAACATGATTTTAAATGTAGAAATAATGTTAGATGAAGATCCGGAAGCACAACTTTTACTTGAGCAATGTTTAATTCGTATGCCCAATCAAAACTTAACTCATGATGAGGCTCGACAAGTAGTGGAGTTCATGCGTCACAACGATGGAGAAAAATAAAAAACTTAACCTAATTACAACTATATATATGAAAATCTATCACTTAATTACGGCCACTGCAGTTCCGCTATTACTGCTCGCATTAACGGGATGTGCACCAAAAAATCCGACCCAAGCCATCACTGGCGATGCAGCAGAGAAAGTATATGTTGCTCCTGGAAAACACGATGCTTACTACAGTTTTGTTTCCGGTGGATTTAGTGGACAAGTATCGGTTTATGGACTTCCATCTGGAAGGCTATTCCGTGTAATTCCGGTATTTTCTCAAGACCCTCAAACAGGTTGGGGATATTCGGAAGAAACGAAACCTATGTTGAATACATCACATGGTTTTACACCTTGGGACGACAGTCACCATATTGCATTGTCAACCACCAATGGTGAGCACGATGGCAAATGGGTTTTTATAAATGGGAATAACACCCCTCGAATTGCGAGAATTAGCTTGAAAACATTTCGCACTGAAGAAGTCATTGAAATTCCAAATGCATCGGGAAACCACTCCTCCCCATTCCTAACTGAAAACTCAGAATATGCCGTTGCTGGTACTCGTTTTTCATTCCCGCTCGATTATGATGGAGAAACAGTTGACGTTCCGATTAATTCTTACAAAAAGAATTTTAAAGGCACCGTTTCTTTTGTAAGTATTAACAAAGAAAGTGGAAACATGGCTGTTGCGTTCCAACTGTTATTACCCGGAATCAACTTCGACTTATCAAGAGGTGGACGTGGTCCTTCTAAAGATTGGTTCTTCTTTAGTTGCTACAACACTGAATTAGCGAATACTTTGTTAGAGGTGAATGCATCTCAAAAGGACAAAGATTTTATTATGGCTGTAAACTGGAAAAAAGCGGAACAATATATTGCTGCTGGAAAAGGAAAGAAGTTAAATGTAAACTATGCACATAATGTATATAGCGATGAAACCCACACCTCCACTTCTACCATGATAAAAGAAATCCTTGCACTTGATCCTATTGAGTTAAAAGACATCGTTTATTTTATGCCATGTCCAAAATCTCCTCATGGTTGTGATGTAGATCCAAGTGGTAAGTATATTGTAGGATCTGGCAAATTAGCAGCACTTATTCCTGTATTCTCATTTGACAAAATGATAGCCGCCATTGCAGCGAAAAATTTCGAAGGAGAATTTGAAGGCATTCCCGTTTTAAAATACGAATCTGTTTTACATGGTGAAGTGAAGAAGCCAGGCTTAGGCCCTCTACATACAGAATTTGATGGAAAGGGATTTGCTTACACTTCTATGTTTGTATCCTCTGAAATTGTAAAATGGAATATTGAAAATTTAACTGTGGTGGATCGAGTTCCAACATACTATTCTATTGGCCATCTCAGTATACCCGGGGGTCCTACTGCTAAGCCACACGGTCAATATGTTATAGCTTACAATAAAATAACAAAAGATCGCTATTTACCAACTGGTCCTGAATTGACTCAATCGGCACAGATATATGATATCTCTGGTGAGAAAATGAAGTTACTTCTTGACTTTCCTACTATTGGCGAACCGCACTATGCAGAAGCATTACCCGCAAAATTGGTAGAGCCCAATAGTGTCAAATTCTTCAAAATTGAAGACAATAAGCATCCTTACGTTACTAAAAGCGAAAAAGAAGCGAAGGTTGTTCGTCAAGGCAATCAAGTACATGTGTATATGACATGCATTCGTTCACATTTTGTTCCAGATAATATTGAAGGAATTAAAATGGGAGATGTACTCTACTTCCACATTACAAATCTTGAGCAAGATTGGGATGTACCACATGGATTTGCAATTAAAGGTGCGAACAATGCTGAATTATTAATCATGCCAGGTGAGACGGCTACATTAAAATGGAGTCCAGATCGTGTTGGAGTGAGTCCTATGTATTGCACAGATTTTTGCTCTGCTCTACATCAAGAAATGCAAGGTTATGTAAGAGTTTCTCCTGCTGGATCATCAACTCCATTGAAATGGAGCACGGGTGAAACACCAGAAGCAAATTTATCGGCTGATGTAAAATAATAAATTCTTCTGTGGGGGACTCATTGTATTGCCATTGAGTCCCCTTTAGAAGAGAATTAAAAAACTATGAAACCTATATCGAGAATTTTAATTGCCCTTTCATCTTTGTCAATGCTAGCCACTTTTTTTCTTCCGCTTTGGCAGATACAACTATGGGCACCTCAATATCCAGAGGGACTAAACATGAAAATTTGGCATAATCACTTAAGTGGAGCGTTCGATATTATCAATGGATTGAATCATTACATTGGAATGCGTTTGATTAAGGAGGAGATGTTCCCTGAATTGCAGTATATAGGTATTCTAATAGGTATTTATATTGCCATCGGTTTAATAGCTTCCATTTCAAATAAAGTAACAATGCTCAAAATTTATACCCTTACAGGTATCACTTATGGTGTTGCGGCACTCTATGATTTTTACAGATGGGGATATGATTACGGACACAACTTAGATCCTCATGCGGCCATTCAAGTTCCTGGTATGAGCTATCAACCACCTGTTGTAGGATACAAAAACTTGCTCAACTTCACTGCTTACTCTGGTCCTGATCAAGGAGGATGGATCATCGTTATTGCAAGCATTGTTGCTTTGAGTGTATTAATTTATACTATTTGGTCAAACAAAAAATCAAAATTCAAATCAATATCAATCAATGTAAGTACGAGCGTAGTTCCCTTGGTTTCGATATTACTATTTAATGCCTGTAACTCATCAGAACCAGCACCTATTCGACTAGGCAAAGATGAATGCACGCATTGTAAAATGATGATAACTGACCCTCGATTTGGTGCAGAAATCATTACAAAAACTAACAAACTATATAAATTCGACGATGCAAATTGTTTAAATAATTACATCAAAAATAACGAAAAACTTCAATCGAAAATTAACCTTATCTATTTTGTGGATTATGGGAATGAATCTAAATTTGTTTTAGCCCATCAAGCATTTTATCTTCAATCGGAAGAAATAAAAAGTCCTATGGGAAGTGCGGTTGCAGCCTTCAGTAACAAGAAACAACTTGCTGAAACCGCCTCCTCACTCTCACAAAGCAAAGCCCTCACTTGGAACGAGGCAAGTAAAGTATATTAAATCCATGAACAACAAGTACAGCATTCTTATTTTTATTCTGTTTGCATCCATCAAACTGAATGCTGCTGTACTTACTTGCGGCAACAAAACAAATTGTCAATACATTCAAAATGCCATAAACGCTGCTTTTCCTTTTGACACCATTGAAGTTCAACCTGGGCATTACAAACAGGGAAATCTACTCATCACCAAACCGCTTTCACTGCTTGCAAATGGAGAGGTAATTCTTGATGGAAATTTTAATTGTGAAATTATTACTATTAAAAGTAATCATGTTTTTATTCGCGGGTTCTCTATAAAAAATAGTTCCAATTTGAGTAGCATTGATATTGCCGGAATCAAAGTTTTAGCTTGCCAGCATGTAACCATTGAAAACAATAAAGTTGAAAAATGTTCTTTTGGAATCTACTTATCAAATACCACACATTGCAAAGTGCAAAACAATTTTATTTCAGGAAATGTATTATCCGAAACTAATATTGGAAATGGTATTCACTGTTGGAAAGCAGATAGTAACTCCATTGAAAACAATGAGGTGACAAATCAACGTGATGGAATTTACTTTGAATTTGTTACAAACACAACGATTAACAAAAACTTTTCACATCATAATTTAAGATATGGATTGCACTTCATGTTCTCTCACTCCAATACTTATACAAACAATAAATTTTCTAATAATGGTGCTGGAGTTGCTGTGATGTACTCTCACCATGTTACCATGAAGAATAATCTATTCGAATATAACTGGGGAGCTAGTGCCTATGGCTTATTATTAAAGGAAATAAACGACAGTGAGATCACTGGAAACATATTTACCTATAACTCCGCTGCGATTTATATGGAAGGAAGTAACCGAGTAAATATGTCTCGCAATATATTCAGCAATAATGGCTGGGCTATGCGAATTCAATCTAGCTGTGTAGACAATATCATTGAACATAATAATTTCGTAGGAAATACATTTGATGTCTCCACGAACGGAGAAACACAACTCAGCAATTTCAATTCAAACTACTGGGATAAATACGAAGGTTATGATTTAAATCGAGATGGAGAAGGTGATATTCCATATCGTCCGGTAAGTCTTTTCTCTGTGATTGTTGAACAGCTTCCACCTTCTCTTTTATTATTGAGAAGCTTTATGGTTTACTTATTAGATAAGGCTGAAAAAATAATTCCTTCTTTGACTCCTGAATATTTAATTGATAACAAACCTGTCATTAAAATGATTGAACTAGACAACCAACCTATTGCAATTAGTAATACAAACAAAGAGTAATCTAACCACTATTAACTTACAACAAAATGAAAAAAAACATTGCTTCCATTTTCGTCATGGGTATTTCTATAGCATCCTTGACGCTTCTCAACAGTTGCGGTTCAAAAACTGAAGAGAGTACTACAACTCCGAGCACTGAAGAGACTACCGACCTGGGTGGACAGTCTGCCGTAAAGGATGATGACTCACAAAAGGACATTGTTAAAGTAGCATCTGAAAGTGCAGATCACACTACTTTAGTTGCCGCTATAAAAGCCGCTGAATATGTGGATGTGCTTAGCAACGCAGGTCCGTTTACCGTATTTGCCCCTACTAATGATGCATTCAACAAATTGCCTGAAGGCACCGTTGAAACATTAGTAAAACCTGAAAACAAAGATAAACTTCGTGATATTTTAGAATATCATGTAGCGGTAGCCGTGTATAAAACAGATATGTTTAAAGACGGACAAATAATTAACATGGCGAATTTAGGAAACGTAAAAATCACCATTAAGAACGGGGAAATATTCATCAATGAAAATGCAAAAATCATTGGTACCGTTCTCTCCTCCAATGGAATTATACATGTTGTTGACAACGTACTATTAGAAAAGAAATAATTTTGATTGCATTTAAAAATATTAGTAAATCGTTTGGCAAAACAAAAATTCTAGACCAACTAAATCTAGAGCTTTTGAAAGGGCAATCCATTGCGCTTATTGGTCCAAATGGGTCTGGAAAAACAACATTAATTAAATGTTTATTAGGATTAGTAGTTCCTACTTCGGGCGAAATACAAATTGACGGAGTAGATACGATTGGCACTTGGTTGCATCGCAGTAATATTGGATACATGCCTCAAATAGGACGGTATCCAGACAACATTACTGTGATGCAACTTTTTGAAATGATTAAAGAAGTTCGAAAAGATACATACACAAAGTTGGATGAAGAGTTACTTCATTCATTTGATATTTTCAAATTTGAAAATAAAACCATGCGCTCATTGAGCGGAGGAATGCGACAAAAAGTGAGCGCCTGCTTGGCATTTATGTTTGATCCAGAAATATTAATTCTAGACGAACCCACCGCAGGATTGGATCCCATCTCCTCAGAAATACTGAAAGAGAAATTAAAAAAGGAATTAAACAAAGGGAAACTTGTTCTCATCACTTCCCATATTTTAAGTGATCTGGAGGAACTAACTGATAAAATTATTTATCTCAATGAGGGTAAAATAGTTTTCTTCAAAAAAGTAGAAGAACTAAAATCTGAAACAGGGTCCATAAATTTATCAAAAACAATTGCGCGAATAATGGAGATGCAAAACAACCTTTCTTAGAATATCAATGATGGAAATGCGTAAATTTGATAATAAGTTGGGGAATCGACATAGGAATCAGATAGAAGGTTCAGGAACTTTCGCATCCGCAATTTTATTAAAACATGAAGATCCGTCTACCATTAAAATGAGAACTTCAACCAAGAAATATTTACTCCTTCGTTTACTAAAATATGTTTTGCTCGATATTTTAAAGAATAGAATGGTTCTTTTTTACACACTCTTTCTATTAGCTACGTCCTTAGGATTATTTAGCATGAGTGGTGATCCCACGAAAGGAATTGCAAGTCTACTTAATATAGTTCTCCTCGTTAGTCCGTTATTAAGTTTAATTTTTTCTACAATCTACTTTTACAATTCTTATGAGTTCATCGAGCTGTTGTCAGCTCAACCCATCCAAAGAAAAACTATTCTATACAGTCAATATTGGGGGCTTTGTATTTCACTAATTGTAGCGCTGGTTATTGGACTTGGAATTCCACTATTAATTTTTGCTCCAGGGAAAGCTGCCCTTTCACTTCTTATCGTTTCTTGCGGACTCACCATGGCATTTGTTTCTTTAGCTTTACTTGCGGCGCTTCTCACAAGAGACAAAGCCAGAGGAATTGGATTATCGCTACTTCTTTGGTTTTATTTTACGTTCATCTACGATGCTTTGATGCTGATGATCATGTTTGCCTACATTGATTATCCGATGGAAACACTTACGCTTACTATGATCTCTTTAAATCCGATTGATTTAGCAAGAGTAATTGTATTATTGCAACTAGATGTATCCGCATTGATGGGATATACAGGAGCCATGCTTCAAGATCTTTTTAGCAGTGGTAAAGGAGTTCTTTTAGCAAGCGGAGTGATGTTGATTTGGATATTAGCTCCTCTTAGATTAGCCATTAAACTTTTTAATAAAAGAGATTTATGGAAAAAAATCCCTGAAGATGATAAGCACCTTCAGGGATTTTATTTTTTCTATCAAAAACAATTTTCATTGAATTGATATTTCAAGATTTTTTATCTCCCTTTAAATCTACATTTACCTTCTTCTAAATACTTTTTATAAGTATCTGCATCCGGTGTATATCCAACAGGTTTTGCTAGTAACTTACCTTGATGATCGAGAAGTACATAATAGGGTTGCGAATTCGTTTGATAAATTCGACTCTGCATTTCGCTCCATTTATTTCCGGTTGTCTTCACTTTCTTATTTGTATAGGTGCTTACAAACTTTTTCGTCTCTGGCAATTCCGTTTTATCATCCACGTAAAGTGAAATTAATACATAATCTTCTGAAATTACTTTTAAGACGGCGGGTTGTGACCACACATTGTCTTCCATCTTACGGCAATTCACACAACTCCATCCCGTGAAATCTATCATCACGGGCTTACCCACTTGTTGCGCATAGGCCATCCCTTCCTCGTAATCGTGAAAGCAATTTAAATTATGCGGACATGTTCCTGCATGACTGCCACCTGCACTTGCTTCTGAGTCGGTGTTGGTCCACTCCTTGTAAAAATCGGGAGGTGGAAATCCGCTGATCGCTCTCAACGGTGCACCCCATAAACCTGGAATAAGATATACGGTAAATGACAATGTAATAATGGCTACAATCAATCGACCTGTACCTAAATGATGCATGTCGCTATCATGAGAAAATTTCAATTTTCCTAAAAGATATAAACCCATCAAGCCAAAAATAACAATCCATATCGCGATAAACACTTCACGTTTTAACAATCCCCAATGGTATGCCAAATCTACGTTCGATAAAAATTTCATTGCCAATGCTAACTCTAAAAATCCCAATACCACTTTCACCGAATTCAACCATCCACCCGATTTAGGAAGTGTATTGAGCCAACCTGGAAAAGCAGCAAACAATCCGAAGGGCAATGCCAATGCTAGTGCAAAGCCAGTCATTCCCATGATAGGTCCGAGGTAAGACGAGCCTCGGGCTGCTTCCACCAACAAAGTGCCGATGATAGGTCCAGTACAGGAGAAAGAAACCAAGCTTAATGTAAATGCCATAAAGAAAATTCCAACTAAGCCGCCTTTATCAGAAGCTTGATCTGCTTTATTGACCCATGATGATGGCAATGTAATTTCGAATGCACCGAAGAATGATAAAGCAAAAATGAAAAAGATAACAAAGAACAACATATTAAAAAACACATTACTTGCCATCGCATTCAGCGCATCGGAACCAAGCGTAACCGTGACTAAAAACCCAAGGATCACATAAATTAAAATTATGGATGTAGAATAAATAATTGCATTTGCTATTCCTTTTTGACGTGTTGGACTTCTCTTCGTAAAAAAACTTACGGTAAGTGGTATCATAGGAAATACGCATGGAGTGAGCAAGGCTAGTAAACCGCCAAGCATTCCAGCAATAAAAATTCCCCAATATGATTTATCATCTTCCACAATAATTCCATCACCACAACCTGCTTCCAAATGAGAAGCGTCGCTACTGGGTTCAGGAATACGACCATTCGCCAATTTTTCATCAACAGGAATTGTAGTCGTCACTTCCGCTGATGAGTCAACTGGAAGAGGATTACTCGCTTCCACATCCACAACAGGAGTTACTTCTTCAACCTTATTTCCTTTAATAGAAAGCGAAAAAGAAGTATCGGCATAAACACAAGCTTTATCATCACAAATCTGATACTCGATATTTCCTTCGACCTTAAAACTATTTTGATTATTCAATTTAATTTTCTGTGTGAAAACCGGAGTTCCGCTAAACGACCAAACATCCACTTCAAAAACATCGTCAAAATCAACATGTGGTTTTCCTTCAGCCGTTTTACCTACAAGTGTAAAATTTTTACTTTTCTCAAAACTGATCACCGTTGGAGAAGGTCCACCCGGAGGTGTGTTTTGCGAATAGATATGAAAACCTTTCGGCACATTTGCTTTAATGGTAACGATGGCTTCATCCGTTTTCTGTTCGATGGAGAAATTCCATTTTACACTATTCTGAATTTGAGCACTTGCGGTTAAGAAGTTAACCAGAAAAAATAGGAAGATGAGTGGGGAATATAATTTACTACTTTTCATACAGTTCAATAAATCGATAGGAGTCTCAAAGATAAGGAAAGGAGTTAAACGGAATAGATCGTTTTTATTGCTCTAAAACGTTCATTTTGAACTGTCTTTAATATAGAAATAGGATACTTTCTCTTCCACATCATCAAATGTTACGGGGTCTTTATCCCAAAAAGTATAGAAATAACTCACGAGAGCGAAGTCGCCCGAGCATCCGGCAGTATGCATAAAAAGAGCGCCCATCCAAATAAAAAACTGAGAAGCAGGTGCTAAAAAAATGACTAGAATTAACGCAGAATTTATGACCACAAACGGAGCCAATGCAATAAACATAAAGGGCACTTTATACGTAACAAATTTATCGGCCATTGCATAAAAAATAAATTTTTTCCAAACCGCTTTATAACTTACTTTGTTTGCACCCGCACATCGATACACAAACCCATGTATTAATTCATGAATGGGAACTAATAAAAAAAAGAGCGCAATGCCAAGCGAGAACTCTGATACATGTTTCATAAAAGCTCCTGAGTTTATTAAACTATAGACCGAAATCACAAGCAATGAAAGTGAAAAAATTCCATAGAACATCATCACTAGATTTCTTCTAAAAAAATAAGGTTTGATGAAATCAGCTATTTCGGTATGGGTTAAGGTAGATTGAAGGGTGTAGCCTTCGGTTTCCAGTTGGTGGTGATTTAAGGAATTGCTCATAGTTAGAAATAACAATCATGAAATTTAATAGTTTCAAAACTAATAATGTTTTGAAGCAAACAAAAATAACTCATATATTTTTTATCTTCGTCTGACTAAAATCAAAAGCAATGGATGTTCAAGACCCCCGCTACCCTATCGGCAAATATTTGCCTCAGGCAGACTTTACAAAAGAAGTGATGGAAAACTGGCTAGCCATCATTGCTGCACTGCCGACACAATTAGACTTGGCTATTAAAAATCTGAATGATGATCAGCTCGATACTCCCTATCGTGATGGTGGCTGGACTGTTCGACAGGTGGTACATCATGTTGCCGATAGTCATATGAACGCCTATATTCGATTTAAACTCGCATTAACAGAAGAGAATCCCACTATTAAACCTTATCAAGAAGAACGTTGGGCAGAACTCGCCGATTCAAAATATGGAACTCTGGAAGATTCACTTATGTTGTTAAAAGTACTACATAGTAAATGGAGTCATGTAATGCAAAATATGTCGGACGAAGAATGGGATCGTACTTTTACGCACCCACAGTACAATCGTGTATCCACCTTGAAATTCAATCTCGGACTCTACGCTTGGCATAGTCAACATCACACGGCGCATATTACGCATTTGCGGAGTCGTAAAGGATGGATTTAGGTTTGATAGTGTTTGTTGGAGGGATATAGTTTTTTGCTTCGGATGTTGTAGGATGCTCGATGCTCGATGCTCGTCCCGATAGCTATCGGGACTCGATGCTCGATACTCGATATTGGTCGCGAAGCCTCGCAACTGGATGCTGGATTGCAAATTATAGGCTTCAAGATACTAATTGTTAGCTAACCCAGAATGGGTGACATTATTATAACGAAATGCATCTTTCGATCATAAACCCAGAATGGGTGACATTATGGATTTATAATACAAACGAAAATTTATTTGTTGATTTAAGATTCTATTACCTTCCAAATCTTCGATTACAATTATACCTTTTTATTTCACCCTTTCAGGGTTTCTATCTGATGATTCTTGACTTTTCTATAATAATTTCATCCCTACGGGATTATAGAGCGATTCAATTAATTTCATTCTTCTGGATTAAGAGCAGGTTTAATTAATTTCATCCTTCGGGATTATAGAGCGATTCAATTAATTTCATTCTTCTGGATTAAGAGCAGGTTTAATTAATTTCATCCTTCGGGATTATAGAGTGATTCAATTAATTTCATCCTTCGGGATTATAGAGCGATGCAATTAATTTCATTCTTCTGGATTAAGAGCAGGTTTAATTAATTTCATCCTTCGGGATTATAGAGCGATTCAATTAATTTCATTCTTCTGGATTAAGAGCAGGTTTAATTAATTTCATCCTTCGGGATTATAGAGTGATTCAATTAATTTCATTCTTCTGGATTAAGAGCAGGTTTAATTAATTTCATCCTTCGGGATTATAGAGTGATTCAATTAATTTCATCCTTCTGGATTAAGAGCAGGTTTAATTAATTTCATCCTGCGGGATTATAGAGTGATTCAATTAATTTCATTCTTCGGGATTATAGAGCGATTCAATTAATTTCATCCTTCTGGATTAAAAGCAGGTTTAATTAATTTCATCCTTCGGGATTAAAAGCAGGTTTAATTAATTTCATCCTTCGGGATTAAAAGCAGGTTTAATTAATTTCATCCTTCGGGATTAAAAGCAGGTTTAATTAATTTCATCCTTCGGGATTATAGAGCGATTCAATTAATTTCATCCTTCGGGATTAAGAACAGGTTCAATTAATTTCATCCTTCGGGATTATAGATTGATTCAATTAATTTCATTCTTCGGGATTATAGAGCGATTCAATTAATTTCATCCTTCGGGATTAAAAGCAGGTTTAATTAATTTCATCCTTCGGGATTATAGAGTGATTCAATTAATTTCATTCTTCGGGATTAAAAGCAGGTTTAATTAATTTCATCCTTCGGGATTAAAAGCAGGTTTAATTAATTTCATCCTTCGGGATTAAAAGCAGGTTTAATTAATTTCATCCTACGGGATTATAGAGCGATTCAATTAATTTCATCCTTCGGGATTAAAAGCAGGTTTAATTAATTTCATCCTTCGGGATAATAGAGCGATTCAATTAATTTCATTCTTCGGGATTAAAGCAGGTTTAATTAATTTCATCCTTCGGGATTATAGAGCGATTCAATTAATTTCATCCTTCGGGATTAAAAGCAGGTTTAATTAATTTCATTACTTAGGGATTATTCATGCGAACATTTCTTACTCATACCGCAATCGATGAATCAAATAGATTAACGCGGCGAAGAGGAAGAAAGCAAATGCCTGGTGCAGCACACCCAACACAATGGGAACACTGAATAAAAGTGTAACTATTCCCAATAAAACTTGACCAAATATGCCCTCCATCAAAATATATACAGCTCGTTTTTGCGAACGATGTAAGGTGGGCATTTTGAAAATTTTTATCATGAAAACAATTGTAAATATCGTGAGTATGTAGGCTAATCCACGATGTATAAATTGCATACTTGCTAAATTATTTATTAAAGAAGAAATTCCATCTTTTTGAAATGAATAGCCTATCGCTTCAGGCACCCAATCGTCGTACATTTTAGGCCATGTATTGTAAATCAGTCCTGCTTTAGAACCCGCGACAAAAGCACCATAGATAATTTGCAAAGTGAGTAACCCCAATAATATTTTAGCTGCCTTTCTGAACTTCGTTACTTCTCTACCGTTACCCGCCTTCCGATCGAAGAGCTGAGTAAGTGCTACCCAAAAGATATATCCGAACGTAATGAATGCAAAGGTGAGATGGATCGCCAAGCGGATATGACTTACACGTACATTTTGAGTAAGTCCGCTCGACACCATATACCATCCTAAAAAGCCTTGCAAGCCTCCCAGCACGAACATAAATAATAATTTAGGTAACAACTCCACCGTAATCGCTTTCCTCCACAAAAAGTAAATCAACCCAAACAAAAACACAACGCCAATGAGTCGACCAAACAATCGATGTATAAACTCCCAGAAATAAATAAATTTAAAATCCGCTAATTCGAAATGTGAATTTTGCTGTTGATATTGCGGAATCTGCTTGTACTTTTCAAATGCCTCTAGCCATTGCGCTTCGTTTAATGGAGGAATACTTCCGCTAATCACTTTCCATTCGGTGATTGATAATCCAGAACCCGTGAGTCGAGTGATCCCTCCAACTACCACCATGCCGAATACTAAAAAACATCCGGTGAAAAGCCACAGCAACACTTGACTTTTATACTTTTCTGAATGAATACTGCTTAATACTTCCACAACGTATCAATTTAGGATGCAACAATTTCTTTCATGACCAATTGCGCGGTGGTTCGACTTCGTTGTTCCAACAAAATTTCACGCCCTTGCGACAAGTTCTCAATGGTGGAAGGATAATAATAACGGATGGTATACAATTGCAATCCTTCGTTATATCGAACCCAATAATCTTTCTTCAATAACTCAATCAACTTAGACGTTTTATATTTATCATCATCAAAACAAACCGAGAAAGAGATGGCAGAATTTTGCATCAAATTCATCTTCACCCCACAGGCTGCGAACGTTGCAAAAATTGAACTTAAGTTATCCTCGGCAATGAATGCAAAATCCTTTGCTGCTAAGGAAACCAACACTTGATCGCTCTTAAAAATAAAAGAAGGAACTTGTGGTTTTGTTGTTAAATCTTTACCTACAATAGTGCCTTTCCCTTGCGGTTGCAAAAACGACTTTACGTAGAGCGGAATATTTTTATTCTCGAGTGGCTTAATGGTTTTCGGATGAATTACCGAAGCACCATAATATGCCAATTCAATAGCATCATGATAACTCAATTGCTCGAGTTTTTGTGCATCATTAAAATATTTTGGATCGGCGTTTAATACTCCGGGAACATCTTTCCAGATGGTTACCGATTCTCCATCCAACAAATGCGCGAGAATTGCTGCGGTATAGTCAGATCCTTCACGACCTAATGTGGTGGTGAAATTTTCGCTCGTAGCACCAATAAAACCTTGAGTAACAACAATGGGATTACGATCATTTATTAACGATGGAATTATTTGTTTCACTCGCTTTTCACTTTCAACCCAATCTACTTTTCCCTCACGATAGGTATTATCGGTATGAATACAATCACGAATATCTAACCACTTACAGGCAATGCCTTGAGCATCCAAATACGATTGTACAATCGTTGTTGACACTAACTCTCCAATGGAAACAATCTGATCATAAACAAAATCAAATGAGCGAGGTTCTTCTTCCAATACCCAATCGATCTCCACAAAAAAATTATTTACTTTTTCATAAACGGGCGCATTCGAATCAGGAAATAAATTTTCAAGTATCGTATCGTGATACGCTTTCACTTCTTGCAAACAGGCAATGGCTTCACCCGTTTTATTACAATGCGCTTTCACCACTTTCTCCAAGCCATTGGTAGTTTTACCCATGGCAGAAATAACTACGACCAAGGGCTCGCCAGGAAAGAGTCGAATAATTGCAGCTACATTTTTTACAGACTCTGCATCTTTTACGGATGCTCCTCCAAACTTAAATATTTTCATTTCCTACTATCTACTTCAATTATTAAAAATTATTAATTTGATGATGGGTCATCTTGCAATTAATCCATTCGCCATCCATATTCGCATTATACTTTTTGTAAAAGTGAATAGCAGGTTCATTCCAATCCAGTACTTGCCAATGCAATTGCTTAGCTTGTAATCGTTGCGAATCCTTCACCACTTCGTTAAATAGCATACTTCCAATTTTATTACCGCGCATACTTTCGGTCACCACTATATCATCTAAATAAACACCTTTACCTTTCCATGTAGAATATTTCATGTGATAAATTGCTGTTCCCACAATTTTATTTTCTACTTCCGCCACTAAGCAAAAAAAGACAGGATGATCGCCAAATCCATCCACCAACATATCCTCCACGGTATTCGACACTTCATTTGGAGCTTTCTCATACACAGCCAATTCATAAATCAATCCATGCACCGATGGCATGTCCTCTTTCGTACCTTTGCGAATTGAAATATTCATGGCTGCAAAAGTAAATCATTCTAGCCCTTATACCGTCACTAGTTATAAAATAGTCCGATTGATTAAACAAGTTAATGTGGCAACAAAAAATAGTGGACTAATCTCTTCATCCAATTGGTATTAATTGATCATAAAATGAAACTACATTATAGAATTATCGGCGAAGGAAATCCAGTTCTCCTTTTACATGGATTATTTGGCATGAGCGATAATTTACAAAGCTTTGGTCGTCAACTTGCTGAAAAAAACCACCAAGTGATCATCGTTGACCTTAGAAACCACGGACAATCGCCTCATGATTCCAACCATTCTTATCAACTTATGGCAGATGATATCGTGGAATTGCTAGCAGAATTAAGATTGACCAAAGTGGACATTATTGGGCATAGCATGGGCGGGAAAGTGGTATTAAAACTACTAAACTCCCACGCTGATAAAATAAATAAAGCCGTTGTTATAGATATTGCTCCTTGGTTTTATCCTATACATCATCGTGAAATTTTAGATGCTTTACTGTCGATTGACTTAAGCGTAATTCGTACACGCAAAGAAGCGGAAAGAGCATTAGCAGAAAACATCAAAGACCAAGGAACCCTTTTCTTCTTACTTAAAAATTTATATTGGGAAAAACCAGAACAGTTAGCATGGCGATTTAATTTACAATCGATCAATCAACACATAAAAAAATAGGTGAAGAGACATGGCCCGATAAAATTATTGTTACTCCCATCCTTTTCGTAAGAGGAGAAAAATCCAATTACATCGATCCCTATCGCATGAATGAAATTTTAAAATGGTTTCCGAATGCTGAATTTGCTGAAATAAAAAATTCAGGTCATTGGGTGCATGCGGAGCAGCCGATGGCATTGTTGGATGTGGTAGATGAATATATATCCCCATTGTCTCGGGACTAAAGCCCCGAGATAGTCTATTTCCACTCCAAACTCTTCAATAAATGAATGACATCCTCTCGCAAATAATTTTGAACGGGGGCGAGAGAATCGGCATTGGGGAGAACGTTGAAATAGATCGCTCCTCTTAAAAAATGATTGACGCTATCGGTCACAAAAAATTGTGTTGCGGAAGCGGCATCTCCACCGAGGGTATAGATCACACCACTCACTCCAGGTTTAAACTGAATTACTTGTTCATCAATAGAACTTGCTCGTGCAGTATGTTTGTAAACTAAAGTATGTGTGTCCTCTAAATATTTATCGACATCGCCATGCAAGGGTTTGTAGGTTAAATACAGTTGCGCATTTAAGGTAGGCATGATCAAATAATACCAACAAGGTTCAGAAACAGAGTTGGTATCCTTCACAGCTATGGCATAATCCGGAATTTCAAATTTGTATGGACATCCCTCTGGATTAAACATCTCATAGGTACGCGCAGGCAATTCAATTCTAAAAAATCCACGAGGTTTGGGATGCGTTTCTTCTTCACCGCAGGAAGAAATTAAAACGTTACACAATATAAATGCAATTAGAATTTTTATTTTCATTGAGCTGCAAAGATGGATTATTTAATTCAGAATGTAGAATTCAGAATTCAGAATTGTGTCCCGATAGCTATCGGGATGTGAATTGTGAATTGTGTATCGAGTCGCGAGGCTTCGCGATAAGTATTCTGATCGCGAAGCCTCGCGACTGAATTCTTAATTCTGCATTCTTAATTCTGCATTCTTAATTCTGAATTCTTAAAACGGCAAATCTCCACCTAAATCAGTATGCGGCGGTGTTGGATCGGTTGTCCCCGCGTCATTCGATCCATTTTGAGCATCGCGCTTGCTTAACATGGTCATATTTTCTGCTATAATTTCGGTGGCATAGCGCTTAATACCATCTTTCTCCCAACTTCTCGTGCGCAACTTACCTTCTATAAAAACCATATGTCCTTTACGCAGGTGTAACTTCTCAGCTGCCTCGGCAAGTCCACGCCATAAAACAATATTATGCCATTCCGTTTGATCCTGACGATTGCCGTCTTTATTCTTAAAATACTCGGTGGTAGCCAATGGAAACTTAGCCACCATAATTCCGCCTTCCATGTGACGAAATTCGGGATCCTTACCTAAATTACCAATCAGAAATACTTTGTTTACACCAGACATAAGAGAGAGATTTTAGTTAAACGAGATAAGACAATTCCACTATTACTAACATCAAAGTTAATCCTAATTCGATAATAGAAAAATTCTATTATCGAATTGATGC
Organism: Bacteroidota bacterium; assembly: GCA_016717725.1. Lineage (GTDB taxonomy): Bacteria > Bacteroidota > Bacteroidia > AKYH767-A > OLB10 > JAJTFW01. The sequence goes on from JADKFA010000001.1 coordinate 118,183, forward strand.
AGCCCTTGATGCAGAAATCGCCCAAAAAGGCGATTACGCATCAGGGCTAACCCTTATTCGATAATAGAAATTCTAGTGTATAATTGATGCAGAAATCATCCAAAAAGGCGATTACGCATCAGGGCAGACCGTTATTCGATGCAGAAATCGAAATAATCGTTTAGCTAATCCTTCTTTCAAAGACCCTCTTGCTCGAAATAATTCACAATAAGTTGCGGAAAACCAAACGTGGAAAGGTCGCTTAATTTCACTCTTAAATACCCATATTTAGAAGGTAAACATCTTGCAATTTTTACTGTCCAAAAGGTTGCGTGCAGCTCTTGATGCGATAAGATATGCTTCCTCTTAAAGGGGGATTTGTTCAATACAGGTTGATGGAATTTTCGATTTCAGATGGAATTTCAGGTGGAAAATCAGTGGTTCAAAAGCTCTACCAAAGGAAGTTCGTATAAGCCCTGCCAAATATCCTTTTCATTTCTCCTTTTGATGTACGTGGAGATTCCATCGGTAACCAGAAAATAATGAAAATACCTTTTTCTAGAGGGTTGTTTCTTCGCTTTCACTGGATAATCCGACACCTTATTATATATTAATGCATGGCAAGCCATAGCGAAAGGGCAATCATCGCAGTTGGGGAGATGGGTTTACAAACAAGCGACCCTATTTCCATCATCGCCTGATTATGTTCCGCTGCGTGCCGACCATCCATCAACTCAAGAGCAAGCTCATTAAATGCTTTTTTACCTTGAGATGAATCGATGGGTACATCCATCCCAAAGAATCGTGATAAAAAACGGTAAACATTTCCATCCACAACGGGGTGAGGTAAATCGAAGGCAAAGCTGGCTATGGCGGATGCGGTATAATCACCAATTCCCTTTATTGATCGCAGCTTTTCAAAGTCGGAAGGAAACTCTCCATTAAAATCCCTTAGCACTTGTTTAGCAGCAGCATGAAGATTTCGGGCTCTGGAATAATAACCCAATCCTTGCCAAAGCCGCAAAATTTGGTCTTCAGACGCCATGGCAAGGCTTTCTATGGATGGGAAATTTTCAAGAAATTTTTCATAGTACGGAAGTCCTTGATTTACACGTGTTTGCTGAAGAATAATTTCCGAAAGCCATATATTATAGGCTTCTTTTGTGCTTCTCCAAGGCAATTTTCGACCGTTTTTTCGGTACCATTGCCTTAAATTCTTAGAAAATTCCTGATCCATATTAAATAATTAGGGCAAAAATAGGAAGTAATATTTTGTATTTCAGCAAGAAAGCATATCTTTGCAGCCCCTTAAAAGGAATTTATAATCAATAGTAAAGATGACAAAAGCAGAATTAGTAAACGAGATCTCCACAAAGACTGGGATCGAAAAGGTAGCCGTTCAGCAAACCGTAGAATCCATGATGAAAGTGATTCGCAACTCGCTGATCAATAACGAAAACGTTTATTTACGTGGATTCGGTAGTTTTATCGTTAAGAAGCGTGCAAAGAAAACGGGACGTATCATCACCAAAAACGCTACTATCATTATTCCGGAACATTATATCCCAGCTTTCAAGCCAGCGAAAACTTTCACTGAGCGTGTGAAATCTGCACATAAGATTAAAACGTCAACTGCTGAATAATCCTGAATGAAAAGTGCACAACTGAGGAACCTCCTCATTGCCGGCACAATTCTACTTTCAGTTGCACTTTATTTTGCTCCTTCTCAAGTAAACAAGAAGGGAGCCGAACCCAAGGCCGCCACAGAAAGTACAGAGGACGAATTCAACCCGGAAGCCTTATTGCGATCGGCTAAAGCTTCGCTCGACACCAACGCTCTTCAACAGCTTGAGTTCATCGAGAAAGCATCTGCCCAAGCAAATAATCAGGATACTGCCTTATTAGATAGTATTGGCAAAATCTGGGACAGAAACGGAATACCGGCTGCTTCCGCTATCTGGTTTGAGCGAAAAGCACAAATAGTAAAGAGTGAGTCATCATATCTTGATGCCGCTTACCGCTATTTTGATTCTTTTCGAATGGCCAACGACAGCTCGATTCAGTCGTTATTAGTTGGAAAAGCCATCGCCAACTATAAAAAGGTGTTAGATATAAACCCGAATAACCTGAATGCAAAAACAGACCTTGGTGCCTGTTATGCAGATGGAACTTCGGAACCCATGAAAGGGATTATGTTATTGCGTGAAGTGATAGCCGCAGACCCCAATCATGAAATGGCCCAGTATAATTTGGGAATGCTATCGGTGAAATCGGGGCAACTTGATAAAGCGATAGAGCGATTCCAAAAAGTATTGGAAATAAATCCGGAAAGAAGCGAAATGAACTTTTACCTCGGTCAGGTTCATCTTCAAAAAGGAGATACAGCAGCGGCAATTCAGTCGTACGAGACATTCATCAAGAATGCAAAGTATGATGTTTCCGATGTGATTAAAATGGTTCAAGCACTCAGGAAGAAAGCATCCTGAAAAAGAAAATAGTTAAAAACATTTAAAAAATTAAGTTATGCCATCAGGTAAAAAGCGCAAACGTCATAAAATGGCGACCCACAAACGTAAGAAGCGTCTAAGAAAAAATCGTCATAAGAAGAAGAAATAAGCCATTTTAGGCTGATAAGTAGCCATTCTGCATAAAATTATACGGAATGGCTACTCATATTTGCTATTTTTTATTCAGGTAGTCGGTGGACTATGCTGTTTTAAGGAATTTTGAAATACTCCTTAAGCAAAATAATTAGGCTTCAAGATTTGAACAGCGAACTCATTATTGATTCGTCGACTTCCGAGGTGCAAATAGCCCTTGTTGAAGACAAGCAGCTCGTAGAGTTAAATACAGAAAAGAAAGAAAAAAGCTTTTCGGTAGGTGACGTCTACTTGGGCCGCGTAAAGAAACTTATGCCTTCACTCAACGCCGCTTTTGTGGATATCGGTTATGAGAAAGATGCTTTCCTCCACTATCTCGATTTAGGTACCCAGGTACAATCCCTCATCAAGTACATGAAGAATACACAAGCCGGCAAACAAGCCGATGCCTTGCTGAATAACTTCGAACTGGAGGCCGACATACACAAAGCCGGAAAAATTGGACAGGTAGTAACCACCAACCTCAACATCATGGTGCAGGTGGCCAAGGAACCCATCAGCAGCAAAGGTCCGCGCATCACCGCCGAACTTTCCTTTGCTGGGCGATTTGTGGTTCTCGTTCCCTTTTCAGATGTTGTTTCCGTATCACAAAAAATTAAGAGCAGCGCCGAGAGACTCAGATTAAAACGTTTAGCGACGAGTATCAAGCCCCGCAACTTCGGAATCATTGTTCGCACCGTTGCTGAAGGAAAAAAAGTTGCCGACCTCGACAGAGATGTTCAAGATTTAACTTCGAAATGGACTGCGCTGCATGAACAATTAAAGTCGGCCACACCACCCGCAAAACTCTTGGGTGAAATTGATCGCGCTTCCACCATCTTAAGAGATTTATTGAATGCTAATTTCAATGCCATTCATGTCAATGATGTTCGTGTTGCAGAAGAAATAAAAACGTATTTGAGAGGCATTGCTCCCGATCAAGTCGACATTGTAAAGTTGTACAAAGGCAAATTGCCCATTTTTGAAAACTTTGGCATCGACAAACAAATCAAATCGCTTTTTGGAAAAACGGTGAACATGGCGGGGGGCTCCTACCTCATCATTGAGCATACCGAAGCCATGCATGTGATTGATGTGAATAGTGGCGGCCGAAATAAAGGCGCATCCGACTCACAAGAAAACAATGCACTTCAAACAAACTTAATGGCGGCAAAAGAAATTGCACGTCAATTTAGGATGCGCGATATGGGTGGAATCATCGTCATTGATTTCATCGACATGAAAAATACGGTGAATCGCAAAACGCTTTTCGACACCTTGCAAGCGGAGATGAAGCAAGATCGTGCGCGACACACCATTTTACCTCCAACCAAATTTGGTCTCGTACAAATCACCCGTGAGCGTGTACGACCTGTTACCGATATCATCACGGCGGAGAAATGTCCGGCTTGTGATGGAACTGGAGAAATTAAAGCATCCCTCCTATTAATTGACGACATTGAAAATAACTTACGTTACCTCTGCGAAGAGCAAAACGAAAAAGGGTTAACCTTACAAACGCATCCTTTCGTAGCTGCCTTTTTAAATAAAGATTTTTGGAAATTCAAATCCTTCCAATGGAAGTGGCGCAAGAAATATAAAAGCTGGGTGAAGATTGAACCCATCTCCAGCTACCATATTATGGAGTTTCATTTTTTGAATAAGCAAGGGGAAGAGATTAAGCTTTAAATCACCTTTTTCTCTTGGAAGCTTAGGCTTTCTACAATACCTATTTCTTGATATTTAATTGCTATTCGTCGAAAGTCGGGGAGCGAGTACGTATTTGTACTTAGTGGAAATTTTTTGGTGGGGATTCGAGGGTATATGGTTGTTTAAAAAGTATATTTGGGAAAGGGAAATGGCGCAAAGCCCATTCTATAGGAAGTGCTTTATAAAATAAATTTCTAGTAATAATACGTTAGCGGTCAAACTATGACAACAGTGCAAAACCAAACAACAGTAAAAAAAACGCATGATGACAGAACATATTTCATTTTTATTTGGCTCTGGATTTTCAGCACCTGAAAACATTCCGACAGTTGGTGCAATCAACAAGAAGCTACGACAACTTAAAAAGGACGAATTTTATTTGGGTTCTGACCAAAGAGCATTTTTTTATCAAACTGAATGGAGAGACCCAAATGGATGGATGACCAGTTCAACTATTGACAGATTGTTTGCACAAGAATTTATTGCCTTTTACTGCAAAGAAGTTTTACATGACGACCTTGATGCTTTTAACTACGAAGTTTTCTATGATTATTTTAGTGAATTTCTACGATATCAAAAACACAAAGACGCAATAGGAAAGTTTTGCGAAACTTTTCGGACAACCTATATTAAGGACAGCGTTTGGGCTTCTGACGACTACAATTTTGTTTGGAGATTTAGTAAAATATTCAATCAACGTTTCTGGACTGCTGATGGTTCCGAGATACTATGAAGATGTAAGCTATGGAAACTATCCGACTTACGACCCATTAGTTGGTTTGATGAGAGAATTACTTAAAACAAAAATAGTAGATGTGCATACTCTCAATCATGACATATTTTTTGACTCTCTTGCAAGTAAGCATTCGGATTTGTGACAACACTTCTGTGATGGTTTTACAGAATATGGCTCACCATATTTTGGAGAAGTTTCGTTTGACCATAAGTCCGAACTTTGGACAGTTCATAAATCGTATAAAGTAAGGTTGAGATATTTCAACAACGATTACAGCAAGAACTTACGACTATACAAACTTCATGGCAGTATTGATAATTTTATATTGCTTAAAGCAACTTCTCCTGGCGCTACTCAATATTCAAGGGACAACTCAGTTCGAGTAAAAAGGGACTTTGCAGTTGGAGAGTTTCTCATGGAGCGACTTGATGAAACGCTTCAAAAATATGTTTACGACAGACCATTTTCTGAAAATTATCCAGACTTCTTAACTGGAACAACAGAGAAAATCAGATTATACAACGACCCATTTTACGACAAACTCTTTTCAATATTCAAAAGCAACTTGCTTCACTCTAATCAATTGTTTGTTATTGGTTACGGCTTTCAAGACAAAGGAATCAACGAGTTTTTAGAAAATCACTATTTGATTTTTAATAAGCCTATGATTGTAATTGACATCAAGAAACCCGACAGCCCACTTATAGAAAAATATAACGACCAAATTACTTTCATAGATAAAGGTGCCATAGGAGTTTCTTATAAAGAATACATGGAACTTGTAAAACTACCCCTAAAATCATAACTGCATACTTGACACGACATATCCTCGGACAGAAAAAAGCACGAAACGATAACAGCACATTTGCAATAGGGGGAGTTTCACGAGGTTACAGAAAGTTTGTATCTTCGAATAAATATTTGTGGTAAAAATCCCGCCCATCGTAAATATGCAAAACGTAATAAGCAAGCCTATCAGTCACACAACAGTAAAGCTTTAATCCGCTTCGTAGCAAAATCTTTTTCCAGTTTATGTTTACCAGTTTGTTTGCAAGTATTACCTTTGACAAATTAAGTCAAAGCAAATTCATTCAAAGATGGACAGTTTAGGAAGCACGATAAAACAACTCAGAGAGAAACAAGAACTGCCTTTACGGACAGTAGCTGCTTTTCTTGATATTGACCAAGCAGTTCTCAGCAAAATAGAGCACGGACATCGTAAGGCAACCCGTGAACAAGTGCAACAACTTGCAAAGTATTTTAAAGCAGACGAAGATGAATTGATTGTTGCATGGTTAAGCGACAAGTTAGCTCACAGGTAAACAAGACGAAGATTTATCAAAGCAAGCATTGAAAGCAGCTGAAAAAAAGGTTGACTTTTTAAAAAAGAAAACGAAATGACAAGCGAATCATTAAACATAACAAAAGACAATTTGGACAAACTCCAAACTCTTTTCCCCGACATTTTTTCAGAGGGCAAAATTGATATGGAAAAGTTCAAAGCAACTTTTTCTGACGACATCAATTTTGCAAATGAAAGATATGTGTTGAACTGGGCTGGTAAATCCGATGCATTCAAAGTGTTGCAGATTCCGACAACCGCTACGCTGAGACCACAACCCGAACAATCCATCTACTTTGACACAACCGAAAATGTTTTTATTGAAGGAGAGAATTTAGAAGTGCTGAAAGTGTTGCAGAAAAGTTACTACAACAAAGTAAAGTGCATTATTATTGACCCGCCATACAATACAGGAAACGACAGCTTTATTTATCCAGACAGTTTCAAAGAGAGTAAAGCCGAATATGAAAAACGTATTGGCGACAAAGACGAAGAAGGATATTTAATGAAAGAAGGTTTGTTCCGAAAGAACAGCAAAGACAGCGGACACTACCACAGCAATTGGTTAAGCATGATGTATCCCCGTTTGTTCTTGGCAAAAAATTTATTGAGAGATGAAGGAGTTATTTTCGTTCACATAGATGATAATGAAGTTCACAACCTTCGGTTATTGATGAATGAAATTTTCGGCGAGGAGAATTTTGTAGCTTCCTTTTTATGGGAAAAAAGGACAAATAGGGAAAATCGCAAAGTAGTTTCTATAAGGCACGACTATATATTATGCTATTCAAATTGCAATGGATGTTGGAAGACCTATCAACCAAAGCTCCAATGACTGAAAAAGCATTGTCAAATTATAAGAATCCTGACAATGACCATCGAGGTTTATGGAAATCAGACCCTGCAACAGCGCAAGCAGGACACGGGACTACCTCTCAATTTTATGAGCTGATTGCACCAAATGGAAAAGTTCATCAACTCGAAAGTGGAAGATGTTGGCTTTATACTAAAGCAGTTATGAATGAAGCTATAAAAGATAATAGAATCTGGTTTGGTAAGGATGGGAATGGAGTGCCGCGTGTTAAAACCTATTTGGATGCAAAGGAAAGAGGATTAACACCTGAATCAATATTATTTGCTGAAGATGTTGGAACCACAGAATCTGCTAAAAATCAATTAAAAGAGTTGTTTAATGGTATAGCTGTTTTGAGACTCTAAATCAGTTGGGTTAATAAATAAGCTTTTTGCAGATGGGTGCAAATGAAGGTATTGTTTTAGACTTCTTTGCAGGTTCAGGAAGTACTGCCCACGCAGTAATGGATTTAAACGCATCAGATGGCGGTAATAGAAAATACATTTGCGTTCAACTCCCTGAATTATGCGATGCAAGCAGTGAAGCTTACAAAGCAGGATATAAATCTATTGTCGAAATAAGTAAAGAACGATTACGTAGAGCAAACAAGAAAATTCAAGAAGAAATCAACTCAGAAATCAATAAGATAGAAGCCGAAATCGTAAAACTACAAAGCGAACTCCCTACAGATGAAAACAAAGCAGAAATTGAAAGTCTGAAAAATACTATAGTTCAGTTAAAAAATCAAGATTTAGGTTTCAAAGTTTTTAAACTTTCACCTTCTAACTTTAAAGTATGGCGAGGGGATGAAATCACTGAAGAAAATTTGGTAACTCAATTGGATGCTTTCAACAATCCGGTAAAAGCGGAAAGCAAAAATGAAAACATGCTTTACGAGCTATTGATTAAAGTAGGTTACTTAATTGCCGACAAAGTTGAGGCGAAAGAAGAATACTTTTCAATAAAAGACGGTGAAATGATTATTGCATTGGAAGAAATGAATCCGCAAATCATTGACACCATCATAAAAGCACAACCAAAAAAGGTAATAACCCTTGACAATCTTTTCACAGGCAACGACCAACTGAAAACAAATACAGTGTTGCAAATGAAAGATGCAGGCATTGATTTTAAAACGATTTAATTATGGAACAGAAAGATATTAATTACGAGTTAGACGAGAATAAAATTGAGGAATCAGACGAAAGTCATGTTCCAATTATAGTTCCTTTTTGACCCAAACCTTATTCGTATAAGGCGTGACCCGTTTACGCTTGGAGAATTGATTGACAAGATTGAACACAATGAAGTCAACTTCTTTACGCTGTTTCAGCGAAAAGAAAATCTTTGGGATGAAACAAAGCAGAGCAGATTGATTGAATCGGTTTTGCTGAAACTTTACCTGCATTTTATTTTGATGAGCTAATGAGGGAAGATGAAAAGACAAAAGAGAAAACCTATTATTGGCAAGTAATTGACGGATTGCAGAGATGCAGTGTGTTGAAAAATTATGCAGTAAAAAAAACAATGGTACTAGATGACTTGGAATTTCTGACACAGTTTAATGGGAAAAACTATGAATCACTTCCGAGAGAACTAAAAAGGAGAATTACTCAAACTCCAATTACTGTTTATGTTGTAGAGAAAGGTACTCCCGAAGAAGTAAAGTTCAACATCTTCAAACGAATCAATACAGGTGGTTTGATTTTAACGCCACAGGAAATCCGTCATGCTTTAAATCAAGGTGTGGCTTCTGAATTTGTTGCCACACTTGCAGACCATGAAGATTTCAAGGAAGCAACATCATGGATAATTAAGACTGACAGAATGGAGGATAGGGATTTCGTTACAAGGTTTGTTTCATTTTACATTACCCCCTACACAGAATATCAACCCGACTTAGATACTTTCATGACGAAAGGAATGGGATTAATAAAAACTCTTTCAGATAAAAAAGAGAAGAAATGAAAACTAATTTTATCAAAGCCATGAATACAGCCATTACAATTTTTGGTGATGATGCTTTTAGAAAAAGAAGAGCAAGAGAAGACAGAAGAAAGCCAATCAACAAAGCATTGTTTGAAACACTGTCAGTAGCTTTCAGCAAACTAAGTGATGAAGAAACAGAAACTTTGATTGAGAACAAAGAATATTTTAAAGACAAATTTATTGAATTGCATAACGAACTGATTTTTTACAACTCGCTTGCATCTGGAACTGGATTGAAGCCAAGTGTTACAAAACGATTCAGCGAAATAAACAGAATAACAAACGAAACAATTTTAAATTAAGATGATACGCAAACTGACAATAAAAAATTTCAAGATTCACTCCAACACAGAGTTGGATTTAAGCAACCTGAATATTTTGACAGGAATAAACGGGGTTGGAAAATCTTCGGTTTTTCAATCACTTTTGCTGCTAAGGCAATCATACGAAGCCAATGTTCTTTCAAGTGGTTTGCAATTGAACAAACCATATTGCGACATCGGCTTTATCAGCGATGCAATTTATCAGGGAGGAGAAACTGATGAAATTGAATTTGCAATCGACACAAATGAAAACGAAAATCAGTCATGGAAATTCAAACCGCTTGATAAAAATCCAAATAAAAACTTTATTCCAGTTTCAGGGTCAACAGAAAGCAATATTGTTTCTGATTCAAAAGATTCATTAATCCCAAGTGTAGGCAAAACACAAAGTAATTTAGGAAGACTAAGTGTTTTTAATAATAATTTTCAATACCTGAGTGCAGCAAGATTATCACCAAGAGAAACTTATCCGCTAGATTCAAATGCAGTAGAAGTGAAACGGCAACTTTCAGTTGAAAAGGGACAAGGAGAATTAGTTGTTCACTTTCTTTATCACTACGGAAAAGAAAAAAGAGAAAATAAAATTTGACTTACTTAGACATGAAGCTGAGGCATTAGATGATTTGCTTTCACAAACTAGTGCATGGGAGAGAGAAGTAAGTCCAGGAGTAAATGTTGTTCCTACTCCAAGCGGGAAGGCATTTACATTGAAATATACTTTCAACAAGAAGAATGACTTTACACCGACAGAGCCATTCAGTGCAGAGAATGTTGGATTTGGTTTGAGCTACGCTTTACCAATTATTGTGGCAGCACTATCATCAAGTGAAAACAGTTTAATACTTGTAGAGAATCCCGAAGCACATCTTCACCCAAGAGGACAATCTCAATTAGCAAAACTTCTTGCATTAGCAGCACAAAGCGGAGTACAGATTATCATTGAAACACACAGCGAACATATCATTAACGGGTGTTAGTTGCTTGCAAGAAATTTGAAAAAGGAGAAAAAGGAATCAATAAAGATTTGGTAAGAATTTATCACTTTAAACGAGACGAAGAAAAGCATTGCGCCATTGCAGACCGAATAACAATTCTTGCAGATGGTAAAGTTGATAGACAACCAGAAGATTTTTTTGAACAGACAGAAAAAGACCTAAACTATTTACTCGGATTCTGACATGAAGATAAAAGCATACATACATTTTCCCGAAGATGAAATCGCTTTTAATCATCTTGCTGGAAATCCAGATTCTTACAATGAAATTGTAAAAGGAACTATACGCTATCAAGTACAAACTGAAGAAGAATTCGCAATACGAACTCTCTTACGATTGGAATAATGTTCAGCGTTTTTTGGCTGTAGCAGAGGGAATAATTCCCGACAAATATTTAGGAGGAATTCGTAGTCAAATTTTGCATATTGTAGGAACGACAAGCAGAAATGTTAGTCAACCGAGATTAAGAATACCTCACTTTACTTACACAACTTGGAGTATTGATTTAAAGGTTGCACATTCTCCTTTTGTGGTTTCAGAATCAGCAGAAGATACTTTGAATGATTCTGCAACAGAAAAAACTATTTGTCTTTGTCTTGGCGATTCTATCAATGCACAAAGAGAAGAATTACACATCATTAAAGATGCAATTCATGACAGCACCCTTCCAAAACTAATTACAGTTAATGCCACAAGCAGCGATGTGGGTTTTGTAAAATGGGTTACCACTCTTCCAGTTGGAAATTTACATTAAGAAACAATAACGACTTTGAACCGCTTGAAAAGTTTTGGGGAAAGAACCAAGGAAAGAATATTCAGACACAAAGCAACAGGTAATCATTGGTATTTTGACTTCAACCATAAGGATAACAAAATTCATTATGAAGTATTTGATGGCACAGGAAATACTCATTTGGGTGAAGCTGATGAAAATGGAACATTAAAAGCAGAAACTCAAAGCAATAAGAAAAAATAAGCGATTTACTATAATGAAACTCCAATTTGACGGCAACCAATCTTATCAATGGGATGCAGTAAAAGCATCACCGACATTTTTGAAGGGCAACCTTTAAGCAGTGGAGATTTTGAATTTACGCAATCGTCCGCAGGTGTATTGCTAACTGAAAACGGTTTTGGAAACAACCTTACTTTGTCGGCAGAACAGATTTTGCTGAATGTGAAAAACATTCAGCAACGAAATGAAATTCAAAAATGCCGTTGAAGAATTGCAGGGAATGAATTTTTCGGTGGAGATGGAAACAGGCACAGGAAAACTTATGTGTATCTGAAAAGTATATATGAACTTAATAAACTTTACGGCTTCAAAAAGTTTGTAATCGTAGTTCCATCAGTTGCAATTCGTGAAGGTGTTATAAAATCTACAAATCACACACGACCATTTTCAAAGTCTGTATGATAAAACTTCTATCAATTTTGATGTTTACGACAGTAAGAAAGTTTCCAACCTAAGAGGATTTTCTTCAGGAAATTTCATTCAGGTTTTAGTAATCAATATTGATTCATTTGCGAAAGATGAAAATATCATCAACAAACCAAACGACAAACTCACAGGTAAAAGACCGATTGAGTTTATTCAAAGCACAAAACCATTTGTAATTGTTGACGAACCGCAGAATATGGAAACCGAAATAAGAAAGAAAGCAATTGAGAATCTCAATCCACTTTGTATCTTACGTTATTCGGCTACACACACCAACTTTTATAACCTCATGTATTCACTCAATCCAGTGAAGGCTTATGATTTGGGATTGGTAAAGCAGATTGAAGTTGATAGTGTAATCAGTGAAAACGATTTCAACGACAGTTTCATACAGTTGGAAAGTGTGAACAGAACAGGAAACAACATCACTGCAAAAATTAAGATTGATACATCTTCTACAACAGGCATCAAACGAAAATCAGTTACTGCAAACAGAAATAAATTAGACCTTTTTATATTGAGCAATAAGAATGAAAAGTATGAAGGGTTAAAGATTTATGAAATTGATTTCGGCAATCAGCAAATAGAACTTACCAACGGAATTGTTTTGAAAGTTGGAGAATCAAAGGGAGGTATGAATGATGAAGTGATGCGTTTCATGATTCAGAAAACCGTTGAAGAACATTTGAAGAAAGAAAGAGAATACAAAGCCAAAGGAATAAAAGTGTTGACGTTATTTTTCATTGACAAAGTGAAAAACTATCGTGAGTATGATGAAATCGGAAATGCAATTGCAGGGAAGTTTGCTACATGGTTTGAAGAAATTTATCAAAATGAAATAGCAAAACCAAACAACAAAAATCTTATCTCTAATTCAGTTACAAAGATTCACAACGGATATTTTTCGCAAGACAACAAAGGTAGAGTGAAAGATACAGGAGGGAGAAACCCAAGCAGATGATGATACTTACAAACTCATCATGCAGGAAAAAGAAAAGTTGCTTGACATTAACACTCCGCTTCGTTTTATTTTTTCTCATTCTGCTTTGCGTGAAGGTTGGGACAATCCGAATGTGTTTCAGATTTGCACATTGAACGAAACCAGAAGCGAAATAAAAAAGCGACAGGAAATCGGGAGAGGTTTGCGTTTGTCTGTTAATCAACAAGGTAAAAGAATTTTTGACCCGAACATAAACCGATTAACAGTGATTGCAAACGAAAGCTATGATGCTTTTGCAAAAGCTTTGCAGAAAGAAAGTTGAAGAAGATTGCGGAGTAACTTTTACTGGAAGAATAAAAGACAAAAACAAGCGGGAGAAACTGAATTACAGAAAAGGTTTTCAAGCCGACCCGAATTTTTTGCAGATTTGGGAGAAAATAAAGTTCCACACAAAATACAATGTTGCTTATCATACAAGTGATTTGATAACACTTGCAGCAAAGGCAATGAAAGAAATGCCTGAAACAAAAAAGCCATCTGTGCGAAGCACAAAGAATGAGGTTGTAATGGGGACAGACGGAATTTCAGGAAAATTGTTGAGTGACACTATTGCACCTGATTATGGATTGCGTTTTGAAATTCCTGATATGCTTGCATATATTCAAGGGAAAACCGAATTGACGAGAAGCACAATACTTGACATCGTGAAGAAGTCAGATAAAATTTCAGAGTTACTTATTAATCCTCAAATGTTTATGGACAACACAACAAGCACAATCAAAAGTGTTTTGTATGAATTGATGATTGAAGGAATCAAGTATGAGAAAATTGGAAGCAAGATGTATGAAATGTCTTTGTTCAATGATGATGAAATTGAAATCTATCTTGACAACTTTACTCATACAGTTGTAAATCCTGAAAAAACAATCTATGAAAACTACATTCCGCTTGACAGCAACGTAGAAAACCAGTTTGCAAAAGATTGTGAGACCAGTGAAAATGTGGAATTCTATTTCAAACTTCCAAACTGGTTTAAAATCTCTACTCCTATTGGCAACTATATTCCTGACTGGGCAATAGTTTTCAAAGGCGAGAAGAAAATCTATTTCGTTGCCGAAACTAAAGGAGAAGGACAAGAACTTTTAAAAAGTGAAAAACAAAAATCAAATGCGGCAAAGCACACTTCAAGAATTTTGATGAAGTAGTTTATTACCAAGTTTCATCAGTTAAAGATTTGAACTAAAAATGCGAGTTAACAACTAAGTGAAGGTAGATATCTAATTGAAATTGAAAAGCGAATTTTTATAGATTCAAAGTTGTGAAATTAGGTTGTAGGTTGGAGGTATAATTAATCTAGCACTAAATAAATTGTAACGAAGGCATGAAATATCATTGGGAAGAAAAGAGGCTTGAGTTTGGGATTAACTCTTATGTCTTTTGGGCCAAAAAACCAGAAGGTAAAGCTCTAGTATTTATTCATGGTTTTAATGGAGGTCCTTATACTACATTTAAACAATTTGATGTTTTGTTGAGAAACTATAAAGAATTTGCAGGATGCGATATTTTTTTCTACGGTTATTCAGCAAGTAAATCACAAATAGCAGCTCTTGCAAAAGGCTTTGTGAAAATGCTTTTAGTATTGGAAAAAGAATGTGTTGAACTTTATAATAAATCATTTAAAAGAGTAGTTCTTAACCCGAGAAATTCTAATTTTAAATATGACAACATAGTAATTGTTTCTCATTCTCTTGGAGCCATTTTAACGAGAATTGCTCTTATAGAAATTAACAAAAGTGATTCAGAATTAACAAAAAAGTTTGATATGATTTTATATGCCCCTGCACATTTTGGAGCACATTTATCAGAAACATACGCAATTCTACCATTGGGAATATTAAATTTATTAGCAAGCTTTAAATTGGGAGTTAAAAATTCAAATGATTTGAGGCCTAGCAGTAAGTTAATTGCAAAATTATTAAATGATACTAAAGCAATTCAATCAGGGAAAAACTATCAGTTTACAATTGCTAAAGCAGTATTTTGGGCGGAAGTAGAAAAAGTAGTCATACAACAAGATTACTTATTAGATAAGCCTGCAATAGTAATTGAAAAAACTAATCATCAAACTGTTTGCAAACCAAAGACAGATAATTGTGATCAATTTTATTTATTTAAAAAAGCATATTAAATATGGATGTGGAAGTAAATGATTACTTGGATTTTATTGATTCTTATCTATATCAGTACACAAATGATTTAACTATTAAGGACATTTTAATAGGATTAGATCAGATTCAAAACATAGATTTTAATTTGGAGTTTCCTTTTGGAGAAAAGCCATTGGATAATAATATTGAATTCCTAGCTTTTTGTAATATTGAGCATTTAATGGAATTTCTTTCTTTGCTCGAAACTGCATTTCTTACAGGATATTTTAGGCTGCCTTTGCCTTCTAAATTGTCTGACGAGATATACTGGAATTTAAGGTCTAAAAAATTTAAAGAATATTTTTTGCATACAAATGCGAACATTTTAGTTCAAAACTTATTCTCTCGTTTACGCGACAAGCATGGACGTGTTTTAGAAAAAAACAAAAATCAATTTATAAATTTCCTAAGATTAACTAGTCGAAGAAATAATGATACAGATCTTAATGCATTTATAAATTCTTATTTGTATGCACCAAATTTTTTTATGAAGCTAAACAACTTAGTTATTTCATTCTCTTTTCAAGACAAAATTGAAAATTTTTATGAAGTGGCTAGGGAATTCTTTAACGGATTGACACAGTTTTTATATTGGATCAATGATTTATATGAATTATTGGAAGCAACGATAAAAGATAAATTGATAAGTGGAGCTTTTTGGCTTTATCACTCAAAAATATATTATTCCAAAGGCCCAAAATTAAAAGAAATCTGCGGAGTTGCAAAATATATTATTGGCAAGTTTATTACTGGAGACTCTACAACCATTTTCTTTAAGGAGAATGAATGTGTATTAATATATGAAAATGCTATAAAGATTTTATCTGAAATAGAAAATAAAATTAACAAATTAGATTCCATAGAATATGCTATTGATTATCTCAGTCCCGTCGAAATAACTATTAATAATCCCAAATTTGTCATTTAGAATAAAGTATAATGGCTGTTGTTTGAGTATCAAACAAAAAAGTAATTGAAACATTATGTTGTGCATACAGAGATTCTACTTTTAATTCTTGTTTTCCTAGTATTAAAAGAGCCAACTATTAAGATATACAATCTAGTTTACTGATGAAGATTTAATGCATTTTGCCACATACAATTTAATTGCTAGATTTAATCTCTCAAATAAATAGAAACATGCTAGCGATAGCGACGATTCGCGTCCGGACTCACGTAAATTTAATGGATGATAACTGCATGCATCAAGGACAATGCAAGCCCAAGTAAAATGTATAAAAAAAACAACAGCTAATGCAAACATTATTAATAACGATTTTACCTTTAATTGGAGTTTTACTTGGTTGGAGCTTAACACAACTAACAAATTATTTCAACGTTTAGCTTTCTGATAGACGTATTCTAAAAGAAACACTTTACTTTCTTTTAGAAATGCAACATCAAATTTCAACTGTAAAATCAATAGAAGATGGAGCAGAATCATATTTGCGGACTCTAAATTCATCTATCCCCAATTTTACATTAAGTCCTGAAGAAAATACTCAATCACTTATTATAATTAGAAAAATGATGACTGAATTTCACAACCCAAGAATTGAAAGAGAACTCCAGGAGCTAAATGAAAACTATGATAAGTGTTTACTCAAACTTGCCACCGTTGACCCAATTAGTGCTTACAGGTTAAAGGGGAAGAATAAAATTGTTTCATACCTTAATCAATGGAACAACTTCGCTTCAGAAAATATAATATTTAATCAAATGGTAATCTCTGACCCAAAAACAATTCAGATTTCAGAATCGATAATGCCGCAAGTTGAAACAGAATTAATTAAAGAAACACTTCACGACATTCAAGAAATTATTAAAACAATGGCAAAGCGAATTGGAGGAAAAACCAGTAGGGATTTTAGAAAGCAAATCATGCAACCTCAATCAGAAACTAAAATTGAAGTTGATGAAAGAATGAAAAAGTTTGTTGATGAAATAATGATTCCTACAATTAAAAAAATGCAAGAACAATCCAAATAATTTTTGACTAAAACGCTAGAAGAATGTGGTAAATCAAACCTCGTTAACGAGAGGGAGCAAGAAAACATTTTGCCATATGCATTTAAAATTTAACTCCATGAATAAAAGCATTCTAATCCTTTTAGTTTTTTCCTTCATGCTGTTAAACACACAAGCACAAACAATAACCGATATTGACGGAAACATTTATAACACCATTACATTGGGGACACAGATTTGGACAAAAGAAAATTTGAAGACTACCCGCTTTAATAATGGCGATTCTATTGCGACCACTTCATTGCCCATCAATAATGATTCTACTTCCATATTTCAATGGTCCTATAACCAAGATTCATTAAACATCCCTGTGTATGGGCGATTATATACTTGGTATGCGGTTACAGATAACCGTAATGTTTGTCCTACAGGTTGGCATGTTCCCAGTGAGGCGGAATGGATAAGTTTGGCCAATTTTTTAGGTGGCGATACCATTGCCGGCGATAAAATGAAAGAAATAGGAACAACGCATTGGTTGAGCACTACGGGCTCGGTTTCGAATTCAAGTGACTTCACCGCTTTACCCGGAGGGCAAAGGGGAAATCCAACCGGATTTAGCAACCTATACACCTTAGGTGCATTCTGGAGCACAACGGCATGGGGCTCCAGCGCCTTTCCCAGAGCATACATCTTCAGCTTACAAGCAAACTCTGGTGCTTTACATCAAAGCATTTCTGTTGCTAATTGTGGCTTTGCGGTTCGATGCGTTAAAGATTTAACAGCAGGCATCCAAAACTTAATTCCCGAAGATGAAATCAAAATTTATCCGAATCCCACAAAAGATAAAATAAATATTTCACTGGAAGAAATTAAGAATTCCATCGCTTTCATTTACGACATAAGCGGAAAGCTCATTTTTCAACAGTCACTCATCCATAAAATAAATCCTATTGACGTTAATTTTTTACCTGTTGGGGTTTATGTCATCAAGGTGGTGGGAATGGACTTTAGTGTAGAGAGGAAGTTGGTGAAAGAATGAGGTTTGGAGAGAACAACACGGATTATGTGATGAGGGCAGTTGCAACATTGAAATTAATGGTTAGGTTTAATCTCTCAAATAATAGAATTCGTAAGAATATGTGAGAGCTTTATGCAAAAGAAGGAACATGATTATTTATCTGGCTGAACGACATAATATCAGAACAATATGAAGTGGCAGTTGACAACTCAACTAAAAAAATTCTTACTAAAGATTTAAATCAGCAACAAAAAAGCAATCGTGGGTTGAATTTTTCCTGAGTGAAAAAATGACTTTAAGAAAATTAAAATGATTATCCGCTTACTTGAACCCCACAAATTAATGACAATGATTCGCAAAATGAATAAATTCAGCGTTTAATTTTCATTAATTTTATGGATTGATAATCATTATGTTACACAAACTTGATAAACAATTGTTCGCAAAATGCGAACTTTTTATAATTTTATCGTATATTTATGAAAGTAAACATTATTAGAAAGCAATCTATAGAAGATTACGAAGTGACATCAAATTCAAGAAAGTCATTTGAAGATTGGGTTAATAAAGCACTCTATGCGGATTGGAATTCTACAAATGACATAAAAAAGACCTTTGGTTCTGCAGATATATTAGGTGAAAATTGCCATAGAATTGTCTTTAATATAGCTGGTAATAATTACCGAATGATATGCAAGTACAAATTTAGAAAGATTGTTAAAAACAAAAAGCCAAGTGTACATCTGTTTGTTTGTTGGATTGGAACTCATGCTGAATATGATGAACTCTGTGCTCGAAGATTACAATATACCATAAATTTATACAAGAAATGAGAACAAAATTAAAATATACTGTCATCAAAAATAGAGAACAATATGATGAGTATTGTTCAATTTTGGAAGATTTGGTTGATATGGACTCAGATGATGAATCAATTGTTGATGAAATTGATTTGTTAACTGCGCTTATTGAAACTTACGATCGAGAACATACTATTTTCAACGAGTTGGACCCAGTAGAATTGCTGAGTTCATTAATGGCTGTACGAAATATGAAAGCTACTGAATTGGCGCAGCATTTAAATACAAGTAGAGGTAATTTATCTGACATTTTAAATTATAAAAGAGCTTTATCAAAAGATATGATTAGAAAATTAGCTTCTTTGTTTAAACTGTCTCAAGAAGCTTTTAATAGACAATACAAACTAATTGAAAGCGTCTCTTCTGCAAAATCAAAAAAGAAAAAAGTTCTTGCGTATTCTCATTAATTAATTTCAATAATTCTTTCGATATTGATGCAATCATAGGTCCTGATAAAAACCAGACGTAAAAGGAGCTTTGCAACCGTTAATTATTGTGAAAGCAGTGATTATGCCTCCTCAAATTTATTTATCAGATTAAATTCTCATTTAATACATATCATCTATTCCCAAAAGCTATTCGGTGCAAAAGTTCAGAACTCAAAGAGCAAGCAATGGAATTCAAAAATTAAAAAATGGACTTATTTAATCCAACCATCGACGAAACTAAAAATTGGTTGCCAAAAAGACGGAACTGTTAATTATTACGGGAAAATTTTAAACAAAGAACAATCCGATTTTTACTTCGAGAAACTGTTGGAAACTCTTGAGTGGCGAAATGATGAAGCGATCATTTTTGGAAAAAAAATCATCACCAAACGCAAAGTAGCCTGGTACGGGAACGAACCTTTCGAATACACCTACTCCAACATTTCGAAATACGCGCTGCCGTGGACAAAAGAACTGTTAGAATTATTGCAAATCACTCAACAAAAAACCGGTGAGATTTTTAACTCCTGTTTGGTAAACTTATACCACGACGGAAGCGAAGGTATGGCATGGCACAGCGATGGCGAAAAAGATTTAAAGAAAGACGGCGCAATCGGTTCGTTGAGTTTCGGAGCAGAACGTAAGTTTGCATTCAAACACAAACAATCGAAAGAAACCATTTCCATCGTTTTAGAACATGGAAGTCTATTGATGATGAAAGACACCACACAAACGAATTGGCTGCACAGACTACCACCCACTAAACGAACAAATAAACCACGAATTAACCTTACGTTCAGAACAATTGTTCGGTAATAGGGCGACAACAAAATATGAAGAGCAATCACTAAGCAGGGATATGTGACACCCTCTCATCTCTACATCTAATTAATTTGTAGATTTAATCTCTCAAATAAATAGAAATTACAATTCGTTCGCAGAGCATCGCAAGCGAGGGGAAAGCTCCAAAACATTAGTACTATTCCTATGATACTGCCGGAATATTAATGACAATAGAAAAAGAAGGTAAACAAAAAACGGACGGAGGAATATTCAAAGTATTTGAATTTTTCACTGAACTAATTGGATGGTTGCAGATTGTAGCTTCACCGCTATTAATAGGTCTAGCAATTGGAGCAATAATCTACTTTCCTAATCCTTCAACGATTAGACTCCTATTAGGAATAATTGTAGCGTCCATTGGGCTTGTTATAGGTGTAGTTTGGGCAACAAAAAATGGAAAGGAAAGGGCACCGTTTTTTTCTCTCTCGAATCATGGCGACGCCCGAGTTAGACAATTTAAAAGAAGAAAGTAACACAACACTGAATGACGAAAAGAAAGGCAAAAACTAACAGGTTTTTTGTGATCGGCAGGCATTTTACCACCTCCAATTTAATCAGTAGATTCAATTAAGGTTTACTGAATAAGTAAAAAAAAAATTATTTATTATAACTTAGTTATTACTTTCAGGGATACATATGCAATCAAAATAGTCGAGTTTAAAATAATTTCGTGTATCCTATTTTATATTTTGCAAGGATATTATTGAAATTAAACCATTAAATTTTCAATCACGTCGTCATAGAGGCAGGTATGACCTGCCTCTATGACGACGTGATATTTATAGAGAGTGAAAACTTGTTGAGACAAGGCATGCCTTGTCTCAACAAGATCATTAGCAAATAAATTTCGATCCCTCAAGATGGTTTAATTATTCAGTAAACCTTAATTACTGTCTATCAAAATTTCTATTTTTTGACAATCAAAGGATTTTGTCGGAAAATACAATAAACAAAGGGTTTTGCCTATAAAATATTTCCTTGTTTTTGGCTGGATCTAGCTGGTTCCATTTAGCTGATTGAGACTAACTGGGAGCAATGACAAAAAAATATTGCTTTTACTGTAACTAAAAGCGGAGAAGCACGTACTACAATCTTATCGTTAAAAATTTAACGTCAACATATCTCTAATGCGCTTTCAACATCTTTTATTTACTGCAATATAAATTTTATTTATTGCATAACCTTCATCACACCTGATCATGAACCACTCAAAATATATGAAAAAAAACTACAAAAATTATTTAAATAGCTTTTGTTTAGCGCTTGCTTTACTAACAATGGCTAGTACCGCTAAAGCACAAACGGTACTATACGATAATGGTCCAATTTTTAACAGTGTGGGAACTGGTGCAGGAGGTGCAAACGAAAGTGTCTTGTATACTACTTCTTTCGGAATGGGTACCATCGGTTTTGGTGCTCAACAATACGCCTTTAACAGAATAGCCGATGTCTTTACGGTTACCGATTGCCAATGGAATGTGGATTCAATAGTTTTCTTCTGTTACCAAACAGGTTCATCAATTGCATCAACCATTACTTCAATAAATTTTAGAGTATGGGACAGCATTCCTGATGATGTTGCGTCTACACTTATTTTTGGCGACACTGTCAACAATGCAATGATTAGAACAGAATGGTCCGGTGTTTACCGAATTACAGAAACTACAACAGGTAACTCTGCTCGTCCAATTATGAGAAATGTATGCACAGCTTCAGGATTAACTCTCTCTGCAGGTAATTACTGGATGGATTGGAGTTATGCAGGAACATTGGCTTCTGGTCCGTGGGGCCAACCCATAGTCTTAACAAACACTGCCGCTACTGGAAATGGTAAACAAAAAGTAAGTGGTGTTTGGAATAATGCGCTAGATGGAGGAACTGGTACTACAGCGCAAGGCTTTCCTTTTATCATTTACGGAACAAGAATTCAGATAGTGGGTACCGACACCAAAACTGAATGTAACTCATACACCTGGATTGATGCAAATACATACACCGCAAACAACAATACAGCTACCCACAATATTGTAGGAGGGGCATCTAACGGTTGTGATAGTTTAGTAACCTTGGATTTAACGATCATCAATTCCACTGCTGGAACTGACACCAAAACTGAATGTAATTCGTACACTTGGATTGATGGAAATACTTACACCGCAAACAACAATACAGCTACTCACAATATTGTAGGAGGGGCGTCTAACGGTTGTGATAGTTTAGTAACCTTGGATTTAACGATCATCAATTCCGCTACTGGAACCGACACTAAAACTGAATGTAACTCGTACACCTGGATTGATGGAAATACTTACACAGCAAGTAACAATACGGCGACTTTCAACATTGCAAACGGTGCTGCTAATGGATGTGATTCCTTGGTTACTCTGGATTTAACGATCATCAATTCTGCTTCTGGAACCGACACCAAAACTGAATGTAATTCATACACCTGGATTGATGGAAACACTTACACAGTAAACAACAATACAGCTACTTTCAACATTGCCAACGGTGCTGCTAATGGATGTGATTCCTTGGTTACTCTTGATTTAACAATCATCAATTCTGCTACCGGAACCGACACTAGAACTGAATGTAACTCATACACCTGGATTGATGGAAATACTTACACAGCAAGCAACAATACGGCTACATTCAACATTGCCAACGGTGCTGCTAATGGATGTGATTCCTTGGTTACTCTTGATTTAACGATCATCAATTCTGCTACCGGAACCGACACTAGAACTGAATGTAACTCATACACCTGGATTGATGGAAATACTTACACAGCAAGCAACAATACGGCTACATTCAACATTGCCAACGGTGCTGCTAATGGATGTGATTCTTTGGTTACTCTTGATCTAACCATAAACAATGTATCAGACCTCACCACCTCAACTATCGGAATAACAATTACTGCAAACAATTCTGGAGCTACTTATCAGTGGTTAGATTGCAATAATAATTACGCCATCATTGCTTCTGAAATAAGTCAATCCTTCACAGCTACTATCAATGGTGATTATGCTGTTGAGTTAACAGAAAATGGATGTATTGACACTTCTGCATGTGTTGCAATTACAAATGTAGGTGTACTTGAAAACAGCATTGGCGATGGACTTTTAGTCTATCCAAACCCTAGCAATGGAATTTTCTCAATTGACCTTGGATCTGTATATGAAAATGCTCAAATTTCAATTACTGATATACTTGGAAAATTGATTGACACAAAAAACTATTCTCAATCACAAATTCTAAAATTAACACTGCGAGAGCAGGCAGGTATTTACATCCTATCGATTAAAGCGGATGATAAAATGGCTGTTATTCGTTTGATAAAAAAATAAAATAATTTGCCAAGTGAGAGCTTCACCCTGCAGGATATTCCTGCAAGTTGAAGCTCTCACTTTTTTCATTAGGTTCATACACTAACCCCATCCTGGCATAAATTTCTTTCTTCGCTAGAGCTTCACAGAGGCAAGCTAGCTTGGGCACCAACAATTTCAACCAATTTTTTAGATTCCCAAATCTATTGCCCAATCCTTCTGTCACGAGACTTCGCGAAGAACCCCTATTCTACTAAAGCAGCTCTTAAAAAAGCGGATCAATAGGTTAAAAGTCAGAATGGCTTTTGCTAAAATCCATTAAAGAAATCCCAAGTCGAATTCTCAATTATTTTTAGGCTGTGAATTCGTATTTTTAAAAGCATATTTATGTTCATCCCTATATTTAGTTACATTGAAAAGTAAGAACATCAGTAAATTCCCATTTTAAATAAATCAAACAACACCTAAAAAATGTACTTTCGATAAAAATTAAATCGCAATGAAAAAAGCTTACCTCTCTCTGTTATTATGCATTGGCATCAACTTCAGCATTCATGCACAAGTACCTTCTTATGTTCCAACAACGGGCTTAGTGGGCTGGTGGGGATTTTCGGGAAATGCGAATGACGCTAGTGGAAATGGAAATAACTTTACGGTTACAGGCGCAACGTTAACAACCGATCGAAACGGAACTCCTAATTCGGCGTATTTATTCAATGGATCATCACAATATTTAGTGAATAATAATTTATCGCATTTATTCTCGGAGGCAGGAAGTTTTTCTGTATCCATCTGGATAAATAAAACAGCAACTGCAACAGGTTCTGCTATTATGAGTGGTAATACAAACGGAGGTCCCTTTATTTGGATCATTCAAGGCAATGCTACCGATATGATGCTTGGCACGAACAAGCAAGGTTCTGCGTGGTTTTGGGCTCAAACACCATTCACATTAAGTAACTGGGATCACTATGTGGGCGTTTATGCGACTAACGATATGTTTCTTTACAAGAATGGAGCTTTACTTGCGACCAATACCTATACACATACAGGTGCAACTACAGCAATAGAACCTTTATATGTTGGTAGAGGAGCTGGCGGAACATATTTAGGTGGAAAAACAGATGATATTGGCATTTGGAATCGCGCTTTAACTTCTCAAGAAATTTTAGATTTATACAATGCTTCTTGTGGTAGCTTAGTTACTGTTCAACCACTGAGCCAGAATTTATATGTTGGCAACAGTACCTCTTTCACCACACAAGCGCCAGGCGCTACGTTTCAGTGGCAGCGACTTGTGGGTACAACCTATCAAAACATTGTTAATGGCGGACAATATGCAGGAGCAACTACCAATGCATTAGCGGTATTAACGGTGACTATGGCTAATAATAATTCTCAATATCGATGTAGAGTTTCCATAGGCGCTTGTTTTGATACGACCACTGCTGCTACACTCACTGTATGTGGGCAAATAACTACACAACCGGTAAACCAAACCGTAAACATTACCACCGATGCTAAGATGATTGCAAGGTCTAATGATTTAGGAGCAACCTATCAATGGCAGAATGACATCGGTAGCGGATTTACGAACATCACGAACGGTGGACAATACAACGGCGCAACCAATGATACATTACTCATTACAGGAACCACCATGGGAACGACGGAGAGCAATTTCGTTGCATCATCAATTCGGGAAGTTGTATTGATACCTCCAGCATTGGAATACTTTCCATCAACAACAATGTAGGAATTCAGGAAAACACCATTGAGAATTTATTTAGCTTGTATCCAAATCCAGCCTATGAATTTTTAAATATAAATGCCACCACTAAATTAATCGGGGCAAATTATTCAATTTTCAATCTTATTGGAAAAGAAGTTTTAAAAGGAACAATCACTGGCGAAAACACCAACATCAACATTTCCCAACTCAGCGCAGGAAGATATTTGATTGCCATTGGCGATGCGAAAGTGCAGGGATTTGAGGTGGTGAAGATGCTAGTCGCGAAGCTTCGCGATTAGATGTTAGATTTTAGATGTTAGATGTTAGATGTTAGATTTTAGATTTTAGATGTTAGATGTTAGATGTTAGTTGTTAGATGTTAGTTGTTAGTTGTTAGTTGTTAGTTGTTAGTTGTTAGTTGTTAGTTGTTAGTTGTTAGTTGTTAGTTGTTAGTTGTTGTGTTGCAAGTCTTCTCGATTAATTAATCTTCATGAATAATGCACCCAGCTTCTATTAGAAATGAAACGTTGGAATAAATATTTTTCTCTACTATCTTAGAATTTGTAGCAAATTAGCTCTTTAAACTCAATTATTATACATTGATAATCAATTATATAAAAATCTATTCATGTGTAGGAGTCTTTCTTCTTGTCATCAAGAATTTTATTATTTAATTTTATGATTGTCTAAAAGGTGTCAATTGCAACAGACGTACTCTAGAAATTATTCGAACAAAGTGTACAATCGAAAGTTAAATTCGCTCTAACTCGTCACCAAGTAACTTAAAACTTTTCTCTTTTTATTACTTATTATCTAATATTTCACTTGTAATTATTTTTATTAAAAAAATACAATGAAACTTTATCTAAAATTCGACATAAGTACAATTTGCAAAAAAATTATTGAAAAGCAAATGGACGAATTAGAAATGAACTATTCTATAATTGGATATGGCGAAGTTGAAATTAGCGGAAAGATTTCGAACACAAAATTAAAACAATTAGAAAAGAATTTGAATAATTACGGAATTGAAATTGTAGAAAATCAAAAAAGCATTCTCGTTCAAAAAATTAAAGATGCCATTATTGAAATGGTATATATGGATGAAAAATTAAATAATTCAAAAATTTCTGACTATTTGGCTAACAAACTACAATACAGTTTTGGGCACATCTCCAATATTTTTTCTGAAGTTACGTTTACATCAGTAGAGAATTATATAATCCTTCAAAAAATAGAACGTGCCAAACAAATGATAATTATTAACGAATTAAACTTTACCGAAATTGCGTTTAAGCTAAATTACAGTAGTGCAGCACACTTTAGTACTCAATTTAAAAATGCGACGGGACTAACCCCTACTGCATTTCAGCGGATAATAAACAAAAAGGAGAAGCAATTCTGATGTACCAACATAAGCACTAGAAAATAGATTATTTGTTTTTCAATTAACCGTTCATCTTATTCAAAATGCAAAATGAAAACATACATATTTTACTTGCCGATGACGACGAAGACGATCGCATGTTCTTTAAAGATGCTTTCGAAGAAATAAAAATTAAAACCATTGTTAAAACAGTAAATAACGGCGTAGAACTAATTCAGCACCTATCTAAGTCCGATATTATATTGCCTTCTGTACTATTTCTGGATCTGAACATGCCCTTAAAAAACGGCATGGAATGCTTAAAAGAAATAAAAGCTATTGATCGTTTAAAAGATATTGCAGTAGCCATTTATTCCACTTCTGCATCAAAGGAAGATATTGAAGAAGCCTTTATTAAAGGAGCCAACGTTTATATAAAAAAGCCAAGTGATTTTTCTACACTTAAAAAATTATTAGCCGAGGTGATCACCATTAACTGGCAGTATCAAACCTCTGGTCTTAACAGAGATACTTTTTTATTGAGTTTATAATTATCAACGATCATCCAATGAATTTCAAAACATATTTTACTCCCTCCTTTTTCCTAAAAGCAATCTTTGCTATTTCGCTTTTCATCCTAATTTTCATTTCAAGTATCTCCTACAAACACTCACTTTCCATCACAGAGTCCTCCGACTGGATAATTCATTCCTATAAAGTTAATGTTGAATTAGAAAAAATGTTCTCTTATCTTAAAGATGCAGAGACAGCACAACGGGGTTATATTATTACGGATGAAATCGTTTTTCTTATACCCTACAATACCACACATAAAAAAGTAAGCCATTCCTATGCAGAATTACAAAATCTTATAAAGGACAATAAACAACAACAACAAAATCTAGATTCACTATATCAGTTAATCGAATTACGACTCTTGCAGCTAGAAAGTAACCTAAATGTAAATAAACAAAGTTCCAAAAATTACAGCTTGTTTACAGACAACATGCGTATTGGAAAAGATTTAATGGAAAAGTTCGTACCCAAATAAATAAAATGATTGATTTGGAAGCGACTTATTTAAAAGAAAGGCAACAAAAATATCAAAATGAAATAAATTTTGCTCCCCTATTCACGTTATTGCTTTTACTCTTTGCGCTGTTAGTTTTTGTTTTTTCCTATTATAAAATTAATATGGATTTAAAATTCAAAAAGAAGCCAATGAAAAATTACGTATTGCAGTAGCATCCATTGAACATGCAGAAGAAATAGGAGAATTTAGTACATGGCAATGGGATTTAGAAACCAACAAACTTTATTTCTCAGATAATCTGTTTCGTTTATTGGGATGTGAGCCACAATCATTTAAAGCTACTATTGATAATTATATTCAGTTTGTTCGTCTAAAAGACCAGACATTAATTAAAGAAGGATTTAATCAAGTCCTAAAAGGAAATAAATTTCCAAATACTTTTTTCGGAATCATTCGTAAAGATGGACAGCTTCGTTACTTTAAATCGCTAAGTAAATTATTAATTGATGATAAAGCAAAAAAGATATTAATAGGAATTAACCTTGATGTCACCGAACAGCATTTGAATAATAATGTTTTAGAAGAAAGAAACTTAGAATTGGAGCAAAGTAACAAAGAACTGGCTTCATTTAACCAAGTGGCAAGTCATGATTTACAGGAGCCCCTTCGTAAAATTCAAACATTCATTTCACGCATTTCAGAAAATGAAATGACAACCATGTCGGAGACAAGCAAAAACTATTTTTCTCGAATCAATATTTCGGTCACAAGAATGCGAATTCTTATTGATGATTTGCTTATGTTTTCTCGCACGAATAAAACCGATAAAATATTCGAAAAAACCGATCTAAATCAATTGCTTGAATTAGCAAAACAGGATTTGGCGCAGGTAGTAGAAGAAAAGAAAGCAATCATTCATTCTGTTCAATTACCTCAACTTACGGTCATTCCATTTCAAATTCAACAATTGTTTACAAACCTTATAGGTAATTCCTTAAAATACAGCAAACGTGATTCATCACCTATTATAAAAATAGGTTTTGAGAACATAACGGCTAAAGACATTCCTGCTTTGAAAACAACCTCGAAAAAAAAATATTGCAAAATTTCTATCACCGACAATGGAATGGGATTTGAACAACAGTACGCAGAAAAAATATTCACCCTTTTTCATCGTTTACATCACGATAATGAATACGAGGGGACAGGTATAGGACTTGCTATCTGCAAAAAAATTATTGAGAACCACAACGGCTTTATTTACGCAGAAGGCAATCCCAACACAGGTGCCACTTTTTCTTTCCTTTTACCCGCTTAATTATTTTACTATCAATGATAAGTTCCCATAACGTGGGAATTTTGTAATTTTTTTCAATTATTATGTAATGCTATAATAAAATAGTAGGCACATCTTTGTAATGTTGCCATTGAGTGAAATAATGCCAGAATATTCAAAGTATAATTCCGTAACACGAACTCAAATGAATCTTCTCTATAACCCAACACTAACAGAATTAACCACTCTATTAGAGCAATCAAAAAACATCAAAAATGAATATTTCATAGTTGTAGAACATGATGGTGAAGTACTAATAGAAGCTAACTCAAAAAGCTCCAATTATCTGTTACTTAAATATAAATTCTACCTATGTGGATGGCGTGAGAAAGCAACTACTGATGGAATAGCGTCAAAACATTTAAATTACATTAATCAATTATTTAAAAAATCTAATGTTTTGCTGGGAAAGAAACAGACAAGGGGCCATTGATTACACAAAGATTTCAAACCAACGAAATTCCATCCTCTGGAAAGAAATGAAAAGATACATCCATGGAGATGCATGAAAGTGATACGAATACATACTATGAAAATATTCCATATTCACAAAGCACATCCGCACATCAAAATAAGTGATGAACACCTATAAAAAAACAATTTATTTGATTAATAATTATTTTGATAACCAAGCCAAAGAAATTATTTTTCAAATACGAAATCAAAATATCCATAATCGAAAATATATTCATGCATGGTGTAATGTCATAAAAGTAATATTAAGTTGATAATTTTCGATTATTTAATATAATACTTATAGCACACTTAATCATTAATTAATAAATTTAAAAAAAACGATCCAAATGAAAAACTATATGAACAAATTGACAAACATTATCGCAGAAGAAATTCCACCCATAAAACCGGAAAAAAGCATACCTGCTAAACCTGACGTTAACCCCGATCCCACAAAACCAAGACCAGGAGTAAATGAGCCAGAAAAATCGATCCCACTAGGAATTGATGATCCTACCAAAGTAGATCCTACAAGAATCGATGATCCCACTAAAACTGATCCTCAAAAAAAATTATTGAACCCAATAAAGTGACCAGAGAAGAATGGATGAACCTACACTCTTGCACGTTGAAGTACTATCTAACTAATTTATTTACTTGGCACAAATAGCTTATGGGAGAAATAAACTAAATAGTAAACAAAGCTATTAAAATAATTTTTAGAATTAGTGATTGACTTAAACAAAGTAATGAAGCAAAGTAAAAACAACAAAGACGAATAGTGAAGCAAACTTCATTTAACCCAATAAAATTCACTTGAAAAAAAAAATCAAAGTAAATTATCTTCTCTCAACGATGAAAAAATGAAAATCCAGTAAAAAATTCAGACTTAAGTACCATGGTTTCTTCCTTAAATAGTTTTGTAGAGAAAGGTTATACTGAAGATTACAAAGCCCAAGTATCAGGGTTAAAAGCTTTAAAGTCAGGCAAAATCTACCAACCAGAAGAAGTAAAGGTGGTAGACTTCCATCGTTTCGAAGGAAGTTCTGACCCTGGAGACGAGTCAATTTTATATGCCATTGAAACTAGTGATGGAGGTAAAGGAACCTTGGTAGACTCATATGGTCCAAAAAGCGATACCAAGGTAACAACATTTATGCAACAGGTAGAATAAATTTCAAAAAAAACGAATTAATAAAAATCTATAATTAAGTAAAACTAAGCCCAGTAAATAAACTTGAAAATTAACAAATTGAAAATAAAACTTAATAAATACAAAAATCTAACCCAATATACCATGAAGAACAAAGCAATCAATTTCATGATCGTAGCAATGCTTATGACAGGAACAATTATTACAGGATGCCAATCACCTAAAAAAAAAGAAGAAAATGCAGATGCAAAAGTTCAAGATGCTATTACGGAATTAAATGAGGCAGAAAAGGAAGCAGCTGAAATTGCAAAAAAAACAGCAGAGACTGAAGAGTGGAAAACTTTTAAAGTAGAGTCGCAGGAAAAAATAAGAAAAAATGAAGAGCGTATTGCTGAGCTTAAAGTAAAAAAGCAAAAGTCAGGTAAATTATTAGATCCTTTGTACGAAAAAAGAATCGAAACATTAGAGCAAAAGAACAAAGAGTTAAATGCCAAATTAAATACATACGAAAAAGAGCCAAGCGACTGGGAGACATTCAAACGTGAATTCAATCACGACATAGATGAACTTGGTCAAGCATTAAAAGACTTTACCGTTGACAACAAAAAATAAAAGTATCTCTGAAAGGCGAAGAAAATAGCGAGAATCAAAAAAATGTTAAATACAATCGCCGACTCGAATGCCTTTGCGATATCAACTTAACTTATAGAAATATCGGCTGGTTAAATTATAATCAATTCATGTAACTCTAACTATGCTCAGGAAACAATAAAATTCAACAAACATTAAAAAAAGGAGAAAGCAAGGCGAACAAAGTGAATAAAGCTCAGATGTCTTCACCAAAAAGTTGAAAATAAATATCTCTAAAAAATAAGTTTAACCCTTAAAAATCAAAAAAATGAAAGAAGATCAAAAAAACCAAAGGTTGAACCTAACCAAAGTAGTCAGCAACAAAAAGCAGACAATCTAATCAAAACATTCAACAAAAATCAAACAGTCCAATACGAAAATCATCAGATATTGATGAAGAAGATGTTGATGAAAATACTGACTTTGGCACAGAAAATCAGGAGCAAGAACAGCAGCACGATCAAAGGACTCCCAAAGGAGAACAAAATCGTGTAAATGAAGATCAAGATCGTGATGAAAATAGAAATCAAAGCTCAAGACAAAGCAACCCTGCAGGTAAAACACAAAGTGAAAATACAGAACGTCACTAAAAGTTGATTACTGTTAACCTCAATCAAAGTGAGAAATTAAGTTCCCGTAAGAACTTATGTTCTCACTTTAACAAACTCAATATCACAATCACAAAACAAAACCATGGGAAATCTACTATATGCAATCGCAGTTATTCTATTAATAGCATGGGCCATTGGGTTTTTTGCTTTTAATATTGGTGCTATCATTCACCTTCTACTTTTAATTGCAGCCATTTCCATTCTTCTAAATATAATACGGGGCAATAATCCTGTAAAATAAAAAACTAATTAAAAAAACCAAACCATGAAAGTTCACATCATTCAATTCATCCTTTATATAGCCATTTTAACTTCCTAGTTGGTTGTAAAAAGACAAAGGCTGCACTGACAGAAATGCAAATAATTATGATCCATATGCAGAAGAAAATACAGGCTGCATTTATCGATATACCTCCACAGTTGATATTTCAGGTGTTTCCATAAATAATCCGATTGGCGAACCATGGGATGTAGATAGCTCAGGACCCGATTTAAGAATCAACTTTGGAAAGAATACAAGTTCAGCATACGATTTCACCACCAACACTCAAATTGATGTTTTGCAACCACACTTACTCCAACAAGTAATATTCAATTTACCAATGAAGAATGGAAATACGAATTAGTAGATGATGATCTACTAAGTTCTCCTGAAACCATTGCAACAGGAACATTTAACCCTCTTTCACAAAGCGATAGTAGTACTATTTTAATTACGAATGGAAGTATAACGATTAAATTTAATTATACTGTTCATTAAAATAATTTGCGCTACCAAAATCAACTATGATGAACTTCTTGATGCAATAAAAAAATCCAGATGAACAGAATAGGCAGCTAAAGCCACCATGACAGGATATACCATAAATGAAAGAACAGAATGAAGATTCACTTCATAAAATTTGATTTTAATATTAACATAGAATAAAATATGAAAAACCTATTTATTACTGTATTTGCGATGATGCTCGTCGTAAATGCATATGCACAAACCGATACATCAACCAAAAAAATGATGCCGCCAGATTTTAATAAGAGTACAAATGACGGGATGGATCTACAGCA
The DNA here is from genome assembly GCA_016717725.1 of Bacteroidota bacterium. Taxonomy (GTDB): domain Bacteria; phylum Bacteroidota; class Bacteroidia; order AKYH767-A; family OLB10; genus JAJTFW01. The sequence continues at coordinate 151,168 of JADKFA010000001.1, forward strand.
AGATTCGAATAATTATAGCAGGGACACAAAACACAATCTCGATTCAATTCCAAAACAACGTTCTCTAGAAAACCATCCTGATGGCGTCATGATGAAAGGTGGGAAAATGTGGCTTGTAAAAAATCAAAAAATGTATATACTTGATAAAACTGTAACCTTGAGCAATGGAACAATTGTAACAAGTGATGGTAGTTACATGAATAAAGAAGGTATAAAAAGGGTGTTCCGAGAAGGTGAACACATGGATATGACTGGAAAAATAATTCCCATGAAATAATAATCCACAGTCTTAAAGAAGATCCAAAAATGATCACAGGATTAGTGTATTTACTTCAAACATCAAGTTTAGTTCAAATGACACTATTCTAACCTATCAAAATGCAAGCGGTGATCTCCTTCCTACAATTTAGACAATTCAAATTCAGAATAAAGAACTTGTATATAGCAAGCAAGTTCTTTACTATTTAAACATCGCGGTCAGCTTTTTCGGATTCCAATTGATTTTATAGGCAAATTCGAAATTGATGAAGCTATAAGTGTCGTTTAAACTAGGATTTCCTCTTCGTGATGTACGCGGACCCACAAATCCATCCGTTCCTAACCCTGTTGGATCACTGATGTACTTAGCAATTTCCTGCTTCACGGGATCTCCTGCAAAATATTGATCGATTTGTTTGTGTGTGGCATATGCTTTACTTGCATCATCTAAATAATCAGTGAAAAAATAATAATAACCGAACTCAACAGAAAGCGTTATATTTTTATTTAATCCATAACGAAAACCCATTGCCATGGGAATTCCGATATGCCAAGGGCTATACATTTTTTTAGATTTGTTTGTTTCATCATACGATCCCTGTCCTTCAGTTCGCCAGTCAATCAAATCAGTTTCAAATTCTCCGTCCTTTTCGATGATATTACCTTGTCCAGATGATTGTGCTTGATCGCGGATCGTTCCATCACTCCAGAAAAAATATCTATTATCGATATCAACACTTCCTTTGAACAAATCTGCTTTAGGTCGACCGTAGTAGATACCAATTCCAGTATATGCAAAGAACGCCATGCTTTGTTTATATAATGGCAAACGACGATTTGGATAGTAAGTATAACTAAGATGTGTTGAAAGACCAAAGAGATCATTTCTAAATCCCAATCCTCGTCCGTAATTTCTAAGTTCAGAACCCGACTTGCCAGCAACAGCATTTGTTTCGTCGTATTGAATACGGTGCCAACTAAGGCGTGTCTCTAAATTAAAAGGAGTGTACTTCATTCCTGATACTTCAGATGGAGAAATAAAGTTTCTAACGGTGATGGCTATACCCGGACTCATTGAACTCTTCTGAAAGAATTCCTCGTTGCCTAAATCACCAAAATAATTAGTAGTTCCTGCAGCAAATCCGATGTCGAGTGATTGTTGTCCGTAAGTAGTTAAACTCAAAACAACTCCTAGAAAGAGTATGTATAGTTTTCTCATGGTATTCGTTTTCCCCTAAGTTATAAACCTTACTCATTGCTTCAACAAGGAAACCAGAAAAAAAACAAACAATTCTTGGAATAATTCAAAAGTATAGGTGGATAATCAGTTTTAGAGGGCAAATAAACTGCTAGGAGGCTTTTCCAAGTCCTGTTTATAGCCAATACGCTTTCTTTCCTTTACTTCAGGAGGCTCCATTAATTGTCGAAGTGCTTGAAATATCATGGTTACATCCGCATTATTCTTTTCGACTTTTGATTCTAATGCATCAATTTTAGCTCTTAATTCCTGGTGGGCACTCAACACCTCACGTAAACGAACATAAACTCTCATGATACGAATATTCACTTGGATTGCGATTTTACTTGACAGAACGCTCGAGAGCATCAATACTCCATGTTCCGTAAATGCGAATGGCAAGTACCTTCTACCACCTCTAATTTTGAATACATTTCCGTTTCAAATTCGCATTCAACTTCGCTTTTCAATGCACCTAAACTTGAGGTCGCAAATTGCGACCTCAAGTTTAACAGCTCTGATTCAGTCAGTTGAAACATAAAATCGGATGGAAAACGGTCTAGATTCCTTTTGACATTCAAACAGACCAATCCCGAAGGGATGAAATTGTTATAACGGATAACATAATTAACTCCAAAAACCCCGAAGGGGTGAAATAAAAATACAACATTAAAACAAATACTTCTCATCGAAATCAATATTATGCTCTTTGAGTAGATTCAAATATTCTTCCTGAAAAGTCTTATTCCTATGATGCTCTTCTTGACCTGCAATATAGTCATATACATTTTTTATGGAAGTATGTCCACATGAAAATGCACCATATCCTTCCTGCCATGCGAATTTTCCAACCACAAAATTTTGCTGATTTATAAACTTAGAAGAATTGTTTTTAATTTCCCTTACCAAATCAGAAATGCACATGTTAGGTTTTAATCCAACTAATATATGAATATGATCTTCTACACCATAAATGATAATTGGCTTTTGTTTTTTCTCAGTTATGATTCCTGCCATATACTTGAACACCTCAAACCTCCAGGGTTTTTGTAATAATCTTCGTCGGCCTTTTACTGAAAAAACGATATGGATATAAATTTGTGTGAATGTTCCTGCCATGTTATTTCACCCCTTCGGGGTTTGTTGGATGATTTTTCTTTTTTCTATAATAATTTCAACCCTTCGGGTTTTTGCTGACTCATTTATCATTGGAAAACAATTAATGATTATTTAATTTCTCTTTCCCAAGACAAACGCCTTCTTAATTTTCTTCACATCTCCATCGATATGGAACATTTCCAAAAGTGCTATATAGATCCCCGCTTGTTGCATGGTGTTTTCATCTGACAAACCATTCCAAATCCAATTGCCATCGCTCCCTAAAAGTTCGTGCTCCGTTAATTTTCTGATAGGAACTCCAAACTCGTTATAGATAGATAACTCCACCATGTATCCAGGTTTGGGTGGTGTGCAAGTGAGACCCAACACATCGTGGTAGCCGTCATTATCGGGTGAGAATAATTCAGGAGTGAGTTGAAGCCAAGAGGATCCATCGTTAGTGTCGTCATAATATTGAGAATTTATTTTACAGGGTGTAGCATGGCCACAATTATATGATGCACTATGCCAATTACTACTATCAGAAATATTTCTTCGAGGAGAAATCAACTCCAACGACACTCCTTCCGGATCGCTCAAGAAAGGAAAGTGAAAATCATCTTTGTAATGAAAGCGTTCGTATTCCTGTAAAGATGTATTCATCAAAACTACAATACCTTCATCATCATTGTAAGAAGGTAGTGAGCAAGGAATTAATAATCGTGCATCGTTAACTTTATAATAGGCAGCTATTGCAGAAGGAATTGATGCTGCCACTGCATATTGTTTTGGCAAAAGTAATCTTGGCATCAATGAAAACTCAACTACATCCTTTGCAATACCATCGATAGGATCCGCATGCGCCATTTTTATTTTGGAGAGATCAATGGTTTTAGTACTCGCATTATAGATCTCCACAAAATCGCACCCCTCTGAATGAGGATTAAATAATATTTCATTAATTATCACATCTCCCTTCGAAAACGAATCGGGCAATGCGAAACTCAACTGATCCCATTTCTTCAACAAATTGCCCGAGCAATCGTGCAATGAATGATCGAAATTAATTGAGTACAATTGTCCCTTTACTAAGGGTTGACTTAATTGAAATAATAAGCTAGGTTGATCCGAAGAAAATGAAATGGAAACTGGTTGTCCTAAATTTTGATTTATTAAAAACAAACTCACATTGGAGGCATGAATGGTATCTAGAAATTCACTGAATCCAATTTCCAAATGTAAGCTGTCAACGGGAAAAGCGTATTCTGGCCAAGGAGAAATGGTGTCGTTAAACACACCCACGACTGAATTTTCCCGTCCAGGTGTGCCGCCAGATGGATCATGGCTCGCTCCCCAATTATTTTTATCACTACAAGGAAAATCAACATCAATGCGCTCTAGCGACCATCCATGATCGTCTCTCAATGGATCTTTATACATGGAGAGATCATATGTAATTTCATCAATAACTAAACCTGAGGTATCAAACAATCGAATTCGATCACCCTCATTGTTTAATGAAGGGAATGATGCCAATCCCTTCACATGATTTACACCATAATTTTGAAATGCAACCAAATTCGATGAACTTGTATAGCATCTATACTCATTCGGAAATAAAGTGTCGGCAGGCAAATTTTCAGCGGTAGTTGGGTCACTCAGCACAAATGAAGAAATGTCAATAATTTTTTGACTTCGATTAAATATTTCTAAATATTCAAACGGTGGTAATGAAGGTGCATCGGTAGGATTCGACATGATTTCAGTGATGATCACATCTGAAATTTCAGCATCACTGGTATTAAAAAGGGAATAATGTAGTGTGTCCGAATATACGTTCCCCGATTTATCCACCACACCCACTATTCCCAAATGATATATGCTTCCATCCAAAAAGACAGCATTAAATTTCAAATAATATATTTTTGAATCTATTGAATCCTTATTGATCATAATTGGTGCGCCCACTCCATCAATAAAAAAATTACTGCTTGAAAAAACAGATGCACTATCTACCATTTCAGTCCACCGAATTTTAATCAAACTATCCGATTCAATTTTTCGCCAATGTCAAAACAGGAGGAATGGTATCATTTAGAAAACTTCCTACATAAACATCATCGAAGAAAAACTTCGTTGAATTACTGCTGGTATAAACCGCTTTAAATCCAACATTCACCATCGTATTAAACTGCGCATCGACTGCATTTGCTTCCCAATTAAAATTTTCTTCTGCATTATAATCTACATACAAACTCCAAATGGCTCCAGGTAAACGCAATATTTTAATATTCACGAAAAATGAATTTGCAATGGCACTGTCTTTACCTCTGCATAATGGTGTCAGTAACCAACCATCCTGCTTATATAAAACAATGGCATCGGCAGAACCACTTTCACCGAACTGCAAAAAATATCCTTGCTGTGGTCCTTCTAAATTTAAATTATCTGCCAATAAATAATAGCGTGCATAATTTGACGTAGAAGGAGAAAAACTCATTTTCACCTTCACCCTCCACTCCATCGTATCCGCTACTAAAGAATAAGGTGTTGATAAGAAGGAAGTGTCGCTGCCGGTACTATTCAGTTGAAGTAAGCCTCCACTCACAACAAACTGACTAGTATCTCCTATCCAAGTGGGAGCAAGACTAAAATCTCCATCACTAAAATCATCTATCATCTGAGCCTTTACCCAAGAAGAAACAGAGAAGCACATCAAGAAGATGGCTAACCGACAAGCGAACAATCCTTTTCTCATAACGAGGGCAAAGGAAAGGTGAGGAAAGGCAATTAGTCGGTAAATAAACATTTATACTCGTTTACAAATACCTAGAAGGCTCAAAGTATTGGAAAACAATATTTATTTTTGCGATATGAAAATAGCGGTTGTAGGCGCCACCGGATTGGTTGGCACAAAAATGATTGAAGTTTTAACAGAAAGAAACTTCCCGGTTGACGTTTTAATCCCTGTAGCGTCTGAAAAATCTGCCGGAAAATTGGTGAAGTTTAAAGGAAAAGATTATAAAGTAGTCACTTTGTCAGAAGCAATTGAAATGAAACCCGATTTGGCATTGTTTTCAGCAGGCGGATCCACTTCTACAGAATGGGCAACAAAATTTGCAGCAGCGGGAATCACTGTCATCGACAATTCATCGGCTTGGAGAATGGATCCAACTAAAAAGCTTGTCGTCCCAGAGGTGAATGCTGACGTATTAACGAAGGAAGATAAAATCATTGCTAACCCAAATTGCTCCACGATACAACTCGTTGTAGTTTTAAAACCACTTCACGATAAATATAGAATCAAACGTGTTGTTGTCTCAACTTATCAATCGGTGAGTGGAACTGGAGTAAAAGCGGTGCAGCAATTAATGAACGAACGCAGAAATGGTGATGTAGAGAAAGTTTATCCACACACCATCGATCTAAATATTCTTCCACATATCGATGTATTTCAAGAAAACGGATATACGAAAGAAGAAATGAAGATGGTGAATGAAACCTGTAAAATTATGGGCGATGATAGCATCCGATTAACTGCTACAACGGTTCGTGTACCTGTAGTAGGAGGACATTCTGAGAGTGTAAATATTGAATTTGAAAACGATTTTGATTTAAATGAATTGCGTAGTCTTTTAGAAAACTCACCTGGAATTATTGTACAGGATGATCCGAGTAAAGCCTTTTATCCCATGCCTTTATATGCTGAAGGACATGATGAAGTATTTGTTGGAAGATTGCGTCGTGACGAAACACAAGCTAACACACTTAACTGCTGGGTCGTTTCCGACAACCTACGCAAGGGAGCAGCTACGAATGCCGTTCAAATTGCAGAAGTGCTTTTGAGAAAGCATCTCATCGGATAAATTATTCGCTTTATTTAGAGAGGGCGACAGGATTCGACAACCCAGAAAAACTAGTGATATCCATTTTTATAGATCCTACTAAAATATCGGCTTGTGCACGAACTGGAATTCTATTCATATCGTCCGTCAACCAAATGGTCATTCCTTCCTTCTCTTTAAAGACACGTCCTTCCAATAAATAAGGTCTGAACATTAAGCATTTAAATGTACCTAGTCGTGTGTTAATTTTTTCTCTTCCTACGAACTTAATAGCCATTGGAAAGGTCTCATCGTCTAGATAACAATTAATATTAAAAGTATCTCCAACCGCAATGTTTGTAAAATCCAACGTTCGCGCAAAGTAAAATGCTGAAATTAAATCTTGAATTCGCTCTGGAGTTTTAATCGTTTTCTTTTCGCTTGTAGCGGTAAGTTTTGAATGATTAAACTTTACATTTTGCTTTTTCTTATATCCCCCTTCTTGAATATCGCGAATAAATAACCAAGGCACCATAGCTTGGGTATCAATATAACTTTCATAATGATCCTTTACTTTAAAAAACCAGCTAAATGCTCCTGTTGATTTACCAGAACCCACAACACGATAACAAGTACGACCACCAATATTTTTTAAGTTAGGATCAACTTCTAATTTTGCAGTTCCAGCATCTAAGAATCCATAGTGAATACGGTATTCTAAAACTTCGCTAGTACTAAATGCTTTATTTTGAACTCGAGCTAACAAAGCTTGCGCATTCACGGTTAATGAATGCGCAATACTCAATATGACAATGTAAATTATCTTTCTCATTCTTCTTTTGATTCGGGTTGATCTTCATCATCAATCAAATCTTGTTCCAAACTTCCCATGGCAGATTGTGGGTCTACACTACCTTCAACGACAAATTGACCATTTTCGTCTACTTCTTCTAGCAAAGCCCCTGGTTCTAAGTCAACTGGAACATCAATCGGGTCGGATAAGTCACTAGGGCTTCCTATCTCATTATCAGCTATATGGAGTTCTTTCAATTGTGGCAGATCTTTGACAGAACGCAATCCGAAGTGATCCATAAAATTCTTGCTGGTCGAATAAAGCAAGGGTTTTCCGGGTCCATCCCCTTTTCCAGAGATTATAATTAATTCTTTCTCTAGTAATTTTTGAATGCTATAATCGCAGTTTACACCACGAATATGTTCAATTTCCGATTTTGAAATGGGCTGTTTATAGGCAATAATGGAAAGTGTTTCCAATGCTGCAGTACTCAAGCGCTTCTTTGCTTTAATCTGCAACAGCGTATTTACAACATGATGATATTCCTTCTTCGTGAGGAATTGAAAACCCTCTGCAATTTCAATTAATTCAAAAGAATGATCTTCGGACGCATACTTCTCTTTCAATTCAGAAATTAAACTTTGAAATTGTTCTTTCTTTAATTCCCATCCATAAACCGTTTTAAGACAAGATAAAACTTCATCACCTGTGATGGGGTGCTCAGATGCAAAGATAAGTGCTTCGATATGTTGTAATAATAATTGCATGCTATTCTTTTTTTATTTTATTAATCAATAAATTTTCTGTGAGACGGATTACCTCTAACAGAAAAATCTAAACTACAATATTTACTATACGTCCGGGGACCACAATTATTTTCTTGGATTTCCTGCATAAACTTTCCTAACTCTTCCGAACCCATCACATTCTTTTCCACTTCTTCTTTACTTAATTGAAGGGATAAGTTAATTTTAAATTTCACTTTTCCATTGATGGATATAGGATACGCAAACTCATTTTCTACTAAATACTCTTCCTTCCAAATAGGAAAACTTGCTTTAGTAATACTTTCTTTATGGCCTAATAAACTCCACAACTCCTCTGCAAAATGCGGTGCGTAAGGAGAAAGTAGAATCGTAAAAGGTTCAAGAATTTGTCGTTTATTACATTTCAAATCACTCAACTCATTCAAACAAATCATAAATGCGCTGATGGTAGTGTTGAATGAAAATCGTTCCACATCTTCCTCTACTTTCTTGATGGTTTTATGTAATACTTTTAATTCAGCCGCTGAGGGAGCATCGTCACTTAACTTACAGGCTCCATTTTCAATTTGAAACAAGCGCCAAGCACGACGCAAGAAATTATGAACGCCACTAATTCCTTGTGTACTCCATGGTTTACTTTGCTCCAATGGACCTAAAAACATCTCATACAAACGCAGCGTATCCGCACCATATTCCTCAATGATATCATCGGGATTAACCACATTGTATTTGCTCTTCGACATTTTTTCGACTTCAGCACCACACTTGTATTGATCACCTTCCAAAACAAACTCTGCACTCTTAAAATCTTCACGCCACAATCTGAACTTTTCAATATCCAAAATATGATTTGGTGCTATACTAATATCAACATGCAAAGCTGTAGTTTCATATTGATTTTTTAATCCATCAGAAACAAACTTATTGGTACCATTAATACGATAAACAAACGCACTCACTCCTTGAATCATTCCTTGATTGATCAATTTCTTCGCGGGCTCTTTACAAGGAATAAGATTTAAGTCATACAAGAACTTTGTCCAGAAACGCACATACAATAAGTGACCTGTTGCATGTTCAGCACCTCCCAAATAAAAATCTACTTGCTGCCAATAATTCACTGCTTCTTTAGATACAAATTCCTTTTCATTCTTGGAATCCATATAGCGTAAAAAGTACCAACTCGAACCGGCCCACCCAGGCATCGTTGTCGTTTCATAATTAAATTTGCCTTTATACTTCCAGTCAGCTGCTCTTGCTAACGGAGGTTCGCCGCTTTCAGTAGGTTGAAACTTATCAATTTCGGGAAGAACAAGAGGAAGGTCGGATTCCGAAATAGTTTTTGGGATTCCATCTTCGTAATAAATAGGAATGGGTTCACCCCAATAACGTTGCCGACCAAAAGCTGCATCTCGCAAACGATAATTCACCTGACCTTTTCCTATTCCTTTTTTTTCAATTTCATAGATGGCTTTCTTCACGGCTGCTTTTACATCAAGACCATTTAAAAAATCAGAGTTCACCAGCATACCCTCCTTCGCAACATAAGCTTCTTGTGTTAAGTCGCCACCACTTACTACTTCTTGAATGGGTAAATTAAAATGTTTTGCAAACAAATAATCTCTTTGATCATGCCCAGGAACTGCCATGACAGCGCCTGTACCATATCCTACTAAAACATATTCACCGATCCACACTGGAATTTTTGCGCCTGTAAAAGGGTGAGCCACGTATGCGCCAGTAAATTGTCCACTTACCTTCTTCACTTCTGTTTGACGCTCGCGTTCCGATTTTTTTGAAGATGCTTCCACATACTCTTGAACCGCACTTCGGTACTCCGCCGACGTTATGATATTTACTAATTCATGTTCAGGTGCAAGTGTTACAAACGAAACCCCGAAAATGGTGTCGGGACGGGTGGTGAAGACTTCGATGGAAAGAGATTCTCGATTTCCTAATGTACTAGCCCCTACTTCTAGCTCCCTCTCCTCTGGAGAGGTCCCGATAGCTATCGGGAGGGGAGAGGCTATATTTGTATGGTGCCTATAATTAACATCTTCGGAAGAATCTTGATTTATTCCATCATTTGTAATTTTATTTTCTCCTAAAGTTCTAGCCTCTCCCCCTAGCCCCCTCTCCAAAGGCGAGGGGGGATTTGAATGAGAACTTTCATTTTTAAAATCCGAAGAATTTTGCTCCGTATTTTCATTAGAAAAATTTCGATTTCCTAGTGCTCTAGCCCCCTCATCTAGCTCCCTCTCCTCTGGAGAGGGTTGGGGAGAGGCTTGATTTGACTGGGAACTTTCAATTTTTATATCCGAAGAATTTTGCTCAGTATTTTCATTAGAAAAATCTCGATTTCCTAGTGCTCTAGCCCCCTCATCTAGCTCCCTCTCCTCTGGAGAGGGTTGGGGAGAGGCTTGAGCTATATGCGAACTTTCATTTTTAATATTCGAAGGAGCTTGTTCGGTACTTGCATCAGTAAAATCTCGATTTCCTAATGCTCCAGCCTCTCCCCCTAGCCCCCTCTCCAAAGGCGAGGGGGGATTATTTTTTAGTTCATTAAGACGATTTGAAATTAATACTAATACATTTTCAATATCGTTTAATATTTCTTCATTTTTAAATCTTAATACATCAAAGCCATAGAAATTCAATTCCGCGTTTTTATTTGCATCATTTTCCCTTTGACTAAATTCCTTATGAATTCCACCATCAACTTCGATAACCAGTTTTGGATCTAAACAAACAAAATCAGGAATATACTTACTTATTGGATACTGTCTACGAAATTTAAAACCTAAAGAAGTTCGACGTAACGCTTGCCACAAAACTTCTTCAGCTTCTGTTGGATTTAATTTATTCTCTCTAGAAAATTTCTTTAAATGGGAATAGGATTTTGAATCAGAATATCGATGATCTTTCATCTCTTTATTGTCTGGAGAAGCCGCATGAGAAATCGAGTAATGATCAGCTTGATCATTACTTTCATCATTGGAAATTACTTCAAACCGTATACTCGTCCCTTCTGATTTTCCAATCCAATTGCGTTGCGCTTCTTTTACTGAATCTGGCCAATCCAAATCATCTAAATCAGCAAGCAAACGATCGGCATAAGCCGTGATGCGCAAACTCCACTGCTTCATCATTTTTTTTTCAACTGGAAACCCTCCACGTTCGGAAACTCCATCTTTAACTTCATCGTTCGCAAGCACGGTACCCAACTTAGGACACCAATTCACCATGGCATTACTCAAATAGGCTAATCGGAAATTCAATAAAATATCCGACTTTTCCATTTCCGATTTACCATTCCACTCATCGGCAGAAAAAGAAACTACTGCCTTTTCAATATCACCTGTTAAATATTGGGGGTCGGCGCAATTAAATCCTTTTGTACTAAAAACTGTAATTAATTCCTCTATCGATTCTGCTTTCTTCGTTACGCAATTAAACCATGAATTGAACAATTGAATAAAAACCCATTGTGTCCATTTATAATATTCAGGCTCGCAAGTACGAATCTCTCTCGACCAATCAAAACAAAAACCAATTCTATCCAGTTGCTCACGGTAACGAGCTATATTTTGTTCGGTCGTAATTTTAGGATGTTGACCCGTTTGAATAGCATATTGCTCAGCAGGTAATCCAAATGCATCATATCCCATAGGATGCAACACATTAAATCCTCTCAATTTTTTATAACGAGAAACAATATCAGAGGCAATATATCCTAAGTGATGTCCTACATGCAGTCCTGCTCCACTTGGGTAAGGGAACATATCCAGCACATAATACTTCTTCTTGTCGTTAACAATTTCGCTTTTATACGATTTATTCTCACGCCAATAACGCTGCCATTTGTCTTCTATATCTCTGAAATTATACTCCGTCATACCATTCTAATCAAGGGCTACGAAGTTAGTAATACCGAGGCTACAATTGAAATAGCTCAATAGAATATACCGTTACTGTGTATAAATCGCATTTGAAAGAAAACCTACTGCTTTAGACATCACCCATGAAGAACAATCTAAGTCTATGTAGGTCGGTATTGTACAATAAATTAGTGAACTTAACTTTACTTCCAATAAGTTCAAAAACCAAGGGTGGATAATTCTTAATAGCACTCTAAAAAAGCAAAGTATAATTTAATAGTTTTGTTGGCCTGTTATGACTGAAGAAAAGAAACTCATCCGAAAGACACAACGCTCCTCACGCTTATCCATTATGATAAGTATGTCGTTGGTGCTCTTCCTTTTAGGTGTTTTGGGAGTTTTATTATTGCAAGCGAATCAAGTGAGCAATTATGTAAAAGAAAACATTGGTATTTCATTGATTATCAATCCAGATGCTGATAGCACACAAATCAACGACCTCTTAAATCGCCTAAGCACAACGCAATACATCAAAAGTTATCAGCTAATTTCAAAAGAAGAAGCTGCTGAAGTATTAAAAAAAGATTTGGGGGAAGATTTTATCACCTTTTTGGGACATAATCCACTTTATCCAAGTATTGACATCCGGTTAAAGGCTGAATTTGCTGATGAAAAAACGGTTGCTAGTTTTATTTCATCCATTCAAAAGCACCCGACTATTAACGAAGTACAATACCAACCTTCCTTAATAGAAAGTGTTAATAGAAATTTAAAAACCATTTCATGGATTCTCCTAATTTTCAGTTCTCTTTTGATCTTGGTTTCAATCACTTTGATCAATAACACCATTCGCATATCGCTATATGCCAGACGATTACTAATAAAAAGCATGCTATTAGTTGGGGCTACAAAGGGATTCATTTTGAAGCCATTTTTACTAAAGAGCATATTTAATGGGTTTATAGGAGGACTGATTGCGGTAATCTTGCTTGCTGGATTACTTTACGGTATTTCCGTAAAACTTCCCGAAATAAGCCTAATTCAAGACGTTCAAATTCTTGGATATGTAGCCATTGGAATGATTGTAACAGGAATTATTCTTTCCTTTGTATCCACTTGGTTCGCAGTGAATAAATATCTTCGTTACCGCACAGATAACATCTATTAAAATAATTATGTCAAAGAATCAGACTACAAAAAAACCGAATGTTTCAAAACCAGGAACATCAGATGAAAGAATAGATGCAGCAGCATTTGCTTTTGGAAGAGAGAATTATATTTTATTATTTATCTCTATAGGATTACTTCTGATTGGCTATTTTTTAATGGCTGGTGGAAAGTCGAGTGACCCCAATGTTTTTAACGAAGAAGTATTTAGCTTCAGAAGAATTACACTTGCTCCTATTGTAGTGATGGCAGGGTATGCATTAGGAATTTATGCCATTGTAAAAAAGGCTGATTAATTTCGATGACCGTCGTTGAAGCCATTATTCTCGCGATTATAGAGGGTATTACGGAATTTCTTCCCGTTTCCTCAACGGGTCATATGATCATTGCATCCTCTTTGATGGGAATTGCATCTGATCCATTTACAAAAACATTTACTGTGGCCATTCAATTTGGAGCGATACTAAGTGTGGTTGCTCTGTATTACAAACGGTTTTTACAAAGTATTAATTTTTATAAAAAACTTTGGATCGCCTTTATGCCTGCTGCTATACTTGGTTTTTTAATGGATGATATTATCGACATGTTATTATCTAATGTTTTAGTTGTTGCGTTTACGCTCTTAGCTGGAGGTGTTGTGTTTGTGTTCATTGACTCATGGGTGAAAGGCGGAGAAGGTGATGGCGCAAAAAACGTTACATACTCAAGAGCATTTAAAATTGGTATGTTTCAATGCATCGCCATGATCCCTGGCATTTCAAGATCGGCAGCCACAATTATAGGTGGAATGGTAGCCAAATTAGACCGAAAAACTGCTGCAGAATTCTCTTTCTTTTTAGCGGTACCTACTATGTTTGCCGCCACCATTTACAAAGTATTCAAATTTGCAAAAACGGGTGTTGGCGTAAGTCCTGAACAGGTGAATTTACTCTTAATTGGAAATGTTGTTGGATTTATTGTCGCTGCGATTGCCATCAAATCATTCATTGCTTTTTTAACTAAATATGGTTTTCTATACTTTGGATATTATCGAATTTTTGTAGGTGTTTTGATTATCATTCTCTCCATATTGGGAGTAGATTTACAATTGATTTAACCATGAATTTAGAAAGTCCGGAAGGAGAAGTGCTTTTAATAAATAAGCCTTTAACATGGACCTCTTTTGATGTGGTGAATAAGGTTCGTTGGCTCTCGAAAGCAAAAAAGGTCGGTCATGCGGGAACGTTAGATCCCCTTGCTACCGGATTACTCATTCTTTGTTCAGGAAAAAAAACAAAAACCATTGAACAAATTCAGAGTGACGAAAAGGAATACACGGGAACTTTTTACTTAGGGGCAACAACACCTTCTTTTGATTTAGAAACCGAAATAGATCAACAATTTGATATTAGCCACATAACGGAAGAGGCTATCCGAAATACTTTTAAAAAGTTCACAGGAGAAATTCAACAAATTCCTCCCATGCACTCTGCGATCAAGCAAGGAGGAAAAAGGGCATATGTCTCCGCACGAAAAGGAGAATCCCTAGAACTTCCACCACGAAGTTTAACGATACCTGAATTTGAATTAGTAGGATGTGAATTACCCCTCGTCCATTTTCGTGTAGTATGCAGCAAGGGGACATATATTCGGGCTTTGGCTCGAGATATTGGTCAAGACTTAGGGGTTGGAGCCTACCTTCAAGCACTTTGCAGGACTAGAATTGGCAACTATTTACTGAAGGATGCCTTTACTATTGAAGATGTGATCAAACATTATCAATTGAAAAAAGAAAAATTGAAAGAATCGGAAAATGAATCGACTAACAACCAATAAGATACAGTCGACTAAAGTTTTTACTTATTGTTTTTCAATTTATTACACATACATCTATACCGAAAACCTCAATAATAGACGTATCTTTGCATCCCGATTTAACGGAATCTTACTTAAATCTTACTAAATACGATCTTTCTTTTTCATGAAGGATCAACCCAAATACTCAGCCCGTAAGCTATGAAGTTAACTAAATTCAAATTTGGTTTCAACGAGAAACTCCTTGCCAATCATCCTGCTTCTAATAGAGATGAATCCCGTTTAATGGTGGTACACCGTAAGACAGGAAAAATTTTACACAAGACTTTTAAAGATATCCTTGACTACTTCGACGACGGAGATGTGATGGTATTAAACAATACAAAAGTTTTCCCTGCACGTCTTTATGGAAACAAGGAAAAGACTGGAGCGAAGATTGAAGTTTTCTTACTTCGTGAGCTTAATGCCGAGAGTAAGCTTTGGGATGTATTAGTAGATCCTGCTCGTAAAATTAGAATTGGCAACAAACTTTATTTTGGTGACGACGATATGTTAGTTGCCGAGGTAATTGACAATACTACTTCAAGAGGTAGAACATTACGTTTCTTGTTTGATGGTACCTCTGCAGAATTCAGAGATGTTATCGAACAACTAGGTCACACTCCGCTTCCAAAATACATCAAAAGAAAAGCAGAACCTGCAGATAAAGAGCGTTACCAAACTGTATTTGCAAAAATCGAAGGTGCTGTTGCTGCTCCCACTGCTGGATTGCATTTTAGTCGTGAACTTTTAAAGCGTTTAGAGTTAAAAGGTGTGGATTTAGCTGAAGTAACTTTACACGTGGGCTTAGGAACTTTTCGTCCGGTAGAAGTTGAAGACTTGACGAAACATAAAATGGATTCGGAACAATTTGCTGTGGATAGCAAAGCCGTAGAAATTGTGAACAGAGCTTTAGCTAAAAAGAAGAATATTTGTGCCGTAGGCACTACCGCCATGCGCGCTTTGGAATCATCGGTGAGTACCATGGGTGAATTGAAGGCGAATGAAGGATGGACAAATAAATTTATTTTCCCTCCATACGATTTCAGTATCGCGAATATGATGATTACGAATTTCCATATGCCTGAGTCTACTTTATTGATGATGACAACTGCTTTTGGAGGTTATGATTTAGTGATGGAAGCCTACAAAGTAGCTCAGAAGGAAAAATATCGTTTCTTCAGCTATGGAGATGCTTTATTGATCCTCGACTAAATGAATCGCTATGTCATCTTGGTGGCAGGTGGAAAAGGCACTCGAATGTTGGGCAGCCTTCCCAAACAATTTTTGCTCCTTCATGGCGAAGCTATCTTAGTACATACATTACGTCGATTTACTCTTCCAGGAGTGCAAGTTATCGTTGTTATGAATCCTGATTTTATGGATTATTGGGAAGACCAGTGTTCTATTTTATTAGATATTCCGAAACATCAGCTCGTGGCAGGAGGTCAAAGCAGAGCGCAATCGGTTGCTAATGGATTAAAGTTAGTACCCGAAAATTCTTTAGTTGCTATCCATGATGCCGTTCGACCACTATGCTCTACTGAACTCATTAACAGTCTTTTCGATACCTGTGAAAAAGAAGGATCAGCCGTGCCCATCATTACCTGTAAGGATTCTTTAAGAATTATATCGTCTGAAGGCAGCAAAGCAGTTTCAAGAGAAGATTATCGATCGGTTCAAACCCCGCAAGTCTTCAAGAGCAATGAAATCAAGAAAGCTTTCGTTACCATAGAGGTAGAATCTTTTACTGATGAGGCCTCCATCTATGAAGCAGCAGGACACAAAGTGCATCTGGTAGAGGGCGAAGAAAGCAATATCAAAATTACAGTACCATCCGATATTCAGATAGCATCGGTACTAATAGATGTAAAATGATTCATTAAAATCTTTAAAATGTTTCAGACAAATCAGATTCATTTTACCCTTTTCTAATTTTGTAAGATTATCAATATAAATTCACCAAACACCCCCTTATTTTGCGCAACTCCATGATTAAGCAATACGTACAATAAAACTAACAAGTTATTGTTTAATTCTAATTGAATAGAAGCAAAATTCCACTTCTGAAAAACCTATCATTGTAAAGATGCACTCTAAAAGCAATTACTCACAACCGTTTCATCGAGGAATTTTCCTGTTGAACTTGTTGATGGTATTTTCTTTTCTTCAACTTTCGGCAGCTGATGGTGGGACAGACACACTTTCTCCTATCCAAATTTCTCATTTTAATTTTGATAAGGTAGATGGATTAATCACCAATGAACGAGAAGTAAGAGCGGGATTATTGTATGATGTGGAGCGAAAAAAAATTCTTTGGGAAAAAGAAATGGATGCGCCTGCTCCCATTGCTTCTTTAACCAAAATGATGGTTTGTTTATTAGCGATGGAAGATTTGAATTCGGGGTATGTTTGCCTCGACGATCGAATCACGGTTACTAGAACTTACAAAAAGAGATTACGTCGTAGACGTTATACCACTTATACCGTTGAAGAAAAATATTCATTTGAAGATATTCTGAAGATGGCTCTTGTTGCTTCACACAATGAAAGTACGGTGTGGATTGCTAAACATTGTTCGGGAGATGTGAGTACGTTCGTAAATCGGATGAATGCAAAAGCTCTTGAGTTGGGAATGACGCAAACTCAATACTACAATACCTCTGGTTTGCCAGGTGGAAGATCTGTTCCAGATAATACGAGCACCGCAAGAGATCAACTTCTATTAGGGATCGAGATGCTGAAATATCCTAAGCTCGTTGAGATTTCATCCATTCCATTTATCAACGTCAACAATGGAAAAGGAAATATTAGTTTTCGTAATCACAATGGACTTGTCATTAACTACGGTCAAGAAGTAGATGGAATTAAAACGGGATACACTAAGGCTGCAGGATTTTGTTTAGTGGCTTCAGCCAAACGTGGTGAACATCGATTGATCAGTGTCGTATTTGGATGCAGAGGTCCATGGATTAGAAATGGAATAGTGGCGAACATGATGAACACCTATTACGACGCTATTAAGTTAGGTCGTTTAGGAGAAACGAATCCTGAATTATACGATTCGAAATTATTTTTAGATAGTGTTCAACGTGGGCTTGCGTTTATCACACCTCATATCGAATTAAAAGCTCCTGACAATGCGAGTGATGAAAGCTATGCATACACCTATAAAACGGTAACTCAAAAAGTAAAGAAAGGGCATCGAGTACGAAATGGTGACAACCTAGGAAAAATTGCTAATCGATATAATGTAACCGTAAACGAATTATCGAAGTGGAACAAACTGAGAAGTTCAACCATTCGTCCAGGACAAACCTTGTATGTTTATTCAACGGTGAAGAAAAGAATTCAGGTGAAGCTCGTTGTTGATCCAGAAGAGAGTGTAGCCGATTTAGAAACCACTCCTGATTCTACAGAACAAATTGAAACCACATTAACGAGCGAGCACGTACCGCATAAAAATGGCGAGCTAAAATCTGATTCAACGATAGAAATTAAAGATTCGACCAAGCAAGTTCCTTCCAAAAAGCGAAACGAAATTTCCAAAACGAAAAGTGAATTTATTTATCATATTGTTCAACCTGGCGATACTTTATGGAATATAGCACAACGCTATCGTACTGATTTAAAGGAATTGAAGAAAATAAATAAAATTGGCAGATCGAATGGAATTCGAAGTGGAACAAAACTTAAAATTCCAGTAAACAGCGGATAATTTTTTTTCGTATTTTTACGTTTAATGAAAGTCATGCAAAAACAAATCTTAATGGTGATGATGGTGTTGCTCCTAACACCCATTGCGAACTTCGCACAAGAGAATACGACCAAGCTTCCTCTTGATCCTAAAACAAATCTTATCAGTTTCACTGAAGTGATAGAAGTAGGAAATACTACTTCTATGAGTTATACCAACGAGCGCTCACATGGGCTTCTACTTTTTATAAAAATCCAACGGATGTGATTCATGAACGGGATTCTGTAAATGGATTTATTCTTTGCAAAGCAAGATTTAAAATTTCAAATCCAGCCGACAAAAAAACACCCGTAACAGATGCAGGGAATGTGATGTATAGTTTAAAACTTCAATTTAAGGAGGGGCGTTACCGTTATGAATTGACGGAGATAAACTGGAAGCAACAATCTTATTTTGCTTCAGAAAGATGGATGGACAAAACCTCAAGTTCCTACCAACCTAATTTCGAATCTTATTTACAGCAAACTCAAACAGAAGTAAATCGTATTTTATCGAGTTTGGAGAAAGCAATGACAACAGCGCCTTCAGCTAAAACTGATGATTGGTAGTTATATATAATTTTATAATTCCCTCTCCCTGGAGAGGGTTAGGGAGAGGCTTGAACAATATGCTTGCAATAATTTAATCGCACACGAATACATCTTTTCTCTTCGCCATTTTCACTCTGCCAAATTTTCTCGCTAAGGTTTTACTACGCTAATATTTCTCGCAATCCCGATAGCTATCGGGACGCAGAGGCGCTAAGCCATTCGGTCGCTTTCTCTTCGCTAAAGTTGCTCACAAAGTCTTATTTTATTCGTTTACACTTCACTTGTTCATGAAATTGGGGTTGAAGGACGTTTATATTTTCCAATAACACCAATCCAGGCTTATAGCCAACTTTAATTTTTCCAAATCCATTCTCGATACCGAGAAATGCAGCACCGTTCGCTGTGGCGGCTTTTACAAGTACTTCAAAGGGGATTGATGGAAAGTGTTTGTGAATGCACTTTACTTCTTCTAGAATCGACAATTGTGTATTTGAGGCTAGACTATCTGTGCCAATGGTGATGGTACAATTATTCTTATACATCAAATCGACTGGTGGAACTTTATTATTGATAAAAAGATTCGCTCCAATACAAACGCACCAAAACAAATTAGGGTGGATGCTATTTGCCTGTTGAATTTCCTTTTCGGTAGTATACGTATTATGGACTAGTTGTAATTTATTTTGAGGGAAGAGCGGTAATAATTTTTGCAAAGGAGAAACTTCACCAAAGGGAACAAAGTCAGCGAAAGAAATTCCACTGTCATTAAAAAAATCTGCAAGTGGTCCTGATTTATCTTTACAAAATTGCAATTCATCCATCGACTCCTGCATATGAATAGTAATAGGATCATTGGCATTTACATTTTTAAAAAGCAAATCCAATAATTCGGTTGGACAAGAATACGGTGCGTGTGGAGTTAATGAAGCTTTACCATTCTTCCCATTCAAAAACTCTTGCTTCAGTGCCAATCCCTTCTCCACAATGGTATTTGCAAAAGCGGGATT
Organism: Bacteroidota bacterium; assembly: GCA_016717725.1. GTDB lineage: Bacteria > Bacteroidota > Bacteroidia > AKYH767-A > OLB10 > JAJTFW01. The sequence goes on from JADKFA010000001.1 coordinate 171,317, forward strand.
TAATCCTAGCAATTCAATAAACGTATGATAATAAATCTTACTTTCTGATTTTACAATAGTTGATCTGCTAAAATTTGAAATATCGCCAACCGCAACAATTCCCTGACTCCACATTTCAGTGTCGGCAGTAAACATTGAAGATATCTGCTCTGCATCTTCTGTTTGAAATCGCTTTGAAAATAGTTGTTGGATGAATCCCTTCATTCCCTCCTTATTGGGTGCTAACTCATTCTTTAGATGAGATAATTCCAAATGACAGTGTGTATTCACAAAACCTGGAATCAATACACCCTCTAAAAAAACTGCATCATCATTAAAATCACTTGCGATCTCTGCAATGGTGCCATCTGGTAAAACAAATACACACACATTAGAAAGTGCGGGGCCTTCGTTTGTGATTACTAAAGGGGCGTTGTATTTTAACACGGGGCAAATTTAATGATTATTGAGTGCAAAAGTTATTCAGAGAATAGTTCATGACGCTATTCGGGTTAAAATGAACAGAGAACAGATAGGAAAGAAAAAAGTAATAAATGAAGAAACTGAAAAAAATCTATCTTTGGTCAATTAAGAAAATTAGCATAAAAAAGTGTAGTGAGTAAATGTCGATAACAGGGGGTCAGTTTGCTCCGAAACAAGGGGGTCAGTTTGCGCTGAAACAAAGCTGGTAATTTGGGCAAATTATCGAACTAAGAGCGCAGCTGCTGATTTAGAATTACCTTTTTATTCTATTACGACTCGCTGACTCCACCGCTTTCCTTCACCTTCAAAAAAAACAACACCCACTTGAAAAATTGTCCATAGGAATACTTAATTTCATTGTGCCTTTCAAATTTGAGCTATACAATACTTGACCTGTGTAAGAAATAAGACGAAGTTTCCTGTTAATCCACTTAAACTATTGGATTGAATGTTTATTATTTCATTTGCTGGATTTGGGTAAACTATCCAGGGCGGAGAAGAGGATGAATTTTCAATAATGGCTGTACTGCACCCATTAGGTTCCAATTTTCCCAACTCATAGTTAGGGTTATTGGGTAAGCTCGCTAGACTACGTCTTCCATCTAGACTCTGACCATATAAATTAAATATCAATCCAGGACAAGAATCATTAGGATTCTCTATAACTGCTAAAAAAGTGGAGCCCGTATCTAAAGCAAATGTTGGAAATGCAGATCTACCTCTAGCTAAATATATTTTTCCATTAGGACCCAATTGATGTTGCCATGTTACATAATCGCTGTTTATACTGAAAACAGTACATCTGGAACTCACTACAGATGCCGCCTGCATGTCAAACTGCAAAGTGTGTTGAATATTACTCCCTGGTGGATTTTGAAAAGATAAATTAGAAGTGTAAAAGTACCTTTCATTAGAAGAAAAAGAACAAGACCAATATACTTTATCAGGGTGGCTAATGGGTAGAGTCATTAAATTTTGATAATTACTTAATTGTCCACTACATCTATCAAAATTGAAAATATCAATAACTTCTGTACTTACAGCAGCCAAAAAATTGCCATATTTTGAAAACACCATTTCACCAATTACTCCTTGATAAGGATGAGTTATAGAATAATATGAACCAATTTGTTGTTTTATTGGAGGATTAATACCATTTGAGTCAATTAAATAAATATAAAAAGTATCCGCCTCAATTGAATGAGTAACTAACCACCAAGCCTTACCGTTTCCGTGTTTAACTGCATCAATCTTAGGTGCAAAACTAACATTTTCTAAAAATATTATTCTAGAAATAACTTTTAATATTCCACTTGAATCTTTAACAAGACTCCATAAAAAAAAAATTGTTAATGTTTTGATAATTACGATGGTGAATAATACAAAACCTGAGTCTCCCTCTCTAATGGTAAAATAATAGTTCCACTATTTTCGATTTCCTCAATATTTATACTATCACCATTAAGGATGATCTGATCATTATTATTGAATACTGCTCCAGTATAATTATTCAAAACATCAGGTTGGTCAGAGTACGTTCCAACATAAAATAATAAATTTCCTAATGAATCACTTATTGTAGAAGTAGGCTTTAAAGAAAATATGCTTGATGGATTATTAATACTCACTCCACCTCCATTAAACTCCATCTTTACAGATCTCCAAAACACCATACCCGATCGGTGAATTGAGCCGGGCATGGTGATTTAGAAATTAAAATTAAAACAAAGAAGATTATAACTTTTTTTCAATCTAATGAGTAATTAGAATTAAGAGGTTAATGTTTCCTTCAACACTAACTTTAATGTATAAATACCCACTTGCATACTTTGCAGTATTTATTGTTACTTTCGGGGCATTAATAGAACTTTGTCTTTCAACTAATTTGCCATCGATATTTATTATTTCGAAGTCAAAATGGAAATTCCGCTCAAACTGACCCCCTGTTTTCGGTCGTAATTGACCCCCTTGTTTCGGACCAAACTGACCCCCTGATTTCTTTTTAAACAGACCCCCTCTTTCCGTTCCAAACTGACCCCTTCACGTAGTTCATTTTTATCTGATTTTATTGTCATCTGTACCAATAATTGGTGTTGCTTCAAGCCCCATCAAATATAAACAGAAATGGCCAATAAACAGATTAACATGAGCAAACTACGACAAATCTTAAAACTGCATTTTCAAGGTCTAGGCACCAAGAAAATTGCTCAAAACACATCCGTTTCACGGAATACCATTAAGCGCTATTTGCAACAGGTGCGTCTAATGAGATTGGAAGAAAACACATTGTTGACCATTAATGATCAGCAGTTGGATGAACTCTTTCGATCAGAAATCCCTTTGCCATTGGATGCAACTCAGCGTATGCAAACTTTGTTTTCATTTTTTGATAGAGAGGAACGTCGACTAAAAAAGCGAGGTGTAACCCTATATTTATTATGGCAAGATTACATCAAAGAAAACGCTGACGGATATCAACAAACATCCTATTATCACTACTACAGCATTTGGAAGAAAAAGTTTATTCCATCCATGCATATGGAGCATAAAGTAGGCGACAAAATGTTTATTGATTTCCTTGAAAAATTAAAAGGGATCGATCAACATACGGGTGAAATCGTATCGGTTGAAGTGTTTGTTGCGATTTTAGGTGCTAGTCAACTCACCTATGTAGAAGCTGAAGGAGTCAAAAGTTGGAGGATTTTATTAGTGCCAGCGAAAATGCGCTCTATTATTTTGGTGGAGCGCCAAGTGCTATTGTACCTGATAACTTAAAATCGGCAGTAATAAAAAGTCATCGTTATGAACCCAAGTTGAATGAAAATTTTGAAGCTTTTGCAGACCATTATGGCATGGCAGTGAATCCCGCCAGAGCCTATAAACCAAAGGACAAAGCATTAGTAGAGGGTGCAGTTAAAATATCATACCGTAGAATTTATGCATTGCTTGGTGAAGAACTTTCCACGAGTCTTGAGCAGCTCAATCAAAAGATCAAAGAGCACTTGGAAACACACAACAATAAACTATTCCAGGGACGAACGTACTCTCGAAGACAGCAGTTCGAAGAAATGAAAAACAAAACTTCAACCACTTTGACCGAGCGTCGCTTTGACTGTTTGCCAGTGCACATGTGACGGTGATGAAGAATAGCCGCGTGATCCTTACAAGGGACAATATTATAGCGAAACTATATGCTTACATTGGAAAAAAAAGTAAAACTACTTTATTCCAGATCGATGATACAGATTTATTATAAATATGAAATCATAGCAGAGCATCAGCGCATAAAAAGTCCACACAATTATACAACGGTTGCCCAGCACATGCCCGAGGCTTATCAAAATCAAATGGACTGGAATCCTGAGAAGTTCCTGGGTCAAGCAAGAGAAATACATCCTGATGTAGAACATTACATACAACAAGTACTCATGAAAAAACCTCATCCAGAGCAAGCATATAAGTCTTGTCAAGGAATTTTATCATTTGCGAAAAGAGTAGGCAACCAAAGGCTTATTAAAGCTTGTCAGCGGGCACGAGAAGTGGGCTGGTATAATTATAAAACCATAGAGAACATATTGCAAAAAGGGTTGGATCGTCAATCGCATGAAGATAGTTCCATTGAAATGCCAAAACATGAAAACATAAGAGGAAAAGATTATTATCAATAAAGTTTAACTAATCAAAAAAAACAAAAAAAATGAACACAAACACATTAGAAAAAATGAGCACTATGAAGCTCACTGGAATGGCAAGAGCCTTCCGAAGCACGATGGAAAAGGAGGTGTGCAAGACCTACTGCCGATGAAATGATATCGCAATTGGTTGAAGCGGAATGGGACGAACGTTACAATAGAAAACTAGAACGTAGCGTACAACGAGCTCACTTCCGATACAAAGCTTCGATAGAACAGATTAGCTATGATCATGAACGAACATTGGATAAAAATCAGGTAATGCGATTAGCAGATTGCAACTTTATTAAGAGAAAAGAGAACGTTATTATTACTGGTAGCACGGGCATAGGCAAGAGCTATTTAGCATCGGCATTAGGACATCAAGCCTGCTCATTAGGTTATAAAATAATGTATTTACACAGCACCAAGTTGTTTGCCAAAATGAAAATGGCCAAAGCAGACGGATCCTACCTTAAGGAACTAGTAAAAATAGAAAAGCAGGATTTAATACTCATTGATGATTTTGGAATACAACCCTTAGATAGTGCAAGCAGAACAGTGCTCATGGAAATCATCGAAGATCGTCATGGCAAGGCTTCAACGATGTTTACATCACAAGTTCCAGTAAATATGTGGCACGAAGTAATCGGAGAACAAACCATCGCTGATGCTATTTTAGATCGAATAGTTCACGATGCCCATCGGGTTGAAATGAACGGAGAATCGATGAGAAAGAAAAAAGTAATTAATGAAGAAATTGAAATAAAAAAATAAAAACCTATATCTTTGGTTAAGCAAGAAAATTAGTATAAAAAAGTGCTACGTGAAAATGTTGATAACAGGGGGTCAGTTTGGTCCGAAACGAGGGGGTCAGTTTGCGCTGAAACAAAGGGGTCACTTTGCTCCGAAATGGAGGGGTCAATTTTGGGCGGAATATCCAACCCTGAACCTGCACCCACGAATCGCGCCAAGCTAGTGTGAACTCATCCCGGAACCACTAAAGCTATACCAAAGAGAGGTAGAACTTATTTCAATGTCCGGTGAAATAAGTCGCACCAGAGAAAGTTGAAAAGCCGGAACCGGAAGGGGAAAATTATAATATACATCGGTTTAAAGTATCAGGATCAGCCTGCCAAACGTAAAGGGTGGTCCCGGAATTTTATGTGTACTCCGTAAAGTATCCTGACCGTCCAGAAGCAGAGCCAATATGCTCAAAAGATGCAGAAACTATTAAAGACACAGCCACTCAATTTTATTTGTCCGCTACAACTGCACCGAATGTAGTGCCATTGAAATTCACTAAGCTGTACAGTTGCACAAAAAACCATTGTTAATTGTCCCACCATTTAATCCAGATGAAGTGGAGACAGTTAACGTATCCCCTCCTAAATCAAGAACTCCAGAATTTATAACTAATCTTTTTACAGTTTGATGTGCTGTTAGAGTTAGAGAATTTGTGGTCGAATTAATATTAATGTATCGATGATCCGGAACACCGTTGAGGACCAGTTTGTACTTGTCCCCAATTCGTATTTGTTGTGCCTGTCCAGGTATAATTACCTGCAATGCTGAAGAATTTAAAATTATGCATGTTAATAAAATGCCTATGATATTTTTCATGGGAAGTGGATTTAAAGTTAAATTTTATCTTAAATTAATTTGCTGTAAAAGAAAAATAGGAGGTATACTGCCCATTCGATAATTTTAATCGAGCTCGACCAAAGAAAGTTGGAAATGTTGGAATTGTTCCTGTTTCCAAACTAACTCTATTCCAATTCTCAGATAAGAAAATCCGCTTGGAAGATTAGCGTTACTGTCAAAATCAAAATTTTGATTTATTAAATCATTTTGACCTTCAGTTGAGCCAAGTTCAATTTCGACTTTATCTATTTGAGTTGAATCCGACAAACTGACGACAAAACTACTCGTAAGACTGTCCAGATTAGAGGTAGCTATCGAACGAAATTCAACATCGTTGATACTTTGGCTAAATCCAAAAGTTAGTTGGAGTAAAAACCAAGTAAATGCAATTAATTTTTTCATACAAATAGGTTTTAAAGGTTAAGCAATATTTTTAAATAATAATAGCCAACTAAAACTAACCCAGAAATTTTGAAATGTCTTTACTCTTTTTGTTTGCCAATTGATCACCACCTAATTTTCAATAATTAACCAAACACCCCCAGTTCAAAATGATATTCCCAAAGATTCTACAAAGGCACAAACGAATTCTCCTATTTTCTTTGAGTCTGATATATCAAATGTAGTAATCAAATTGACTATTCGATTACCCATTCAAAAATTAATTTCATTTACAAATCAACAAGTTAACATACTAAAAAATATTACTTATTAATTAAAGATGAATTCTATTGCAAGTTTAAGACAAATGAAATGTAAGTAGTTAAAAACTCATAATTTCTAAAAAACAAAAAACGTCCTAACAAAAAAAGACATTCTCATATTAAGCATTTGTGTCCTTTCTCTATTTGAAATTAATGTTCTTCGCTTTATATAAATATTAATCACTCGATTTTTACGATTCAAAAAGAGAGGATTCGCATGAATGCAGCAAAACCTTTATAGGAGACGCAACTTTTGAATTTTAAGAAAGTTGTTCTTTCTTTTTCAAAATCGAGAATATTAACTTCCACACAATGCTGTTGAATTAATTGGTGAAATTCATTATTAAGTGATGCGCCGAAAGATGAATCCAATACTTCCAAATTTAATTCCAAACTTAGCATTTCACTCAGGTGATTTAAATTGAGTGATCCAATACTTACCCATTCTTGATCGACAACACATACCTTAGCATGTAATACCGCTTCTTTGTATTCAAATATCCGAATTCCATTTCTCAATAATTTACCATATAAGTATTGTGTTGCAGGTTTAATAAAGGGGACATCACTAATTTTTCCTAAAACAATATTTACCTTGCGCCCACGATTACTGGCTCGCACAAGAATCTTTAATAGTCGGCTAGATGGAATAAAATAACTGGCAACGATTAATATTTCATTACTTGCATTTCCAAGCATGGTTTTATAAGCTGCTGAAATTTCATTTTTTCCACGAATCCAATCGTTACGTGTCATTCTTACTTTAACGCCATTCGTTTGCATTGGAATTGATCTCAGTTTGCCTTTAATTCGATTTAAAGTAAACTTTTTATTAAAAATGCGTTCGCAAACTTCATCAATTTCTGAAACAACATTTCCCTCTACCAAAAGTGCATAATCGAGCCATGGTAATTCATCATTATTTCCCCTATACTTATCTGCTATATTAATTCCACCTACTAGTGCTTTCTTTTTATCAGCAACACATACTTTATGATGTAACCGACGACCCGCTTGCAGTATACCTGGAAAAGGCAAAGGAGAAAAAAAGCGAAAAGAAATATTTTGCATTTTCATTTGATGAACAAAGTTGTTTCCTAAACTCATCGACCCAAAACCATCCACCACTAAATATATAGATACACCACGGGATGCTGCATTCTTGAGCGCCTCAATTATTTCTTTTCCTGTTGTATCAAAATCAAAAATATAAACTTGAAGATGCAAAACATGTTTGCTTTCATTTATCATCTCCAATAAAGTATCAAAATACGATTCCCCTCCGTGAATTAAACGAATAGAATGTCCTGCAATAAAATCTTTTTTTGACACGAAGAGAATAGTCTATGTTTACAAATTTACTTAAGAAATAGGTTGGGACTCTGAATTATGGATAATAATTTTGATTTGATGGTTATTAATCCATGATATAATAATTCCAGCCAGCCCTCTCCGAAACTGAATAAATTCAGTTTCGGAGAGGGCTGGGGTTTAGGGGGCGAATTTTTAATAGGCACGCATTGAAATGCGTGCCTATTAAAAAAATAAAATAAATCCAAGTTATGCGATTATACGCAATGATAATGAGGTGACTTTTTGCCTATCAACAATGGGATGCGTGCCTATTCAAAAAAATAAAAATAATTTCATATTGCGCGATTGAAGGCTATGAGAATAGGTGAAAATTTGTAGCAATACATCGATAACCGTTTCGGCCAAAAAAAATTCAGTTTGCTAACAGCAGTAAATTTATTAAAGTTGTGAATGATCGTAGTGTTTGTCTTATAGAGTCCTTACAATGCGAAAATAATAGGCATCCTAAATATCTACTCATGGAAATAAACACGTTTCACGCGTTCGGAAATACCGGTGAGCACTTCATAGGGAATGGTCTCAATTTCTGAAGAAATATCAAGTATAGATGGATCAGCACCAAAGACGATCACTTCGGTTCCTTCCTTAGCATTTGGTATTCCACTTACGTCAATCATGGTCATGTCCATACAAATACTTCCGAGGATGGGGGCTTTTTGACCCAAGACCATCATCTTTCCTACACCATTGCCTAAGCGACGACTTAATCCATCTGCATAACCAATTCCAACGGTTGCCACCGACATATTCTTAGTAGCCACACCACGACGACTGTAACCAATGGTTTCGCCCGCTTTCACTTGTCTAATTTGAGAGATGGTCGTTTTCAACGTAGCTACCATTTGCAATTGACGTTGTTCATGTACGGTAGAAGCTACGCCATGCAATCCAATACCCAAACGCACCATATCCATTTGCGCCTCTGGGAAACGTAATATTCCTGAAGAATTTAAAATATGACATAAGATCGGATACTGAAAATGTGAAACGATAGATGCACTTAACTCCTTAAACAAACTGATTTGTTCTCGAGTAAATGCATCGTGTTCTTGATCTTCACTTGCTACCAAATGTGAAAAAACGGAAGCGACTTTAATGAATTTATTATTTTTTAATCTGACAATAAGTTCGCTTACCTCTTCTTCTTCAAAACCTAGACGCTTCATTCCGGTATCCAATTCAATGTGTACAGGGAAGCGATTATTCTCTGTATTTGCTCCGCGTCGACGCAAGGCTTCGGTGAACTGATGCAAAATTCTAAAACTATAAATTTCGGGTTCGAGCGAATAATTAATCATGGCATCGAAGCTTTGCTCTTCCGGATTCATCACCATAATGGGCAATGAAATTCCTGTTTTGCGAAGTTCAACACCTTCATCAGCATAAGCAACGGCTAAATAATCGACACGATGAAACTGCAAGACATTGGCAATTTCAAAACTTCCGCTTCCATATGAAAAAGCTTTCACCATTACCATTAATTTGGTTTCTGGTTTCAATCGTGATTTAAATAAATTCAAATTATGTACCACGGCATTCAGATTTATTTCCAATACCGTTTCATGCGCTTTTTGTTGAAGAGCTCTCGAAATACTTTCAAAACCAAAAGAGCGTGCACCTTTAATTAAAATCGTTTCATTGCTGAATAAATTATAATTAAGTTCCCGCAAAAACTCTTCTGTATTTTGATAAAAACTACTCTCAATTGAAAACAAATCTTTTTGCCGACTGATGGCAGGTCCGATACCAATTAAGCGATGCACTGCTTTTTGTTGCAACAACGCAGCGACCTGCTGATACAATTGAACTTCATCTTTCCCGCTCTGTAAAATATCACTTAATATTAAAGTGCGACGACGATGTTGTTTCTGTTGATTCATAAAATCGAGCGCGATGGTGAGCGAACCTAAATCAGAATTATACGAATCATTAATTACGGAGCAATTATTAATTCCTTCCTTTAATTCCAATCGCATCGCCACAGGACTCAACAATTCCATTCGGTGTTCGATAACGTCATTGGTCAGGCCAAGAAAGAGCATCAATGCCCAACAATGGATAGCATTTTCAACAGAGGCATCATCGGTAAATGGAATACGAATACTTATGAAACTATTTTTATAGATGGCTTGAACTTCGGTTTCATGTTCACTCCTTGCAATTCTTCCAACCTGTAAATCGGCTCTGGTTTTTTTTGACCATGTAAAAGCGGATACTGTTGAATTCAGAATTCCACTATTCAATACGATTTCATGAATCGTTGTATAATCACGACAATAAATTAACACATCAGCCTTTGAAAAAAGCTGCATCTTCTCCTTAATTTTTTCCTCTTGATTTGAAAAATTTTCATCGTGAGCAGATCCTATATTAGTTAAGATGCCAATGGTTGGACGAATTATTTTTTCCAATTCCTTCATCTCACCTGGCATCGAAATACCGGCTTCAAATATTCCTAGGTTATTCTCGGGTGCCATTAACCAAACACTCAGTGGCACTCCAATTTGGGAATTATAACTTTTAGGACTGCGAACGATATGATAATTTTCACGCAGCAACTGATAGAGCCACTCCTTCACAATTGTCTTACCATTACTACCTGTAATACCAACAACTGGAAATGAAAATTGATCACGGTGCCATGCGGCTAATAATTGCAGTGCTTTGAGACTATCTTTTACGATTAAAAAATTTGCAGCAATCCCTTTTGGGATAAACTCTTTTTTGGTGATTACAAAATTCACTACTCCTCCTGCGAAAAGCTCTGGAATAAAATCGTGTCCATCCCGACGTTCGCCAGCGATTGCAAAAAACAAGGAAAGATTGGGATTAGTTACCTTACGACTGTCTGTTTCCAGAAGCATAATTCCGGGATGATCATCGATCCCTAAAAACAATTCAGCACCAACTATTGAAGCAAGATCAGTTAACTTATGAAGCGCGTGCGCCATCTTCTAAAATTAACCTGCATTAAGTTCTAATTGTATTAACTTTTGTTCCTTCACAAAACAAGTGCGACAGAGGGGAATATAACTTTCCTTCTCCCCCAATAAAATCAATGAGGATTCATTCACGATACGATGTGAGTGAGTAGCAAGGTCGCCACAATTCATACAGATTGCATGTACTTTAGAAATATAATCTGCGATTGCTAACAGATGCGGCATGGGACCAAATGGTTTTCCTAAATAATCCATATCCAGTCCTGCGACAATGACACGCGTGCCTGAATTCGCCAATGTTTCACAAACATATGGTAGCTGATCATCAAAAAATTGTGCTTCATCAATTCCGATCACATCAACATCATGACCCAACAATAATATATTTGCAGAGGCAGGAACGGGAGTACTTTGAATAGCATTTGAATCATGCGAAACAATATTTATTTCATCATACCTTGACTCAATAGAAGGTTTAAATATTTCAACTTGTTGTTTCGCAATTTTTGCACGCTTAAGCCGACGAATTAACTCTTCCGTCTTCCCAGAGAACATACATCCAGCAACAACTTCTATCCAGCCTTTTCTAGGCTGTACTCTTTTCGTTTGTTCAATAAACATAATCTTCTTTACAGGGATAAATTTATGATATTATACCCTCTTTACCATCTAAATGTTAATAACCTTTAAAAGTAGGTGAAAAAAAGAAAGGCTGCCCGATTCACGAACAGCCTCTAAATCGCTTTTTTACTGCGACTTACGTTACTTTACAACTTTCAACAATTAATCAACTAATAGTCGGCTTGTTTGTATTTCATTGCCTTGACGCACTACAATTTGGTATAATCCACTCCCTAATTCCGAAATATCCAAATCAACCGATTGCAATCCCGAACGAAGTGTTGTAGAGTTAGAATATACAACTGACCCTTTTACATCCATAATTGAAATCATTGTATTTCCTGATTGCCCCATTTGCAACATCAAACGAACATTATCATGAGCGGGGTTAGGATAAAGGCCGAACGTTTTGATGGAGCTATTTTCTATTAACCCTGAAGCAACCGCAGGACTCTTATCAAAATAAAAATTACCAGTAGTAGCTCCATCGAATCCTGTAAACACCATTTTCCAAACTGCATTTTGGCGATCGGTCACAAAATAAACCAGTGAATCAGAGATAATCCATGCGCTTGAATTAAGATCAAAAGTTTTCCAATCATAACCGATGGCATTGATTTCTCCTGCTAGTGTTCCAGCCCCTGAAGTTGCCGTATTAACATCCACAGGATATGCTTTTTCAACAAAGACAGAATCATTACTCAAAACTCCAGTTACTTTATAGATAACGGGATTAATAGCCAAGTACTGACAAAAAGTTAGATCCCATGCATTGTAGAGGGGTTCACGATCAATAGAAACATTATTCACTAAAGAATAATAAGCAAAGAACTTACCTTGAAATGCACTTTTAGATAGAGCGACAACGATCTCATTGCTACCATCAAGATTCGCAAAACGGAAATTATAAGTACCGCTAGCTAACGATTCAATTTTAATTTTACGGTAATCGGTGGCACCCACTTTAATAAAATAAACGGAATCGCCGTAAATAATATGGGTTACAAAATCATAGGTTCCCCATCCTAAATCGAAAGCATTGGAGGTATCATTCGTAGTACTGAAAGCACCAAAATCCCAGCTGGTATCCGAATTCATTAATTCATAAGCAGGATTATTTACTATTCCTGTTGTATCAGAAGAAATCATGGCTCCCCACTGTGAAATATCTTTATTTGCTTTCCAAAGTTTTACATTATTCTTTGAGTTAATGAGGATGGATGCTGCAAATCCACGCAACTGAAAAGCAATATCCCAATCGGTATGTGTGATGTTACTCAACTCTCCAGAATTCATATTGTAAAATACTTGATTGGTATATCCAGGCTGGATACTTACCACTTCGGAAACAACTTGCGCATTTGCAGACCAGCTTAGACAGCTACATCCGATGGCAATAATTAGTGTTTGAATTTTATTCATGATTTTATTTATTTATATTCGTTGATATTCTAAGGTAACAGTTCCTTTCACTCCTTGCTGATCATAAAAATCAAGCATCCTAACTTTATAAAAAAATCCTTTTTCATCCTTCAGTAAATAAAAAAGATCTGGGCGCACATAATATTGATTATTTCCAAAATCATAATATTTCCAATCGAAGCCAATGATGTCGGCAATAGATGAAAAAGGAAATGAATCCACGTTTGAATACACGCAATCGCCAAATGGAAGATAAGCAGGAATCGAATCCTTTTTAATGACAGAACCGCTCATGTCCTTCCATCGATTTAACAGCGCACCAGCAACGGGATAATAGCGATACGGGCTTGACAGGGGCTCATCAAAATAAACATGTGTATACTTTGTGAAAACAAAATCCCAGTCGGCAGAAGGTGGAGCTTGATTGACAAGCGTTCCATTATTATTGAAAGAGAAATATGCCAATGCATAACTTGGATTTTTTGGTATAGACATCACCGTTACTCCACTATTATCGAGATAAGAATAACGAATTTCATAGTGCGTATCATCCGCCGATAAAATTTGCAATTTACGGAAACGATCGGCTCCAGTATGATCAATTCTTCCTCTATCGATAATAAACACATGGCTATATCCATTCGTGTTAGATGCTGCATTTACCCACCAATCACCAATAGCAGTACTGTCATCCATATAATTTGATGCATCTAACTCCCAGTTTGAATTCGTTGAATCGGCTAGAAAAAAATCACCGTTATTTGTACGAGAAGCAAACATCAATTTTCCTGAATTTAAATACACATGCATTCCTTGAACAGACGATTCAAACATTAGGTCATAGTTGCGATAAGGAGCTGTGGTGATGGTTCCTTGACTTAAGCTTACATATACTTGATCGTCGTAATTGATTCCCATGGGTGCAATCAACTGCTTCACAGGTCCAGGAGATGGAAGTACCACTGCTTCATCTTCTTTTTGACAAGAAGAAGCCAATACAAGCAGTGCGAACAAGATCAAATAACTTCTCATCCTCTAAAATTAAATGTTAGTTTAGTAAACACAGAAGTACCCATACCTACGGGAGTTCCCGAAGAAGATCCACCACTATGAGCTCCTCCACCAGAGAGAGAACTTAGGTTGGTAACATTATAAATATTCTTTAATCCACCCGTAATAGTGAGTCGATTTTTAATCAATTCCTGACGAACACTCACGTCCATCATTTTATAAGCATCATTATTCAAACGATCGACAGAACCATCGGCATTGGCAATAAAGATTGGTCGCTCTCCATACATCTTCCAGAAAACAGAAAAAGTAGTTTTCGTTTTCTTGATAGTATAATCGGCCGACGTTGTAAACTCAGGATACCATGCTACATCCGGTTGTTCAACATCCCCTTCAAAGGTTCCCCATGTTCCAGTATAAGAAACTCCCGCTTGAAAAGTAAATTGATGATGAGCAAGCTTCGACTTAAAGTCAACACCTTTAGAAATAAATTTATCGAGATTTACATACGTGTACAACAAACTACTCACATCATATTGCACGAGAGAAATCTTATTGTGAATATTATTATAAAAAAATCCAGGTTCCACCGACAACACAAAATCGCTCCACAACTTTTTATACTCTACACTCGCCATCACTTGCGTTGAAGTTTCAGCTTCTAAGTTCGGATTGCCTTGAACGTTATGAATTCCATTATCAACGAAAAACAAATATTGTTCTTTTAGAGATGGAGCGCGATAGCCTTTACTCAACGAACTTCGCACTGCCCAAGTATTTCCTGAACGAAACAAAACACTGAGAGAAGGCACTAAGGGAGCATTATCAAACTGGGAATTATAAATTGCTCGTACGGCAGGACGAATGATTAAATATTCAATCGGTTTAAAATCGATGCTCACATATCCTGCCACATCAGTCATTCGATGTTTAGCACCATCAATTCTTTTTCCTTCCCCAATTTCATCATTCACATCCACTCCACTCAACAAACTCCATTTTGAATTCGGTCGGGAATACGAATGTGTTGCTCTAAAAAATAGCGCATTAAACTTCGTGGTATCATCATCCAACAAATCAGGAGTAAGTGATTCCGTCAGATTCACCATATTCTTTCTGAACGTATTCTTTTCATACTTATACATGGAATACGCAGCAGAAATATTTAATGCGGATTCATTTATAAATTTCTTTTCGAATGATAAAGAATTATTGATTCGAGTAGTATAAAAATACTGATCGTTAGCGTAAGCATAATAAGGAGTTATGAGCACATCAGCCTTATCAATCATTTCTTCCTTAAACCAAGAAGAATGCAAAGAAAGCTTAGTTGATTTAATGGTTTGCGTGATTTTAATATCTCCCAAATACTGTTCACGCGGATTCCATAATTGTGATCGAGAATTTGCATTATCGGGATCAAATCCATCAAAATAATTTCGAGCCCCACTTAACGAAACGGAGGTGTTTTTAAAATTTGTACCCAAACTTAAATCTGAATTATACTGACCCGTACTTTCATAATATCCAGCAGCGGAACCCGTCCATTTATCACTTTGGTTTTTCTTAGAAATCAAATTAATTACACCACCCAAGGCATCCGTACCATAAAGAACGGACATGGGACCTTTTACGATTTCTACTTTCTCGAGATTATTTAAATTGATTTGCCCTAAATCAATATTACCATTTTGGCGACCAATCATGGGAACACCATCCATTAAAATCTTAATATGTTCGCCTCCTGTTCCCTGAATACTTAAGCTACTTCCTCCTACCGCGGGATCATAAGCTACGCGCATATTTAACTCTTGCGACAATAAATCCTTCACTGTTACGGCACCTCTCTTTTCAAAATCGGAAGTACTCAAAACCTGCACAGCAACTACGGCATCCTTTTGATAGACCGCTACATGATTACCTGTAATAACCACTTCTCCCAGACTAACAGGCGTTTTAGTAAGTATTATTTCTTGCAGGCCTACCAATTCATAAATGGTATCCAAGCGAGTAGAATAACCTGGATAATTAATACTTCTTACCAAAGGCAAATCAAAGCCAAGCACCCAAGCCTCACCTTTATGATTTGTGTGAATCACAGAAGCTTGTGAATCATTTGGAATAGAAGAGAATATCACCAATGCACCATTCAAAATTTGGAAATCACTATTCCGTACCCGAACACTTTGGGCATTAGAATAATCCAAGTTTAGGATAATAAATGGAAGTATTATAAATACTACTTTTTGGAAGAGTTTAAATGAATAACTTATCATGCGTCTGCAAAATTAGAGGAGAGAGCGCTCACAACTTGTGAAAATAAATTGATGCATGTCATAAAAGATGCAATCTGACAATGCAATGACAAAGTGGTGACTTAGAAAAATACAATTAATAGTGACCAAAAAAATCCTATTTTTCGGTTGAACGGGAGCTTTAAAAGGTTGAAATGGATAAATTCTACTGTTCAACTCGAAAATGGAGGCTATTACAAAACTAATTCAGACATCATTGTTAATTAAGTTTTCCGAACCCTTCAGGTTTCGATTAAAAAAAACTCAATTTTGTAGATTATGTGCTTTCAGTACAATATTCGCTAAACAAATTCGCTTAGATTAAATATGGAAAATACAACTCGCCCATTCGCAGAAGACATTAAAAAAACACTTCAATCTTTAAATCTACAGGTAGAGAATTGGATGAATTCTCAGCAGCCCATTTCTTTACTAGAAAAAGACCTCATCAAAGAAAATATGCGGGCACTCTATCAATTAATAGATGAGTTAGCTGTCAATAAGAAATTAGAAATTGTTCATCCAGAAATTCAATTGGAGAAATCAGAAGTTCTTGTTGAATTGATCCCACAACCCACCGTTAAAATTTCGGAAGAGGTAACCCATACTATTCGCAATGCGGAGACGAGAACAGAAAGCATATCTGCCGCTCAAAATGAAGTCACACCAGTAACAAATTCTTCCCTCTACTCTTCTTCAATAAAAGAGATGATAGAAAATGCTACCGTTATTAATTCGGTTGAAAAAACGGTTAATACAAGTGAGCTGAACGAAAGTATAGAAGAAAAAACTACAGCACCTATCATCATCCATCATGCCATTGAAGAAAAAACCATTGAAGCGCGCATTCAAGAGGTAAAAGCAGCCACTCGATACGAAGAAATTCGAACCATTGGCAGCACTTATGCTCCTGGAGAATCTGTAAGTGATAAGATTCACAAAACACAAACTGAAAAAAGCGTTAGTGATAAAATTAAAACTCAACCTCTTGTTGATTTAAAATTAAGCATTGGCATTAACGAACGATTTGCATTCATCAACGAATTATTTCAGGGTGATCAACAGCTTTATCATCAAAGCATAGATAAAATAAATTCAATGCATGTTTATGAAGAAGCTCAGCAAATGATTCATCATGAACTGATGCAAAAATTAAATTGGAGCGAAAACAATTCTCGACTACAAGAATTTGACAAACTTGTTAAACGCCGCTTTAACTCCTAGTAAATTGAAAAAGTCGCTGCTTATATTTTGTCTTACGTTACTTTTTACAGATGGAGTTCAATCGCAAGATAGTTTATACACGAGGTTTCTCATTAAAACGCTAACCAGTGATAATTTTCATGGTAGAGGTTATGTGAAAAAGGGAGATCATGCAGCTGCACGATTTATAAAAGATGAATTCATCAAAAACGGAATTAACGTATTACCGTCCTTTGGATATTTTCAAAAATTCGATTTCCCTGTAAATACTTTCCCTTCCAACATGGAAGTAAAAATTAATGGGAACTCCCTTTTAGCGGGTGCCGACTTTATTGTAAAACCCGAAACCCCTTCCTGCAAAGGTAAATTTGATGTGCTCTTCATCAATAAAAAGAGAATATTGTTCACTGATGCTGAACTAAAAGACAAATGGATTTTACTTGACACAACACGAGGAGAAAACATCCTTTCGAAAGAAGATTATACAGAATGGTTACAAGCAGAACAGTTTATTAAAGGAATAATACAAGTCGTTCCAAAAAAGTTGACATGGAGTGTGAGTACAACGCAGAAAAAAATTCCTATACTGCTTCTCTTAAAATCTTCGTTCACAGATCAAATAAATACCATTGAAGTAAACATCAAAGCCAAATTCATTTCAAAATATACCACATCCAATGTTGTTGGATATATAGAAGGCAAAAGCAAGAAAGATTCCTTTCTAATCATGACGGCGCATTACGATCACTTAGGAAGAATGGGAAATAACATAATTTTTCCTGGGGCGAATGACAATGCTTCGGGCATTGCTATGTTATTACAATTAAGCAAACATTTCGCACAAAAAGAAAATCAATTAGAGTATTCATTAGTTTTTATTGCATTTGCTGGAGAAGAAGCGGGACTCATCGGTTCAAAATATTATACGGAGAATCCATGGACAGAGCTCTCCAAAATAAAATTCCTGCTTAACATGGATTTAATGGGGACGGGTGATGAGGGGATGATGGTAGTTAATGCTACTGAATTCCCATCTGTGTTCCAAACCTTAGATAGCCTCAACAATCAATTCCAATACTTACCAAAAATTGGAAAGAGGGGTAAAGCTGCGAATAGTGATCATTATTGGTTTACAGAAAAAGGGGTTCCTTCATTTTTCTGCTATACCTTAGGTGGTATTACAGCATATCATGATATTTATGATATTGAAAAAACATTACCGCTCACTAAATTCGAATCGACAAAGAAATTATTTATTTCTTTTTTGCAAAGTTTTTAATGGTGGGCTTCGTTGCGATTAAATTTCTCGACAAAGTGTTATTCCGATAGCAATCGAGACACTCGGCTGCGCTACGATAAAATTTCTCGCAGAGGCGTTAAGACGCTAAGGCTGCGCTACGCCAATTTTTCACGCAAAGGCGCTAAGACGCTAAGGCTGCGCTACGCCAATTTTTCACGCAA
This sequence comes from Bacteroidota bacterium, assembly GCA_016717725.1. GTDB lineage: Bacteria > Bacteroidota > Bacteroidia > AKYH767-A > OLB10 > JAJTFW01. The sequence goes on from JADKFA010000001.1 coordinate 190,126, forward strand.
AGGCGCTAAGACGCTAAGGCTGCGCTACGATAAAATTTCTCGCAGAGGCGTTAAGACGCTAAGGCTGCGCTACGATAAAATTTCTCGCAACCTTTGACAAGCTCAGATTAAAAGGGCACTAAGGCTACGCTACGCCAATTTTTCACGCAAAGGCGTTAAGACGCTAAGGCTGCGCTACGATAAAATTTCTCGCAACCGTCGACAAGCTCTGGCTAAAAGATTTCTATAGTTAAGGCCAAATTTTATTAAATAAAAATAATTATTTAATTCCCTCTCCACTGGAGAGGGCTAGGGAGAGGCTTGAACAATAGGCTTACAATAATTTAATCGTATTCGAATAATCTTTTCGCTTCGACAGGTTTCTCTTCGCCAAATTTTCTCGCAAAGGCGCAGAGCCGCTAAGATTACCATTGATAAAGTCTCGCAAACTTGATAACAATTGAGACGCAAAGGCTGCTCTGCAAAGAATTTTATTCAGTTTCTGTAATGCTTAACTGATAACTTTCATCGTCAAACCAAACGGTAACATTGTAATTTCCTGAAGGCAATCCTGCTTCCTTGGCTGAAAATGGTACGGCATAGCGTCCTTCTTTTTGTAATCCTTGTTGAAAACGTTTAACAACTTCACCAATTTCATTTGAAATTTCAAGTGTTACAAGAGATGGATTAGAAAGCATGTATTGAATGGTGGTTCGATCCTTATAAGGATTTGGGGAGGCTTCTGCAATAACAATACTATTCGAATTTACTTTTGCAGATATAATGGTTGAATGCACTACTAATCCATCATTCGTTGAATATTGCAGGCGATAAAAATATTTTATTTTATCCTTTACATTTTTATCTTCGAAACAAAAAGTATTTGTTGCTCCACAAAACTTATTTCGATCAATGGTTGCGATGGTAACAAAATCGACCGACTTTGCCGCTCGTTGTAATTCAAAATTACGAACAGAGGCTGAAAAATTTCCCGACCATTTACATTCAATACTAGCCACGTAGCTTTTTGCTTGAAAAGACAATAATTCGTTTTCAGGTTCTGGATCAGAAACAATTGAAAAAACATTTCCAATAACAGTTGATTGTGCTGGTGCCAATGAAACGCCTAAGGTTAAGAAGAAGCTTACGCTTACTAATTTAATGTTGCAGATTCTTTTTTGTAAGAAATTTATCATTTTATTCCTCATTTTGCCTTTCTTACGAAGGGGATGAATAAAACGTTTCAAAATAGCATCAACCGGCCTATTTATCGTTGATATACAACACTTTAAGATGCTCAGAAAGCCCATTCATCTCTACGCTTACCGTATACAAACCTAGGGAACCCTCTTTAAAAAGCGTTGTAATGTTTATCTCATATTTGCCCCTTTTTAGCATTCCCAATTCCTCATGGGCAACCCTTTCACCTAAAACATTTACGATAGAAATTTTTACTGACGAAGTATTTTCTAAATCAAAAATAAGTTTAGAATCCGCAGTGATTGGATTTGGATAAAATTGAACATGCGATGTGTTAGAATGATTTAAACGAGCATGAACTACTTCTGAATAAGAAGAAACGCCATTGAAATCAACTTGCCGAATTTTGTAAAAATAATCTTCGTTTGCAACCACATTCACATCATCAAAAGAATAATAGTTAACCTGATTACTATTTCCTGCACCACTTAGCCAGGTAATGGATTCAAATAGTTTGGTGGATGCATCTAGCTTTTCGACTTCAAAACCATTATTATTTTCTTCGGAAGCGGTAGCCCAATTAATTCGAATTCGATCCTTCAACGGAATTGCATTCACTGAAAGCCACTGTACGGGAAGGGCGCTCGGACCTTGTGCGGTACCAAATTCATACAAGCCATTCATAGCATTTCTTCGAACTGCCGTTACAGGAGATAATACACAAGTTCCATTAGCTAACGTCCACGGACCTCCGCTATTTGCCATGATGGTCCAAGCATTCGCTGCATTCGTATATCCTGTATTATAAAGGGTGAGGTCGAAATTTCCTGATGTTGGGCTATTGGAAGCAGTAAAAATCCCATCTACCATTATTCAAGGCATTTGATGAATAAGTAAATCCGCAATCGACAACACCTAACGGAGTCGGTAAAACTGCATAAGTCACAAAGTTTACTCTTAAATTATCAATTACAGTAGGATTTCCTGCATATGCAAAATTTATATTAGCTCTTTGATATCCTTTAGAAGCTTCGCCAACAGGAAAATCATAAGACCCATTTACATTTAAATAACGACGTAAATAGCCTTGAACAAAACTGCTCGCATTGCCTGTACTTGTAGCGCCAGGGTTACGATTATTTACAGTTACTTCATAAGGGTTCCAACATTGTTATAAACCTGAGCAGCTGTACCGTTTAACTCAAGCGTATTGCCTCCAGGAGTGTAGGTGCCTAGATTCGTAAAATTCCCAGCCACTTTATGATAACGACCGCTTGCGTTAAACGTAGAAGTAGCATTACTTACTGTAAAATTTCCTTTTGCATCTAACGCTTGCAAAGCAGTAACGACACCTCCAGTTTTAGTGACGACGAAATTTCCGAATGCATTCGAGCCGGTTAGGTTTCCGTTAATATTTTGATTTACGGCTGCATTTCCAAAGTAGACAGTAGAAGTAGTGGCGGCGGATAACACTCCCAAGTTAGAAAAATGTTCACATACACTTAACGTTTGCCCAGCAGGAATCGTAAGTGTTGCACCGGGATTGATCACAATCGATTTACAAGTAGCGATACCTGTAATTGTAGGTTGCAATACAATTCCGCCATTAATTGTTGCATCACGTACACAAGTTGGAATAGGACATCCACCCCAATTTTCTTTTTTGTACCAATCGGTATCTACCCCACCCGACCATACAGAAGCATTTCCAGAAGAACCATAAAGGATGGGTGAAGTATTAGAAAAAACAATATCAAATCCAGAAGTACTATTCGAAAAATTACTTACAACCAATGCATACCTTTCTCCATTCACTACAGTCAATCGTGTATTGAAAGCGGCACCAAATCCGGGATATTGGGGAGGTGCTGTATTATTTACATTACTATATAAACCGGTAACTCCATAAATGCTATAGTTACAAGCCACCGGGGCAGCACCTGTGGAAATTTGAGCACAGGTAACAGAACCAGTTCCTTGAATTTTCCATAAAGCGAAATCGTAGTCAGTACCAGCGGTACTAGGGGCTCCTGGCCAATCTTTCGGTACAATTGAAAATTCCAAAAAGCCATTCGCATTAATTGGAATATCAAACCACACCGAACCCCTCTCACCACTCAGCAAACAATTTCCTCCACCTCCGGGAAAATCACAAATATTACCAAATGACTGAAAGCCCGGATCTCCAAAACTCATGGTAGTATCGCAAACAGCCAAATAATTTCCGCAATCCTGTCCGTTCGACAAAGGAGGAATGACGGCAGTTCCATCAATTGCTAATACAGAAAAAGAGCCTGTCAGGTTCGCGTTCCCGTCCACCATAATATAATAAGTTACACCAGAGGTAAGTCCAGTGACGAGCATTTCGGAACTGTAGTTGATAGTAAATCCGCAGGAAGTCGCATTATCATTACATCCATATTGAGACATTGCGGTACCACAAGCACCAGCATAAAGTATAGACTGAGGATTCGTTAAAGAACCCGGGATAACTCTGATTCGAAGTTGTCCTGAAGCGGGTGCTTGCACCGAAAACCAAACTGAATTCATAACATTGGGTGTAGTCCAGCACGTTGGTAAAGGCGGTTCTCCAAGACCTCCAGAACAATTATTAGCGGATGACAATGGAATTCCCAGAATCAAAGGGAGTTGCATTACATGGCAAATCATTGGGTGCACCCGTCCCAAAACTAGCAATCGATAAATTATAAGAAACAGTTGTTGGTGGAGCCCAACTATCTACTACAAATAATAAGTTCCCGCTGAAGGCAATCACAAAACTACTGGAGAAGGTTCCACTGTTGGCACCTCCATTACTTCCAATGCATGTTGTTCCAAATACACCTGGACACCCGCTATAAACCTGATAGCCGATTGAATTACTACTTGCTCCTGATAATGTAATTGAAATACATTCCGACTGGGTAGCTTTATAGACATAAACTTTATCTTCTCCAGATTCATAATAGCTACCACAAGACCCCAACATAATATTTGAATAATCATTTCCCGTGCAAGAAGTAGTTTCATTCACTGCAGAAAAAGGCAAAGAAGGAATTGGAACTGCATTTGAACAAATAGACTCCGCTAGTAAAGTAGCAGGTGCGGTAATTGAAATGTTAAAGGGATTACAAGTGGGAGTTGCCCATGAATCAATAATTAAATAATAAGTTTGACCAGCCACTACATTTGCACACATGGTTTTATTTCCTGAAGAGCTTTGTTCAAAAGCAACACAAGAACCTCCAATACCTGAACAAGTGGTAGAAAGTGGACATCCATTATACAGCATTAATCCCGTATAAGAACCTGTTGAAGTTAAGTTCACCGAAATATTTCCTGACGTGGAGGGAGTAAAAACAAACACTTCATCCTCTCCAGTGAAATAATTTGAGCTTCCACAAGAAATCGTATTCGAAGGTGTTAAATCATTAATTTTTCCACACGTAGTTCTGCCACCGAAGAATACGGCAATGAAGCGATGGTTACGGCGCCTGTACCTAAAGGACATCCTCCTGAAGTTACGGGCGCTGATATGGTAAGATTAGTATAGGCATTACAACTTGGAGAAGGACTCACATCCAAGACTAAATAATACGTTATTCCTGCAGACAAGGCAAGCCGTTATAGATTGATTTCCTGCAGAACTTTGCGAAGTAGCTATACAACTTCCCCCTTGTCCGTTTAGGGGGCAACCCTGATATAACATTAGTCCGTTCCAGGTACCAGTTGAAGTCAAATTTATACTTACTGTGCCGGTTATTGCAGGTGTAAAAATCCAAATCCGATCCTCACCCTCCAAAAGATCCATTACCGCATGCATAACATTATTTGAAGATAAGATCATTCCCAAATCCACAAGTAGTTCCCGCTCCAGAAGAATAAGGAATGCTTACATTCCTGTAACGCCAGCCCAAATTGCCAGGACAAGTTAAAGCAGGAGAAAATTTGTAAGCCAAATTACCAAAATTCGTTTGAGGAACCGCAATTATATAAATTTACAAGAACTCTGTAGGTTGCAGTTGTAGGACAAGTCCATGCCAAATAAGATTGCAAGCCGCAAAAATCATCGTTATAACCTCCGGCAACGGTGGCACTCCATTATCGTTGTAATGGAGATTTGAGTATCAAATGTTGAACTTCCTCCATCTTGCAGGGCAAAAACTAAAATAATAAGTATTTCCAGCTGTAGCGTTAAAAGTTCTATATGTCCCACCTCCTATATTAGAAGCACCTATTGTTTGCCAAGCCAGAGCAGGTGTAATACTTCCTCCTGAGACCCCACCAGTACATTGCGCCTGGATGAAATCTGGTAATCCCGAAAGGACAAAAAGAATTAAAATAAATTTAAAAATAAACGCATCTCATGACTCTTAAAATTTATAAACGGGTTCGTTACAGGCAATAGAAACGTCCTTCTTTGTAGCTCCCTCTTTAATAATAAAATCCAGCCCAGAGGCTTTCATCAATAATTCGATTTGATCATTTACATTAAACTTCTGTTCAATTATCTTAAATACAACCCATCCTTTTTGCTCACAGGAAGCTATTACCATAATATTGGGAGAAGTTGCTTCTATTAAATTTTCAAGAAGCGGGAGATGTTTAGAAGCGTTGAAATTTTTTATTTCAACCACCATTTCCACTTCATGAGGATCCATGGATTGTACCTTTGCCGTGAATAGCAAAAAGAGGAAAATAAAATAATAAAGTAATTTTGAGTCCAAGGTTTCAAATGGGTATTTAAAGTAAATATAAGACAAATAAAAGAATTAATACTAGCATAATCAAAATTAAATATTAATTTTTACACATTCAGAAAATCACTCGCCTTCACAATCGTTCCACTTACTTATCCTAGCCATGCACTATCCCAGCGAAAAAAACCATTCACCCTATTCTAATAAAATTTTCTTGTTATTCATTGTTTGTATATTGGGGTTTCCATCTCCTACAACAGCACAACTTTTTCGTGCTGAAATTACAGGAGGTGTTGCCGGTTCACAAATTTCCGGAGACGAATTAAGTGGCTTTAACAAAGCTGGAATCTATGCTGGATTGGGTGTTAGAACGAGTTTGAACAAAGAATTTGAATTGGGATTTAGAATTGTTTACTTCCAAAAGGGGAGTCGACAAAGGCTAAAATCAGATGAACCCGACTCTAGTTTTTACCTTTTAAGATTAAATTACATGGAAGTGCCTCTTACGCTTCGTTATTCGCTAAGTAAGAGTTTTTATATGGAAGCGGGTCCTTCCTTTGGCTATTTAATAAAAAGTTCGGAGCAAGATGAACAGGGAGAATTGAATTTTCGTCGACCCTTCTCAAAATTTGATCTCAGTATAACCGGATGTTTTGGATACACGATCACTGAAAAACTCGATTTTAATTTGGGTTATTATCAATCCATTGTTCCTATACGAGAGCATGCTAGTGGAGCTATTTATCGATTAAACCAAGGACAGTACTCAAGTGTTCTTACCTTTACCCTACTCTATACATTCAAATCAAATAGAGAAGAAAAACCATCAGAAGAAAAATAAATTGAAAAAGAAAAAAATTATCGTTGGAATCACGGGCGCAAGCGGAGCTATATATGCCAAGGTATTAATGGCTCGACTTCATCAATTAAAAGATCAAATTGAAACCGTAGGTCTTGTTTTTAGTGATAACGCAAAGACGGTTTGGGAGTATGAATTAGAAAATAAGGACTATGAGTCCATTCCATATAAAACATATGATAAGAATGATTTCATGGCACCTTTTGCTTCGGGCTCTGCACAATTTGAAACCATGATTATTTGTCCGTGTTCGATGGGCACATTGGCGAGAATTGCACATGGAATTTCTAATGATTTGATTACCAGAGCTGCGGATGTAATTCTAAAAGAGCGACGTAAACTACTCCTTATTACTAGAGATACCCCATTGAGTATTATACACATAGACAATATGCGAACCATCACATTAGCGGGTGGAATAATAGTTCCTGCCTCCCCATCTTTCTACAGCAAACCTGTTTCGTTTGAACAATTAGCGGCCACTGTAATTGACAGAACGCTTGATTTAGCCGGTTTTGAAAACTTAACATACAGATGGAGTGAGGATTAAAAGTTATCCACCGAACAGCCTGCAAGATTTTACAACTTTTTTCGTTTTTTTTCAATCAGAGGTGCTAAATTAGCCTTCGTTGTTCCCAAAACAATTATAATTATGTTCGAATATTCTAAAGAGATTCTCACCAAAGTAAGTTTCGATCAACGTCTGTTTACTAAAGAACTTAAGAAAGCAATTTCATGGTTAAAAAAGGATGAGAGAAAATTGTTAATGGTATGGTGTCTTGCTACATTTGGTCAACGTTATAGCGATGTGATCATGCAGGCTTTCCGCCATTATGTAAAGTAGATAAGATTGTATTTTTTATTTTTTCCAATCCTGGTCGTAAAAGTGGGGATTCTTTAGCAATTACTTTAAACACATCTTCTGTAATTTCCTTCCAATCATTTTTATTAAAATTCATTATTTCGGTGATGGGTTTTAATTTTTCTTCTTGATGTGGTTTCGAAAATTTATTCCACGGACAAACATCCTGACAAACATCGCAACCAAAAGCCCAACCATCCATTTTAGATTCATAGCTTTTAGGGATAGCCTCTTTTAATTCGATGGTAAAATAGGAAATACATTTACTTCCGTCAACCACCATGGGTGCAACGATAGCCTCGGTAGGACAAGCGTCCATACATCGGGTACAAGTACCGCAATAATCGCTAATGGGAGCATCTTCGTCTAAATCCAAGTCAACAATTAACTCTGCAATAAAAAAGAAAGAACCACTTTTGGGATGAATTAAATTTCCATTCTTACCAATCCATCCCAGTCCACTTTTTTTTGCCCATGCACGATCTAACACAGGAGCAGAATCGACAAATGCACGACCATGCACATCACCAATTTTATTTTGAATCACTAGCATCAACTCCTTCAACTTTTCTTTAATCACAAAATGATAATCGCGACCATATGCATATTTAGAAATTTTGGGGAGTGATGGATTTTGAAATTCTGATGGATAATAATTCAACAGCAAACTGATTACAGATTTTGCTCCATCCACCAACAATCGAGGGTCTAATCTTTTGTCGAACCAATTTTCCATATACGACATTTTACCATGTCGATTTTGAGCGAGCCATTGTTCTAAACGAGGTGCTTCTTCCTCTAGAAATCCAGCTTTAGAAATACCAACATGAGAAAAGCCCAATTTCAAGGCTTCGCTTTTAATAATGGATGCATTGCTTTCCTTCACGAGAAGAATTAAATACTTAATACGTTGAATTTATCTAACAAAAAAACTACTCTTCGAAAAGAGTTCCAGAATTTTTACGATACGTTTTATTCAAATGCTTAAAAGCTTTTTCTGTTACTTCTCTTCCTCGGGGAGTACGCATTAAAAACCCTTCCATAATCAAAAACGGTTCATACACTTCTTCAATCGTTCCCGCTTCTTCACCAACGGCTGTGCTCAACGTATTAATACCTACTGGACCTCCTTTAAATTTATCGATGATCACCGTTAAGATTCGATTATCCATCTCATCCAAACCAAACTCATCTACATTCAAAGCAGAAAGTGCATATTGGGCAATCTTCATATCCACTTTTCCGTCTCCTTTTATTTGAGCAAAATCGCGCACACGTCGAAGAAGAGAATTTGCAATTCGCGGTGTCCCCCTGCTTCTTCTAGCAATTTCAAAAGCGGCTTCGTCAACAATTTCCATTTTCAAAATTTCGGAAGCGCGAAGAATAATTAACTGCAATCGTTTTGCATCATAATATTCGAGACGGGAAGTAATTCCAAAGCGAGCACGCAAAGGAGAAGTAAGAAGTCCGGAACGAGTGGTTGCACCTACGAGAGTAAAAGGATTTAACTTAATTTGAACCGAACGTGCATTTGGTCCAGATTCAATCATAATATCGATTCGATAATCCTCCATGGCAGAATAAAGATATTCTTCCACCACAGGACTTAATCGATGAATTTCATCAATAAAGAGCACATCATTAGGTTCCAAATTCGTGAGTAAACCAGCCAAATCGCCTGGTTTATCCAAGACGGGCCCAGAGGTTGTTTTGATACTACTTCCCAATTCATTTGAAATGATATGCGCCAATGTAGTTTTCCCTAATCCTGGAGGTCCGTGCAAGAGCACATGATCCAAGGCTTCCCCTCGTTGAGCGGCGGCACGAACAAAAATTCGTAGGTTTTCAATTACCTTTTCTTGACCTGTAAAGTCTTGAAAATCGGCAGGGCGCAATACTTTTTCCAACTCTTTTTCTGCAGAGCTAAGATCTTGCTTCTCATTTTTCAAATTTTCATTGCGCATGTGGCAAATGTAGTGATACCGACGCTACATCTAAAATAGTCCAATCGAATCAACGCAAATCCTTGTAGGTCGGTATAAATACAATAAATTTATTGAGCGAGATTACTATTGGTATTGGTATAAGTTCAGAGAAATCAATCCATAAAAATTGACCCCTTTTCGGAAAATCGGCGTTGATTCGTTGGATCATGAAAATGATTGAAAAGTCGAAAAATTGAGAATCCATGTTAAAAAATCAATAAAACTGCCACCAAAAGCGGGGATTTTACCAATAAAATCTAGGTCGATTCAGGGACTTTTTGTAAGTTGCGTGAAATTTGGGGCAAATCGGTCTTGCCTCTAAAACCTAATCTTTATCATGATAAAAAATCTAACAACTAAATTATTAATTGCTTTCACGATTATTACCATTAATTTATTTCAAGTCCAAGCACAGGTACCTGGTGAATATCGAAGTGCTGTAAGTGGAGCATGGTCTTCTGCTTCAACATGGCAAAACTACAACGGCTCCATTTGGATTCCGGCAACAGTAGCACCCAGTTTTGCGGGACCCAAAATCACAATTCTTACATCACATATTGTGAATGTAAACAGCAATCTCTCGATCGACGAAACAACGGTTGAACCTGGCGGAGAGCTAGCTGTAGATTTTGGTGTTACTCTTACTATTGTAGATGGTCCTGGAGATGATCTTACCTTGGTGAGTGGGAACTATGGAATAGCTGGAAGTTTAGAAATTTTATCAGGTGCTAAAATTGCAGGTGGCGCATCATTAGGATATTCTGCTCCTTCCCTTATCAACAACGGAACAATTGACTTGAGTTTTTTAAGTTATGCCGGTAGCACTGACAATCAGACCATTTTTGGAAATGGAACCATTAGTCAATTGATCACATTCAATAGTAGCTTTGGTATTTACTTAGGTGGCAATTTGACCATTTCTAATACCCTCAATTTTAATTATGGAAATTTAAATACTGGAATTTACAAAGTAATTATTCAACCTAGTGCAACCATTCAAAACAACTCAGGAACTGATTGGTTTGTTAATGGAAACTTAGAAATGATTTTTCCGGTAGGTTCTTACGGATTAAATTATAGAGTTGGAGATGCCTCTGGATATAGACCTGTTCAATTAACCTTACAAAATAATACTACCCAAGGTGGAGTTGTTGTTTCTACAACCAATACCGAACATCCTGATGTTGCCAATGTAAATATTAATCCTTCGAAAAGTGTAAATCGTTTTTGGACATTTGCGAATAATGGTGTTAGTTTTTCTAATGCTTTTGCAGGATTTAGTTGGGATCCAACAGAACTTGATGCAGGCGTAATTTCTGGAAATTTAATTGTCGGAAAAAAAGACGGCTCTACATGGACATATCCTCAAGTGACTTCTACCTCTTCAACATTTATATCAATAGCTGGAATTTCCTCATTTAGTGAATTTGCGGTGGGCGAACCACTTGTTTTTACTGATATTGATGTAATAGGAACCTTTGGTCCTTTTTGTTCCGGCGATGCTTTCTCCATTCCATTTACTGCAACAGGAATATTTAATCCAGGAAATATTTTTACTGCTTACTTAAGTGATGAAAACGGAGGATTTGGTTTGCAAAATGCAATTGGATCAGTTCCAGGTACTGGATCGGGAATAATTAGTGCTACTCTCCCTCCTTTTATTTCTGGCACTGGATATAGAATTCGAGTTGAAAGTGATAATCCTTCATTTATCAGTGACGATAATGGCTCTGATATCATCATTAATCCTAGTATTAATTATTATGCAGATACTGATCAGGATGGATATGGTGATTTGGCAGTAACGCAAACATCATGTATTGGAAATCCTCCAGGTTATGTACTTGACAATACAGATTGTGATGATAACAATTCATTAATTTCAACTATCAATCCTATTCTGTTAACTGACGGTGATCCTTTAGTAAATTGTTTAAATGATAGTCTTGAATTAAGTGTTGCCCAATTAATCGATCAACGATTTGTTTCGGCGGTGATTGATTTCAGTAGCGAAAATCCAGGTGCGGCATTTTCCTCTGGCCCATTTGCAGCGGATCAAATTATTGGAAGTCCAAATTTTTATCCGAATTATGGAAATAGTTCAGATGCTTGGAATCCCTATTCAGAAGATGATCAACGAGAATACATTGTTGTTTCATTTACTAATCCTGCCCCAATTAACTTCATCGATATTTATGAGACGAACCATCCAGGATCTGTTGATACAGTTTATATCAAAAACCCGAATACACAATTATGGGAAATTGTATATTCAAATACAGCAAGCAGTAATTTAAACAATGCCTACAAATTACACATAAGCTTTCCACTGACTTTATTTGCTGTTTCTGAAGTGCGGGTTGCTATGAATTCGCCTCTTACAATTGGAAGGAATGAAATTGATGCTATTGGTATTGGAGAAATTGCACCATTTGCTTTTACTACTTATAGTTGGTCGAACTATTCTACTACACCCACTATATTTGTTACAGCAGCGGGAAACCACAATGTAACAGTTCAATATGGATCATGTAATGTAACAAGTAGTGACCTCGCTATTTCCTATAATCCATCAACGCAAGTTCAGTACTTCAACGATTATGATGGAGATGGATATGGAGATCCGAATTTAAGTTATTATTCCTGCAATCCAATAAATTATTACGTCACCAACAATACAGATTGTGATGATTACAATATTTCAATAAATCCTGGAGCTACTGAAATTTGTCAAAACCAAATTGATGACAACTGCGACAATATCGTTGATAATGCCGAATTGCAATTTCCTCCTATGATTACTTATAACGGATCATTAACACTTCCTTCATGTACTTCGGGCTCTATGGTGTTAGGTGTTGCCGAGGTAACTGATTTACGTTATGCCAGCAGCGTTATAAACTTTAGCAGTGAATATTCTCCATTTTCATGGTCTGCACAAGCTATTTTAGGCACTCCAAATGTTCCTACATACAATGACGATCCAAATGCTTGGTCTGGCTCAACAGAAAATAATGTAAGAGAATTTATTGAGATTGCTTTTGACAATCCAGCACCAATTAACTTTATTAATATACATCAAACTTTTACTCCTGGAAGTATTGATACTGTCTATATTAAAAATCCAAATACACAATTATTTGAAGTGGTTTATACTAATACAGCTGGACCACAAGAAGGTGTACTAACTGTGTTAAATATTACCTTTCCAACAACATCCTTTAATGTTTCGGAAGTAAGATTAGCATTAAATACACCAGCTGCACCAGGATGGAATGAAATAGACGCTGTAGGAATAGGATTATCTGCATCAACTACCTTCGACTCCTATCTTTGGTCAAATGGATCCTCTTCTAGTACCATTTATGTAAACTCAACCAATGACTATTTTGTTGATGTAACATTAAATGGATGTAGTGCTACGAGCAATACCGTTTCGGTTACAAATCCCGTCTTAATTGCAGGACAAGAATTTACTGCCAATGCCTGTTTCGGTATGCCATCAACGTTATATGCTTCTCCAAACTTTATTAGTTACGTTTGGAGCAACGGAGACAGTACTCAATCAACAGTAATTAATCCTAGCACTGACTCAACTTATTCAGTAATAGCAACCGATTCATATGGTTGTACCTATGCTGATACCGTTTTTGTTAATTTAGATGATCCATTTGTATTTAGTTATTTAACGATAACCAATGCAGATTGTTTTGGTCAAGTTGGAGGTGTTGTTGATGCTGGAACATTTGAAGGCGGCGGTGGTGAAGTTATTCCAGAGGGCATATACGACGATTACAATTTATATGGCAACAACTACGCACAAGGAAATAACACTGGAATTTTCGAAAATTTAATTCCAGGAACATATACTCTAACCTATAATGACAACGGATGTATTTATGATTCTACTTTTGTTGTTGGCCAAGATGCGACTCCAAATGCTACTATAACTTCATCGAGTTTACTATGTCCCGATTTAGGTTCTACTGATTTGAGTGTAGACTCCGTAGCAGGTTCAACATTTTATTGGTTACCTGGAAATGAAACTACAAGTACCATTACAATTACCACTCCCGGAACTTATTATGTTGAAGTAATTAACCAGTCTTGCTATGCAACTGATTCAATTGTGATTGTACTTGAAACATCGCCTTGCATCATACCCGGATACGAACCTCCTGCAAATGGCGCTGTTCCCAATTTGATTGGCGCTGAACTTTTTCAATTAGCGAATGGAACTAATGTTGCAGATACAATTACCGAAAACAATACAGTGTTTTTATTGGATAGTACAGAAGTGTTTATAGAAATAATATGCGAATTCGGGCAACATGATAGCGTATACGCTTTAATGCAAACGCCTAATTATGGAATGAATAGTTTCATTGACAATGGAGACACTACTTTCATTATTACAGGAATGATTCCGATTGTTAACTTACCGAAACTAGATTCTCTTCCTTCACTTATTAACTACGTTCGACCTTATTATCCACCACTTGTAAGTAGTCAAGCGGTTGTTAACTCGATTAACACGGGCTTAACCAAAACCCAAGGTGATAAAGCGATGCGTTCGGACACCGCTAGTTTAGCTTGGGATGTTTATGGTGATGGAATAAAAATTGGAGTTATATCTGATAGCTACAATACACTTTTCGGAGATCCAGCTGGCACCGATTTATTGAATGGAGATTTACCGGGAGTAGGAAATCCTAATTACACTACACCTGTTGAAATAGTTCAAGAATACCCTTATGGAAGAAGAACCGATGAAGGGCGAGCGATGTTACAAATCATACATGACATAGCACCTAAAGCTACCTTAGCATTTCACACGGGGTTTGTGAGTGCAGGAAATTTTGCGGAGGGAATTGCTGCATTAGATAGTATAGGTTGTGATGTTATTGTTGATGATGTAACTTATATAACAGAACCTTTCTTTGACGATGGTGTAGTATCCAAAGCTGTAGATAAGGTGGTAGAAAATGGAACCACCTATATTTCTGCTGCAGGTAATTTTGGTACTGCTTCTTACGAAGGGATTTTTTCACCTACAGCTGCACCTGCAGGATACACGGGAACAGCTCATAATTTTGGCGGTGGTGATATCTATCAAAATATAAATTTAAAAGCTGGTACCTATACCATCGCTCTGCAATGGCAAGATTCTATTTATTCATTAGGACAATTGCCTGGAGTAGTAAACGACCTCGATATTTATTTAATTGACAATGCTGGCAATCGTTTATTTGGTTTCAACAGAAATAATATTTGGGGAGATCCATTAGAAATTCTTCCCTTCGTTGTGAATGGAAACACGAATGCAAACATTATGATCACACGTAAATGGGGATCACAAAATGTGAAATTCAAATATGTAATTTTCCGTGGAGATGCAACCATCAATGAATATGCAAATGGTGGATCAACTGTAGTTGGACAACCCAATGCAGCAGGTGCTATTGCCGTTGGTGCGGTTTTATATACGAATACACCTGCATTTGGTGTAAGTCAACCATCTGCAGCTTCATTCTCCTCTAGAGGAGGAGTAGAAGTAAAAGGAGCGGTAAGACAAAAGCCCGATATTATGGCACCGAACGGAGTAAACACGACAGTTTATTTAGGTGGACAAAATATTGACGGAGATTTATTTCCAAATTTCTTTGGAACATCAGCAGCTGCACCACATATTGCAGCGGTAGCAGCATTACTTCAAGAAGCGAATAAGAAATTCTCGGGAGTAGAACTCAGCCCTGCACAAATGAAATCGACTTTATTGAATACCACATTGAACATGTATGATCCAGGGTATGATGTAATTTCTGGATTTGGATTTGTGCAACCCGACTCTGCCTTAATAACGCTTGGCCGACCACAACCGATTGCACTTAACAGATACTTGCAAGACTCCTTACTTACACCTGGTGTAGATACTGTTGAAGTATTGGTTGTAGGGAAGTTTATAAGTGAAGATGCAAAAGTTATATTTAGATATGACACTTTACCAACTACTGTTATCAATCAAGGACTACTCAGTGTAATTATTCCTCCTTTTGTAGGGAATCCACCATTAAGAATATACAATCCGCCTGCTTCTCTTACTGGATTAGATGGTGGTGCTTCTTCTGATAGCTTATATTTATTGGGGACACAAGCCATCAATGTTGTGATCACAGCGAACAATGCAATCAAGAAATATGGTGAACAATTACCTGCATTTAGTGCTACCATTTCGATTGATGGACAGGATCTATCCAGCACTTCACTTACGCTTGCTGATTTAGGATTAGAAAACAACATTACATTTACTAGCTCTGCAACCAGCAGCAGTAATACTGGATTGTATTTTATACGTCCTGCATCTGATGTTACGAATTTATCATTACCCGCTTCTCAACTCTTAGCTGCTACTTACAACTATCAGTTTGATGATGGTGTTTTATCGGTACAAAAAATGCCTTTAGTTATAAAACCGAATGATACTACCATTACTTATGGAGATTTAATCGAAAATTTAAACTTCACGTATACTTATCCGGACGGTATGATAACGCTTTCGGAAAAAGTTGCCTTTGCCAATGAAATTAAAGCAGCTCATGAACTTGATTTAGCCAGTGAGGTTGCCTTAGTAGATGCACGAGCGTTAGTAAATGGAAGAGCGTTAGTAAATGCGGATATCGATCAATTAAGTTGCATGGCCAGTGCTCGAGCATTAGTAAATGCACGTGCACTCGTTAACGCAAGAGCATTGGTGAATGGATCCTATGTATTAGACACAAACCATGTGGTAGATGTTGCAGTAGCTTCTGTATTCAATTACCAAGATGATAATGACACCACCGTTTTAGTTAATGCACGAGCGTTAGTAAACGGCAGAGCACTTGTAAATGCACGTGCTCTTGTAAATGGCCGAGCATTGGTGAATGGAAGAGCGCTTGTTAATGCAAGAGCTTTAGTAAACGGAAGAGCTTTAGTGAATGGTGAAACAGTTGCCGATGAAAATGACGAAGACATGTTTATTATTATTGACGAAGATGATATTTCAGCTCCTGTTGACGATTCACTTACTTTCAATTCTATCAATTTAATTACAGGAATGGAAGTGGGAGTACATTCAATTGTTCCAGGCGCATTACTCAACGAAAACTTCGACATCAGCTATGAATTAGGTGTCCTAACTATTGTTCCTGCTGAATTAACATTTACTGCCGATGATCAATATGTATCCTGTGATGGTATTGCAGATCCATTTACTCATACAGTTGAAGGATATCGTTACCAAGATGTAGATAGTAATTTGGTAATTTCAGGACCAACCTATGAAATACTAAATGCATTAAATGTTCCGGTTCCACCAACAGGAATTGCTCCAGGACTTTATTCCATCGTTCCATCGAATGTAAACATGGTACAACCATCAAATTATATTGTAAACTATGTGAATGGCGAAATGATAAGTGGAGCATCTCCTATTGTTCTTGTAACACCAGGACCTGTTGCTATTAGCGGTGGCATAGCTCAAGGATGCGTTCCGGGAGTTGCAGGATCTAGAAGCTTCTCCATTCCATCTTTCCCTGAAGCTGATACTTATTTATGGACTGTTCCTACAGGTTGTACCATTACAGCTGGACAAGGAACCAACTCCATTGTAATAAGCTGGACCAATGTGGCTATACAAAATGGAATCGCGGGAAATATTTGCGTGAAGGGAGTGGATTCATGTGCTGAGAGTGTTTCGGCTTGTTTACCGCTCGAATTTCAAGTGGCAGCTCCCGTAACCCCACCTTCTATCTCTGGACCAAGTAAAAACTGTTCTGGCGATGTTGCAACCTATAGCATTGCTAATGTTGCACGAGCATCGAGTTATATTTGGAGTCCGCCAGCAGGTGTACAAATAGTAAGTGGACAAGGAACCAATATTATCACTGCTCAATTCTTATCCAATTATGCTGGTGGGTCATTAACCGTAAAAGGTTCTAATATTTGTGGAGATAGTCCAGTTCGTATTAAGACACTTACTCTAAACGTTCCTTCTGCACCGAGTGTAATATCAGGAGCTGCATCTGGCCTTTGCAATTTGAATGATGTTGTTTATACCATCACTCCAATTGTTGGTGCAACTTCATATAGTTGGAATGCTGGAGCAGGAACTATTGTGTCGGGAGCAGGATCCAATTCTATCCATGTAAATTTTGGTAATTTCACTACTAGTAGTATCTCTGTAAAAGCAATAAACAACTGCGGAGAAAGCACCACTCGTATCTTGAATATTACAGGAAAACCTGCCATTGCGAGTCCTATTTCGGGTATCAGCAATTTAATTTGCACAAACAGTGTTGGCAACTATAGTGTTGCAACCGTAACAGGTGCATCCAGCTACAATTGGTCAACCTCTACGGGAGGAAGTGTTACGGCTGGTCAAGGCACTAAAAATGTTACTATACAATGGTCAAATATTGCTTATGTAAATCAAAGTGTATCTGTAACCACAACGAACAGTTGCGGAACGAGTCCAATACGAACTTACTCAGGAATTACCATGTACAATTGTGCTAAGATCGATGACGATGCTACAAGTTTGCAATTATTAGTTTATCCAAATCCTACTCAAGAAATTGTAAATGTGCAATTCTATGCAGAGAAAGAAGGTGAATATATCATACGTTTGGTTGACAACATTGGTCGTACATTAATTACTAAAACTGGAAATGCTATTAACGGTGTAAATACGGCGATAGTAAATACCGATGGGTTTGCAAAAGGAGTTTATCATGTAAGCATTGTGATGAATGAAAAACAGCAGCAGATTATCTTGTTAAGAAGAAAGAATTAAGAATTAAGAATTAAGAATTAAGAATTAAGCCCTGAAGCAGAGTAAACACGCTTCAGGGCTTTTTTTGTGGACTTATTTTTTCCATGATTGCACGGCTCGATCATCACCTGCAGAAAGCAGTGTTCCGTCATCCAACCACAATAATTTATTAACTGAGTTGATATGTCCTTTTCCATCATTACCTTCTAGTCTTTCCAACACAGAAAGTGAATTGTAATCCCATATCTTTACCGATTTATCTCTACTGGCTGTAGCAAAATAATTTCCAGTAGGATCAAAAGCAATATCATAAATGGCGTAATTGTGCGCAGGAATAGATGAGATCAATTCATAGTTGTTCAACTGAAAAATATTTAAATGTGCATCTCTCGATCCGCTTAATAATTTTGTTTCATCGGGCGACAAACACAGTGCATTTACAGAAAAATCCAAACCATGAGCTTGAAAACGATGTGTTATTTCAAGTAATGGCAATGACAATTCAACAATACTTCCATCTCCACAACCGATAAAGACTTTATCCTGCCGATTATTGATTACAATTGCTCTCAACTTTTTTTCACTCAGTCGAATTCGTTGAATCACTTCAAAGCTTTGATCGCTTAGAATACATAGAATTCCATCTCCACCCAACGTAAAAATTAAATTATGTTTAATACTTGACAGTAAACCAAACAGGGCTTGATCATGCAACTTTAATAATCGTTCTTCTTTGTTTTCTGTTAAATCAATGATGTGTACGCCACCGTTACCTTGTCCGATGAGCAATCGATTTTGCTCTGGCAGAAAATGCATACAATAAATAGAATCGGTTGCTTTTGCAATCAAATTCCCATCACCGGGATGATGGAGGTTCCATTGAGCGACAATCTTATCTCCCGCACCACTATAAAAATACCCTCACCTTGACCTTTTACAAGCGCATAAATGGAACCCTGATGACCGGCAAAACGATGTTGAAACTGTAGATGCATAGGTGCAAAAGTAAAGGAAATACAAATCAATAGTTGAATTGTCCAATTAATAAAAATCGAAAGAACTATTTATTCATTTTACTGTGTATATTAAAAAAAATTATACTTTTAACTACTTAATCTTCTAAATTTTAAAATCATGAAAAAAACACTACTAACCCTTTTAATGTTCTTCATTGCGATTTATTCCAATGCACAAAACTGCCCATCGCCATCAGCACAAATTGATCTTGATGTTAACAATGTCAGAGCAAAAATATTGAATGGCGGCGACCTTTGGTGGAACCCAACCACTCAGATAAATACTTATGAGGTTCCTATAGGAAGTTCAAAAAACGCTCTTTTTTGTGGCAGCATTTGGATAGGTGGTTTTGATGCTAGTAATCAACTTTTGACGGCGGCTCAAACGTATAGACAAGCTGGTGCAAACGATTTTTGGGCTGGACCTATTAGTGTTGCTCCAGGATCAGGGAATCTTTCTATCGCTCCTGCAACTTGCACTTTATACAACAACTTATTTGCGATTACAAAAGCAGAAATAAACACTTTTGTTACTTTCGGAATTGCATCTTCAGGTATCGTTAGTTGGCCAGGTAACGGTAATGTATCGGCAGGGCAACTACCCTTTTTAGCCCCATTTTTTGATGCCAACAATGATGGAATATATAACCACACTTCTGGAGATTATCCTTATTTTAATTTGAGCGGCAATTATCCTGTGAATCAAACTACAGGTTTAACGGAATGCAATGATTATTTATTCGGAGATAAATCCATTTGGTGGGTATTCAATGATATTGGAAATGTAAAAACAGAAACCAACAGCGGTCCGATCGGTTTGGAAATTCGTGCACAAGCTTTTGCTTATAGTGCTACCAATTCTGCTATTAACAATACTACTTTTTACAAATATCAAATCATCAATCGCAGCAGCGGAACCTTATTTCAAACGCATCTTGGATCATGGGTTGATGCTGATTTGGGAAATGCTTCTGATGATTATGTTGGATGTGATGTTGGTCGCGATTTAGGCTATGTTTATAATGGAGATCCGGATGATGATGGAGGTGGAGGTTATGGAATAAACCCTCCTGCCTGTGGTCTTGATTTTTTGCAAGGACCACTTGCTGATGCAAATGATGGCATCGATAATAATCACAATGGAATTACCGATGAGTTAGGAGAGGTTTGTTTAATGTCATCATTTATGTATTACAATAATGTTAACGGCACACCAACTGGAAATCCCAATAACACACTTGACTATTATAATTACTTGAAATCAATTTGGATTGATGGTACTCCTGTAACTTATGGTGGAGATGGAAGAGGTTCTGGTACTGGAGCTACTACAACACCAACCACATTTATGTATCCCAATAATACGAATCCCTTATTTCCTACACCATGGACGATGGGCAATTCTGGTACCCAAGCGAACGACATGCGTTTTATTGTCAGTTCAGGCCCCTTCACCATGCAGCCTGGAGAAGTTTGTTATATGACTAATGCTGTAGTTTGGGCAAGAACAACTGTATCTGGCAATCCCTTACCGTCCGTTTCAGAATTACAAGCTGCATCCGATGTAGTTCAATTGTTTTTTGATAGTTGTTTTAAATTCTCAGCAATAAGTGGTATTAATAATCATGAAGAAATTTCAGGAGTAAAGATTTCTCCTAATCCATTTAAAACAAGCTGTACTATTCATCTTGAACAGACCAACCTAAAAAGTGCTGAAATTAGTTTGCATACAGTAGCCGGAAAACTAATCTCACTATCAAAATATAATCAAGTACCAGACGTCATCAACCTTGGCGATGACCTAAAAGCCGGTGTTTATATTATCAACATTCGAGAAGGAAGTCGCATTTACGCTGAGAAAATTATCAAGTTAGAGTAATCTAAATTAGTGTATTAACAAGAACAATTCCCGGATCGTAACATATCTTACATACTTCCGGGAATTGTTTTTATAAATTTGTAGGATGAAGCCTGAGGTAAAAAAATATAATTAGCAGTTTCATTCCGGGTACACTATTCGTTGGACTTTTAAGTCTGATTAAGTATTATGAAGTTTCACAGCAGGTCAGCTTTTCTACGTATGGTGTTTTCCCACGGTCGTTAGATGCGATCACGGGTATTTTAACTTTTCCGTTAGTACACAAAGACTACGATCATCTTTTCTCCAATGCGGTACCGTTATTTGTCTTGATGGGCATGTTAAACTATTTCTACAAGGACATGGCTGGCAAAGTATTTTTATATTTATGGGTCATTGGAGGTGCTTGGCTCTGGATAGGCGGTCGACCTTCGTTTCATATTGGAGCTAGCGGACTGGTTTATGGATTAGCATCCTTTATTTTTTTTAGCGGGATCTGGAGAAAGTGGAGAAGCATGTTAGCGGTGAGTATGATTATCGTTTTCCTTTATGGAAGTATGATATGGGGAATTTTTCCTTGGTTCAAAGAAACGAGTTGGGAAGGGCATTTGTTTGGTGGATTAGCTGGGCTATTATTATCATGGGTGTATCGGAAAGAGGGTCCGCAAAGGCCGAAATTTGTTTGGGAAGATGAGATTGAGGATAATAAAATTTATGATGAAGAGGGGAATGAAATTGATTTGAAAATTAATCAATTTGAAGATTTGAAAATGGAAGATGATTTGAAGATGGATCAATTTGAAAATTTGAAAATGAGTGATGACCTCACTTTTGAGGAAACTGGTTTGAAAATAGTTGATAATTCTCCTAAAACAGAGACCCCTCCACAAATTTTATATACTTATGTGGAGAAGAACCCAAAATTGAACACGGATGACGCAGATGAAACGGATAAAATAGGATAACTCATTGATGAATCAAATTTGTTTTAAGTCACAAAATTGATTTAACCTCAGTAATTTTAAGATTTAGAATAAATACAAATACAATCAGTACATCAAAAATTATTATAAATTTGCCTTATGAATAAAATAGAGCATATCGGTATTGCAGTAAAATCACTTTCTGAATCCAATGAACTTTTCAAAAAATTATTCAATGTGCCACATTATAAAATTGAAGAGGTAGAATCGGAAGGGGTAAAAACTTCTTTTTTTCAAGTGGGTCCGAATAAGATTGAGTTATTGGAAGCTACTTCGCCTGATAGTCCGATTGCTAAATTCATCGATAAAAAAGGAGAAGGCATGCATCACATTGCCATTGATGTAGATGATATTTTAGCGGAGATGAAAAGACTGGAAGGAGAAGGATTTATTTTATTAAACAAAGAGCCCAAAGTGGGAGCGGATAATAAACTGATTTGTTTTTTACATCCGAAGAGTACGAATGGAGTTTTGGTGGAGTTGTGTCAGGAGAAGAAATAATTTGAAAATGTTGCAATTTGAAGATTTGAAGATGGATAAATTTGATCCCGAAGTCTCGAGATTGATGATAGAACCCTAAATATTTTTCCTTTATTTTTCCCGATTGAATATCGCATAGCTAGGCAATAACCATATCTTTTAATCGTGTTGAATGATCAATTTATTTAATAATGAAGTTTCGCCGAATGCTTTGAGGAAATAGCAACCATTTGGATAATTTAGTGTAGAGAAATTCAATACTGATTCGCCTTCTTTAACATCAAATCTAGAAATCACTTGTCCTGTTAAATTCATTAGATCGATTTGGTGAATCTTGCTTGATGGAGGAATTGAAACAAAAACCATGTTGCTTGTTGGATTCGGGTAAATCAATAACTCTTGTTCCGAAACTTCATTTAATACAGTTGTCAACGACGAAATGGTAATACTAAAAGGGGAGGTGCAGTTCTCGACAGAATCTGTAACTGTTGCAGAAAAATACAAGGAAGATGTAGATAAAGGAACGCTAATTTGAAATTGAGCATAGCCTGAAGCATCCGTTACAAAACCAACTGTATCTAGAAATGTTTCTCCTTCGCCAAAACCTGAACTATCAGGAATTGAATTTGTAAATATTTCCGCGATGTATTTAGTTAGAGGCTGGCTACTTAGATGACCGTACAAATTTCCATTTATTGATCCATAAACGACAGAATCAAGAACCGCAACAGGAATTACAGGGTTGGCGTATCCATTATTAAAATCTGTTGTTACAATTCCTCTTAATCCATTTCCATAGATACTATTTCTTCTAAAATTAACACCGCGCATATTCCACATATAATTATCTACATTAATTCCTGATAACGAATTATTATAAATAGAATTTTCATGAATTGAAATATTACTTATGTTATTCATTGCAGTAGAAAAACCTACTCCATTTATTATAATACCGCCAGAAATATTATTATAAATTTCATTGCTTCGGATAAAAATATTAGAGACGGAACCAGAAATAGATGAAGGGCTTATCCCAAATTCAATTCCAGATAAATTTCCGTTACTAACAACATTACTATCAATTGCAACATTCGAAACACTATAGCTAAAAAAACCTGTAGCATAAATATGTGTATAGATTCCAAAATTGCAATTATCTATTGTATTATTTTGAACATATACTGTGTCCATGTCAACTTGACAATTACCAGTTCCACCCAATGAAAAATGAATTCCAATATTGCAAGACTGAATATTATTATTTTTTATAGACAATTGATACAATTTCAAATTATCAACACCAGTACCTCCTACATTAATAAATATAGCCTCATTATTTAAATTAGAAATTTGGTTGTTAGAAATTTCAACATTAGCAATCTTGCTATCTAGTGAACCACCACCCAAATTGACTTGAATTGCTCGACTTGTATTAGAAGCACTAAACTGATTTCCTCGTACTGCTACATCATCAATAGAAGTTCGAATCGAACCAACATTATTAATGAATATTGACAAATTTCCTATATTAATAAAACTATTGCTATCCAACTCAATATTACTACCAAAGCCACCTAGCCCGACAATTAATGCAGTACCGAAATTTGAAAAAGAATTTCCAACAAAAGAAACCCCAGACCAGGGCAATGTATCAGATGGTATTACCTCAAATACAACTGCAATTCCTAAACCACTAGTACCAATAAAAACATTATCCCTAAAAGAAAAATTAGAAGATTCAGAATATGATTGAATATACAATCCGTCCACTGAATTCTCTATTCTATTATTACTAAAAATAAAATTATTAAATTTTCCATTATTAAGATTAACACATAACGTCCAATTAGTAAATTTGCTATTATGTATAGTTACATTATTAAGCGAAGAACTGAATGACATTGGACTCAAATTAACCGCATTGCTATTGCCATTTCCAGTATCAAAATGAAGTCCACGCAAGGTGGTTCCCGAAGTTGTAATATTTAAGGCAGTCGGATTTGAAAGTACAAGTAACTTTAATCAAATTATTAGGGTACGAACTACCAGGCTGACTCAACCCATCTATCCAAACAGTATCAATAATTGTTGGAAGCGTACTAGAAAGGGTAATATTCCAACTTCCTGCACCTGGCAAACTAAATAAAATAGTGTCTATTCCAGGAGATGCATTTGCATCTACAATTGATTGCCTCAAAGAACCAGGACCAATACCAGCCGTATTACTAACTACAAAACTAGAACTATAAAGCTTAATTGGAATGCTTAGTAAAACAAAGCAAAAGATTAAAACAACATTACGTTTCATAAGAAGATCTGATTTAAAAGTTTAAATAATGAATCAAATCTAATAATAACTCTTCAAACCAACAAACATTGAAAATTATTTAGGCCTAAAACTAATAAAATTTACAATTCGATTATATTTGACTTCACTCGAGATCTTTTTATAACTCTTCATTTTAAGTATTAAAATGAATTCCCTTAGACTTCAAATACCGATTGCAAAATAGCTTTGTCAGATCAAGTTATCAAACTTCTCTTCAACCCTTTCTCCCCTTTCCACATTCAACAGCTCAGCGTGGAGACCAATTTTCAACGCGCCTTCAATATGTTGTTTGCTGTCATCAATGAACAACGTTTTAGTGCGGTTGAGGTTGTTGTCGGCTATTACTTTTTCGAAGATTTCTGCATCGGGTTTACGCATGCCCATCTCACAAGACAAATAATACTTTTCAAAAATTTCGAGGAAATTATTTTTACCAAAAATATCATCGGCCATTTTGGAAAATGCCTTTACATGAATATGATTGGTGTTGCTCAATAAAAAAATTCGATACTGCTGGCCTAATTTTTTAATGAACTCCACTCGGTGAACTGGAATGTCTAAAAGCATGGCATTCCATGCTTGATCGATTTCAAGGTCGCTTGTGTTTTTGGGGAGATGTTTTTTAAGTTCGGCTCTAAAACCATCTATCGACATGATACCCTTTTCAAAATCATCAAACAAATTACTTTGCTTCGCTTTGGAATAGATATCATCAAAATTTTCAAGTCCCAATTTTATGAATGCTTCTGCTGTGCGTTGATAACTAAGGTCGATGATAACACCTCCGAGGTCGAAGATGATGGCTTCATATTTTTGCATAACCCTGCAAAACTAAATAAAATCGAAACAAAAGAATCAATTCGACGATTCTTAATTAGCAGATCGAAGAGTTAATTAATCTAAAAAAACTAATTAACTCTTCGATTCACAAACTAATACTTCAGCATCTTCAAGACCTTACTTTCATTGTCACATCTCAATTCAATAAAATAAATTCCATTTGCAAAAGTCTCCGCAACTACTTCCACACGGTTACTACCGTAATGTGGTATTAACTGAATTGGATTGCCTACTATTCTTCCGGAAAGATCCAGCACTCGAATCGACATTTTATCTGTGCCATTTCCCTTCCAATTAAATAAAATGGTGCTTAACGATTTAGTTGGATTTGGAAACAAGCGAACTCCATCCATCAATGATAACTCTTCTACCGATGTATTTACAATGGTGATAGTTCCGCCATTGGTTGTAAACGGCATGGCAGTAGAAATAGGATCAAATGCTTGGTAGGGATTAATATTTACATTCACTGTGGGATTACCGCTATAACCTGCATTCACCACAAAACTCACATCCGCTACTTCTCCAAAGCCAGTTACGCCAGTTCCATCTTTTCGCGCCATGCTGATTGCAGCAACTCCAGTACTCTCATCCATATTTGCAAATAAAATACAGTTGGTATCTGGACACATCCAATTGTTAACATACGTTACCACAAATGTGTTAGGCACAATTAAAGATGGTGGGATTTCTAATTTAAATCCAAGCGCACCAATATCATTCACCATTAATCCTGATGTACCTGCCATCAATTTTAAATGAACAGTATCACCACCCGTAAAAGTAGTTCCAACAGGAAATATACTCAAATCGGGTCCAACAGAAATACTTTGTACTTGTGGGTTTGCAGCAGGGTGCGACATTCCATAATTATTAAAAATGGCGACGGTATCTAATAAATTAATGAGTCCATCTCCATTACAATCTACATGATTCATGTTCGTTCCATTGCCTTGTTGTTTATTCCAAAGCAAGGAGGGCTGTGAAACCCATGCATCCGATAAAGTAGGACGAGAAGTATAGTACTTATTAAAGTTCAAACCAACTTGTAAAATATCAAAATTATCGACGCTCTTCGTACTGTCACAATCGCCTGGCCATACTGAAGACAATAGTGTAGCTACACTAAACTCATCAGCACCAATAGTTGGAGTTGTTACACTTCTAATCTCACCATCCATATCGGTAGTAATTCCAGCAAACGGAACTCCTGGCATTGCCACTGCATTCAGCAAATGCATATCAGACAACGTACGGAACGACGCCGTCACAGAATCTGATTGCAAGTCGAGACCTGAGAATGCTTTCCAAGTGCCTAAGTCATAATCAACATTGTCATTAATTATTTTGATGGGAACTCCGTTAGAAATATAACGATTATGATTCATTTCAATAAAATCTATTTCATCGTAAGAATCGATTGCAAAGGAGCTATTAGAACGAACGACATTATTATTGAAGCGGAAAGTAGGCGCATTCATACCTCCACCAATGGCAACTCCATTACCAAAACTATTATGAATAATATCTAGATTCAGTCCAGAGAGAGTAGCGGACTCAAAGGGCAACCAGGAAGGTTGGTAACCGACGCTATTATTATAAACTAAACATGGTGATACTGTTTGACAATCACATCCAGTTAAATAGAGAGAAGCACCACCCCATACTTCGGAGCTGATCAAATTATTCTTCACTACAAAAGAATCACATTGAAACATATGTAAACTTGTTCCTCCGGATCCTGCAGAAGAAATATATCGAATTTTATTTCCATCTCCCAACAATCGTTTCAACCCCGATAATTGGATCTCATTTGTTTGCCATAACTCGTTACGCAAAACAAAAACATCATATCCCCCAGTAGTTACATAATTCATTTCAATTCCAACTTCCCCTCCATCAATAAAATTGTCAGCAATTACCACATTATTCATAATTCCTACCATCACAATTGCTTGTGCTACACTACCCGCCGAATTGGATCGCTTTGGCGCATGTATAACATTATTCAATATTCTTATTCTCGAACTTGCGTTAACAGAAATAGAAGCTCTGCATCCATGATCCAATTGCATGGCATCAAATGGAGCAGCAGAGGTATTCTGAATTGTCATATTTTCGAAACTACAATAATGCGCTCTGTTTAAACGAATCGTATTTCGGTAATAGTTTATATTATTAGCAGCGAAGTCAAGTACCACAGATTCTTTAATTCCATTCGCCGATGTCCAAACGATGGAATCAGTAGAGGAAGAAAATGGAATTGAATCAACAGTAAGTTGTTCATAGTACGTACCAGGAACAACAGCAATTTTAACAGGTTCGGAAACACCGCATCGCTTCAATGTTTTTGAAGAAGACATGAACGTATCAAAATAACAAGTGTCACATCCTAATGAATAAGTACCACTTAATGGAGCAGAGCAAACAATTTGCGACAACTTTACAGTGTCGTTGCCTTGCTGATTATCGGTACTACCATTCACTTGATTTACCCAAACTTTAACGTGATTATACGAGCGATTAAAATTATAGGCTGTCAATAAAATACTATCGGAAGCACCTGTACTTAAATTACCATTCCATGCAAAATTTTGAATCGCGTTATTGTTGATTTGATAACGAATATCCATTGCTGTTATTGGCAAGGATGCATTATTCATAATTTTTACGAATAGATTTCTATTGCTAGGTCCATTAATGGTGGTATCGCTAATGCTCAGTGAAAGGGCCGAAGCATCCAGGCTATTTGGATCATAAGCAGCGTAACAACTAGGCGAACAATTATTGTTCATAGACAAAGTAGAAACAATAAAGCTATACCCAACAGGGATTCCACCTTTAAACAACGAATGATAATTTCCACATACATCTTGACGGCTGTCGATGATTGGATAAAAATTAACATTATCACCATATTGAAATGCTCCAGTAGCACTAAATCGTAACATGTATGAACCTATGGAAGCTGCTGGAGACACATTATAAGCTTGATTTAGTGCATCTACTAATAAAAATTTTGTGTTCATATATACACCTACAGAAACAGATCCATCTGCATTAGAACCCACCGAATTAAAAGTCATACTATCAGCATACACAATCCAATTTAAATTTCCATTGGGATTAAATGAAGCTAGATATTGATAATCATAAGTCGAGTTACTAAAAATATTTTCACCTGCTGAAGTAATTATTCGATCTTTCGTTTTACCGATGATGACATAGTTTCCATTTACATCTTCTACAAAATTTGTAATAAAACTTGGACTTCCATTCAACAAATTAACTGCAGAAGTGAATCCTTGTGATGCATTATATCTCGTCATAAAAATACTTTTTTGCTGACCGTTGCTGTTTGCAGGTAGATTATTCGACAAAGTTGCATTTCCAAATTTCATTATTTGTCCTGCTGTAGGTGTCGTGATCATACCACAAATTAACATATCGCCATTACTTGCTTTGCTTGCCATTAAATTTTGACGTAAGGTGTCTACATCAAAAAACTGATTTACTAATGGCACATTCGCACGAAACGGAACGGGACCTGTTACACCTGCACTACCGGTTCCGCCGAATGCATCAAAATCAAGAATTTTTCCGGTATCATCCCATTCCATTACAAAAGCATCACCTTTATTATTAACGGTAGGCGTATACGTAAATCCACCTTTGGGTGTTTGCATCATACATCCATCCCAAACGTTTCTACCTACTGCATACATTCTATTATTGATGGTAATAAGATCTGTAAATTCTGCTGCTGGGCTTTCGATCGCCCATTGAAACTTTCCTTTACGGTCAAGCTTAATAAGTGCATTCTTATTTCGAATATAATTTCCTTGAAAATCCCAATATGCATTCGCTACCATATGAGCAGAAATATATGTATTTCCCAATCGATCGTACGTTATACCCGTAGGCAATCCTTGCATTCCCGACGAGTTGGAAAGTTGCTGAAACGAATTAAAATGAACCCAATTTCCTGCAGAATCTAATTTCCCTACAGTTGGAATAAATAAGAAATTAGAGGAAGAAGCATTATAATTCATAAAATAAAAATTATTATAATCATCCATTCTCACTTTCAACGTTAACAAGGAACCCCCATTTGAGGTATCCAATTTACAAGTATCCATGGATGATGCTACAGGAACACCATAGATATATACAGGACGCTTGACAATTTTCTCACACGTATTATTCAATTTTGCGGTGATAATAATGGTATCCACCATTTGAGTATTGAATGATACAGGTGTTGGATTTGCGCCACTAAAACTTGCAGGAGTAGCATTGGGTCCAAAATCCCAATCCCAACTATTAAATCCAC
The DNA here is from genome assembly GCA_016717725.1 of Bacteroidota bacterium. Classification (GTDB taxonomy): domain Bacteria; phylum Bacteroidota; class Bacteroidia; order AKYH767-A; family OLB10; genus JAJTFW01. The sequence goes on from JADKFA010000001.1 coordinate 220,365, forward strand.
TACCGGAACTGGTGATAGCGATGGGTTGATTCACGGCTCCCATCAATGTACCAGGTAAAATATTTACGGAAGCAAACATGTAGGTAAGTAAGTAGGTACCTCCAATTTGTGAAGTACAACCATGCGAAATCAAACTAGCAATTACAGTATGATTTTTATTGCTGCTAATAGCAGGGACAGGAATTCCAATGGTACCACCATTCCCTTGGATCTTTATAAAACTTTGAGTTCCCAAATAATACTCCCATCCCGGTTGAGAGTTATAAACCAACATATACGTAGTATCACCTGTACAAACGGTATCGCGGTAATACGCCGCCGTTACATTCGTTGCAGGCTTACTAATAAAAATTGAATCAATAACTTCCAACGTATCATCGCCACATACATTAGTAATGATTCCCCTAATTTTATATGGCTTAACTATCGTTTGATTGGCAGCTGTTGAAAGTACAATACTATTTCCATTTCCCATAGTTCCAGTACCAACGGCTATGTTACCATCATACACTCGATAAAAAACATTAGGTTGACTATTTGGAATAGTAAAATGCCCAGTACCGCCAGTACAGATGGTGTCACGAATTACAGAAAATGGTTGTGCTACTGGAATTGGTGAAATGAAAAATGAAGTAGAGGATGTATCTGAAAAGCCATTATTTGAAGCAATGAGAGAAAGCACAACATTGCCACCTGGACTCAATACTAAGGATGGAGAATGCAACGTGCTTACCACACTTCCGTTCATCAGCCATTGATAAGTCCATGCAGGATCACCTAGATTGTTTGGCTGAAAGGTGCCGCCTTCGCAATTGTTTCCTCCTGTTAAATTAAAAGATGAAATTGGCATCGGTAAGCCACCACCGTTAGATGTGATTGCTACATAACCGCTATCGCCAGCTACCATTCCATTATTTGCGTCATAGAAAGTGATATCGTTCACCCATTTCACATTCGGCATATTGAACTTTTCCCAATAGGTACCTCCTGTGATGGTGCGATACACTCCATCATAAGCACCAACATAAACAGTGTCGGGGCTAAAAGTAAAAATGGTGCGAATGTTATACGCTGGCAAATTCATGGACACCCAAGTAAGACCCCCATCGGTTGATTTTTTCAGTGTACCGAAACCTCCAGCATATCCCGTATTTGTACCACGCGCAAATGAAATATTTTCGATATTAGTTTGAAGACTGAGTACGGATGTCCAGTTAGTACCATTGTTCGTAGAGCGATAAATATTGGACCCTGACACCGATACAAACGTAGAACCATTTACCCATGAAACATCTTCAAGTAAGGTTGTTGTTCCAGAAGTAACCGCTACCCATGTTGTACCGTTGTCAGAAGATTTATATGCACGTCCTGCACCACCTACGGCGACACCATTTCCAGCCCCGTCAAAATCCATAGCACTAATGTATCGCGGAAGTGCGCCACTGTTTGTGTGGTAATTATGCGACCATGAAGCTCCGTTGTTAGAAGTTCCAAAAATGATCAAATCATTTCCTAGATAAAAATATCCCGACGAGATAGCAGAATTAGGTCCGGTCACATGAATATCTTCAAAGCTACCGATGATCTGCGAATTTCCCAGCGTTGAATTAATGCCAGTCACAAAATTAAAAGTGGAACCACTGTTTGAAGAACGATAAATTCCATTCCAGGTCCCAGCCCATACATCCCCAGAGGGAGCATAACGAACACAGTGAATATGTTCATTAGTACCAGGGGATAATTGAGTCCATTGTGCAAAGCTTGTATTCGTATTTACAAGCAGTAGAGCGACTGAAAGCAGTCGAAGGAAATGATTCATGATTTTGGTTTTGGTATGGTGAAGGTAGGGAAAAAGTTGTTTTGTTAAAGCCAAGAAAAATCAAGACCATATAAACAAAAATGCCCTCCGTCAAGACTTCGCTAAAGCTTTGTCTTGCGAAGCGCTAAAGCTATGGAGGATAAAAAAAGCCCTCCTTCGCCATAAAGTAGAAACTGCGTTACCCGGAAGTATACACTTCATGACCCAGAAGTAGAAACTTCGTTACACTTCTGGGCTAACAAGGGCACACTTCTGAGCAAACGAGGGCACAGCCCAGAAGTGTGAGGCTTATAAAAATTCGATTTATTCCAGAATTTAAAATATTAGAAAAAAGCAAAAGGCCAAGATATTCTCCTGGCCTCTCTACTTCTGGGGTGGGCCCAGTAGGACTTGAACCTACGACCGACGGATTATGAGTCCGGCGCTCTAACCAACTGAGCTATAGGCCCGATTCAATAGCCTTTGACCGATTGGTCGCTTGCTTATGGAATTTAAGAGGGACAAAAATAAAACTTAAGCCGATACAGACTTCAAAACACCCAATTCTTTTCCAACTTTTGTAAAAGCGGCGATGGCTTTGTCGATATGGTGGCGTTCGTGTCCGGCTGAGATCTGTACTCGAATGCGTGCATTCCCCTTAGCCACAACGGGATAGAAGAATCCAACGACATAAATTCCTTCTTCTAAAAGACGGGATGCAAAATCTTGAGCTAATTTGGCATCGTAAAGCATTATAGGAACAATAGGGTGAGTTCCAGGTTTGATATCGAATCCCGCCGCCAAAATTTGAGTTCGGAAATAGTCGGTATTCTCCCATAATTTATCACGTAAAGCAGTGCTCGCACTCAACATTTTCAACACTTCGATGCTGGCACCCACAATACTTGGAGCCAATGAATTTGAGAATAAATAGGGACGAGAACGTTGGCGCAACATCTCCACAATTTCCTTTCTGCCAGAAGTAAATCCACCCATCGCACCACCTAATGCTTTTCCAAAAGTTCCAGTGATGATATCGATGCGACCCATCACATTATGATGCTCATGCGTTCCTCTTCCTGTTTTCCCCATAAATCCGGAGGCGTGACATTCATCCACCATGATCAGTGCATTATACTTATCCGCTAAGTCACAAATTTTATCAAACTGAGCGATGGTACCATCCATACTAAATACACCATCGGTAACAATCATGCGATGACGCAGATGTTGAGTTGCTTTTAGTTGCTCCTCTAAATCTGACATATCATTATGCTTGTAACGATAACGCTGTGCTTTACACAAACGAATACCATCAATGATTGATGCGTGATTCAACTCATCACTGATGATGGCATCTTGCTCATTGAGTAATGGCTCGAACACACCACCATTTGCATCGAATGCAGCAGCATATAAGATGGTATCTTCTGTTCCCAAAAATTCAGAAACCTTTTTTTCCAATTCCTTATGAATATCCTGTGTACCACAAATAAAACGCACACTACTCATTCCAAAACCATGAGTATCGATTGCATTTTTTGCAGCGTCGATTACACGTTGATGTGATGATAATCCTAAATAATTATTCGCACAAAAATTGATTACTTCTAAGTTATTGGCAGTGATATCGGCACCTTGTGCAGTGCTAATTACTCTTTCATTTTTATAGAGTCCGGCTTCCTTAATTTCTTGTAATTCCTTAACAAGCACAGGTTTTAGCGTATTATACATAGTTGTCTTTTAAGAGCATAAAGTTAAAGAATCTTCTTGAATGAAAGAACTAATTAAAAATATACAATTATCTTTACTCCAATTGAAAATATTAAAAATGAAAAAAATCTTCCTTCTTCAGATGATCTCTATTCTCATTCTGCTTTCTCCACATTCCTTCGCCCAAGGTCCTGTTTCCCTTCACTGTGCCAATATTTTGCCCAATGGAAACATCCAAATCAAGTGGGTCAATCCAACACCAAATGCCAACCTTATCTTTCGTGCTATTTATAAAGACGGCATAAATATCGCCACCATAAACGTTGACACCGTGACTACTTATCTGGATACGCAAGGAGATGGAAATATACAGGCTACTTTCGACATTCTCAGCTCCTACCTCCCATCAGTTTTCAAAGCAATTACTCTCCACTATTTTCTAACGAGCGTAAATGATTTCAACTGCTAATCCAGGACAGGCCACCTTAACCTGGAACATGTTGCCCTGCAATCCTCCTCCGAAATTGCAGCTTTTTCCGACTATCAAACAGGCAGTATGACTCAACTGGGTAATTTCTGGCCAAATTTGACTGCCACTGAAACGATTACAGATTGCCAACATACTATTCACCATCAAATAGTGGTAACTGATGCGACTGGATGCGTCTCTAACTCAAACATCACCACTGGTGTATTTTCTCAATTAGGAAATGTAGTATCTAATCCAGACTTGCGATGTGTAAGCGTTTTACCAAATGGAAATGTCCAAATAACGTGGCTTACTCCCTCTGGATCTGCAACAGATTTTAACAATTACAAAATCAAAAGAAATAATGTAATCATTGATTCTGTTGGCACTTTTCCTCAAACATCCTTTATCGATGCCGGCATCAATGCCAATAATTTCAAGTATGATTACGAGGTAGTTTCCAATTCAGGTTGCTCCGGAAAAAATGCTGGAAGTAATTCAACCAATACCTTATCAAGTATTCATCTCGTCACCTCTACTCCTACCGCTTCCTCTTGTCAGGTAGATTGGAATGCAATGCCCTTGCTGTCAGGAGCTGGCTTTTACGAAGTAAACAGAGATATCGGAAGTGGATTTGTGTTAATCAACAACACTTTAAATCTAACTTATTTAGACGCCAATATTCCGGGACCTGCAACGGCATTATACAAAATCAGTGTGAACGACATTAGTGGTTGTATTTCCAGATCAAATGTTAGCAATCCGATTACTATTACTTCCCTGTTTGAAAATTCAGGATACCCGAAACTTATTACCACTTTTCCAAATCCAGTTACGGATAAAATAAATTTTTCAAAACCAGTTCAACAACTAATTATTTACGATGTACTTGGTAAATGTGTATTAGTAGACACCAATGAAATTACTGGGCTGGATGTTTCTAATTTAAAAGTGGGTCGTTACACAGCGAAGATGATTGTTGATGATCAATTGGTCGTCATCCCTTTTATCAAAAATTAAATGATCACCCACTTAATTCGAGACATATCTTTTACTGGTTTTAAATTGAACAACATTTTTATTTCTAGTTGCAATAACGTATTCGCCAATTTAGAAAAGGAAATCTCAGTAGCGGAGGCAACAGCATCGAAAGGCTAATAAATTCTATCTCTAAAAAATCTTAACGATGAGATTCATTCTTCAGTGACTCTAAATTCTTAAGGGAAGTCAAATATTTATACTAATTTGGTCATTAAATATCAGTAAAACATGAAACACAATATTCTTTTTATCCTACTTATTATGTTGTCCGCCTGCACTAAAAAAGGTGATCCTGGAGCACAGGGTCCTATTGGATTATCCGGAGAAGATGGAAATGCAAATGTATTTACGCATCATTTTAGCATTTCTCCTCAAGATTGGCTTTCTCAAGGTACACCTGGAGTTAATTCCATAAGATACTTTAAACTTCCCTTTTCAGAACTAGACAGTCAAATGGTATCCAACGGAGCAATAAATGTTTATCATTTTGAAAACAATTACTATAAAAGTTTACCGTTTAGTTGGAATTATGTAAGTACCGCTCTCAATTTTAATTTCCAATACACAATTGATACGCTCATGATAACAACTTACTATAGCAACAACTCTGCTGCTGGAATACCACAGAGTTTTAATTTTAAAGCTGTTTTTGTGGATGGAAATTAATAAATCTTAACCATAAAAGTAAAAATCAATTGACCTAAGACACATTTTTTTTAAAATAGAATATTGTTTACACTTTTCTCCTATATACATCAAAAAAAAGAGGCTGAACCACAACTTGGTCCAGCCTCTTTAATTTAATAAATAATTTAATTATGGAGTCGTAAAATCAAAAACCTCAATAGGAACATCCATTAACAGTGGAAGCTTACTCCATGTTTCAATTCCATTTCGAGATTTCACAACGATGTAATATTGTTTAGAAAGTAAATTTCCGGGGAATACAAATTGACCATTCCCAGAGGTGCTAAGCACTCCTTCGACACTACTTTCTAAATTATACGGTGAGATATTATTACGCAACTCAACTGTAATTGTATCACACAATGTTGGATAAAGCAAGGGATCCACAACGGCTTGCATCAGACCTCCACCTAAATAATAACCTTCAATGAACGCTTTTAAATTAAGCTGAAGAGGACATAAATACATTAAAGTATTGACAGCAGCCGTTCCAGAACAACCATTCGCTGTAGTTACAGTAACTGCATAATTTCCTGGTGAGGCAATAGCAATAGATGATGTATTTGCTCCATTCGACCAGAGGTAAGTACCCACACCAGCGCCTGTAGAGAATGTTAAACCACTTCCGCTACAAAAATTAACACTTGAATTAGAAATCATAGCAACACTATCGATTTGCATTCCCAGAAAACTGTTTGCAACTGCATCAACCGTATTATAATTCCAACTAATGACAACCGAACTACCAGCGTAACTACTCATATCAAATTGTGCGGCCAACCAGTTTCCGTTAGATCCTGTATTGCTTAAATAACCTAACAAAGTAGAAGGACCACCATTCACACTAATATTGGCGCTTGCGAAATCCCATCCTGAAGGAGGAATACCTGCTTCACCAGCATAAGCGTAATTAAAACGCAACTTAACATCAGTAGCATTAGAAGGAATAGAAATTGAAGGTGTGTAAATATCTCCAGCATTTGTTGCGCCTGTATTAAATGTACATGTACCATCCAAACCATAATACGCCCAATAACTAGGATTAGTAGGTGTACCCGAAACACAAGCATTCGTTACGTGCCATAATCCTGTAGCCGACCATCCTGAAGGCATACTTCCCGTTTCAAAATTTTCGTAAAACAACAATTGCGCATTGTTCGTAGTAATACTTGGCGTTGGTGTTGGATTACTCGCTACAGCAGCCGTAGCACTGCTTGTACATGAACCAGAAGTTACAGTTACTGTATAATTTCCTGCAGATGTGACCAAAATATTATTTGTATTTGCTCCAGTGGACCAAGCATAGCTAGAATAACCTCCGCTTGCATTTAACTGTACTGAACCACCTGCACAAAAAGAAAATCCATTATTTGAATTGATTGAAATACTATCAACTTGCATTCCCAAATTATCATTACCAATAGCATCTATTGTATTAAAGTTCCATTGCAACGTTACGGAGCTACCTGCATACGGTGTTAAGTTCAATGAAGCATTTTGCCAATTACCAAAAGAACCTGTTGTACTCAAACTAATAACTTGTGTAAATGGACCTCCATTTATACTAATACGCAATGAGGCATTATCATATCCTGATGGTGGCGTTCCTGCTTCTCCAAAATATACATATTTAAAACTCAATGTAGCGGAGGTAGCTGCAGTCGGAATGTTAACTGTATTGGAAGTTAGATCTCCAGAATTACTAGAACCATTATTAAAGGTACAAGAACCATCTATTCCGTAGTAAGCCCAATGCGTTGGATTTGGAGGAGTGCCTGATGTACAAGAATTCGTAACATGCCATAAACCAGTTGCTGTCCAACCTGGAAGGCAACATGCCCGATTCAAAATTTTGCGACATCAGTTTAATATTTTCCGACGAAGTAATTGTTGGAGGTGCAATTGGTGCTATTGATGTTGTTGCACTTGTTGATCCTGTACATCCATTTGCATTGGTTACGGTAACCGTAAAAGTATTGGCTGTATTTACCACAATGGTTTGAGTAATTGCACCTGTAGACCAAATATAACTTGAAAATGAACCTGCATTTAAAGTTGTGGAACCGCCAGCACAAAATGTTAAACTTCCTGTGATACTCGGTGTAGGTAAAGCATTAACTGTACCGCTTGCAAATACATTTTGAGTGGTAGCACCCGTAGAAGCACAAGTAATATTTCCGGATGGAGTACCTACCGCTGTTGATGTCATTCTTACAAAAATTGTAGTCGTGCTTACACTTCCTGATGATGGAGTAAGCGGTAATGAACTCGCGTATCCACTACCTGAAGTTAAAGAAACTTCAAATCCTGTAGGAGGCGTTACAATCAAATTTGAAGTAAGTCCAGTTCCAGAAACTGTAAATGATTGCTGTGCAGAAGCAGTTCCTGAACACGCAGTAAATGGAGTTAGTGTACCTGAAGTAATAATAGTTGCAGCGGCACCGAAAGGACTATTTACTGGTCCTAGAATTTCGAAGTCATCTACCATAAATCCATCTGCTAAATAAGAACTCGCACCATATCCAGGTTTAACCGACAACACAAAACGGAAAGTAACTTCTCCTTGACCCACCAATGCAGGTACACCAGTAGTCAGATTATAAGTACACAAAGTATTATTTCCGGTTAAAGTCCATCCATAACGATCAGTAAAAATTGAAGCGTCAATTGGACAACCTGTTGATGGACCACGATTATACCAATTCGTAGCGTTTGCATCCGCATTTACTCCTAATCGAGTCCATGTTGCACCTCTATCCGTTGAATATTGAAGTTGAACGGCAAGTGGTGCATTACAAAAAATCACTTCCATACTTCTTCTGAAACGCAAAGTATAAGTTCCTGCTGTTGTCATATTATAAGATGGCGTTTGCAATGCGCATGCATAATCACCTTCTGTAACATCCAGCATCCAAATCGGTTTTCCAAGCATTCACTGGAGAGTTCACTGTTATTAAAGCATTCGATGGCACTCCGCTCTCCCATTTGTTGACACCTCCACTGATGGATTGCGAACCAAAATCATTTGGATTAATTTCAAATGTACCTCCATCAGAAGCGACAACATAAGGCGTTCCTCTATTGGGAAGAATATGAATATATAAATTTTTTGTTAATACTGAAGCACCTCCATTAATGGTAAGTGTAACATTAAATTTTCCGGCGGTAGTATAACTATGTGTAGGATTCTCAAGTGTAGAAACGGGAGATCCATCTCCAAAATTCCATGACCATGAAGTTGCCGAATAACTATCACTCGTAAATTGTATCGATTTATTTATATACGATAATTGTATATCTGAATGAAACAAAGAAGTAGGCACCGTAAATAAATCAGAGGCATACAAACCACGTCCATGTGTTGCTGCAATTACGTATTTATCACTTTGACGTATTTGCAACATATCAATTCTTACATTAGCTAAACCTGTATTGGTTGCCCCCAAACAGTTGCGCCTGCATTTAAATTATCGGTACTCCATACTCCCAATTCCAGTAGCTAAAATAACCTGATCATTATTATTGGGGTTAAAGAGTGCCCAACGAATAGGCATATCTGGCAAATTACCTTCAACAGAAGTCCAACTGGTTCCACCATTTATACTTTCCCAAACACTATTTATTCCATAGTTAGAAAAAGTTACGAGTAAGTGATTATCGTTTCCTGTTTCCACTTCTACACAAGCAACATATGCGCCTGCAGGAAGTCCAGTACTAATATTTGTGATGGTAGGTGCACCAGTATGTGCATTATCTACTCGTATTACACGACCATTATCACTTCCAAAGAAAACTTTATTTGCAGTATTTGGTGATACTTTCACTGCGGAAACCCATCCGTTCAAAGCTGAAGCGGTAATCGTTACAAATGTAGAACCTGATTGTGGATTATCCCATCTTACGAATTGATTTGATGCACTAGCTGCGTACATTTTATTATTTGTATCATCATAATCAGAAGGATTAATGAAAGATCCGCCAGCCGTTACCACATTGGTCCATGTATTTCCGCCATCACTAGAGCGATAATAATCGTTATATACATATTGGGTAAATTGAAACAATGGTTGATCTTGATCGATATGACAAAAGCACCATCTCCACCTGTAGCTTGAGTAGTGGCTTGGTTACCTGAATTTACAAACTTATGGGTTCCGTTATCCTGCGCACCGGCAAGATAGTAAGGTGTTAGCGCTGTAGGATGCATGGCACAAGCGTAAAATTGTGCCGTCCGATAACTTAAGATTTATCACTAATGGTTGGCATCACTGCATTTGCATCCGTACTTCGATAAACACCACCATCATTTACAAAATAAGCAATGCTAGAACTTCCATTTTGAAAAACAATATTATGTTGATCGGCATGAACATATTGAAAAGTAAATCCTCCATACCAATGACTCACTTGAGACCATGTTCCTGCACCATCCCCACTCACAAAAAGATCGATACCACCCACAAACAATCTATCTTTATTTAGGATCTACAGCGCAATGTAAATCATACCATGCTTGTCCTCTAGAAAATCATCAGCAGGAATACCAGGATCAGCATCAGCGGGTTCCGTTCTTACCGTCCACGAAGTTCCCCATTAATTGTTCTAATAATTCCAGCAACAGCACCACCTGACTCCACAATAGCATACACATAATTCGAATCGTTAGGTGCACATGCCAATTCAATTCTGTTTCCCACTACTCCGAGTGTTTGCGCCGAAGCAAAAGTTACCCCAGCATTTATTGACTTATGAATAGAACCATTTAAAGAACTGTATACATTACCATTCGCGGCTACTTCTACATCATAACAAAAATTGCTTAAAGCACCTGTAATGGCTAGGCCTGTCCCAAGAACTTTTGTCCAAGTAGTTCCCCCATTTGCTGAACGCTGTAAACCTCCAGAGGATGTTGCTACAAAAACAACACCTGTACTATTGACAACTACTTTTTGACAATAATGAAAAGTGGAATTATTAGTTGATGCCAGTTGTGTCCAAGTGGTTCCTCCGTTAGTACTTTTAAAAACACCTAATCCTCGAATCGCATCAATATTATTATATCCTTCTCCAGTGCTGAAATACATGATTTGTGTATTTGTTGGATCATAAGCAATAGAAGAAATAGCCAAATTACTCAACAAATCATTTACTGGTGTCCAATTAGGAACCGCAGCATTTATGTTTGTAGTTTTCCATAATCCACCTCCCACACTGCCAGCAAAAACAGTATTGCCTGTTACATCATTAGGATCAACCATAATGCGCTCGTTCGTCCACCTTGATTATTTGGACCTTGTTCATCCCAACCCACTCCAGCTAATGGGCCAAAGTTTTGATGATTGCATCAATTGATCTTTGTATTTTTAGCAACTAGAATCTTTCAGTTGGAACAAATCCCAAAGCAGGATCTTTCATCATCATAACATCTCTTTGGATGGCCTGTAATGCGCCATCTCTTTCTTTCAAATTTGATTTTTCATCTTTTCCTCCCTTTCACGATCTAAGGCCTTTCTCGTTCATTCCTCCTTTTGGCTTTAACTTCCTCTAGAAGGCACTTTTGGAATAGGTTGCTGACAGAATCATGTTGAAAATTCACAAGGATGTAAGAAGATGGATAGTGAGATTAAGTGTAAAAATTTTTTCATATTGATTAAGATTAGATAATTTTCAAGCTTAGATTAGACAATAAAATTAAATAGATAATACAACAAAAAATTAGATCATTTTTTTTTGCTTCATTCACAATTATATCGGATGAATGATGTTGCAATTTATCTAAAATTTATTTGAGTTCCTATAGCTATTAACTAAAAGAAATCATACATTTTAAACCCAATAAAATTGATTTATTTCATTGAAAATCAATAACTATACAACAATTAAAACTAAAAAGATGTAAATAACCATTAAACCAGACTCCTTTTTTATAAACTATACCTCTTCCCTGCTTTCAATTTAATAGCATTTTTCAATTCTAACTGAAGTAAGGTATTTGCAAGTTTAGAGAATGGTAATGCTGTTGCTGATGAAATTACATCAATACCACATTCCCCTTTTTCTTTAAGAACATCAACTACACGAATTTCATCTTCGTTCAATTCAAAAAATAATTGTGTTTGCTTAACTACTTGTTCTTTCTTTTTATCGTCGCTCCATCCCATCAACCAAATTAAATCATGCGCACAAGTGATGAGTGCAGCTTTATTATCTCGGATATACTCATTGCATCCTTTACTAAACTCATCGCTTACTCTACCCGGAAAAGCAAAAACTTCACGATCGTAACCTTGCGCTAAATCAGCAGTGATGAGTGCTCCTCCTTTCGAACTCGCTTCCACCACCACCACTGCATCGCACATTCCAGCAACAATTCGATTTCGAGAAGGAAAATTCTCACGATCGGGAGGTGTTTGACTCGGATACTCTGTTAAAATCCCACCCTGTGATAACATCTTTCCAGCTACCGTACGATGCAACTGCGGATAAATGCGATCCATTCCATGTGCTGTTACGCCGATGGTAGGAATACCAAACTGAAGAGCTGCTTCGTGGGCACAAATATCAATTCCATAAGCCAATCCACTTACCATAGTCACTTCTAACCCTTGCAACTCCTCCACCAACTTTTTCGTTACCTCCTCACCGTTAGTGGTGGATGAACGAGTACCAACGATAGCAACAAATCGACCCAGATTCAAAGTGGCATTCCCTTTATAGTACAAAAGACACGGAGCATCGGCACATTGTTGCAAGCGATTTGGATAGGCATCGTCAGTATAAAATAAAACTTGAAGTTTATGTTTTTTCACAAAAGCTAATTCCTTTGCAGCCCGATCCATTATAGAAACATTAAATGCATTTTGAATTCGCTTTGGTCCGACTCCCGGAATTTTTGATAATAGAGATTTCCGTTCCTTAAACACAGAAACAGCAGAGCCACAATGACTATAAAGTGCTCTGGCAATGACAGGTCCTACGTTGGGTAATAAACTTAATGCAATACGATGCAATAACTCTTCTTCTGATTCCATATTAAAATCACCGCCGGGATTGGATTAAAATTCACCGATTGGGACACTGCAAATATAGATATGTGTACAAAAAAATACTAAATTATTAAACCAATTGATATTAATAAAAAAATGATGATCTTTTGGGCGAATTATATTATGAAGTAATCAAATGTCCCGAAACAAAAATTATATCCTTTCACTATTATGCCTCTTATTTTTCACAAATGCGTATGGGCAAGAAGGAATAATCAAAGGAAAAATACAAGATGCCATCACGAATGAATCACTCCCTTTTGCGAGTGTTGCGCTGAAAAATAGTGCAATAGGAACTATAGCCGATGCAAACGGCTATTTTGAATTAAAAGTTCAATCTGGCAAAGCGACTCTTGTGTTTAGCTTTTTAGGATACACCCCCCTCGAAAAACAAGTTTCCATTGAATCCCTTCAAACCATTGAACTAACGATTCATCTTAGTAAAAATGAAGTATCAAACACCTGGAAACCCGTTGTTATCACCGCTGGTCGACTTGAACAAAATCTGGAACAAACCGTAACATCGATGGAAGTTTTGCCATCAAGGTTATTAGAATCGCGCGTCGAAAATTCATTAGAAACGGCCATCGAACAAGTACCAGGCGTTACGGTTATTGATGGACAAGCGAATATTCGAGGTGGTTCAGGATTTAGCTATGGTGCTGGCTCCAGAGTGTTGGTGATGGTGGATGACTTACCGATGTTAGCAGGAGATGCAAATGATGTAAAATGGAATTTCATACCGATTGAACAAATGGAACAAGTAGAAGTGTTGAAAGGAGCTTCTTCAGCATTGTTCGGATCATCTGCATTGAATGGTGTTATCAACATGCGCACTGCCATGCCCGGAGAAAAGCCGACAACAATTTTAACTTTGTACACTGGAATTTATGATGACCCAAAAGATCCACAAAAAAAGTGGTGGGGCAGCGAAACACAAATGACCAGTGGAGCCCATTTCGCGCACCGACAAAAATTTAAAAATCTTTCTGTTGTGCTGGGAGCACATGTTTATGAGGATGAAGGATATCGTCAAGGAGAAACAGAAAAAAGAATTCGTGCAAATACTAACCTACGTTATGCCTTCGAAAAAATTAAAGGACTAACGGTAGGACTAGCCGCCAATGTTCAACAATCGAAAGGCGGAACTTTTTTAATATGGCAAGACGATACCACGGGGGCATACTTACCCTTAGGAGGAATTGGATTGCCTGGATCAACATTAAGTGAATATACCTCTGAACGAGTTACAATTGACCCGTATATAATTTATAATCCAGGAAAATGGATTCACAAATTAAGAATGCGCTACTTCTTTACAAAAAATGAAAACAATACTCAACAAGGTGCGACATCGAATTTATATTATGCAGAATATTTAGTTCAACGAAGAATTAAAGATAACATTAATATTTCCGTTGGTGCTTCTGCAAGTGAGACCGAAGTCAAAGGTGATTTATACGATAAACAAAGTGGACAAAATATGGCGATTTATTCGCAAGCGGATGGAAATTTTGGAAAACTGAATATTAGTGTAGGTGGTAGAATTGAACAAGGAAAAATTTCTGGCAAATCTTTCGATCCTCAATATCTCTTCAGAACTGGTGTGAGTTATCAAGCTTGGAAAGGTGGATTCATTCGTAGTTCCTACGGACAAGGTTTTCGCTTTCCATCCATTGCCGAAAAATTTATTCGTACACAAGTGGGAAGCATTGTAATTTATCCGAATGATTCATTAGAAATAGAAAGAGGATGGTCGGCAGAAGTTGGAATTAAACAAGTCATTCAACTAAAATCGTGGCGCGGATTGGCCGATGTAAGTTACTTCATTACTGAATTTAAGGATATGATGGAATTCACTTTTGGTCCTTGGGGAAAACCAGGCATTGATCCCTTATTTGGCTTAGGATTTAAATCAGTGAATATTGGCAATGCACGCATCTCTGGTTTTGAAATAAACTTAGCGGGAGAAGGAAAAATAGGAAGTGTAGGTCAAACTATTTTGGCGGGTTATACTTGGATTGATCCCATACAAACCGATTTTTTAGCTTCGCGCGATACAGCTAGAAACTCTTCCAAAGAAAATATATTAAAATACAGATTTAGAAATTTGTTCAAGTTCGATTGTGAAACCAGCTACAAAAAACTTAGTATCGGCATCAGCGGTCGATACTATACTAATATTGAAAATATTGATGCAGCATTTGAAGGAACCATACCTGGCGTTAAAACATATCGAGAGCAACAACCCAAAGACAATTGGATTTTTGATGCACGCATCGGTTGGCAAATCATTAAAATTTTACGTTGCAATTTCATTGTCAAAAATGTGTTAAACGAAGAATTCATGACACGTCCAGCCGATCTTCAAGCACCAAGAACTTATTCTGTTTCACTCAATATGAAAATAGGGTAATTATCATGCGCATAAAAGGAATAAATGTGATTACTGCATGGCTACCCGTTGCTGGAATGGCTTTGTTTCCATTTATACTTTTTAAACGAAAAGATTTTTCACTTTCGCCGTCATTGATAAACCATGAACGCATCCATCTGCAACAACAATTAGAATTATTGATTTTTCCATTTTACATTTGGTACCTAACAGAATACCTCTTTTTCCGAATGACTGGAAAGAAACATCAGCAGGCTTACCGTTCCATCTCCTTCGAGAAAGAAGCTTATCAAAATGAAAATGATATGAATTATTTAAAAACAAGAAAACGATGGGCCTATCTACGTCCATCCTAATTTCCAACTAAATACCTTTACCCTTCGAATAAATCCATTCTACTTACAAAGATCTATCTTTGCCCTTATGAACTCCACCCCCGTTATTACTGTAAAGAACTTAAAAAAGAGTTACGATAAATTCGAAGCGGTCAAAGGAGTAAGTTTTGAAGTGTATGATTGCGAAATTTTTGGATTATTAGGACCCAATGGTGCGGGAAAAACAACTACGCTGGAAATCATTGAGACGCTAAGAGAAAAATCGTCCGGTGAAATTACAGTGGCTGGACTTAACGTTGATCAGCATCAAAACGAAATCAAAAAAATTATTGGTGTTCAACTTCAAGCAGCGGGATATTATCCCAGTTTAACTTTGACTGAACTCATCGACTTGTTTGCGGGATTATATAATGCCAATGTTGATCCGATGGAGATGCTAAAGCAAGTAGGATTAGAAGACAAACACAAAGCGAAATTCAAAGAGCTGAGTGGTGGACAAAAACAGCGATTTAGCATTGCAACAACTTTAATCAATCAACCTAAAATTGTTTTTTTAGATGAGCCCACAACAGGACTCGATCCACAAGCAAGAAGAAATCTGTGGGACTTAATTCGTAAAATAAGAGACAACGGAACTACGGTTGTCATCACTACGCACTACATGGATGAAGCCGAACAACTCTGTGATCGCGTTGCTGTGATGGAAGCCGGAAAAATTATAGCCTTGGATGCACCCGATGCACTCATCGATCAATTGGTATCAACCGGATTTGAAAGGAAGAAGGAAGTGAAGAAAGCGAATTTGGAAGATGTATTTATTCAGTTGACAGGACATGAGTGGCGCGAAGGGTAGCTGCTGGCTGCTGGCTTCTAGCTGCTGGATTTTGTAATTAGAAGATTAACTGAAGAAGAGCGCTTGCCCTGCTGCCGTACGAAGGACGTAATGAAGATGAGAGCGAAGAGCGGAGAAGCTAGAAGCTAATAGTCAGAAGCTAGAAGCTAGAAGCTAGAAGCTAGAAGCTAGAAGCTAGAAGCTAAAAGCTAAAAGCACACAATAGCGAGGAGAGTATTTATTATAACAAAAATTAATTGCGTAAAAAAAAACTACATTGAAAAATAATTATTCACAATACAGGGCCATGATGGCTATTGCTCGGGCGAGTTTTAGGTCTATCATGCGGAGTCCATCGGCGGTAGTTTTTACATTGCTATTTCCATTGATCTTTATTTTGGTTTTTGGATTTATAAATGGCGGAGGCATTCGTTTAGATGTTGCTTTAGCTGGGGAAAGTGATTTAAAAAACCCAGTATTTGATAGTATTGCGAGTATGCAAGGAATTCATTTAGTTCCTGGATTAACGAAAGCAGAGATTAATCACAATTTACAAAAAGGCGATATTGATGCTATCATTAACATACAAAAAAGGTTAGCAGACAATACGATTTCGTATAACGTTGAAGTCACTACGAACATGGCTTCGCGTGAGAAGGGAATAATTATTCGATCCATGTTAGAACATTTAGTGGACAAAGCAAATTTGCGGGCCGCAGCGATGGAAAAACCAATGGTCGTTTTAAGTTCAAAAGAGATTCAAGTTCGAGAATATAAAACGATTGATTTTATTTTACCCGGACAACTTGGATTTTCGCTTCTTAGTTCTGGTGTTTTCGGAACAGCATTCGTATTTTTCAATTTACGACAAACCTTAGTCATCAAAAGATTTTTTGCAACGCCGATACGCAAACCTTTTATCGTTATGGGAGAAGCAATAAGCAGACTTGTATTTGCACTATTAGGAGCTGCCTTTTTGATATTAGTGGGCTATTTCGCTTTTGGATTTACACTTATTCATGGTTTTGCCACCTTCGCTACCATGCTGTTTTTGTCAGCCCTAGGACTAATTGTCTTTATGGGATTTGGCTTTGTGGTATCCGGAATTGCCAAAAGTGAGAGCACCATTCCTCCCTTAGCCAACATTGTCACCTTGCCTCAATTTCTTCTTTCAGGAACTTTTTTCGGGATTGAAAATTTTCCGGAATGGCTTCAACCCATCTGTAAAGTATTGCCTCTCACCTATTTAAATAATGCGATGCGACTCGTTGCCTTTGAAGGAGCTGGATTGAGCGACATTCTAGTTCCCTTGGCTATTATCTCAGCATGGGGTATTTTCATCTATGCATTAGCTGTTAAGTTTTTCCGTTGGGAATAAATGACGTAATGACATTAACTTTGCACAGGCATTCTAATTGATAGACTGAATGTGTAAAACAAAAAGTAGGAACAATCGTTTCTACCTATAACAACAAAAATTAAAAACTGAAAAAGCCATGATGGGGATTTATTTGATTTCGATTGCATTTATGATTATTGGTTGGTTGGTGAGTCGCCAATTGAAAAGCAAATTCGAAAAGTATTCACAAACACCAATTAGTTCGGGGTTAAGTGGACAACAAATTGCCGAGAAAATGTTACGTGATCACAATATTCACGATGTAAAAGTAATATCTGTAGAGGGAAGATTAACCGACCACTACAATCCGCTCGATAAAACTGTGAACTTAAGTCACGATGTATATTATGGAAGAAACGCTGCTTCAGCAGCCGTTTCTGCTCATGAATGTGGTCATGCCGTACAACATGCGCGTGCATATAGCATGTTACAATTAAGATCTGCATTAGTTCCGATGGTTAGCTTTGCTTCCAAATGGGTGCATTGGGTGTTACTTGCCGGAATCGTGATGGTAAATACGTTTCCAAGTTTATTATTATTAGGCATCACGCTCTTTGCTGCAACAACAGCATTTAGTTTTGTGACGCTACCTGTTGAATTTGATGCCAGCAAGAGAGCTTTAGTTTGGTTAGAAAGTTCCAATGTCACTACCTCCCAAGAGCATGTTCAATCGAAAGATGCATTGTGGTGGGCTGCTATGACCTACGTAGTTGCTGCTTTAGCTGCCTTAGCTA
Organism: Bacteroidota bacterium; assembly: GCA_016717725.1. Taxonomy (GTDB): domain Bacteria; phylum Bacteroidota; class Bacteroidia; order AKYH767-A; family OLB10; genus JAJTFW01. The sequence goes on from JADKFA010000001.1 coordinate 238,814, forward strand.
CATTGATGTACTATGTGATGATTTATATGGGTCGTAGAGATTAATTTCTTCAAACTAAAATTAATATAAGCCTCCTAACATAGGGGGCTTTTTTTATGCGATCACTTTTATTTAATAACCATGTTCAAGCATTCGCTAATAGCAAATCCAATTATATTTTAGGTCGATCTGCTTCACGATAGCTATCCATCGGCCGCCAAAGGCTTGCCGACGGCGCTGCGGGACTCTTTTTCACCAATACTTTTAAAGAAATTGTTCCGTAAGCAATGGCTATACAACAATTTTTTCAATTTGTTTAAGTAATAAAACACATCGCAGCTTTGAACTAAAATAGAATTGGAATTGGTATAAAATACTACATCTGCGTTATTGCACCCTCTTCACTAATAGCAGTACTTTGCTATTAATTTATCTTGAGATATTCAGGAATGACTAAGAGCTTATCTTAAAATTATTAAATCAATCACACAATAAATAACAAAGAAGTGGATGTCAATGAAATTAACAATGAAAAAACTTCTCCTCTTTATTGTAAAAAAATTAGTTGGATTTAACCTTCTACTTTGGGGGATTACGTACACCTCCAACGCACAATCCTTAAATTTTGAGTGGGTAAATCAAGTGGCGGGCCTTTCAATCTTAAAATCTACAACGCAAGATGTCGCAGGAAATGTTTATGCTATTGGCCGATTTAATAATACAGTGGACATGGATCCATCTGCTGGTGTTTTCAATTTAACTTCAATCGGTGGAACTGATGTTTTTATTTCAAAATTCGATGCCTTTGGTAATTTAGTATGGGCAAAGCAATTTGGAAGTAATGGTAATGATGATGGATATAATATTTCTGTTGATGCAGTTGGAAATATTTTAACAACCGGTTATTTTCAATTCACTTCAGATTTTGATCCAGGTCCTGCTATTTATAATTTAGTTTCTGTTGGAAGTACGGATATTTTTGTTTTAAGTTTAGACGCATCGGGTAATTTCATTTGGTCATTTTCCCTTGGTGGAACTGCGTCAGATTATGGACTTTCAGCAACAGTTGATCATACAGGAGATATAATTGTGACAGGTCAATTTGCAAGTGCTGTTGACTTTGATCCAGGTCCTGCGGTATTCACTCTAAATTCGTTGGGCGGAGCTGATGTTTTTATCTTAAAAATAAATTCGACTGGAAATTTTATTTGGGCAAAAAGTATTGGAGGCATATTTTCAGATTTTGGAAATTCAATAACGGTTGATGGAAGTAATAATATCCTAATAACAGGATACTTTGCTGGAACCGTCGATTTTAATCCGACAATAGGTGTTTTCAATTTAACATCTGTTTCATCGACTACCGATATTTTCCAATTAAAATTAGATCTCAATGGCAATTTTCAATGGGCAATAGCTTATGGAAATCCTGGTTTTGATTTTGGCGCAAGCATTTCTACTGATGGTTTTGCCAATGTATATTCTACTGGTATGTTTACAGGAACGATCGACTTTGATCCTGGACCAGGAGTTTTCAATCTCACAGCATCAGGAAGTGGAAATGCATACATAACAAAACTAGATGCTGCTGGGAATTTAATCTGGGCAAAAAGTATTAGTGGCACGAGTACTAGTGCAGGATCCGCCCTTTGCATTACGGGAAGTAACGACATCTATTGCACTGGAACATTTTTAGGAACTTCCGACTTAGACCCTGGAATAGGTATTTCAACAATGACATCATTAGGAAGTTCAGATGTATATATAATCAAACTTGATCAAAACGGTAATTTCGTTTGGGGAAATCAATTTGGAAATTTAAGCAGTGACAATTCACTTTGTATTTTTGCAACTACTTTTGGAAATTTACTTTTAACAGGCTCCTTTGGAGGTACTGTTGATTTCAATCCAGGAGTTGGTGTTTATAATTTGACAGCCGTGGCGGTTCAAAGTGGATACATCGTAAAATTCAATCAATCTTCTCCATTACCAATAGAATTACTTTCTTTTGATGGAATGCAATCGCAAGAAAAAATTGAACTAAAATGGACAACTCAATCTGAAAAAAACAACGAGTATTTTACTATTGAAAAAAAGTCCCAGTTAAATGAATGGATAACTATTAATAAAGTTAACGGTGCGGGTACATCACATACTCAAAAAAATTATCAATCATTTGATGAACGTCCAATAGTTGGAATTCAATATTATCGATTAAAACAAGTTGACTATAATGGTACATATAGTTACTCGAAAATAATTGCAGTTGACTTCAAAAGTAAATCAGCATTAACATTATCAATCTTCCCAAATCCTGCGATAGAAACCATAGTAATAAAATTAGAGCCTTTCTTCTCACAAGAAAATTACACATTAAGAATTCTTGATGCCTGCGGAAGAGTCATAATAAACAACAGCATTATAACTCCTATCATTGACATTGATATTGCACTATTGGAACCAGGTGGATATTTGGCTGAAGTTGTTTCGGGTAATCAAATTCATCGACAAAAATTCATTAAAAAATAAACTTTTCGATCTTTTGATTCTTTTACTTAGAGAATTGCTCTAATTTAAAATTCAGAAACCTACCTACTTAAACAGACTTATAGGCTATCTCTTTTAGTCAAAATTTGACATCAAGAACTTAGTAAATACTCACTTTTTCTATAAACAAAGAATAATTCACTAATTAATGATATAAATCAAAAGGCCTAAAAGCCATATTTACTATTTTCGCTCCATGAGTCTACCACAACCGATCATTGACCGAATAAAACTTCTCGAAGAGAAATATACTGCCATGGGGCAGGATCTTCTCAGCTACCTTGATGGATTATTGTATGCTGATGTATGTACCTATTGGGACTATATTCATATTGATACTTTACTTAGTCTTCAGCAACCTCGAACAAAATTTCCTGATGAAGAAGTGTTCATCATGTATCATCAAGTGACGGAGTTGTATTTTAAATTAGCGCTTCATGAGTTACAGCAAATCGTTGACAGAGGTCCGGATGCTACATTTATGGCTGCACGACTTCAACGTGTGAATCGTTATTTTGCAGTCCTCACCAGCTCGTTCGATATTATGGGTGACGGAATGGAGCGTGAGCAATTCCAAAAATTCAGAATGAGTTTATTGCCGGCTAGTGGTTTTCAAAGTGCACAATATCGTACGATAGAAATTTACGCCACCGACTTTATCCGATTAGTTGATAAAGATGTTCGTGCATCCTTTGAAGGAAAGAATTCCTCACTAGAAGAATTGTTTGAACATATTTACTGGAAAGCAGGTGCTACTGAATTATCGACTGGTAAAAAAACACTTACGCTTAGACAGTTTGAAGAAAAATATTCGAAACAACTGATTGAAACGGCTCAACGTTTACAAACCACAAACATGTGGGCTATTTTTAAATCGCTACCACAAGCTGATCAGGATCGTGATGATTTACGAATTGCCATGAAACAATTAGATGTGAATGTAAATATTAATTGGCCGTTGGTACACTATAAATCAGCTGCTAAATACTTACAAGCAGATCCAGCTGACATTGCCGCTACAGGTGGTACTAATTGGCAAAAATACCTACCTCCCCGTTTTCAAAAAAGAATTTTTTATCCTGAGCTATGGAGCCAAGATGAAATGGACAATTGGGGCAAAGGTTGGGTGGACGAAGTGTTCGCGAAATAAATTGCCGCGCCCAGAAGTCTGTCCAGAACCCAGAAGTTGAAGCATAGCGAAATACTTCTGGGAAGGACTGTACTTCTGGGGTGGATTGGTGTCGCGAGGCTTCGCGATGGTAAATTGGTAAACCTCTCTACTTGGAAATTGTAGCGTGAAGTTTTATTGGGCTAAATTCTAATGATAAGCGGTAAATTTTTGTGGTTCCTTAGACTTTTGCAGCTTAATTTTGAATTTTTTCAATTACCACTTTAATTTTTTAAGATTGATTATCAATATTGTATGACTTTATTTGAATTTATAAATTGGTTTATTATATAAACTACTTTATATTTGCACCATACAAAAAAACAACATGAAAAAAATTATCTATTCAATCATCACGGCTCTACTTCTAGTAGGCACTTATCAAGAAGTTGCTGCACAAGCAGGGAATAATGTACCGTCTGAAAAAACGCGCAGATTTTTACTACGCTACATTAGTTTTATGGATACAGCAACTACAGCTGAGACTAAAGCTAATTTATTAAAAGGTATTGAAATGGTTGCGAACTCATCGAAATCGGATTGGGTATCTCAATATCATGCTTCCTTTCAAAATGCAGTATTATCCATTGAGAAAAAAGACACTGCAGAGGCAAGTAAGATGTTGAACAAGGCAGAAGAGTATATTAAAACAGCTAATTCCATTCAACCGAATGAATCAGAAATTGTTTTACTAAGAGCTATGATTAACGGAATGCGTATTGGACAGAATCCATCACTTGGAGCAATCTTAGGTCCAGATGTGATGAAAGGATATGCAGAAGCAAAAAAATTGAATGCAGAAAATCCGCGTGTATATTTAGTGTTTGCTGAATCATATATGCATATGCCAGAAGAAGCAGGTGGTGGAATGAAAGTAGCAAAAGCCAACTTGGAAATTGCTTTAAAGAAATACGAAAACGACAAACACGAAGATCCAGCATGGCCAACATGGGGAAAAGATCGCGCTCTGAAATTACTGGCTGAAATTGACAGTAAAAAATAATAATACTCACTAGCATAATTGCGAAGCCTCGCGACAACAATTAAAAAAATCAAAATCATGGAAAACGAAAAATCAATGATGAGTAACGAAGAAAGTTTACGCATTATCCGTTCAATGATTGAATCTACTAAACAAGATTTACGAGATAACGGATCCTGGTTCTTACTTTGGGGATGGTTGGTATTTATTGCTTGCATGACACATTATATTTTGATGGAAATAGGTTATGATAAGCCACACCTTGCCTGGATGCTGATGATTCTTGGAGGAGTGTTGAGTTTCATAAAAGGTTTGCGTGAGGAAAAATCACAAAAAGTAAAAACGCATATTGATGAATTCATGAAACATGTGTTGGTTGCCTTTCTGGTTTCTCTATTCATCGTTCTTGGATTTATGTCAAAGCTTGGACTCAGTACCTACCCATTAATCATGATGGTCTACGGGTTTTGGCTCTACATAAGTGGCGGTGTTATTAATTTTCGTCCGCTACGAATAGGTGGTATCATCAATTGGGTTTTGGCCATTGCAGCCTTCTTTGTAGAATTTGAATTGCAATTGGTATTGTTAGGAGCAGCTGTACTTTTTGGTTATATTATTCCAGGATATATCTTAAGAAATAATTATAACAAAGCTGTTAAATTAAACCCGAATACATCAAAGGAAAGTTATGTTTAATGATCTCAATCCTTTATTGCATCAACAGTTGCGCTTGTCGGTAATGTCATTGCTGATGAATGTGAAAGAAGCGGACTTTACTTATATCCGTGAGAAAACAGGTGCGACCGCAGGGAATTTGAGTGTGCAGATTAATAAATTGGCAGAAGCAGAATATATTCAAGTAAAGAAAAGTTTCAAAGAAAATTATCCATTGACAACATGTTCTATTACATCGAATGGAAGGATAGCATTTGAAGAGTATGTAACTTCATTACAAGAATATTTGAAGCCAACTAAATAATTTCTTCTAAAATTAGAAAATTTACCAACTTTTGAACACTAAGAGCACGAGAGGCTCCCGGGGGGCGTGTTAGATTATCGCTTAATAGAATAAGAGCACTAGAGAACACAAAAGATCTAAACTTTGTGTTTTCATGTGCTCTTGATAATTTTCTAAATTTTTCCTTTTAATTCAAATACCTTTTGTGACCTCTAGTGTCCTCTAGTGCCCTCTAGTGTTAAAAAATTGAATTACCTAGCATCAAAAATATCATTTGACAGAATATTTTTCTTTATATCTGAGGTAAAGCTCTTTTTGATAGTTATCCAAATCAATCATCCTCCCTTGCACAAACGCCATCTCCACTTTATTTCCTGTCATGTCTAATGCATCACCTGATGAAATAAATAACGTTGCGTCTTTTTCATCTTCCAGTGACCCACATGTTTTATCTATTCCCAAAATTAGCGCTGACGATAACGTGATGCATTGCAAGGCTTCTTCTTTTGTTAAGCCATACCCAGCCACAGTTCCCGCTTGAAATCCCAAATTGCGCTGTTGCCAAAATCCTTCATCGGTGATACTAACCCTAATTCCTGCTTTAAATAAAATAGCTGGTAACTTATAAGACATATCAATATCATCATCTTCACGATAAGGAAGAGCATGCGTACGCGTGATGATTACAGGAACATTTTTTTCTTTCAATAAATCCACCACTCTCCAACTATCGTTACCTCCTACAATCACTACTTTTAATTTGTATTTATCGCCAAAGTTGATGGCTTCAATAATTTCTCTTGCAAATTCACATCGCACATATAAATTCATGCTGCCATCAAATAATCCTTTCATGGCTTCTAAGTGTCTGTTTTTTACAGATGGATTTGATTTTGCATAACCAGCAGCATCGTCGAATTGTTTGTACAAACTTTGCATCGCTTTTTCATTTTTTGCTTTTTGCTCCGCTTCCGCGTCCGGTGTAGCCATTCGCTGTTGACGCATCGACGGCCAATTCACCCAAATACCATCATCGGCTTTTACGGTTGCATCTTCCCAATTCCATGCATCCAATTGCACCACCGATGAACTACCAGAAAGTAATCCGCCTTGTGGTGCCACCTGTGCCATCAATACACCATTATCACGCACTGTTGGGATCACTCTTGAATCTGGATTGTAAGCAATCAGTGTTCGCGCACTTGGATTAATACTTCCACTTTCTCTATAATCATTGGTAGCACGTACCGCCTCTAAGTCACTCAATCCTAAAATGGAATTTAAGGCGATGAAACCAGGATAGGCATGTTTGTCGTTCACATAGATTATAGTATCGAACGCTTTTGGATCAGGTTTATACCCCTTGGCATCCATCACGAAACTTAGTTTCCCTCCTGTAATTCCAATTGCACTCATCGGTATCATTTGTCCATTGCCAATATGCGCTGTTGCACCTAATAATAATATGCGTTGCTTATTTGTTGTTGCTGGTGTGGGACGTTGTGCCATCACCGCTTGAGAAATCAATAATAGAAATATGAATATCTTTTTCATCGTATGTTGAATTAATGAGGTGCGTTTTCCATATCGTTACAATGGTATTCTTCATGAGGTGCACTTCCTCCCTTTTGAATAGGTCCACCAGCTGCTTTATCATCTTGCATTTTTTTAATGATGCGTTGACGTTCTGATTGAATATCGTTGCGAAGTTGTTCGTCACGTTTCAAATCATAATAGCAAATTCCATCTACAAATGTCTTCACTGGTTTTGAATAAACCGATAATGGCGGACCATTCCACAACACTATATCGGCATCTTTTCCTATTTTAATACTTCCTACCTGATCACTTATATGCAATAATTTCGCGGGATTCAACGTAACAAATTTCAGTGCTTCTTCCTCCGATACATTTCCATATTTGCAAGCTTTTGCAGCTTCCTGATTTAACCGTCGTGCCATTTCTGCATCATCGCTATTAAATCCTGTTACTATTCCAATATTATGCATTATTGCTCCATTATACGGAATGGCGTCAATCACTTCATACTTGTACGCCCACCAATCGGAAAAAGTAGATGCTCCTACTCCATGCGCCTTCATTTTATCGGCTACTTTATAACCTTCCAAAATATGCGTGAACGTATTCACACGAAATTGAAATGAATCAGCAACATGCATCAACATATTTATTTCACCTTGTTGGTAGCTATGACAAGTGATGAATCTTTTCTTATTTAATATTTCAGCCAAGGCATCCAATTCTAAATCGCGGCGAGGTGCGATGCCTTTCGATTTGCTTGCGTTGAATTTTTTCCAAGTTGCATCGTATTCTTTAGCTCTCGTAAACGCATCCATGTAAATTTGCTCTACTCCCATTCGTGTTTGCGGATAGCGAGTAACGTTATTATCGCCCCAGTTCGATTGTTTTACATTTTCTCCCAAAGCAAATTTTATGAAACCATCTGCTCCCTTAAACTTCATTTCTTCCGCTGTTTGTCCCCAACGCAATTTTATTAAGATGGTTTGACCGCCAATGGCATTTGCACTTCCATGTAATAAATGCGAAGTGGTAACGCCTCCTGCTAACTGTCTGTAAATATTGATATCATCTGGATTAATTACGTCTCCAATGCGCACTTCCGATGTTACACTTTGAGTTCCTTCATTTACTCCTTCGTTGATGGCAATATGTGAATGCTCGTCGATGATTCCCGGAGTCAGGTGCATTCCAGTACCATCAATCATTTCCATTCCATCATATTTAACTTTATCGGTATCACTGAACTTTCCAACGGCAACAATTTTTCCGTCTTTCATGATCACATCTGCATTTTGCAAAATTCCTTGTTCTTCGCATGTCCATACCGTTACATTTTTAATCCAAACGCTTCCTGCCGATGGGATATCCGCTTTCGATTTCCATCCGTAAGCCATGTTCGGAAGCCATGTTTGTGGCATCACAAATGCAGAATCCTTTTTGGTGGTATCTTTCTTTGCTTCTGATGGGCCCATTTTCTCCGCCGACCAAGTCATCCATTTCCCGTCTGGATTTTGTGCTTGACCGCTGATGCGACTACCGTTCAAATTAAAACTTCCATTCAATCGATACGCTCCTTTTCCTTTCTTCGGTTCAAAACGAAATGTCCATTGTGAGTTAAAAGAAGTGGCTTCCACTTTTACCTTGATGGTATCGCGAACCAAAGTCCACTCAGGTGCAAATTGATCACCACTCGCAGATAAATTCCATCCTTGCAACGTATCTAAAGTTAACTTGTATTTATTTCGAATCTCAATACTATCTGGATTTTTGATGATGTATCGCTCTCCAGAAATCCAGTGCTCCACAATTACATTTTCTTTTTCGAAATAATCTTTTGTGCAGATAAAAAAGTTAGCTAGCATTCCTGATTTCAATGATCCCACTTGATTCTCGATGCCTAATAACTTTGCAGGAAGTGTAGTCAACGCCTTCAATGCTTGGTCTTTCGACAAACCACACTTCAACGCTTTTTGCAATGCAGATGGAAATTCCTTCTTTTCCTTTAATCCATCTGTTGTTAAAACAAAATTAACGCCTGCTTTTTCTAACACGCTCGCATTTGCTGGGGCCATTTCCCAATGACGCAAATCGTCCAAGTTAATATTTAATGCATCAAAAGGATTTGAAACATCATATGCTTTTGGAAAATTTAGTGTAACGATGAATGTCGATTTACTCTTCGCAATTTCATCCACACGTTTGTACTCATCACCTCCTCCGCGAATACAATAATTTTGACCAAACTCTTTTCCAATTAGATTTGCTCTTAATGCAGAACGATAATCATTCACTTCAAAAAGTTGCAGTAAATTTTGATTCGCATTCCATGCCGCTAAGGAAATATCAAAATCTTTTTCCTTCGCATAATTATACCATTGTGCATCCAAATACGTTTGGCGAATCAAAGCAATACTACCCATCAAAGAAGAGGGATAATCTTGCGTTGATGTTCCTTTATTAAATGAAAGAGCATTTACTGCTTTGTCTTTTAAAATAAGTTTATGGATATCGCCATCGCCCATCAACACAACAGCTCCTGTTCCTCTCGCAATACCATCTTTCTGTAATGACAAGCCAATACCAAAACCAAGTTTACGAAATTCTTGTGCTTCTTTGCATTAGCAACGAAAGCCACATACGCATCAAATTCCGGATGAATCGCTTGATTCCAGCTAGTAGCTCCTGCCGCAGTCGACTCCGCTTGCGGTTTGCGCTCACGACGATTTACGGGTGCTGCGATCTTCGTATCTGCCTGACCGTAGTCGGTGTAAGCATCGATAAAAGAAGGATAAATATATTGTCCTTGCACATCATAAACGATAGCATCCGAAGGAATATTAATTGCATTTCCAACACCAATCACTTTACCTTTTTGGATAAGCAAGGTAGCGTCCTTCAACATATTTCCGGGTTCAATGACAATGTTGGCATGCTTAAAAGCATAAACCAATTCACGTTCATCGGCAAGGCCAATAACGGGTTGGGTAGATTGCGCATGAAGAGATTGAATCCCAAAAAACAACGTGCATAACAATGTTAGTATTTTTTTCATGGGGATATGAGGGCAGGGCAACGAAGGTAATAGTTTTATAAGCGTAAGGGATTCCTCCCACTCAAAAAAATGAGGTAGGAGAATTAACTGCCAACCATGAACTCAGCCGAGCTAAGAAACTCTCAAGAAGCGTCATTTCAATTGTTTCGACTTCCGAAAGAAAAGATTGTCCTCGACTTTGTGGTTCAAAAGTTAGGCGAAGGAGCGAGTCCCGAACGCTATGAAATCTTAGAATCGGTGCTGGACATGTACCGTACTTCCACGGGCTTCGACCCTTTTGCGCTATCGAAAGGGCGCTTCAAACGACTTAAAGCAGCCGAATTCAGAGCTTCCCTTTTTGAGCTTGACAAAGAAATTGGCCAACTGATTTCAAGCGATGAATACAAACAATTTATTGCTGAAAAATCAAATTTCACACCGCTCTTCAAAGAATATGTGGAGCTCGGACAAGCCATTCAAATTCATCCTGCACTTTCCCTAACCAGCGAATTAGAATCGTTTGAAGCCAAATGCGAAAATGCGGAATCGGAAGAAATATTATTGTGCTTATATCGACAACAAACCCATTTTTTAGAAGTAGTACATCAAGGTGACGGAATCGAAAAATTTATTGAGAAGTACGATACGTTAGTGGAGCGACAAAGTCAACGCCAGCGTGAAGTTCGTTTAGGTTTTGAATTAATTCGATTGGAGCAATCGGCCGACAAAGGACAACAACAAGAAGAACAAGTTGTAAAAGTATATGAAGAATTGGGAGTGCTCCTTACCTTGGCTTCCTCAACACTTAATAAATACCAGCTACTTTTAAAAATAATACGTGCAAGCCTACTAACGGCATCGCCATACCGTTATTTAGCTACTTACCTCGACTACCTCCAATCATCACATCAAGAGATCCTACTCTTTCTTCCAGAAGCAAAGCGAAAAATCTTTACAGTACTTGCGCAATACAGCGTTTCTTCATCTAAAGAACAACGTTTAGCATGGCTTGATGCAGCGGAATTAGAAGCAAAACATCAAGAATTACATGATGAGCGTCCGGGCTTTCGTTTCATTCGTTGCATCATTGAATCCGATGCTGGAAAAATTGATGCGGCTATTAAATGCCTCAACGAAGCCGAACATCTAATTTACAAAGCCAGCACACGAAGTTTAAGTTCTCGCAATAATTGGATTCGACTCAGTGAATATCGCAGTTTACTTTTTGCATTGAAAGTGTTGCAAGGAGAAACCATACCCACCGAACGCTTTTTACAATTGCAGCAATTGGCAGAAGACATGGGTCGACATCGTCAAGAAATTTCAGTTTTACTTTTAGAATGGAAAGGCTTGCAACATTATATTTTCAATGATTTGGAGCAAGCTTTAACTTGCTTTGATAGAGCTAAATCCTATCGCAAAAATAAAGGGGAGCATCCTTGGGAAATATTCGATAAATACTTCTGTTCGAAACTAAGCAAATCGAAAAAGAAAAGTGAGTCGGCTCAGTACGCACTGCTTCTTCGGGAAATGAAAGAACCTTTTTATTCGGCTATTATGGGAGAAATAATCGAACTCATTGAATCAAAGAAAGCAACCAAAGCTATTGTGGAATAAATTTATTTTCTGAAGATAAATAGGCTTCCTTTAAAATTCCATCCAAAAAATAAATGAAAGAACTTTAATCTGTTCTTCCTATCTTTATTCCATAGAAAACATACTATGAAAATTCCGAATCGCAAATCCATATTGTTTATACTTTTACTTAGCATTCATTTTCTCCTTTCATCATGTCAATCCACCCATGATAAAAACATTCCTGTTATTGGCTTCATCGATTTTGTTGAAGATGCAACGCTGGCACAAGCTCGACAAGGATTTTACGATGCACTTAAAATTTCAGGATACAGTGAAGACCGAGGCACCTTAAAAATAATTTACAGAAACGCACAAGGAGATCAGGCGGTATTACTTCAAGCAGTGGATTATATCATTTCACAAAAACCTACCTTCATTGCAACCAATACTACTTTGTCTACCATCAACACCGTTCAGCGCAACAAAGAAATTCCAATTTTTATGATGGTTGCACCTCGACCTGATATAGCAGGTCTCACCAATAAAGCTGGAGAAAATCCGCCTAACTTATTTGGTGTGTATGAAACCTTAGATTATATTGATACTTCTGCTGCTTTGATTCAACAATTATTTCCTACTGCTAAAAAAGTGGGGACCATTTACAGTGCATCCGAATCGCAAAGCATCGACGCTTTGAATCGACTCAAAGCAAGTTGCAAAAAAATGGGAATTGAATTAGAAGCGATTCCAGTTACCAATTCATCGGAGACACAACTCATCACTGAATCTTTACTCAGCAAAAACATTGATGTATTCTTTGCATTGCCCGACAATGTTATTTTTTCTTCCTTTGAAACCGTAGTGAAATCTTGCAACGATAAAAACATTCCCATCATCACCAGCGAAGCCGGATTGGTGAGCAGAGGAGCATTAGCCAGTTTTGGTGCCGACATGTATCAATGGGGATATCAATCGGGTTTACAGGCAGCGCAGTTCTTAAAAGAAAAATCGACAAAAAATCTACAACCTCAACTTGTAAACAATCGAAAAAAAGTAATGAACGAACAAGTTGCCAAGCAATTCAAAATAATTCCTGATAGTTCATTCACATTAATCACCCCATAAGTTTATCCTACAAAAAATAAAGCCAAAAAAGTTGGCAGTCCTATTTTAAATATAAATTTTAGTTTTAATTAAGATTTCAATCTCATTTTACTTGTTACTTTCTTTTACGTGAAAAGAAAGTAACCAAAGAAAGCACGCCACCCAACACCAACCCATTTTTGCAGTTTCTGCTTTCTACAATCTTTTGCAACAACTGAACATTCTTTTGTGCTATCTCTTTTCTTCATCTGTACAGCAAAAATCGGTTCGCGCTGTTGCGTGGACGACCTCCGCACTGTACCGAACGAAACTTAATATTATTAATATTTATTGCTCGAAATATGCTCACTTTTGCGTATAATTAATTGGACGACCTATTAAATATAATTGGTATTAAATAATGTTGACCAAGAATTGCCTCAAAATTAATGTCAGTGCTAATCACGACAAATCATAGATTTATCAATGAATTTTCACCCTAAGGATTTCCGTTCTCGACCAAAGTGACGGGGTACAACTGTCATTTCTAATGACAATTAAAGTATAAATATTATTTTAGCAAGATGAACGCAGCCTTCCTTCTCACTGCCATTTTACAAGGGCTTGCTTTTGCGGGATTAGGTTATGGGATTTATATTTCACTTCGCATCTTTAACATTCCGGATATCACTACGGATGGAAGTTATGCATTAGGTGGAGTTGTCACTGCAATATGCATTACATCGGGCATGCATCCACTTTATGCCATGAGCATTGCTGCGGTGGCAGGCGCTCTTGCCGGAATGTGCAGCGGACTCATCCACACTTTACTAAAAGTAAATGCGCTGTTGGCTGGAATCTTAGTCATGACCGCGTTATACTCTGTTAATTTAATTTTACTAGGTCGGCCTAATTTACCATTGATCGATATTCCTTCCTTCTTTACGTTAATCCCGTTTGGTTCAGCTTTAAGCAAATCCATATTTGCATTACTTGCATTTTTAATCTTCATCACAATTCTTCTCCGCTACCTCTTAAAAAGCGACTTCGGTATTGCCATGCGTGCTACGGGAAACAACGAAGCCATGGTACGTGCGATGGGCGTAAACGTGTCGAGCATGAAAGTGATCGGATTGTCCATAGCCAATGCACTCACGGCGTTGAGTGGATCACTCATCACCCAATACCAAGGCTTTGCCGATATCAATATGGGAATTGGAATTGTTATTTCAGGATTGGGTGCGGTGATGATAGGCGAAGCGGTTTTTGGTAAAATAATAAAACGAAATATTTATCTTCATTTAATTGCCGTTGCCACGGGATGCATCCTTTTTCGATTAGCCATCGCCGGAGCATTATCGGCAGGTGTTGATCCCAACTACCTTCGACTCATTACTTCACTCATCGTATTAGTCATCATTGCCTTGGCCAGTACAAAAAAGAAACAAGTGATATGATCCAGTTGCAACATATCAGCAAAACTTTTCATTCGGGAGAAGCGATGGAAGTAAAAGCCATTCAGGATTTGCAATTACAAATTGAATCGGAAGATTTTATTGTGGTGGTGGGTGCGAATGGTTCCGGGAAATCGACATTATTAAATTTGCTTGCTGGGACTTGTGCGCCTGATGCAGGAAATATTCTTTTTGATGGATTTTCTGTCAACCATTTACAGGAACATCAACGAAGCAAATACATTGCTCGACTCTTTCAAAATCCATTGATGGGCACGGCGCCTGACTTAAGCATACTCGAAAATTTTCGCCTAGCCGCATTGCGCACTTCCTCAAAAAAATTGCATATTGGCATCAATGCCACTTTTCGGCAAGGCGTGGCCAAAAGTATCCAACGCGTGGGGATGGGATTAGAGAACAAATTAGATACACCCATGGGACAGCTCAGCGGCGGACAACGTCAAGCGCTTACTCTCCTCATGAGTACCATGGACAACTGCAAAATACTGTTGATGGACGAACCCACATCTGCTCTCGATCCCCGCTCATCAGAGCTCATCATGAATCTCGCCAAAAACATCATACAAGAAAAAAAGATTTGCGCTTTACTCGTAACACATCGCTTAAAAGATTGTATTCAATTTGGGAATAGGATCCTTTTTATGAAAGAAGGGAAGGTGGAACAAGATATTTCTGACGTATCAAAAAAAGAAATTTCGTTGGAAAAACTTTATGCGTGGTTTGAGTAATAGCTTTAAAAAATGAACGCGGATGACACGGATAAAACGGATTTTCACGGATTCGTTCATCGCACATTGAAAAGAAGTAGATAGTCACAATGCATCATATTAGTGGATTCGCGCTTTCGTAAATTCGTAATTCGTACATTCGTATCGATTCGTAATTCGTAACCTTCCTAGAATTTCATTATTTTCCCTTGCACTTTATCCTTCTCAGTACTTAACGAAACAATATAAACTCCAGATGCAATATCATTCATAAAAATTTCAGTTGTAAAATACCCACCCGCTATAACATCCACTTTCCTTTCATAAACCACTCTCCCCTCCATATCAAACAACCTCAACACCCCGCTCTTCCCTTTTAACTTCGAAGCATTAACATGAATCATATTCCACTCGGGATTGTACCAGGCTTGGAAGAAAACATCATTCTTTTCATCATTTTCGGTTAGACCTACCGTTAGTGTATCGCACGGACTCCCCACCCATGCACCGAGCTCATAATCGGGATTGTTGGGAAGGCCATTGTATGTTCTTGCACCACCGAGGTAGAAATTGAAGGGTTGAAAATCGCAGGCAAGACCTAGGGAATCGGGTTGGTTGATGACGCTGAGATTTGTGTTATAAACGTTGTATGAGGTGTCTTGATAAGGGTAATAATTTAAATAATTAGCAGCTAAGTATATATTATCATCAGGAGCTTTTCTTAATGCTCCAAGACCAATATACGTATTTGGAGCTCCATATATATGTGTTTTACTAGCAGAAATATTTGCGGCTATTAAATCAAACTGGTACAAAGAATCGGTACCACCTAAGGAGCTATATTGAGAATATGCAGACACATATAGCTTTGTTTCATCTGGTGATAAAGCCAATGAATTATAATAAGGGTATGGTTGAGCACTTCTTGTTGGTTCTATTACAGTTGGATTAGAAAATAAACCGGTACACCTGTCAAAATCAATATACTCAATGACACCTCCCCAACTGCAAATATACATCTTCGATCCTTCTGAGTTAAAAAATAAATGTCCACCATTTTCGTAAAATAAAGCACCTATATTCTGTGTGTGATGCAAGGAAGGCCCATTTTCATTGACCAAATAAACATAAAATTTATTACTCAAAGAATATGGTGGAGTTGGGTCGTAATCCTTAAATATTACCCACCAATCCCTACCGTTTCCATGCTTTACCGCAGCTAAACCATCAAATGCAGGTAAGTTATTTAACTGGATATTTTTTTGTGTTACAATTCCTGAATCACTGTTGGCCTTGAAATTAATAATAGAATAATAAAGACCGAAGGGATCAATACCGTTTACAACAATGTTCGTGAAAAATAAAGCTACTGAATCGTTGTTAGGCTTTGGAATAAATAGTGCGGAGTGATACCAGTCTTCCCCAAAAATGGAGTCACCATTTTCAACTAATTTATGAAAACGGTTGTAAGCGTTATATCTTAACTGTGATGTTAAGCCATTAAAAACATAACCGGAATATAGCAATAAATTATTTGCACTATCACATAAACTTGCTGTCCCACTTCTTCCTTTATTCATAGAAATAAACGTAGCAGGATTTGAAGGAACACTCCAATCTATACCCGACGAATCTCCAAAGCACCAAACATTACCTTTGAATTTTTGGGCATGACACAAACGTGTAAACAACAATAAGTATAATATTATACTAAAATTTCTCATGACCAAGTTTATCTAATAATTACAAGTTTACATTGAGATAATGATCCTTCAGCACCGTACACTTTAACAAAGTAAATTCCTTGAAGTAAGGACTTAACATCTAAAAACCCATTTATAATTACTTTATCCATTGATAAATTACTATTAACATCAAATAATTGAATTCTTCCGGAAAACAATTCATCATTCAGCCGTATTTGAGAATAAACGGAAGCAGGATTTGGTTGAATCAGTAATTTAATTTCATCCAGTTGCTTGCTGAAAACAGCTCTTCTTAAATTGCTTTCGAGAGTTACATCATGAATTTCTAAGAACAATACATTACGGGCTAAATAAACTGCATCTCCATATAATAGTGAATGAGAATAGGCCATATCTAAAAGGAAGGAACTGTCCTGAGCGCTCAAAGTAGAATCAAAAACAATTTTGGTGAGATATAAATTATAAAAAGCAGATAAATATTCTTCCTGTTCGTTGGTATCATTAATTCCTGCTAATATTGCAGCTGCATTGCTATATTCTCTTTGTGATATCAAAACGGCAATGGAATCGTATTTTTCAAGGTTACTTTGCTTCATAGAATAGTAAAAATCGATAAAGGAAGCATCACTTTCATCGTCCATATCGATTAATGAAGTATCACTTTTAAGCACTTTATAGGTGATTACTTTTCCGTTATACCTAAAACCACTTTGATAATTTTCATCATAACGGGCAGAATCCGCAACTACAGCACCAAACAATTCATTGCGGATGTTAAGGGATAATGGAACACCGGTATTTAGTCTCATGAGTTTACTTCGGAACAATTTTTCCGAACCGTTTTTGCGAAAAACACCTTATTCATCATTTCATAACTTTACCTGAAAGATAATCTTTTTCCGTTAATAAATTAACAATATATATCCCTTTTGTTATCCCTTGCATGCCAATTTCAGTGGTCACATATCCACCCGAAATCACTTCAATTTTTTTATCATATATCAATCTTCCCTCTAAATCATACAACCTTAAACTCCCTGAATTCCCTTTCAATTTCGACGCATTCACATGAATCATATTCCACTCGGGATTGTACCATGCTTGAAAGAACACATCATTTTTTTCATCGTTTTCGGTTATGCCTACCGTTAGTGTATCGCACGGACTCCCTACCCATGCTGCTAGTTCGTAATCGGGATTGTTGGGAAGGCCATTGTATGTTCTTGCACCACCGAGGTAGAAATTGAAGGGTTGAAAATCGCAGGCAAGACCTAGGGAATCGGGTTGGTTGATGACGCTGAGATTTGTGTTATAAACGTTGTACGAGGTGTCTTGATAAGGGTAATAATTTAAATAATTAGCAGCTAAGTATATATTACCATCAGGAGCTTTTCTTAATGCTCCAAGACCAATATACGTATTTGGAGCACCATATATATGTGTTTTACTAGCAGAAATATTTGCGGCTGTTAAATCAAACTGGTACAAAGAATCGGTACCACCTAAGGAGCTATATTGAGAATATGCAGACACATATAGCTTTGTTTCATCTGGTGATAAAGCCAATGAATTATAATAAGGGTATGGTTGAGCACTTCTTGTTGGTTCTATTACAGTTGGATTAGAAAATAAACCGGTACACCTGTCAAAATCAATATACTCAATGACACCTCCCCAACTGCAAATATATATCTTCGATCCTTCTGAGTTGAAAAATAAATGTCCACCATTTTCGTAAAATAAAGCACCTACATTCTGTGTATGCTGCAAAGCAGGTCCATTTTCATTGACTAAATATACATAAAATTTATTACTCAAAGAATATGGTGGAGTTGGGTCGTAATCCTTAAATATTACCCACCAATCCCTACCGTTTCCATGCTTTACCGCAGCTAAACCATCAAATGCAGGTAAGTTATTTAACTGGATATTTTTTTGTGTTACTATTCCGGAATCATTGTTGGCTTTGTAATTGACGATAGAATAATAAAGACCATAATTCAAAGAGTTTGTAACACTTACCGAAAATAAATAAATTATTGAATCATTCACACCCGGAATAAGGATAACTGAATGATACCAGTCTTGAAAATATATTGTATCACCATTGGGTATTAATTGATGGAATTTATTTAAAACCCATCCTCTATTATTCGCAGGCTCCTTTTTATACACGGAATAAATTAATAAGTTCCCTAAACTATCGCAAATACTTGCCGTCCCACTCCTACTGTGAATCATTGATCTAAAAAAATTAGGAGAACTAGGAGATGTCCAATCAATTCCTGCCGAATCACCGAAGCACCAGACGTCGCCTTTATATTTTTGAGCCTCCATCTCCCCAAATCCAAAAAGGAATAAAAACAAAAGGAGTAGGTGCTTCATGATATAAAGGTAAGGAAAATAATTATTTGAGTTACATAAAAATTGAGCTTCGGATCGGAGTATGCTTCAAGCTACTAGCTTCAAGCTTCAAGGGTGAACAGAGGAGATAGGTATTTTACTTCCAACAATCTTTACCCCTGCGCCCCCTGCGCATCTCCGCGTTCCTTGCGCCTGCCTGCCGGCAGGCAGGGTTAAACTGTGAGTTATATGCAGTAGAATACTATTTAGAAGAAGGTATTCTAAATAGTTGCAATCACTTTCAACTCTATCCCAATCGGCGTAGGCAAACAATTAATCTCAACCGTAGTACGGCAAGGTTGGTTGTCTTTGAAGTACTCGGCATAGATGCGGTTGTAAATTGCGAAGTCGTCTTTCATATTCGTTAAGAAAACCGTGACGTCAATAATTTTATCCCAACTACTGCCTGCATCTTCCAAAATGTATTTGATGTTTCGAAAAACAGAATGACATTGTGCTTCGATATCGTAAGAAATTACTTTGCCGTCTGCATCTTGTTCAACACCTGGAATAATTTTGGTTCCGCGTTCTCTGGGTCCTACTCCCGATAAAAATAATAAATCGCCAACACGGCGCGCATGAGGGTAAAGTCCGACAGGTTCGGGGGCTTTCGAGGAGTTAATTTTAGAGTTCATAATAGTAATACAAATATAAGCGAAATGGGACAGACGCGAAATGCGAATGAACACGAAAATGCGAAAATGCGAAAAAATGGACGCGATCCCGATAGCTATAGGGAACGAATCGATACGAATGTACAAATTACGAAAATACGGATACGCGAATTTACTAAAATCTCTTGACGCGAAACACGAATTATCACGAAATGCGAAATATACGAAAAGGCGAAAAAATTGTCCTGAATATAGTTGAAAGGGCGAAAGCCTAAGAAATTCAAAAAAAATTCGCCAATCCACCAATACACCAACCCGCCAATTCACCAATTTTTTAATGCGGGAGAGAAACTAGATGTAGCAAAAACTACTGCGGTGCAACGAACACGACCTCGAGTTCCCAATTGGCTCTTAGGGTGATGGGTTCGGGATAGATGAATACTTTTTCGGGTTGGCGCTTTTGGGCGAAATGGGAATAGGTATAGCGATGGTCGCGGTTGGCGTCTTCTATAATTCGCAGTTTGATGGGAACGGTGTTGAGATAGGAAAAGGTGTACGTAGAATCTTTATTGATCTCCATCTCGCGGATGAGTTCAAATTTTTCGGAAAGGATCTGGAGTAAATAATTTTTATCTGAATCTAAATTCTGTGTTTTGATGCTGAGCATCGCCATATTTTCTTCGGTAGGTACTAAGAAATCAAGCTTGAGCGTGTCGTTGGTGATGGCGTATATGTCTCTTATGGCTCCAGGAAAGATCGTCAACTTATACTTTTTTCCGTTTTGCCAAGGATAATCAATCTTAAAAAAACCAGTAGTGGGATCAATCATTTGTAAGGGCAAACGAATTGCTTTAGAACTATCTTCTACCACCTCTGCCGAATCTAATTTCAATTGCAAAGGGTGATTTGCATTGAAAACAAAAGCGGTGGAAGGTCCAAAAGAAGCTGGTGATTGTCGTGGATTTATTCGAAGACGTGTTTTCGTCCCCACCACTCCTGCTGGCGGCATTAAATTTTGCAATAAAGTATCTATCAATTTATCACCATCATACATCAGCAACGACAATGAATCGGAAAGGGTATCGGGCGAATAAAAATAAAAGGTATCTCGATTAGCGAGAGAATACTTCAACCCCATCCATGATGTGCCTTCTAAATTTTTTAGCACCAAAGAATCAATTCGTTTGTTAAAAGAAATCATGGCCGAGTAACGATCGAGTCGTAACGCTTTTAAGAATCGTGGTGCTGCTGGTTCTAAGTTCGAGAGTCGTAAAATAGGATGTTCGTCACCAGGCAATACAATAGTAGAATCCATAAAAGCCAAAGGCTCTTCCCCACTGCTATCACATACGTAATTGCTGTTCTTATCATCAACCGCATACAGTCGGTATTCACCGGCTGCCATATTATCAATTTTAAATTCGCCCTTCTCATTGGATTTAGCGAAATAATCGGGACGCTTCCTAAAAACAATACTGTCTTCTTTAGTGTCTATCGATTTACGGTACACCAATACCGTTATACTCTTTAATGCAACAGCAGTAGAAGCCTCTGCTACATTCCCTTCCACTTTTAACGAATCTAGAAAATCGCCCGTAGAGAAAACATATTGAAAATTGTCCAATGGATTCGCCTCATGCACATCCACAATTGACTTTCCGAAATTGAGTGTGTACGTTGTATTGAGAGCTAAATCATCGGGCAATGTGATGATGACTTCTCGCTTGTTTGATTTCACTTCAGGTAATTTACTCATGAGCGGACTCACGAAGAACTGACCCTGCAAATCATTTAACGTGATATTCTCATCAAAATGTAAATGGATTTCTTTGCTATTAAAATGAATGCTTTTATTCTCTGGAATCGTTACCAATAATTTAGGTGCCTCCACATCTTTTTCCCCACCAGTCGGTGTAACTCTATTTGCACAAGATGCCAATAATAAAACGAAGAGACTATAAATTACTTTTTTCAACGGGAACAGATTTAGCAAATAAATTACTCATTAACGAAGCGAGTGATTGTAAGTAGTGTGCATCGACCTCATCAAAATCATTGATGATATCACTGTCTACATCCAATATCATCACTACACGATCCTTATACAATATAGGCAGTACGATTTCTGATTTCGACAAAGAACTGCAGGCAATATGTCCGGGAAACTGATTTACATCGGGAACTAAAATCACTCGAGCTTCTTTCCACGCTAAGCCACAAACTCCTTTTCCATATCCGATGCGTGTGCATGCCAACGGTCCTTGAAAGGGACCCAACACTAGCTCTTCCGCTTTTACGAAATACACACCCACCCAGAAAAAATTAAATGCTTCTTTTAAAGCGGCCATGATATTGGCGCAATTCGCGATCAAGTCATCTTCATCCTCCACCAAGTGTTTTAGTTGGGGCATTAGTATTTCATAACGCTCCTTTTTACTTGTTCCCAGTGGTGCCAATTCCAGTTCTTCAACCATCGGGCACAAAGATAGTCGCTCTCTAAAGGCGAGCAAAGGCAATGGTGACAATACTCACTTGCACACCCGGAATTTTTAAAAGGGCTTCGGCAGCGGCGATTAATGTTGATCCAGTGGTAATTACATCGTCTACTAATAGTATTTTCTTTCCTTTTAAGATATTCTCATCCATGGCTTCAAACACATTCGCCACATTAGCGGCACGTTCGAGGCGATGTTTACTCGTTTGACTGACGGTATTTCTTTTCCGTTGAAGCGCATCGGCGAGCTGCTGAATTCCCATCACTTCCGCCAATCCTTTCCCAAAACTGGCAGCTTGATTGTATCCCCGAAAACGCAATTTGTGGGGATGCAAGGGAATCGGAATGACAAAATCGTGGCTAGCATATTGTGGCGATTTCAATAAACGATAACCACAAAGTTGACCGAGCTTTACACCCACATCCGACCTTCCTTCATATTTTAATTGATGAATCATGCGTTGTATCCGCCCACCTTTACTGAAATGACAATAGGCAGTAGCGGCGCTGATAGGCACCTTACCCCAAAATTGTTTGATAACAGGATTATTCATATCCTTTTCGAAAGAAGTAACTGGCATTGTCACCATACATCCCAAACAAATTCCATCTTCACCTTTCACTAAATGTTCGCTACAAGCAGCGCATAAATTCGGAAAAAAGAAATTGAGAAGATCTTCGATAATTATTTTTATTCCTGTCCACATGATGCAAGGATAGGGTGTTGGAAATGAAATACTCGGGGGATAAACGTTTATAGTCGAATACAAGTGTTTAACAACGCATAAACCTATATCTAAATGGAAATTACTCCACGCAACTTTAGCTTCTAGCTGCTAGCTTCTGGCTGCTAGTTGCTCCATAAAACTTAGAAATTATCATTCCTTAAAAGCAAGTTAAATTATTCAAATAAATAAAATTCCTTGCGAACTTTGCGCCTCCCTTGCGCACCTAGCGGTTAAAATAATCACTCACCGAATAGAAATTTATTCTTCAATTTCCTCATTTTGAAAATCAATGTCAGCATCCAATTGGTTGTGCGGGTAGCGGATAAAATGTGTTTGTTTAACTAATCCCATGAGGGCAGCGCGAAGCTCGTCGATGTTTTGTTTATTCTTGGCTGAGATAAAAATAACTGGATGCGTGCCACGAGCTATGTACGATTTTTTAAGATCGTCGAGGCTACGGTTTTCGGGTCCGGCTTCGAGTAAATCGTCTTCGTCTTTTTGGATGAAGGTGTAAGCATCAATTTTGTTGAAGACTAAAAGGATGGGCTTATCAATGGCTTTTAGCTCTTGCAACGTTTCATTCACGACATGAATGTGATCTTCAAAATTAGGATGTGAGATATCCACAACATGCACGAGGATGTCGGCTTCACGCACTTCATCTAAAGTAGATTTAAACGATTCAATTAAATCATGAGGAAGCTTGCGAATGAATCCAACGGTATCGGATAACAGAAAAGGAATGCGATCGATGACCACTTTGCGAACGGTAGTATCGAGTGTGGCGAATAATTTATTTTCAGCAAACACATCGCTCTTCGCGAGTAAGTTCATCAATGTACTTTTTCCTACATTGGTATAACCTACCAAGGCAACACGTACAACATCGGCTCTTCGCTTTCGTTGTGTTTTTGTTTGCTTTTCAATTTCATTGAGTTTTTCACGCAAGCGAGAAAGCTTTTCGCGAATCACACGACGATCGGTTTCAATTTCAGATTCTCCAGGACCACGTGCTCCAATTCCTCCCGCTTGCTTCTCTAAGTGAGTCCACATGCGTGTGAGTCGGGGAAGGAGATAGCGATACTGCGCCAACTCCACTTGCACTTTGGCTTGAGCGGTACGAGCACGCTTTGCAAAAATATCCAGGATGAGGTTGGTACGATCTAAAACTCTACAACCAATAATCTTTTCAATATTGCGTAGCTGCGAAGGCGTGAGTTCATCGTCAAAAATGGCAATTTGAATATTATTTTCTTTGATGAATGCAATGATCTCTTCCATCTTTCCTTTTCCCACAAAAGTTCGGATATCGGGGCGATCGAGACGTTGGGTAAATCGTTTTACGGTAAAACCGCCAGCAGTTTCTGCTAAAAATTCAAGTTCATCGAGATATTCGGTTACGCGATCCATGTCGGTGTCGCGGGTAGAAAGTCCGATGAGGATAATACGCTCAGGCGCTATGGATAAATCGTGGGGAG
Source organism: Bacteroidota bacterium (assembly GCA_016717725.1). Taxonomy (GTDB): domain Bacteria; phylum Bacteroidota; class Bacteroidia; order AKYH767-A; family OLB10; genus JAJTFW01. The sequence continues at coordinate 263,287 of JADKFA010000001.1, forward strand.
GATGTGGCAATGAATGATATTTCTTTAGATAAATAGACTTGAATTGTCATGCGAAGTTAAGGAAATTGGATGGATAGTAGAGAAGTTAAATTTCGATAAAATCGTACTTATCGAAATGGAACACGAATGACACGGATTAAAAGGATTTCCACGGATTTCTTCTCAATACATAATAAAATATCGCCATTAATAATCATAATAAATCATCATACTCATAATAAATCAGTGTTCCATTACAAACTCTATTTATTAATGGTATAATTAACTCTAGGAAATTAAATCTTCAGTAAAAACTAAAACCAACCTCTGCCCAACCCTACTTCACGGAAGGGCCAAGGGATTGAGGCTAATATGAGAATGAGTCCGAGGGTAAAATACATAGCCTGAGCTTTAAACTTCTCTTGATCACCTACAGCCTTCTTACTACGGATATGTCCTATGGTTAAAAATGCAATGGCGATAATCATCATACTGATATGCTCTACAGCCCAGAAACGAGCTACACCATCTTTCATGGAAGCACCCATATTAGAGATGGCGTTTTGAACCGTTGGACTTACTGCATATAAAAATCCACCTAAAATCAATTGCAAATGTGCTGAAATCATGGTGAAAAGAGATATTTTCTTATCACCAGCAGTAAAATGAACTCCGCCCTTTTTACCTCTAAAGGCTTTAATGATTGCGACAATTAAGAGAAGGAGCAATACCCATCTCAATAAACTGTGGAAGTGTAAGAGTCCGATAAACATAGCTTTCGATTTAGATTACAATAGTAGTAATTAGGGGCGAAAAATCAAGAGCTATGGAATTAAAATTTCAGAAAATGAAAAATATTCTGGCTGACTCAATCAGGTCCCGTCTTCCATCGACCTAATCTGACAAAATGCTGACCAACGTATGGAATATGGGGATGACTTGCATCGTTATGCCCATATAATCTAACAAAAAAACCTTATGAAAACCGTTGGAAACGATTGGGACAACCCCATCTCCCCCGAAAGATTAGCCTTAGTATTTCAGGATAGAAATCAGGCTTACGGCGCTTACACATTGCGTCGAGATTACAACCGCACCGTTACAAAGGCAGTATTTTTAAGTTTTGCCGGATTACTTCTGCTTGTTTTCACTCCCAGCATCATTCACTATTTGAGTCCGGAAAAAATATTAATTCCGACTGACAATATTGAAGTAATTGTAGACATTACTGACGTCACTTTGCCCGATAAAATCATTCCCATACCAGAAAAAGTAATTCCCACACCTCCTACTCCACAACGTTCGAGCACACAATTCACCAATTTAATAGTGAAAGATGTTGACAGCACCGACAACGAGCTAACCCAAGATGATTTATCTAAATTATTGCTAGCCACAAGAAGTGTTGATGTTGATTCTGTTCCTGGGAAAGATCCATTACCCGATACGAAAGACAATTCAACAACAGGTACCTCCAATCCATATATTTGGGTGGAAGAAATGCCCCAATTTCCGGGTGGGGTCAATGAAATGTTAAAATATCTCAAAAACAATATTAAATATCCAATTGATGCGAGAGAAGCTAATATCACAGGAGTTGTTTACTTAAGTTTTATTGTAGACAAAGAGGGAGAAATTAAGAACATTGAAATATTGAAAGGAATTGGTGGTGGATGTGAAGAAGAAGCGGTGCGTGTTGTTAAAAAAATGAGCAAATGGAATCCCGGAAAACAGAATGGGAAGGCTGTTAATGTTCAATTCAAGCTTCCCGTCTCATTTACACTGAGGTAATACCAAATACAAGTATAAAAATCAGATAATGAGCTCATCTACCTAGATGGGCTTTTCATTTATACTAAATGATGTAAGGGAATAATTCACTCCGACCAACCTCATTAAAGTATCGACAAACAAGAAAGGGCTGGTTTATTTGAATTAAGGGATTACTTTTGAGCAAGAATTCCCAACTATGAGAAGTATAAAAATAATCGCCTTATTCGTTTTATCTATTTCGATGTTTTCTTGTAAGACGAACAAGTCAATACCTACTGAGGTAAGAGAGTTACCTGAAATTAATATTCATCCAAGTAATGATGTTTATAGAGCATCAGTTACCAAGTTACATGACTTGATTCATACGCAACTTGATATTCGTTTCGATTGGACCAAAAGATATTTATTTGGAAAATCGGTTATCACCTTAAAAGCACATGCTCTTCCACAAAATACAGTTTGGTTAAATGCACGGGATGCAAATTAATCAAGTAAAACAATTGGTTGGAAAAGATTCCATAGTGGTAAAATACGATTATGCTAATGATAGTCTACATCTAGTTTTAGACCGTGCATACTCGAAAGATGAACCCATCCAACTTTACATCGACTATATTGCTAAACCGGAAGAGTTGACGGATGTTGGGGGAAGCAGGGCGATTACAAGTGACAAAGGATTGTACTTTATTAATCCAGATGGAAAAGAAAAAAAGAAGCCCATGCAAATTTGGACGCAAGGTGAAACACAAGCGAGTTCGGCTTGGTATCCTACTATTGATGCGCCAAATCAAAAAATGACACAAGAGATTAAAATCACAGTAGAAAATAAATACAAGACAGTTTCCAATGGAATTATGACCAGTAGCGTAACCAATACCGATGGAACACGCACAGATACTTGGAAACAAAATTTACCTCATTCACCTTACCTCTGCATGATGGCTGTTGGAGAATTTGCAATTGTTAAAGATAGTTGGAAAGGAAAAGAAGTAAGTTACTATGTTGAGCCAGAGTATGAAAAAATGGCTCGTAAAATATTTGGAAATACACCAGAGATGATGACCTTTTTCTCAAACAAACTAGGTGTTGAATATCCATGGGATAAATACAGTCAAATTGTAGTTCGTGATTATGTTAGTGGAGCGATGGAAAATACTTCCGCAACGATCCATGGTGATTTTATACAACGAGATGACCGAGAATTATTGGATGGGAATTACCAGGAATTTATTTCTCATGAATTATTTCATCAGTGGTTTGGTGATTATGTTACGTGTGAGTCGTGGTCGAACACAACGCTGAACGAAGGATTTGCTACGTATGCTGAATATTTATGGAACGAGTACAAATTCGGGAGAGACGAAGCCGACATTTATCATCAGAACGATTTATATTCCTACTTACGCGAATCAAAAACTAAGAACGAAAATCTCATTCGATTTCATTACGATGCACCAGAAGACATGTTTGACAAACATAGCTACGAGAAAGGCGGCTTAGTGATTCATATGCTTCGAAACTATTTGGGCGACACCCTATTCTTTGCTTCCTTGAAACATTATTTAACCACCAATCAATTCAAAAATGTGGAAGTCCATCAGTTGCGCCTTGCGTTTGAAGAAGTGAGTGGGGAAGATTTGAATTGGTTTTTTAATCAATGGTATTTAGACAAAGGGCATCCCATTCTAACTATTGATTATAACTATGATGTTGCATTAAAAATGCAAAAAGTGATCATACGTCAAGAGCAAAATCTCAATGAATTTCCGCTTTACAAACTTCCGATAGATGTAGATATTTACACTAACAATACCATCCAACGAAAAAGAATAACCTTGACACAACAAGAACAAGCTTTTAGTTTTCCTGTGGATGCAAAACCTGAGTTAGTAAATGTTGATGCAGAAAAAATGCTTTTGGCAGTACGTAAAGACAATCATAGTTCTCAAGAATGGATAACACTTTACAAGAAGGGAGTATTGTTTCAAGATCGATTTGATGCTTTACAAGCTCTTGCTACCGATTACAAAGCAGGAAGTGCTGAAGGCGAAATCGTTCAGTTAGCCTTGAGTGATAAAAATTGGAAAATCAGGGAATATGCAATCAATAAAATTGAACCCTTAGCGAAATCGGACGCAAAAGAATCCATCAAAAAAACGTTGATGACCCTTGGCGCTCAATGATAAAAAAAGTGATGTGCGTGATGCAGCAATGATAGCATTAGATGAATATTTCACAGGTGATGATTTAATCGTGTACTTTAAAAACGCTATTCACGATAGTGCATACTCAGTAGTAGAAACGGCAATTCAAGCCTTATCAAATCGTGACAAAGATGGAACCATGTTGATTGCTTCACAACTGGAAGGAGATCAACATCCGCGCATTCAGAGAATACTCAGCGGTTTATACAGTAAATCGGGCAGTGATGCACAATTCGATTACATGAAAAAAACATTGATGATGAGCACTGGATTTGCTTCTTATACTCAAATTCAGAACTTCGGAAAATTTTTAAAGAATTGTAATAATCATTCAAATATCGACGAAGGATTAAAAGCTATTTATGATATTTCAAAACCAAGTGAAGAATGGATCACACGACTAGCTGCAGTACAGTCCTTGGTTGATTTAGCTAACTTCAGTGATAGTCAGGCTAAGTTGGCAGCAAAAGCAGCGGATCCAGCTACTGAAAATAGTTGGAAGGATCATATTTCTATTGCTTCAAAATATGTGGATGATTTAAAGAAGAATGAAACCAATGAAATGCTTTTGAAGATTTATAACTCACAAAAAAACTAATCAACTAAATATGGAATTTACACTCAGCAGAGATAAATTTTCGATTATAATTACCTCCATCGTCATTGCTTTTGCGCTTGCAGGAGTAATCATCTTCTATTTTGGCGAATTCATTATTGACCAACGCGCACATTTTGCACTGCTATTTAGTAGTTTTTTAATTCTACTTCTCTGCGTCGTGTTTTACTTTTATCGTCCATTAAAATACAGTATTGAAAATGGAAACATTAGAATATCGAGAATGCTTGGCGATAAAATCATTTTAAAAGATGATATCAAAACGGTTCGAATTCCCTCTAAGCACGATATGGCATGGCCCATTCGCTCTTTTGGCAATGGCGGACTTTTCGGATATACTGGCCGTTATTATACGAAACACATTGGATCCATGATTTGGTTTTGTAGCAGAAAAAATAATTTTATCCTTATTGAAAGGAAAAACAAACTACCCATCGTAATAAGTCCAGATGAGTATAAAGCCTTTGTAAAAGCTTATGCGGCTTAGATTACTACACTGATTTTTAAATTACAAAATAATTGTAAATCCATCCTGCGCATAAAAGTAAAAACATTACCTCCATCACCCATCTCTTTTTTCCACTCAAAAAATAATAGGCTAGATAGATGGACACTGGAAGTACAATAATACTATAGCGGTATAGGGATTCATCTCTTGAAAAAAGCACCGATAAAATTCCGATGGGTATAAGTAACACCAAAAGCTGTTGAATCAGTCGGGACTTAGTTACATTTTTAAAATAGTTGGTTTGCAATTTCAATAATGAGAGGATAAACAAAATACCAACGATTACGACACTCAAAATATATTTTACATTAAAGATATGCGCAAGGTCTATTTGTCTTTTAATTCCAGAAACAAAAACCCGCTCATAAAATGACATTAATTCATCATTCCAGAAATAATAGAAAAAAGCAAAAAAGAAAGGTAAAAGCAATCCCATAATACTCACGGTCCATAGTCGCCATGAGAAAGGTCGCAGTATTAAAATACAAAGAATATAAAATAAGAAGAGGAAAATAGTTGGCAAATAAAACAGCGCCGCCAACGACAACAAAAATGCCCCATCAAAAGATAAAGCTAAGGGTGCTGGATGTTTATATAAAGAGAATACTTTATCAAAAACAAAAATGAGTAAACTGTTGACAAAAAGTATAGGATGAATCCACAAAAAAGGGGGAAAGAGTCCAGCGATGATAATAAACATAAGCGCTGGAAGCCAGGATTGCTTATACAAAACTTCATGTTTATCAATAACATGGTTAATATGAATGGCTTGACTGGTGAATAAAAGAAAAGCAAGAAAGACCGAGAGTACGGGTGGGATATAAGTTAACCCTCTAACTATCAAATCATAAAGGGGCATTCCATTCCGGCCACAATTTCATAAGTACCTGATTTTGAAACAAACCACATAGAAGCCGATAAAATCACCAAGATGACCAGTGGAAAAATTTGTGTGGTTCGAAAGCTTCGTATTAGCATTTAAATTTTATTCAGTGATAATTTTCTATAAATTTGCAACAAATTAAACGAAAAATATGACTGCCATCTTCAAAGGAATTGCAACTGCCGCAGAATCCATCTTCCCTATACTTCCTAGTTTCGGTGCCTTGGCAAATTGGTTTTTTGGATTAACCATTACCATAGGTGTTATTTACTGGCTTTGGTACGATGCAAAAGTAAAGCGTGGCGGTGACAATTACATGGCGAAGAAAGGATAATATCTATATTTAATACAGAAAGGCATTCTCTGAAAAGAGCGATGCCTTTTTTTATGCGATTATTTTGAAGATAAACAACAAATCAATCTTTTACTTTAAATTTCGTCCATCAAAACAAACTATTAGTTCTCCGATAAATTTGTTCGCGATGCAACAAAACGCAGAGGCTGCGCTGCGCCAATATTTCACGCAAAGGCGCGGAGACGCAAAGTTTTATTTGCATTAAATTTTATTGTGAAGGTCGCAAAGGCTGAGTAACGAAAATCACTTTCAATGCCGAAAGAAATTTATTTAAAATACATAAGCTTCGTTACGCAATTGTTTTCACTGGTTGCATCTGAAGAAAAAACCAGATACACACCAGTTGCAACTTTTTCACCTTTCAAATTGGTGCCATTCCATATTGCTTGTGTACCAAGTGCAGTAGTTTGATAGACCAATCCTCCACTAACATCTGTAATTTTTACAATACCATTCGGGACTAATCCTTTTATTGCGATGGGTCCATCATACTCTTTACGAACTGGATTGGGGTACACAACAATATCATCACAACCTGTTATTTCATCATTCGGTTCAACGGCATCACTTTGGTAGCTTATCAATCCTTTATCGGTACCAAAATAAACTTCACCTGTTTTACCATTGATGGTGATGGATGTAATATTATTTGAAAATAGTGGACTATTCTCCAACGTGAAATGCTTAACTTGATTTTGTCCATCAGCACTAAACAAATACACTCCGCCAGCTTCGGTTCCCACCCATTTTCTGTTTGCACCATCAACAGCAATTGCAGTAACCACTTCCGATGCTAACAAATACTGATAAGAATTATCCTGACGAATTAATATTTGTTGAGGTGAAAGAGAAGGCGGATAGAATAAATAAATTCCTGTTTGTGTACCAGTCCAAATTGTCCCTTCTTTATCCATTGCCAAAGCGCGTACTCTGTTAGATGCAAAATCAACAACATCAAATTTATCATCAGCGGTATTATCGATTGTGTTATTTGGATTGAAAACCAAAAGACCATCATTCCCTCCTACATTCTCAAAAATGGTTGTCCATATATAACCATTCATATCAATAATTAAGTCTCCTGTTTTTGCTTGTGCATTAATTTTTCCTGGAAAATTAAATGTCTTCCAGGTACCATCTGTTTTCAAAACACTTATTACATTTTTCACTCCTGCATTTGAAATCCATAAATTTCGATCCACGTCGAGTGCAATACCATGCACTTTAAATTGAGAAGGATTACCAATTTGAGCAGTAATAGTAGAGTTAGCAGTATCATAACGCGCTACAACTTGACCATCTTTTAATTCTATTAAACCTGAGCCACCCGAACTAATATACAAATGGTTTTTATTAGAAGGATCAACCGCAAGACACATCGCATCATAAAAATTGTATTGAGAAAACAAAGGTGTGGCGGCAGATTTACCATCATAAGTTATCCATGTGCCGTTCTCATATTCTGAAAATCCATCGTACTGATATGCATTTATCCATGTGCCTGTTCTGGGTCCATGCACCACCCATAGTTTTCCATCCACCACTTGCATAGCAGCGCATCGAGAAGAGTTAGGACCCTGCAACAAAATTTTTTCAAATGCTGTACCATCCACTTTTAACAGTCCTCTTGTTTTATCTCCAATCCATGCTACGTCACTGATATCCTCTACACCATCATTAAAATCAGGACTAGAAATTACACTCCCATTAACATTTCGAATCACATTTAGATTCGTGTCAAAAACAAACAAACCTGCAGGAGTGGTCATATACAACTTCCCTTGTTCGGTACGCAAGCTACGTTTTTGATCAGAAGAAATCATTTCATTAGGTAAAGGATTACCCCACGTACCATTCCATGCCAACATCGTATCCCCATTGGCGCGAGTGTAATTTACGAGAAGCTGATTATTAAAATAAATGGCATGATTAAACACGCCGACATTTCCAGTATCTCCTAAAATTCTTGTCCAGGCTGTATAATTTGCGATAAATGGATTATTCAACTGCGCTTGATAAACGCCATCATCTGTTACAGCATAAATATCATTTCCATTAGTTGTTACATCCATCACTTCTGGATGCACACTGGCACTTGAAATAAAATACGTGTCTTTAATTTCCTTTCGTTGTAAATCCAACACGACGATTCCAAATCCGCAAGAAAAATAAACATAACGACCATCTAAACTTAATTGATTAATTACTTTGCTTCCAGGAATATTCTTCCTTTTTATATCACTCAAATTTGACATTTTATTTTCATCGCTAAGCAAATCGATATTCGTATTATTATAAGCGATGATAAGTTCATGATACGTTTCTGAATAAACGATTGAACTAATTCCAAAATCATTCAATCCATTAAGCTTTGAAAACCGATTGAGGCTATTATCAGATTTCTCATATGAAAACAATCCATCTTGAGTAGCACAAAAAACGCGAGAAGGCGTATTCGCAACCACTTTTCCTTGAAGATATGGTAAGTGTTCGCGCCAACTTCCAATCGAAAACGACTGTGCTTGGAGTGAATGAACGGCCAAAAAGGAGAGGGCAAAGAGGAGAGTAAAGAATCGATTCATAAGATTCATAGAGGTAATATAACTCAGCAATTGGGTAATTATTGTTTTGCCAAAGATCATAAATCCCTTGTAAACAATTCAAATTTTATCATTAGAATAGCTAGATTCCTACTAAATTCGTAGCCATATTAAAAATAAACATGTTTAGATCACATACTTGCGGAGAACTGCGCATTAGCGACATTGGAAAAGAAGTAATATTAAGTGGGTGGGTTCAGCGCTCACGAGACTTAGGAGGTATGACCTTCATTGACTTACGTGACCGCTATGGACTCACTCAGCTGGCTTTTAACATGGATAGCAATGCTCCTATGTGTGAAGCAGCGCGAAAAGTTAATCGGGAATATGTGATTCAGATTCATGGGAAAGTGAAGGAACGCGAGAGCAAGAATTTGAAAATGCCAACAGGAGAAATCGAAATTATTGTCGATAAATTGGACATTCTGAATACCGCCATCACACCGCCCTTCACCATTGAAGAAAACACTGATGGTGGAGAAGATATTCGAATGAAGTATCGTTACTTGGATTTACGCCGCAACACGGTAAGAGCGAACTTAGAATTGAGGCATCGCATGGCTATTGAAACACGAAATTATTTAGATAAGCAGCAATTTTTAGAAGTGGAAACTCCAGTTCTCATTAAATCTACACCGGAGGGAGCTCGCGATTTTGTGGTGCCATCTCGTATGAACCAAGGTGAATTTTATGCCTTACCGCAATCGCCACAAACGTTTAAACAATTGTTGATGGTTGCAGGATTTGATCGCTATTATCAGATAGTAAAATGTTTCCGCGATGAAGATTTGAGAGCGGATCGTCAACCAGAATTTACTCAGATTGACTGTGAAATGAGCTTTGTAGAGAGAGAAGATATTCTAAATACGTTTGAAGGACTTGTTCGTCATTTATTTAAAACTGTAAAAGGAATTGACCTTGGCGAATTACCGCATATGACCTATGCAGATGCGATGAAATATTATGGTTGTGATAAACCCGATACACGTTTCGATATGCGTTTTTGCGAGTTGAATGAGGTAGCGAAAGGAAAAGGGTTTAAAGTTTTTGACGATGCTGAATTAGTTGTTGGAATTTGTGCGAAGGGATGTGCCGAATATACCCGCAAACAAACGGACGAGCTAATTGAATTTGTAAAGCGGCCTCAAGTGGGAGCTAACGGTATCGTCTATGTGAAGATGGGTGCAGATGGAAGTATTAAATCGACCGTTGACAAATTCTACACTCCTGAAGAATTAAAAAAATGGGCAGAGATCCTGAATGCAGAGGCGGGAGATTTACTACTGATCATGGCAGGCGAGGCGAACAAAACCCGAAAAGCATTAAACGATTTACGGTTAGAGATGGGCACTCTTTTAGGACTTCGCAATAAAGATAATTATCAATGCTTATGGGTAGTTGATTTTCCATTGCTAGAATGGAGTGAAGAGGCATCTCGATTCTTTGCGATGCATCATCCATTTACTTCACCTTTGGTGGAAGATATTACATTATTAGAAACTGATCCAGGAAAGATCAGAGCTAATGCTTACGATATGGTCATCAATGGTGTTGAAGTTGGTGGTGGAAGCATTCGCATCTTCAACAAAGATTTGCAGAAAAAAATGTTTAGCATTCTTGGATTTACCGATGAAGAAGCGCAGGCGCAATTTGGATTCTTAATGACTGCGTTTGAATATGGAGCTCCTCCACATGGTGGAATTGCATTTGGCTTCGACCGACTTTGTTCGTTGTTTGGAGGATCAGAAAGTATTCGTGATTTCATTGCTTTTCCAAAAAATAATTCGGGAAGAGATGTGATGATAGACGCACCTTCAGTGATTGATGCGCATCAATTGAAAGAATTGGGAATTGATGTTACTCTGCAAGAAAAAAAATAGAAGCATATTATACCAGTTATAAATATTTTTTAGTCCAAATAATCAGAATTGTTTATTTGCCAATAAGTTATTTTTACTTTTCCTTAAATAGCACAGTTCATTTTACAGTCTCTCTGTAATGAATTTTTCAGTTTTTTTAATTAAAATTATTTTCCTAATATACTTGTTACTTTCTTTTACGTGAAAAGAAAGTAACCAAAGAAAGCACGCCACCCATCCCGATAGCTATCGCATTGGCGTCAGGCTAAGAAGTAATTTTTAGGGAAAATTAACAGTCGTTTCACTCTTAAAAAGCATAGTTTTTCTTTTAAAAATATTTACCTTGTCATGCATCTAAAATAATTTATTGATTGGTACTGATGAGCCCGCTTTCCATAAAATTGGATGAAATCCAATTTTATGGAAAGCGGGCTCTATTAAGGGGGGTGAATTCCTGTAGAGACGCCATTAATGGCGTCTCTACATATTGGGTTTAGCGATTGCTATTTACAAATTTTTGCTAAACCTTTAAATTAGCCTGACGCTAATGCGATAGCTATCGGGACCAACCAATTTTTACAGATTCTGCTTTCTACTTTCTTTCGCAACCACTGAACAATCTTTTGTGCTATCTCTTTACTTCACTGGTACAGCAAAAATCGGTTCGTCCCGAAGTGTCGGGATTGCGTGGACGACCTCCGCACTCTTCCGAACGATATTGATTTTTATTAATATTTATTGCTCGAAATAAGTTCCTTTTATGTTTATTTAATTGGACTAAATATTATGGATAATTGGTATTATTACTATCAAAAAAACGGCTGCCTCAAAATTAGAAGCAGCCGTTTTTTATTACTTACAATTTTGTTAAGGCCTCACTGTGATTCTACGAGAAAAGCTTTCTGTGTTTGTTTGAACTTTAACGAAGTAAAACCCTGCTTTTTTACCTGTTAGATTAATATTAAAAGTAGTAGAATTTTCACGATCGATTATTACATGCTCTACTAAATTTCCAATCATATCATATACTAAGACAGATGGCATTTCCGTTATTGCTTTACTAAATGTGATAAAGAGAACACCTTCAGTTGGCATTGGATACAAAGAAATTGAAGTTTCCTTTTGATTTTGTGATATTCTTGAATCGCCAAAATTATTTTGAGCGAAGGTGGGTGATATGTCCAGCACTAAAAAACTGGAAAGAAGTATTGAGTATAAAATATTTTTCATGAGTACGAGGTTTTAGATTCTGTGTACGTTACAAATACCTTGCCGTTACTTATTATTAAATAAATTCATTGTTGGCTGGATACCTGAGGTGGCAAAGCTTTTCACGATATCGGCAGCTCTATTTATATTTTCGGGGAGATGGGCTCCTTCTTCTGCAGACCATTTTCCCAGCACATAATCGGATTGCCGACCTTTAGCAAAATCGCTTCCGATTCCGAACCGAAGTCGTGCAAACTGATCAGTTTGAAGACATTCGATAATACTAGATAATCCATTATGACCTGCTGCACCTCCTGAAGGCTTCAACCGTAGAGATCCAAAAGGCAAAGCAAGGTCATCAGATACAATTAACAGGTTTTCGCGAGGAATTTTCAACGAATTAAGCCAATACCTTACAGCTTCTCCACTTAAATTCATAAAAGTGGTTGGTTTTATCAAAAACAGTGACCTTCCTTTATGACGGGCTTCGGCCAACCATACTTTTTTATCGTTTTTAAATATAGCACCTAAAGAATTGGCAACGGCATCTACCACGTCAAAACCAATATTATGACGAGTATGGACATATTCCAAACCAATGTTCCCCAATCCGGCGATAAGATATTTCAAGACAACACCTATATTAAACACCGAAAGGAACCTTATTCAGGTTCCTCACGGATATTAGTTTATCGATTAATTATTTCTTGTCGGCAGTAGTCTCAGCAGCAGCTACATTACGTGTAGTACGAACTGCAATCACCACATTGGATGGAGAATCTAAAAACTCAACACCCTTCGACTTCAGATCACGAACGCGAATAGTACCACCAATTTTGAGTGGAGTAATATCTAATTCGATAAAATCTGGAAGTTGCTTAGGTAAAGCTTTTACTTTCAAGCGACGCACTTTGGTCACCAATTTTCCACCTTGTCTAACACCTTCAGAAACACCAGTTACTTTAATGGGAACATTGATTATAACGGGGTTATTATCATTAATTTCCAAGAAGTCAACGTGCTGAATGATGTCATTAACTGGGTGGAATTGAATATCTTGCATTACACAAGAATAATCTTTTCCGTCAACCATTACTTTCACGATATACACATTTGGTGTATAAACCAATCCTTTGAACTGAGCCAAAGGAACTGAGAAGTGAATGGGTTCTGCTCCACCATAAAGTACACAAGGCACTTGTTCGTCGATACGAAGTGCTTTTAGTGATTGTTTGGTCAAGTCAGACCTTTTTAAACCTTGAATTTCAATCGTTTTCATTGCTAATAATTGTATTATGCTTTTACAAAAAGTGAACTAATAGACTCATACGAGTACACTCTTTGAATGGCTTTTGCGAATAATGCTGCGGTTGGTAATTGTTTAATTTTAGTACTTGGTTTTACGAGAGGAATCGTATCACAAACTACAAGTTCAGTAAGATGCGAATCGGCAATTCGCTCATAAGCTTTTCCACTTAGGACAGGATGAGTACAGAAAGCGCGAACGCTTGCGGCACCTTGATCGATGAGCATGCTCGCTGCTTTTGTTAACGTACCGGCGGTATCAACGATATCGTCAACAAGGATACAATCGCGACCAGTGACGTCACCTATAACTTGCATTCCTTCAATCTCGTTAGCACGTTTACGGTGCTTATCGATTACCGACATATCGGCACTAAAATATGAAGCATAAGAACGGGCTCTGTGTACACCACCCATATCAGGAGCACAAATCATCATATTAGGAAGATTCAAACTCTTAATATAAGGAACGAAGATGGCAGAAGCATCCATATGATCAACGGGAACATCAAAAAAGCCTTGAATTTGGGGTGCATGAAGATCCATTGTCATTACCCGAGTTACTCCAGCAGCAACCAACAGATTGGCAACCAATTTAGAAGCGATCGCCACCCTTGGCTTGTCTTTACGATCGCTGCGTGCATATCCGAAATAAGGAATAACAGCAGTAATATAATGAGCTGAAGCTCTTTTTGCTGCGTCGATTAGCAGGAGCAATTCAAACAAATTATCGGTTGGAGAGAAAGTACTTTGAATGATAAATACATCACATCCACGAACACTTTCATCAAATGAAGGAGAAAATTCACCATCACTAAAACGGGCTACTTTAACATCTCCCAGAGGGGAACCGTAACATTCCGCGATTTGCTCTGCTAGATATTTTGATGAAGTCCCTGAGAATATTTTTACTTGCCTAGCCATGGTTTTTCCTTCTTATAAAAGGGCTGCAAAGAAACTAAAAATTACGCGTTTATCAAAATGAATTTAACAAATAGGTGTTGAAAAATGAAGAGTTTTTTTACTTTTGCCAACTGTTTGTCGAAAAAGGGTGTATTTTTGCCTCCTGGTTCAACCAGCAGAATCGTAAGTTCTTAAAATTCAAGGATTTACTATATTTCAATTTAATTATGCCCGGATGGCGGACCTGACGAAGGAAAGCCCGCCACTCGGATGAATAAAGTTTGTGTTGCTTGCCAACACATTTAATAATGCCCGGATGGCGGCCCCGATAGCTATCGGGGTGGTAGACTAACTTGCTAGCAAGTTAGAATGTCGATCATGTGTGTGAATGAATGTTCTTTAAATATTTAATATCTCGTATATTCAACAGATATTATAGTGGGTGTTGCTTGCCAACACATTTAATAATGCCCGGATGGCGGAATTGGTAGACGCGCTGGTCTCAAACACCTGTGCCTTCACTGGCATGCCGGTTCGACTCCGGCTCCGGGTACGAAACAGTCCCGATAGCTATCGGGAGAGTAACACTGCGAGAGCGGTGTTACTTTCTCTGTTTTTCTTTTTTCACATGCTTGAAAAGCCTGTACTTTTTTTTCAATTAGCAGACTATTCGTCTAAGTTTAACATAAATCATTTTTCAAATGGCATCTGTATATATACTTTATTCCTCAAAAATTGACCGCTATTATGTCGGAAGTTGCTTAGATCTTTCGGAAAGATTAAATCAACACAATAGCAAATTCTTTAGTTCAGCTTTTACTCAAAAATCTGATGATTGGATTTTATTTCTTTCCATTGATGAACTACTATATCACCAAGCTAGGAATATTGAGGTGCATATCAAAAAAATGAAGAGCAGGAAATATATTCAACATTTGAAAGAATTTCCAGAGCTGATAGATCAATTAAAGAAAAAATTCTCTTAATAGTGGCGGCTCCGATAGCTACCGGGGTGGTAGACCTGCCGGCAGGCAGGCAGGTGCGCTGGT
Organism: Bacteroidota bacterium; assembly: GCA_016717725.1. Classification (GTDB taxonomy): domain Bacteria; phylum Bacteroidota; class Bacteroidia; order AKYH767-A; family OLB10; genus JAJTFW01. The sequence goes on from JADKFA010000001.1 coordinate 278,530, forward strand.
CTGTGAATTCTATAATGTTTCGCAAAAACATTTTTTCACACGCCCATAAATAGTAATTCTATAAACCCTTTTTTTAAAACAATATCAATATGTTCGAATTTCAAAAAAAGAAGTTTGCAAAAAGCGAAACTATTTCATTTAACGCGTAAAAGAATTATTCTTTCGCGGCAATTAGAAAATTGTTCAAGAAACCAACTGGCTTTTAGTTGAACTTTTCTGACTACATTATTTTCTTTCAATAATTTTCGAATATTTCATTCAGAAGTAAAAAGTAATTTGAAATGAAGACAACACAACGAAATCTCCTTTAACAATACTGCTTCTAATGTGCTGAAATCAAATACACCTAATTCATTTCAGCCTACTAATAAACTCTTTAAATGATAACATGATTATTATCATGTCCAAGATTGTTTATTTCGGATATTTTTGTCCGATTAATAATTAATTAAATTGAACATGCCCATCACACCACTTCATTCATTTCATATTCCAGTTATGGGGTTGGGATACACTATAGACACTCCAATTAAGGTAGGCAAATTTGGGATTTCATCAGTAGTATCAATCATCGAAGATCACCTTGTGGAACAAATGCGTGAAATTATCTCTACCAGAGAAAATATACCTTTTGAAAAAATAACTGCAAAAGAAGATGATTCAAGAGCGAAAAGAATAACCAGCTACTTGAATTTACTTCAAAAAGTATTGAACGGACAGATCCAAAAACTCAAAAACGAAGATTTTGACAAGGATGAAGATATCAATAAGTATTTCGAACTGTTGTCCAATACTTCGCCATTAAAATCTCTTTACCTTTCATTAAAGACAAGCAAGGGAACAGAAAAAAAAACAATAGAAGACCAATTAAAATCATCAATAGAAGTAGGTTCAATAGATGTAAACATCATGACCAAACTTGATAAGCTCAACTACACAAAATCTGGAGAAGCTTTACCTCAAGAATATTCAGATGCATTATCTGCATTAAGAGGGTATGCTAATAGCAATTTATGTTCATCTATTGTTTTTTCAGCTGGGCTAAATCCAAGATTATTTTCCTATTGCGAAAAATTCGAAGACTTTTGCCCAAACGAAGATGGCATAATAAAGAAAAAAATAATTTTAAAAGTAAGCGACTATCGTTCTGCCCTAATACAAGGAAAATATCTTGCAAAAAAAGGGCTTTGGATTTCAGAATTCAGAATTGAATCAGGAATTAATTGTGGAGGTCATGCATTTGTCTCCAATGGTTTGCTTCTTGGTCCAATACTCGAAGAATTCAAACAAAAAAGAGAAGACCTTTATCAAGAGTTATTTAACGAATGCAATAAAACATTATTGCTAAAAGAAAAATTTCCGTTATCACCTCATGCTACTTTATCATTTACAGCACAAGGAGGAATTGGCACATCTGAAGAGCATAAAAACTTACTTGAATATTATCAACTCAACTCCCTTGGGTGGGGCAGTCCGTTTTTAATGGTTCCAGAAGCCACTAACGTCGACAAAGAAACTTTACTCAAATTAATCAAGGCAAAAAAAACTGACTATTATATTAGTCATGCATCACCCCTCGGAGTTCCCTTTAACAATTTCAAAGAAAGTAGTGCAGAAAAACAAAGAAAACAAAGAATAGCGCAAAACAAACCCGGAAGCCCTTGCTATAAAAAATTCTTGTCGAACAATACTGAGTTTACTGAAAAGATGATTTGCACAGCTTCTAGACAATATCAACATTTGAAAATAAAACAACTTGAAAAAACGATTACGGATAAAACAGAATTAAAAGATCAAATAAAGGAGGCAACAGAAAAAGATTGTCTGTGCGCTGGATTAGGTGCCTCCGCAATATTAGTAAACCATCAGAGACCATCACATAATTTGACTGCTGTAACCATTTGTCCAGGCCCAAACCTTGCCTATTTCTCTGGTAGTTTTTCATTGAAACAAATGGTGGATCATATTTATGGAAGAACACAATTATTAAATGAAACTTTTAGGCCACATGTTTTCATTAATGAACTCGAACTATATATCTCTTACATCAAAAGAGAATTCGAAAAAAGCAGAAGCAACTTAACCGAAAAGCGCAAATCCTATTTTTCATCGTTCAAAGCCAACTTAATGGAAGGAATTAAATATTACGAGCAATACTTTACACCACTTCTATTTGTAAATGATGTAGTATTTCAAAAAAATATTTTATTGCTTGAAGAAAATAAAATATCAATTCAAAAAATATTCTATTCTTTAGATAAATAACAAATACTATTCCTAACAACTTCAAGCGTGACATGAAAAGTAAAATCTCTTGGGCAGAACCCTACAAAATGAAAATGGTTGAGTTGTTAAAGATGACCAACAGCAAACAAAGAACGAAAGCAATAAAAGAAGCAGGATACAACACTTTTTTATTAAAGTCAGAAGATGTTTATATTGATTTATTGACCGACAGCGGAACCAATTCCATGAGTGATCGCCAATGGGGAGCATTCATGACTGGTGATGAAGCTTATGCCGGCAGCAAGAGTTTTTACAAATTGGAAAAAGCAATTCAACAATTTTACGGATATAAATACATCATTCCAACTCATCAAGGTAGAGCTGCTGAAAATATTTTATCAAAAATACTGATTAAAAAAGGAGATGTCATTCCTGGAAACATGTACTTTACCACAACGCGACTACATCAAGAACTAGCTGGTGGTCAATTTTTTGATATTATTATTGATGAAGCGCATGATCCATTTAACGAACATCCATTTAAAGGGAATATTGACATCAGCAAACTTGATAAATTAGTAAAAAAATATGGTGCAAAAAAAATTCCTTATGTAAGTTTAGCAACAAACGTAAATTTAGCAGGTGGGCAGCCCATCAGCATGGAAAACTTAAAAGAACTCAGACACTACACCAAAAAACACAAAATTAGAATTATTCATGACATGACTCGCGTTGCAGAAAATGCATACTTCATTCAACAACGAGAAAAAGGATATGAAAAGAAAAGCATTAAAGAAATCGTAAAAGAAATTTGTTCTCATACCGATGGTGCAACAATGAGTGCCAAAAAAGATGCGCTCGTAAATATTGGTGGATTTCTGGCAACCAATGAATGGGACGTTTACGAAGAAGCAAGAAACCTTGTTGTGGTATATGAAGGTCTTCATACATATGGTGGCTTAGCTGGTCGTGATATGGAAGCAATAGCCATTGGTATCGAAGAAAGTCTTGATGACTTCCATCAACATGCACGTGTTGGTCAAGTTGAATATTTAGGCACTAAAATGATAGAATATAAGATTCCTATTGTAAAGCCTATTGGAGGACATGGAATTTTTGTTGATGCAAAATCATTTCTTCCTCACCTTAATCAAGAACAATATCCTGCTCAAACACTAGCAGCAGAAATATACATTGAAGGCGGCATTCGCACGATGGAGAGAGGAATTGTTTCGGCTGGTCGAAAATCAAATGGTGAAAATCACAAACCGAAACTAGAACTTGTACGCTTCACCATTCCTCGTCGAGTCTATACGCAAGCACATATGGATGTAATAGCGGAATCGGCAGCATCAGTATATGATAGAAGAAAACACATCAAAGGTTTAAAAATGATATATGAACCAAAATACTTACGCTTTTTTCAAGCCAAATTCGAAACAATAAAATAAAACAATTTAAGTAATAGATTTTAATACTGAACTATGTTTACAATTACACCGAAACATATTTTTATTGCACTCTGTACGTTGTTCCTCATCTATTCATCATTCATTTATAATCAACCTTCCATTCATTCCAAGAATAAAATATTTCATCAGAAAAGAGCAGGAGAAGGCAAATTGGTATGGCAAAAATACAATTGCCAAAGTTGCCATCAGCTCTATGGACTTGGAGGATATTTAGGACCAGACCTTACCAATATTTACTCCAATCCTCAAAAAGGAGAAGTTGTTATTAGAGCCATGTTAGAATCAGGAACAAGGCAAATGCCTTCTTTTAAATTGAAAGAAGACGAAGTTTTATCACTCCTTGAATTTCTAAAGTCAGCAGATGCAAGTGGTAGAGCCGACCCACGAGAATTTAAAGTAAACGAATTAGGTTTAACGGAACCAAATGAAAATTAACAATGGAAAATTATTCATAACTACAGCACTTCTACTATTAGTGCTTGCACTTTGCTTTGGATTACTTTCAGTCATCACCTATTTATTTCCCTATTTTTTGAAAGAAGAATTAGGTTTTTCGGCATTACGACCTTTGCATGTTAGCATGGCCATCTTCTGGATAATTCTAGGTGCCACAGGATGTATCTATTATAGTGTTGAAGAATACATTCAAAAAAAAGCAAACAAAAATCTAGCCCTCATACAATGGGCATTTTGGATAATAGCAATTTTAGGGATAATTCATAGTTATATCAATCATAATTTTGGTGGCAGAGAATACTGGGAGTTCAATACAATTTGGGCTATTCCAATTCTAATAGCTTGGATACTTTTCATGTTCAATATAATTCCTCTCATGATCTCTATTAAAAGATGGCCGGTCTATTTTTGGATGTGGTTTACTGGAATAGTATTTTTTTTATTCACCTTTATTGAAAACTATCTATGGACCATACCCTATTTTAGAGAAAACCTAATTTTAGATATGACGGTTCAATGGAAAGTAAATGGATCCCTCGTAGGAGCATGGAATCAAATCTTGTATGGTACTGCTTTTTATCTAATGGACAAATTTGACAACAAGAAAACCATAGGAGGGTCCAAGCTTGCATTCTTCATGTATTTCTTAGGTCTATTCAATCTAATGTTCAATTGGGGTCATCATATTTATACGCTTCCCACTGAAAACTACATTCGCTATATCGGGTATATTGTGAGTATGACAGAATGGGTCTTCTTTTTGAAGATTATTTGGTATTGGAAAAAAGAGATTAACTCTACACTTAATTTAAACAAAGTGTATTCCTACAAATTTATTGCAGCGACGAATGTTTGGGTCTTCCTAAATATGGGACAAGCGATATTAATGTCAATTCCTGCCTTGAATCTCTATACACATGGAACACACGTCACCGTTGCTCATGCGATGGGTACTACAATTGGTATCAACAGTATGATTATACTTTCAACATGCTTCACTTTTTTATACAATAGCAAACAAAGTACAATTCCAAATACCATGAATTTTGCCTTTTGGCTACTTCAAATAAGTCTATTTATTTTTTGGACAACACTTAATTGGGCAGGTATTATAAAAGGAATATGGCAACTTTCAATTGAGCCTATTCCATTTTCAGAAATGATGGAAAGTCTCCGACCGCTATTCGTCACTATATATATTTCAGGAGTGGGAATTTTCGTTGCAATCCTTCTACTTGTAAAGAATTTATTATGGCGAAAATCTGGTTAAGTAAGGATATTATCCATGTTTAATATAATCAACTCTGCTCAATAATTCCTGCGATCAGAAATTAATTTAAATTAATATACATAAAAAGGTTCGCAAGGAGAAGGATGCTAGAATGGTTCGCATTGTCGCAAAGTCCGAAGAAGGAAAATTACTCGCACGAGGCGCAAAGGGTCACAGAGAAATTTCATTAATTAATATTCAATGAATAATATTCAATGATAAAACGCTGTTACCTCTGTGAAAAACTCTGTGGCATTTGTGGATAAAGAATATAAGATTTAAAATCGAAATTAAAATTGCAACGAATAGTTCTTGCAATAATATTCTCGCTTAATAATATTTTTTCATGACGCCAACTTATTCTAACTTACTATGCATTGAGTAGGATATGACAGAAGCGGAACTGAGTCCTGCGTAGGTTGCGACTGTAGCGTTATGTGCACCGAGTAGGTTGAAGTCAAAGCAGAATGTTTAATCTATTGGACTATTTCATCTGAAGCTTGTGTATAATCGTATGCCTTTCTATCTTCCTGATTATGACTTATAAAGAAATTTCTAATTAAAATCGTAATAATAATATCTACAATTAAATGTTCAAAAGTTAATCGGATAATTTTATCCGATATCTAGAAGTTCAACTACTTTTGAATAAAATACGAATTATGCTTCTTTCTAAAGCTTGTGAACACGCAGTGAGAGCGACTATATATATAGGACAACAATCTTCCACTGAAGGTCGAGTGAGTTTAAAAGAAATTGCGATGGAAATTGATGCACCTGAAGCGTTCACGGCAAAAATATTACAACAACTTGTGAAGAAAGAAATCATTAGTTCTATTCAAGGTCCGAAAGGAGGATTTACGATGTACAAAAAATCCATACGTCAAATAAAATTAATCGATATTATTCACACCATTGATGGAAATGCGTTTGAGACGAAATGCGTGTTAGGATTAAAGCTATGTTCAGAATTGAGCCCTTGCCCTGTGCATGATCAATTTAAACACATCAAAAAAGACTATTTAAATATGCTTCAAAAAACAAATATTCAAAAGATGATTCTTGGATTAGAGGATGGTGTAAGTTGTTTAAAAATATAACTAGGTAATTAAAATAAATTCTTACAGTTAGGTACAATTAAAATGATTTATATGGAAAAATTTGTCATCAAAAGAAACGGAGAATACCAACCTTTAAATTATTATAAAATCTCTGATGCTATTCAAAAGGGCTTCGAAAGTGTAAATAAAAAATTCGAACCTATTTTTTTAGAACATATTCATGAAGTACTTGAATCCAAAGAAGTGTGGGGTGTAGAAGAAATACAAGATATCATCGAACAACAGTTATTTCATCAACATCACTTTGATGTAATGAGATCCTTTATGCTATTCCGTCACACACGTAAACTACAACGAGAAAAAAAAGAAGGCATTCAATTCAACACAACATATGTTGACAGCACTCAAGCGATAGAAGAGTACATTCGACAAAAAGATTGGAGGATTAATGCCAATGCAAATACTTCTTACTCCAATGCAGGGTTAGTGAATAATGTAGCAGGAAAAATCATTGCCAATTATTGGCTGGACAAAATATACAATCCCGAAGAAGGATATGCACATCGAAATGGCGATATTCATATTCACGACTTAGATTGCTTAACTGGGTATTGCGCGGGCTGGAGCTTACGCGTATTGTTAAACGAAGGATTTAATGGAGTTAGAGGAAGAGTAGAAAGCAGACCCCCTTCCCACTTCAGAGAAGCGCTCGGGCAAATAGCCAATTTCCTAGGAATCTTACAAAGTGAATGGGCAGGTGCACAAGCATTAAGTTCATTCGACACCTATCTGGCTCCCTATGTATTCAAAGATAACTTGTCAATTGAAGATATAACTAAAGCTGTTCGAAGCTTCGTGTATAATCTCAATGTTCCTGCTCGATGGGGACAAAGTCCATTTACCAACATTACATTAGATTGGGTAGTCCCTACTGATTTAAAAGAACAAATTCCAACCAGGAGTAACCAACATTTATTTAAAGACACTAAAGACAAAGAACTTTTAGAACGATGCTCGCTACGTGGAATTTCAAGCCCTGAAGATTTAAGATATGAACATTTCCAAATAGAAATGAACATGATCAATAAAGCTTACTATACGGTAATGACAGAAGGCGACTCAAACGGACAACCATTCACCTTTCCCATTCCTACTGTAAATATCACAGAAGATTTTGATTGGTATGGAGAAAACACAGACTTACTATTTGAAAACACTGCAAAAATTGGTTCTTCATATTTTCAAAACTTTATTGGAAGTCAATATGTGTTGGATGAATCCGGTAATCGAGTAGAAAATCCTAATGCGTATAAACCCAATGCTGTAAGAAGCATGTGTTGCAGATTACAACTAGATTTACGTGAACTTTTAAAAAGAGGAAATGGCTTATTTGGCAGTGCTGAAATGACAGGAAGTATTGGCGTTGTAACCTTAAATATGGCGAGATTGGGATACATTAACAAAGGCAATAAAAAGGCTCTTTTCTTAAGACTTGACGAACTCCTAATCATTGCAAAGTCGACACTTGAAAAAAAGCGAATATTTATTCAAGAAATGTATAATCGAGGATTATTCCCCTATACAAAACGCTACTTAAGTCACTTCAGAAATCATTTTTCCACTATAGGAGTAAATGGAATTAACGAGATGATATTAAATTTCAGTGAGGGCCAAAATAACATTACTGAAGACGAAGGAATTGAATTTGCCTCCAGCATCCTTGATCATATTCGTAATCGAATGAAAGAGTTTCAAGAAGAAACGGGGAATTTATATAATTTAGAAGCGACACCTGCCGAGGGAACCACTTACCGCTTTGCCAAAGAAGATAAAAAAAGATACTCCGATATTATTCAATCTGGAGAACAGGAAAACATTTATTACACGAACAGCTCACAAATTCCAGTGAATCACACTGACGATCCCTTTGAAGCACTTTATTTACAAGATGAATTACAATGTAAATACACTGGCGGAACCGTTCTTCATTTATATATGAGAGAAAAAGTTAGTTCACCAGAAGCTTGTCGAAACCTCGTAAAAAAGGTCTTGTCCAATTTTCGATTACCCTACATTACTATCACTCCAGTTTTTAGTATTTGTCCAACTCATGGCTACTTAAGTGGTGAGCATGAATACTGTCCAACATGTGATGAAATACTACTAGCAAAACAAAAAGCGAATGGAACCTCAACCTTAAAACATAGATGAAAACACAAACTATCCAAGAAACATCTTTACTTAATCAAGAAGAACGCACTAAATGTTTAGTGTATACACGTGTGATGGGGTACCATCGACCAGTTGAAAGTTTTAATATCGGAAAAAAAGGTGAACATAAACAACGATTACATTTCACAGAAAGAAGATCATACTAAGGCAATTTACAGTATTACTCCTTTTACTTTACTAGATTATCCTAACAAAACGGCATGCGTACTTTGGTTTGCAGGATGCAATATGCGATGTGTTTATTGTTATAATCCAGATATTGTTTTAGGGAGAGGAAAAATAGATTTTAATGAAGTCATCCTCTTTCTTCAAAAAAGAAAACTACTTCTGGACGGAGTAGTTTTCAGCGGTGGTGAATGTACCATACATAAAGGTATTGAACTATATCTTGAAAAAATCAAGCAAATGGGGTTTGCAGTGAAAATTGACACCAATGGCAGTTCACCTTCGGTAATAAAGAAATTATTAAACCGTAGGTTAATTGACTATGTAGCTTTAGATTTTAAATCTACAAAAAACAATTTTGCTGCAATTACAAATTCAAAATTGTTTAATAATTTTAACGAAACATTGGATATTCTGAATGCAAGTCAAATCCCTTTTGAGGTTAGGTCCACCATTCACTCTGAATTATTATCGACTGAGGATATTCAGCTGATGCTTAATTTTTTAGAAAGAAAAAAATACAATGGCACTTACTACCTTCAACAATTTGTAAACGACACCGAAACACTTGGAAATTTGAGTAGCTCAAAAAAGCTTCTAATTCAAAATATCAAAGTACGTAATATAAAAGTCGAATTGAGAGATTAAATAATTTAAAGAAACACTAATTCAAACCTCAAACCATCGCTTCTTATGCACCAAATTTATAGCTTGTGCTTTTGACGTTACGTGCAACTTCGCATAAATATTTGCAATGTGTTTTCGAACGGTATGGCTACTTAAAAATAATTTTTCAGCTATGATTTTATAGTCATAGCCTTTTACTAAAAGCTGCAACACTTCCAGCTCTCTTTCGCTGAGATCGGTGTTGGTTGCTGAATTGTTTGAATTCGGAATCGGCGCTGTACTGTTTTTTCCAACCAACATATTCATTGCCTTTCTTGCGATGGATGGACTCATCGGGACACCACCCACTTCCATCATTTGAATAATGTAATCTTCGATCACACTAGCATTTTCATCCTTTAATAAATATCCGTTGGGCACCACAACGGATGGCTTCAAAGATTTTATCCTCGTCATCAAAAATAGTGAGCATCAAAAAATATACTTCTGGATATAAAATACGAGATTGCATTACCGCTGTTTCTTAGAACTTAATGAAATCAAAGTTCCTTCTTCCACTTTACTTTCAATGATTAAACTCGCAGAAATCTCCTTCGCCCTTTGCTCCATATGCTCAAGTCCAAAGTGATTGACAGGCCTAGTAGTTATGTCGAATCCTACACCATTATCTTTTAGCAAGATGGTCCAACTTCCACTTTTCGATGATTTGAAACTTAAAAATACGGTAGTTGCATTCGAATGCTGAGTGATATTATGAATTCCTTCTTGAATTATTCGGAAAATATTCAAGGAATCAACAGACGAAAACAAAACATCCGATTCATAATTTTCTTCTAAAATTAAATCCATATTTTTCAAAGTAGAGAATTGCTTTTGAGCAAAAACCTTTAGTCGATCTGAAAGTTCACGCAAATTAATTCTATCTTTCTTCAATGCCCAAATGGTTTCTCTTAAGTCAGCAATCGTTTTACGAGTTGAAACATTTATCTCATCAATCATCACTGTGCTATTCACATCTGTTGAGACAACATTCTCCTTAACGAAATCTAGACGTCGGCTGATGTACCCTAATTGAGTCCCAATATTATCATGCAACTCCGCTGCAATTCTATTTCGCTCTTGATCCCTGGCATTGACTACGGCTAATCGAGCCATCACACTTTGTTTATGTTTATAATATCGAAAATATTGAAGTCCGATAATAATCATCAACAACAGCAACACCACCGATCCAATATTAATATAGTTTCTTTTCGTCAACAAAAATTCTTGCTCTTGAATTTGTTGTTCCTTCTCCTCCAATTCATACTTTGCCGACATCTCAGCCATAGCATTTGCAGAAACCACTTTATTGATAGAATCTTTCAGCAGACTTATTTGTTCAAGCACTAAAATATATCCATCTTTATCCCCACAACTTTTATAATTAGAGGCAAGTGCTTCATACAACAGTAGCAACTTTGAAGGCAAATTACTTTTATTAGCCAATACAATTCCTTCCTTTGCAACCTGGATTCCCTTTTCACATTGCTTCACGTTCGCATAAAATAGAGACAATTGATACATATCGGATAAAACGTAAAACTCATCACCAATTTTCTTGCGAATATCGAGTGCTTTATTCAGCGAAACTTCCGCCTCATTAGTTCTATTCAAATCAATTAAAATATCAGCATGAATTGCATGACCATTTGCTAATGATCTCAAATTTTGTACCTCTTCAGCGTATTCAATAGAAGGTATTAAATAATAAAGGGCCGAATCATTCTGATGTAGAGAATTAAAAGTAGCAGCCATATTCTGCATCAACACCGTAAAATTCTTCAATACTTTTATGTCACTTGCATCACTTTTTGCATTTCTAAACCATGTCATAGCCTGCTGCAAATTTCCCATCTCCATATACACCCATCCCACTCCATTTTTTGCGGCCACTTTATAGTCTATATTATTCAGCTTTTCAGCCAAATGCAATACTTCATAAAAGCATGCTATACCATCTTCATACCAGCTATTTCTCACTAATAAGGAAGCTTTCAAGTGTAATATTTTCAAAAGTTGAACATCCTCTCTTCCTTTATGTTTTAAATTTTGAATGACGCTATCGCAATATGTATTTGCAAAGGCAAAAGAATTTTCCTTTTGGATCAAGAACACTTTGAAATATTCCATTTGGTCCCTTTGCAATTGATTGGCTGACTTAGAAATTACAGATTCGGCAAGGAGAATATACTTCTTTAATGAATCATCAGACAACGAATTTTTCTCTTCTAGCAATAGAATAATATGGTCAAAACTTGGAGACGCACCATCCTTCAATATTAACGCTCTTGCTAGATCAATCCTTGAGGTTTGAGCATACAAAGGCATTTCATAAGCAAAAACCAAGCTCATAAACACATATCCAAAGATAAAGAGCTTACTTCTCATAATTGATAACACATATGTAGTATATTTTATAGGAATAAAGTTCAAATATAATACTCCTATACAAATAGCGCAAATGAGTTATTGCAGTTAATTCACAATACTTGGACTTTTGAATCAAAATCTAAAATCATGAGAAACCTCTTCAAACTAACTCTGTTAATCTTGCTTTTATCGAGCTATGTAAAAGCAGAAACCGAACCCAACGACTTATGGGATCAAGCCAATCCTATCTCTTTAGGTGTTGCAGAATCAGGAATTGCCACTGTAGGCGGTGACATCGACTGGTACCGTGTAGAAATACCAGAGGATGGACAACTTACCGTAAACTGGACCTCTAATAATTCGCAGCTTATCTACTGCCAAATTTACGACACATTGGGTGTTGAATTATTTGCATCTAGTTATACGGGCTCAAGCTCATCCATTTCAAAGGACGGCTTAGCAAAAGGATTCTATTACATTAAATTTTATGCTTATTTTAGTACGGATGCACCCAACTATACTTTTACAGCAACGCATCTGGCAACAGGAATAACGAATGATGTAGAAAACAATGATATTTATACCACTGCCACTAGTCTATTGGAAAATGATTCTGTAACTGGACATATCGGCTATTATCATAATAGTTATGATGATTTGACAGATTGGTGGGTTGTAAATACAACATTAGATGGGAAAATAAGCTATACTATCACCAGTTTAAATGGTCAATTTGTGTATGCAGAACTTTTCGATGGAGACGGCATTACAAATCTAGCGGGAAATTATACCAGTACTTCTGCAACCTATTCCAGAGACGGCCTATTACCGGGCACCTATTACATTCGAATTCGAAATTACTACACTTATGAATTTGCACCATATCAATTAAAAACTAATTTGATTTTACCAGTAAATACGACTGAACTTGGGGAGAACAATAATTTTGCAATCAATGCAGTTAACGTCAATATCAACGATTCGACGAATGGTCATATCGGATACTACTATAATGGATATGATGATTTGAGAGATTGGTTTAAAGTTACACCGAGTGAAGATGGAAGGATCATTTTCACTATTCATTCTTTAAATGGACAAAATGTATATGCAGAATTATTTGATGGCGATACTTTAACTGAACTATCTGGTAATTACACGAGCACTTCTGCTACTTATTTTAAAGATGGAGCGGCATCAGGAACGTATTATATTCGAATCAGAAATTATTACGACTTTGAATTTTCACCGTACGCTTTAATAGTTACACATCAACCCACTGTTCCCGACGATCCAGAATTAAATAATACGTTCGGTACCGCCATCAGTATTCAACCTGGTGATTCTGTAACTGGACATATTGGCTATACTTATAATGGATACGATGATTTTAATGATTGGTATGTTGTTTCGCCTAACTCAGATGGATTAATAAGTCTGAAAATTACTTCGCATAATGGTCAAAATGTGTATGCTGAATTATTTGACAACGATGGTGTCACTGATCTTACGGGATCCTATACATCTTCCACGGCAACTTACACGAAAGATGGATTAGCAGCAGGCACTTATTATGTTCGAATTAAAACATATTATACCTTTGAGTTTGCTCCTTACTCGCTGGTTGTAAATCATACACCCGCAAACTTAACAAATGATGTAGAGCCCAATAATTACATTGCAAATGCGCTTTCATTTCCAATTAATACAACCATCACTGGACATATTGGATATTACTACAATCATTATGATGATACCACCGACGTATATACGATAACGTTACCTGTAGATGGAAAATTAACCATCAATCTTACTCCGGAATACGCGCAATATGTATATGCAACTTTATATGATAACAATGGAACTACCATTCTATTTGGAACTTACTCTTTGGGTTTCCTTACTCAAACAAAAAATGATTTAGCTGCAGGAACTTATCATTTAAGAATTCGCACTTATTACCATAGTGAATTCAATCCTTATACGCTAACTAGCATTTTTGAACCAATGAACTATGATGCTGAACCTTCGGGCAATAATAATTTTGCAAATTTAGCCACCTTACTTCCTGCCAATACACCATCCACAGGACACATCAATTTCTACTATAATCTACAAAATGATGGAGTAGATTGGTGGGTAATTGGCTATGATGGTGCAGGTGCCATGACCATTGATTGCAACATCGAGCAAAATCATTTTAACACGGCTTATCCTGGAATCATCTACAAATTATATGCTGACACGGCGTCTTCACCAATCGCTAGCGGAAACTGGTTGGCGCAAAATAATACGCTTCCACTCACTGGACTTGCCGTTGGTAAATATTATTTAAAAATAGAAGATTACTTCGGATCCTTTGGTGCTTATCAACTAACGGCTACCTATACCGAAAACTGTGCAAATGTTGTTGCTATTAATTCTAGCAATCAACTACCAGGTTGTTTAGGAACGATTGAATATGGAATTTCTGGTGGTCTTTCACCCTATACGGTGCAATTGTATCAAAACAGTTTACCTTATGGCGCTGCACAAGTAGTTGCTTCAACAGCAACTTTCAGTAATTTACCAACGGGTACTTACTATGCAAGATCATATTCCTTTGGAGCAAGTGGAACATGTAATAATGTTTCAACGAACACTGTATTTGCAACACCTCCTGTTCCAAACATTACACCTAACGGTCCAACCAGTTTTTGTCAAGGTGGATCGGTTCAATTAACCAGTGATGCGGCTATCTCCTATTTATGGAGCAATGGTGAAACGACGCAATCGATTGTAGTCAATTCAAATGGAACATTTAGTGTTACTGTTTACAATGCAGCGGGATGCGAAAATTATTCTGCTAATACAATTGTAACGGTATTCAGTAATCCTGCAGCACCTGTAATTACGCCTGCCGGACCTATTACTATTTGTCAAGGTAATTCCATTAACTTGAGTACGGCTGCTGCAAATTCATATGCATGGTCTAATGGAGCAACTTTACAAAGTATTTCGGTGTCGAGTGCTGGAACCTATACGGTGACGATTACAGATGCTAACAACTGCTCGGCAACTTCTGTTGGTGTTGTTGTAAGTGAAGATCCATTGTTGACATGGTATGCAGATGTTGATGGAGATGGATTTGGTAATGCTGGAAGTTCAACACAAGATTGTGATGCGCCATCAGGATATGTTGCAGACAATACCGATTGCAACGATGCAAACATCTTTGTATATCCAGGTGCAGCAGAACAATGCAATAATATTGATGACAATTGCGATGGAACAATTGATGAAGGATGTACTGTCTTTACTTTCTACTTCGACAATGACAATGATGGTTATGGTGATCCTGCAATCAGCATCACACAAACTACGCCTACACCTCCTACAGGATATGTAGGTCCGTCGGGAGATTGCAATGACAACAACAATACCATCTACCCAGGTGCTCCAGAATTATGTAATAGTATTGATGATAACTGCAACGGCACCATTGATGAAGGCGTTACTAACATTACTTACTATGCAGATGCCGATGGTGATGGTTATGGAGATGCTTCCGTATCTCAATCTACTTGCAACGGTGCTCCTTCAGGATATGTGACGGATGCGACAGATTGCAATGATAACAACAATGCAATCAATCCAGGTGCAACTGAAGTTTGCAATAACATTGACGACAACTGCAACGGTTTGTCGGATGATGGTTTAACATTCACAACATACTATGCAGATGCAGATGGTGATAGTTATGGAGATGCATCCATCTCTCAATCTACTTGCAACGGTGCTCCTTCAGGATATGTAGCCAATGCAACGGATTGCAATGATAACAACAATGCAATAAATCCAGGAGCAACAGAAGTTTGCAACAACATCGACGACAACTGCAACGGTTTAACGGATGATGGTTTAACATTCACCACTTACTATGCAGATGCCGATGGTGATGGTCATGGTAATGCAGCGGTGTCTCAATCTACTTGCAACGGTGATCCTTCAGGTTATGTAATCGATGCAACCGATTGCAACGATAACAACATTACAATCAATCCAGGTGCGTTGGAAATTTGCAACACGGTGGATGATGATTGCGATGGGGACATTGATGATGCTGATGCCGGCATTTATGGACAGACATATTGGAATGCTGATGCAGATGGTGACGGTTTTGGTGACCTTAATGTAAGCACTCAAACTTTAGCTTGCTATCAACCTGTTGGCTACACTTCGGATTATAGCGATTGCGACGATCAAAACCCGAATATTAATATCGCGGCAGTTGAAGTCTGCGGAAATTCAATCGATGACAACTGCAATGGAACTATCGACGAGGGATGTAGTGGTTGTGCGAATCCAAGTACTGCGGATGCGGGTGCCGATCAAAATATTTGCACAGGAACCAATGCAAGTTTATCAGGAACTGTTGGTG
Organism: Bacteroidota bacterium; assembly: GCA_016717725.1. Classification (GTDB taxonomy): domain Bacteria; phylum Bacteroidota; class Bacteroidia; order AKYH767-A; family OLB10; genus JAJTFW01. The sequence continues at coordinate 294,871 of JADKFA010000001.1, forward strand.
GCGGTGCTACAACAGGTACTTGGACTACATCTGGAGATGGAACTTTCACTCCAAATGCGAATGATTTAAATGCTAGTTACACTCCAGGTGCAAACGACATCACCAATGGAACTGTAACCTTAACGTTAACAAGCGATGCGTTGCCTAACTGCGTTGCTGCTATTTCATCGATGGATATTACCATAGGTTCCTCTGCATCATTAGGTGCAATAACAGGTCCTTCTTCACTTTGCAATCCTTCTGGACAAATCATCACGTACAGCGTAGCCAGCATTCCGGGTGCAAGTACTTACTTATGGTCGGTTCCATCAGGAACAATTATATTAAGTGGACAAGGCAGCAATTCCATTCAAGTAAGATGGCCATTCTCTTCTATTCACAGTGGTGTATTAGGAAATATTTGTGTATTTGCAAATACAAGTTGTGGTATTACGGCGCCAAGTTGTAAAAATATCTCCGTACAACTTACTACTCCTGTTCGACCATCATCCATATCGGGCAATTCAAAATCGTGTCCTGGCAATATTGAAATTTATTCTGTAGCCAATGTTCATAGAGCTGACAGTTACCAATGGACAGCGCCAACCGGTGCTACTATTACCAATGGACAAGGAACAAATGTGATAACCGTTTCGTTTGATCCCTTATTTGTTGGCGGTGATTTAACGGTGAGTGCATCCAATGGATGTGGTACAAGTCCAGCTCGTGTTAAAACATTATCTAGAAATATTCTTTCTGCACCGGGACAAATTGCTGGACCAAAATTTGGCAACTGCGGCGGAACCAATGTTACGTATACTTGTCCAATACAAAATGGTGCTACCTCGTATACCTGGAGCACCACAGCAGGAATTATGATTACCAGCGGGCAAGGCACCAACTCCATCACGGTTGATTACTTGGGAACCTTTGTGAATGGAAGTATTTCCGTTTATGGATCTAATAATTGTGGAAATGGCGCAAGCAGAAATATGAGTGTATTTGGTGCACCTGAAAAACCAGGAGCTATTACTGGTCCGACAGTACTTTGCACCAATGGAACTTATGTATTTGATGTAGCTGTCGTACCGGTACTACCAATTACATTTGGACGGTTCCAGCTCATCTGTTAATCACCAGTGGTCAAGGAACAAAAACCATCAATGTGTTAAATGGATCGATTCCAAAACCATCGTACTCCATCAATGTGAAAGCTTCTAATGGTTGTGGAACGAGCGCCCAAGCAAACTTGAAAACATGAGCACGGTAACTTGCATTAGAGCAGCAGGAAATGGTTTCACATCTATTTCAATGTATCCAAACCCTGCGCATGATTTAATCAACATCGCCATGACAAGTGCCGAAAATAGAAATGCAAATCTTATTGTACTTGATGTATTAGGCAAAACGATATACAGTGCGGGCATGGATTTACTCACTGGAGAAAACAAAGTACAAGTCGATTGCTCTACATGGGCGAAAGGAATTTATTTTGTACAAGTGAGAAGTAATGATTCGTCGATGTCGGAAACGATAGTTGTTGAATAATGTAAATTGAAATTCTCATCACCTTTAACTCAAGGCTCCTGTGGAAATGGGGGCTTTGTTTTTTCTGTAGATTTTATTAAAATCCCTTTGATGCGAAAAAAATAATTAAAATAACCGCTCGTGTATTTTTGTCGTCGAAATGAATACGAAGGATTCAAATGTTTATAGGAAACGAACGGATAATAAACATACGACCCTGGGGTCGATAAATTCAATGTGCAGGAACAACAATGAATTTCGAATCCCAGGGCTATCAAAAAATGAATACGAAGGATTCAAATGTTTATAGAAAACGAATGGATAATAAACATACGACCCCTTTGGGGTCGTATAATGGGGATACCGATGATTTTTCTATAAACATGTGATCCCTTTGGGATCAAAAAAAATGAATCCCTAGTAAAATCGATGATTATCGATTCCCGTTTTGATCAAAAAATGAATCCGAAGGATTCACATGTTTATAGAAAACGAATGGATAATAAACATACGACCCCTTTGGGGTCGTATAATGGGGATACCGATGATTTTTCTATAAACATGTGATCCCGTTGGGATCAAAATATGAATCTGGCGTGCAAACAATGAGGATGACATTGATTTTTGATAAACATATATTACATTTGACTTTTTAAAAAACCATTTATATATGCCAGGAACGTTTTCACAAATATACATTCAGGTTGTCTTTGCCGTAAAGCATAGAGAAAGCCTAATCCATTCAACTTGGGAGGAGGAATTATTTAAATACATAACAGGTATTGTTCAAAATAAAGGACAAAAAATGTTAGCAATGAACGGCATGCCTGACCATATTCACATTCTAATCGGAATGAAGCCAGCTTGTTGTTTATCTGATTTAGTTAGAGAAATAAAAAAATCAAGCAATGAATTTATTAACGAAAAGAAATTAAGTAAATATAAATTCCAATGGCAAGAAGGCTATGGCGCATTCTCATATAGCCATTCACACTTGGATAATGTAATTAAATATATAACGAACCAAAAAGAACATCACAAAAACAAATCTTTTAAAGATGAGTATATCGATTTTTTAAATCAATTTGAAATAGATCATAAACCTGAATATCTCTTTGACTGGATCCTTTAATCTGTGATACAAATTGGTGATGTCAACTAAATGCTCATTTCGTTCGGTGAGTAAATAATCCAACAAGATCAAAAAATGAATCCAACTGATTCAAATGTTTATAGATAAGGGACGAAAAATAATCATGGAACTAAGACGGGGGCTAACGATGAATCCGAAGGATTCAAATGTTTATAGAAAAAAACCGATAATAAACGTCCGACCCCGAAGGGGTCGTATAATGGCGTTTCCATGATTTTCTATAAACATGTGATCACTTCAGGATCAAAAAATGAATTCATAGTAACAACCATGTTCTTCGCTTCATGTTTGGATCAAAAAAGCAATCCGACTTATTCGTTTTTACGATTGGACTTATTTTATATAACGACGATTAATCACACAAAAAGGTCGGCTAAACGAGCCGACCTTTTACTTTAAACTATAACTCTACTGATGAAATCGAATTTTCAATTGCTCAGCGGTGGTACTAATACACCACTACTCTTTGTTGAAGTCTCCGTCCCTCTTCATTCACTACGATTAAATAAACACCTCTTGCTAATTCAGTCGTTTCATAGCGGGTTGAATAGAGCAATCCGTTTCCAACAATTGATTTACTATTTACCAATCGTCCCTCGGCATCCATCATTTCAATGGTGAATGAAACATTCTCTTTCGTTTGGTAGAACAATTCGAATTGATCGTGCGCAGGGTTTGGATAAATATTAAATACAGTACCGCTAAGATCAGCCTCACGTATACAACTCGCCACTGTAATTCCTGATAAGTTTCGAATGGCTGAATTTCCACAAGTGTTTATTGCGGTTACTGAAATCAACTGATTCGTAGCAGCACTTGGTCCAAATAATACATTAATTACTTTGGTTCCCTGCCCACTTATAATTGTTGCAGTAGATGGAACTGTCCAATTGTATTGCATCGCTCCCGTCACTGTACCCACAGAGTATTGGAAGTTTCCATTTGTACAAACATTCACTGGTCCGCTAATGATGCTTGGTTGTGCTGGAGGACCTTTAACAGTGAGTGTTCGTAATGTGCTGATGCCACATCCATTTATCGCATACACAGAAACTGTACCTGTAACAAATGATGAATTCCAATTTACTACGATGCTCGTTCCCGTGGATGAGCCTACGATGGTTCCGTTTACAACATTCCATTGATAGGAGTTTGCACCTACCATTGGCGTGATTGAATACACCGCACCCACTACGTTACACATTCCCGTTAATGGTCCTGTGATTGGGCCTGGAGCTGGTAGAATATTTAACCCAACCGCTTTTGTCCTAGCTGGACTCACACCACAACTATTTCCTGCAACCACAGAAATCGTTCCGCCCACAAAACCTGGACCTACGCTCACTGTAATTACATTCGTACCTGCGCCACTGATGATGGTCATTCCAGCAGGTAATGTCCAAGTATAGAATGTTGCTCGAGGAACCAGTGCAATTGAGAATACAACGATGTCTCCTGGACAAACTTTTGCAGGACCACTTATTGATCCAGGTCGTACAGGAATAATTGAATTCAAACTAATATTTACACAAGAGATGGAAGGACCACAAAGCGTATATTGATTTACACATAGCGTTCCGTTAATTCCTTGTTGCATGGTTGCTGCTGTCCATGTTGTGTTTATCGTTGGAGTACCTTGTCCACTAGTGATTGTCATTCCGGTTGGTGTAGTCCATAAATACGTTGCGCCAATTACAGGAGTAACCGAATAAACAGAACTTCCAGCAGTAGCAGGAATACATGCGGAAATGAGTGTGCCTGTTATTGGTCCAACTAAGATGATTGGTTTTATAGTAACACAAACCGTATCCGTGAAGCAACAAGTTGGATCATTCGGATTACAACATACTACCACGTAGCAAGTATTCTGTTGTGGATTTGCTTGGAAGGTATTTCCTTGTCCTACAACAATTGGTCCTTCTACTGTTAATGCATACCAAATCGCATTTCCTTCACATCCTGTTACATTTAGTGTTGCCACGCCACCTGCACAAATGATGGTGTCGTTGCCAGCCGAGATGGTCGTAGTCGGATCACAGCAATACATGGTTGTAATTGTATTCGTTATCGTAGCTACGCAACCGTTAGGATCGGTGTACGTGAATGTGATCACATAAGAACCGATGCCAGGAGGTGTAAACGTATTACCGAAGATGCCAGGTCCAGAGAAGTATCCAGTTCCGCCAGCGAACGGAGACATCACCCATGTATTATTAATATCCACGAAAATATCAGCAGGATTTAATGTTATTGGTCCGCCGTTAGAGCAGATATCCGTATAAATACTTGGCCATGCTAATACAGGTTGCGGACTTACATACACACAAACCGTATCGGTATCACAACATGCAGGATAAACAGGATCACAACAAACGACCATGTAGCAAGTACTTAGTTGAGGGAAGGCATCGAAGATTGGACCTTGTCCAACAACAAATGGTCCTTCTACTCCGAGTTGATACCAAGTAGTAGCGCCATTACATCCAGTTGCAGTAAGAATCGCAACTCCACCAGCACAAATCGTGGTATCATTTCCAGCGGATATTGTATTTATCGTGTCACAACAGAACATAGTTGTAATTGTATTCGTTATCGTAGCTACACAACCGTTAGGATCGGTGTAAGTGAATGTAATCACATACGAACCAATTCCAGGAGGTGTAAACGTATTTCCGAAGATACCAGGCCCAGAGAAGTATCCTGTTCCGCCAGCCACGGGAACCATTACCCATGTATTGTTGATGTTTACATAGATGTCAGAAAGATTGAGTGTTATTGATCCACCGTTCGAGCAGATATCCGTGTAGATACTTGGCCATGCCAATATCGGTTGCGGACTTACATACACACAAACCGTATCCGTATCACAACATGCAGGATAAATTGGATCACAACAAACGACCATGTAACATGCACTTTGTTGAGGGAAGGCATCGAAGACTGGACCTTGTCCAACCACGAATGGTCCTTCTACTCCAAGTTGATACCAAGTAACAGCACCATTGCAGCCTGTTGCTGAGAGTATGGCTACTCCACCTGCACAGATGGTCGTATCATTTCCAGCCGATATTGTATTTATTGTATCGCAACAGAAAGTTGTGGTAATGGAATTCGTCATCGTAGCTACGCAACCGTTAGGATCGGTATAGGTGAATGTGATTACATAAGAACCAATTCCAGGAGGTGTAAACGTATTACCAAAGATGCCAGGACCAGAGAAGACTCCAGTTCCACCAGCCGCGGGAACCATCACCCATGTATTGTTGATGTTTACATAGATGTCAGAAAGATTGAGTGTTATTGGTCCACCGTTCGAGCAGATATCCGTATAGATATTAGGCCATGCTAATACAGGCTGCGGACTTACATACACACAAACCGTATCGGTATCGCAACATGCAGGATATAAAGGATCACAACAAACCACCATATAACATGTACTTTGCTGAGGGAACACATCGAAGATTTGACCTTGAACAACAGGAACTGGACCTTCTCCAGTTAGTATGTACCAAGTTGGCGTGCCGGTGCAACCTGCTACCGAAAGAATAGCTACTCCAACAGCACAAATCGTAGTATCGTTTCCAGCAGAAATATTAAATGTAGTATCACAACAGAATATTACATTGATGGTATTACAAACCATTGCAGAACATCCCGCACTATCTGTATACGTATAACAAATGGTATGTGTGCCGATGGTAGACGGCGTAAACACATTACCCACCACACCTGGACCAGAGAAATATCCACTTCCAGGAACAGAGCTTATAGAAACCCAATTATTATTTACATACACTTGGATTTGTGATGAGTCGAGTACAATAGGCGTTGAGTTTTGACATACCGATGGATAGTTCGTATTCCATTGTAAGATCGGATGTGGATTCACATACACACAAACTGTATCGGTATCGCAACATGCAGGATATAAAGGATCACAACAAACAACCATGTAGCAAGTACTCACTTGCGGGAAGGCATCAAATACTTCACCTTGCATTACCGGAACCGCACCTTCATTAGTTAGCATATACCATGTTGGTGTGCCGACACATCCTTCAACTTCTAAAATAGCAACTCCACCAGCACAAATCGTAGTATCATTACCAGCAGAAATATTAAATGTTGTATCACAACAGAATATGACATTGATGGTATTACAAACCATGGCAGAACATCCTAGACTATCGGTATAGGTGTAACAAATGGTATATGTACCGATGGTCGATGGTGTAAATACATTTCCTACAACTCCAATTCCTGAGAAGTATCCGCTTCCTGGAAGTGATGAAATGGGAACATACACATTATTCACTTGTACTAAAATCTGCGAAGAATCAAGAACAATTGGTGATGAGTTTTGACAAACAGATGGATAAATTGTATTCCACTGCAAATTTGGATGTGGATTTACATACACACAAACCGTATCCGTATCGCAACATGCAGGATACAACGAATCACAACAAACAACCATGTAGCAAGTACTCACTTGCGGGAAGGCATCAAATACTTGACCTTGAATTACAGGAACTGGACCTTCTCCAGTTAGAATGTACCAGGTAGGAGTTCCTACACAACCTTCCACTTCTAAGATGGCAACTCCACCAGCACAAATGGTAGTATCGTTTCCAGCAGAAATATTAAATGTAGTATCGCAACAGAAGATGACATTGATGGTATTACAAACCGTATTCGTACAACCGACACTATCTGTATAGGTGTAACAAATTGTATGCGTACCAATCGTTGATGGAGTGAATATATTTCCAGAAACAAATGGTCCAGAGAAGACACCGCTTCCACCCAAACTTGATACAGGCACCCAAGTATTATTTACATAAACGAGGATGTTATTTGAATCAAGATAAATTGGAGCTGAGTTTTGACAAACGGATGGATAATTTGTATTCCATTGTAGAATTGGTAATTCATTTACATAAACACAAACCGTATCCGTATCACAACATGTTGGATACAACGGATCACAACAAACTACAAAGTAACAAGTGCTCTGCGTTGGCATCACATCCACAACAGGACCTTGTCCAACGACGATAGGACCTTCCACTGACATCTTATACCAAATTGGCGCACCCGTACATCCTGTTACATTTAGAATCGCAACACCGCCATGACAAATGGTAGTATCGTTTCCAGCAGAAATACTAAATGTAGTATCGCAACAGAAGATGACGTTGATGGTATTACAAACTGTATTCGTACATCCTACACTATCGGTATAGGTGTAACAAATGGTATGCGTACCGATGGTTGATGGCGTGAATATATTTCCAGAGACAAATGGTCCGGAGAAGACTCCGCTTCCACCCAAACTCGATACAGGCACCCAAGTATTATTTACATAAACGAGGATGTTATTTGAATCAAGATAGATCGGCGCTGAATTTTGACAAACCGATGGATAATTTGTATTCCATTGCAGAATCGGCAATTCATTTACATAAACACAAACCGTATCCGTATCACAACATGTTGGATACAACGGATCACAACAAACTACAAAGTAACAAGTGCTCTGCGTTGGCATCACATCCACAACTGGACCTTGTCCAACGACGATAGGTCCTTCCACTGACATCTTATACCAAGTTGGCGCACCCGTACATCCTATTACATTTAGAATCGCAACACCGCCATGACAAATGGTAGTATCGTTTCCTGCAGAAATATTAAATGTAGTATCGCAACAGAAGATGACATTGATAGTATTACAAACTGTATTTGTACATCCCACACTATCTGTGTATGTATAACAAATAGTATGTGTACCGATGGTAGATGGAGTAAAGATATTTCCAGAGACAAATGGTCCGGAGAAAGATCCACTTCCACCCAAACTCGATACCGGCACCCAAGTATTATTTACATAAACGAGGATGTTATTTGAATCAAGATAGATCGGCGCTGAATTTTGACAAACCGATGGATAATTTGTATTCCATTGTAGAATCGGCAATTCATTTACATAAACACAAACCGTATCCGTATCACAACATGCTGGATACAACGGATCACAACAAACTACAAAGTAACAAGTGCTCTGCGTTGGCATCACATCCACAACTGGACCTTGTCCAACGACGATAGGTCCTTCCACTGACATCTTATACCAAGTTGGCGCACCCGTACATCCTGTTACATTTAGAATCGCAACACCGCCATGACAAATGGTAGTATCGTTTCCTGCAGAAATATTAAATGTAGTATCGCAACAGAAGATGACATTGATAGTATTACAAACGGTATTTGTACATCCCACACTATCTGTGTATGTATAACAAATAGTATGTGTACCGATGGTAGATGGAGTAAAGATATTTCCTGTAACAAATGGTCCGGAGAAGACTCCGCTTCCACCCAAACTTGACACAGGCACCCAAGTATTATTTACATAAACAAGAATGTTATTTGAATCGAGATAAATCGGTGCTGAGTTTTGACAAACCGATGGATAATTTGTATTCCATTGCAGAATCGGCAACTCATTTACATAAACACAAACCGTATCCGTATCACAACATGTTGGATACAACGGATCACAACAAACTACAAAGTAACAAGTGCTCTGTGTTGGCATCACATCCACAACTGGACCTTGTCCAACGACGATGGGTCCTTCCACTGACATCTTATACCAAACAGCAGGGCCATTACATCCATTCACATTTAGAATGGCAACACCACCATGACAAATTGTAGTATCGTTTCCAGCAGAAATATTAAATGTAGTATCGCAACAGAAGATGACATTGATAGTATTACAAACGGTATTTGTACATCCCACACTATCTGTGTATGTATAACAAATAGTATGTGTACCGATGGTAGATGGAGTAAAGATATTTCCAGAGACAAATGGTCCGGAGAAAGATCCGCTTCCACCCAAACTTGACACAGGCACCCAAGTATTATTTACATAAACAAGAATGTTATTTGAATCGAGATAAATTGGAGCTGAGTTTTGACAAACCGATGGATAATTTGTATTCCATTGTAGAATTGGTAATTCATTTACATAAACACAAACCGTATCCGTATCGCAACATGTTGGATACAACGGATCACAACAAACTACAAAGTAACAAGTGCTCTGCGTTGGCATCACATCAACCACAGGTCCTTGACCAACGACGATAGGACCTTCGACTGACATCTTATACCAAATTGGCGCACCCGTACATCCAGTTACATTTAGAATCGCAACACCGCCATGACAAATGGTAGTATCGTTACCAGCAGAAATATTAAATGTTGTATCGCAACAGAAGATGACATTGATGGTATTACAAACTGTATTCGTACAACCGACACTATCGGTATAGGTGTAACAAATAGTATGAGGTCCGATGATTGATGGAGTAAATACATTTCCTACAACACCAGGCCCACTGAAGAATCCGCTTCCCGGAACCGCGTTAATCGACACCCAATTTCCATTTATGAAAATCTGTATTTGTGATGAGTCTAATACAATCGGCGCTGAATTTTGACAAACATTCGGATAAACTGAAGTCCATTGTAATATTGGCAACGGATTTACATTTATACAAACAGTATCGGTATCACAACAACAAGTTCCGACTCCACAACATGTAACAACATAGCAAGTAGATACCGTTGGGTTTACTTCAATAAATGGACCATTGCCCACAAAAATTAAAGTGTCTCCAGAGATGGCATACCACTCTGGCATACCTGTACAACCCACCACATGCAATGGAACAAAAGTTCCTGCGCAAACTGTAGTATCATTGCCGGCATCAATATCAGGAACATTAGAATTGATACAAACATTATCAAACCCAGATGTTTCTCCAACGGCCGCAGAATAATCGACTCTAAACAATACATTGGTAACATTTGACAATACCGTTGTCCAATCGGTAATTGCAGTACCAGCAATTGGTGCCCATGTTCCTAGAGGAGAGGTTGGCGGAGGATTACAATCTGTAATTGGCGCACAAATATTTTGCCATGGAGAAAGTTCCGTAACGGTAGCACTTGAAGTAAATACAAATCCGAGTGCGCCATTTAAAATCCTAAACGTAGGATTGACATTGATTGAACCGGCTACTCCATCATCAATCAATTTATAATCGAAACAGAATTGACCACAGCACCATTTACCCAGCAGATTATATCCAGTTTCTAATTGTGAAGGACCTGCTAAATCAGAGCCCATCACAAAATAATCGGTTGGGCCACCTTGAGATCCTACATTGGTTACGGAGACTCCTACATTAGGTGCACCTGCAAAAGGTTGCCAGCCCATCAATGTATTATTATCAAAATTAATACAGGTATCTACACACAAGGTAGTATCTGGAATTGGGCAACAACTCTTAAAATCAATATCCAATGTATCACTTGAATCGGCACATCCCCATTGGTTCGATCCCATCAATCGGAACTTTCCTCCTGGAGGATACACATTCAAGTTTTGTGAATTCGTGTATGGAACAAAAACATTCCCCACTAACATTTGCCAATCATAATAGAACAATCCAACGGGACCTGGAATAGTTACCGAATCACATTCATCACAAAATTCATAGCAACCACTCGGCACACAACTTAAATCGGGACGAGGATGAACGGTAATAATGTTCGATTGCGCACTACATCCAAACTGATTGGTTGCAGTAACCCAATAGTCGTTTGGCAATACCACATTGATGTTGGTTCCCATCTGACCCGTACTCCAATTATAAACGATGGGAGGTCCTAACGGTCCGACTATACTTAAATTAAATATTTGTCCTTGACATAACACTCCGCCCGGATTAGAAATTATGAAAGGGTTAACTGGAGCAGGATTCACAATTACATTAATCGTATCTACTTGTGTACAACCAAATGCATTGGTAACAATAACGCTATATTGTCCGGCATCTGTAAGTTGCATATTTGTTTTCACAAATGGATTCGTTATTCCTGTAGCGGCTGGACCTGTCCAAGCATACGTTGCTCCTGCAACTGGAGTACTTAATAAGTTTAACGTTTCTCCCTCACATAAAACCGTATCCCCTGTAATATTTGCAATTGGTTTTGGATTCACTGTAATCACAACAGGTGCAATTGAAGGATAGGCACAACCGTTAGGTGTTTGCACAATGACAGAATACGTTCCACTTTGCGTTGCCCAGAAAATAGGTTGTGCATTCGCAGGTGACGTCAATGGAGGAGCAGGAGATTTCGACCATAAATAAGTTGCTCCTGGAGGACTCACAGTAAGTTTCACAGAATCACCCTGACAGAAAATTGGTGAACCTGTAACAACAATAGCGGCTGAAGATGGAACAGGATCCACCGTAACAACATAAGTTGCCGAACCTATACATCCATTTGCAGCAGTCACTGTAACTTGATAGGTGAATGTTCCTGGAGTACCCGCAATAATATTTAGATTGGGAGAATTTGTACCTACTGGTGTACTTGGTAATCGAATCCAAGCATAGTTTACACCCGCAGCTGAAGTTTTAATATTTAAAGCTTCGCCTTGACAATAATTTGTCAATCCTGTTATAGTAACAGTTGGTGATTTATTCACTGTTACTTGAACGGGTCCAAATGTATAAGGACAGCCATTTACTCCTATACCCGTCACACTATAAAATCCGCTTGTTTTCACATACGCAGGATTGTTAGGGAAAGGAGGAGGAGAAATCACATTCCAAGTAAATGGTCCAGGGCCTGATGCGGTAAGAGAAACAGAATCACAGGCTAGAGAACCTACTGTGATGGTACCTGATCCAGCGGGAGTAACCGTTACGTTTTGAGATGCTGACGAAGTACAACCAAAGATATCCGTTACAGCAATAGATGCTGTAAATGGACCTGAAGCGGCATACGGGAGACTAGCTGGAGAAGAAGTTGACGTACCTCCATTACCGTTATTAAACAACATGGAAGCTTGGTTAGCAAGAAGCACTGACGTATTCGTAAAAATATTTGGAGCACCTACACAAAGAGGACTTGAAACCGTGAAAGATGCCGAAATAGGTACAGGAACATTTATTGTTTTTGTAACCATACATGTTGCTCCAGTTGCAGGATCAAAAGCACTGAAATTAATTATATGCGTTCCCGCTGACAACGTAATTGCAGGAGGAAAAGGATTAGTAGAAATTGTAGTTGCAAATGTAGCATCGTACCATGTCCAATTATATGCGGTTGCTACTCCGAGATACTGAGAAGTATTCGAGAAAACAACTTGCATCACATTTGAACCATTACATTGATAATCGAAATCAAAATCAAGATCGAATGGAATGGTTACGTTACGTGTTCTGCTGATATTCTTATTACAGGGAGATCCATCAGGATAGGTACCTAATGCAACACCGACTACAGTTACGGGGAATACTCCCGGATAAGGATATGTCGCTGAAACTGGAGTGACAGCACCCGCACTTCCTCCTGCACCAAAATTCCATCCTGTTAATGTACCTGTATAAATTTTAGTATACGTTTGAGTTAAGCAGATGGGTGGTGTGTATGTAAAATCAATACTGTCATTTACCTGACAGGAATCAATAATTTGTGTACAGGATGCCGTATCTACCGTTATAAAATTCGACAACTTAGTACATCCAAATGAGTTGGTTACTACACAGCTAAAAGTGGTCAGTGAATTAATGGTTGTTGTAACAGATGGTCCCGTTGTTCCTGTCGGCGACCACAAGAAAGTATAGCCTGGTTGAGCTACCGCATTCATTGTTACTGAACCGGGGAATGCACAAATAGTAAAAGGACCATTTATTATTGCAGTCGGTTCTGGATTAATCGTCATTGTTGTGGTGGTGGTTGCAGCACAACCAGCAGCACTCACTACAGTCAATGAAACATTATACGTTCCAGGAATGGCATACGTAACTACAGGATTTTGTGAAGATGAAAAACCAGGAGAGCCTCCTGCAAAAATCCATGAATATGTACTACCTCCGCTTCCTGAAAAGTTTACATTTGAATTTTGACAAGCTGGAGACACTACTGAAATACCTGGTGTTGGATTAGGACTTATCACTACTACATATTTTATTGTAGTATCCAAACAAGTTGCTTGAACGCGCACTTTAACAGTATCTGTTCCAGCAATGGTCCATTTTAAATTCATAAAATTATTTCCTGAAGAGGAAATAATTCCTTTTGGAGAATTTGACAACGACCAAGAATAATAAGCGCCTGGAAATAAAGGTTGCGAGAAATTATAAGAAGAAAGTGCATTAATACAAACACTATCGGGACCATTGATGATAGGTACCACTGGAATATCTTCAACAGTGATCAATGTATTCGCTGTATCCGAACAACCAGAAACATTAGTTACAACCAGTTGCACATTATAGTTTCCAGCAGCAGTATAAATATGAGATGGCTTTTGTATCACATCAGTTCCTGCATCACCAAAATCCCAATTCCAAGTTGGACCTGGATTCAACGTTGAAAAATTTACTGTTGTATTTACGCAAGGATTAGCAGGGAAATAAGTAATGTTGGGAACTGTAGGTAATGGAAGTAAAGTTACAGGAACCATTACTGAATCATCATAACATCTGGAAATTTTTAGTTTAACAAAGATGGGAGTGATCGCTGCGCTGATCCATTTTATACTAATCGTATTGGTACCATTTGCAGTTACAATATTTCCTGCTGTTGATGGAACCACCGACCATGTGTAAGTTGCATTGCTTAGCAAAGGTGTAGGAATAGAATACGTAATTGTACTATTCATACAAACAATCGGACTGCTTGCTGTAACAATGGGCAGTGGAAAATTAGGCCATGTCACTACGGTTTTTACTGCTGATGCAATTGAAGAGCAGAAAGGACTTGCACTCAACATTTGCACCACCGAAACAGTTCCACCGCCCGGATTCCATTGAATATTTACACTACTTCCATTTGATGGACCTACGATAACACCGTTACTAACGGTCCACACATACGTAACTCCAGTCATGTTAGAAATCACGGCATAATTTGTACTCACATTCGCACAAACGGTGTCGGGTCCTACCACAGGATTTGGTTGCAGCATATTCACTACTTCCAAACACACTTTTGCAGAATCGTTACAATACACATTGGGTGGCGTGTAGGCTGTTAAGCAATAAGTTCCAGAACCAGCATTCCAAGTGTATGCATTCAATGCTGCAGTACTTGCAAAATTGATCACACTTGGAATGGGTGTTGTCATTTTCCATGTCACACCTGATGCAATGGTATTATTGGTAAGATTCATTCCGTTGAACGGAGCGCTTACTGCATTTGGACAAACTTTAGTAGGTCCAGCAATACCAAAAATAGGACGAACATCTACAGTAATAGTTGCGGTTCCACCACAACCAGGATCGTCAGTACATTGGTCAGGTAAGTTACAACCTGCACCTGTAAGTACATTTTGATAATTCAATTGAATAGTTACTGGACCAAAAAATCCAGGAGCCCATTGAATACAAATTTGACAAGTATTATTTCCTGTTACCACACCTGCATTGGCAGGCAATATTTCCCATGAATAATTATTTCCAGGAATGCATTCTACTTCGTAACAGGATTCTGATTCTGCACAAACAATTGTGTCGCCTGCGATAGGTAAAGTTGCAGGAACAATATGAACTGTCTTAATGGTGGGGAATGGACAATTTAATGGCGGAGTACATCCACTCACACCTAAAGAAATAGTTCCAGTAGAACCCAAGCCCCAAATCACGGTTGCCGAATCGCTAGTGCTCGTTGGACCAGGAGGTAAAAATGCCCCTCCCGATACTGCCCAAGTATAGGTTGTACAAATTGCATTCGTGTGATAGGTGACTGTATCACCGGGGCAAACAACGGAGATACAATAAATATCGGGACCCGATGCAGAATCCACTACAACCATAAATGCGGTATCATGCGGCGTTCCGCAGGCATCATACACAGTGAGTGTATCGTAATAAGTTCCGGGAGGATAATTTACACCGGGTTGTGTGTTTGTTTGATTGATAGAATAAAAACCATTTCCAAAATTCCACAATCTTCCTGTTGTTCCTGTTGAATTATCGACGAAGGTGATGGATTGACCATTACAAATATTGATCACACCGGCAACAATTGGTGGCGAAGTAGAAAAAATAATATTGTAGGCTGAAGGAGGATTACGAATTACATTTTGCGTACAAGAATCCAATACACCATTCTTCAACACATACCAAGTTACAACAGTAGTTCCTACTGGAAAAACTCCGGGAGAATTATTCCACAATGAATCGTATGTGCAAGCAATATTTCCTTGACCTGGCCCAGTGCCTCCACCCGCGAGTGAAGTATCAGCCGTTGTATACGTTGGTTTCTTCAAAACCAAGGAAGAGTCGGGAAGATCAAAACAAATGGTAGTGTCGCTACACGTTAGCGTACAACAAGGTCCACCAATTGTAATTGGAAAAACAACTTGATTATTAGCTGCGTCGCGCACTTCAAAAATGTAAGTACCCGGACACAAACCATTCAAACAAGCTTGATATCCTACGAATGTTCCCGGTCCAAAAACGGTGTAGGTGTACGGAGGAATTCCACCAGAGGCAATTACTCCAACCGTGCATGAACAAGGATTTGTTTGTTTACAACAAGCCGTTGCACATGCTGGATCGGCAACTACGGTTAAATTTTGCGCGTATCCAAATTGGGTTACAACTAATAAAACTAAAAGTACAATGTACTTTTTAATTTTTCGAGCAAGAGTAACTTTTTCTCCTGTAGATGGGCGAGTAGATGTATACATAAGCTGAGTATTTTGGAAAAATAAATTCGCAATTAAAAACTGAAGAACTTATATTTTCCGGGTGGTTTAGACGATAAGGAATTAAAATGAAAAAACTACGAAAATTTTTCAAGATTATTTGAAAAGGGAAATCGAAGAGACCTAATAGCCACTTCCACTTATTTTCGCAAAATGCATAATACAACTGCATCATATTAGATATTTTCTTTTCAATTATCAAAGTAACTACTTCTGCTTTCGAGCAAAAAAAAATGGTATTAGGAATCCATTTCAGGAAAGTCCAACCGCTGCCACAACACTCCTCCACTTATCAAAAGAATGCAATATAATTGACTAAGTCAAGCAATATTTATAAGTGGTTAATAAGTCCCACAATTGGCAAGAAATTTCTAACAAGTGGCAAAACAGACTTTTTCTCTACCAATTGATCATCAAAAGGGCAAGAATTCACTAAACTTGTAATATATTGAAAGATAGCCTCTTCAAGGGAAAACACATTTAGCAACTCATTACATTTATTTCGTGAAGTAAAATTTGATTACAAATTCATCAACTGCAAAAAATGATCTTTTTTCCGTCGAGAAACTTCAACGGAAGAGCCATCACTCATAATAGCAAAATAACCATCTACTCTACTAAAATGTTTGACATGAATTAAATTAATTAGATGAGAATGGTGTGCTCTAAAAAAGTTCAAGTCTTGCAATAAATCTTCATACTCTTTTACATTCTTAGACGCTGTATATTTTTCAGTTGATGTATAGATATGCGTATAGCTACCATCGGCTTGCATTCTGATAATATCATTTGTATGAATAAAAGCAACCCCATCCTTCACGGGAACTGCCAATTTTCCCGTTCTATTATTCTCTAAATTATCTAGTAATCCAGAATAATTATTTTGCTGCATGGGAGGTGAGGATCTCACTCTTGAAACTGCGCTCACTAATTCATCAACGTCAACGGGCTTTAAAATATAATCGACTGCAGCAAATTTGATTGCTTTAATAGCATAATGATTATGTGCAGTTACAAAAATAGTTTTGAAATTTACATTTTCAAATCGTTTTAGCAATTCAAACCCACTTCCTCTTGGCATTTCCACATCTAAAAAAACCAGTTCAGGCTGATGGCTTGAAATAAACTGAAAGGCTGTTTCAACTGAGTCGGCTTGACCAACCACTTCAACATCCTTACAGTATTCCTCGAGTAATTTCAGCAGTGTATCACGGCCTTTTTTCTCATCATCAACTATGCAGGCTTTCATCATTTGGAATAAAATTTATAACGAAACTAAGCTATTCTAAAACAATATTACCAAAACAAATCATGCAAAACTAAATAAACTTCAAAAAATATTTTAGAAAAATCAATTAACTGCCTTTCCCTTAATTCTATATTTTACAGGAATCAACAATTCGACGCGCGTCCCGGAGGCTTTACCATATTCATCAAACAAATCCAAAATCGTTAGTTGAATAGAAGTATTATGTGCTTTATTATAAGCCTCGACTCTTCGAGTAGTAATGAGCGAACCATGAGAAATATGCTCACTTGCATTTATTTTATTTAATTCAGCTGCAGCTTCACGGCCAATTCCGTTATCTTCAATATAAATGTAAACGTTATGATCATCTCTATTCACCGTAAGTGTTAACTTTCCATTTCCAGTCAAATGTCGAATCCCATGTTTAATTGCATTCTCCAAAAATGGCTGAAAGATCATAGAAGGAATTAATAACGAATTAGCATCAACATCATTTGAAATATTCAATTCGAACTCGAACTTATCATCAAATCGTTGTTGTTCCAATTCAACATATAATTTATTAGCGTCTAACTCTCCTTCTAACATAACCTCTCCTTCCACAGAATTATCTAAAATAGATCGCACTAACTTTGCAAACTTAGTAAGGTACTTTTGAGCAGATCGTGCATCGTTCTTCAAAATATAATCCTGGATAGAATTGATTACATTAAAAATGAAATGAGGATTCATCTGCGCTCTCAATGCTTTCATCTCTAACATCACGAGCTGTTTATTAAAATCGGTACGTAGCCTTTCTTGCTCCCTAACTCGTGCGATTCGTAGTCGCATAAAATAAACGGCCAATAAAACAATAGCAAGTAGCAAAGACAATCGAAACCACCACTGTTGCCAAAAGGGAGTTAAGATGGTAAATTTTAAACTCTTCTTTTCAACGGTCCACGTTCCAGAGCTATTTTTTACCAAAACACTAAATATATAATTTCCGGGTTTCAACGAAAGAAACTCCACGTGCCGACTTGAAGTTACTGATTCAAAGGTATCGGCTTCGTTTACGAGCCTATATCGATAATTTATTTTTCCATAACTTTTATAAGACAAGGCTTCGAATCCAATACTTATATTATTTGCAACATGACTTAGCGAACCAATTTCATCTAAACTCACATCCACATTGTTCACTTTGAAGCTGGTGAAATGAAAAACAGGAGGTGTTGAATTCACAAAACTCGAACGCCCATCAAAAAACAAAATCGACTTTTTAGTAGCCACCCATACGGTATCATTCAATATGGCAATATCATTAATTTCATTGTCAGATAATCCTTCATTATAACCGATACTACTCACTGAAAAACGAAACGGCGAAAAACTTTCAATCGTCACTTTAGAAGCACCATTATATGAAGCACACCAAATTGAATTTTCACCAAGTGTAATTCGATGAATAATATTACTACATAAACCATCAGACTCATCCACCTTGTAAACTGAATCGTCCACAACTATTAACAGTCCTTTCCCTCGTGTAGCAAAAAAATATTGGTCATTCTTATTTTCAATATCATCAACACGTGTATCTTTAAAGACAGGATGAAATAAATTGAGAATATTACCTTTCTCATTGAGTAAATAAACTCCACTATTCGTTCCCAAAATAAATTCTCCATTGGGTCTTTCGTTGACGCAATTAGCACGCTGCTTTAAACTTGCCCATAAAAAAAGTGAATCGTCTTTAATTTTATACAAGCCATTAATGGAAGCATTTAACATCTCTCCATTTCGTAAACGAATAAAGTCCCCTTTTAATGACTTGGTTCCATCTGATTTAAAATGATGATACTTTCCATTTGATAAATATCCTGGAGGCTCCATAGAAATCAATAAACGATTCTCCTTTTCATCAAAAAACATAGCGTTCACATACTTCTCATTCTTCATTTGCGTTTTGGAGATACATGCTGAAGTACTAAATTCTGCAACAACGCCATTCCAAAAACCTACATAAATAATATTCTGACCTTTAGTAAGACATAATGCTTCTTGCATTGAATCGGGATTTAATTTATATTCATTAACACCGGCATCGTTAAAATAAAAAACACCGCTATTTACCGTAGTTACCCAGAGACCACTTTCAAAGTCTAAAACTGTACTTGAAATAAATTCCTTTTCCAAATAGCCATTCAAAATTTTCCAATTCTTCGTTGAGACCTTAAACAATCCATTATAAGTTGACACCCACAATTCGTTATTTTTTCCCTCATATAAATAAGTGATGGCCCCTGAAAGTTGATTCAAGAGATACAGCTTACCATTTTTGTATTCGAACAAAAATGTTGAAAGTGAAATAATCATTCGTCCATCACGCAAGTACTTTGCAAAAAGTTGTCCACTATATTTTAAATCTACAAACAATGAATCATACTTCCCGTTAAACTTCCTTATATACAAATAAGTGGGAAGAGAGGGAATGAATAATTTATTTCCAGAAGTAAGTAATCGTCCTTCTACAATTTCATCAACAAAAATTTGATTGAAGGGATATGACTTTATAAACTTCAATTCTAAATGTTCCTTTCCTTGTTTATCAATAATGTATTCACCATTATAATTGCAGGAGAAATAAACATTTTCTAAACTATCAACAAAAAAACCTAAAGGGATTGAATTCCCCACAATTTTCTTTGCAAGGATATTAAATGCAAAAGGCTTTACTACTTCATT
This sequence comes from Bacteroidota bacterium, assembly GCA_016717725.1. Taxonomy (GTDB): domain Bacteria; phylum Bacteroidota; class Bacteroidia; order AKYH767-A; family OLB10; genus JAJTFW01. The sequence goes on from JADKFA010000001.1 coordinate 315,316, forward strand.
CTCCATAAAGAACAGTTGCCCTGAAAATGTTTGCATCCACATTCTTTCCTTGCTATCAATAAATAATTTGAAAACGGTATTATCGCTCAACCCTTCTCCGGAAGAAAAAACTTTAAATTCATATCCATTATATCGAGCCACACCATGATCCGTTGCAAACCACAAATAGCCTTTCTTATCTTCGATCACTTGATAAATTTGAGAAGAAGGCAAACCATCAAGCGTTGTAAACTGTCGTAACACGGGTTGCGGCAGTTGAGCAGCCAACGAAAGCGACATCGACATGAAAGCCATCACCAAAAGTCTACGTAAACCCATCTTCCGAAACATGCTAATTTATGCATCGAAATTTAATTCAAATTCCTGAATAAACCATCTGTTCTGTGAAATTTAAAAAGAATGATTAAAATTGGGCAAATAACCTCACCTTTGCAGCATGATTCAGATTGACGACAAACTTATTTCATTAGATGTAATAGACGAACAATTCGTTTGTGACCTAGCTAAATGCAAAGGGGAGTGTTGTATTTCTGGAGATGCGGGTGCACCACTGGAAGAAAGTGAATTATTTGAAATAGAAGACGCTTTTCCTGCTATCAGAAACATCTTATCTGAAGATGGCAAAAAGAGCATCGAGAACTACGGACTCTACACCAAAGATCAAGAGGGCGATTGGGTAACTCCATTAGTGAATGGCAATAAAGAATGCGCCTATGTTCTTTTTGAAAAAGGTGTGGCAACATGCGCATTTGAAAAAGCATATTCAGAAGGGAAAATCTCCTTTCGAAAACCAATCTCATGTCACCTCTACCCTATCCGAATTAAAAAATTAAAAAACTACGAAGCTGTAAACTACGACCGTTGGGACATTTGTTCAGCAGCGTGTACTTTAGGAAAAACTTTAAAAGTTCCCGTTTATAAATTTTTGAAAGATGCGCTCATTCGAAAATATGGAGAGCAATGGTATATGGAATTAGAAATCGCAGTAGACCACTATTCAAAAAGCAAAGCATAAAAAAAGGTGTCAGTACATTTCTGTAATGACACCCTTCGTTAAATTTTTATTTAAACAGTGATTAAATCCCCATACATCCGTGCGCGCAATTCCTGAACGGTTGTGTCTTCTAAGTACTCATCATACGTCATTCGACGATCGATAATTCCCGTAGGAGTTAATTCTATAATTCGATTCGCTACTGTATGTGTAAAAGCATGGTCATGTGAACTGAACAAAGCAATATGTTTCCAATCAACCATCGCATCATTAAAAGCCGTGATCGATTCAAGGTCTAAGTGATTGGTAGGCTCATCAAGAATAATGCAATTTGCATTTGTCAACATCATCCGAGAAATCATGCAACGCACCTTTTCTCCTCCTGAAAGCACAGTAGACATCTTCAAAGACTCTTCGCCAGAGAACAACATCTTCCCTAAAAATCCTCGCACAAAACTTTCTTCCTTCTCTTTTGAAAACTGACGCAACCAATCGATCAATGACAAACTCTCTTTAAAAAATGCAGCATTATCATTTGGTAAATAGGAACGCGTAATGGTAGTACCCCATTCATACGTTCCGGCATCTGCAGTTTCATTTTCTGTGATGATTTGAAAAAACGATGTTACTGCACGGCGCTCTTTCGAGATCACTGCAATCTTATCACCTTTATCCATCGAGAAAGTAATGTCTTTAAAAAAAGTAATACCTTCATTCGATATTTTTTTCAATCCCTCCACTCTCAACAATTGATCACCACAATCGCGATCGGGTCGGAAAATAATTCCAGGATATTTACGCGTGGATGCAGGAATATCCTCCACCACTAATTTCTCTAATAATTTTTTACGACTTGTAGCTTGACGAGATTTTGATGCGTTGGCAGAAAAACGTTCAACGAAATCTTGCAACTCTTTACGTTTATCTTCTACTTTCTTATTCTGATCGCCACGCTGGCGCAATGCCAATTGACTTGATTCATACCAGAAAGTATAGTTACCTGAATACAATTGCATCTTTCCAAAATCGATATCAGCAACATGTGTACAAACGGTATCTAAAAAGTGACGATCATGACTTACTACCAATACTGTATTTTGAAAATCGGCTAAAAAGTTTTCCAACCAAGTAATCGTTTCCACGTCGAGATCATTCGTTGGCTCATCCAGCAAAAGAATATCTGGATTTCCATAAAGTGCTTGTGCGAGGAGGACACGAACTTTTTCCTTACCGCTAATCTCCGTCATTTTCTTACCGTGATACTCTTCCTTCACACCTAAATCGCTCAACAAACTAGCGGCATTACTTTCAGCATCCCATCCTCCCATTTCTGCAAAAAGACTTTCCAACTCTGCAGCACGAAGTCCATCTGCTTCCGAAAAATCGGGCTTACCATACACTTCATCCTTTTCACGAATAACATCCATCAACTTCACATTCCCCATCATTACCGCTTCCAACACGTTATAGGCATCGTAAGCGTAATGATTTTGTTTCAACACACTCATTCTAGCCCCAGGATTTGTAGAAACTTGTCCGGTAGTTGCGTCAATTTCGCCCGAAAGAATCTTCAAAAAAGTAGATTTACCGGCACCGTTAGCACCAATGATTCCATAGCAATTGCCGGGAACAAATTTGATGTTAACATCATCGAAGAGAACACGCTTGCCGTAACGCAAGGAAATATTTGATACTGAGAGCATTTTGGTGATATTTTTGGGGCTGCAAAGATAGGGGTTTAATTCAGAATTAAGAATTCAGAATTCAGAATTATGCGAAATATGGAAAAGGGATGAGTTTAACGCTCTGGCATTCAAACAAGCAGCAAAAGAATCTATAATCATTGAAATAAGTACTTTTGCCCTGAAGTAGAGAAGCCTTCCTTTGGAAGTCTTCACACTTCAGTGCAAGCCAGAATTATTTTGGATTCAAAATATTAGCACCCGTAGTTCAATTGGATAGAATAACAGATTCCGATTCTGTTGGTTGGGGGTTCGAATCCCTTCGGGTGCACTGATTAATAAGTAAATGACAGCAACGCTGTTTTTTTTATTTTAAGAAGGAGGTCAAGCTTGCTTGTACCTCTGATAGAAAATAAAAAAAGCAACCCGCATTTGCGGGTTGACATTCACTATTTCCCATCCGGCTAGAAGGGAACTGCGGAGCTAATCCCGCTTAACAGAGCGAGAAACTGTTTGAGAGCGAGAAAGTTATAGACACTCCATCGCTCTCACTCTCTTTCTCTCTCTCCAATTATAGCTATCTTTGCAAAAAAATTCTTTTATGAAAACGAAAACTCCATCCGATAGCGTTGCCATCTCTACTGAAATTGTACTTCCGAATGATACTAATACCTTAGGAAATTTGATGGGCGGGCGGTTGTTGCACTGGATGGATATTACTGCTGCCATTGCGGCGCATCGTCATTGTGGCAGAGTGGTTGTAACTGCTGCTGTAAACAATGTTGCTTTTACACATCCCATCAAACTAGGAGATATTGTTACGGTTCAGGCAAAGATTTCGCGCTCGTTTAATTCGAGTATGGAAGTTTTTATTGATGTATGGGTAGAAGATAATTTCCGCAATAAAAAAATAAAAAGCAATGAAGCGATTTACACTTTTGTAGCGGTAGATCAACTTGGAAATCCGATTCACGTTCCTGAATTAGTTCCTGAATCGGAAGAGGAAAAGGATCGTTATGCAGGTGCGTTGCGTCGCCGACAACTATCTTTAATTCTTGCTGGCAAGATGAAAGCTGCGGATGCAACGGAGTTGAAAGCTTTGTTTATGGGTGAGAAGTCATAAAACTTTATTCAACAGAAATTATAAAAAAGATTTTATTGCATTCACGATTGCTGCATTATCAATTCCACTCATGCAATTGAAATGTCCTTTAGGACATCGATCGTATCCAATTTTTGAACAAGGTCGACAGGGAAGATTTTTCACTTCCATAATCTTCGACAACTTTTTATTTTGTGGAAGGTACGGCGTCATTCCAAATTCCGGAACGGTATTTCCCCAAACAGAAACGATAGGTTTATGAAATGCGGCAGCGATATGCATTAAACCTGTATCGTGGGTAAGTACCGCTTTAGATGCTTTTACAATTTGTGCAGATTCTCCGAGCGATAATTGTCCGCAAGCATTCCAAACATTTTCCATGGCACACCATTTCAATTTGCTTGCTTCGGATTTTATCTTCCTTGCCTCCTAGCAACACAACAGGATACTTCAATGCTTTGATCACACGAATAATTTTATCACTGGGCATCATCTTCGTTGTATGTTGTGCTCCGATGGCGATGGCGACAAATCCATGTTGATGCGTTGCGGGTAATTTACTAAGCACATTTTCCGCTCCTGGTTCCGAGTAAAAATCGAGTCCCTTTTGATCATTCTTCACCTTAAATTTTTGTAAGGTTTCCATGTAACGATCCACAATATGAATCGGCGGCATTTTATTAATGTGAAGATTTACCAACATCCATTTTTGAATGTTTAGTTTTCGAAAAGAAAAACTCTTCACCTTTAATTTTCTCTTTATTTTGATGGATCGAAGGTTGTTGTGGAGATCGATGATATAATCAAACTTTTCAGCTTGCAAGGAATCCATCACATCATCCAAAGTTCCATCGGTTGTCCAAAGTTTATCAATTTGAGGATGATGCATCAACACAGAAGCGTAACTCTTCTTTGTGAGGTAATGAATTTCAGCCTCAGGAACTTGTTCCTTTAGACAACGAATTACAGGAGACGTGAGTACGATATCTCCAATAGAGCTGAAACGAAGGATGAGAAATTTTGGCAACTTTAACGATTTTGACGCCTCAAACTTAGTTAAATTCGCAGCATGCAAATCATCGACACCCATATTCATTTATATGCCAAAGAATATGAAGGAGATCTTCAAGCACTTATACATGCCGCTCAACAAGATGGCGTTTCTCAAATGCTGTTGCCAAATATTGATCACGAATCCATTGAAGGGGTAAAAAGCTTGCTCTAGATTTTCCTGGCTTTTGTATTCCCATGATGGGCTTGCATCCTTGTTATGTGAAAGCAAATTATGAAGAGGAGTTGTCGATCATTGAAAAAGAATTACGCACAGGAAATTATATTGCGGTGGGTGAAATTGGGATGGATAAATATTGGGAGTTGGATTTCATTCAAGAGCAAGAAATCGCATTAAAACGACAATTGATCTTGGCGCATGAACTAGATCTCCCTGTCGCCTTGCATACTCGCAATGCCAATCAGGAAGTGTTGGCCATCATAAAAGAGTTACAGTTAGATGGACTTCGCGGTGTTTTTCATTGTTTCAGTGGAACCATAGAAGAAGCCGAGACCATGATTAAGCTCGGATTTTATTTGGGGATTGGTGGGGTGCTCACCTATAAAAACGGCGGACTCGATAAAATTGTAATGGACATTCCTCTAGAGCACCTCGTTTTAGAAACCGATGGCCCTTATCTTTCACCGCACCCACATCGAGGAAAAAGAAATCAGCCCGCTTTTATAAATTATGTTGCTGAAAAATTAGCAGAAATAAAAAACATTTCTAAAAAAGAAGTTGCCGATATTACTAGTGCAAACGCTCGAAAACTATTCCGACTATGAAAAAAATTTTAATTATTTATACCGGTGGAACCATCGGAATGCAACATGATAAAAAAGGATCTTTAGTTCCCTTTGATTTTGGCAAAGTGAACGAACAAGTTCCCGAATTGAATAACTTAGGTTGCAAATTAAAGCACCATGCTTTTGCAAAACTCATCGACAGTTCAAACGTAACGCCCGCTTTTTGGGTGGAGTTAGCGCAAGTAATTGAAAAAAATTATTCGAAGTTTGATGGATTTGTAATTCTACATGGGACAGATACCATGTCGTACTCGGCATCGGCATTAAGTTTTATGCTCGAGAATTTAGCCAAGCCTGTTATCTTCACGGGATCACAACTACCGTTAGGGGCTATCCGAACTGATGCAAAAAGAAATTTAATATCGGCAGTTGAGATTGCTGCAGGAAAAGTATTAGTTCCAGAAGTATGTATTTATTTTAGTCACCGACTTTTCAGAGGTAATCGGTCTGAAAAATTTAACTCCGCGATGTTCGAAGCTTTTCAGTCGCCCAATTGTGCGCCTTTAGCAAATGTTGGTGTAAACGTTGACTACAATCACGACATCATCGCCAAACCCAGCAAGAAAAAATTAATTGTCCACACTAAACTAGAAACAGCATTGGGCTGTTCCGACTTTTCCCAGGTATTACTGATGCTTGGTTAAAGAGTATTGTAAATATGCCGTCTCTAAAAGCTATTGTAATGGCCACTTATGGAAGTGGAAATGCACCCACAGATGCAGCATTTATCAAAACACTTTCGGATGCAATTAAAAAAGGTTTGATTGTCGTAAATGTTTCACAATGTTCGGGAGGAAGTGTAAGGCAAGGAAAATATGCAACAAGTAAACACTTGGAAGAAATGGGCGTTTTAGATGGCGCCGATTTAAATGCAGAAGCAGCATTAACAAAGTTGATGGTGTTGTTGGGACAATATCCGAATGATTCTAAGAAAGTGAAAAAGTTGATGGTAACGAGTCTTTGTGGGGAGATGAGTTAATTTGAAAATGGGTTGATTTGAAAATTTGAAAATGAAATAACTTTAAGTCGCGAAGATTCGCAATGTAAATGGAATGATTTTGCTGTTCTGCGACGTTGCGCCCGCTGCAAAAACGCTGCTTCCGCTGCGTTTAAAATTCCCAATAATCAACATAGGAAGTAATTAAAAAGGGCAGCAAGTTATTCACTCACTGCCCGACTACTATTTTTTTGAATAACTATGCTTCCAAAGTTGCATTTACTGTAATGTCTGCATTCAATGATTTTGAGATGGGACAATTTTCTTTTGCATTTTGTGCTGCTGCTTCGAATTGCTCGGCCGACATTCCAGGAACTTTGGCTTTCACGGTAAGATCAATGGTTGTGATTTTTCCTTGATCTAAAGTCACTTTTGCAGATGTGTTGATTGATTCAGCAACAAATCCATCAGCAACAATAAGGAAACTGAGTTTCATGCTATAGCAACCTGCATGAGCTGCTCCTACCAATTCTTCCGGATTCGTTCCAACACCTTCTTCAAAGCGTGATCCATAAGAAAATTTAATATTATTTAATGCTGTACTTTGCGTACTTACAGTTCCAGTACCTTCTTTTCCAGTACCTTTCCAGGTTGCGGATGCGCGTCTAACGTTCATAATGTATTTTGTTTAAATGGTTTTTAGAAGTGCGAAGATAGGGCAATCCCGATAGCTATCGGGAGGCAAGTTGGTAAATTGGTAGATTGGCAAGTTGGTTAGTTGGTTAGTTGGTTAGTTGGTTAGTTCTGAAGCAAAGCGGAATACTGCAGGGGTAAATTGGTAAGTTGGCAAATTGGTGGATTGGTGGTCCCGATAGCTATCGGGAGGTGGATTGCTTCGCTTCGCTTTGCTGTTGGTTATGATGGGGCTTCGCGATAGAGATCCTGCTAGATATTATGAATTTTCATACTCATTGATGCAGATGGATTTAGGAAGAGATTCAAAAACGGCAGGAATTTCTATGAAATACACTACCTTCGCACTCCAATTCACGTTTTTTGTACAAAAATATACCCGGAGAGGTGTCAGACCTGCCTGCCGAAGCTTTAGCGAAGGTAGGGTGGCCGAACAAAATCTCAGGAAGTGAATTGATAATGACCCGGAGAGGTGTCAGACCTGCCTACCGAAGCTTTAGCAAAGGTAGGGTGGCCGAACAAAATCTCAGGAAGTGAATTGATAATGACCCGGAGAGGTGTCAGAGTGGCCGAACGTGCAAGCTTGGAAAGTTTGTGTACCGCAATGTACCGCGGGTTCGAATCCCGCCCTCTCCGCAACCCAGAAGCAGAACCCGCTAGTCGCGGGCACGCTTCTGGGTTTTCTCCGAAGCAGAACCCGCTAGTCGCGGGCACGCTTCTGGGTTTTTCTCCGAAGCAGAACCCGCTAGTCGCGGGCACGCTTCTGGGTTTTTCTCCGAAGCAGAACCCGCTATCGCGGGCACGCTTCTGGGTTTTTCTCCGAAGCAGAACCCGCTAGTCGCGGGCACGCTTCTGGGTTTTTCTCCGAAGCAGAACCCGCTAGTCGCGGGCACGCTTCTGGGTTTTTCTCCGAAGCAGAACCCGCTAGTCGCGGGCACGCTTCTGGGTTTTTCTTCGAAGCAGAACTCGCTATTCGAGTGAATGTTTTGGGGTTTTCTGCCTATGGTGAATCACATGCGCACTCGTATTTAGCGAAGATTCTTCGCTCTGTTTTTTCTTCGCACACGCACTGTTATTCGCTTTCCTTCATCAAAAAATTAATAAATCCTTATGTCAAAAATCAACTACACTTATGTCAAAATCAGAGTAGTCTAGTAGTTTTTTAAATTGAAAAATTATAAAAATGAATATAAAATATAATTCATATTTCTATTTAGGAATTCTACTAAGAACGAATCAGACGCAAGTAATTATTCATAATCTTTAATTAATTTTGAACGATCAATTTTTTCATTGTTTGTTTGCCTTCTGTCAATATTTTAATAAAATAGATACCATTAGCCATGTGCTTTGTTTCAAAATTAATCGAATTCTCTCCAACGCTAGTTGTTCCATTTTTTTTATTTAAAACCCGACCATTCATATCCAAAAATACTGATTCGTAAAAACTTCGCTTTGCACTAAAAAAAACAATGGTTACCTGATCATTTGCTGGATTAGGATAAATATTAAAATTATTTTCTTCTAAAGGAATAGTGCCAACATTGGTTAGTGTATTACCTAATTTCAAAACGTATGGGTAACCAATATTAAACGCAATAAACATATTACCTTGGTTATCTATTTCAAACCATCGATTATTATTGGTATCATAATCGACACCTCCAGGTAAATTAGAACCCGCAACGTTTATCCAATTTACTCCACCATTATATTTTCTTACTTCAACTTTTTCATGATTATAAAATGCAACATAAAGATTTCCTGTTTGGTCAATTGCTAAATTGGGATCAGAAGCAGTATCAAAGTTTACCCCATAACTAGATGAAATACGATTCCAAATAGTACCATTAAACCGATATACTACAACTGTCCTATAATTGTACTGAGGATCATCAATAACTATAGAAATAATTGGATTGCCGAGTTGATCAATAATAATATTAGACTGATATGCCCTATCATTTCCAATCACTGCTGGACCAATAGTATTCCAAGTACTTCCATTCCACATTTTAACACCAGGTCGGCCACCAGAAAGATCGTCAATAAAAACAACATATAGATTGTTGAGTGAATCAACAGTCAAACACTGATATATGTTTTTTTGTGAGAAATTAGACGTTGTACCCAATTGATTCCATGAGGTTCCATCCCACTCTTTTGTAATAGTTTTACCTCCTGAAATGCTATCCGGAAATGATATAACGGGATGGTTTAGGCTGTTTAGAGTAAGTCCAATGTATTTGCACACTCCTCCTGATAATCCAGTACTATCTCCAACAAAATTCCATGTGCTTCCATCCCATCGTTTTACACTTAACTTATTACCAATTGAAGAATCTTGAAAAGCAACGATTGGATAATCTGAGGTATCAAGTGTCATTATTAAATGGCCAGCTCCGGAAGGTGAAAAACCTGCATTACCCACATCAGACCATATAGTATCATTCCAATGACGAACAGTTATTTTATAATTTTGACTTTGATCAGAATAGGCTACAAAAGGTTTACCCGCCCTATCCAATGCCATGGTTCTATATTTCGCTACATCTTTTGAAACTCCGCCTTCTCCCACATAATTCCAATCTACTCCATTCCAATTTTGTACACAAACCCTTTGCATTTGCCCGAAATCTCTATACTGAACATAAATATTATTTGAATCGTTTAAACCTAAATAAATTTCACCAACATGTCCATTGGAAATACCATCTGTACCCAGAGTAATCCAGTTAAAACCATCCCATTTCTTTACGGTTAATTTGCGATCTGAAACAGCATCTCTGAATGCAACTATTATATTGTTTTCATTGTCAATTTTTACATCATAGCATTTAGCATAGTAATTTACATAGAAACTTCCCATTGAAATCCATGTTGTACCATCCCACCTAGTAAAATAAACATTTCCACTAAAATCCATATATGAAACTAATGGGAAACCTGCACTATCCAAATTCATAATCGGAATAATGTAAGGACTTTGATTTAATTGCGTGCCAATAGTCTGCCAAGTACTACCATCAAAACATAGAATATTGAGTGATTGAGATGGATTGTTGGTGACAGCCAAATATATTTTACCAGAATGATCTCTTGACATTGCAATAGGTACAGACAAGCGATCGAGATTAGTTGAAGGCAGATTATTCCAAGTCAGACCATCCCATCTCTTTACCACAACTGAATCAATCAAATCATCTCCAATAACAACAATTGGATTTTCGAGAGAATCAAGGACCATAAATCCTCCGCCATAAACCTGAGAAAAAGGTTGTCCACCTAAAGTATCCCATGCTATTCCGTTCCATCGAAGTACAGTTAAGAGAGAATTACTTATTGTATACGCAGATAAAAAAGCCTGTCCATTACTACTAAATTTTAGTGAATTAATTGGACTACTAGTTCCTGTTTCATAGATAGAAGCCGAAGATGTTAAGCTATTCCATCGTATCCCATCCCAGTTTCTTAAAATATGATAATCACTGGAAATACATGACACTGGAAACCCATTAGTATCAAGTACCATATTTTCCGATCCTGATCGACCCAAATCAGGCCAATTAGAAAAATCACCACCATGGGAACCCATGATTGTCCTTGTACTGATAAAGTGGCTACAAAAAATAAATTTAACAAGAAGACTTTCAGTAATTCGTAGTTCATTGTTTTATTATTAAAATTATGAATATGTAAATATATCCACTTTTTATCTTGATATTTCAAGACCCTTTTTAATTATTGAATACAATAATTAGGTTGTGATACCTATAATTTAAGGACATTCACCAAAATCTTTGTTGTTGATTGCTATTTCTTTACAAAAACTTATTACTTTTCCATTCAAATACACCAAACATGATTCGATTTTACAAAACTCTCACCTCGCTATTACTTCTAATTTCAGCAGTATTTCTTCTCTCACACAATGTCAAAGCACAACCCTGTGGCGTAGAAGCTAAAATAATTATTTATGGAGGTACTGCCACTTGTGGTTATTTTGCAGACACAGCAGGTTTTCAGCCTGGATGGATTGGATATAAATATGAGTGGAGAATTAATGACAAGCTACCCATTACTCAGTATTCTGTCCCCACCATTATGTACGACGAGCTGGGCGCTGGTTTTAACCGATTACAATTAATAGTTTATGGAACCAATACTTCCACAAATGATAGTTGTATCGCCGAATATACAAACATCTTTCAGGCAACTGGTGATGCCATTTACCCAGAGTTCGATGTTATCGTCAACGGCAATACGGTGACTTTTAATGGCACCTACAAAGGTGGTCCATTCTTTGGGGCTCCTAGTACTGTTTTGTACGATTTCGGTGACGGCACTCAGTCGACATCTAATTCCTTCAGCGAATCACATACGTATGCGAATGCAGGACTAAAAACAGTTTACCTCTATGTACAAATGAATAACTCGACCACAGGAGGTGTGGCAAATGGTCAATTTGGAAAAGATATCAATATCGGAACCGGTGCTTCTAATGTAGAATTTAGTTTCATTCAAGATCAGTCAATCTGTGACTCAGTAAGGGTGTCAGCTGTAAGTTCACCCGCCTTCACTTCTGGATCATTTAATGAAAACTTTAGTATTGCCGGCAATGCTCCTGTGAATGGGAATTATGTTCATGTTAACATGATTGATGTACCAGGACATGACTTTATTGGCATTGAAGGAGGTGCTGCAGGTTCATCCTATGACCTTACGCACTATCTGGTTAAATTAAATGATTGTACAATAATTCCTGATACAGTAAGCGGATATGTTTTTGATGATTTAAATTACAATGGAATCAAAGAACCCGGCGAACCCGGTTTAGCAGGTGTCATCATTTATATTTCAACATATTGCAATGCAGAAAGTTTTTCAACTGTTCAGGCCGGGTATAGTACCACAACAGACACCTCTGGTTATTACTACATTCATGTACCACATCATGGCGTCCAATTGTCTATGAGTTTGCCTTTCGGTTACACACTAACTTATCCCGGAACGTATTATTATAATGTAAATTATTCTTCGGGCACAAATCATACTGGACACGATTATGGAGTATCCGCATTATCCGTTCATATTTGTGGAAGTGCCTATCTCGATGATAATAACGATAGTTTATATAACACGGGGGAACGGTTATTACCTGGCGTAATGTTAACCTCTACGAATACTATTACTGGAATTGTTTACCGTACGTATTCTGGTAGCAACGGAAGTTATTGCTTCGATTTACCTCCCGGAAATTTTGTGGTGCGTCCGGTTAATGCACCACTTGACAGTGCTACCTTTACTCCGGATAGTTTAATCGTAAATGGAGGAACAGGCGGAACCTACAACAATCGAAATTTTGGTTTCCGAAGTCCAGTACCCACTGATTTTCATCTCCGCTTAGTTACTGCAGATGATGCGCGACCAGGATTTGATTTTAGTTTGGCATGCAGACTAAACAATACTGGATACATCAAAACGAAAGGTAATCTCGTATTAAATTATGATCCACTGTTGACACCCATTAGCATTAATCCAGCAAACGGAATCATCAACACCCTTGCTTATACCATCACTTGGGTAACAGATTCCATAGCTCCAGGTTTGTCTGTTAATTACAATGCAATATTCAATGTCCCTACTGCAACTCCTTTAGGATCCATCTTGACCAACACGGCAACTATTACAGGAATTGCTGGAACGTTAGAGTATGATTTCACAGATAATACGAGTACTCTACTCAAAACTGTAATTGGTTCTTTCGATCCGAACGACAAAAAAGTAACACCGGAAGGATTGGGTGCTACTGGAGATGTTTTACATAATACGCGTTTCGACTATCGAATTCGTTTTCAAAATACAGGCACTGCATCAGCCATTAATGTTTTTGTAATGGATACTATCGATAGCAACCTTGATCTTAACACGCTCGTGATTCATCGTGCTAGTCACAATTACGATTTGGTGATCAATGGAAATATTCTCACTTGGCGTTTCTTTAACATCAATCTTCTGGATAGCAACACCAACGAACCAGCAAGTCATGGATTCATTGAATATAGCATCTCTCCTAAACCCGGACTTGCAGATGGAACCACCATCGAAAATGTTGCTGCCATTTATTTCGACTTCAACCAACCTGTGATTACAAATTCTACTCTCAACACGATGCAGTCATCATTGGCGAGTATTGAAACTATTGATGCGAATAATCAGTTACTAGTTTTTCCAAATCCTGCTACACAAGACTTAACCATTCTACCTCGATTTGAAATTTCAGGGATGGTTGATGTTTCGGTGTTAGATATTTTGGGTAAACATATTCAAACCGTTTATCATGGAGCGTTTGTAAAATCATCTTCCTTCAAAGCAGATGTTAGCAAACTCAGCAAAGGAATGTATCTGTTGCGCATACAACATAAAGGTGGTACTACGCAGGTAAAATGGATTAAACAATAGCTTAGTTAACAAGAATTTTGTAGCCCACCCAAATCATCATATTTCGCTATGATTAAACGTTACCTCCTTCTCCTACTGTTTTTTCATTCTCTTCTGAATCTCAACGCACAACAAATTACTATTTCTGGAACGGTCGTCGCTGTTGATGATGGGACTGCGCTACCTGGTGTTAGTATTGTGGTAAAAGGTTCCACCTTGGGAACCATCACCGACTTGGATGGAAAATATTCCATTACGGTTTCATCCAGCAAAGATTCATTGCAGTTTTCTTATCTCGGCATGGAAACACAATTGATCGCTATCAATAATCAAGTGGTGATTAATGTGAAAATGATGGCCGATCAAAAAAACATGAATGAAGTCGTGGTAACTGCCCTGGGCATTAAGCGCGAAAAAAAGGCGCTTGGTTATTCGGTGCAAGAGATCAAAGGAATGGAGATACAAACAGCCCGAGATGCAAGTTTTATTAATCAACTTTCAGGAAAAGTAGCAGGATTAAATATTACTTCTACAACCGGCGGACCTGGATCTTCGAGTCGGATTGTTTTACGCGGCGTAACATCACTCAGTGGAAGTAATCAAGCATTGATAGTGATTGATGGTGTACCGATGGAAAATAATACTTCCAATAATACGACACAGTGGGGCGGACGTGATTATGGAAATGGATTAAGTGATATTAATCCGGATGATATTGAATCGGTGAGTGTGTTGAAAGGAGCCAATGCTGCTGCACTCTATGGTTCACTCGCAGCGAATGGCGTGATTGTGATCACGACTAAGAAAGGAACTGCATCAAAAGGAATTGGCGTCACCTTTAATAGTTCAACTACTGTGGAGCTTCCTTACATACACACCAAATTTCAAGATGTTTATGGTGCAGGACGCAATGGGAAATTTGAAGGTCCGTGGACAACAGTGAATGGAATTCCTACTTACAATACCGCAAGTGCAAATGCTTTTGGAAGTTGGGGTCCGAAGATGGAAGGACAAACCATTCGCGATTGGGATGGACAAATTCGAGCATTCAATCCAGAGCCTGACAACTACAAAAATTATTTTCAAACTGGAGTGACTGGAGTAAATAATATTTCGTTGCAAGGTGGAAGTGATAAGGTAACGTACCGCCTATCCGCAGGAAATTTTACGACGAAAGATATTGTTCCCAACACCACATTAAATCGCACCAATGTAACTGCAAGAACGGCTGCAGCCATCTCGGAAAAATTAAGTATTGATGTTTCGGTGACCTACAGTCATCAAGTAGCAGAAAATCGACTTGGACTTGCCAATAGTTTTAGTGCGCCAAGAAATTACATCATGATGCCACGAAACATCAGTGCAGCTTCTCTTGAAAATTACATGATGGATGCCAGTGGAAAAGAAAAAACGTGGTTTACCAATTGGAACTGGATGACCAATCCTTATTGGCAAAGAAAATATGAGTTAAATTCGGATAGCCGCGACCGTTTGATTGGAATTGTATCGGCCAGTTATCAAATTCTTCCTCGACTCAGAGGAATGATTCGTTCGAATGCTGATTTTAATTTCCGCAGAAACGATGAGCGTGAAGCCTATAATGGAATTTCGAATTCAATGGGATCTTTTTCCAATGGATGGTCGACGTACAAACAATATCAAAGCGATTTTCTTTTTACTTATGATAACCAAATCACTGATGATTTAACGTATGTATTAAACTTAGGTGGAAGTACCTTGCAAAAACGCGATGAGACTACTACAGAAAAAACAGATGGAGGATTAGCCATTCCTTATTTCTATAGTATTGAGAACAGTGTAAATCGACCCACAGTAAGTCATCGATTAACCGAAAGCAGAACCAACGGATTGTATTCCTTTGTGCAGTTCTCCTACAAGACGTGGCTTTTCTTAGACGTAACTGCGCGCAACGATTGGAGCAGCACCTTACCAAAATCCAATCGTTCCTATTTTTATCCCTCGGTGAGTTCTGGATTTGTTTTTACCGAAGCCTTGGATTGGAAACAAAATATATTATCCTTTGGAAAGCTACGTGCATCTTGGGCACAAGTAGGAAGAGATACCGATCCTTATCGTACGAATTATTCCTATCCTGCTGCTGGTTCCTTCAATGGTGCACCGATGTATCAATTGGATCCTTCCATTCCATTGCTTAATTTAAAACCAGAGATTACATCCAATGTAGAATTCGGAACAGAACTTATTTTCTTCAATAATCGAATTGGTATTGATGTTACCTATTATCGTTCCAATACTAAAAATCAAATTTTACCTGCCAGTGTTTCTGCTTCCAGTGGATTTGTAAATGCCATTATCAACAGCGGTGAAATCATGAATAAGGGAATTGAAATACAATTAAAAACCAAACCCATCGAAACCAAAAACTTTCGCTGGAATTTAGATTTCAACTTTGCACATAATAAAAACGAAGTAGTAGCATTGACGAATGGTTTAGAAACCTACCAACTTTTTTATCAATGGAATCTTACGATTGAAGCGCGTCCCGGACATGCTTATGGTGATATTGTAGGTTATGGAATTAAGCGCGATGCCAATGGAAATAAATTGGTAGATGAAAACGGATTATACATTCGCGATTCTAAACCGAAAGTGTTAGGAAACTATAATCCTAAATTTACGGGTGGCGTACAAAATGGATTTAGCTATAAAAATTTCTCAATGTCCTTCTTAGTGGATTATCGTGTAGGTGGAGATATGTTTAGCGGAACCAATATGTATGCGAGTGGCTATTCCGGTAATTTAGAAAGTACTTTAGATGGTCGTGATGCTTGGTATGCTTCCGAAGCGGATCGAATTGCAGCGGGAGTATCGCCTGAGAATTGGGTAGCTACTGGTGGTTATCTTGCAGATGGTGTTACAGAAAGTGGAGCTGTGAATTCAATTTATGTAAATCCAGAATTATACTGGGGACAATTTTCTGAATGGACCAATGAGATCCACGAAGAATTTATATACGATGCTAGCTTCGTAAAATTACGTGAAGTAACCATAGGGTATCAATTTCCATCACGCATCAGTGACCGCATGCATCTCAGAGGACTCAGTGTAGCATTAACGGCTCGTAATCTCTGGCTCATTTACAGCGGCGCTCCTAATATTGATCCTGAATCATCTTATTCGAATGGTAACGGTCAGGGCTATGAAATTTATTCATGGCCTACGCGCAGAAGCATTGGTGTTAACATTAAAATTACTCTTTGATCCCATCTACATGAAAAATAAATTCACTCCTTCCCTCCTATTCATTGCTCTCTTTTTATTGATGGCTCCGACTGCGTGCAAGAAAAGCATGGACGAATTAAATGTAAATCCGAACTCGCCCACTACCACAAATCCCGATTATCTCTTTACGTATTCTGTAGTGAAGGGAATGAATAGTTACATCACCAATGCGAATGTTCATTATTGGTTGATGATGAATTGGAATATGTACTTTGCTAATTTAGGCGGAGTAGATGCGGGTAAAGAGTACGACAGCAACGACGGCAAAGATGCTTTTTGGACAGAACATTATGCTCAAGCGTTAATGAATGCTCGCGAAGTACAACGACTAACCGCTGGAAACAATTATCTCATTAACAAAAATAGCATTGCTAGAATTTGGCAAGTCTATTTGTTTTCACAGCTTACTGATTTGTTTGGCGACATTCCGTATTCACAAGCGTTACAAGGTGCAACGGGGTTGAACTTCACTCCGGCTTATGATCGACAACAAACTATTTATCCAGCACTCATCAACGAATTAAAACAAGCAACGGCAGCGATGGATCCAACGCAAGCCTTATTTCCAACCAATGTTGATCCGATTTATCAAGGGAATATTACCAAGTGGACAAACTTCGCTAATTCACTGCGTCTGCGTTTAGCGATGCGTATGAGTGTTGTGGATCCAACCAAAGCACAACAAGAAATTGCAGATTTACAAAATGCAACTTTCATTTCTACAAACAGCGAGAACGCCGTCTTTCGCTACAACGGAGAAATTCGGAATCCTCTGTACGATTTAATTCAAAGTGGACAAAGTGGTGGCCGAACGTATCCGAGTAAATTTTTAATTGACAAATTAAAATCGACCAACGATCCTCGCATCTCGGTCTTTGCACAAGTCACCACAGAATCCATAATTATTGGAATTCCAGATTATGATGGTGTGCCTAATTTAGTTCCGTCTAACTCATCCATATGGGGGAACTACAATACCGATGCATCCGATGTTTCCAAAATCGGAACTTGGTTTTTAAAACAAGATGCGCCTGGTGTCTTGATGAGTTTAGCAGAAGTAAACTTCCTAAAAGCCGAAGCTGCATTAAACGGATGGTGGAGTGGCAGTGCGCAACAGTTATACGAAGATGGGGTGACGGCAAACATACAGTCTTATACTAGCTCTGGAATCACAGCTGGACAAATAACAAATTACGTGGCATCACTTCCGCCTGTCAATCAAGAAAACATCATCACACAAAAATGGATTTCATTTACATTCCAAAACGGTTATGAAGCCTATGCAGAATATCGTCGGACTGGATTCCCCGTTTACACTGATTACTCAGGAAATCCTATCAATACAAATGTATTTCCTAACCGACTCACCTATCCTCCAACGGAAAGTAATTTAAATTCGGCGAACTATAATGCTGCGCTAACGAATCAAGGAGCGGATGTGGCAGGGACGAAGGTTTGGTGGGATGGGAATTAAGTTGTTGGTTGTTAGATTTTGGATGTTAGATTTGGAATTTAGATTTTAGATTTTAGATTTAGATTTTTAGATATTAATATGAAAAACTGGAAAACGATTACGAGCGAGGATGATGTTCGAAAAATAATTGACGCTTCTGTACTCAAAACACAAATTATTTTCAAAGATAGTCTGAGTTGCGGCATTAGTGCATATGCAAAAGAACGGTTAGCAGATGGCTCGAGTTTGCTTGCCCAAAAATCCGAATTCAATTATTTGGATTTATTACAATATCGTGCTGTATCTAATTTTATATCCAATGAATTCGGCATTACCCATCAATCCCCACAAATCATTGTCATCAAAGATAAAAAAGTAGTTTATCGCGATTCGCATCATTCGATTCAGCCTGAGAAGATACTGAAATATTTATAAAAATGAAACCAATTTTACTACATATCATTTTTTTGCTTCTGTTTCAACCAAGTTTTTTCACAAGATCTTGGTAGAATAGATTGGAATAAGGACATCGATTTCCTTGCCAAGAATTACCCTATATGCATTTTGATTTTTTTACGAAGAAATCAAAAGAAGAATTTAGTGCTGGACTTGAAAACATTAAAAAAAATAAAGACTTACTTTCTGATTTCGCTATTGCGATCAAGTTACAACAATTAGTTGCCGGCTTTGGCGACTCGCATACACATCTAAACTTAGATCGATTTCTTGAAAAAGATAAGACACTACCATTCATAGGGAATTGGTTTAGTGATGGGTTTTATGTATTGCAGACTACTCCAGAATACAGCGACATTTTAGGTAAACAAATAGTAAGCATCAATGGAGTTCCATTCGCCACCATTGCCGATAGTTTAAGTACGTTGATTACAATGGATAATCCGTCGATGTTAAAGAAGTATCTTCCTAAATTTATAATGAGCCTTCAGCTCTTAAAAAATTTCAAGTTTACAAAAGAAGATGAAATCGAATTAGGAATAAAAAACAAGAATGGTGAAATTGAAAAGAAAATAATAAAACCTGGAGAATTAACTAGAGAAAATAGAAAGCAAATCATTCCAGATCAAATTCCGCTATGTTACTTAAATGAAAGTTCCTTATTTAATGAGACCTATCAAGAAAAAGAATTAATTTACTATATTCAATACAACAAATGTTGGAGCAAAGAAATGGAATTACAATTTGGAAAAGCAGAAAATGCAGAAAAGCTGCCGACCTTTGCCTCATTTGAAGAAACTATTTTTCGAACTTTAAATTATGAGTATGTCAAAAAAATTGTGTTTGATATTCGATTAAACGGAGGTGGTAGTTCCCCTCAAGGAACTGAGTTAATTGAAAAATTGGCAGTACACTTACGTAAAAATCCAGAGATAAAATTATACGTTATCATCGGCCGAAACACTTATTCATCTGCCATTTTAAACGCAATGGATTTTAAGCGATTGACGAATGCTATTTTCATTGGTGAAGAAACATCAGGAAAGCCCAATCACTTTGGGCAAGTGCAAAATTTCAAATTGCCGAATTCTGAAATAATTGTCAATTATTCAACAAAATACTTTAAAAGAACGGATGATGACACCAATTCATTGAAGCCAGATGTATTATTTGAAACCAGTTATTCAGACTTTTTAAATGGAATTGACCCCGCCTATGAATGGGTAAAAAAACAATGATGATTTTACTTTTGCAATCCAGTTCGATTATAAATTTCCTTTTCAGAAAAAAAACATACTGACAAAAACGCCGGTGCAATCATTTCCTTGATTTAAGGATTGC
>JADKFA010000002.1 GCA_016717725.1 Bacteroidota bacterium
ATCATCTCTCAAGGTTCGCTGGTAAGTAGCTTACGAACACATTGAAGAGGCGTTACTTATAAGGAAGATTCCGATGAGCAAACTGGATTTACAGAGAAGATTATATTGATAGCCGCGATAAGACGAAGATTCCAGTAATCAAAATCATGAATGGCAAAGAGACGATTAAGTCTTATAACATTCCTGTGGGTGCACATATCAGTAGTTAACGAAGGTGATAAAATTGAACTTGGTAAAATTCTAGTGAAGATCCAGGTCAATTAGGACGTACGGGTGATATCACCGGTGGACTTCCACGTGTTACTGAATTGTTTGAAGCACGTAACCCGAGCAATCCTGCTGTGGTTTCTGAAATCGACGGTGTAGTAAGTTACGGTGGAGTGAAGCGTGGTAATCGTGAAGTAATTATTACTTCTCGCGATGGTGAAGTGAAGAAGTATCTTGTTCCATTGAGTAAGCATATCCTCGTTCAGGATGGAGACTTTACTCGTGCTGGATTCCCTCTTTCTGACGGAGCAACTACGCCAAGTGATATCTTAGCAATCAAAGGGCCTACAGCAGTACAAGAGTATCTTGTGAATGAAATTCAAGAGGTATATCGTCTGCAAGGTGTGAAAATTAACGATAAGCATTTTGAAACGATTGTTCGTCAAATGATGCGTAAAGTGATCATTGAAGATCCAGGTGATACTCGCTTCCTCGAAAGAGAATCAGTGAACAAGATCGTTTTCATGGAATAAAATTATTCGGTTATTGATAAGAAGGTAATTGTTGAGCCAGGTGATTCAACGCGTTTCAAAGCAGGGCAAATAGTAACCTTGCGTCAATTACGCGATGAGAATTCTCAGTTGAAGCGTAAGGATATGAAGATTGTGGAGGCGCGTGATGCTACTCCTGCAACTTCTTCTCCATTGCTACAAGGAATCACGCAAGCCTCTTTACATACGAAGAGCTGGATTTCGGCTGCATCCTTCCAGGAAACGACGAAGGTGTTGAACGAAGCCGCTATTCGTGGTGCAGTGGATCATTTGAACGGATTGAAGGAAAACGTTATCGTAGGACATTTAATTCCTGCAGGTACCGGTCTCCGTGAATACGAGAAAATGATCGTTGGTTCTCAAGAAGAATATGATCTTTTAATGGCTTCTAAAAAGGAAGTTGTAGAAGAAGCATAATAGCATAGAATTGTAAAGAAACGCTCTCTTCACTTCTGATGAGAGCGTTTTTGTGTGTGTCAGGCATGTTCTTTACCTGTAGGGTGAAAGTCCCGAACGAGAGTTGCAGTACTTATCGTTAGTCAATAGCAAGGGTGTTCATTGCGAGATGAAATCTGAAGGAAGCTGGCGACAAATATTCGAGCCCACGAATAGAAACTTCACGAGGCGATGTTACAGGGATGATGTTGCACAAGAAACAAAGTCCAATACTGTACGGATTGTAACAACGTAAATGAAGGGGCTACATGAATAGAAAGTGAAAGAACTTACCCTGAGAGATCTGTATATTTAAGTTGTCGGAGGTATGAGCGAATGCCAAGGAAACAAACAATACTGAGAGCCTTAAAACAATTAGTATCGGAATAAACAGAAGTCAGCCGAACCATAGTGTTAGTTAATGTCAAACTAAGAAGGGCTGAATGTTAGAAGGCAATCGAACTAAGGCGTTTTCTGCGAGACGCAAAGCACAGAAAAAAAAAAAAAAAAAGTGTAACAACCTATGTATTTGAAAATAGAGCAGTACTTGAAAATAAAAGATACAAGGAGTGCAGTTAAGCAGAGCAACAAGCTAAGGAGAGCGCAAAAGAAAAGACAAAGACAAGAGATAGGATGATAGAGGCAATCTTAGACATTAGAAATATTGACTGACGACCCTAAACAAGTGTGTAGCAATAAAGGAGCTAGTGGAGTGGATGGAATGCAGACCGATGAACTTCACGACTTCATGTCCACACACTGGTCAACCTTCAAAGAAGAATTGCTTTCAGGAACATATCAACCGAAGTGCAGTGAGAAAAGTGGAGATACCCAAACCACAAGGTGGAACAAGAATGCTTGGGATACCAACAGTAAAAGACCGACTCATCCAACAAGGAATATCACAATGGATGGGCGGGATATAGGAACCAACTTTCACGAAAACAGCTACGGCTTTCGTCCAAACAAGAGTGCACATCAAGCCGTCCTACAAGCGCAAAAATATCTGAACACAGGTTACACTTACGTTGTAGAAATAGACTTAGCAAAATTCTTTGACGTAGTAAATCACGACAAACTAATGAGCCTACTAAGCAGGAAAATTACTGACAAGCGCACATTGAAGCTAATCGGAAAATACTTGCGAAGTGGAATTATGGTGGATGGCGTAATTAGTCAACGGCTGGCAGGAACACCACAAGGTAGCCCTCTCAGTCCACTACTATCCAACATTATCCTACATGAATTAGATGTGGAACTTACTAAAAGAGGATTAAGATTTGTTCGTTATGCGGATGATTGTAGCATTTATGTGAAGAGCTCAAAAGCAGCAAGCCGAGTAATGTCGAGCATCACAAAGTACATTGAAGAAGACTTGATACTACAAGTAAATCATGAGAAGAGTAAAATCAGTAGACCCGTAAAAAGCACCCTGCTCGGGTTCTCTTTCTACAAAACCAAGAAAGCATGGCGAATTAGAATAGCTGAGAAACCACTTGAGAAGATCAAAGGGACTATCAGAAAAAGGCTATCCCGAAACACAGCACAACAGGTTGAAACAAAGATGAGGGAACTTTCAGGAAGTAATTACTGGGTGGGTTCAATACTTTCAAATAGCAGACCTGAAAAGCTGGTGTATGAAACTAGATGAACTATTGCGCAGTAGAGTTCGAAAACTTTTTTGGCAAAAATGGCAAAAGACGAAAACTAGACTGCGAAATCTTATCAAACTTGATATCCCCAAATGGAGAGCTTACCAATGGGTAAACACAAGTAAGGGCGCATGCAGAACAGCACATAGTCCAATCATGATGCAAAAGTCTTAATAACGCAGTACTTCACAAGAAAGGTTTACCAAGCTTCTACCAAACGTACCGCAACAACCTCGAAGTCCAACTTAAATTATTCTAACAAACCGCCGTATACCAGACCGGTACGTACGGTGGTGTGAGAGGACAGTAAAGATAAACTAACCGATAGATTATTTTATCTTTACTTCCTACTCGATTTTTACAAAGCAATAGGTGAGATGAGGTGTTTTAAATGGATATTATCCTTTTAAAATTATACCGTTTTTACATTTTATTTAGTCCAATTATTTAAGCATAAATGGAAGAATAACTCGAGCAATAAATTTTAATAAAATGTAATTTCGTTTGGTTAAGCCTGCCTGCCGGCAGGCAGGTGCGGTGGCCATCCACGCAATCCCGATGCTTCGGGACGAACCGATTTTTGCTGCCCTCGAGAACCTCAGGCAGCTAAACAGAATCAGAGCGAAGAATAGACATTTCTAGATTTCACTCCCCACTCTCACACTGCTTCTCACACTGTAGTGGCGTGCTTTCTTTGGTTATACCGACTCTACATATTAATTTATCGAGAGGCTTAAGGCTCATTGAATGTAAGTCGGTATTCCACAACTTTATTTATAGTTGCATAAAAACAATCTAAGTTTCACTTTCTTTTCACGTAAAAGAAAGTAACAAGTAAAATAGTACTAGAATCTTAATTTAAAACTAAAAGTTATATTGCAGATATTCGAAGAACTATATCGCCCTAATTTATGTAATATGAGTTCAGTACAAGTCAGTGTTAGTGCGAATCGTGGTAAAATCATAACTATGATTATTTGGACTATTAAATATTTATAAACGGTATTGAAAAACAAGGGGTTTAAGGAAACACTTCAAATCGATAATTCGTATCTTAGCCTCAGTATTAATGAATCGTTATATCAACTCAAGTAAATTATAAGTTTAAAACCTGAAAAATGGAAAACAATAACAATAATCAAAATCAATTGAACATTGAGTTGTCGGAAGAGATAGCAGAAGGGGTCTATTCTAACTTAGCCATCATTACACATTCTAATGCGGAATTTGTAGTGGATTTTGTGAAGGTGATGCCAGGTGTTCCTAAAGCCAAAGTAAAATCTAGAATTGTTTTAACACCACAGCATGCCAAGCGTTTGTTAGGTGCTTTAGCCGACAATGTGCAGAAGTACGAGGCCGTACATGGAACTATTAAACAAACAGAAAGCATTGGAATGCCGATGAATTTCGGAGGACCCACTGCACAAGCCTAGTTACTAACGTGGAGGGATAGCCGAAGAATATCGACTATTCCTTTCACATTTTTTTGTGCTTCTTGAAAAAGAGATAATGAAACAAAAACCCTGGTACGAAAAAGGTTGGTGGTGGATTAAACTATTGATTTTTGTAGTATCCTGCTGGTTTATTTATGTTCATATTAATACCGAAGTCGATGAACTCGACTCTTATTTTTTTCAGTATCAACAGCTACTTTATGAAATAAATCCTTTTGTACTCGTAGGATTTATATTTCTCGCCCTTTTAAACTGGAGCATCGAAGCGATTAAATGGAAGTGGGTAATAAAAAAGTACAAAAAATTTCTTTCCTGAGAAGTGTTAGAGCTTTTTTTAATGGCGTCACCGTTAGTTTTTTTACACCCAACCGATCTGGAGAATTTGCTGGACGAATACTCTATCTAAATCCTGAAAATCGAGTTCGTGGTGCCCTCTTGACGTTTCTGAGTAGTTCTGCTCAGCTGTTGGTGACATTGCAACTGGGGCTGTTGTCGTTGATTTATTTTCTTCCCGATTTCATCGATTTTTCGAATTTGGAAATTCAAGTGTTTAGAGTTATCCTCTTTTTAATTGCACTTGGTGTTACAAGCGCATGGTTGCATTTACCTGCTGTGGTGAGATGGGTGGATCGACTTAATATTAGATCTTCTTGGAAAGAAAAAATGCATATTTGGGAACGATGCAGTCGTGCTGATTTTTTTGTGTTGTGGATTTTGTCATTGTTGCGTTATGCAGTATTTACATTTCAGCAATTAATATTATTTGCAATCATTATGCCTTCCGTTTCTTTCCCTTTGATGATGGGATTGTCAGCCCTATCTTTTTTTCTAATTACTATTATTCCCAGTATTGCCTTAGGAGAATTAGGCATCCGTGGAGGAGTGAATATTGCTGTTTTTGGTTTTGCAGGATGGATGAGTTCCGATGTGCTGATGGTTACCTTCACCTTATGGTTTGTTAACTTGGTTATTCCTGCATTGCTAGGAGCTTGTTCTATTTTATTCTTAAAATTAAAGGGAACAATCGATAAAGTAGAATGATCATTATACTCCTAAATACCATCTATCTCCTCTTGTTGCTTTGGTATCGTCAACATTGGCAAATGGCGCGAACTATTTTTCCGGAATCATTGCAAAAGGATGAATTGCCCAGTGTATCCGTAATAATTCCTGTTAGAAATGAAGCAAAGAATTTGACAGAGTTTTTAAATCAATTGGCAAAACAAAATTATCCAAAGGAAAAAGTAGAGTGGATTTTTGTGAACGATCAAAGTGAAGACGATTCTTTAGAAATATTGAATTTATTTACATCAACCCAAATTATAGTTCTGTCCTTGCAACCATCAGAAGGAAAAGGGAAAAAATTTGCATTGAAAAAGGGAATTGAGCAGGCAAGGGGAACTTGGATAATAACAACGGATGCTGATTGTGCGTTAAACGAAAATTGGATTCTTTCTCTGATTGAATATGGAATGGATAAGAATGCTGACATGGTTTGTGGAACGGTGCAAGTGAATACCAATAATCGTTTCATGCAAAATTTTCAAGCCATGGAATCTGGAATTTTGCAACTTTCCGCTATTGGATCTTTGCATGCCGGATTTCCGTTACTCAATACAGGAGCAAGTTTGGCTTTCAAGAAAGCTGCATGGTTAAAAGTACAGGGTTATGCTTCGAATGAGCATATCGCCTCTGGAGATGATACTTTTTTAATGTTGTCTATGCATCAGCAAAATGAATTGAAAGTAGTTGGCTGTCCATCTAACAATGCCAACGTCATAACGCATGCGGTGAATTCATGGCAAGAAATTATTGGGCAACGATTGCGTTGGAACGGGAAAGTAAAACATTATAAGTTAGGGTATATCCACTTTGTTGGAAGCATCGTTTTTTTAGCAGCATTATCTTGGGTGTATTTATTGCTTTCTTGGTGTTGTAAGGGCTATCCAGCTGAAACATTATTTCTTGTATTTGTTATAAGATTAACTGCGGAATATACGCTACTAAAGGAATGGCAATCCTTCATTGGAAAAAAGTTTTCATGGATTCATATCATTTTAATGTCGTTCATTTATCCGCTATTCACCGTTTTTTCAATGGTTTTCAGACCTTTTATGAAGAACAGTTGGAAGGGAAGAACCTGTGAATAATTAGTTTGTTGTTGTTCAAGTAAAATCAGATAATTCTTTTACTTTGCATTAGATTAAATTACTATGAAAAAATTTGTCTATCTCTTCATCTTCTTGCTATCTGTCTCCACGGGATATGCACAGAAAAAACAGCCTGCTATAAAAGCGTATTCTAGCGATGAATTTAAACTTGCAAAGAAAGATGCTGAAGCGTACTATAAAGAATTGAATTATTCGGCAGCATTAAAAATTTATGAACGACTCTTGGTGAATGAACCAAACAGTGCCGAGTTTAATTATAAATTAGGCATGTGTTTTATCAACACCAATGTGGGGAAGCACAAAGGAATTCCTTTTTTAGAATTTGCAGCTAATGCGAATACAAAGGATAAACCAAAGGATGTCACTTTTGATTTAGGAAAAGGATATCTCTATGCAGGACTCTATGACAAGGCTATCGAAACATTTGAAGCATTTCGTTTGGAAAAAGGGGGAACTGTTGATTCAAAATTAAAATTTAATCAGTGGGTAGAGTGGAGTCATGCTGCAAAAAAAATGTCAGATGCTCCCGTCTCTTGTACTTTTGAGAATTTAGGAAAAACAGTAAATTCAAATCAAGCTGATTATCGTCCGATCATTGGGGCTGCTGATACTGTTGTATATTTTTGTTCGAAGAGAAAAGGTACCGTTGGCGGTCTTACTGACGATTTTGGTGAATCACCTTCAGATGTATATTTTTTTATGAATGGAGATTCTGCAATTTCAAAAGCGAAGAATGCAGGAATTAATTTGAATACTGAATTTTATGAGGAAACCATGTATTTGAATATGGGTGGTGACATGATGTTGATTTATAGAGAAGGTCCAGAGTCGAATGGCGATATTTATTTGGCGAACATGAAAGGAAAATCATGGGATAAACCAGTATTGCTCACCCCTGATTTTAGAACAAAAGTATTGGAAACGGGTGCATCCATCTCCCCCGATGGATTAACACTATATTTTTCAGCAGAAGCGGTTGATGGAAAAACAGGAAAAGATATTTGGATTTGTACTCGATCATCTTCCACCAATTGGTCGAAGCCAGAAAAATTGCAAGGACCCATCAACACCGATGGCGATGAAGACAATCCATTAATGTGGGTAGATGGAAAAACACTTTTTTTCAGTTCTACCATGCATGGAAGTATGGGTGGATTGGATATTTTTAAATCATATAGAACTAGTACAAGTGAAGGATTTGGTGCTCCTGAAAATTTAGGTTATCCTTTCAACAGTGTTTACGATGATTATAATATTGCACTTTCTTGTGATGGAAAAACTGGTTTTATCGCATCGGTTCGTGAAGGGGGATTGGGTGATTATGATATTTACAAATTTAAATTTGAAAAACCCATCGTGAATGTTCCCATGTGTTGGTTAAAAGGAAAAGGCATTACGAGTATTGGAACAGCAGCGAAGGGTGCCTTGGTTTTCGTTACAGAGGCCGCTACGGGTGCTGCAGTTGCCGAAATTGAAGCGAACGAAGCAACAGGTCGTTTTGATGTTGCTTTAGCTCCTGGCGATTATAAAATCTTATTGAAGCATCCTAAAGCGGGTAGAGTAGAGTCAAGCATAAAAGTGGAGGCTGGACAAAGTCGTCTTGACCTCGATTTAGTTTTCCCTTAAAATTATTTAATTTAATCAAAGATGATCACCTTACACAAACCATTGGCTTTTTTTGATTTGGAAACAACCGGCGTAACCGTAGGTGCAGATCGAATTGTTGAAATTAGTATTCTTAAATTAATGCCAGATGGATCACGTCCAATTTATACCCGACGTATCAATCCAGAAATGCCAATTCCGATAGGTGCGTCTAAAGTGCATGGTATTTACGATGCAGATATCGCGAACGAACCAAATTTTTTGGCGCTCGCGCCCGAGATCAATTCGTTT
The DNA here is from genome assembly GCA_016717725.1 of Bacteroidota bacterium. Taxonomy (GTDB): domain Bacteria; phylum Bacteroidota; class Bacteroidia; order AKYH767-A; family OLB10; genus JAJTFW01. The sequence continues at coordinate 8,367 of JADKFA010000002.1, forward strand.
ATTGGAAACTCTGATTTAGCAGGATACAATTCCAATAAATTTGATATTCCCATGTTGGTGGATGAGTTTCTGCGTGTCGATTATCATTTCGATATGAAAGGCAGACGCATGATCGACGTGCAAAATATTTTTCATAAGATGGAGCAACGTACTCTTGCGGCAGCCTATAAATTTTATTGCGACAAACAAATTGAGAACGCCCATAGCGCCGAAGCGGATATCATTGCTACGTACGAAGTTTTCGTAGCGCAATTGGAACGTTATCCAGAACTCAATCAAGACATCGATAATTTACATCAGTTCACCAGCATGAATAAAAATGTGGACTTAGCTGGACGCATTGTCTTCAACGAAAAAAATGAAGAAGTATTTAACTTTGGCAAACACAAAGGTCGTACGGTAAAAGATGTTTTCGAGAAAGAATCCAGTTACTACGATTGGATGCTCAAAGGTGATTTCCCTGCCGAAACAAAACAAGTGTTGACAGCACTTCGGTTGAGAGGCATGTCGTCGAAATAAAATTCTTTTAGCCGCAGATTTTCGCTGATTTGTTATGATTTATTATGATTCTATTAAGAATGAAGTCTTCTTGTGTCTTGCGTTTTATCTAAATAATTGTGTGATGCGCAGCCTTAGCGTCCCGATATCTATCGGGATTGCGACTTTGCGAGAAAATTTTGCGAAGCGCAGCCTCTGCGAGAAAAAAGTGTTGATCTGAAGTGAAATTTTTATAGCTACGATGACAATCCAACCACTAATCGCGAAGCCTCGCGACCAAATTCTGGATATTCACCAAATTTTCTCCTATTATATTGGTTTTCCGCCAAATTTCCTTACTTTTATTCTCCTAACCTAAATCATACTTTCATGGCCTTTCGTAAACGAATACTACTTTCATTGTTATTCTGCTTTTGTTTGAATATTTCAAAAGCGCAATATGTAACTATCCCTGACTCTAATTTTGTGAATTATTTAAATACGTTTGGATATGGCTCTTGTTTAATTGGAAACCAATTGGATACTACTTGCAGTCTGATTTTGACGCCAACGACCTTGAACATGCAGTCGCAAAACATTATGGATTTGACAGGAATAAAATATTTTAAGAATCTGGAATCTCTTTATTGTGAAGATAACTTACTTAGCACCTTGCCTGAATTTTCGAGTAAAATGAAATTTATTGACTGTAGTGATAATAATTTGACTGTGATTTCATCACTACCAGATTCATTAATAGAATTTAATTGTAATAGTAATCAGTTGACCAACCTGCCAACTCTACCTGCTAATTTGGAATTACTTTATTGCGGATTTAATCAGCTTTCGAATCTTCCGTTATTGCCATTTTCATTGAAATTTCTTGCCTATCAATATAATCAAATTAATAACTTTCCAGTATTGCCAAATGGGATAACACAATTGATTTGCACCGGAAATTCAGTTTCAACTATTCCTTCATTGCCTCCTTCCCTCATTGACTTTTCTTGTGATATAAATCTACTTACATCTTTACCAACCTTACCTTCTTTATTAATTGATTTTTCTTGTAGTGATAATCTGCTCACCTCTTTGCCAAATTTACCTGGAACCATTATCACTATGAATTGTAATGGAAATCAACTAACAACTTTACCAATATTACCAGCGGGTATTAAGAATTTGTATTGTTCAAATAATTTACTAATAACCTTGCCAGCTTTGCCTGACACCATGCTTAATCTTAGTATTTCTAATAACCTAATGTTAACTTGTTTGCCACCGATAAGCTGTATTGGATGGGATAATAGTGGTGGCGAGTTTATTTGGCATAATACAGGTATTGTATGTTTTCCGAATTCAATTTTTGTAGATGGTTCAAGTCCATCAATTGCAAATGTTCCCATATGTGATGTAATTAACATTAATAATTGTTCTGTGAATTGGAATCTGAAAGGAACCATTGGAAATGATATCAATGGAAATTGCATAATTGATTCTATTGAACCAAAATTAGGAAACATTAAATTAAACCTCCTTCAATCTGGAAATTTGGTTCAACATACGTATTCAAATCAAATCGGTCAATTTTCATTTACAACCGATACCGGAAACTTTGAGTGTGTTGTGGATACAAACGGGACATCTTATAGTGTTCAATGCCCGGTATCATTTAGTTACAGTGCAAGCATTTTGTCAGCTTTGTCTTATTACGATAATCTTGATTTTTCAATACAATGTAAACCAAATTTTGATATTGGCATTGCAACTGCTAATTTAGATTCTGGAATTTTTCGTCCTGCAAATTTCGCCACCGTTTCAATAGTTGCTGGAGATATGTCGGCACCATATAATTTGAATTGTGCTAGCGGTGTAAGTGGAAACTTAAGAGTGACAATAAATGGTTCTGCGAATTTTGTTAGTGCTGCACCAGGCTCTTTAGTACCATTAGTTAATGGGGATACTTTGATTTATTCAATTCCTGATTTTGGAGCAGTGAACTTTTACAATGATTTTCGTTTCTTAGTGCAAACCGACACTCTTGCTCAATTAAATGATCAAGTTTGTTTCAATGTATTAGTTACTCCTGTTGCTGGTGATAATAATCCAGCAAACAATTATTACTCTCATTGCTTCACTGTTGTAAACAGCTACGATCCTAACGATAAACAAGTAAGTCCTTCCGGATTAACAGATACGTCTCTTTACGATTTAACTTATACAATTCGATTCCAAAACACAGGCAATGCACCTGCACAGCATTTTTATGTATTGGATACACTCGATCAAAACATCGATGAAAGTACATTTCAGTTGTTATCATATAGTCACGAACCACAAATGCAAATTGTAGGTAAACGTGTTCGTTTTAATTTCCCTAATATTAATTTACCCGATAGTGTCAATAATGAACCCATGAGTCATGGTTATGTTCAGTATCGAGTAAAACGAAAAAACAATCTTCCCATCGGTACACAAATTCATAACACGGCTTACATTTATTTTGATTTTAATGCACCTGTGCAAACGAATACGACAGTTAATGAAATTGCGGTTACTTTAGGTGTTGGAGTGGGCGAGAACCAAAACCCAATTCTATTTTCCATCTACCCGAATCCCATAGCAAGTGGACAAATGCTCAACATCTATTTCAATTCATCTGAAAAGAAGAAGGCGGAATTATATGTGTTTGATCTCAGCGGAAGAAAATTGTTTACTCAGTTTGTGAATGCCTCTGATCAATCTCAATTAGTTACATTGCCGAATATTTCTCCTGGGGTTTATTTAGTGGTGTTGAATGATGGGAAACATCAAAGATTACAAAAATTAGTAGTGTTGAATAATAGTAACTAGAAAAAAATCATGACTAAATTTTTAAAAGCATTTTCAATCTTTGTTATTTTAACTATAGGAGCCCCTCAGGTTAAAGCGCAATTCGTCACAATTCCGGATCCTAATTTTGTTAGCTGGCTCAAATCTAATGGTTACCTATCTTGTTTTGTGGGCAATCAATTGGATACAACATGCAATGCAGTTATTAATGCGAAGAGTATTTGGTGTTTTGGATCTAATATCAGTGATTTAACAGGTATTAATTATTTTGATTCTTTAGATACTTTGTTATGCTATAACAATTTACTAACGGTACTTCCTGAATTACCTGATTCTATAAGTGCTATTAATTGTAGCAACAATCAACTTACAACAATTATTTCTTTTCCTGATACCCTGAAATATCTTCGAATTAATTCTAATCCAAATTTAAAATGTTTGCCCTCAATCTTACGTATTGATAATTTTGAGTGGGCGCTCACTGGAATTATTTGCTTCCCGAATGTTATTTCGGTAGGAGCATCAAGTCCTTCAATCATAAATATTCCAATTTGTGACCCAGTAAATATCAACAATTGTCAGGTATATTGGAATATTGCAGGGAATGTGTTTTCAGATTTAAACAGTAATTGTATTTCTGAAATAGTAGAATTGAAAAAACCGGGAATTAAAATCAATTTATTCCAAAATGGAGCTTTATTACAACAGACTTTTTCAAGAAGTTTGGGTCAATATAGTTTTGGGACTGACACAGGGTTTTATAATTGTTCTGCTGAAATTTTCGCATTGCCCTACACAGCGGATTGCCCTTTGACATTTAGCCATAGTGCGTATGTAACTCTAACAAATCCTTTTCATGATAATAAAGATTTTTCAATTGTTTGTAAATCTGGATTTGATGTAGGAGTATTAAGTCTTAAAAACGATCGAGTTTTTTTTCCAGATGCAGAAGTAAATATTTCTGTTTTTGCTGGCGATATTTCAACGCTGTATGGTTTGAACTGTGCATCCGGCGTTAGCGGTTCTGTGAAGGTGGTTATACAAGGACCGGCTTCTTACAGTGGTTCAGTAACAGGTGCACTTACTCCGCTTGTGAATGGTGATACTCTTTTATTTTCAGTAAATGATTTTGGAAATGTAGATATGCTTGATGATTTCAGATTTAAAGTGAAAGTTGATACTTCTGCACTAGTTGGTCAACAGCTTTGCTTTCATATTATTGCATTACCATTAATTTTGGATAACAATGTCACAAATAATTATTATACTCATTGCTTCTCGATAGTAAGTAGCCACGACCCAAACGAAAAGGAAGTGAGCCCTACAGATGTAATAGATACTTCTCAATATAGTCTGACATACACTATTAATTTCCAAAACACAGGCAATTTTCCTGCGCAACATGTGAGAATATTAGATACCCTTGATGTGAACATCGATGAAAGTTCTTTCCAGTTATTATCTTACAGCCACGAGCCACAAATGCAAATTATAGGTAAGCGTGTTCGTTTTAATTTTCCCAATATTAATTTGCCCGACAGCGTTAACAACGAACCTGAAAGTCATGGATTTGTTCAGTATCGAGTTAAGCGAAAAAATAATCTTCCCATCGGTACACAAATTCACAACACCGCCTACATTTATTTCGATTTTAATCCACCTGTACAAACGAATACTACTATAAATGAAATTGCAGTAACTTCTGGAGTCGGAGTAGGAGAGCACCAAAACCCAATTCTATTTTCCATCTTCCCTAATCCCTTAGCAAGTGGACAAATGCTCAACATTTATTTCAATTCGTCTGAAAAGAAGAAAGCTGAATTAAGTGTGTACGACCTCAGCGGAAGAAAATTATTTGCTCAGTTTGTGAATGCTTCGGAGCAATCTCAAACAGTATCCTTACCGAATATTTCTCCTGGAGTTTATTTAGTGGTGTTGAATGATGGTAAACGTCAAGTACAGCAAAAATTAGTAGTGTTGAAATAGCATTGATCCTATAAATTTCATTATCAATACTGCTTTTTTAGCCCTGCCTTCACTAACCGCGTGCGCTAAAGCTCTAGCGGTGGCGCAAGTTCCTTGCTTCGCCGTAGCTACGCATAGGCAAGTCGGCAGGCAGGTGCAGATCCGATAGCTATCGGATTGCGCTGATTTTTTATGATTAAAAAGAATACAAGTGAACGATATCATTTTGAATCTTGTCGACTTTCGTGAAAATTTGTCGTAGCCCAGCCTTAGCGCCTTTGCGCCTTTGCGAGAAACTTTTTCGGCGCGTAGCCTCTGCGAGAAAAAAAATCGGATCCGAAGTGAAATTTTATTTCTTAGATAAAATCAAGCTAGCAGCCAGAAGCCAGCAGCTTCATTTTATCCGAAGTATGAATTTAGTTGATTCGAAAGTACTAATGTCGACCTAATAAAAAAATATTCCCCACCACCAACTTCAAATCATTATACAGTCTGAACTCTTTCGCATAAAGCGCATTTAATCGTTCTCTGGTTACCGAGTCTTCCGTGTTTTTCTTGGCTAACATTGCAGGAGAAAGTACACCAACTTTTAATCCTTTAAATATTTTATCTTTTTGTGGATCTCTGCCTACCCACGAAATTTTCCCGAAAAGTACATTGATAATATTTTTGAAGAAGGAAAGTTTGTTTTCAACGAATAAAAATAGGAGTGGAGATGTGACAAGTAATACTAAACTCATTCCCAAATCAAAAATTCTTTTGTTTCTTCGATTTACAGGATTGTTAATAGAAGGAACATCTACAAAGTATAAATCTCCTTTTTCATGAATGGAATTGCTGCCAATGATAAACAAGCTTTCGGGCGGTGCAATTTTTATTTCTATTTCATCTCTTCCAATTCGTAGCATTTGTCCAATGATATCGGCCGAAGTGTGATTTTTCCCGCAGAAAATAATTTCATTGATTTCATAAATGGAAATTAAATCGACTAACTCTTCCGGATGTCCAAGATAATGTGAGTGCAAAGGATGCTCTTTTTCTAAACTGCTTTTTTCTGCTACGTATCCAATAAAATTGGTGTTGCTCCCGCTGAGCATGATTAACGATAACACTCGCTGACTCTCTTCCGCATCGCCAACAATGATGAGTCTTTTTTTGATACTATCAGCAAATCGATATTTCTTGAGTCCACTTAAATGTAAAAGTAAACGTGTAGCTGCAATGTATAAACTCGCCCAAGCCGTTCCGAATAGAATCAACGCGCGCGAGAATCTTAAATCTTCAGGGAGCAAGGCATAGCCTACAAGTATTACGACAGTGCCCATTAACATTCCGCGTATCATGCGAGAAATTCGTATGGGTGTATCATACCCACCATTGAGATAAGCACTAAGGATCCATACACCAATGTAAATGGGAACCACCACTTCCATAAAGTAGGGCGGATACTTTGCTATTTGCGCATTGATGGACCAATAATTTTTAATGGCAATCATTCCACCATAAATGAATAGCCCATCTAACAAAGGCAACCAAACACGTGAAAGAAAACGATGTGCAATGGAAATTCCAGCTCTCAACCAAATCGCAATGTTGATGAGAAAAGCAAAGAGCGCCGCACCTCCAGGAGCAAAATGTTTGCGAGCAAAGATGACCATCGCTTTGTAAAAAACAAAAACATAATTGACACTGCTCTTTTTAGTGCTCTCCCCTTTATAATGAATGATTCGAGTATCGGCGAAGTAATAATTTTTATAACCAGCCTTTGTGATGCGATAGCTTAAATCAATGTCTTCGCCATACATGAAAAAATCTTCGTCGAGTAATCCCGTTTTATCAAGGGTTTCTTTTCGCATTAACATAAAAGCGCCCGACAATACATCGACTTCATTGGTTTTGTTTTTATCTAAATATCCTAAATGATATTTTCCAAATGTTTTGGAAGTAGGGAAGAGGGTAGCTAATCCAAAAATTTTATAGAAAGCAACGGCAGGAGTTGGAAGCCCACGCTTTGATTCGGGTAAGAAATTTCCTTTGCCGTCAATCATGTGCACGCCTAATCCGCCCGCCTCAGGATGCGCATCCATAAATGCACATACTTTCTTCAACGTTTCTTCTTCAACAACAGTATCTGGATTTAAAAGTAAAATATACTCTCCACGCGTTTGACGAATTCCCTGGTTGTTTGCTTTTGAGAATCCAACGTTGTCATGATTGGCTATAATTTTTACGTGTGGAAAAAGTTGAGCCACCATGTCGACACTTCCATCGCTCGAGTGATTGTCGACTACAAATACTTCCGCTTCCAAACCTTGCATGGCAGGTTGTAAACTTTGCAAACATTGTTGCAAGAAATATCTTACGTTGTAGTTGACAATTATGATACTGAGCTTCATCGGCGATAAAAGACAGGTTATTTCACCAAATGATTTTCGTAGGGTATACGATTGATGATGGAACGCCCTAAAGTTACTTCATCAGCATATTCTAAAGCACCACCAATGGCAACACCTCGTGCGAGTGTACTTATTTTTATTGAATATGGTTTTAGTTTTTTGTATAAATAAAATAAAGTGGTATCACCTTCCATAGTAGTACTTAATGCTGAAATCACTTCGTTTACATCGCCTTTTCCAATTTTCTCACATAAACTTTCAATGTTTAACTGCGAAGGACCAATTCCATCCATCGGCGAAATTAATCCGCCCAACACATGATAATGTCCTTTGTAGGAAGAAGTATTTTCTATAGCGATCACATCTCGAATATCTTCCACCACACAAACCGTAAGTGCGTCACGATTGGGATCAGCACAAATGGTGCATAAGTTTTCAGCGGTGATATTATAACAGTTTTGGCAATAACGTAATTCTTTGCGCAATCGTATTAACACTTCTCCAAAATTATTTACATTTTCGGGAGATGTTTTTAAAAGGTGCAATACCATCCGCAGCGCACTTTTTTGTCCAATACCCGGCAGCTGGGCAAAGGCATCAATGGCTTCATCGAGGATTTTAGAGGGAATTTGCAAGGGATCTTATTTTGTACAAATTTATGAATACTCCTTGTTCAAAAAAATTGATTTGGACTTTAATATGCACCAATTATCGAATTTACTTTGCAAAGAACTTAAAGAATATGTCGCCAGCCCTCGTTATCTTCCTCATAGCAGCCTATTTCCTAATACTATTGTGGATTTCATGGTATACCTCAAGGGGGGCTGGGAATGAAGCTTTTTTCCTCGGAAATAAGTCTTCTCCTTGGTATATAGTCGCTTTTGGAATGATTGGAACATCCCTTTCTGGTGTTACTTTCGTGTCGGTTCCTGGAACCATTGCCGCCTCCGGAATGTCCTACCTGATGGTGGTTTTTGGATATTTTATAGGATATATGGGCGTTGCATTTATTCTTTTGCCTCTTTATTATCGCTTACAACTTACTTCCATTTATCATTATTTGGAACAACGTTTTGGTACTACATCTTATAAAACAGGAGCTACTTTTTTCTTGGTGTCTAGAACGGTTGGCGCTACTGCCCGGCTTTATCTCGTCGTGCGGGTTTTGCAAGAGTTGGTGTTGAATCAGCTGGGCATTCCATTCATCGTAACTTCGGTGGTTATTTTGTTGTTGATTTTGGCGTATACATTTAAAGGTGGTGTGAAAACCATCGTGTGGACAGACACATTACAAACAACATTTATGCTGGGCGGACTTATCGCTTGTGTGATTTATGTTTTGCAACACCTCGATCTTTCTTTTACGCAAGCATGGGCGCAGATGGATGCATTGGATTATGATAAGTTTTTGTTCACTGATATTAATTCTCCTTCGCACTATATTAAGCACTTGTTGGGTGGAGCATTCATTGCACTGACCATGACGGGTCTCGATCAAGAGATGATGCAGAAAAATATTTCGGTGCGTACTTTAAAGGATTCACAAAAGAATGTTGTAACGCTAAGTATTATTTTAATTTTTGTAAATTTCTTGTTTTTATTTTTAGGTGGAGTATTGTATTTGTACAGTAATCATTATAACCTTGGATTGAAAGGCGATGATTTATTCCCAACATTGGCGATGCAGTATTTCCCTCCTGTGATGGGCTTGGTATTTATTATTGGATTGATCTCTGCTTTGTTTCCTTCTGCTGATGGAGCCATCACAGCGCTCACATCAAGTTTTTGTATTGACATTGTCGGGATTCAACGAAATAAAAATATATCAGAAGAAAAGCGAGTAAGTATTCGTCGAAAAGTTCATCTTAGTTTTGCAGTAGTGTTCTTGCTCTGCGTACTTATTTTTCATTGGATTGACAACCGATCCATCATTGATCTCATCTTAAAATTAGCAGGCTATACCTACGGACCACTTCTTGGATTATTTGCTTTTGGTGTATTGATGAAATCAAAGCTGAAAGAAAAATTAGTTCCATTGGTTTGTTTACTCGCACCTTGTTTATCGTGGATACTCGCCGAAAATGCTCCCATTTTATTTAATGGATTTAAGTTTGGCTATGAACTTTTATTGGTCAATGGATTTATTACTTTCTTAGGATTGTATTTCATCAGGGCAAAAGAATAATTAGTTGCCTGACGTATTACACTGGTCGAACTATTAAATTTCCTCCTAGGATATTTACTACTTCCACTTCTACATTCATCTCCACAAAGCCACTTTCGCAACTCGCTGTATAAATATGATTATTTATAATTACTTTTCCTGATGGACGAAGTAAAGAAGATGTTTGTCCGCGCGTGCCAATTTCCGGAAGATTAATAGCCGACGAATATCCTGTGCCTGACGATAATTCAGTAGCTAAAACCATCTTCTTAAACATCGGACTATTTGCCAATAATTTACTGGAGAAAAGAAACAGTACTAACGCTCCCGCCATACCTAAAAGTACAGTTGCAATGGATGTAGAAAAAGCGAGTGTGCTCACACCACTAAAATCAAATCCATCATTTCGAAGTAAACTACTTGTCAATCCAAAGAGGAGAAGAACTAATCCCGAAATACCAGCTACACCAAAACCGGGAATCACAAAGATTTCCGCAGCAATCAGCAAGATCCCAATAACTGAAACTAGGATTTCCCAATTGGCAGCTAACCCATCTAAATAAAGCGGTGCAAAATACATCACCGCAGCTAATACAGCAATGATTAACGGAAAGCCAATACCGGGTTGTTGTAATTCGAAATACAAACCACCCAACATTAATAAAATTAAGACTCCTGAAATGGCAGGATGCATTAACCATCCTATCATGCGATCAACTAATGTAGGTGAATATAATATGGTTTTGTAATTCGTAATTCCTGCTAAGGCTAATGCTTCTTGTTCACTCTCGGCAATGCCATTACAATAATTTAATTTCAAAGCTTCGGTACTGGTTAGCGTTAGTACTTTGCCCGAATCATTCACTCCTTCAATGGCAATTCGAGGATCAACCATCGCTTCAGCAATGCGCGGATCACGACCACGCGCTTCTGCAGTTGAACGCATCATGCTGCGCATATAACTTTGATACTTGTCAGGCAAAGCTTCGGCATTTTCAGTAACTACGGTGGCAGCCCCAATACTTGCACCTTTGCGCATATAAATTTTTTCACAAGCGATGGAAATAAGTGCGCCCGCCGACGCTGCATTGTTGTCGATGAAGACAATTACAGGAATTTTACTGTTCAAAAATAAAGTTCGAATACTATCGGCGGCATCTACTATTCCACCGTATGTATTCATCCTTACCATCACCAGATCAGCATGCTGGGCTTTTGCTTCCGTTAACCCTTTGGAAACTTGTCTGGCCATGCCTGGACTAATTTCTTCCTTTATATCTATTTGATATACAATTGATTGTTTGACTGATTTACCAGATCCTGATACTTGATATACGTTGAATCCAAGGAGTAACGTTATAAGGGCGAGAATGAAATAGTTAGATGTTTTCATCGTGTTAATTAAAGTGTTGAAAAGAGAAATGAGAATAGGGAGTCATGCTGAGGGGTTAATCTTATACTTGTGTAAAGATATGAATGAAAAGCTGATAGGTCTAAACAAAGTGAAGATGAGGATATTAATATTGTTATTAATCATGATTGGAGGACAGGTGCAAGCTAATAATCCTGATTCTTTATTGACGAGATGGATTAACGGAAAGAAGTTTTTGTTGCACAAGGTAAGTCCTAAAGAAACCTATTCTAGCTTGTCTCGACAGTATCATGTTCCCGTTGTTGAAATCCAGGCAGCCAATCCTAAATCAATGAATTTGAAGATTGGCGAAATAATTAATATTCCTGTTTTAGCATCATCACCAACTTCAACTCCAACAACATCTCCATCTCAAGCTAAGAATGTAGCGGATATTCAAGAATCTCCTAAAGCAAAAACAACTACTATAGCGAGTCCAGCCACAGAGGGAAATTCAAAGCAAACACATACAGTTCAAAAAGGAGAAACGCTTTATGCGATATCAAAAATGTACGGCATGTCGGTTGATGATGTGAAGAAAATAAATGGATTGAATTCAAACGCAGTGGCTATAGGGCAAAAATTAAAAGTAAATGCGCTTTCTAAATCAGTAATTCCTGTCCTACAGGAAACCGTAAAAGCATCTACCGAAATAAAAACGGTCAATGAAAATGAAGCCAAAGAAATTGTTGTTAAATCAACACCAGCAATTGCACCAAAGGAAGAAGTAAAAGAATCAGTAAAAGAGCCGGTAAAAGAAGTGACCTCTACACCTGTTATTGTTGAATCCACTAAATCAACCGATACAACCGAGTTACCTAAAGTTTATGATAATCCAGGTACTTCACGTACGAGTGTGATTGAAAAAGATCCCAAGAGTGGAGTAGAAGTAGAAAAAGTAACCGAGATCGGTGTAGCAACTTGGTTGGTTGAGGGAGATTTGAATCAGAATAAATTTTATGCCTTACACCGTACTGCCCCTGTGGGTTCCATCATCAAGGTAACCAACCGAATGAATAATAACTCGGTCTTTGTAAAAGTGGTGGGCACTTTACCCGACACCGGCGACAATAATGCAGCCATCATCAAAATTACCCAAGCTGCTGCACAACGCATTGGTGCCATCGACCAAAAATTTACCGCCGAGCTTAGCTACGGTATCACTCGATAATCAACCCTAGCAGGTTATGCCCGGCGCTCTTCTGAAAAGGAGGGCGCTATTTTCTTAGGTTAGATTTTTTGAATTTTAATTACATGGTATGTTTTTTTTCCTTCTATTTTTAAATAATAGAGACCACTCGCCAAATGTTTGAGGTTTAATTCAGTTTCCAAAGTTGCGTTATTTCCCGAAAGTGTTTTCTGTAATACATTTTGACCTATTTTATTTATTAGTGTAATAATAAATGTATCATCACTCTTGCCTTTTAAAACAACATAAAGTAAATCATTTGTTGGATTTGGATAGAAAGTAATTGAATTATTATTACCAATATCAAACGAACCAACAGATGTAGTTTGGAAACAACTTGAAGTATCAACGCAACCATTTTGAGAAATAATAACAGCATAAGATCCATTTTGAGAGGCAGCAAAAGTTTGGTTGGTTTCTCCAATTACTAAAACACTATCGCAATATATCCATTGATAGCCTGCATTATTTGCTAATGCAGTAAATGTGATTCCGTTTGTTGTTATCGAAGTATCCACCGAAATTAATGGCACGAATACACTATCAGTATTTGAACACGAGTTTGAATCTGTTACTGTAACACTATACGTACCTGGTTGACTAACAACAATTGTCTGAATGGAGCTGCTGGTTGACCACAAATAACTACTAAATAAACCACCAGCATCTAATGTTATTGATGAGCCATTACATAAACTGCCTGAAGGATTGATTGTAATTGAAGGAAGCGAGTTAACCAATAACGAAAATGAGTCAATTCCTGTGCAGCCATTTGCATCAGTTACAATTACCGAATAAAGTCCACTTGTAGTAGCGGAAATAGATTGAAGTGTATCGGTGGTAGACCATAAATAATTTTGATATCCACTACCCGCATCAAGTAGACTAACATCTCCGTCACATATTATATTAGTGCCACTTATGTTAGGAATTGGAGAGTTTTGCGCTGTTAAATTGATTGTATCAGAACCTGTACAACCATTGGCATCTGTTACTGTCACAGTATAAAGGCCACTTGTCGTCACTGAAATAGTTTGTGAAGTAGAACCATTGGACCATATATAGGAAGAAAAGCCTGGCCCAGCATTGATAGTAGTCGTAGTACCGGAACATATTACATTAGCACCAGAAATTGTAGGGTTATTTGTACAATTTGTTACATTAAATGTGTCTGTTAAAACGGAGCTCCATTGTGAAAGTTCATCCTGAAATTGGATATGAAAAAGATGAGTTCCATTAATTAATCCTGATGTACTTAATGTATCAAATAAATTCTGTTGAGTTTGAGGAGAAGAAAATACTTTATTCGTCAAATTAGCGGTATTATTATCAAACCAATAACGATAACTAGCCATTCTATAGAGACCTGTTGGATTCATTGTTGATTTAAAAAAATACTTGCTAACTGTTGAACTCCATGTACTATTATTATCCAAGAAACGAATATTTAAAGTATGCAATCCATTGCTTAAATTCGATACCGGCAAATAAGGGCTAAATTCATATTGATATTGTGAAGAAGTGATAAAACTATCTACGTGGTTTGCAAAATCATCATCAATCCAATATTGACATTGTTTTAAAAAATTTGCACCTACAGGTAATTTATTTTCTTTGTAGAAATACTTAGAGGTAACTGAGCTCCAATTAGAGTTATTGTCTTTAAAACGTACATGAAGCGTATGTAGGCCGTACGATAAACTATTAGTTGGGAATGCTGAATTAATATTTAATGTCTGTTGTGGTACTACCGGAATGTTTATTGCATTAGCATAGTCATCGTCAAACCAATATTCATAATCAGTGATACCGGTATTTCCTCCTAATAGAACTGAAGTATAAGCAGCTCGCCACCCTGATCTTGTAATAGTATCATTTGTTAAAAACTCAACAAATAAAGCCCCACCAGTTGAGGTTATAGATGGCGGCAGATTGCTTCCGGTAAAAGTACCCAATAACGGAAAACTATTATCCAGTCCATCATAAACGTTAACTACATCATCTATTGAATCAATATTAAATACTGTAAAATTTACTGTAACAGACAAGGCATTAGCGGGGAATACTAACCACGAACATTGCGAATTGTTCGAATAGTTTGAGGTGTCACTTCCATCAGTAAAACTCCCTGATGAAGTTGATAGTATATTTCCTCCAGAACAATAAGTTGGGATAACTGTAGCTGTGTATGAAGCATCCCACCCAGTACTTATTAAAGCTACGTCAGAAACAAAACGTATTAACATCCTGCCTCCGGTTGAAGTAATACTTGCTGGCAAAGAATTACCTGTTAGTTTGGCCAATATTGGCGAAGTAATAAAGCTTCCATCATACACAATAAGAGTGTCTGTGTTATCTAAATTAAAAGCTGAAAAATCCAACGTTACACTTGTTGTTCCACTTGGTTTAATGAGCCATTTGCAGTCGGAATTGTTGTTGTAATTTGAAGCTGCGCTTCCATCACTTAAAACACCTGTACTTGTGGTTAAGTAGGTTGTGCTAGTGCATGTAGTTGACGCTGGAGTAAATGTACACCTAAAAGCATATGGATATTTCCATGAATCAGTTGTAGGGATACCAGATAGTACAACCCGGTATTTTCCAGAAGAAAGATTAGCTCCAATATTCAAATAACTTTTGCCATTATTGTTTACTGAGTAGACATTATTCCCTGAAGCGTTGAAAATGTTTATTGAAAATAATGGAGTTGGAATATTGAATACTTCTAGCGATAAAATACCACTCGAGGGCATATTAAATTCAAAATTGTCAAAATCCCTTGGTAGTGCAGTTACCGGTTGATAAGTAATATGACCATAATATAGTTGTCCTGATGAAATATTGTATGCTCGATTATTAGTATAATCTTTCGGCTCATCCATTCCCATGAGGATATTATAAACTTGTTTATTAAGAATGACATGCCAAAGTGAATCTGGGTTGAATGTCAAATTTAAGGCTGGATCAGGCAATTCATATAAATCAGCATCAACTTGCAAAAAATTATTAATGTTTTGACTATATGCAGTTACGACCCCATCACCAACAATAGGAAAAACTTCCCCAGTTCCAATCAAACAAGAATAGTTAATATCTGTTGGAATACTTTTAGAATTAATTCCTGCAATATTTAAGCCTGAAGAATTGCCATCACAATCTACGTCAGAATTATAAAAGGGTATAGGAATTACTGGGACAAGTATATTTGGAGGTATTGGACTCGGTAAATAATGAGCTTGATCTAACATATAATATAAATCTTCCTTCCCGCCAAATAAAAATGTAGATGGCCTTGGTACGTGTAATGGGAAAAAGTTAGAAAAATAATAGCTAGTTCTAAGATCCCTCATTGCATCGGACCTAAGATCATATCCTAATGCAATTGCAGCTGCGTAAACAGCAACACCAGAAGGGAGTCCAGAACCAATATTACTTCCTCCGTGTGGGGTTCCAATGGTGCATAATTTAGCTACGTGCTTTTTATTATCAGGTTGCTGATTCCAGGCTGGATTTTGTAAATATGCCCTTGCAGCTAGGCCGCCCATGCTATGACAAACTAATATAACCTTGTCTTTACCTGTCTTGTCTAATATGTGTTCTATGGCCTTTTTAACAGCATAGCCTTGTTTATGTGCAGCGGCCTGATGACTAAGAAATGACTCTATATAAGGATAACTTCCATCCGGATTATTGGAAAAATTAATCGTATACATGTCACATGGTAAAGGATTTAAAGTATGCCCTGTTTCCGTTATAAAGTCATGAAAATCGGCAAAAAGTTCGGAAGTAGAATTCGAAGAATCAGTATTCAAACAGAAATCCATTTTACCTCCATAAGAGTAGCCATAAGTATTTTGCATAAATGTAATTAGCGTATCCCAAGTTTCATTATCGTCGTTAAAACCATGAATAAAAATAATAGGATAAGGCAAATTTTGTTGCGCCCAAGTTGTTGAAATATTTAATACCGGAGAAACACTAATATTATTGGAAGTATTTGTTTCAAAGATTGAACTCTGATCATTGAGATTAATTACCAAATAGGTGTTACCCAGAGGAACATTATAGGGTATTGGATGTTTATACTTTACTTGAGTGCTCTCTCCTGACCCCAATTCTTCAAGTGAAATTGTGCTCAACAATCTAGCACCGCTAAGGGAGCCCGAAGTTGAAAGATAAATACCGGTATATGATTTACCCGCAGTTGCCGAACCACTGTTAACTACAGAAAAGGAAACTTCCAGATTTTCTCCAATATGTACCGAGGAAGGTGTTGCAACCAAACTACCGGCAACTAACTCAAGATCCTGCGCTTTAGAGCTTGCACTATTTATAGCAAACCAAATAAAGAGAATGAAATACTTTTTCATACAATATAGTACCAAGAAAAAATTAATGATCCTGAGCACCAACCTGTATGTTGATGTTTAAGTTTCCGTTTGCATCTGTTGTATTGGCAATGTTTTTTAATTGTATATGTGGATTAAATGGGACGGAGCCCTCTTTCCAAGGATAAAGTCCTCCATAAATTCCAATATCTGTTCCATCAAAACCAGCATTTATATATAGTGAACCTTGAACCAGATGAAAATTTGAAGTATAATCTAAAACACCTGAATAATTAACAAATAATGGATTAAATTGAATGCCCAAATAATTATTTGAACCTTGATTTCCATTTCCAACTACTCCATTTACTCCAAGATTGATGTTGTTGTGAAAGACACAAGACGAATGATAGTTAGTTGAATTACTAATTGCAATGTTGTTTTCAATTAGACAACTATTACAACTTAAAGCATCATTAGAATTATTAAGCAAAATATTATTTAAAATTGAACTTTCTTTTGCACGTACTTTTGCTTTTGTTATGTTATTTGAAATTAGATTATTTACACTTGTGAGCATGGAAATAGAATACCAATTAGAGCAAGTAAAACAGAGACTATATTCACCGATCATGCATTCGGAAATTACAATATTCGTTGTTCCAGCACTGTCGCAACTAATTCCCCCGCTTATATAACATCTCGAAATTTTATAACCAATAACGTTATCAGAAAACAAGATTTGACCTGTATTATATGTTGTACCACTTTGAAAATAAATTCCAGTGAGTGAACCTCCTGAAGCACCTGATAATAAATTTACACCTCCAGAAATAACTGTTCTGTCAGTTGCTAATGTTGAATCGGGATTATGCCCTACACCAAAAACATGGAGAATTTTATTTATTGAAGTAGTTAAATTAAAACTTCCACCAGGCACATAAATTGTATCCCCATTCTGAGAAGCAATAATAGCACTATCCAAACTAGCAAAAAAAGTCGGCGTCCCATTATGCTGGACAGTAATTAAACTTTGAGAAAAAACAAAGGAGTTACTCAAAAGCATTAACAGAAGCGAAGTGAGAATTGATTTCATGATATTTGGTTATTATAGATTTAAATGTTTCTTTGATTTATTGTTACTGTATTTAAGTTCATTTCTATATGCACAACAATTAACTTAAACCAAGATACAAAAAAAACTAATAGTTCCTAATTTACACGCAAGTGCAAAACTAGTTGTTCATATATCTAAGTTGATTTATATAGATAGAGATCAGTTGTGAACGAATTGTTTTAGTTTTATATAATTGAATATCAATTTATTGTTTAATTGGTCTTAGTTTTATCGGCAAGCAATAGGTCGGTTTAACTATCATATTTATTTTTATAATAAGTGCTAAAATCGGAGTTTAAAATTCATGTATTACTTCCAGTTATTAAGTGGTAACAATTAGCGTTTAAGCGGCACAATACTTCAATTGGATGGTAGTGCGACTTAATCATTACAATTTATTTTATTCTACATTTATTCTATTTCACTAGCTCATTAAATTTTGTTGTTATGTTTGTTTCATTAAATTCTAGATTATGCTAAAATCAAAATCAAAACTACTTTTTATCGGAGTTACTCTATTACATCTCTTATGTATTGATTCTTCATTCGCAATTGATATCGATAGACTTGTTGGCTATAATAAACTGAATAGTATTTACTATGCAATTGATTCTTTATTGGATAACTATAAGGAAGATCAAGCGGAACTACTCATTGCGCTCTATGAAAAAGAGATTTATAAAGTAGAAAAGGATCCTAAATTGAGATTAGATAGTTTACAATTGTATAAACATAAGGCGCTATATCTAAAATGTCTTTCAAGAATCGAAATGGCTGTCGAAGCAGGCCCAGAATATGATAGTGCTTCTCTTCAAATTAATAAGGCTTACGAATACGCTAAGCAATCAGGTGATTATAAAACAATTTCTGAAATATTATTTGCAAAAGTATCACATTACCAAGTAGAAGATAAAGAGCAGGCTATTCGAATTGCAAAGGAGGCTCTTTTAATTGGCCAACAATACAAGGATGATACGTTACAAGCAAAAGCATATAAGAGACTTGGTCATTTGTTTCTTTTCGGAAGTTCAAAGTATGTTATGCTTGAGTACATGTTGAAAGCGATGACACTATTTGAAAAGATCGGGATGTACAAAGAAGCTGGGATTATTTCAGAATTAATAGTATCATTTCCCAATTCACTTACCCACAAACAAAAAATTTTGCTTTATAATGGAAGTATTGAACTATATAAAAAAAGTGGTGATAAGGATAAATTGGCTTATTCATGGGAGCACCTTGCTCGTTTTTATTCTGAAAGCAAGTCAAAAGATACTCTTCAATTGGCAATAAAATTTTGTGATAGCGCAATGTTTATCTGGAGGAACAATGCGGATCATGTGTGTAAAATAAACAACCTAGAAATAAAGGCAGCGTGTAATCATAAATTGGGTAGCGAAAGGGAATATCTTGGAAATAGACATGATCAACTTGAATTAGCCATTTCGAAAAAGGATTCTACATTCACATTTTCTTTACTATTGTTAATTGCCGGCTATTTTCAAGAAAATATCAATAGCAACTTGAGCGCAAATTGTGATAGTGCTTTATATTATTTTCAATTGGCAGAAAGAAATATACCTTTAAAGTGGAATCGTTATCCAGTCAAGTTTATTTCAGGAGTTCTTAGTCATTATTTCGCTTTGAATTTGCAGACAAACTCAAGAAAAGAATTTCCATTGAGTAATTTACCTTATCTATACTACATTAGACGAGAAAGCATTTTGTGTAAGCTTAAAGCTCAGCTTCCTATAAATAGATTGGAAGTTGAGAAGTTGTTAAACATGTCCGACTCTGTTTTTTCTTGTTTCCTTGAAAGCAAGGTTCCAGACGCTGCGCAAACTAGAGTAATAAAAGCTAGTGAAGCGGAAATTAGGGAGCAAGATGCGATGATCCAGAAAGAGCGAAAGGATAAGAGCATGTTTATGTACTTCAGTGCTACATTGAGTGCACTGTTGCTATTATTAGGTTTTGCTATATATAAAGCCATAAAAGCAAATTCATTGCTTAAAAAGTCGCTCGAAGAAAATTCTAAATCCCAATCAGTAATTAGAGAGCAAGATCGAAGATTTCATGAAGAACAATTTGCTAAACATATTGCTGAGCAGGAAATGAAGTTGCTAAGGGCTCAAATGAATCCGCATTTTATTTTTAACGCATTAAACTCAATTCATAATTGTATTCTTAATAAAGATACAGTAACAGCTTCAAAAAATTTAACTAAATTTTCTCGTTTAATTCGTAAGATTTTGGACAATTCAAGAAATTCATTATGCACGCTTAACGAGGAGTTGGAAACACTTACACTTTATGTTGATCTTGAGAAAACAAGAGTTGAACGTGAATTTTCATTTAATGTAAATATAGACTTGCAAATTAACCCCGAAGAAGTTTATTTGCCACCACTTATTATTCAACCATTTGTTGAAAACAGTATTTGGCATGGGTTGATGACTAGTAATAGAGATGGCATTATAACCCTTGATATTGTATCCTCTGAAAATTATCTTACAATCAGCGTTGAGGATAACGGTGTGGGACGAGATTTAACCAGAGTTGACAACAAACACAGTGGGCATGAATCAGTGGGTGTAGTTTTAACTACAGATCGATTGCGATACTTCAATGAAGGGATTAATGTGGATACACCTTTAAAAATAATTGATTTATTTGACAATTATGGACAGCCGATGGGTACTCGTGTCGAAATTATTTTAAGGAAACACATTCGATGAACTAATGGGTTGTTGATTTAACAAGAAGAAATTATTGAAGTAATATAGTATACTAAATTATTGAGAATATAGACATTTCAGTTCTAAAAATATCGAATTCAACTATGAAATATTCCTTAAAAACAATAGTACCTGCAACCTTACTAGTTTTCTTCTGTTATTTAAAGACCGAAGCTGGTGTATCCTTAAATGATTCTAATCAAATCCGATTGTTTCGAATTTATATTGAATCAGATAGTGGGTATAAAAATATTAATAATCTAAGTTCACAATGCAATTACGATAGTGCTTATAAATTGCTAATTGAGTTTAAAGAAACTATTGGTATTTCCCAAAACAACAAGGGCAAGTCAATTAATTCTGAAAAGCTAGCATCGGCAAATCTACTTTATAACCTTTCTTTAACTCGTTATCTTGCCTGGAAGTATGTAAATAGAAATGGGTCAAATAATATTACTGATTGGAAATATGAAAAATTGGATAGTGCTGTTAACCTTGCACAACATGCCTGCAAAGACTATTTAAACCAGGGTTATACCGCATTGGAACCAGAATACTATATTACGTTGGGTGTAATACATGAAAGTCACAATCCGCAAGCTGCATACAGCAATTATTTGAATGCGCTTAAGACAGCACTAAAGATAAAGAATGAGCTATTTGAGGCTAGAGCTCACGACTACATTGGACATCTGAATTATTTTGGTACAAGTAAACATACAGCAGCTTACCATCTTAAAAAAAGTTTTGTATTATACAAAAAGTATAATGATCTGCAAAAAATTTGGCTAATTGGACAACGACTAGGTCGCTTAAAAAATGATTTACCACCTCAAGATCGCCTAGGATATTATTTAGATTGTATTGAAGCAGGAAAGAAATCTAGTACTATAGAAAAATCATATTTTGTTTATGAGAATATTGCAAAATTACTTGTTGATGAAATAATCCCAGCTGATTACAACAAAGCCATACTATATCAAGATACGGCTATAGCAATATGCATTGAAATGAAGGAGGATAAAATGGTATATCCGTTATTAAGTCAAAAGGCTATATTTCTGGATAAAGCCAATCGCCGAGCCGAGCAGTATAATATCCTTTTAGAAATTTATTTTCATGGGAAATCAATGAATGATAGCGGTTATATATCAAAATCTGCTCTTTTACTTGCGGAGCATTTCAAAAACGCGAAGCTAGCATCTAGCAGTAATTTGGATAGTGCCATAAAATACTTTCTTATTTCTGACAAATATTGTCCTTATTATTCAGTTATGACAAATTATGATGACGGATTTTTACTCAGTGGTTTACCTTTGGAGTATTTAGATGAATTGATGCAGATTGATAGTTTAGCTCCGTTAAAATACTTTCAAGCAAAACATAAAAAGTATGTATATAAACAATTAGGTGAGCAATTTTATTTAAAAAATAATGTTTCTGAAATGCAGAAGTATTATTCTCAAGCCATAAGTTTATCGGATTCTTTATACAATGTTTTGCATTCAATAAAAGTGTTTAATCGTGATGGATTAAAAGTGGAAAAATTAAGTAATGAAATAGAAGTGCAAGATAATTTGATCGATTTTGAGCGTGATGATAAAAATAAATTAATTCTGATAAGCATAGTGCTAGGAACTCTCGTGATTTTGATTGTTATCAGTTTTCTTATTAACGTACGTTCTGCACGCAGACTTAGAAACGCACTGATTGCCGTAAATGAAGCACAAGCTTTAGTAATTGAAAAGGAAAGACAAAAGCATGAAGAGCAAATTCAAAGGATATCTCTTGAAAATGAAATTCAGATTCTTCGCCTTCAAATTAATCCGCATTTTATTTTTAATTCGTTAAATTGTATTCACAATTGTATTCTACAAAAGGACACAGAAACTGCAGCTAGAAGTTTGACCAGATTTTCTAGACTAGTTCGAAATGTACTTCAAAATTCACGTCAATCATCTATTTCACTCCACTTGGAACTGCAAACACTTTTACTATATGTTGAACTTGAAAAAATGAGATTTAATTCAGAATTCCAGTATGAGGTTTATGTTGATCCAGCAATTGATCAAAATCAATTATTACTTCCTCCTTTGATTATTCAGCCTTTTGTAGAAAATAGTTTATGGCATGGAATTATGACAATCGAAGAAAAAGGGAAAGTTTCAATTTCGATAAATCAAATAGAGAATATTCTAATCATTAAAATAGAAGACAATGGGGTTGGACGCGTCGCAAGCAAAAAACATAAAAGGGAATCAACAGATTCATCATTAGGAGTATCACTTACAGAAGAACGCATTCGAATTTTTAATGGACCTGATTTTAGTTTGAAACCTGTTGAAATTACCGATTTATATAATGAAGAATTAACATCTGCTGGGACAATGGTTGTTTTAAATATCAGTATTCAGAATAGAGGTAATGAAGATATAGCTTAAAATACTTTTTTAGAATTCTTTGTTAATTCTAATTATTAATTGATCTTCAAAAGCATTGAAATAATAATTTATATATATTTAGGGCTGTAGAATAAAGTGGGATTTAGAAAATCAAGTTGATAATCATTATTTAGTATGGATAAAATAACTACAATAATCGTTGATGATGAATTAAGTGGACGTCAAACATTAGAGAAATATTTATGCAGTTATTCAGAATCTTTCGATGTCGTAGGTATAGCGAAATCAGCCGCTGAAGGTCTTAAACTCATTCAGGAGTTTAAGCCGGCTCTGGTAGTATCTGATATAGAAATGCCTTTAAAATCTGGCTTAGAGATGATTCGGGAAGCATTAGAAACGCATACTTTCAAAATCGTTTTAACAACTGCCTACGAAAAATATGCTATAAAAGCCATCAATCAATTTGACGTGATCGGTTATCTACTAAAACCAATTGATTTGGATGAGTTCTATTCTGTTGAGAAAAGAATATTAGATAAATTTTCCAAACCGATGGAAACGACATTGCAAACTCCAATTCCAATAAGAAATTTCCCTCAAAAATTTTTTCTTCCCAAAGTAGGAGGAAAGGAGGCTGTTGATCCATCAGAGATATTGTATTGTAAAGCCTCAGGGCCTTATACGGAAATACATATGATTTCTGGCGTGGTTAAAACCATTTCAAAGCCACTAAAGGCCACTGAAGTTTTATTAACTCCATCGCTAGGTTTTTTTAGGGTGCACGACAGCTATCTCGTAAATAGCAATCACATTAGTGAATTACGTAATGAAGGAGAGACTAGTGTAGTTGTTTTGAATAAAGTGACGGAAATTGATGTCTCGAGGAGGAAAAAAAGCGAGTTTCTCGAATTCCTTGAAACTAGAGGTTTGTTTTTTCGATGATATTCTTGAGCTTAGGTACAAAAAACTAAAGATATGACCATATAATAAATGGTTACTGCCATATAGAATGTCAATGTAGTATATGTCGAAGCTTATTTTACATTTGTATTATAGAAATCTGTATTTAACAAAGTCAAACTACCAAACCTAATTAGTAACATCACTTAACCTAATCTAATTTACCTATGAAAACCAAATTCACCTTCTGCCTTCTGATAGTTTTAAACCTATTCTTCGTGGATCAGTCTCCTGCACAATGCCTGGCCGGCGAAATGACGGGATTGTCAGTATCAAAAGATAATAATTGTGAGTCAGTAGAGTTTTGGAACTACAACCAAGTAAACATTACTGTCATCCGTAATTTTCAAAAGCAAGGTAAATTCAAATTTAAGCTCCGCAAAACTGGATCAGCTAGTTGGATTAATCCGCCAATCAATTTTTATATAGATACTATTAATGGAGTTTTACATACAAACGAGTTTCACTATGTGGATAACGGAGAGTTCCGTTGCATATTCTATGAAGCGGGCACGGGATGCAAGGATACTTTATACACTACAATAACTGTAAACAAGGCTCCAAAGCCGGGTACAAGCTTTGCTTACACCTGTTATGGCGGTTTATTTAAATTTAGCGATGCGAGAAACCCGTCTGGGGTTGGCAATACATATGAGGTGGATAACGGTGGCATTTGGGTTCCTACTGCTAATACTATTCCAGTAACTTGTAATAATTGCGTTTGGATTGTTCCAGTGGGAGGCCCTGCAGTAAAAATCACCAATTCATTAGGCTGTTCAGCAACTACATATTGGGTGGGATCAATTTTTAATGATTTTCCTCCGACTTACTCAATTTCCGCTTCTCAGAACCCAATCGGCTCTGGCCAAAGCACTTTACTTACTGCAAGTAGTAATTATGCAGTAAGCAACTATAAATGGTATAAAACTGGCAGTTCAACGGTGTTAGGTACAGACAGTGTCTTTTCCGTTTCTTACCCCGACACAGGTAAATATAAAGTGCGTATTCGAAACACAAATGCGGCAGGGGCATGTGTAGTAAATAAATTTATTACTATTTATGGTCCTTCTGGCGCACGCATGGATGATATGACTTACAATGATGAATTGATGGCTTACCCAAATCCTGTAAATGGACTTTTACATATTTCTGGACATGATGGAAAAGTGGAAATTTTAGATATTCATGGTAGATATGTATTCTCACAATCAAATAATGAACCTGTTTTCACTATGGATATTAGTAATTTATCTTCAGGACTTTATTTAATAAAATCAGGTGATAAGGTGATGAAATTGATGAAAGAGTAGTGTAATCCATCTTTTTAAACTTAAAACCCAACTAACAAAAAACTTTTTGATAATAATTAAAAGAATTCAATGAGAACCTATAAAAAATTTAGAAGCCCGATTATGAAATCTACATACCTGATTTTACTTTTTATTATTTTTTTGACTACGCTGGTAGGAGGTCAAAATCTAGCAGTAAACAGTCAATTAATGTTTAACGGCATTGATGATTTAAATGATAGTCCAGTTGATATTGTTTCTACTTCTGATTGTGGAACCTTAATACTAATGAACATTGAATCTTTTTTAACTAGCAGTGATATTGTTTTAAAAAAATTCGATGGATTTAACAATTTAGTTTGGACATATACTTTTCCCAACAACGGAATTGACATATCATATAAATTAATCTTGGATAATTCTCAGAATATATTTATTGCAGCTAATACCGATAGCTTTAATACGGGTGGTCAAGATTTAATTGTTATTTCTCTTAATCAAAATGGAATAGTTCGTTGGATTTACAATGAAAATATAAATACAAATTTAGACGATGTTCCTTTGGATATTTTTGTAACAAGTAACAATACAGTATTTGTATGCGGGAATTATGGTTCACAAAGTGGTTTTGTAAGATCACTAAGTAATATTAATGGCGTGTTAATAAATACCTATAATGAATTTAATACTTTATCAGGCTGGAGCTCAACCATGTTAAAAATTCTTGAAACTTCTAATAATGTGGTCATAATTCTTAATGGAGCAGTTCTTAGCGGAATTGGAAGAACTAATATACTCTACTTTAACTCCATTACAGGCACAAATAATGGATTCTCTAATTGGAGCAATTGTTGGAATTGTGGAGAATCATATCCAATAGATTTTTGCAAATCAGTGAGTGGAGATATTTTTATTGTAGGAGAGAGGATTAGAAATGGAGATACATGTTTAAATGTACAAACATCACAAAATTTTAATTCTGATTTTTATACAATACCATTTAGTTCATTAAGCGCTAGCAAGGGATTAGAAATATTATTTAATCATAATGGAGATTTAATAGTATTTGGAGAATTCGATAGCGATACAATCAGTACAGTTATTGATAAAACAATTAGAATTCTCAGGTTTAATTCAAGTGGACTTTTGTTGAACAATGCATCAATTGGAGCCTTAGATGGGATTAATCAACATTTTGTTACGGCACGCAAGTCGACCACGTCCGTTGGTAGTATTTCAATTTTGTATGAAAATAAAATTAATTCAACCATTAACAATAGGATTTTATTTAAATTAAATTCCACATTTAATCCGCTTTCATCTATCCAATTCAATCAAAATGGGATGGGATTAAATTTGGGGGAACAATTAGCCATTGATACTTACGATAATATTTTATGCCTAGGTATGTTTGAAAAACCTAACAACACTACTGATGTTGATTTCTTTAAATTAACATCATATAATTTTAGTAATTCATTAAACAACACTGGAATAAATCAATTAACTTGTTCATACAATAATTCCCCAGTGTATTATTGGTTTTTAAATAACTCCCCGTTTGATACTAGTACTACCAATTATCTTTCAATTAATCAAAGTGGAAACTATTCATGTGTTTTTTTAAGGAATTGCATTTTAGATACAGTTTATTTTAACAACGCCATCTTAGGCATTACCTCTATTTTAAATGAAAATGAAATAATTCTATCTCCTAATCCTTTCATTGAAAATTTTGGGATTAAAAGTAATAGGAAAATCAGTCAAATAATCATTTATAATATATATGGTCAGAAAGTCGAAGAGTTCCTAGGTGTTAATCAAACTCAATTCGAAGTAAATCTTATTAATCATCCTGCTGGAGTATATTTAATGCAAATTGTTGAGGAAAACAAAACTATCGTCAAAAAAATAATTAAAGAATAATTCGTTTAAGACAAACCCAATAATTAATTAAAACAACATAATTTATTTGTTCCCGAGGAATTAATGCTAAAAAGAAACAGGAATTCATTTGTAAGAAGAACAAATTGGGTTATGCATTAATCCAATATTTAAAAACTACTTTATTCCTTTCTATAATATTAGTCATACTGAAGCTCTCATCAAACACTGAACGGTGGTGCACTAAATTAACTTTAACGAACTGAAATTAAAATATACAGGTTACCTAAAACCGAATAGAGTAGGCAACTATTTAAACTAAATTATTATGAAACTAAATTCAATCTTGTTGCAAGCGTCAGCGAACCATACGCCCCAGCTTATTTTTTGTTTTATCCTATGCGTGATAGTTCTCATTGCTGTTTTTTATTTTAATAAGAACAAAAAATCTAGTAGTAGTATCACTTCACAACCTCGATTGGAAGAAAAAAAAATTGATGAGCCTCTTGTTATTAATACTTCCAACTTAGCATCAGAAAGTAATCTAAAAATGTTTTCACCAGCAACATTTGGAATTGTGATTATTTGCTTCTTCTTTTCATTTTTTGATTTAAAATGTAACAATCAAGTTGTTTATTCAGTCAAGGGAATTGATTTAGTAACTGGAGTAAACGATCCAGGTAAAAGCAACATTTTCGGAGGAGAAACTAATCGCACCGAAAACCCAAAAGGACAAAAAAGCATTTGGGCTATAATCGCTATAACATGTGCGCTATTAGGTATTTTAGCGTATGCTACAAAATATAAAGACAACCATAGATTAATTTGTGGATTTGCAGGGGGAGGTTTCTGTTCAATGATTCTTTTGGGATTAACAAGCTATTTTATTCTTGAAGATAATTTAAAAGGGAGAGCAGATTGGAGTTTTGGTATTGCTTTTTTTGTAGCATTAGTTGGGTTTTTTATTGCGGTTGCTATTCACGATGAATTATTAAAATATGAGAAAAAGCGACAACAAGATTAAAATACGAATATCATCATCTACAAACTTCGTGCGGACTTCAAACTGATGTGCTTCGTATCAATAACTTGGCTGCGTATAACATATAGATTAAATGGAATTTTTAAAATTTGGGGCTTTGAGTGGTTAACGCACATTTATACTTCTATCAAACAGTTGAAGGTAAACAAACAATTGTGCATCTAATTCCCCTTTTTAAAAACTTCTTTAATCCCTTCTTCGTTATGGGCCATTCTTAAGAATCATCAAACTCTAGCTTATGACCTTTATGATCTCAATTATTTCCAGCTGAATATCAAGTATGACTTTCAAACAAATTCATAAGTAATTTAACTTAAAACAAACTGCAATGAAAAAATTATTATCAATTATTTGCCTTAGCGGTCTAGGCCTTGGACAAGTTGCTTGTAACAATTCAGAAAATCAGAAAACATCGGAAAAAGATTTGGAACTGCAACAGAAGGAACTTGACTTAAAACAAAAAGAGCTAGAACTTAAAGAAAAGCAAATTGCATTTGACAGTACTCAAATGGCAAATCACAAACCTACAAATTCACAGTCGCAAAGTTCAACAACCACCACTTCTACGCAAGTTACTATGCCAAAGTCAAATGGAATTCCAGATCACTTAAATAAATTCATTGGCACTTGGAGTAATAATGACCATCCAATTATTGAGATATCTTTAAAAAATGGTAACTTTAGAATCAGATCATGTTCTGGAAGTGACGCAACACACGGAATTGAATTTTGGGGTACTTATGAAAATGGAAAAATTACTGCTCAAGGCAATGAACAAGACTATTATAAGTTTCAATTACCAACATTTGAAGTTTTATCAAATGGCAAGTTGCATTATGATTGTGGTGCAGGACCTTATGACTTAAAGAAATCAAGTAAAAAAATGCCAAACGTAACCTATTCCGCACCAGAAAATCTTGACTGATGGCAGAAATCTCAATTAACTTTTTTGTAGTCTTCAAACAGTTGTCCTTGAACAAGAAGTAGCACGAACTCATAACATAAGATAAAAGGAAATAATTTTAAGAGTGTCTTTGTGCTGTAATCAATGAGTTATGCTTCTAACAAACAAATGAGTTGAAGACCAGAGGTACTACTTCCTCTAAATTTTACTTTTCTTTCATTCTTTATTGAAGTACCTTTGACCAAATCGAATTCAACCTTTACTGCACATTCAATTTATTTATGGGCTGCAGTTATTACCCCACATGAAAGTCCTCCTTACTACTCTTAATGCAAAGTATATTCACCTGAATTTGGCGATACGACTTTTGTATTCTTTAAATAAGCACCGCGAAGGCCTCGACTGGAAGGAGTTTACCATCAAGGAAAAACCAGAAGATATTGCGAATGTATGCAAGGACTACGATGTCATCGCCTTCAGTTGTTACATCTGGAACATCACGCCCACTTTAGCCGTTGCTCGTCTTTTGAAGCAATTGAATCCCGAAATAAAAATATTGTTAGGAGGTCCAGAAGTTAGTTATGAGTACGATGATTTCATTGCTAAAGATGAAGTAGATTACATCATTGTGGGTGAAGGAGAAATTCCGTTTTCGTTATTCCTTGATCATTATCCTAACTTGGATCAAGTGCCAAATCTCGTTTATAAATCGGAAGGAGAAGTAAAAATGTTTCCGAAGGATTTAACTTTTAATTTGGAGGATTACAGAGGAATTAATCCGTATGAAAATGATGATACAAGCCAGTTGTATAACAAAGTATGTTATGTAGAAACATCGCGAGGCTGTCCGTACAAATGCGAATTTTGTTTGGCAAGCCTCGATAATAAAGTAAGGTATTTACCTATTGAAGATATTAAAGCGAACTTGTTGTTTTTGATGGAACGCGGAAGAACCATCAAATTCCTCGATCGAACTTTTAATGTGAAGAAAGATTTTGCGATTGATATTTTTCAATTCATTCTCGACAATCATCGTCCGGGCAATGTTTTTCAATTTGAAATTACAGCGGATATTGTACATCCCGATATTGTTGCCTTCATTCAAAAATACATTCCTAAAGATTTGTTCAGATTTGAAATTGGAATTCAAACCGTGAATCAAAAAGCCAATCTGCAAGTAAGTAGGAAGCAAAATTTTGATAAAACGAGTGGAGTGATCAAACAACTCGAAAATAAAATTGAAATGCATCTTGACCTTATCGTCGGATTACCACTCGATGAATGGGCGGATATTAAGATGAGTATTGAAGAAGTATTTAAGCTTCACCCTCCTGAATTGCAATTGGGTTTCTTGAAATTTTTACGCGGAACACCACTCCGGAATAAACATCAACAGCACGACTATGTTTTTGATCCCATGCCGCCTTATCAGATGATTCAAAGCAAATACCTGAGTAAGGAAGAGCTTTATCGAATCACCTTATTGGAAGAAGCCTTGGAAATTTATTGGAATAAGAAACGTGCGGTGTTGACGTTGAAATATATTTCTCATCAATATAGTATTTTTGATTTCCTTCTCGGACTCGGTGAATATTTTAAAAGTCATCGTGATTTCCATCAACATACTTTGTATGATATTTATGATTTGCTGTTTGAATTTGTTGAGTTGAATTACAGTCAGCATGTACACCTCAAACAAATGGTAGCCATCGACTATTACGCTCAATCAAAGGTAAAGCCTCAGGAGCGTTACATGATGGAATTACCACAAAAGGAAAAGGTGGAATTTATTGAATCCAATAAATTGAACCATCATCAATATCGATTCATCGTGTTGCCCATCACTTTCAATTACGTTAAACTGATGGAAACGGGAATCATTTCTCCGGCTACACATCCGCTCATCCTCCAGTATAATGGAACGACTAAACCAATGCTTCTGCAAGGTGTTTCAGAGATGGTGTATAAAGAGTAGATGAGATTTTGCCTACTTCACATATATTTATTGAGATAAATTAGATTTCATGCAAAATTAAGATTTAGCCTCTCCCCTCGCGAGGCTTCGCGCCCTCTCCAGGGGAGAGGGAGTTAAAAAGAATTAATCGAAAGCGAACTTACGTGTCTACTTCTCGCCCTTTTATGAGCAAATTGAACTAACAACTCCTCTGCGAAAACTTTGCGTCCCGATAGATATCGGGATTGCGCCTTTGCGAGAAAATTTTGTGCACAACTCGGGCAGGAAAGCTTTACGACTTCACGACAAAGTTTAATTAGAAACTAAACCGCGAAATCTTTAGATAGCGCAAATAATTCAAAGTTTGTTGGACAGTTTATTTTTTTGCTATTTTAGCAAAAGATTTATATCAAAATAAAAGTGTTCCTCCATCTTAAATTTGAAAATTATGAGTGAAGAAAAAAAAGATATTAGCGGTTATGTTTTTGTTGGATGTATTATGATTGGTGTTGCTCTCGGAATGTATCTGGGTAAAGTTGCCATGGGCTCCGTTCTAGGAGTAGGCGTAGGATTTATTGCTAAATATTTGGTGGCATCTAAAAAACAACAGTAACTATAAAAACTTTATTGTTGAGTCTTTCTTTTTCTAAAATTATAAGAACCGTCGATTAATAATTTGTTCAAGGTGAATTCTTGAATCTGTATTTAATTTGCTAGCCTATTTTATTTTGAGGGATTATAGTTAGATTGATTTAATAGTAATGTAATAGAAAATAAAAAGCCTCCGTCGTTCGACAGAGGCTTTTCTACTTTTACGAAAGAATATCTTTTATTGTAAATTGATCTTTCGTGTGATCTTTTTATCTCCAGAAGAAATATTGATTAAATATAGCCCTTTGCTCAAATGACTCAAATCAATAGCTCTCTTGTGCTCGCCAGCAAATGACATTAATGGATATTCAAATACTTTTTTACCTAAAGTGTTTGTGATCGTAACCATATAATCCGCTTGAACTTTTGCATCAAAAGTTAAATTGAATTTGCCATCATTTGGATTTGGGAAGATATCTAATGTGTTATTGCTAAACACATCTTCAATTCCAATTACAGCACATGTATCTAAAGCCACACAAGCCGTTCTTCCTGTATTGCAAGCAATCTCCTGGAATGTCCAGAAGTAGAAGAAATAATAATAGCCTGGTGATCCTGCATTACTACCTGTAATATTAACTGCAGTGCTTAAGTAAGGATATACAGCACCCGAAGAATTTCTAAAAAGATCAACCAAGCCTCTGCATTTAATGAAATAATCATTTCCTGGATAAAGAGTGAAATTTACATTAACGGTTGTTGAATTTGTTCCGCTTGCTGGAATAAAAATAGTGGTATCCGCATAAGTGTTTCCTTGTGCATCGATGATTTCTATGGTTCTATTTCCAGCTGATCCAGAATAAACTTCTACAGATTGTAAAATCACAGGAGAGATTACATCAAAATATAAACCGCGAATATCATTAGCAGTAAACAAGGCTCCTGCGCCAATACCTGTTGTGGATTCGCCTGTGTAATCAATCACACCAAGCGGTAATTCTTCATCAACATAATACGTTGTTGTTCCAGTAATATTAGGGGAGAAGTTAGTTCCTGTAGCAACAAGGTTTCCTCCGCCTGCTGCATCCCACCAACGTAATGTTCCGTTCCTGATCCACTTGCAGAAAGATTAACTTGTCCTGCTCCACAACGTACATCTCCAATAGTACTTGGATCGGGTTGTGTACTAGCAGCAATGTTGATGTAATTATTTACTTGCTTGGTGTCGGTTCCGTTTGCATTGGTAGTGATTAACGTTACTGGATATATTCCCGCTACATTATAATTTACTAACGGATTTTGTTGCGTTGATGTACTTGGATTTCCTCCTGGGAAACTCCAGTCCCAACTAGTAGGTTGTCCCGATGAAAAATCATTGAACTGTACTGCAGCTCCAGGGCATGTAATATTTGCAGATGCACCAAAGGCACTGATAGGAGGGTAGGATCCCGGAACATATAAACCAGACTCCCACATTCCCCTTCCATAAGTTGAAGCACGAATCATATTTGTTGCATAATAGATGTGCAATTCAGAAACGATTACATTCGGTAACCCATTGTTGAAAGGTTGCCATACACTTAAAGTAGCGTCTTTGTAAAATGCTCCTACATCCGTTCCAATATAAATCGCATCATTGGAATTATTTTCGTAAACAATGCAATTCACTGGAATGTTTGGAATTGATCCTGAAAGATTAATCCACGTTGCACCTTGATCATTGGTTTGAAAAACTTTATTGTTGTTGTTGAATCCAGAGTAGGTGATCCATGCTTTGTTTGCATCTGTATTGCTACAAGCAATGGATGTAATTGTTCCTGAAGGGACATTTGAAATGGTAGTCCAGTTTGTACCTCCATTCGTTGTTAAATAAAACAAGCCTGGTTTAGCAGCCCAAATAACTTGGTTGTTCGCAGGCGAAACGGAAAAAGTAGTCATCGTATTGGTACCTCCTAAATTGCTGATTTTAGTCCATGAAGAACCACCATTAGTACTCTTCCACATATTTATAAACCCAGCGTAAATAGTTCCTGGAGTAACTGGATCTTGACTCCATGGCGTTACCCATGCACCCACTTCATTGATTCCTGAAGTAGCACCACTCCAACTTGCTCCACCATTGGTTGATCTGTTTAATGATCCTTCGTATTGTGATCCCCACATGTTTTGATCGTTGTTCCAATCGATAAAAGCTAACATTCCATCACCTCCCATTACTTCCTCCCAAGTACCGTTGAGATATCGGTTAGTGCCATTGTCCTGCCATCCTTGTAATAATAAGTTTGCATTGGTAGTGGATTGACCAAAACCATACATCTGTGCTATTTGTAATCCATTGCTTAAGTCAGTCCATGTAGCTCCATTGTTTGTAGTTTTAAATAAACCACCATCATTGGCAACATAAGCAGTAGTACCATTTTGATAAACGAGGTCATGGTTGTCAGCATGAGTGTACGGTGCACCCGAACCTGTCCAATGACCATTTAAACTGAAACTGCTTCCACCATTGGTAGAACGCCAAAGATTTACACCGCCTGTTGTTATTTCATCTTTATTGGTTGGAGATACGGCTATCGTTAAATCATACCATCCTTGCCCTCCTGAATCTCCTCCATTAGAATTCCATCCTAATACATTAGCTGGTGAAGATGTTGTTACTTTTGAAAAAGAAGTTCCACCATTGGTTGATTTGTATATTCCTTCGAAACCATAGTCAGGCGCCGCTTTAGATGCTAATATATATACGTAGTTATTATCGTTGGCAGTAACTGCTAGCGAAAGTCGACTAACGTTAGCACTCACAGGTAGTCCTGATGTAATTTTAGTCCAATTTTGTCCATTGTTTGTAGAACGATATACCTCCGAGCCACAAGTGTACACCGTGCTGGGATCACTTGGTTTAAATTCCATGTCTTTAAATGAACCCGATTGTACATTGGTAAATGTTGCCGCACCATCCGTACTTCTAAAAACTCCTGCAGAAGAAGCAACAAGTAATGTACTTGTATTTGTTGGGTCTATCAATATTCTACTTATTTGACGAGTATTGGCCATATAATAAGACAATCCGGTAGTGTTCCAAGTTGTGCCGCCATCCGTAGTCTTTAAAATTCCGATGGTATAGGTATCACCACCATCACCATCTCCAGTAGCTAAATACATAATGTCAGGATTGGCAGGATCAATCGCTAAATCAGTACATCCTATCACTTGACTGATATGATCTGTATTGGTTGCCCAAGTCATTCCTCCATCGGCAGACTTCCATAAGCCGCCTGCGGGCGAACCTACAAAAAGTGTGTTGGGATCATTTGGGTGAATACGAACAAAATTTAATCTTCCTGCGCCTCCTCCAATCGGAATTGTCGACGAAGGTCCAATCAATGTCCAGTTCCCTGCATTAGCCGTTCCCATCTGAGCTCTGTACTTTTGATTTTCACGAAATGCCATGGTTGGATCAAAACGCTCTCCCTTTGCTCCAATTCTTGGAAGCATAAACCACTCCCAGCGCTTATACTGAGCAAATCCCGGAACTTCAATTTCTTCTTGATGAACTCCTTCGCCAGCCTTTTTAGATTGACGCCTCTTCATGCGTTCTACTTGACGCTCTTTCTTTACATAATATTTGTTGAATGCTTTTTGAACATCGTAGAAGTTTACCTCGGGATTCTTCATCATTTCCACCCAATTCTGAGCAAAAAGAGAAGACGATATGCCCATTAAAGTCAATAGAGTAATTCGAAATAAATACTTTTTCATATAGGTGTATGATTTGGTTTTGTGGTTGTGTAATTTCCCTCAAATATAAAGAATTATATTCCTCTGATAAGTATCATATTTTTAATAATCTTGGATACTTTTAAGATTCTCTTGAGTTTTACAAGTAAAACAAGTAGCAACATGAATTTAGCCCAGTAAATGCATTGTTTTATGCTGATTCTAATATATAGCCATTTTAAATTTAGAAATGGGAAACCTGTTGCGTCTCAATAACTATCCATCGGCCGCCAAAAGCTTGCCGCAGCGCCGTCGGCAAGCCTTTGGCGGCCGATGGACGGCGCTGCGGGATTGTATAGCGCAGCCTTAGCGCCCTTTAGTCTTTGCGAGAAATTTTAGCATAGCGTAGCCTTAGCGCCTTGGCGTCTTTGCGAGAAATTTTAGCATAGCGTAGCCTTAGCGAACTTAGCATAGCGCAGCCTTAGCGTCTTAGCGCCTCGAGAAATTTTAGCATAGCGCAGCCTTATTTACTAAGCTTTTTTCGTCGATTTTGCTCTGCCGTTAATAAAGAAAGTTCCCTACTGGTTTGCCCCGCTATCGAGGTGTTTTCTTGTGCTCTTCTCGTTAAATAGGGGAGTACATCAACAACAGGTCCATACGGAACATATTTAGCAACATTATATCCTGCATACGCTAAATTGAAACTGATATGATCACTCATCCCCAATAATTGAGAAAAATAAATGCGTTTATCGTTAGGCGCCAATGAATAGTTATTCATGAGTTCAGTCAATAATAAACTGCTTTGTTCATTATGAGTTCCTGCACAAATAGCAATATGCTCAATATGCTCCAAGCAAAAACGTAGTGCTTCATCGTAGTCTCTATCGCAATCCGATTTTTGTGCTTGAATCGGTGAAGGATATTGGAGTTCAATAGCTCGTTGACGCTCTTTTTCCATGTAAGCCCCACGCACTAATTTTAATCCTAATAAATAATTTCCAGCTCGTGATCGTTGATAGGCTTCTTTTAAAAAAGGTAATCGGTCGTGACGGTAAAGTTGAAGTGTATTGTAAACAATAAATTCATTCGTATTGAATTTTTCCATCATTCCCTCTGCTAATCCATCAATCGCGGGCTGAATCCATGATTCTTCGGCGTCAATGAAAACGGATACATGAAGTTTATATCCTTCTTCACAAATTTTTCGTACTCGATCTTTGACTCTAGAAAATTCCGCAGCTTCCTCAGAGCTTAAGGATTCTCCTAAACTTACTTTTTCCAATAGAGAAAATCGGGCAAGACCTGTTACTTTGAATACACTAAACGGAATGTTTTTATCATGTTGTGCTCGCTGAACGGTAGCCACAATTTCAGAGCAGCTATGGTCGAATTCAACTTCGTCTTCTTTGCCCTCTACCGAATAGTCTAAGATGGATCCTACTCCTAATTCACCTAACCGTGCAATGGTTTTTGAACAGTCGTTGATGTCTTCTCCACCACAAAAATGTTTGAAGATGGTTTTTCGAATGATTCCTTTAATCGGTAAATGGTATTTGAGCGCATTTTCCGCCATCCAGCTTCCTACTTTTACTACCGACGGAAAACTGATCGCCTTGAATAGCCAATAGGCTCGCTTTATTTCATAGTCGCTGCGGAACGCAAAGGAATGCTCTAAGTTGTCGAAATTTATCTTGCTGGGTCGGTCCTTGATCACGCTCAAAGATAGTAAGAAGCCTTATTTGAAAAAGATGATCTTTATTAAAAAATAAAATTATTTTAATTCTATAATGTTGGATTTCAATGACTAAATTTGCATCGGAATATTCGACCTGATATCCTTCTTAAAATTCCGCTTTTCTTATGATGGGTTTGAAGGAAAGAGGAATCGATTTTCCAATTTAAATAGATCGTAAAAAGTATGAGTAATGAGTTCAGTTTTATGCAGCAAGGCTTTCCAGTTTTTTCGGGAGAGAATGCGTTGTCTCTTTTGGAAGAGTTGCTAAATGCGCCAAATGATTTTTCTAAAATGTTGGTGCTATGTGATGATAATACGTATGAGCATTGTTTGCCAATTCTTAAAAGGCACTTGCCTTCTTCTATTCCTTTTGATTTTTTTAAGATGAAATCCGGTGAATCATCTAAATCACTTTCAGTATGTGAATCCATCTGGCAAAAAATGACAGCAATGATGATGAGCAGAAATGATTTGCTGATCAACTTGGGTGGTGGAGTAGTGTGTGATGTAGGAGGATTTGTAGCCGCAACGTATTTGCGCGGAATTTCATTTTTGAATATTCCAACTTCGGTAATGGGAATGGTGGATGCCGGTTTGGGAGGGAAGAATGGAATTGATCTGAATCATCATAAGAATCGTATTGGCTCATTTGCATTTCCCATAGCTACCGTTTGTGATCCTGTTTTCTTAAAAACATTGCCGGATGCAGAATGGAAGAATGGTTGCGCCGAAGTTTTTAAGCATGCATTGATTGGTGATGCACGGTTGTTCGAAACGCTTTCTGTAGATGGATGTACGAGAGCTAATTTTACTTCTTTGCTGCATTCAATTCAAGGGGTGAAATTGAAAGTGGTGGAGGATGATCCTTTTGAAGATGGATTTAGAAAGGTTTTGAATTTTGGTCATACTGTCGGACACGCAATCGAAAGTGCAAGCTTAAAAAAGGATTCTTTGCCGCTATCTCATGGAGAAGCTGTTGCGATGGGAATGATAATAGAGAATGAAATTATGTTTAATATAGGTGGATTGGATGCATCCATTAAGAATAATTGTCGAGAGGTGTTGGAAAAGCATTTAACTGAAGTAAAAATCACTTCTTATACAGATGTTGAATTGCTTGAATGGATACAGTACGATAAGAAAAATGCAAACGGTATCATTCGAATGAGTTTGATCACAAGTATTGGTTCCTGCTCGTGGAATGTAGAAGTTCCTCAAGAAATCATTCGAACTACATTGCAAAATTTTAGGTAACCAATGATGGATACTAAAATTATATTTCCCGCAATTTTTACTGAAGCGAAAATTGAATTGCCTACTTCAAAAAGTATAAGTAATCGCTTATTGCTTATTCATGAATTAGGAAAGTTTGGATTCGAAGGGATGAATTGGTCGCAGGCCGATGATACACAAATACTCAAAAATTTACTGGAAAATAAATATGACATAGAGGATTGCGAGGCAGGAGGGACTACTTTCCGTTTTTTATTGGCATTACGATGCTTGCAAGGAAAGGAAACGATTTTGACAGGCTCCGCGCGATTGAAAGAGCGACTCATAAAGCCTTTAGTAGAGGCATTGAATAGTTTAGGGGCTAAGATTGAGTACTTGGAGAAAGAAGGATTTCCGCCTTTGAAATTAAATCCATGTTCACTGACTGGAAATGAAATTGAAATTTCTTCTTCAATCAGTAGTCAATTTATTTCTGCTTTGTTGTTGATCGCACCTTATCTTCCTACCGGATTAATTATTTCGTGGAAAGATCAACCTGTTTCTTTTTCGTATGTGGAAATGACCATTCAATTGATGAAGCAGTATGGTGTAGATGTTATTCAGAGTGAGAATAGATTGATGGTCCCTTCAGGTAAATATCAGGTTACTGATTTTTCCGTTCCTGCAGATTGGTCGGCAGCTGTTTTTTTCTTTGTGATGGCAGCGATTAAAACAAATCAACCTATTCATCTAAAAAATATTAAATCAAATACTTTTCAAGGAGATGAAAAATTGTTAGAGTGGATGATAAATTGGGGTGTGGAAAGTAAAGTAGTGGGAGATGGATTGGTAATAATTGGCAAGAGAATTCCAACTCTCGATTTTGAATACGATTTTACCAATACTCCTGATCTCGCGCAAGCATTTGCGGTAATGGCAGCCGTTAGTAATCGCAGATTATTACTTACCGGACTTTCCACTTTAATAGGCAAAGAAACCAATCGACTTCTCGCCCTAAAAACCGAACTTGAAAAAGCAGGAGCTGAAATTGCCATCACTCAACATTCACTCGAAGTTCAAAGAGGAATTCGCAAAGAATTATTGGAGAAAAACATTTTTAATACTTACAACGATCACCGCATGGTAATGGCGTTAAGTTTACTGGGTTTGGCAGGTACGCCGGTTGTGTTGGATGATATTAGCCCAGTCACGAAATCTTTTCCAAATTATTTTGATGAGTTGGGAAAGATGGGGGTGGAGATTACTTAGTATCACGAAAAAAGATTTTTTATTTTTCAAACCATCGATGCCCGCGACACTTTTGAAAGCACTGGATCTGGTTTAGACTTGGATAAAAAATGATTGAAAAGCGAGGAGGACGATTGTCTGTTACTTCGTCTTTAAATCAGGGCTATACTTTTACTATTACCATTGCTAAAGGGGAAATGGTGGTGGCAATGTCATTTAGTTAAGGAATTTTGACCCAGAATGGGTCTTACTGCTTCGTTCATTACTATGGCAACATTAAATCTTAAATCCCTAAATGATTTGTATATTTTTATGTTGGATAAACTGCGCAGTACTCAGTATGTTTATAGAAAAAAAATATGGTTTGTTGTTGTTCGACCCATCGGGGTCGTATATTTTTTCGGTCTTTATTTTACTATAAACATGTAATGCCTTCGGTATCTTGATGCTTATCTTAATGACATTGGATAAAGAAGTTGCAAGATTCGAAGGAGGGGAAAGCAGAGAATAGTAATAAGTAAAATCACCCTGTAAAAGAAAAATTGGGTTTTGCATGATAATTCTTTTTCTTCCAGTAGCGAAGTAAAAAATCCATATTCTCTAAAAAAAATTCTCCTGCACTCACTTTAAAAAATGGCAAATCATTTTTACAATGCTCTATACAATAAAGAACTAATTCAGTAGAAATCTCATCGGAAGCTATCAAAAACATGAGTTCTTGGTTACACTGTGATTCATTAAAGTAGGGATTATTTGGAAGTGGGAATGCTGAATTGACTCCCATCGCAATTTCAACCCCACTTTTCGGATTGAAAAATATGACTACTGTTTCTTCAAATCCTTCGATATTGATTTTGCTCTGATCTAAATCAAACAAACCTTCTTTGTTGGCTCTTTCACGAGCAGCTTTCCTTTCTTTTTCACTGAGGTTTAAGGTTTCACTATTGAAGTTCATGAATCCTTGTAGAAATGAATTTAGTTTATCGGAAGGCATAAAAGCGATTTGCGAACCTTTATTGTATTCCTTGAAAATTTTTAATTGTTTTTGAAGAATTTCATCTGCTCCCCTTTCCTCATGGTCAAGAAAACTAACGGCCATCCTAGCGGGGATGTCGTTTCGAAGATCTAGAACTAAATCTGCATCGAAGCGATGAGTAGTTAAAATACCCGAGAACCACCATTCTTCATTCCAATAAACAATGCTGATGATTACCATGGTATCCACTTCCTTGAATATTGGTGTTATCTCGAAGGATTTCTTGGTAAGATTGAATTTTCTTCCGCTAGCTACATGCTCTAGAAATAGATCCTTGTCATCTTGACCTTTATAGAGGAAATGTCCAGAAATCCTTTTTTTGATATTGCGGAAATATTTACTTGCTGGATGTTCATCTCCCAATAATTCTGCTGCCCAATCGTTGCTCTTCAAGGCAAGCAACGCTGAGTATGCGGAATGCAATAACTCGTCTCTATTTTCTTTTAGATATTCTAAAACATGAGGTTCTGATTTGTGTTCTTCGATGGTATCAACCTCCATATTCAACATTCTCATGGTTGTATCTGGATAGAACAAATAGGATTGAAAAAAAAGAATATCCATTAAATTTCTCGCTTTGTAATAATCTTTTTCATCTTCATCAAGATGATAGTACGTTTTCAATTTAATGTTGACAGGCGCATCTCCCCATGTTTGATCAAACAACTCCATGATTTCATCCGCAGTGTCGGTGATAAAGGGATTAGTGGGTGTTATCAACTTTCCTTCTACTCTTTGATCAAGAAAATACCAAATTAAAAAACTAATGTCTTGCGGATTGAATTCTTCCTCGTAATAGTCATCCAAATTGTAAAAAGGAAGAGGCCTTTGATACGTACGTTGGTGAATTCGCACAAAAGTATTCCATATATTCGTTTCGGAAGCGAGGTCTTCTAAATAGGCACATAAAAAGCAACACAGTAAATCAATATCCTCTTTATCAACTAAATTGAAAAATTGGCGATCATGGCTACTAGTTAGTATGACCTTCTTCACTTCATTGCTTAAATTCAAATAGAATAGATCGTCGTTGTTATAACTTGTATAGGGCTTTAATTCGAGCCAAGTATCAATGTGTATTCTAGTTTTCATTCGACTATTTACTGAAGAAGCTTAAGTTTTGCCGTAGTCTCTGGTAAATTCACCCCAATTTCGAAAGAAAATATTGTGAAGTGATGGTATGTTTTTTCTGACAACTCCAGGTTCCTAATAGGCTTGTTATTTGATTAGATTTTCAATTTCAATCTTTAAACCTTT
Organism: Bacteroidota bacterium; assembly: GCA_016717725.1. Taxonomy (GTDB): domain Bacteria; phylum Bacteroidota; class Bacteroidia; order AKYH767-A; family OLB10; genus JAJTFW01. The sequence goes on from JADKFA010000002.1 coordinate 50,215, forward strand.
CAAATGTCTATTTAGAATGGCCCAAATCATTGAATTATCTAAACTATCATAAGCATGAATAAGTCTATTTCTAAATCCAATAATTTGCTTATCATTTTCAATTATAATAGTAGGCTCTGCTTTTCTCAATTGATTTAAAGCCTCTCCAATAATTGCTAATTGTCTTTCAACCGCACTTTGTGTTTTTCGGTCTTTATCGTAAAGATTAAAATCATTAATTCCAACGGTGAATTCCTCAATTAATGCGATCGCCATTAAAATATCAGAAAGATATTTTTTGCTCTTTTCCATCATAAATTAAGATTTTCGTTGAGTCAATACTTCGTTTTAAAATAGGATTACGAATAGATGAATTGGTAAGCAAATCTACTTTTCTTTGAAATAATTCCTCAAGCTTATCCCAAATACTTAAAAGGTTTTCTCCGCGTACAATTGGATCTTCACTATCTATTTCAATGAGCAAATCAAAGTCACTGGTTTCATCATTAAAATTATTATTTATAGATGAACCAAAGGCATGTATTGATTTTACCTTATGACTTTTGCATAACGATAAAAATTCTGTCAATTTCCTCTGTATCGACTCTTTTAAATTCATTTGGCTAATATAAAAAATATTCATGATTTAAGCATCAGTTTCTTGAAGAAAGGTCTGAAAATCAATTGCTTTTCAAGTCTATTGTTTTTTTCTACTGATAGACAACTAAATTGACCGTGTATTTTTTGGGATGAGTATGCATTGAAATCGGCGTTGGAAGAGTACTAGAAAATGCCATTTAATTTGACAACATTTCTCAGCCTGAAATAGAAATCTCCTGTGCAGAAACAAATAGCCATTGGGAATTTGAAATCTCCGACAATGGCATAGGCATTGAAGAAAAGTATCAAGTTAAAAACAGTTCCGTTCCTGCAGATTGGTCGGCAGCTGTTTTTTTCTTTGTGATGACAGCGATTAAAACAAATCAACCTATTCATCTAAAAAATATTAAATCAAATACTTTTCAAGGAGATGAAAAATTGTTAGAGTGGATGCAACAGCGGGGTGTTGAATGTAAAGAAGTGGATGATGGATTGACAATAGTTGGCAAGAGAATTCCTACTCGCGATTTTGAATACGACTTTACCAATACTCCCGATCTTGCCCAAGCTTTTGCGGTAATGGCAGCCGTTAGTAATCGCAGATTATTACTTACCGGACTTTCCACTTTAATAGGCAAAGAAACCAATCGACTTCTCGCCCTAAAAACCGAACTCGAAAAAGCAGGCGCTGAAATTGCTATCACCCATCACTCACTCGAAGTACAAAGAGGAATTCGCAAAGAATTTTTGGAGCGTACAATTTTTAATACTTACAACGATCACCGCATGGTGATGGCGTTAAGTTTATTGGGTTTGTCAGGTGCGCCCGTTGTCTTGGATGATATCAGTCCAGTTTCAAAATCTTTTCCGAATTATTTTGGCGAGTTGGGAAGGATAGGGGTCGTTGTTGGATAAAAATCCTTTTGACGAAATTATAACTATGAAATTATTGTATGTTTAATCTTCCTTTAATTCGTCATTGAAATCATAAACTAGTTTCATTCGATTTTCTCCATCTTCATTCGTATACATTTCTTTTTTTTCTGTGACACTTGGACATAGTTTCTTCACTAGCCAAATGGACAATAATCCAGCTGGTAAATAAATTGCAAGTACAAAGAAGCCGATAAATAGTTGAAGTTTTGTTGTTGCGGAGAATAAAAAATAGATAGCAACAGAGATAGCAATGAATGAAAGAAGCGGGATCCAGAAGTAGTATCTTGTCATTTTAGTGGCAACAATATAAATCAAAAGGCCATACCATATAATACTTAGGGAGGGATAAAGCAAGTTGTGTAATTCAAGTATTATAATTAAAATCAAAAGAACAATATTCCAAAAATGATATCTTTTTGATCTCTTCAAGGATGGAATTCCACTGAGTATTGTTGCAACATCTTTTGAGTATTTGTATTGCTCTACCAATACTTCAAATACCTCTTGTTTTGGCATCCCTTCTTTTAAAAGTTTACGAGCTTCTTTTGCTATTTCCCTTCTTGGTATATTTCTTTGATTCATGTTAAATTTAATTGGGTTGGAGAAATTTAATAATTGATTTAATTATTAAATTAAGATGGAAATAATAAAGAAGTCTTTCCATATTAGTATCGAAATATTTCGAATTTTACTTTTTGTCTTTAGTGAAGTGTTAAAATTACCAATTAATTTCTATGTACCAAAATGCCCGCCTTTATCGCTTTCGCTGTAGATCCAGCGGAACAATGCCGGGAGGCAGGCCTTTGCAAGAAAAATTGGCGATAAAGAACTTCTGTGTTCTGAGAAATTTTGACGCATCGAGCTTTTCATCAATATTTTTAGGATGTTGAAATATTGTTGAACAGTTAAGGCACTTGAGCAAGATATACTAAAGTTCGCTTACAGAAAGTATCCTTATCGACCGGTCCTTATACTCCCTATATAAAACGTAAACAAGAGCTGCAATCATAACAAGGATTCCTATTCGATGAAGATAAGCAGGATCAACAGGTTTGTATCGGCCATAAAATGATTTTGCGATAAAGTAAGTGACGTTGAAAAGATGAATAAGAATACCAGTATAAAGCAGCTTGCTTAATCTTGGAAAGCTCCATAAAACAACAGGAGCGATCAAAATAAAAAGGAAAGTAATGAACCCTTGCAGTTGATCTGTAATATTCAATTCCAATTCGTAGCTCTTGAAATTCTGAGTAATAAAGTAAAAATGGATCAAGTGATTAATAGCAAATAGAGTGATCAAAGTTCGAAATAAATTCTTTTTGCTTTCTTCTTTGTAAATGGATTTGAGTCCGACATGTCCTACCATTAATAAAATAGTGAGGTTAATGGCCGCTGCTGTTCTACCCGAATTTCGTGCACATTCTCCAAAAATTAAATCAACATCTTCAATGGTCATAACTGCCCTTAAGTAAATTAGGCCGTTCAAGATGAAAACGAAGGCAATCAGCAAAGGAAGGCTGAAGTTTTTCAAAGCGAATTACTTTAGGTGATAGCTCCCAAACGGAAAGTTCAGGATTTTATTGTTCTGTATATTCAAATGTTGAATTCGTATTAAATCGAGTTGTTACACAACTTAATTTTTTGAATTTTTATCTTCATCTAAAACTTTATATCTATATTCAGAGAGAGCTAATGTATCCTTCGATGTCTTTCCGTAAACTAAGATGACTACTTCTTTTTCTGTTGTAGGCTTAATAACATAATGTAAGTCCCAAAACTTGAATCTTGTAAGTACTGACGTTGGTGATTTTACAATTAAGTTATCTGTAGAATAGCCACTAGCTGCGATGTGAATATGATTCTCTTTTCCTCGATAAAAATATTTATCATTATTTGATCCTATAACCACATCAGGACCAACTACAAGAAATCGGTGTTCAAATGAATGACTAATGGTGTCACCTATGTCATTGGCTATATGTAAATTTCCTTTAAATAGCGTAGGTCCAATAGTTAAACATCGAAATTTACAAAATAGTCTGCCATCAACCTGGTAGAGTTTTACAAATTTATATGGTTTTTCATTCCACCCTTCTGAATTTTCAATACCATATTTTGCATCTAATGAAATCTTATTAATACTATCAGGTTTATTACAATTTAGTATAATTTCCATATTATATTCACGTGCAACCATTTTAAAATTAGATTCTGGAATAACAATAACACAAGGTGGGTCTGCCAATTCAGACTTTGGATTATTATTGCAAGAGTAAAAATTAAGTAAAAAAATAAAGTATAAAATATAGTATTTCATATTAATTAAGTTAAATACTGAATAGTGTTTTGTAGATTTTCGAAGGTCAAATCTTTTAACGAAATTTTTACTTTCTGATATTACTTCATCCACTTTTTATCCTGAATTTATTTTATCGCATAATACCCAGTAATATTTAACCCTCCATTCCACAAATAAGCTGTAACTGGCGCGTCAATGATTTTTAAAATGCCATAGCGAAATGTAGGTTCTATTCTCAAATTTATTTTATCACTTATTTTATAATCCATACCTACACTAATCGTTGGAGTGAGATTAATAGGATTGTAATCATTTGGTTGATCGACTGTGTTTCGTTTGGTGTCGCCGTTTTCATAATCAAAAACATTTGTCTGAGTCGCGTTTAATAAAATATTGGTGGTAACTCCTATGCTCGCTACAAAATGAATTCTCTTTTCGCCAAAACTAAAAATGGCTCTTACTGGAACATCAAGATAATGATAGTTATCAATAAATTTAACTTTTTTAGGGCCTATTGTGCCATTAGTAGGATAAGTAAAGCCGTAGCGGGGATCAATCATTTCAGCATAAGTAAAGTTAGATGCACTTAATGCAAATCCTTTATTTGAATATTGAACACCTGATTCTATTCCAAAATTCTTTGAAATGTTATAGCAAAAATTTAATCCCGCAGTATATCCTATTTTATATTCTTCACTTTTATTTCGCAAATCAATTATTGTATTGCTTATGGAACTTCCATCGGTGCTCTCCAGCGTCCGATAACTATAATCAGGTGAAATATTTATTCCGATCAAAAATCGCTTAAATTCTTGAGGTGCTTTTAATTTTAAAGTGTCCTGCCCGAATGATGTGAAAGAAATCATCATCGCTACAAGAGTTATAAGTTGTTTCATCTAAATTTTGTTAAAAACATAAGTAGACACTGAATTGGTTAATCCAATTAATCCCCTAAATCTACAAATTTTCTAAATACCATGCACTTGCCTTCGCACATATTTCTTCAGCCGATACTCTTGAATTAAAGCCCCTAACTTATCTATCTATTTTCTTTAATGAAAAAGCCCTGATTTTCTCAAGGCTTTTTTCGTCTTCTTTTTATCACAGAAGACCACGGTAAATAATTAAAATATTCAATTTGTACTTAATTTTTTGATGGTATTCTTAATTCTTTCTTGTTGGTTTTCGGGAGCAATAGTCAGCGCAATTTTATAATTCTTTAAGGCCTCTTTTTTATTTCCTAAATTTTCAAATCCTTCGGCTAAACTGTCGTAAACGTTCCACGATTCAGGATATTTTTTTACATTGAGTTTGAAAATGTCAAGCGCCTCATTCATTTTTTTCTGTCCCATCAATAAATAACCATAGGTGTTCATTTGATTTTCGTCTGCAAGGGTAATTGCTTCTTTTCTTTGAATAGCTGCTTCGCTAGCCTTCCCTTGTTTGTCCAGAAGGTTTGCCTTGGTATTCAGATTTGTAAAGGTCTTTTGGATGGCAATGGATTTTTCTATCCAAACAGAAGCTTGATCTAAATGAATATTTTTTTCGATGCAATATGTCGCCGCTTGATTAGGTCCTTGCCAAAAGAATCCAGCAACACCGTCTAACTCTTTATGCATATTTTCATAAACGATTTCATGTACATCCACTTCGATTTTAATAGGGACTTCAAGTTTTTCCCATTTTAAAAGGGCGATTACTGAATTGGGTTGCGGGTGGTAGAATGAATAGCTTAACCAGTCTTGCAAGTTAGTGGTATTCGGTTTAACCTTTACACGTAATGCGTCCTCTTTTTCTTTGTAGAAAAAACTTCCCCATGAGTAATTGTTTTTCGAAAAAATGATGGTCCATTCGGTAGCAGTCGGAATCATATGCAAACCATAGGTGCCAGCTGCTAAATTTTTACCTTCCACTTTTACATTTGTAGAAAATGAAATCGTAGTGTTTTCATTGGCGCCAGCTCGCCAAACTTGGTCGTAGGGAACAAGTTCGCCCCAAATAGTTCTTCCCTGTGTGAGAGGACTGTGATAAGTAATTTTGATATCAGTCAACCCAATTCTTTGCTCAATAGCACAGCCTTGACTTGCTTCTGGTTTGGTTAAATTAGTTTGTGCAATGGAATGAAAACTACATATCAAGAGTGAGAATGAAAGAATAAGTTTTTTCATGTGTTTAGTTTTTAAGTGGTAAGTCGTAAACGAAGGTATTAAATATGGGTGGAGTATAAACGAAAAAACAGAATTTTACAATTCAATGAGGAGTAGGTGATAAGCAATAACTTTTTCTCGACAAACGATCAGAATGGAACGTCGAATTGCAAGAATTATAATTTAGAAAGATATTCTAAATTAAAAAATGAAAATATTTTGACCAGAGTTTTATTGAGAAAAAGTCATGATCTGTCGATTGAATTTAAAAATTATTCAATATTCACGGATATTGCCTCTAATAATTTTAAGGTTCCATATTTATCTTGAGCCCGAATATATTCAATGAGAATTATTTTTGTTTCAAGATTCAACTGTTCTCGAATGCTATTTGGAAGGGTATTTCCATTCACTTTAATTTCTGTTTGGAGAATGTTCTTTTTTGAAAATAGAGTTAATGTAAAACTCACAACCGTTAAGTTAGTGTCTGAAGGCAAAACTTTTAAATCACATTTATTCAGATCATCCTTGGCAAGGGAAATTACAGATGCTTTTCCTTGACCCATTTTGTTGCAAAAAGTGATGGTATTAAGAGTGTTTTCTTGTGCGAATACTCCTAAATAGATCAAGTTAAAAACAAGTAGAGTAGTGATTTTTTTCATGTTATTTTTCGAAATTTATCAATAATTCAATTCTAATAAAAATTAAGCTAATTTATAATAAGGTGTTTCCCTTTCTGGTTAACTGTGTTTTTTGATACTGTTTCCCAAATGTAGGCGCCGTTGGGCATATAATCGAAATTGAAGTGTATTAATCCTGATGTTCCTTCTAGTGTTTTGGTAAAGATAAGTTGACCCATAATATTGTAAAAATTAAATGCACTTTCTTGATTTTGTTCGTACTTTAATTCGAAATTTCCATTTGAGGGGTTTGGAAATACAGTGTATGAATTATAGATTGTTGTATCTATAGGATCGACCGGTAGGATAGGTATGAAACAAGTGTCCCAAGGGCACATACAGTAGCTTAAATAGGCAGTAATTTTAAAATAACCTCCATTAGAGACTTTGGCATACCACATTAGAAAGGGGCCGCCAATAATAAAATCTACTGTTCCTCCACTTATGTAAAGTGAGTCTACATTGAGCGCGCCATTTTTGTGAAATCGGGCTCCTGAATAAACATAAATGTTGTGATGTCCACAAAGGGCTCCGCCTAGGCTATCTATTTGCATGAAGGCTCCAGCGTTCAAGTAAATAGATTCATCAAAATAGACAGTATCTCTTATCAAAATAGTGTCATTTGTAGAGTATGCCGGCATTACTCCAGATAACCAAATTGAACTATCGGCCCAATTACCATTTTCTTTAGTCATCCATGTGGTAGATTTCGCTGAATGAAAAAACAATAAAAGAAATAAGAGAATTAAACCACTTAATTTTTTCATTAAATTGGATTTTATAGTTCGATCGAAAATATTTCTCTTTGTTGATGCATCTTAATTATTAATAGGAATATTTCACATTTTTAAATATACCATTGGAGATCAAAATCGAATCTGTGGAAGTTGAATCCAAAACATATCCACTTAAATTTCCAGATACCAACTTGTTCACAGTGTCGTTGCTTGTAATATTAAAAGTTGCGGAAAAAGATGGATTTGATGTATAAGTTTCTCCGGTAATGGAATCAGTCATTTGTAACATCTTTCCACCCCAACCGGTGTAGTTGGGATTGACAAGATAAAGCGAATTTACAGTGTCTGTTAAAAATGCAAAAATTGTTTTTTTGTGAAAGAAGCCAAATACCGAAAATATACGTTGATTAAAGTTGGGTGAAGAATCTATATGCAAAATTCCATAAGCACTATCTGCAGTAAGTAGGACGCCATCAACATTTACTTTGAATTGAAAAGTGGATGAAGTACCGCTATTCTCTTTTTCGCAACTTGTAAAAGTTATAACTAGAATGGAAATTGCGAGAACTATTTGTGAATTAAGCCGCATAATTAAGTTGTTTAAATAGGTATTTACTTACTCCAATGAGCATCACTCTTGAAATCTCATGACGACTGATCGGAAAACCTTGTTGTCTCTAATGATTTCTATTTTTCTGATTATAAAAGTACAAATTAAATTCTATGTATCAAAATGCCTGCCTCCTCGAAGTGTCGGGAGCGAAGGACCAGTTAGGCATTCGCCATTTTTTGCTGTAATAATAAGTAATTGAAATCTGAAATTAATAGGAAAGAATTTTGTGTTTTACTTAATTTGAATTGTGAAGTTGTTTCATTCTTGGTTGAATAAACCAGAGACCAATTGGGGCAATCAATAATTGAAGTGCTGTGGTAAAGTACTTGCTAATTCCTACGACTCTATTGCTTTCAGCACTTACCAAGGTTTTTCCTGCAATAGCCGTTGTAATAATAATGGCGCAAAGAAAAATTATGGATAAAAATAGAGGAGAAGTATATGATATTTTAATACTTCCCCAATTATCATGAATTGTTGTACCTAAAAACATGACGAGCAAATATGCAACAATTAAAATTAAAATGGACAAGTTAAAATACTTAAACGAACTAAGGCTGATTCCTTGTGAAACAATTTTCTCGTTTGCATTGTGTCCAACAGCATACAACCAACAAAGGAAAAATATTCCCCCGATGCTACCCAATAGAAAATTAATAATAGGGAAATCATTGGATGGGATTGAATAAAATTTTATGGTTAATGGAAATGCTATTAATAGAAATAACACAAATCGATTCATTTTTAAAAACATTGAAGTGAGATTGATGAGTTGTTTTTCCATTTCGTTTGATTTGTTATCAATAAAGAAGTAGCTCAAAGTTAATTAGAATAGTAATTGAAAGATTTGCACTTTTGCCTTTAGGTGACGACAAATGTTTTGTTCTCCGCCCTAAACCTACAAATTTTCCAAATACCGCACACTCGCCTCTGCACATCTCTCACCATCCATGGCTGCCGAAATTATACCTCCGGCATAACCAGCGCCCTCTGCACAGGGAAAAAGTCCTTTAATTTGAGGATGCATGCATGTTTCTTTGTCTCTGGGAATTCTTACTGGTGAGGAAGTTCTCGACTCCGTAGCGACTAACATAGCTTCATTCGAATAGTATCCTTTCATCTTTTTTCCGAATTCCATCAGTCCTTTTTGTAAAGGTTTTAGAATGGATGCTGGAAGTACATCTTTTAAATCGCTCGATTTTACACCAGGCAAATACGAAGTGGAATTTATAGAACGTGAAAATTTCCCTTCACAAAAATCAACCATGCGCTGTGCAGGTGCCACTAATCTTCCTCCTCCCGCATCAAAGCAAGCCCTCTCCACCGCCGACTGAAATTCCATCGCTGCTAACGGACCGTGAGAGGCAAATGCTTTCATGTCTTCCTGTTCTACACTCACCACCATTCCAGAATTCGCAAACGGATTATTTCTTTTGGAGGGCGACCATCCATTCACTACTACTTCGCCCGGTGCCGTGGAAGCGGGCGCAATAATTCCTCCTGGACACATGCAAAAACTATACACGCCTTTGCCTTCAAATTGTCCACTGAAACTGTAGGAAGCAGGAGGGAGGAACTCCGAACGCGAATCGCAATGGTACTGCACTTGATCAATAAGTTCTTGTGGATGTTCAATGCGAACGCCGAGTGCAAAATCTTTCGCTTCAATTAAAATTTGTTGACGATGCAACAGTTGAAATACATCGCGCGCCGAATGACCCGTCGCTAATATAATTGATTTTCCATCGATCGAATATTCCATTCCACCTTCCGACGGTGACACCATGATCCCTTGAACTTGTTGATCGGTAATTTTTATTGACTTCAACAAAGAATTAAAATGTACTTCGCCTCCGCAGGCTTCAATGGCCTCACGCATCGCTGTAACAATGCCGGGAAGCTTATTGGTACCGATGTGTGGGTGCGCATCAATGGTGATGTCAATCATGGCTCCAAACTGTACAAAGGTGGCTAAAGCACGTTTTACATTTCCTCTTTTATCAGAACGTGTATATAATTTTCCGTCGGAGTAAGTTCCCGCACCCCCTTCGCCAAAACAATAATTTGAATTTGGATTTACTTCTCCAAGTTTACTGATCAGTGCTAAATCTCTTCTGCGTTGTCGCACATCTTTACCGCGTTCTATGAGAATGGGCTTGTAACCAAGTTCAATGAGTTGGATGGCAGCAAAAAGTCCGGCAGGACCCGCGCCAATGACGAGTACCGGCGTTTTTGTTCGCACATCTTGTAATGTTCGAACTTCTTTTTCTAGAATTGGTAATTCTTCTTGAAGAGCCACATCAAAAAACAACCTAAATTTTACTTGCTTCGATCGCGCATCAATGGATCGTTTTACTAATCGAAAATCACGAATATCTTTTTCTGAAATGCGAAGCTGTTTTGCTATTTTATTTTTGAACTCTTGCTCGTGGGACGCCTCTTCGGGTAGCAACACCAGCTCTATTCTTTGTAGCATGGGAATCTTTTCTAGTAATCCAATATTGCTTTATTCGAAAGTTAAGGAGAAAGTAAATACTCTCGACTTCAATGCTGATATCGTAGTGGTGTATACCGATGGATCGGTCGTTAAAACATTAGGGATTCCTTGAAACAGTTTTATCTCGGGAGCAAATTTGAAAAGAGGCAAGTAAAGATCCATTCCTAATCCAATGGTATAACCGTAATCTTTACGTTCTAGCTTCACCAATTCATTTTCATTTTCAACTTTGGCTTGAGAAACTAAGTCAATCATGTACCTAAATCCACCCGTTACATAAAACCGGTAATTGTTGACACGATTCGATTTGAATTTTAGTTCTAATGGAAATTCAATAAATGTAGATTCCACTTTTTTAACAACCATATCACTGGCTCCAATCTTTGTGGTCATTTTGTAATTTAAATTTCTTTGCGAAAATGCTAAGTCGGGTACAAATCGTAAATCGAAATTATTCCCCAAATGCAAATTGCAAATGATTCCTAAATTGAATCCTGATTTGCCATCTGCTTCCAATACTAAAACGCTGTCTGATCTATAAAAATTATCGGCCTTCGTTAAACGGAAATCGGTAGTATTCGTACCTAATAAAAATCCAAAGTGAATTTTTTGTTTGTCGTACTTTTCTAAATTTTTAACCTTGATGCGTTGTGCAAAGAGCGGACTTCCTATCAAAACGATAAGACAAATGGTAAGTAAAGAAATATTTTTACTTGATTTCATTTTAATCCTGTGTATATACTAGCAATACCAAACGTCAAGGATTGTGCTTTGGTATCTCGGTACCCCGTTTTTGTAAGAAGTGCAGTAAATTTTTTACCGTATGGGAATGCCGCTACGGAGGCAGGTAGATATTCGTATGCCGATCTCTCCTTCGAGAGTAATTGTCCTACTCGTGGCATCACATAGTTAGAGTAGAAATTATAGAATTGCTTCACCGGAAATTGTGTGGGTTGTGAAAATTCCAATATCACCACTTTTCCTCCTGGTTTTAATACTCGGTACATTTCCGCTAACCCTTTTTCTAAATGCTCGAAATTACGAACTCCAAAAGCAACTGTGATCGCATCAAATCGATTATCAGGATACGGAATGTTTTCTGAATCGGCTTGCTCTAAACGAATAATACCTTGGTATCCTTTTTCCATAATTTTATGCCGACCAATGTCAAGCATTTTATTGGAGATGTCGATTCCAATAATTTCTGTTGGTTTTAATTTCATCGACTCAATCGCTAAGTCAGCTGTACCTGTAGCGATATCTAAAATAGATTGAGGTTGAATCCCGATAAGTTTATTGATCGTCTTTCTTCTCCAACTTTTGTCGATTCCGCCTGATAAAACTTTATTTAATAAATCATATCGAGTAGCAATGCTATCAAACATTTCTTCTACACGCTCTCGCTTCGAACTACCTTTGTAATGTTGTGGAATAACGCTCATGATAATAAATGGATGGCCTCATCCTGTAGCTGTAATTTATCGATGGGAACAACCCCAACTTTTTCACAAACCAATCCGCCCGCTAAATTTGCTAATGCAGCAATGATGGATGGTTTTAAATGTAATGCCAAACAAAGTGACGCAACGCTAATGACAGTATCTCCAGCACCCGAAACATCACTGATATTTCGAATATGAGCCGGAATAATGGCTGAATCATTTCCTTTATTATAAAATACTCCAGCTTCACTTAATGTAACCATCAATATTTCAATTTCTTGTTGTTCTTGAAATCCTTGTGTTACTTTTTTCAATTGGATACCATCAGTTTTGTCAATGTCAATTTTCAGTCCCGACTTCAACTCCGCCAAATTTGGTTTGAATAAACTAACGCCATGATATGCCGTAAAATTTTTCTTTTTCGGATCTACTGCAGTCGGAATGTTTTTCGATTTGCAAACCGTTACAATTTTTTTGATTAACGCTTCATTCAAAACACCTTTGTCATAGTCTTCAAAAACAACAACGTCTGGTTTCTGCTGATCAATCAGTAATTTTATTTTGTCAAGTAATAATTCTTGTTCTCTTAAATTGATGTCTGAAATTTCTTCATCGTCTACACGAAGTAATTGATGGTTGTTTCCAATAACTCGTGTCTTAACGGTGGTAACGCGTTCTGTCGAAGTGACCATTCCATCAGCCATCATTCCCAAATCCTTCATAAGTGTAAGCAACTCTTCACCTGAACGATCTGCACCAATCACCGAACACAAAATAGGAGTAGCACCCATGGTTTGAATGTTGATGGCGACATTAGCGGCACCTCCTAAACGACTCTCCCTTTTCGAAATAGCAACAATTGGAACTGGAGCTTCTGGTGAAATACGATCCACTTTACCCCATAAATATGCATCTACCATCACATCGCCAATAACCATGACTTTCAATTGGTTAAAGGCGTCAAAAAGCTCTTTTACAGTAGTGTATGTGTGTGAATCAGTTAGCAAGCCGCAAAGGTAATGAATCGCAGGGAATTGACTTAAAAATAAGATCTCTATTTTATTGTGTCTGAGGCTGCCCGGGCCGGGGAAAAATTAAACGTGGCGACCGAAGCCAACCGCAAAAACCGCCTTTTCTCTCTCTGTATTTGCGAGTTCCCTCGGGCAGCGTTAAAAAAAATGATGTTGGCTGAGGCTGCCTTCGACAAGGTCAGGTAGCTCTCGATGTTGGCTGAGGCTCTCGAGGCCAACCTACCTGCTGCCCGCGAGAAAAAGCAGAAAGAGAAAGAGCGCGAGTGCGGAGGTTTTAATCCAGAATTTATCTTTCACTCCAAATGGTTATCGGGACTGTCTGGCGTGTTCACTGCAACAGCTCAAGATAACTTCAGACCAAAAGGTAAAAATATTGAAGGATCTCTGTTCGAAAGTGTGGGCAGGCCGTCCACGCAACAGCGCGAACCGAATTTCGCTTTACCGATAGAGAAAGGAAAAAGCGATGCAGATTGTTCAGTTGTTGCAAATGATTGGATTTAGCAGACTGCGAAAATCGGTTGGTCCCGATAGCTATCGGGATGGGTGGCGTGCTTTCTTTGGTTACTTTCTTTTCACGCAAAAGAAAGTAACAAGTAATATGAAAAGGAAATTTTAGTAAGATAAAATGAAATTATATTCTAGAGATTTCGAAAAGTTTCATTGTAGATAATTACAAAATAAGAAATTGAATTTTGTTCATTCCATCGCATGGAGCTTCCAAGCAATAGCGCGAACCAATTTTTCTGCCCTCATGAGGCTCAGGCAGCAAAGCATAATGATAAACAGATAACAGATCGACAGATACCAATTGTAACAAATCGTTCTCACTCTCAATCTCACTCTGTTTTTTTTGCCCCTTGTAAGACCGACGGAAAAAGGAGCCAATTAGTTCAACTTATCAATATCGAATGATGAAAGTATTATTTATTGGTAACCCAGACTGAACTATTATTTCGGAGCAAGAATATTTTCTTTGAGAAATATTAATAGATCGTTTGATTTAGTAATAATATGTTCAGGCCTAGGGTTGCCAAACATTATTACGAGATGCTCCCCGTCGGGCTTGCACAGGGCGATTCTTTTGTTACTTTTCTTCTAAAGAAAAGTAAGGCTAAGAAAAGCAAATCGAAGAAAAAGAATAATAATTAAAAAAAACTTTTTATTTAAGTTTGGCAAAACTCAATTTTATCCTCCTCATTGCTTCAATCAACAACTCATCCGATGTTGCAAAACTTAATCGCACACAATTCAAATCACCAAATGCTTCTCCTGTAACCATGGAAACTTTTGCATCTTTCAATAAATACATACACAGATCAGTGGCATTGTGAATCGTAGTTTGTCCATCGGATTTTCCAAAGAAATAAGTGACGTCTGGAAATACATAAAAAGCACCCATGGGTTTATTGAATTTCCATCCTGGAATGTCTTTCATTAATCCTAATACTAAATCTCTTCTACGTAAAAATGAAACGCGCATAAAATCATAATTCGACCATTCAGTAGAAACCGCTTTTACAGCAGCTTTTTGCGCAATGGAATTTGCACCGCTCGTAAATTGACCTTGTACTTTATCACAAGCTTTCGAAATTTCTTTGCATGCAGCAATGAATCCAATTCTCCATCCCGTCATAGCTTGACCTTTCGAAACACCATTTACAATGATCACACGCTCTTTGATAAAATCAAATTGTGCAATGCTCTCATGTTTTGCTTCGAAATGAATATGCTCATAAATTTCATCGGAAAGAATCCAGATTTTTGAATGTGGATGTAACGTTTCTGCAATGGCTTTAAGCTCCTCTTTCGTGTACATAGTCCCTGTAGGGTTACATGGACTCGAAAAAATAAAAAGTTTTGTCTTCGCCGTAATTTTATCTTGAATTTGCTTGGTAGTCGGTTTGAAATCGGTGTCTACTGTTGTCGGAATAAATACCGGAACACCACCAGCTAATTGAATTATTTGAGCATAACTTACCCAATATGGAGCTGGTATAATTACCTCATCACCCGGATCAATGACACTCAAAACTACATTGGCTATACTTTGCTTTGCTCCTGTAGAAACCACAATTTGATCAGAAGTATATTCTAAATTATTTTCTCTTTTGAATTTTTGAGCTATGGCTTTTCGCAAATCAGGAAATCCAGAAATAGGGGGATAGTGTGTAAATCCTTCTGCAATCGCCTCTCTCGCTGCTTCGCAAATATCGTCTGGAGTGGTGAAGTCAGGTTCACCTAAACTCAAACTGATAATATCATGTCCTTGCTCTTGTAATTCGCGACTCAAACGAGCCATGGCAATGGTTGCCGATTCTTCTAATTGATTTACGCGTTGCGATAAGTTATTCATTTCGCTATTCTGTCGGGATTAATAGAACGCAAAACTATTAAAAAAGGTTCTTTGTCTAAGATGTTGATAATTAAAGTATTAACTTATAATCAGATATGTTTTTAGGTTGATTTTGACTTGTAAAGTATAAAATTGAAGGATTTGAATTTTTCGAGAGATTTAGGGAATTTAGCAAATTGACTTATATTTGGCTCTTCATAACGAGTTAATTGGGGTAGAGTTCATTTTTTTCTACCCATTAAAATAATTTAAAACCAAGTTTTTTGTAATGAGAATATGTCATTAGAAAAATTCCAATTTATTTAAATATGAGGTATCGCAAATTGCGATACCACGAAAAATGATATACTAATGGTGAAGAAAAAAATTAGTTTAACTTTTGTTTCTGAGGATTATCTCTTGAATAAAATATACTTGCTAAGGGAAGAAAAGGTAATGCTAGATAGAGATTTAGCATTACTTTATGGGGTTAAATCAATTAGGCTTCGTGAACAAGTAAAGCGGAATCTTTCAAGTTTTCCTTCGCATTTTATGTTTCAATTATCAATGCAGGAGGTTGAAATAATGGTATCGCAAAATGCGATACCATCAACCCGTCATTTGGGTGGCTCTTTGCCCTATGCCTTTACTGAGCATGGAGTATTAATGCTAGCGAATGTTCTAAAAAGTGAACAAGCTATAGCAGTAAGCATTAAAATAATTGAGTTGTTCGTAAAGTTAAGGAAGGTATACTACAGCAGTACTGAGTTAAAATTGGAGATAGAAAGGATCAAAGGGAAAATTGATAATCATGATAAAAATGTAGAAATTTTATTTAGATATTTTGATGAATTGTTAGAGCAGAAAGCCAAGCCAAGGAAACTTATTGGATTTTCACAAGGACGTAAAAAGGTTAACGCTGCCAAATAGAAAGTATTGCCAATTTATTGCGATATTTGCATCAAATTATAAATATGAACTTCCCACAAGGTTTAATCGATTTCTTGGTATATCTCGCCCCTTCATTGATGGTTTTTTTCACCACTTGGTTTTTAGTGCGTCGATTTCTTCAACGTGAAACTACATTGAAAATGTTGGAGCTAAAAGCGATGCAACAAAAGGACATGATGCCCCTACGTTTGCAAGCCTATGAACGTTTGTCCATCTACCTCGAGAGAATTTCTCCAAATGTGATGTTGCTAAATCAGTATGAACCCGGAATGACGGTACTTGAATTTCAACAAAGTATGCTGACGATGATTCGTGATGAATTTGAACATAATTATGCGCAACAAATTTACATCACCCCACCACTATGGAATTTGATTCGTAATGCGAAGGAAGAGGTGGCTCGACAAGTTATCTCCGCGGCTTCTTCTTTAGATGGAGAGGCGCCCGCATATCAATTAAGCAAGAAATTTTTGATGCGATCATCGATAAGGATGAACATCCCACGCAGCGTGCATTAAATATTTTGAAAGCAGAAGTAGCTCAATTATTATAAATTCAATCTGAATGTCGAAGGAAAAAGAACTGAGTAAGGAGCATGTTACAGATGCTGGAATAGAAATTAAACGTATTTACAAGAAACCACTCGACATTAAAGAGGATGCCGGTGAATTCCCCTATACAAGAGGCGTGCAACCCGATATGTATCGCGGAAAATTGTGGACTATGCGTCAGTATGCTGGATTTTCTACTGCAGAAGAAAGTAATGAACGTTATCATTTTTTGTTGAATCAAGGTACTACCGGACTCTCCGTAGCATTTGATCTCCCCACTCAAATTGGTTATGATTCTGATCACGTTCTTTCTGAAGGAGAAGTAGGTAAGGCAGGTGTTGCAATTGATTCTTTGGCCGATATGGAAGTTCTCTTTGATGGTATTGAATTGGAAAAGATCACTACTTCCATGACCATCAATTCTACGGCTTCCGTGTTGTTGTGTATGTACATGGCATTAGCAAAAAGGCAAGGTGCGAATTTGAAAAATATTTCTGGTACAATACAAAATGATATTTTAAAGGAATACGCTGCAAGAGGAACCTATATTTATCCTCCAAAGCAAAGTATGCGCATCATCACCGATATTTTTGCATTTTGCGCAGAAGAACTTCCGAAGTGGAATACGATTTCTGTTTCAGGTTATCATATTCGTGAAGCAGGTGCAAACGCTGTTCAAGAATTGGCGTTTACATTGGCTGATGGAAAAGCATATTTGTTAGCCGCGCAACAAAAGAATTTGGACATTAATGTTTTTGCTAAACGGATGTCCTTTTTCTTTAATGCACATAATAATTTGTTTGAAGAGGTTGCGAAATTCAGAGCTGCACGCAGAATGTGGGCGAAAATTACCATGGATTTAGGAGCCACCGATCCACGTGCTCAGATGTTGCGCTTTCATACGCAAACTGGCGGATCTACTTTAACAGCGCAACAACCCCATAATAATATTATACGCGTCACCATTCAAGCCTTAGCTGCTGTGATGGGCGGTACGCAAAGTTTGCATACCAACGGCTTTGATGAAGCACTCGCATTGCCTACCGAAGAAGCTGCAAGCATTGCATTACGTACGCAACAAATAGTTGCTTACGAAAGTGGCGTGCCTCAAACCGTGGATCCGCTCGGTGGTAGTTATTTTGTGGAAGCATTAACGGATGAAGTGGAGAGCAAAGCTTGGGAATATATTCATCGTATCGATGAGATGGGAGGTGCCGTTGCCGCTATTGAACAAGGATTTATTCAAAAAGAAATTGCAGATTCCGCTTACCACTATCAAAAGGATATTGAATCAACCCAAAAAATTATTGTCGGTGTAAATAAATTCACAACAAAGGATCAACACAAAGTTGATTTGATGACTATCAATGATAGTATTCGAAAAGTGCAGTCGGAGAAATTAGCAATGCTGAAAAAGAATCGGAATAATGAAAAAGTTCAGTCTTGTTTGAATGCACTCAAGGTTGCTGCCAAAGGAACCGATAATTTAATGCCATTTATCCTTGCCGCCGTAGAGGAGTACGCAACTTTAGGAGAAATATCAGACGTGATGCGTGAGGTTTTTGGTGAGTATACGGGAATGTAAAAAAAACTAGATTTTTTTTTAGATCATCAGTTGTTTTATTCTACCAACAAATTCCTACTTTCTATTGGAAAGGAGTCCTGATGCTTCGGGAAGGAGGAGAGGCTGGAAATATAAGAAAACTATAATTTCTATTTATCAACAAAGTAAATTCCTCCTCGCCCTTGGAGAGGAGGTTAGGAGGAGAGGCTGGAACAATAATGTAAACTACAATTATACTCTTGTCCAATAAATATTGTTCAATATTTCAACCTATAAAAATTAACGTTTGTCGATTGGACTTTTTTAAAGGGGTTGTTGATATTTATTTTTTTACCTCTGAACTGTCTCTCACTATTAAATATACATCTTCATTATCACGTTTCATCAGATAATGCTCGCGTGCATATTTTTCTAAATGCTCGGGATCAGAAGTGAGTTCTTCCATGTCAATTTTGTTCTTCTCAATTTCAGCATAGTAATAAGCTTTGTCGTCTTGCAATTTTTTTAATTCTTGACGATAGGAATATTGAGAGAATATATCGTTACGGTCAAAAAATCCAACCCAAATTATAAAAGCAATAATCGTTAACGAGTATTTGTTTTTTAACCAAGACGGCACACGGTTCTGATAGAACTTTTTCATGGGTTAAAGGTAGGTGTCTAAGTTTTAAATAGAGGCAAAGTGTAATACTTTTTTTAACGAAGGCTTGTGAATTGTATTGTTTTCAATATTTTTAGAAAAAATGAATTTACTGCCCTTTCCTGATGTGGAGAAATACTCAAACTGAGCTTGTTAAAATATTTGCAAAGCCTCGAAGTTATATCGGATTTGTAGCTATTGCTATTATTGTCAGCTTAATACATGTAGCTATGTATGTAGATGGACTCAATTATATCAGTTTCATTACCGGCCCCTTAGAATCAGCCTTTAACATCGAAGGCAATATTCTGAATGGGAACTTGGTTTGTTTTATCATCCTTCAAACCCTCATCATCCAAATTCCCTTACTCGTTGCCTTGGTTACTGGTGATTTAATTTCTGGCGAAGCTGCCATGGGGACCATTCGTTTGCTCATGACTCGACCGCTGTCGAGAACTTCTGTGTTGTTCTCTAAATTTTTCGCAGGGGCGGTTTACGTTTTTATATTGTTAGTTTGGCTTGGACTTGTCTCACTCGGAATAGGCCTCATGATCTTCGGCCCGGGAGATTTAATTGTTCTGAAAAGTGAAACCATTACCATCATTCCTGCCGAAGACACTTTATGGCGATTCTTTGCCGGATTAGGGATAGCCTTTATTAGTTTGTTGGTGGTTGCCAGCTTTTCGCTCTTGCTTTCGTGTTTTACCGATAATTCAATTGGACCGATTATCTCTACCATGGCCGTCATTATTTTATTTACCATTGTCGGTTCGATGGATATCCCGTTGTTCGAAAAAATCAAGCCCTTTCTTTTCACTACACATATGGTGATTTGGCGAAATATGTTCGATCAGGAACTGGATTGTTCTTTAATATACAATTCAATAATGATGCTCTTCGGACATATTATTTTGTTTTTATTTATTGCATGGTATTCATTTCGTAAAAAAGATATTTTAAGCTAATGAGAAAAGGATATATACTTTTTGCTTTTATGTGGATGTGCTTACATGCAAGTGGACAAAGTGCACCTGATGCATTGAAGTTAATCAAAGAAGTAACTCAAAAATTTAATAAGGTTCGCGATTACCAAGTGGATGCAGAGATTGACGCGCGCATTTCTTTTCTGAAGATTTTACCGCAGAAAGCAAAAGTATTCTACAAGTCACCCAGTAAGTTTCATGTGGAATCGAAGGGAATTGCCATCTTGCCAAAGCAAAATTTCGATCAAATTTTTAGTTTGCTGAATAAGGAGAGTAATTTTATGGCATTTGTTTCTGGATCAGAAAATTTGAACGGCGTCGCAACTTCAATTGTGAATGTTGTTCCATTGTCCGACACCAGCGATCTGGTATTGGCGAAATTATGGATTGATGTAGCACAAGGTCTAATTGTCAAATCACAATTAACGACCAAAACAAATGGTACGGTCCTTATCGAATATATTTATAAAACATGGAATGCACTGGCATTACCTGACAAAACCATCTTTACAGTCGATGTAAAACGTTTTAAGATTCCAAAGGCTATTTCTGCAGATATTAATTCTAAAGCCACTCAAGAAGATAAAAACAAGCCGCAAAAGCCCGGTAGAATTATTATTAGTTTTTCAAATTATAAAATCAACAAAGGGATCGACGATAAAGTTTTTGCAAAGTAGGGTTTACTGAAATTTCAATCACGTCGTCGTAGAGGCAGGTCATACCGGCCTCTACGACGACGTGATATTTATAGAGAGAGTAACCTAGTTGAGACAAGGCATGCCTTGTCTCAACTAGTGCAATTATTTTCTACATGAATCACTAGCAGATAAATTGCGATCACTCAAGATGGTTTAATTATTCAGTAAGTCCTAAGTAGTACGGTAGCTCAACAAAATAACAAAGGCCTCCCGAACTTTGGGAGACCTTCTACCTAACCTAATTAACTTCTATGAAAAACTAAATGTTTACTGCGAAGTTCGTGAACGAAGTTGCACTTGTGCTACGTAGTTTATTTAACGAAGCAATACTTGAACTACTTAGTTTATATAACGAAGTAGTATGTTTACTGCGAAGTTCGTGAACGATGCATGACTTGTCCTGCGAAGTTTTAACGAAGCAGGAACGCTCTATTTATGGTTGAACCGCTTCAAAGGGTTCTCCTACTTTTCCTTGGTAAGCCACAGGATTATTCGAACTGTTTAATTGAATTTTGTAACTATAGTTGTTTTCTCTTTTCCAAATCAGAACTACATCGGTTGTAATGTTTTTTTCAACGCCGTTTTCCATTTTGGTGATGGTCCATTTTCCGATTTGATAAATCATTTTCGAATTACCACCTAATTCTATAATTTCTGATTTCATTGATTTTATTTGCATCATGCTTAACCAATAGTCTGCAATTTCTTTTCTTCCTGTAATTTTTTTACCTCCAGGAATCATAATGGTTGCGTCATCTGAGTACAGATCAACAATGGAGGAGTAGTCTTTTTTAAGAACGGCTTTCTCAATGTCTTTGTTTAATTCTATTACTTGTGCTTTTAAATCATTGCTGATGTCTGTGTTGCTTTGTGCAAAACTGCTAGAGCTTGCAAAAAGAAGTCCCATGGTAACCGCGATAGCGGCGAACGAGCGGCGGATTAAAGAATATGCTGTTTTCATTTTTTTAAATTTAAAGTTTAATTTATATTGTTTGAATGCGTTTGTTTAGCTGAGATGATTGAATGCCTTGTTTTGTTACAACTGTTTCAATAAATATTTTTTATTTCTTTTGATGGTACAAAGATGCATTACTATATAAGTATTACCTAGCGAAAAATTACCAAGCGTCGTATGTAAGTACTGAAACATTAAAAGGGATTGATGTGATGTTTCCGCCTCTACAAATTATTTTATTTGTTAAGAAAATGTTATAAAAGAAAAAGGATGCGATCATCGCATCCTTTTTCCATGTTGCTCTTGAAAAAATTATTACTTCTTCTCCTTCGCATCAATCACTACACCATCTCCATCGATCTTAATCTTTACATCTTTATTATCCCAGTTGATAGTATCCTCATCTGAATTTATATCGATGTTCTTTCCATTCACTCTCACTTTTACTTTGTCGTCCTCGTCACTACTGTAGTTGTAGTTGACAGAAGTAGATTCATCTAAATTACAATGCAAACATTCTAATCCTCTTGCAGTCATCGTCCATGTATGTCCTACCATATCATTGTCCCAAGTGTTGGTTACGTTCTTGATATCGTAAATTACATCTTCCATTTCTTGTCCTAAGAATACACTTTTTCCTTCAGGAACTTTAAGGATTAATCGAATTTTCTGACCTCTGTATTTCACTCCTTTTGGTATGATATAACTTTTTGAGAAATGAATGATGGAATCGTTTTGCTGAATTGGATAAACAATTCTTCTTGAATTCAATTCTGCATTTTTACGATTTGTACCTCTGCTCGTTGTTATTCGTACCAACTCGAATTCATTCCCTTCAGCGCGTTGTACTGTTAACTCAACATCGTCAAAACTTACCGAGTCTTCATCTGAATTAATACCCCATGAATCAGAATCCCAACTGAAGTTGCTATCATCATAGTCTTCCATTCGACTAAAAGTTTCATCCATGGCAGCTAAATGTAATGTATTGCTTTGTGGCTGAACGATAGGAATCACAATTCGATCGGTATTACTATTTCTGAACTGAGATGAAATATTGATACCAATCCATATAGTGAGTAACATACCAACAATAAATAGTATTCCTGTTGAATAATTAAACAACTTTGATTCTGTTTTGAATTTGAATAAGGATCGCGCAATTCTATATAGGATTACAATAAGCGGTATTCCAATCACCAATGCCAAGGCAAACATTCCTGTATTTACTTGCCACGATTCTAGGAAGAAATTGGTAAGGAAGATAGGAAGCGAATCACCTCCAATTACTCCCGACATTCCTAAAAGTGTAACGAACAACGCAAAGAGTAATGCGATGAGTACAATTGCTATTATTACACCGATAAAGCCAACGAAGAACTTAATAGCAGCTACGATGATAGCTCCGATGGCCTCAAAAAAATTTGCAATTCTGCTGCTGCCTCCTCGTGAGCTGCGTTTTCCAGAGATCCGCGTTTTAATATCTTCTACTTCTTCTTCAATGGTCTTTTTAATGTTGTCAATGTTCACAGGCTGACCTTTCATCTCTAATTTCTCAGAGGTAGTCTTTGCTTTTGGAACAATCACTAATAATAAGATATAAAGTAAGAATCCTGTACCCATTACAAAGAACGCAATGGCGAAGATGAGACGGAGCCAAATTGGATCGATTCCTATGTAATGACTAATTCCACTACATACTCCACCGACCACTTTATCATCTGGGTCGCGATAAAGTCGACGGTATCCACGTCCTTCTGTTGTTGATCCAGCAGCACCAGAAAATGATTTGTTATCAGAATTTTCTTCGTCAGCTCCAGCAACTTGTTCTGGTCGACCCATCGTATTTATTACATGTTCTACATCTGATGCAATTACTACTTGTCGATTGCTACCGATACGCTCAGTAAACATTTCCGCAACACGCGATTCAATGTCTTGTATGATTTCATCACGACCGTCTGAGCTCGTAAAGTAACCACGAATCGCTTCGAGATATTTCTTTAACTGGTCGTAAGCTTGTTCTTCAATATGGAAGACCATGCCTCCAATATTTACAGTTACCGTCTTGTTCATGATATAGGGTTGTTAGAAGTTGTTTGATTAACCGCATCAACTAGCTCTTGCCAAGTGATGCGAAGTTCGGAAGTAAATTGTTCGCCAATCGGCGTTAAGGTGTAATATTTTCGGGGCGGACCTGAAGAACTTTCTTTCCAAGTGTATGCTAATAGTCCTTGATTTTTTAATCGAGTTAGCAAAGGATATAATGTTCCTTCTACGACCATCAATTTTGCATCTTTCATCTTTGCTATGATATCCGAAGGATAAACTTCTCCCTGGCCGATGATGCTCAAGATGCAAAACTCTAATACGCCTCTCCGCATCTGGGCTTGTGTATTTTCGAGATTGCTCATTTTGTTGCTGGTTTAAAGCATGTGCTGTGATCATCAACCCATGCTGTTATTTAATGACTCTGCAAACTTAATATGTTTTAAGGTACTATGCAACACAAAGTACTATTTGATATGATAAAATCATTGATATTCAATTTTAAAATTTTTAATTTTGACTACCTAAATTTGAATACGTATTTTTTACCCAAGAAGACCCTTCTAATTTTTAAGAAATGTTCAATTCGACGTTATATTTTATTGTTTTTTGAAAAACTTTTTTGAGTTATTCAAAAGGTAACAAAACTTTAATTGTACATGCTCGTGGCTTTTTTTATATTTGTTAGAGAAAATATATATGCCAGCATCGGTTTTTCAGTTTAAAAGGTTTACGGTTCAACAAGAACGTTGCGCTATGAAAGTAGGCACCGATGGCGTTTTGTTAGGGGCATGGGTTACGGTTCCTAAAGAAGGAAAAATTTTAGATATTGGAACAGGTACAGGCCTCATCGCATTGATGATGGCTCAGAAAACGGACGCATTTATTGATGCCATCGATATTGATGTTTCAGCTTATGAACAAGCCTGTGAGAACGTAAAAGCCTCTCCCTGGAAAGAACATATCAAAGTGATGCATTCTTCATTGAATGATTTTAGACCAGGTTATCGTTATGATCTTATCGTGAGTAATCCCCCTTATTTTATGGATAGTTTCGCTGCTACTGATGAAGCTAGAAATTTAGCAAGGTCTGCCAGTGCATCTTTAACTTACGAAGATTTGTTATTTGGAGTGGGTCGCTTATTATCAAATACTGGAAAGTTCTCCGCTATTTTGCCTTTTAAGGAAGGACAATTTTTTCGTGAGTTGGCAGAGCAAAGTGGACTCATCTGTGTTAAGCTTTCTAAAATTAAAACAGGAAGAGAAAAACCTTATAAAAGAATGTTGATGGAATTTTCTAGACGAGAAGAAAATATTCAAGAGGAAGAACTCGTGATCCATTTTGATAACCGAGAATTTACTGAAGAATATAAAAAGCTAACGAGTGATTATTATTTAGCTTTCTAAATTTTATTTTTGTTGCTCTATAAAACGAATTCCCATTGCTTCTAATTCTTTTAAAATAGGCGTGAATATTTCTTCGTGTACAGGAATTTGAACGCCCTTTGTTTTGATTTTTCCGGCTAGAATTTGTAATGCCGCAATCGCTAAGGGAAGTCCTACCGTTTTTGCCATGGATGTTTGGTGGATGTCATCGCCTTTAACTTGTAAGGAGGATGTTAGTTGCTTTTTGTTACCATCTAGTTCATACTCGAATTCATGCAACATCACAATCATATCTCTGTCATTCGGTTTTAACACCCATTTGCTTTCTAATAGTTGCTGAAGTATTTGCGCTGGACTTGCATTTTTTATTCCGATGATTTTATCTTCTAAAATGCCCGTTGAAATAATTCGTTGCATGGCAGGACCATCGAAATCAATTTCACAATATTTAGCAATTTTTTCTTCAATGCAATCGCCACGTTGTGATGGAGGAATAAAAGCATTTACCCATTCACGATAGGTCATGGTTTCACTGTTCTCAATTTGAAAACTATCGTCTGTCAATCCGAGAGCAATGAAAACTTGCCAAGCGCTGCAAAATCCTTCATGTCGTAATGTGCCTCTTATAAGTGTTGGAATGTTTTCAATTCCATAATGATGACGATACGCCAACGAATCTCGATTTGCATAACCATCATAACTGGTCGTTGAATCTAATTTTATGCGCACTGCTTCTTTGAAAAGTCGATGGTAGGGGATGTAGTGATACAATCCATCTTTAATGTATTTTGCTGTTCCTTGTCCAGCTAAAATCACATTCCTTGGATTCCAAGTAAATTTATAACCCCATAAATTATCAATAGACTCAGGAGCAATTAATCCACCCGTATAGGATTTAAAAGATAATAATTTGGCCCCTTGTTCTTTTAATTTTAAAATGATTTCCATCGCCGACATATGATCCAAGCCT
Source organism: Bacteroidota bacterium (assembly GCA_016717725.1). Classification (GTDB taxonomy): domain Bacteria; phylum Bacteroidota; class Bacteroidia; order AKYH767-A; family OLB10; genus JAJTFW01. Next base: position 76,255 of record JADKFA010000002.1, read on the forward strand.
GGATCCAACCCACATTCATTTAAAAATAAAATCCCTTTTTCTTTGGCAGCTTCATCTAATGCAAGAATTTCTTTAGAAACATAACTTGCTGTCACCAAATTTTTTCCATGTAAAAAACAATCTTGAGCTACCAAAAAGTGTAATGAAGGAGGAAGCAATGAAATAACTAAATCTGCGTTTTTAATAACACTGCTTCTCTGACTTGCATCTTCAACGTTAAATAAAAATGCGGATCCATGTTTATGACCTTTCAGTTTTTGAGACGCAAGTTGAACGTCAATATCCCCGATTTTCAGTGAAAATCCTTGAGAATCTGCGTGATCTAATAAATATTGTATCAAAGCACCTGAAGATCTGCCAGCGCCTAATAATAAGATCTGTTTCATAATTTTGAATTGCAAAGGTATAAATTTGGGAGGTAATCAAATCTTGACTTAACTTAGCCCAATAATTAATATTAGTATAATAAACATGAAAAAAATCATAATTCTCTCTTTCTTGTCTTTGATGTTCTCTCAAGTAAATGCACAAATTTCAAATGTGATTTTATTTACTGAAAATGGAGAACGTTTTACTGCTATCTTAAATGGTGTTCGTCAAAATAATGAACCTGAAACAAACATTAAAATAACTGGGTTGAATGCAGAGTTTTATAAATTAAAGGTCATTTTTGAAAGTAGTGCACTGGGAGAAAAGAATTTTAATCTTGCCATTGAGTTAGGAAGGAAAGTACTTATGTGATTAAGAAGAATAATAAAGGAGAATTTGTTTTGCGCTTTATGAGTTCAGTTCTGATAGCTCAAGCTCCTAGAAATACTCTTGAACAAGCTGTAGTGGTGTATAATGTAAATCCAGTAGCTACTCCAACTCAATCTTCACAAACAATTTCTACAACAACTACCACTACTACCAACGGAAGTAATAACGATCCAGGAAATGTGAATATGAATATGGGAGTGAATGTTGATGGAATGGGAGGTGGCATCAGTATTAATGTTTCAGGGATGGATGCTGGCACGGGAAATTCAACCACATCTACACACTCACAAACAACAACTACGACCACCACTACAGTTTCTGGAGCTCAAACTCCAACTCCTATTCCTCCTCCAACACATGTAGTTTATTTGCCTGGATATTCTGGGAAAGTGGGTTGCCCAGTTCCAATGTCGAAGGAAGATTTCAGTGATTTGAATGCCACCATCTCTTCAAAAACTTTTGAAGAAACAAAGTTTACTATTGCCAAACAAGTATTGAATGATCGTTGTTTGTTTGTCTCTCAAGTAAAGGAAATTATCATGCAATTTACTTTCGAACAAACTCGACTCGATTTTGCTAAATATGCGTATGATCGTACTTATGATGTGGGAAATTATTTTAAAGTGAATGATACATTTACATTCGAAAGTTCAACTGAAGAACTAAATGAATATATTGATTCAAGAAGATAGAATTTTCTATGAATAATAAATATCTAGGTGCTGGGGCTCTGTTCGCAGCTTTTTCAGTGATGTTTGGAGCCTTCGGTGCTCATCAACTTAAAGAAATTGTTGATGCCAAGGATTTGGTGACTTGGGAAACTGCGTGTCGCTATCAAATGGTGCATGCTTTAGCTCTAATTCTTGTCTCGCAAATTGGTGTTGGAAATAAGCATATAAAGTGGGCAGGCATTTATTTTATGATCGGAATCTTTTTATTCTCAGGTTCGCTCTATTTGATTGCTTTGAAAGATGTTTTTTCAATGAATTTGAAATTTATCGGACCATTAACACCAATTGGGGGTTTGTTCTTTATTGCTGGATGGATAAAGGTGTTTTTGTTTTCAATTTCTAATAAGGAAAAGAAATAATCTGCGTTATTCAATAAAAATGATAATTTTGAATATGCGAACTATTAACATAATTGTAGTTGTCTTCTTTACAATCTCCATAAGCGCTTGTAAATCAAGTAAAAATTCTAGCGAAAATGCAGAGAAAACGGAAACTGAAATTGTTGATTCAATACCTTCAAATCCAGCTAGACCATTAGTATCTATGGAAATTTGGACCCATGAACAAGCGAAATTAGGCCCTGATACCTTTCGTTTAGTAGTGAGTTTTATCAGTATTGGTGCCGGAACGGATCCTGAATCAAAAGCTATTTTAGAGGCTTATGTATATGATTATAAGCTTAAAAACAATAAAGTAGTCTCTTATTTTATGATACCGTGGGGACGAGAAGGGGAAGTGGATTGCTGTTTTACTTTAAATGAGCTAAATGCCTCAGAACAAAATAATTTCATCGATGGACTGAAAAAAGTGATTCAAGGAAAGGAATTGATTCAGATCAATGAAAATATGAAAAGTCGGTTTAAATAGTGATATAACTAAGTTGATTTGACTTGCTATACCACTAGAATTTACCGTAAATTTGTGCGATCGAAATAAATATGAACGAATACGGATTGAAGAACCCCAATGCATCTGTAGCAGATCTGGGACTAAAGAACGTTGCGACGGCTTATTGGAATTTATCACCCGCTGAATTAGTGGAAGATACCATCTTACAAGGTATGGGCGAACTAACCGATACTGGCGCATTAGCCATTGATACCGGTGAATTTACTGGGCGCTCTCCTAAAGATAAGTTTACTGTGTTAGACGCAGAAACGGAAAACACAGTGATGTGGGGTGATATTAATATCAAGTTTGATCCCGCAAAGTTTGATCAAATGTATACACGCATGCAAGCGTATTTAACGAATCGTGAAGTGTATGTGCGCGATGCATATGCATGCGCTGATCAACGTTATCGTTTGAATGTTCGCGTGGTGACCGAATATCCTTGGCAAAATTTATTTGCAAATAATTTATTCTTGCGTCCAACGAATGAAGAAATTGAAACGATTCAACCTGATTGGGTGATCGTAAATGCTCCAGGATTTATGGCGGATCCCGCTATCGATGGAACACGTCAGCATAATTTTGCGATGATCAATTTCACGAAGAAAATGATTCTGATTGGTGGAACTGGTTATACCGGTGAAATCAAAAAGGGAATTTTCACGGTGTTGAATTATGTTCTTCCTCAACATAAAGGCGTATTAAGTATGCATTGCTCTGCGAATATCGGAGAGAAAGGCGATACGGCTTTGTTTTTTGGATTATCAGGAACAGGAAAAACAACGTTGAGTGCTGATCCTCATCGTGGATTGATTGGGGATGATGAACATGGATGGAGCGATGATTCAGTTTTCAATTTTGAAGGCGGATGTTATGCGAAGTGTGTGAATCTCTCTGCAGAGAAAGAGCCGCAAATTTTCAACGCTATTCGTTTCGGCTCATTATTAGAAAATATCGAATTTATTCCTGGTTCTACAAAACCCGATTACGATAACGTTACGAAAACAGAAAATACCCGTGTAGCTTACCCAATCGATTTTATTGATAATTCGGTGGAGCCTTCTGTAGCTACTCCTCCTAAAAATATTTTCTTTTTAACATGCGATGCATTTGGTGTGTTGCCTCCCATTAGCCGATTAACCAACGAGCAAGCGATGTATCATTTCATCTCTGGTTATACTGCGAAAGTGGCAGGTACAGAAATGGGAATTACAGAGCCTACTACAACGTTCTCCGCTTGTTTTGGAAAAGCTTTCTTGCCATTACATCCTGCGAAGTACGCCGAGTTGTTAGGTAAAAAATTAAAAGATAATCCAGACATTAAAGTTTGGTTGGTGAATACAGGATGGAGTGGTGGATCGTTTGGTGTGGGTTCAAGAATGAAGTTGAGCTACACACGCTCCATGATTTCTGCTGCGTTGAATGGTGAATTCGACAAAGTGAAATTTGAAGAGATGCCGATCTTCCGTCTGCAAATTCCTACCACTTGTACTAATGTTCCAAATGATATCTTGAATCCACGTAAAACATGGAAAGATACCGCAGCCTTCGATCAAACAGCTAGTGACCTAGCTTCAAAGTTTGTTAAAAATTTCGCCCAATACGCCGAAGGTTGCAGCGCCGATATTCTTTCTGCCGCCCCCTCTGTGCATGAAGTAGCATAAATATTGTATTCAAGGTGTGCACGTCACATCAATATTATCAAGGGGTCTTTAACCTTTGTACTTGCATATAAAAGATGTAGGCATATGGTGAGTTAGCAATTATTGTTTGTACTTATACAAAAATGTGGCAGGTGAACTATTAAAATTTCATAATTTTGATTTTTAATGGATTTGATCCAAAAACTATATCTTGTAAAATGTGTAATTTTTTTATTGAGCTTTATTCATATATTTGTTAGAACATAATAATTATAATTATGAAAAACCTAATCGTACTATTTATCTTATTTAAGTGCATACCTGCTCTATCTCAGGATGTGCAATTCAAAGGTATTGGACCTTTTGTGATCGGAGCCAATCTATCTGAAATTCTTGAAAAGGTCGCTCTAACAAATGGGAAGGTTAAATCAGGATTAACTTTTTCAGATGTATATTCTTTTCATGCAGAATCAAAGGCAGGCATTATGAAGACAAATTATGATACTACGAGTCTAATGAATGCGCAGTATTGCTATGGCTTTCCTGGAGAATTAGATTTCACGATCAACAACTATGAAATTGCTGGAATCAAGGTCAGTAAGATTTACCTTATTTTTATTGACTCAATTTTATCCGGATTTGTATGTAATGTTGATCAAGAACTCAAAGAGGCAATTATGTTAAAATATGGTGATGGCCAATTGGTGAAAAAATTGGATTCCGTTGCATGCCGGTATACATCTTCAGGCAATATTAAATACGAAAATACTTATTCAGAAACTGCATCTTGGAAACATGATAATGTTACAGTAGAAAGATATAATAGTATTGATTACGATAAAAATTGTAAAATACGAGGATATCACACTTTGACTATACAGACAAAGGGAATTATGTTGAAACTTTTAAAGTATGAAATGGATCAACGAAAGATTCGAGAAGATAGGCGGAAAGCTTTGAAAAAAGAAAAGCTGAAGGACTTCTAACCATAAATAAAGAACAAGAATTGATCAACGGTCAGTTCAGATGAAAGCGTTAAAAAAATTGTAAGGTCCTTTATAAATGGGAATTATTATTTGTAATTTTAATTAATGTGCTATTTGAAAAATAGTGATTCTATCTAAAATTTTCATTTCTTTTTTCTATTTTTAGACATTCAAGGTTGCTAGTTTTTATAGCCATTATCCACCTCTGTTCCTGCAACAAAGCGCAGCATCGCGAAACTTCTGGGCGCAGCAATTTACCCATGAAGTACAGAACTTCGTTCAGACTTCATAGCGCAGCAATTCACAATCCACCAATCCACCAATCCACCAATTTACCAACTCACCAATTTGCCAATCTGCCAATTCACTACTTTCGCTGCATGCATCTCTTCTTCGCTCCCGATTTATCATCTTCCGAATTTTACCTGCCCGACGAGGAGACCCATCACTTCATTCATGTGCTTCGATTTTCTCAAGGAAAACAAATTGAAGTAACCGATGGAAAGGGTGCACGCGCTTTATGTGAAGCCATTCAAGTATCAAAAAAACAAGTGCTGCTAACTGTTTTAGAGAAAGAAAATTTTCCAACTCCCACTCGTAAATTACATGTTGCCATTGCGCCAACAAAAAATATCGATCGCTTCGAGTGGTTTGTAGAAAAGGCGACGGAGTTGGGTATTGCTGAAATCACACCCCTCATTTGCCGTCACTCCGAACGCAAGACGTTAAAACTAGAACGGATTCAAAAGTTGATGGTCTCCGCAGCACGCCAATCTCAACATTATTTTTTCCCGCTGGTGAATGCTGAAGTCTCATTCGAGAAGTTTTTGGAATCAATGAATGAAAATAATGATTCAGCTTTTATTGCTCATTGTGAAGAATCCGAAAAGGTCGAGGCTAGAGAATTAGCTTCTACTATGAATGCTATCGTCTTGATTGGCCCTGAAGGTGATTTCTCCCATGAAGAGATTGAAAATGCATTGAAGAAGGGATTTAAGGCATTGTCGCTGGGAAATTCACGCCTCAGAACCGAGACCGCCGGATTAAAAGCCGTAGCTGCCTTTAATCTTTAAAGTTTCCTCATCCAATAATGGTTCACATTTCTTAGTTTTGTAAGATGATGAAGAAAGTATGGGTTGTATTCGCGGTGATTTTTTTCTCTTCTTTCACACCAGCTGGATCAAGTATGAAAATCGCACTGTTGAAGTATAGTGGTGGTGGCGATTGGTATGCTAACCTAGATACATCACTAAAAAATTTGATTGATTTCTGCAATCGTAATTTGGGAACTACCATCAGTGAAGAGCAAGGCATTGTTGAAGTGGGAAGTCCCGAATTGTTCAATTATCCATTTGTCCACATGACTGGACATGGTAACGTAGTTTTTAATACGCAAGAAACTCAAAACTTAAGAAATTATTTAATGGCCGGTGGCTTCTTGCACATCTCCGATAATTATGGAATGGATAAATTCATCCGACCTCAAATGAAAAAAGTTTTTCCAGAATTGGATTTTGTGGAAATTCCTTTTAATCATCCTATCTATCATCAAAAGTTTGATTTCCCAAATGGATTACCAAAAGTACATGAGCACGATGGAACAGATTCACAGGGATTTGGCTTGTTTTATGATGGACGTTTAGTTTGTTTTTATGATTTCGAATGTGATTTGGGCGATGGTTGGGAAGATCCTGAAGTGCATAAAGATTCTCCCGATGCGCGACAAAAGGCCTTGCGTATGGGAGCAAATATGATTCAATATGTGTTTAATAATTAATAGTGTAAATTAAGTTGATCTCTATTAAAAAAATATCATCTTATTTGTTTTTACTGCTTTTCTTGCAGGTGCTTATTCCTGCATCATTATGGCATTCCCTCTGTGATCATGATGATTCAATAGATTGTCATGTCTATTCTGAAGTAACAAGTGTTGCTGAACAACATCAACATTGCTTGGTTCTTGAGTTATCATTACCTGCTATTTTTCATACCGAGAATAAGTATGATTTAAATCCAGTGGCTTTTAATTATTCTCAATTTGTTTTTTTAAAGTAAATAGTATCCAACATCCATTTTTTGAAAGTGATGGTCGTGGTCCTCCAACCATAGTTTAAGTAAGTTTTTTTATGCTGATGGTTTCGGCGTAATTCTCTCTTGTTTCTTATTTTCTTAATTAAATGGATCAGTATGCATAGAATAATATGCTTGCTTTTATTATTCATTACGATGAATAGTAAAGCACAAACGAATTGTAATTATCGAATTTCTGGTAAGGTGATGGATGCTGAGTTAAAAGCACCTTTGCCTTTTGCCAAAGTGGAATTATTGTCTTTGGGTAAAACCTCTGTGTGCAATGAGAATGGAGAGTTTGTTTTCGATGGATTATGTGCAGGCACGATTGTATTGAAATCGTATTATATCGGATTTGATACACTGATTCAATCCATCTCCCTTGAAAAAAATATTGAAGTGAAGTTGTGGTTGATGCCTGCTGCAAAAGAATTGAAGCAAACAGAAATTGTCGCCGAGCATATCGAAGGAAAAAATACGCAACTAAAAGATTCGGTTTCCCAAATTGAAATGCGAAAAAGCGCCGGACTAAGTTTGACTTCTTATTTGAAGAATGTAACAGGAGTGACTGGAATGTCTACCGGATCTTCCATCGTGAAACCTGTTATCCATGGTATGCATAGCCAACGTGTGATCATTATGAACGCCGGTATTCGACAGGAAGGTCAGCAATGGGGTACCGAACATGCCCCCGAAATTGATCCCTATGTTGCTAATAAGCTTCAAGTGATTAAAGGTGTTTCTTCTATTCAGTATGGTGCGGATGCTATAGCAGGGGTGATTATTGTTGAACCGCGCAAACTTCTACATGAACCCGGCATTCATGCTGAATTGAATTTGGCGGGATTTTCTAACGGCAGGCAAGGTGTCGTTTCTGGATTAGTGGAACAACATCTTGGGAAATTTTACGATCTCTGTTGGCGATTGCAAGGAACACTAAAGAAATCGGGCAATGTGAATACGCCCGATGTGTATTTGGAAAATACTGGTTTTGAAGAGGTGAACTGGAGTGCGAGTTTAGGTTTAGAAAGAAAACGTTTCGGAGTAGAAACTTTCTTTAGTCAATTCAAAACGACTATCGGAATTTTTAGAGGTGCACATATTGGAAATGTGAGCGACCTTACACGAATAATTCAGTCGGGAGAAATCATAACGGATGATCGCTTTACCTATTCCATTTCAAATCCACGACAAGAAATCTTGCATTATTTGTTTTCTACAAAAGCTTGGTGGACCATCACCAATGTTGGAAAGTTGAATTTGTTATATGGATATCAATACAACCAACGGGTAGAATACGATCGCTTCCGACCATTGAATGATTCCATAGCAGCTTTGAATCGCCCAGAGTTACAGTTGGAATTGTTTACACATACCGCAGATTTGAATTTGGAGACAAGATATTATAAGGGATTTACAGCGAATATGGGTTTATCAGGAATGATCCAAGATAACCAATACAGCGGTCTACGCTACTTTGTTCCGAACTATCTATTTTATAACGGTGGTGCCTATGGGTTAGTGAAGTGGAAAAGAAATAGAGTAGAGGTAGAGTCCGGAATTCGATATGATCGAAAAACAGAATCAGTTTATCGTAACATCAACAGTGAAGTAGTTCAAAATGATTATAAATTTAATACACTCGGTTGGTCAGCAGGAATTTTATTTAAGCAAGATTCTGTTTTTTCCTGGAGATTAAATTCAGGCAGAACCGAACGTACTCCCAGTATCAACGAGTGGTTCAGCAATGGACTCCATCATGGCGCAGCTAGTTTTGAAATTGGTGATACTACACTAGGGATGGAAAGAGCCTGGAATATTAATGCTGTGATGAATATTCAAACGAAGCGTTTGGCGATGGAAGTAAATGTTTTTTACATGTATATTCAAGATTATATTTATTTAGTGCCTAGCACTAAGTCAGTATTAACGGTGAATGGAGCTTTTCCATCTTATGCCTATCAACATGTGGATGCAGGGTTTAAAGGAATTGATTTTTCGTTCAATTGGCAATGCAGTCCCCGACTCAATTTCATTTCTAAAAATAGTTTGGTGTATGCATGGAACTTTACCGCAAAACGCTATTTGGAGTTGATTCCACCACCTCAATTTGATCAGTTGTTGAGCTATCAGTTTAAGGACACCGAACATCGAAAAGAACAAAGTGTAGGAATATCAGTCTTGCATGTGATGAAACAATTCCGTTTCGCGACGGAAAGTGATTTTATTCCACCACCCAAAGCTTATACATTAATTGGATTTGAAGCCACTTCAACATTTGTATTAAAACACCAATCATTCATCGTGGGATTATCGGTGAACAATTTGTTGAATACAAAGTATCGTGATTACCTCAACCGCTTCCGTTATTATGCCGATGAGATGGGAAGAAATATTTCGGTGAAAATAAAAATTCCATTGTCATTTAAAACCGCAGAACATGCACATGAACATTGAGAAAATTATTTTATTTTACTATTGTCAAATCGTGTGTTTAGTATCCATTATCGAGTATCGAGTATCCAGTATCGAGTATCCAGTATCGAGTATCCAGTATCGAATATCCAGTATCGAGTATCGAATATCCAGTATCGAGTATCCAGTATCGAGTGTCCAGTATCGAGTATCGAGTATCGAGTATCGAGTATCCAGTATCGAGTATCCAGTATCGAGTATCCAGTATCGAGTATCCAGTATCCAATCGCGAAGCCTCGCGACTAAAATCTAAAATCTAATCGCGAAGCCTCGCAACTAAAATCCAAAATCATGAAAAACCTTAATACCATAAAACTAATCGCATCAACAATTCTTCTCATCGGAACAATCAGCAGTTGTAAAAAGGATAAAACCAACGATCCGCAGCCTATTAATCAATCAGAGCTCATTACCAAGGTTCAATTGGTCTTTGTGGATTCTATTTCTGGTGCAGTAGCTTCTATTTCCACTTTTTCTGATGTAGATGGACCCGGAGGTGTTGCTACACAGGATTCGATTCTGCTAAATAGTAATACCACTTATCTCATGAATTTAATTTTGTTGGACGAGACAAAATCTCCTGTTGATACGATCTCAAATGAAGTATTAAACGAAGGAGATGTCCATTTGTTTGTGTTTAATGCTAATCCTTCTGGTTTCCTAACAACAAATATTACGGATTTAGATGCAAATCTTAAACCTATTGGACTTTCATCCATCTTAAGAACTTCTGCAGCTGGAGTGGGGACGTATTCAGTAGAATTACGACATTTCACTTCCGAACAAGCGAAAGCAGATAATTTAGTATATGATACCGATATTTCAATATTATTTAATGTTCGGTTGCAATAAATTATTTTGATATAGTTAACTTAGTAAAATAATTTGAATCAATAAAAATGATAAAACGAATTGTAATATTAATTCTACTGCTAACTCCATCCATTGGAAAATCTCAATCCATGTATTTTCCACCACTCCTCGGAAATACGTGGGATACACTTTCTCCTGCCTCTTTAGGATGGTGTGAGCCCCAAATAGATTCTTTGCTCGATTATTTAGAAGCTAAAAATTCGAAAGCATTTATTTTATTGAAGGATGGTAAGATTGTGATCGAAAAGTATTTCGGAACGTTTACGATGGATAGCGTTTGGTACTGGGCATCGGCAGGTAAAACGTTAACCGGTTTTACGATGGGAATTGCACAGCAAGAGGGATTACTTTCTATTCAAGATACTACATCCGATTATTTAGGTAATGGCTGGACCGTTTGTCCACCATTAAAGGAGGAAAAAATTACAATTCGACATCAACTCACCATGAGTTCTGGACTCGATGATGGTGTTCCTGATCATTATTGTACGCTTGATACTTGTTTGAAATACTTGGCCGATGCGGGTACGCGCTGGGCTTATCATAACGGTCCCTATACTTTATTGGATAGTGTCATTGAATCAGCAACCGGGCAATCATTGAATAGTTATATCACGCAGAAAATAAAAATCCAACAGGAATGACCGGTGCATTTTTTCCAAGTGGATACAATAATGTGTTCTTCAGTAAACCGAGAAGCATGGCACGATTTGGATTACTGATGTTGAATCAAGGGAATTGGAATGGCAATCAAATTTTAACCGACACTAATTATTTTCAACAAATGGTGAATAGTTCGCAAACATTAAATCCTTCTTATGGTTATTTAACATGGCTCAATGGGAAATCATCATTTATGGTTCCTGGATTGCAGTTTAATTTTCCAGGTTCATTCAGTCCAAATGCGCCAAGTGATATGATTGCGGCACTCGGGAAGGATGGGCAAATCATCAACATAGTACCTTCACAAAATTTAGTTTATATCCGAATGGGAAATGCTCCCGGCGCTGGTGAGGTGCCTTTTACTTTCCTAATCCATTTCAAGAAGTAGTAACTATTCAGAACAAAACTCAAGGTAGAGTAGAAGTAATTCTGATGGATGTAACCGGAAAGAGAATGTTTTCTAAGTTCTTCAATGATGCAGAATTCAACTTGAATTTGAGCGATTTTTCAAATGGAATGTACCTAATAAAATTAAATTCAACTGATGGGAAATCGTTAGTAAAACGTATTGTTAAGAATTGAGTTTTGATTGATCTAAGAATGAAGTTTTCTTGATAAGTAATAGTTGATCTTTTTTTATTGGTTGTGATTTCGCAAAGTGATTTATTTTGCTGTTTGGAAAGAACTTATTACTTTAGTAGAATTAAATTCAATCTTTAATACCTGATCATGATGAAATCACTGTTGTTTATTATTGGATTTCTGTTTTTGCAAATTCAAGTGGATGCGCAATGCAAAAAGATTTATTCTTTTGATACCGATCAATTCGGTGGTCCCTCTGCTAATGTAAAGTTCAATGGTAAACTTGTATTTAGTGCTTTTGATCCCTTACATGGCCGCGAACTTTGGTGTACAGATGGTACGGAGAGTGGCACTTTCATGATTAAAGATATTTGGACAGGAACAAATAGTGGAATTAGTGATTATTTTTCATACACTGCTTTTGTTCACAATAATATTCTTTATTTCAGAGGCGATAATGGTGTGCATGGTGTGGAGTTATGGAGAAGTGACGGAACCACGGTTGGAACTTATATGATCAGTGATCTCGCTTCAGGACCAACCAGCTCTGCTCCCGGTGAATTTGCAGGCGTCGATTCTATCGTGTATTTTACTGCAAATACAGGAAGTCAACTCTGGAGAACGAACGGAACAGCCTCAGGTACTTATTCATTAATGAGTTTTAATGTTGTTCGAGGACTCTTTGGATTTAATGGGAAATTATATTTTTCTGCCGATCAAAATAATACGGGAGAAGAATTATGGAGAAGTAATGGAACCGTAAATGGAACTTTTTTATTGAAGGATTTGAATGGTGTTGTTGGAACATCGCTTCCTTGTAATTTTTATAAAACAACCAGCACTCTTTTTTTTACGGCGGTTACCAACGATGGTTGGGAATTGTGGAAGACAGATGGTACCAACTCAGGTACCGTTATGGTGAAAGATATATTTCCAGGGGGCAACGGTGGCGTGATGGATACTTATTCTGAAAAATATTTTAGTCATATTGGTGACACACTTTATTTTGCAGCGAAAGATAATAACAGTGGTTACCAGCTTTGGCGATCGGATGGTACTGGAGCAGGAACAGTAGCTATATCTAATGTGCCAAATGGAATCTTATTAACCAGCCCATTTTCAATTGTGGAAGGTAATGTAGCTTTTTATAGTTTTTATTCTGATCGTTTTTGGATGTATTCACCGAGTTTGGATTCGTCTTATTTAACCAATTATCCTGCATTCTACGCGTTAAACTTATATCCTCAAAAATATTTGTTCTTTGGTTCGAATTTATACTATGCAACTAAAGATACATTGTACGGAGCTGAAGTATGGATATCGGATGGCGTAAATCCCTCGAAGCGTTTGCAAGAAACTCATTTAGTCGATAATTGGTATCCAGGAATACCTCTCGGATTTAATTCGATACTGGGTACAGTAGGAAGTAAATTAGTTTTATCTCAAGCCCGGAATCCATACGATGTTAGAATTCCATTTTTCGTTTATGATACATTAACTGCAAATACCTGTTTCCCTCCGTCTGTTATTGTAGGCGTCCCTGTTACGAGTACAACCATGCATTTGGTTTGGAATAGAGTGGAAGAAACAACAACTTACCAAATTCGGTATAAGAAGTCGACTGATCTTATTTGGACTTTTGCCTCTACTAAAAAAAAGTTATTACTATTTGAATAATCTAGACAGTACTGCAATTTATAATTTTCAATTAACGACTAATTGTTCAGGAGTAATTTCTGCATGGTCTGATACTATTTTCTATCAACCAACTTTTTTAGGAAACAATAATAATTATTTAAATCTATTGGCGGAAAGAGAAGAAGATTCTACCACGGTCCGACTCTATTGGTTAAAAACAAATCTAATTACGAAGGTTCAGTTTAGGTATCGTCCTTATGGCACCACTTCTTGGACTTATTCCACAAGCAATAATGGATACAAACGATTAACCGGTCTTACGCCCAACACTTTTTATGAATATACATATCGTGAAGAAATCAATGGCATTTGGAACACTTGGTACTTCGGTTCTTTTTACTTTAATACTTCGGGCAGCACCACCACTTCTATCTATGAACCATTCACCGATCTAGATATTTCAATTTTCCCCAACCCCACATCCGATCTCCTTCACATCAAATTCTCCGACCAAAAAAATTATCAATTGAAATTATTGGATGTAGCAGGTAGAGTACTAAAAATTTACGATAACCTAAATACCGAAACACAAATTTCAACAAGTAGTTTACGTAGTGGAATTTATCTCCTGCAATTTACGAACGACGATGGACTTGTTTACACGCAAAAAGTTTTAGTAAAATAGAGAACGTACACGCTCTTTTGCTGCTAGCCCTGCAGTAGTGCATTTCATGCTGACTGCAGGGTAAACTTCTGGCTGCAAGCTTCTTGTTTTTTTTCGTGGCGAATTAATTCTAACTCCGAAAAGTATTATTTAGACCTATGCGTCCCTTGCGCCTCCCCCGCGTTCCTAGCGGTTAAATTATCTGTACTTTAAATGCTAGAATTCTATCTTCGTAAATTCGTGATTTCGGAGATTCGTAATTCGTACATTCGTATCGATTCGTTCCCGATAGCTATCGGGATCGTAACCTAAATAAATATCAAATCCTCCCCAAACTCTTCCCTAAATACTCAAACTGCTCCATCGAATTATAAGCCTGCACAGAAATTCTCAATAATAATTTTGGATTGTTTTTATCAAAGTAAAATACCGGAACCTGAATTTTATATTCATCCATCAGTCTCTGTTTTAACGGTGTGATCATATTGAAAAAATTGGATGGCGTTTCAGGATTATTTTGTACCGGAATACTCGCCAAATGTCCAATCATAGAATCAGGAGTAGGGATTTCAATATTCAATTTTTCGCAAATTAATTTTCTGGCTACTAAACAAAGTTCTCGATTGTTTTTTCGTAACTCTTTCCAGGTACCAAAAATAGTTTCCATGTATCGTATGCTGTCTTTTAAGAGTAGATACGAGCTATAGTCGTCTGTGCCCGGCCATGTAAACTGGGCACTCCAATGCGCATCGGTACCTTCGTATAAATCGTTGTAATGTGAAATTTGTAAGGGACGAATTTTATGCTGCTTGTCTTTTCGAACATACATCAAAGCAGATCCTCGCGGACTACAAATCCATTTGTGACCATTGCCAATGTAGTAGCTGGCACCTAAACTTTCAATATTTAAATCAATCATTCCAGGAGCATGCGCACCATCAATGAGTACTTCAATTCCTCTGGATTCTAACGCTTGTGTAAGTTTTTCAACAGGAAAAATAATTCCGGTTGCAGAAGTGATATGATCTAACAAAACAAATTTTGTTTTACTTGTAACTTGATTTAAAATTGCATTCGTTATTTCATCTTCACTCGAAATGGGAAATGGAATTTCGGCAACAACTAATTTGCATTTGTGTTTTTCGGCAAAGTATTTCAAAACATTTACACAAGCACCGTAGGCATGACTATGGGTTAGCAATTCATCTCCTGCTTCAAAGGAAAGAGAATTCAAAATGGTATTCGCTCCCGAAGTAGTATTTTTCATTAACACTAAATCATTCGCATTACAACCAACAAATTGAGCTAAGGCATTTTTATTTTCAATATATCTCGCTTCAAAATCCGTTACCAATTCTTGGATAGGATCCAGCTCGGTGCGATGTTTTATTTGCGTTTGCAAATCAAGAATAGCCGTCGGACAAGATCCAAAGGAACCATGATTCAGAAAAACAATATTCTTATCGTGATTCCAATGTTTTTCATGGATAGAGTAGGGTGGAAGTGAAGTCATTTGTTGTGCAATTAAATCAAAGATAGTCGGATTTTAAATTTTTGGAGTATTTATGATTATGGGCCGCTGATTTTTTATGATGATTAAGATTTTTTATGATAAAATCGTTCGCTTTTTAAATGTGGTGAGGATTCAATGCAGCAATCCCTTATCGCGAAGCCTCGTGACACCATCCCGATAGCTATCGGGACACCATCGCGAAGCCTCGCGACACAAACTCACCAGCATGTCAACTCATCAACTTACCAACATGCCAACTCACCATCCCGATAGCTATCGGGACACCAACTTGCCATCCCGATAGCTATCGGGACACCAACTTACCAATTTGCCAATTCCAGCATGTTCCCATCCAAAAACCCTATCTTTGCCTAAAATCAACACCCCCACCCCCTTGTCAGATCTCAACCTTGTCGTTTCCACCTATGCTGGACTCGAGGACATCCTCGCCGAAGAAATTCATGCCCTCGGTGGACGTGAAATTGAAGTGCATACTCGCGCCGTATCTTGCATTGGAGATAAAGGCTTTATGTACAAGGCGAATTTTTCTTTGCGCACGGCCTTAAAGGTGATGGTGAAGCTATCTTCTTTTCCGATTCATACTGTTGTGGATTTGTACGACGGAGTTGCAGCGGTTGATTGGACCCAGTTCATGAAATTGGAGCAAACTTTTGCAGTTCGTTGTATTTTGAATTCTGATCTCTTCGATAATAATTTGTATCCTGCGCTAAAAGCAAAGGATGCCATCGCCGATCAATTCAGAAAGAATCAAGGATCACGTCCTAACGTGGAAAAAAATGATCCCGATTTGGAAGTGGTCGTTTTTATTTCTGGTGAAAAATGTCAGTTGTTGATTAATTCATCGGGTACATCCTTGCATCAACGTGGCTATCGAAAAGAAGTAGATAAAGCCCCACTAAGTGAAGTGATGGCTGCTGGTATCATCATGCTGAGTGGTTGGGAACCCCACATTCCATTAATTGATTTTATGTGTGGCTCTGGGACGATTCCCATTGAAGCGGCATTGATAGCAGCTAAAATACCACCTGGAACTTTTCGTAAGTCGTTCGCTTTTGAAAAGTGGCTCGACTTCGACGAAGAATTGTTTAAACTCATTCGTGAAAAGCAATTGGAACGAATCGTTGAATCGGAAGTAAAAATTTATGCAAACGAATTGAATCGCTATGTGTTTTTAAAGGCTATCGAAAATGTGGAGTCGGCAGGTGTAGAAGATATGGTGAAATTATCATGTGGCGATTTTCGTGATTTTGAACACGAGGAAAAAAGAGCATTTATTATCATCAACCCTCCTTATGGAGAGAAATTGGAAGTAGATGACTTAGAAAAGTTATATGCCGCATTAGGAGAAAGATTAAAACATCATTACGCTGGTTGTAAAGCATGGATTTTTACAGGGAGTCCTGAAGGTGCTAGAGCCATTGGATTACGTCCTAATCGTAAAATGAAACTTTTTAACGGACCACTTGAATGTCGATTGCTAGGCTATGATTTATTCGAAGGAAAAAAGAGCGAGCGCTATTTGAAAAATCAACCTATTGAAGAAAGTCAAGTAAAGGGAAAGAATCAGGATATAGAAGATACTCCAAATGAAGAAGAATAAGTTTATTCGCTATTTATTTTGGTAAGCAATTAAAATCGTCAATAAATAAGGAATTTAATCATTAAAAAAGCCAATTCAATTTAGCTTTACTAAATCGAATTGGCTTAATAGTTTTTAATAACTAATAACTAATCTTTATCAAGAATATTTGCATCTACTAAAATTCTACCGCAATGTTCGCAAACAATAACTTTTTTGCGTTGACGAATATCCAATTGACGTTGTGGTGGAATTTTATTGAAACATCCTCCGCAAGCATCACGTGTAATAGAAACTACACCTAAACCATTGATTGCATTTTCACGAATACGTTTGTAAGCCGTTAATAAACGTGCTTCAATAATATCCGATGCTTTGTTTGATTCTGTTGATAATTCTAACTCTTCTTTCTCGGTCTCAGCAATGATGGAATCTAACTCACTTTTCTTGTTTGTTAAATCAATTTTGCGTCCTTCTAAAGTAGATTCAGAGGCATCTAAAATTTGCTTCTTTGCAGCTAAATCAGCAGTGTATTCTTTGATACGCTTTTCACACAATTGAATTTCCAATTGCTGATATTCTAATTCTTTGTTTAAAGAATCGAATTCGCGATTGTTTTTAACTGCGTTTTGTTGCGTCTGGTATTTTTTAATTAACGCCTGTGAATCTTTAATCGAATTTTTCTTAGCCTTGATTTGATCATCAATAGCTTTTACTTCTTCCGCATAATTGTTGATTCGCGTTTGTAAGCCTGCAATCTCATCTTCCAAATCACTCACTTCCATCGGTAACTCTCCGCGAGTGATGCGAATGCGATCAACCTGACTGTCGATTAATTGTAGTTGATACAATGCACGAAGTTTGTCTTCTATGGTATTGTCTCCTTTGTCAATGCTTCGAACAATGGGCGTTGGCTTTTTGGGAGCTTCAGCAACTGGTACTTCTTCTTTTATTTTTTTAGCAGCCATTTTTAGTGGTAGTAAATTGGATTGGTGTTTGTCTCCGTGAATAGGACGGCAAAGGTAGTGAATTTTTCCCTTAGGTAATCACCAATTAGGTTGATTGTAAATTGCTCAGTTTCAAAGTGTCCGATGTCTGCGATGATGATTTTGTTTTCAGCATCAAAGAACTGATGGTATTTAAAGTCGGCCGATATAAATATATCCGCTTTGGCTTTTATAGCATCATTCAGCAAGAAACTCCCTGATCCTCCGCAAACTGCAACCGTTTTAATGTCTTTTTTGATAAGGGCCGTATGTCGAACAATTTTAGCTTTCATTCGGTCTTTGATTAGATTCAGAAAATCTTCTGTTTTGATGGGTTTTTCCAGCTCTCCAACCATACCCGCACCAATATGTGTATGTAAATTGGTTAAAGAGTAAGTGTCGTATGCAACTTCTTCATAAGGATGTGCACTCTTCAAAGCCAAAAGTATCTCCTTCTCTTTCCAATTTGGATAAATGACTTCTATTCGCTCTTCTTTTTCCAAATGGCGCTCTCCTTTTTGTCCTACATAGGGTTCACTGAGTTCATTGCCTTTGAAACTTCCATCTCCCGAAACACTAAAACTACATTCACTATAATTTCCAATATGCCCAGCTCCAGCATTGAAAATTGCATTTTTTACGACATCAGCCGAAGCTAATGGTGTAAAAGTGACCAGCTTTTTTAACTGATTTCCCATGGGTGCCAAGATGCGGGTTTTTTGTATGCCCAATTGCTCACAAATTCGGGCATTTACACCTTGAGCTACATTGTCTAAATTAGTATGAATGGCATAAATAGCAATGTTATTTTGGATGGCTTTTATAATAACACGTTCAATGTAACTACTTCCTGTAATCTTTTTAATCCTGAAAAAACGATGGGGTGATGAGCTATTACCAAATTACATCCTCTTCGAATGGCTTCGTCAATTACCGCTTCTGTGGAGTCTAAACAAATCAAAGCAGACTGAATAGTCATACTAGGATCACCTGTAATCAATCCCGAATTGTCGTACGATTCCTGTAAACGTAGTGGAGCTAAGCGCTCTAGTTCTTGAATTATTTCTTGTAGTGAAAGCATTTTGGCTGTATAAGGAGTCAAATTTACACAATGGGTTGGGATATTGATTAATTTTGACCCATGCGAATGCTCTTGCTTCCCTTCAGTTGGATCTACGGAATGATTATTCGTGTTCGCAATTTGGCTTTCGATATCGGATGTTTGAAATCAACATCTTTTAATATTCCTATCATCAATATCGGAAATTTATCGGTCGGTGGAACAGGAAAATCTCCCATGGCGTTGTATTTAGCTCAATTACTTTCTGAAAAGTATAAAGTGGCTATTTTGAGTCGAGGTTATGGTCGAATTACTAAAGGATTTAAATGGGTTAATTCTCAAAGTACAGCTCGAGAAGTAGGTGATGAACCTATGCAATATTTTTATTCGGGACTTCCTTTGATGGTGGCTGTGTGTGAAAAGAGAGTAGACGGCGTGAATGAATTACTGAAAAGTGAAAATCCACCCGATGTAATTATTTTAGATGATGCCTTCCAACATCGATATATTAAACCCGGATTTAACATTCTTTTAAGCGATGTGAGTCAACCATTTTATAATGATGTTATGTTACCTGCTGGAAATTTAAGAGAGCCAAAAAGTGAGAGTAGGAGGGCAGATGCAATTGTTTTTACCAAATGTAATCCATCCTTAGAAAGAGCAGCACAAGAAGTAGTAACATCAAAAGTTAAATTGACAACTAAGCAAAGTCTACACTTTTCGTATATCCATTACCGTGAGGAGTTGTTGGGGATGGATGGATCTTCACTGCAGATACAATCCTTGAAATCAAAGAGCGTTTTTCTCTTTTGTGGTATTGCCAACCCATCTCCCCTAAAACAGTTTATAGAGGAAAATTGTGATCAATTAAAAACCAAGTTTTTCCCCGATCATCATGATTTTTCGGTAGCAGATGCCATTCAACTGAAGAGTGAATTTTTAAGATTCGCAAAAACATCTGACCAACCCCATATTTTAGTCACTACACGTAAAGATCAAATGCGTTTAATGAATAAGGAAATTCAATACCATCTAAAGGAATTACCTCTTTATGTGGTTGATATAGAGGTGAAATTTTTACCAACTACAAAAAGTAAATTAGATGAATTGGTCTTGAATTTTGTTTCAAAGGCTCCAAGAAGCAAGGATTCAATTTAGTGAGATTTAATAAATTAAGAATTGTACACGCTGATGATGGAATTCATAGATTTTAATTTTATCTTAGCCTTCACATATACAAAACCATGAAACCACTAATTACAAAAATTATCATTCTGTTTACTATTTTACTTTCTTATTCGATTGAATCGGAAGCACAAGGGACTTATACCTCCCAAAATATTAATCTTCTTTCCGTTTGGGACAATCTAAATGTACCTGCAGAGCCAGGCTATGGCATCCGTTACAATGGAATATGGGGTTGGGATGACGGTTTAGGTCATGAATATGCACTTCTTGGTGCTACAAATGGAGTTTATTTCATTGATATTACGAATCCAGCTCTACCCGTGGAAGCGGATTTTGTGCCTGGCCAACGTGATTCATGCATCTGGAGAGAAATTAAAACATATGATCACTACGCCTACTTAGTTTCTGACGATGGAGCGCCCAATAGTTTTCAAATTGTGGATTTGCAATATCTTCCTGATTCGGTAAGCGTTGTTTATGACGGTACTTCTATCTTCGAAAGATCACATACTATTTTCGTGGATGGAGATAAACTTTATACAGGTACTGTGAAAGGAGGGCAATTTTCAAGTACCGCTGCTCTAGCTGTTTTTAGTTTGACCAATCCCGTACAACCTACCTTGCTTAGAAAGTTAAATACCGATTACCCAAGTTTATTAAATAGTAATCAGGTGCATGATATGTATGTGCGTAACGATACGGTTTATGCTTCTTGTGGTTATGATGGATTATTCCTTTTTAAATATAATACAGTTGCAAATAATTTTACTTTGTCAGGATCCCTCACTACTTACCCATCTCAAGGTTATAATCATAGCAGCGCATTAACTGATGATGGGTCTACGTTGGTCTTTATGGATGAAGTTCCAAATGGCTTACCTGTTAAAGTGTTAGATGTAACTGATTTTTCTAATTTAACGATGAAATCTACTTTCAGTAGTAACGTGGGTCCCACTCCGCACAATCCCTTTATGGTAGGTACTACCTGTTACATCGCTTATTACCAAGATGGATTGCAAGTGTACGATGTAAGTATTCCTACTGCGCCAGTTCGTATAGGATATTTTGATACTCATAATCAAACTGCTTTCGGAGGTCCTTATCCATCTCCAGCTTATCAAGGCGCTTGGGGTGCTTATCCTTATTTTCCTAGTGGAAATGTAATTGTTTCCGATATGCAAAATGGGTTGTTTGTTTTGGATCCAAGTCCGATGTTTACTTCTATTAATGAAATTAATAATTCGAATTCCTTCTCTCTTTTTCCAAATCCATCTGCAGAAAATCAATTGGTAACTATAACATTAAATCAAACTCCAGCAGAGAATGTTCGACTAGAATTAACCGATCTTCAAGGTAAAGTAATAATGTCTGATTTGAAATCTGGCAAGAGCTTTAATTTTTCTACCAAGGGTATGTCAACTGGTTTATATTTTGTTTCCATTATTTCGAATGATGGTCGCATCGTAAAAAAATTGATTGTTCAATAATAAAATAGCCTACGGTTTCAATCGTAGGTTATTGGTTTCATTGTATCGAATGATGGTCGTATTGTAAAAAAATCGATTGTTCAATAATAAAATAATAGCCTACAGTTTCAACCGTAGGCTATTTGTTTTTTTGGGAAGTCAACCTTACTAGTGCCTCCACATCCCCAGGAGCAATTTTATATTTTTTCGTTTCCCATTCATTGATCCAAACTATTTCATCATGGTCTGTTAAAACCATCTTGCCGCTATCGATAAGAGCTCGAAAGAAGGTGAAATCTATAGTTTGATCATGATCACGATATTGATATTGAAAACAGAATTGAATGTCCTTTAATTCTAAATTTAATTCCTCTTTTATTTCTCTTTCAAGAGCGACAAATTCATCTTCCCCTGCTTCTACTTTTCCTCCTGGGAATTCCCAGTATCCAGCTAATGGCTTCCCCGCTTTTTTGCGTGCCATCAGGAATCGATTATCTTCATTATAGATAATGACGGCAACAACTTTGACTATAGTAGACATATTTATCAAACTGTAAGATCATAAAAATAAGAAAGGCTCCTGAAAAGGAGCCTTTCTTATGCAAGCAGTTTAAAGGTTTAAACTATTAATTTGTTTTAATAATCTTTGATTGAGTAGTCTTGTTTCCTTGTTGAGCAGTTACCATATAGATACCATTTGACAAATCCTGACCGAAAGTCATCATGCCAGCATGAGCATCATAAGTAAATGTATCTACAGTACGACCAGTCATATCTGTAACATTAACAGAAATAGTTTGGTCATTTTCGAAACCACGTAATACTAAGTTAAATGATTCTGCAGAAGGATTAGGGAATACAGAAGAAGTAATTCCATCCGCTAAACGAGTAGCATCAAATGCATTTGGAGTATTAACAATACCAATTACGCAAGGATCACCGTAGCAATAAGGAATACCATCAATAATTGCACGAACTCTAACTAAATAGAATTTGTTAGCTTGAAAAGCAGGTGTAACGTCTGCTAAACGGCACCAACGATCGCTAGAAACATGACTCCAAGTAGTACCAGGAGAAGTAGTTTCTTCAAATTCAAATTCGTATTCAGGAGCTGATAAATAAGTTAAAACAAGACCAGAACGGATACTATCAGTTGCTAATAAACTTAAGTTACCACAGAAATTGTTCAATAATTCAGGTTGACGAATAGAACGAACAACAACACCAGGATTGGTGAATGAACATTGTCCGTTATTAATACTAACTGTTAAGCTAACTGTTTGTGTATCTAATACAGCTCCAGCTCCAGATCCATCCATCAAAACACTTACGTTTTGAGAAGTAGAACCTGTAGACCAAGAGTAAGTACTGAAACCGGGATCAGCAGATAAGTTTACAAATCCTGGCTGACAAACAGTAATTGGACCTACTGCAGTAATCGCAGGTTGGTATCCAGCATCAAATACTTCAACATGAACTGTAGCACTTGTAGAAGTACTGCAAGAACCAAAACTGTTAGTTACCGTTAATGTGTAATCACCGGTTTGGTTAACAGTAATGTTACGTGTTGTTGCCCCTGTGCTCCAAGAGTAAGAACTAAAGAATTGTCCACCGCTACCAAATAATGTAGCTGATTGACCAGGACAAACATTTACAGGACTTGCTGGAAGAATACTAGCGTTAGTTCCTGGGATTACTAAGAAAGGTGTCCAAGCACTACGAACTCGAATTTGAACGCCATTTACAAATCCCCAAACAGATACTCTGTAAAATCCAGTTTGATTAATAAAAATAGAAGAAGTAGTCGCTCCACCATTCCATTGGTAGGTAAGCGGTCCATTCAATCCAGTAACCACAGCATCGAGCTTGGTACCTGCGCATACAATCGGTCCGGAAGGGACAATGGTGACACTTTGAGCTTTCACATCTGAAGAAAGACTAGTCACTGTCAGAAACACGCCTAATACGTACTTCCATACACCTTGAGTAATTTGTGTTGTCATATTATAATTTAAATTGTTTTAAATAAGTTTTGGTCTAACGAATGGTTACGAGCAAATGTACAATCTTATTATCATACGTTGCAAATGTAATTGCAACGATTTTTAACTTTTTTTCCAAACTGACAAATAACATATGTTAATGAGCACTTTTACAGGGCGAAGAGCAGTTTTTTTATTGAAATTCTAACAATTCTTGTGACAATTTGAGTAAGTAAATGAAGGGATTCTCCTTTTTCATAACATTGCACGATAAAATACGTAGAAAATTAACATTTTCTTACCCAAATCAGTGAAATTCAAAATTCAGCATATCCTCCTTCTTGTATTCTTCCTTTTTTCAGCATTTTCTGCTGATTGTCAAAGGTTTAATACTGTTAACTTTACAACTCAAGAAGGACTTCCTGGAAATCACCTAAATTCGATTATTCAGGATAAAATAGGGCGTCTCTGGATTGGAACGATGAGTGGAGCCTGTCGTTTTGATGGTAAAACTTTTGTCCGATTCGATCAGGGTAACGTTTTATTTAATAATCCGGTCAAGTCTATCATGGAAGATCAAAGTGGAAACATTTGGCTGGGAACAATTCGTAAAGGCTTGGTGAAGTACACGGGAACTACATTTTCAAATTTTTCGACCAATGATGGATTGTTAAGCGATAATATTAATGCTTTATGTCAAGATGAGAAAGGAAATATTTGGGTAGGTACCTCAGAGGGAATAAGTCGATTTGATGGAAAAACTTTTTATAATATCACGCAAGTAAAAGGACTTGTCAACAATAATGTTTTTGATTTATTATCGGATAGTAAAGGTCGCGTTTGGGTTACTACTATTGGCGGGGTAAGTATGTTTGAAGGTGGAAAGTTTACAAACCTAACAACCGAAAATGGATTGTTAAGTAATATCGTTTATTGTGTTAAAGAAGATAAACAAGGCAATATTTGGCTAGGAACGTATGAAGGCGTTAGCGTGTGGAATGGTAAAAAATTTACGAATTATACAAAACAACACGGACTTCCAAACGAGCGAGTGGAAAGTATAATGATTGATCATTATGGTAACGCTTGGGTAGGAACTTATGGTGGAGGAATCGCCAAATTTGTAAAAGGACGCTTTGAATCTGTCCAAATGAGTGAAGGCATAAATTCAAATATTGTAAAATCTTTATGGGAAGATTGGGAAGGAAATTATTGGCTGGGTACTCTCAATGGATTGTATAAATATAACGGAGACCGATTTGTTTCTTTTACAAATGCAGATGGCATTTCAAATAATAATGTGCTTTCTGTATTTCCCGATTCTAGCGGAGGAATTTGGTTTGGAACATTAGCTGGAGGCGTAAATTATTTTAAGAATAATCAATTTACAAATTTTTCAACCAAGGATGGATTAAAGAGTAATACCATCTGGAGTATAAATGGAGATAAAGAAGGATCTATTTGGTTTGGTACCACCAATGGACCCGCAAAATTTAATCATTTATCGGGACGTGTCGTGTTGATGTATCCTCAATTGCAATCTTTTATCATTTATGCTTTTTTACAAGACAATAAGCGAAATAACTATTTTGGAACAGATAAAGGAATATATAAATTCACACCCGATGGAAGATTATTCCAAATCGGTGTGAACGAAGGATTGTCAAATGACAAAGTTCGTGTGTTGTATGAAGATGTTCATGGTGTTGTTTGGGTAGGAACATTAAAAGGACTTTTTTCTTTGGATGAAAATAGAGCGAAGAGTTTTGATGAATCAAATCGTTTGCCAAAATCACCCATCACTTCTATTATTAATGATAATTATGGAAATTTAGTAGTAAGTACCTATGAGTTTGGAGTGATCCGTTATAACTCAGGGAAGCAGTCTAATCCCATTTCAATTTTAAATATGAAAAGCGGATTGAATAACGAAAAGATTTTATTCAATTTTATTGATAGTAAAAATAAATTGTGGTTAGGTACTTCGGAAGGGTTAGATGTGATTAACTGGAAAAAATATATTGAAGAGGGTAATCTTAGTTTAAGTCATTATGATAAAAGTAATGGATTCTTAGGTGTAGAAAGTAATGCTGCTTGTGAAGATAAAGCAGGGAATATTTGGTTTGCAACAGTGAACGGAGCCATTCGATATAATCCAGAAGCAGGCGATCTTCCTATCGCTATGCCTTATGTTTCGATTAGTAATGTGCAACTGTTTTTGGAAAATACGAATTGGAAAAAGAAAAAGTTTAAAGTAAATCCTCAGAATGGGCTTCCAGAAGAATTAGTGTTGCCTTATAATAGTAATCATTTAAGTTTTGTTTGCAATGGAATTTATTTGACAGCACCAGAAGAAGTGCGATATCGCTATTTTCTTGAAGGTAGTGATGAAGGATGGTCGCCACCAACCAAAAATGTAATTTCAAGTTATTCGAATATTCCTCCTGGATCTTATATTTTTAAAGTGCAGGCCAGTGCGAATGGAAGGGAATGGAGTATTCCAGTAACCTACAGTTTTACAATCCTCCCTCCCGTTTGGAAGACTCCATTCTTCTACTTGCTTTATGTGGTTGTGGGAGCTGGATCGGTGATGCTGGCTTATCGAGTAAGAACACGGTCGCTACGTAAGAGTCAAGATTTGCTTAAACGTAAAGTGGAATCTCGTACGCGGGAGTTGCAAGCAAAGAATTTGGAGTTGGCTAAGTTATCTTTGGTGGCCTCCGAAACTGATAATGCAGTTATGATTTTTGATGAGCATATGGAATTGGAGTGGGTGAATACAGGCTATACAAAAATGACAGGTTTCCTTTTAGAGGAAACAAGAAGAATAAAAGGGGGGACTTTAAAAGATTTAACAACAAATACAGATGTGCTTTTTCATTTGGATGATTGTATCCGATTGAAACGATCTTTTATTTATGAATCGGAAATTTCTCATAAGAACGGACAACATCGTTGGGCTTCTTCTACCTTAACACCCATCTTGGATGAGCGAGGTCAATTAAAGAATATTGTGGTCATTGATACGGATATCACTTTGCGTAAACACATGGAAGAACAAATACGCGCTGCCCTCGAAGAAAAAGGGTTGTTGTTGCGCGAAATTCATCATCGTGTTAAAAATAATTTGCAAATAATTATCAGTCTTTTTAACCTGCAAACAAGTTATGTTACAGATCAAAATGCTTACAAAGCCCTGAAGGAAGGCCAAGATCGTATTAAAAGTATGGCTTTAATTCATGAGCGTTTTTATCAATCCGATGGACTCTCCAAAATTGATTTTGATGATTACATCCGCCGCTTATCCGAAAATTTAATGCGCTCTTTTAAGATTTCTAATGAAAAAGTTTCTTTGAATATTCATGCAGAGAAAATATCTTTGGATATCGACACCGCTGTACCTTGCGGTTTAGTTATTAATGAAATTGTATCAAATTCATTGAAACATGCGTTCAATAGTTCAGCGCATGGTGAGATAAATATTGAACTTAATCAAACTGAAACGGATCGTTTTCGCCTAGTAATCAGCGATAACGGCGTTGGAATGGAAGAGGGATTCTCCTGGATTCCTCAGATTCATTAGGTATCCAATTAATTCAAGCACTCACCGATCAGTTGGAAGGGAAAATGGAAATTGAAACATCACCTGGTCAAGGTGTGAAATATATTATTAATTTTAGACGCATTAGTTAACACCATACACACGAATGAGCAAAACCCGTATTCTTGTCGTTGAAGACGAAAGTATTGTTGCCAAAGACATCCAAAAATCACTTGAAAAATTAGGCTATGAAGTTCCCGCAACAGCTTCTTCAGCCGCTTCTGCATACGAAAAGTTAGAAGAGATTCAACCTGATTTGGTATTTCTAGATATTAAATTGAAAGGAGATGAGGATGGAATCCATATCGCTGAACATATCAAGGATAAATATAATATTCCTGTGATTTTTTTAACTTCTTATGTAGATCAAGCCACCCTCGATCGCGCTAAAGTTACAGAGCCCTATGGCTATTTTGTAAAGCCTTTTAATGAGTCCGACTTAAAAACAACGGTCGAAATGGCCTTGTTTAAATTTTCTCGTGATAGAGAAGTAAGAGATAATCAACATCGATTGGCGAATGCATTGGCTCGTGTAGAAGAGTCCATATGTTTAATGGATACAGATGGAAGAGTGTCATATCTTAATGAAAAGGCAGAGAATATTTTGGGCTATTCAACAGCTACTGCCATTGGGATGGATGCTTTCCAGCTTTTTAATTTGGAATTTGATGGTGGAGTTTCTATTAAGAAAGATGATTTGTTAGCTTTAATGCGTAAGAATGAAGCATGGGAAAATAAGGATTGTCATTTAATCGTGAAACGCGATAATTCAAGTATGAATGTATCCGCTTCGGCATCTCCAATACACGATGAAAAGAATCAATTTTTAGGTTGCGCCATTGTTGTGTCAGATAAGAATGCTGTGACTGAAAAAGCGGCAGAATTGCCCCAGCAAGCAACGTTCTTAGACAATCAAATAATCAATAATTCCTTTTTTGTAAAGAAAGGATCTATGTTGGTGAAGGTGTATTTGGATAATATTTCATGGATTCAGGCGATGGATAATTATGTAATTATTCAAACAACCTCCGATCAGTTTGTCATTCATTCAACGATGAAGGATATTGAATTGAAACTACCAACCAGTAGATTCTTGCGTGTGCATCGTAGTTATATTATTCCAATTGATAAGATTAATGTGTTGGATGAAAACACAGTCTTGATTGGAGATAAAACGATTCCTATTGGGAAATCTTATAAAGAAGTGTTTATGGCCCGACTTAATTTTTTATAGTCGTGGACATTATTAAGTATAACCAGCAAGCCTGGAATGATGAAGTAAAAAAGGGGAATCAGTGGACGGTTCCCTTTTCTATTGAACAAATAGAAGCTGCAAAGAAGGGAGAGCTTAGTATTGTCTTGACTCCTTTTCAACCGGTTCCGCTTTCCTGGTTTCCCACTCTAAAAGGGGCACAGGTTTTAGCGCTTGCTTCAGGTGGAGGACAACAAGTGCCTGCGCTTGCTGCTTCCGGTGCTCATGTTACTGTTTACGATTTTTCTGAAGGGCAGTTGAAGCAAGATGTCGAGACGGCTGCAAAGTTTGATTTGAAAATTAGTGCTATTCAAGGCGACATGATGGATATGTCTTCGTTGCCTTCCAATCATTTTGATTTGATTTTTCATCCTTGTTCCAATTGTTTTGTACCGGACTTAAAGCCGGTATGGAATCACTGTGCACGAGTACTTAAGAAAGGAGGTGTGTTGATGTGGGGTTTTACAAAAGCAGAAAGTATGTTGTTGTTTAAAGACCCAATCACCAACGTATTTACGCTAAAATATAAGATGCCCTATTCAGATACAGAATCACTTACTGAAGAGGAGCGTTCGGTTTACACCAACCAAAATGAACCATTAATTTTCGGTCACTCTCTCGATGCACAAATCGGTGATCTTTTAAAAAGTGGATTTGTACTTACCGATATTTTTGAAGATAGTTACGGAGGCGCGGATCCGTTAGATCCATTCTTCAATGCATTTGTCGCCGGCAGAGCGGTTAGGGTTTAGACTTTGGATGTTGGACTTTATTGGACATTGGATTTGATGGTTATCGTTAAAACAAATCACCATGATAGTATTAGGTGAAATAAACAACAGAGAAGTTCTCTATGTAAAACATGACCTTGCGACTAATTGGTTCAAAGACTTTCCTAAAAGTAATTGGTTACTTTTTGTAATTACTGATAGATGGTTGCCAGAAATTTTCGAAGAAATTTCAAGACGTGCCGTCGACAATGACGTTGTATACGTTTGTTCAACAGGAGATCAAGCGGACACTTTCCATCATAAAATTGACGATATGTTGGTTATACGTGATGTTGAAAATGAATATCTTCCCAGTTGGCAAATTTTGACAACCTATGAAAACGACTTAGAAGAAGAGTTTTGGTACGCAACCAATTGTGCGTTTGGTGAATCTGAAGAAATAATAAAAATAATCTGCTTAGATATCACAACCACTAATCATGCAGACAAACTTAAAGATCTAATTGCAAAAATGAAAAATAGATGGCTTCCCGAAATCCAATAAACACGAACCTCTGAAACGAAGTTAGATGTTGGATATTAGATAGAACATCCAACATCCAACATCTAATCGCGAAGCCTCGAGACTAAAATCTATTTCTCCTTCACTTCTTCAAAATCAACATCCGTAACATTATCGGTTGCTGATGCGGTAGGTTCACCTTCTTGGGTTTGTTGTCCATCGGGAGCGCCTGCTTCTTGAGAAGCATTGTAAAGATCCTTAGATGCTGCTTCCCATGCTGCATTTAATTCTGTGGTTGCTATTTCAATGGTTGGCCAATCTTTTTGCTGATGTGCTTCCTTTAATTTTGTAAGAGCAGCTTCGATGGTTGCTTTTTTGTCAGCCGGAATTTTTTCTCCAAACTCCTTTAATTGTTTTTCTGTATTGAAGATTAAAGAATCAGCTTGATTGATTTTATCTACTTCTTCTTTTGCCTTGCGATCGCTTTCGGCATTGGCTTCTGCTTCGCGTTTCATTCGTTGAATTTCTTCTTCGTTTAATCCGAAGAAGCTTCGATACGGATGTTTTGTGATTTACCGCTTGCTTTGTCTTTCGCAGTTACATGTAGAATTCCATTCGCATCAATATCAAATGTAACTTCGATTTGTGGTATGCCGCGTGGAGCAGGAGGGAAGCCATCTAAGTGAAACCTACCGATGGTGCGATTGTCTTTCGACATCGGACGCTCTCCTTGCAACACGTGAATCTCTACAGATGGCTGGTTGTCTGAGGCGGTAGAGAAAATTTCAGATTTACGAGTAGGAATAGTGGTGTTCGACTCAATTAGTTTAGTCATTACTCCGCCCATAGTTTCAATTCCCAATGAAAGAGGAGTAACATCTAATAACAATACGTCTTTCACTTCTCCGGTTAATACTGCACCTTGAATGGCAGCTCCAACAGCAACTACTTCATCTGGGTTTACACCCTTGGAAGGTTTCTTTCCGAAAAATTTCTCAACTAATTCTTGGATTGCAGGAATTCGGCTTGATCCACCTACTAAAATAACTTCATTGATATCATTTGACGTCAACTTCGCATCTGCTAGTGCTTTTTTACAAGGCTCAAGTGTGCGTTGGATTAATTTATCCGCTAACTGTTCAAACTTCGCACGTGTTAATGTTTTTACTAGATGTTTTGGTATTCCATCAACTGGCATAATGTATGGAAGATTGATTTCCGTTTGTGTTGAACTGGATAATTCAATCTTTGCTTTTTCAGCAGCTTCTTTTAAACGCTGTAAAGCCATAGGGTCTTTTCTTAAGTCGATACCTTCATCGCTCTTGAACTCATCCGCCATCCAATCAATAATTACTTGGTCGAAATCATCACCACCTAAGTGAGTATCTCCGTTAGTTGATTTAACTTCAAACACTCCATCTCCTAATTCAAGAATGGAAATATCAAATGTTCCACCACCTAAATCGAATACTGCAATTTTATTGTCGTTATGATTTTTATCTAAACCATAAGCTAATGCTGCAGCTGTAGGCTCATTGATGATACGTAAAACTTTTAATCCTGCAACTTCACCCGCTTCTTTCGTTGCTTGACGCTGTGCATCGTTAAAATAGGCAGGTACAGTAATTACTGCTTCACTTACTTCATATCCTAAATAATCTTCAGCGGTCTTCTTCATTTTTTGAAGAACCATCGCAGAAATTTCTTGCGCAGTATATAAACGATCGTTGATTTTTACTCGTGGAGTATTGTTGTCTCCTTTTACGACCTCATAAGGTACTCTTGAAATTTCCAATGAAACTTTATCAAAAGATTCACCCATAAATCGCTTGATAGATGAAATAGTATGAGTTGGATTCGTGATCGCTTGTCTTTTGGCTGGGTCACCCACTTTACGCTCTCCATCTTTAATAAATGCAACAATGGAAGGCGTTGTTCTGCGTCCTTCACTATTTGGTATCACCACTGGCTCATTCCCTTCCATCACTGCCACACAAGAGTTCGTGGTACCAAGGTCAATTCCTATTACTTTTTTCATGATTTTTTTTTCTTTGTTTTGAGCTATTCAAGGAGTGTGCCACCGGAAAAATCAAGTTACATTGACAGAAATAGCTTCATTCCCCCGATATGAGGACTGACATAATGGCACTATGGCAGATTTTATTTAAAAATATGGTTTGTATACGAGCCGTTCAAAAGGGAGTCATAACTCAAATCGTTGAATGAAATGTCTGGAATGATGGTGTCTAAACGGCAAGTAAAAATGCCCTTTCCAGCGCTCAGGTTCGTAAATTCAGGAATGAAGTTCACCGTATTATTGGGGGAGTTAATTTGTAAATAATTATAAAAATCGTCGGTAGCTGATGTGAAAATGAAATCGCTTTTGAAATCTATTAATCTTCGGGTCACTGTAGTGTCTTCCTTAATTCTAGATCCTAAAAACTGATAGATCGATTTTCCATTGAGAAGAAACGAAAGTTCTTGACCACCATTTAAGTTGAGGCTCGTTAAATTAGATAATCGATAATCTACATATTTGGTGGTAATCGCTTGAGTTAATTTTTTAGTTTCTGTATAACGAATTCGCATAATTAATCCATACATTTTCCCATGCTTTGAACTGTTGAAACGAATATTGTAAGGATCATCAGCTGCAATGTTTATTCGGGTTGTAGGCGAGAGCGTTTTTTGATAGATGGGTTCAATTATTCTTGTTTTCCCTGTCACAACTAATCCGGATTCAATATTTTCAAAACGCAATTGATATTGAGCAGTTGGATCTAAACGTACATTTTCCAGTCGAAATACATAATGATTGAGGTCGGTAAATAATCCTTCTGCTTTGAATTGTGTATAATCAGGTTTGAATTTATAGGTGTTGATGACAGAGTTAAATAATAATTTTTCTAAATAAACGCTCACCTTAGCGGTATCATAATAAAGGCTATCTGATTCTTGAGCCATTAATAATGCATTTCCCGCACCTAAAAAAGCTTTTTGTACTCGAACATAGTGTGTAGTGCTCGCAGGATTTATGAGGCTGTAAATAATTGGTATTTCTTTATATTCTTCTAAAATATCCAAGTCGTTTTCACAAGAAGAGAAGAGAATACAAGAGGCGATAAGTGCCCAAATCAATTTCTGCATAATGCCTCAAAGGTAGTTAATTGAATCAAACAATTTCAAGGTTTGAAGGTGCCTTGCGGCGAATCGCATTTATTTTACAATTTACTGATGTTGATTTACTTTGTATACTATGAGCGGACTCCGAGTAAAGTATAATAATAGTTTGTTTAGTTTAGCAAAATGTTGGAGGCCATTGTTTCTGGATTGACACTTGGATTCGTTTTATCCTTATTAGTGGGTCCGGTTTTTTTTCTACTCATCGATACAAGCATTAAGAAAGGTTTTAAAAGAGCAATTTGGCTGGCGGTGGGTGTGTTGATGAGCGATCTATTTTATATTGCTATCACTTATTTCAGTAGTGTTGCCTCAGGAGTAGTAAATAATTACCAATGGGAAATTGGATGGGCAGGAGGAATTTTGTTGATTGTTTTTGGTGTTGTAACTATTCTGAAAAAACCGCACATTAAATCTTCTGAGTTGGATTTAGCTGTGAACGGTGGTTCGCTATGGAAGGAAGTATTAAAAGGTTTTTTAATGAATTTCCTGAATCCTTTCGTTCTTATCTTTTGGCTGGGTGTTTCCGGATCTGTTTCTTCAGGAAAAAGTTTTACGTATATGCATACCGTTATATTTTTTATCGCAGTGTTAAGTACTGTCTTTTTAACGGATGTTTTGAAGGCTTGGACCGCCTCGAAACTAAGGTCCTTTTTGAAACCAAATCTGCTCGTATGGGTCAATCGTGTGAGTGGAACGGGTTTGTTTTTATTTGGAATGAGAATGATTTATAAAATGGTGTTTCCCTCTGAAGAAATGTAAGTTTTTTTAATTTCTGCTTTTTTTTAAGAGACAACGATTGTTCATATTTTATTGAAAATCAATAGTGTATGAATTGGAGGGTCATTTATTTCGATTTTTTGTCAACAATTACTCTCTTGTTGTGTGTAAGACTTGACTTGTTTTGATTCGTTTTGTAAGTTTACGTTTATTCTGACACGGGTTAAACATGATGTTTTTTCACCCTTGAAATGGATTAGTTTACCCTCTGAACTTATCTGCTTGCCGAATATGAACTTTGTCGAATCAAAGTAAATATTAACTTGTAGTAGTATCAGAAAGAAAGCCTATGAAAGAAGCATTATTAAAGGATATTCAACCGGAAGTAAGAAATTTTCTTGGAAAATATGTAGACCTAAAATCTACTAAAACCAAGTTGATGATTACTACTACTGCCTTTAATATTGAGAATATGGAAGACGGCTCAACGCAGTCTATAGTTAATCTTAAAAAGATTAATGATATTCGATTTGTAAACAAATTTCAAGAAGCTATTAATGAAAAACTTCCCATGGGTGGTGTTTATGTAGGATTTGTAGAAACCCAGGAGCAAAGAAGATATCGTTTATTGAAGAAATTTGTACCTGGATTCGCACATTTATATTTTGTTTTTGATTTCATTTTTAAAAGAGTTTTTCCAAAATTGCCATTATTTAAAAAAGTTTATTTCTTTATTACCAACGGTCGTAATCGTGTGATGTCAAAAGCAGAAGCATTAGGTCGTTTAGCTTCTTGTGGATTTAAAATTATAGAAGTAAAAGTAATTGGGAATTATACATATTTCGTTGGAAAAAAAGAACGACAACCCCATTTTGATTTATCACCTTCCTATGGTCCGCTGTTTACAATGAACAGAATTGGAAAGGATGGAAAAATTATTCAAGTATATAAGTTTCGTACCATGTATCCATATGCTGAATATTTGCAGGAGTATATTTACTCTCAAAATAAATTAGCAGCAGGAGGTAAGTTTGCTGAAGATTTCAGAATTACAAGTTGGGGTAAATTTATGCGTAAAACCTGGTTGGATGAATTGCCAATGGTGATTAATGTCTTGAAAGGAGATATTAAAATTGTGGGTGTGCGTCCGTTAAGTAAACACTATTATGGGCTTTATACTAAAGAACTACAAGAGAAACGAATTTATTCAAAGCCAGGTTTGTTGCCACCGTTTTATGTGGATATGCCGAATACTTTGGATGAAATTATCGAGTCTGAATTAAAGTACTTGAGAGCGTATGAAAAAAGACCTTTTTTAACAGATATTAAGTATTTCTTTTCAATCTGTTCAAATATTATTTTCAGAAAAGCAAGAAGTAATTAATTTGACTTTTTAAATATTTGAAATTTTCCAATGAGGGTATCTCGCTCGTAATTTTTTATTGGAACTTCAATAAATTCGGTTAATTCCTCTCCTTCGCGCGTAATGATGTATGGAATTTTTCCATCCTCTAATAAAATTTGGAATTCTTTAAAGTGAAAAATTCCGATTGGTCTTGTAAAGTATAATGCTACCTCTCTACAAGGAAATAGGGCCTTGTCTGAAAGTTGTAAGTTCAATGTGTTCTCTTTGTGAAAATCAGTAAGAATCCATTCCCCATCTTTAATCTTTGATTTAAGATAGTTGGAAACATCTATGCAATTCAGGTAATTTTTCTTCGCTTTTTTCATCATGCCGAGATCTCCCCAGCCTTTGTCGTTGGCAGCCGATATGATGAAGAATGGCGAAAGCATTAATGCAAACAGTACAACCTGACTGGTTGGGCCGATTTGATTCTTTAAAAGTAGAGCAGCACCATAGATTGATAGTGCAATAAATTCTAAATAGTAGTTAGAGCCAGACCCCGCTTTGAATGCTGTAATGGTGGCTGTAGTAAAAAACCATGCAATTCCAATTGATAAAAATATGTATCCTGGCCTACTGCGTTCTTTGAATAAAAGAAGTGCAATAAAGAATCCGGATGCTAAAATGTAGGAAAATTTCAGGAAGAAGTTTTTAAGAATAACTTCTGTAAACCAATTAGGATTGAACCCGTTTTTAACACCATCTAACACGTTTAATTTGAAGTAGGGTAACGAATCGGGATATATAAAAATTAAGGAAATAAGTAACGTAGCCATTGCCCCTCCCATGAAGACCGTCCATTGGTACATGGATCGTTGTAAAAAAATATAATAGATACAGCAAAACCCAAATAAAAAGACAGCTGTTTGTTTTGTTAATAGAGCCAACATGCAAAGTACACCACTGAGCAGTACAAGTCGAATATTGATGATATGTGGTGCTCTGTTGCTAAATATATTTTTTAAGAGTACAGCAAGAGTAGCTACAAAAAAGAAAAGGTATAAATTGTCGACTCTTGCATAAATGATGCTGGGTATAGAAAGAAAATATATGCAGGATAATGCAATCGCTAGATTCTTTTTTACCTGTAATGTCTTTACTAAAGTTCTTCCGATTACAAAAACAGTTGATGCGTCGAGGATTAGGCAGAAAACTCTGTTGACTACCATCATGGAATGCACATCTTTTGTGACACCAAGTAGTTTTCCAATAAAAGTTACCACATAAAAATGTAATGGCATATATTGTATGATAGGAAAAGGTGCTGCCTCCGGGTTTGTGTAGAGTTCACTCCCAGATAATATACGCATGATTCCATACATGACATTAATTGAAACACCACCAATCTCCGGTAAATAAGAAAATGCAAGATTAATTCGTAAAATAAATAAACATATCGTCATCATTAGAATGATGAAGAGGAGTATGGCTCCGGGCGATATCTTTAATCGAGTAATATTCATTTTTTTTGCCATACCCCAATTAATGACTTCCCGGTAGAATAACCGATAATCGGATCAATTATTTTTGAAACAGGAACGATGAGTCGATCCCAGAATTTTACATCCTTTAATGTGGGATACTCTTTTTTGAGAAACCATTTGTTGGTGAGCGATGCGAAAAAACCTAGACAATCTAAGTAAAATATTTTTCTCTTCTGTAAACTGGCAGGAATGACTTTTTGAAGTCTTGCTTTATTATACCTTCTATAATGGCCGATGGCTTTGTCGAATGGACTAAACAAATATTGATGAGCCGGAACCAATATAATCAAGTGCCCCCCAGGTTTTAAAAGGGTTGAAGCCCGATCAATTTCAAGAATATCGTTTTCTATATGTTCGATTACGTCAATATAAATAATGGTATCAAATAATTTTGTTGGGGAAAGAGAATCGGTCGTGCCAACCTGAAGTTGACTATTATTCGGAAGAATCTTTTCCTTCATCTTATTCTCAATTTTGCTGGCGAGAGACGCATCTGGTTCTAGACATAACCATGATGATACGGTTTCATTATGCAAATGCAATGTTGTCTCGCCGATCCCTGCACCAACCTCAAGTACTTCACCCTTAATAAAAGGTGACAAATGTTTTTTGTAATATCCCTTCCAATTATGAGCATGACTGAATAGCTCCAATTCATTACCAATATAATGAGATGCTTCACTCATAACCTTAAGCGATAAAGTTTTTGTATTCCAATGCCGGGATAAAATGACGTTGCGTCCGATAGTTTAATACATTGAACAAAAGTAAAAGTGAAATGAGAAATGCTTGAAATATTAAAATTAAAAAACTTAACACCACAAAGGAAGCCCATCCGGGAATAGCTAAGGGAGTAAAGAATCTAATTCCTGTGACAACAAAAATTCCTATTAATGAGATTGTGATTAATCCAAATGTCGATATTAATATTCTAACGGCAAGCACATCTGTATACACCGCAATAGCACTTAACCCATGAATCACTAAAGCAAAGAAGTTCATCTTTGATTTGCCATGGTAACGTGTACCCCGGTCAATATCGATGGAAGTGTATGCAAGACGCGATCTAATAATTCCCCCGGAAAAATGATTCCAAATGTCAGATACAAAAACAAGATTGTTAACTTTTTTAAATGGAATAGCACAAAAGTTTCCGAAATTAATTTTCTTTCCAGTTAATAGTCGGTAAATCTGTTTGTATAGAACATAGAAAAAGCGGAACCAAAATCCTTCGTATCTTTTTTTTCTGGTGCCAAATATTATTTTATCTTTTTCTAAAACTGCTTTGTTGAGTAAAGCTGAAATGTCTGATGCTTTATCTTCACCATCACCGTCCATCACAATCACATAATCCGAAGATGCATTATCGTTGATGTAACAAAGTCCAATTGCTATAGCACGTTGATGCCCTATGTTTCGGTTAAGTGTAATAACGTTAACGTTTGGTGGAAAATCCAAACGTTCATCTGTAGAACAATCATCAATAATATAATAACGGATTGAAACATTTTTCTGGAAGCTAATTTCTTTTTCGATATCAGTAATTAATTGAGCACACGACTCCCAATCATTAAATACCGGAATTAGAAGATTAACTTTCATAAAGAGAGGTTAGTTCAAATCAATATTGTTAAACGTAATTTTTTTCATTTTTGTTCGGAGTTTTTGAGGCCAAAGGCTTTTACAAAGGCAATAATGGCTAAAAAAAGCAAAGGTGACAGAAATAAGTCCTCCAAATAATGGGAAAGCCCTGTACTTAATCTGTAATCCACTCCAAAATCTCCTAGTTTGAGTAGGAGAAAGCTAACTAACATATATCCGAGATAGAGCAGAACAATTGCTTTTAAAATAAAAAGAGATTTAGAATATAAATAAAGTATCGTTGCTCCGATAACCATAAATAGAAAACTATACAAAACAGCTGATTGCAATTTCGAAGGGATTTTTATTCCAAATGTCCCTTTCATGGCTGTTTTTTCAAATTTAGCAACGTCTTTTTTTGGATATCTATTAATGAAAGTGGGAACTCCTTTTTCAATAATAAGGAGTTTTTTTTCTCTTTTAAATCCAATATTGAGTAATAAGATGGCGAATAAAGCGATCAGTAACCAACGAAGTGGCGATGGAATATTATTTACCATTTTCGTTACTTTTAGAAGACTGTGTCAATTCCTGAAGTTTACTATATCGATTCGTCCAAAATATCCATAAAATAAAAATTATAGAATAAACCAACGTAGTAAAGGTATAATGATGATTAAAATCGAGGTATTCTGGAGCTTTAAATTGGATGAGCGATAATGCTACTGTTCTAAGTACATTAAAAAAATGAATGATAATACTTCCGATAATTATAAACCACCATTTATTTTTCCAGGTCCCAGGGAAACAAACTATAAAACCCGCAAAGAGTATAAATAACTCTAATCCGTTACAGGGATTACCTACGCCAACAACGGCGTTATTTTGAATACATACAAGTGTTTGAGCATTTCCGGGTTGAGTACTACCGTCGTATCCAAGAATATCTAAAATATACCCTGCATCAGTGGCAACTTTGTAATTCAAATATTGATCTACCTTTTGGTTGGGAGCTATAAAATAGTCATATGAAATAAACCAAATGATATATAATAGAACAGCTTTAATTACAAAGAGTACCATTGCTTTTTGCTTTGGATCCTTGTTGAGGAATTTTAACATGAGGCTAAATTAGTAAGGAAGGGCAGAATTCAAAATAAAAAAGGTCAGCAAATATTGCTGACCTTAAAATCTATCAAGTAATTGGATTTAATCTTCCTTTTTCTTGTTATAAATTTTCTTGATGCCATAACCTGCACCTGCAGCTAAAAGAAGGCTTAATCCACCATCAATTGGCACATTTGGGTTACTCTTTTGTGCCAGAAGCGGTAAAGCAAACATTACAATTACCACAAGTAGAGGTAACGCTTTTATGAATGTTTTTTTCATTTTAATTATTTTTTTTCTGGAGTTAATTAACAATTATGAGTTTTTAGAATGATTGTTTGAGGATAAGAAAGAGGGGCATTAAGCCCCTTTCTTAACTATTTATTCAACAATCATTTTAATTTGTTCAACTACATTGTTAGTTTCAATCACTACGAAGTAGATGCCAGCAGACATTTGGCTAACGTTTACTTCTCTTTGATTCAAACCATTAGTAGCTGTTCCACGCTCTGTCATGATAGTACGTCCAGAAACATCAACCATTTTAATGTTAAAGTCTGCACCTTCAGTACTATTGAAGACAATAGTTGCACGATCAGCAGCAGGTTTGGATATACATTCAAACCAGTTACCTCACCTTGATCACCAAAACGAGGACCGCAATGTGCAACGCTGATGGAGATACCATTCAATACACGGTTTGCGCTTGTTCCGCAACCATTAGACGCATTTACAGATAAGTTCAATCCGCTAGCTGGGTTAGTTCCCCAAGTTGCAAGGATATCTTTTGTTCCTTGACCACTTGTAATAGTTGTACCACCAGGTAAAGACCATAAGTAAGTAGAAGCACCAGTTACTGTAGAAACACCGTAAGCTACACCAGATTGTCCTGGGCAGATAGTGATGTCACCAGTGATAACTCCAGGAAGACCAGGAGCACCAGATACGTTCAAGTTGCGAGCAGAACCTACACCACAAGCATTTGTAGCACTTACAGATACATTTCCACCAGCATAAGCACCGTCAAAGTCAACAACAATTGATTGTGTTCCTTGACCAGAAGTGATGGTTGCACCAACTGGAACAGACCAGTTATAACCAGTAGCAGAAAATACAGCAGCTGCTGTGTAAGCAACTCCTGTTGATCCACAAACACCAGTAGAAGGACCAGAAATAGATGCAGATACAGAAGGAACGTTAATAGAAACGCTACGATCACGATTTGGACTTATACCGCAAGCATTAGCAGCTCTACATGAAACTGTACCACCTACATAACCACCTGATACATCAACGGTAATTACGTTTGTTCCAGCACCAGAAAGAATGCTCATACCAGCAGGTAGAGTCCATACATAGTTTGAAGCACGAGCTACAGGAGCTACAGAGTAAACTCCATTGTCACCTGGACAAAGTTTTGTTGTACCAGAGATAGAAGAAGGTCTAACAGGGATAATTGCGCCAATATCAACTCCAAGTGAGCTAGGAGTACCATTACCACAAGCATTAGAAGGAGTAACCACTAAGTTTCCGATGATTCCATCATGAACTGCCTGAGGAGCCCATGAAACGAAGATGGAATTAGTACCTTGACCGGAAACGATGATCATTCCGTTTGGTACGGTCCAAGAATATCCGGAAGCATCAAATACTGGGCTAATAGAGAATGTAGCAGAACCTGTTACAACAGCCATACATTGTACTGCAGGACCTGAGATTGGACCTGCAACAAGAAGGTTTTCATCAATTAGACCATTACAATCATCATCAATTAAGTTACAAATTTCTGTGGCAGCTGGGTTAACAGCAGCATTGTTATCATCACAATCTGTTGAGTTACCAACATAACCTACTGGCGCACCATTACAAGTACTTACTGAACTAGAAGCATCACCATAAGAGTCACCATCAACATCAGCATAATAAGTAATGAAAGTTAAACCGTCATCAACTAATAAATTACAATCATCATCTACACCGTTACAAACTTCAGTTGCACCAGGATAAACAGTATTATCATTATCGTTACAGTCACCACCACAAGATGTGTAACCGTCATTATCAACGTCAAAACCTTCGTCAGTTAATCCATCACAATCATCATCAATTGAGTTACAAATTTCAGTAGCAGCAGGATTAATTGAAGGATTAGTATCATCACAATCAGTTGCATCAGCAGAATATCCAACTGGAGCAGCAGCTTCACAACTTAAAATACTTGATCCAGCGTTACCATAAGTATCGCCATCAACATCAGCATAATATGTGTAAGTTGGAGTTACAACTTCAACTGTTTGGTTTGAGCTATAACAAATATCTAAACCACCTAAAGTGTAAGTAATAGTGTGGAAACCAGCAGCAGCAAGAGCAGGATCAAAAGAATTACCAGAAACACCAGTTCCTGAGAATGTTCCACCAGCAACAGCAGGAGTTAAAGTAACCAAACCAGCATTTTCACAAACAGTAGCACCAATTCCACCGAAAGAAGCATCAGCAGGACCAAAATCATCGATTCTTAAACCGAAACCTGAGTTAGTTGTGGTGCCGTATCCGTCAACTTGGATGTAATAAGTTTGACCAGGAGTTAAGCAATGTGCTCTTGCATAAGAATTATAAGGAGAACCTGAAGAGTCATCATTTGCAGCAACTAATACCGCCGCTCCAGTTAAAAGATCACCACATGCTGAAGCAGACCAAACCGCTACTTGACTATCCCAGTTACCTGGAGAGAATCCTACTCCATAACGACCAGAACCACCCATTGGAACCGTGAAAGAGAACCAAACCGTTTGATTAGCTGCAACACACCAACTACTATTTCCTGTACATCCAGTTGCAGGAGGTTGTGATTCTCCTACTTCAAGAGTAGCACCTACGTTAGAATAAGGACCATTAACGCCAATATTTACGGGCACAGCATCACAAACATTATCACCTTGAAGAGTAACAACAGTAGTCACAATATTTGAACTGTCATCAGTACAACCTGAAACAGAAGATACCAAACGTACTTCATAGGTTCCTGGACCTCCAAAGAAAATATTTTGAGGATCATTTGTACCACCTGGTACAATTAACCAAGTTGTACTTGGTTGAAGACGGCCTATCCACTGTAAAGTTCCTGTAGAAGTTCCGCTACTGTATGAAGCAGCCTGACTAGCATAAGCAGACGCAGGTCCACTGATTGTTCCTGCAGCAGGTGGTGGAACAGCTTCAACAAATACAGAAGATGAAGGTACCGTAGAAGCTCCACAAGTTACGTTGCAACGGTAGTAATATGAAATTGCTACGTTGTTTTCAGTCCACGCAGCTGTTGTTGCACCAACGATGTCATAATAATCAACATCGTCATTAGAATATTGCCATTGGTAAGTTTGACCAGTTCCACCAGATGTACCAGTAAGAGAAAGGTTAAGGTTAACAGTAGTAGTATTACAGAATTGAGTAATGTTTGATTGAGCAGATCCAGCCGTAGGAGGATCAATACAAACTGGCTCAGGTTGCAAGTCTACAAGATAATCTTCTGTTTCACCATAAGAATAAGTTCCGCAAGCTGTAATAGCTGATGATTCTTTAATTATTACACGCATTCCTGTTAAACCAGAAGGACCTCCAGTAGGAATTGTAAAATTAAATAGAGGAACAGAGTTTAATGCTGTTGTAGTATTATAAGAAGCTACTCTTTCAGCAGGATCTTCATAAGTTCCACTTTGGTTTATATCAATAAATACAGCAACATAAGCACCATAATGGCTACCTGAACAAGAACCGTTGCGTACGCGCATACTTTGCGGTGTATTGAAATAAATTACAGGCGCAGGAACGGCTGTATTATTAGTATATGTTTCACATGCAGTTGCTGCAGTTCCAACATATAAAGTACCTAATTCAACAGAATCAATTTTTGTATCTGCAGAATTAGTTGCATTTGAAGCACAATAGCAATTTAGGAATGAATTTACACCAACAAGAACAGAATTAGATGTTCCTGGGTTTGGATCGTATAAACATGAAACGATACAATGGAAATACTTAGGTGTAGCACCCATGGTGAATGCAGCAGAAGAAGAATTCGTTCCGAAAGGTGTCCAGTTTATATCGTCATCAGAATGTTCCCAAACGTAAGATACGTCAGAGCCTGATGTAACATTTTGTAGACTTAAACCAACAGAAGTTCCACTACATGCATTTGCAGTACTAGCAACTGTATTTCCCGGAGCAGGTTGTCCAGCACAGGGTGATGCGCTAATAATATCTAATTGAATATTAGGACGAAGTGCGGAAGATGTACTTGATCCTGAATAACTTCCCGGAAGTGCAGCAGGATCAGGATTATAAGTATCACTGTACAATTGTCTTACTGTTGTGGTAGGAGAAGTGGTAGTGTAGCGCCAGCCTGCAGAGCAGGTATACGAAGCTGCATTCTCATCAATTGCAACTATCAGATTTCCGCCGGAGTAGTTAAAAGGAGTGGAAAGCGTAATTTCCATCCAGTTTCCTACAGCAGGGAAAGTGACAATACCAGAGAAACACTGGGTCATTGCAGATGTCGGTGTATAGTTAGCAGCTCCTGTTGTTAAAGCGGTAAGTGCAGTGTTGCCAAGATAAACCGTCCAGTTGTCGGACGTAGTTGTGGGGGAGAAAGAAGTTGCATAATAAAATCTGATCTTACTAATTGTTCCCGAACCACTGTAACCTCCGGCAACGATCTCCGCTGATGTATATAACATCTGAGTATAAGAATACCCATAGCAGGAACGAATCGGGAAGGACGTTGTTGTTGTCGTACCAGCTCCGATTTGAACTGTTGTTTGTGCCTGTAAGTTGCCGGAAGCTAATCCAAGAAGGATCATGAAGCTGACCAGCCAACGAGACATGCTTTTCATTGTGTAACTGTTGTTTTTCATTTTGTTT
This sequence comes from Bacteroidota bacterium, assembly GCA_016717725.1. GTDB lineage: Bacteria > Bacteroidota > Bacteroidia > AKYH767-A > OLB10 > JAJTFW01. The sequence continues at coordinate 120,502 of JADKFA010000002.1, forward strand.
ATATTTATTGTTAGATTTTTTAATTCAGCTCTATAGGTAAAAAGATTTATGAATGCATGTAAATGCATTTTACATAAAGTATTTTCTTCAGTAACATGTAAATTTGTTTTGTTATAACTAGTTCTAGATTTTGCTGGAATTTCCGGATACACAGCAAAAACAAATATATGACTTCTTATGACAATTGCAAGCATTTTTTTGATTATGTTAATTTCGTTTTGCAAGTAAGTATTCCCATTTTTTTACAATTGCTTGGTTTTCACAGATTCGAATTTACATTTGATTCCATTTATTTTATCAACTGTTTGGTGAATAGTTAAAAAGAATAGGTGAAAATGTGTAAGGTTCTTGGATCTTTATTAAAAAAGTGAAGTTTTTTCTTGACTTGTATAGGTTTAATGTAATATCTTGCATGGTTAAGTTACTTGCTTTCCAATCTTTCAAGTGCCAATTTTACACTCCCATCATTCAATTATTATCTAAATCAGCTTATGAAAGCAAAGCTATTATCAGTAAATTATGTATTATCAATTCTAAGTTTTTTGATGTTTTTTTTCAATGGATTTTCATTTGTCAATGCTCAAGAAAATAGAGTGTATTGGCAAACGATTCCTAAGTCTAGTTTAATTAATTTAAATAGCAGGTATGCACTCCCAGAAAAGTTTGTCACTTTGCAATGTAATACAAACTTAATTCGACAACAATTAAGTGTTGCTCCTATGGAGTTTACTTCGGGTGCGTTAAACTCAACTGTTACTTTTAAGATACACATGCCTGATGGTAATATTCTTTCTTTTAAGATGGTAGAATCGATGGTGATGGATCCTGTATTAGCAACCCAATTTCCATCCATAAAAACGTATTCAGGACAAGGCATCGAAGAAAGAGATGCTATTTTAAAAGTAAGCATAAGCCCAATTGGATTTCATGCTATGATTTTGTCTCCTAAAGGAAATGTTTTTATTGATCCATTGGAGCCCGGGAATACTAATGATTATATAGTATATTTTAGAAATGATTTTAAAGAATATCGTTCGTTTAATTGTGAGTTGGATAGTTTGCCAATTAATAAAAGTAGATCTTATCAGCAAATTGCAACCGGTCAAGCAAATAAAACACATGGTACCCAATTAAGAAATTATCGTTTAGCACTTGCTTGTACAGGTGAATATGCGGCCTATTATGGAGGTACTACATCGGGTGCTATGGCCGGTATGGTTGCTACAATGAATCGTGTAAACGGAATTTATGAATCAGAAGTGTCAGTTCGAATGACAATGGTTGCAAACAATAATTTATTGATCTATACAAATGCAAGCACAGATCCATTTACGAATACAAATGGTTCTACTATGCTTGGACAAAATATTACGAATTGTAATACCGTCATTGGAAGTGCAAATTATGATATTGGTCATGTTTTTAGTACCGGTGGAGGTGGAGTTGCTTATTTAGGTGTTCCATGTACTTCGAATAAGGCAGGTGGCGTAACAGGTTCTGGAAGCCCCGTAGGTGATGCTTTTGATGTGGATTATGTGGCACACGAAATGGGACATCAATTTGGAGGGAGCCATACTTTTAATGCGACAACAAGTTCTTGTGGTGGAGGTAATAGAAGTGCTTCAGCAGCTTATGAACCCGGAAGCGGAATTACTATTATGGCATATGCTGGAATTTGTGGTGCTACCAATAATTTGGCCCCAAATAGTATTGCGTATTTTCATACGCATAGCTTCGATCAAATTACTAATTATATCACAACTGGAAGTGGAAATACATGTCCAACAACAACCGCTACAGGGAATACGCCTCCAACTGTTACTCCAGATGGTTTAAATTATTATATACCTTATTTAACTCCGTTTTCGTTAAATGCAACAGGTTCGGATCCTAACGGTGATGCATTGACGTATTCATGGGAAGAATATGATTTGGGTGCAGCTGGGAATTGGAATGCACCCGTAGGCGATGCTCCCATTTTCCGTCCATTTCCTCCCACAAGTACTGGAACTCGTATTTTTCCAAAAATTTCGGATATCGTAAATAATGCTACAACGATTGGAGAAATTCTACCTAGCTACGCACGCGTATTAAAGTTTAAAGTAACCGCTCGTGATAATAGAGTAAATGGTGGAGGTGTGAATAGAATTGATGCAAATGTTTTAGTAAATGTCATCAATACAGGTGCTGCGTTCACAGTTACTGCACCTAATACTGCAGTTACTTGGGCTACGGGTGCAACGGCAAATGTGACGTGGAATGTATCATCAACAAATATTGCTCCCATCTCCTGTGCTAATGTGAATATTTTATTGTCTACAGATGGAGGATATACTTATCCGATAACTCTGCTATCAAATACACCAAATGACGGAAGTGAAAATATTACTGTTCCTGGAAATGTTACTTCTACCGCACGTGTGAAAGTGGAAGGTGCCGGAAATATCTTTTTTGATATTTCAAATGTAAATTTTAATATTATTGCAGGCGGTGGTGTTTTAACAACAATTTCTACCGATCCTATTAGTCCTTTAAATTTATGCCCTGGACAAGCTCTCACCGTTGGATTTGCGGGCAATGGAAATGCAAACGCAGGGAATGTTTATACAGCGCAATTATCTTCGTCCATAGGTTCGTTTGCAAGTCCAACTAATATTGGAACATTAAGTAGTACCTCCTCTAGTGGAAGTATTTCTTGCATAATTCCAGGAGGAAGTATTGCAGGTACTGCTTATCGAATTCGAGTTGTTTCTTCTCTCCCCTCTGTGGTGGGTTTGGATAATGGAGCTAATTTAATAATGATTGGAACCCTAGGAGCAACCGGAACAATTTCTGGTCCGTCTAGCGTTTGTCAAGGACAGAACGGTGTGGTTTATTCAACAACGGCGGTTTCAAATGCATCCAGTTATGCTTGGTCTTTGCCTATTGGATTTACCATCACATCAGGATCAGGAACGAATAGTATAACAGTAAGCATAGCCGCAAATGCATCTTCTGGTTCAATTTCAGTAACTCCTTCGAATATTTGTACTACGGGTTCTACTTCTAATGCCTATTCCGTTTCCGTTTCTCCACTTCCTTCTACAGCAGGAGTACTATCTGGCATTACCAGTGTATGTCAAGGTGATCAAAATATCATTTATTCTGTTCCTTCCATATTATTTGCTACAAGTTATTCGTGGAGTTTACCTGTTGGGTTTTCTATCGTTGGAACTCCTACAAATAGCATCACGGTTAATGTTGCTCCTGGAGCAGCTTCTGGAACGATATCAGTTTACGGGGTTAATTCATGCGGAAATGGTGGTCCTTCATCTCTAGCTATTGCGGTGAACTCTGCTCCAAGCGCTGCTATTCTATCAGCGGGTGGACCTCTTACAGTTTGTTCTCCTAATACGGTTTCAATGTCATTCTCTCCTTCTGTTGGGGTAGATTATCAGTGGAGATTAAATGGAATTGATTTGTCTGGCGAAACAGCTTCTTCCTATGTTGCCACACAAACTGGTAATTATGATGTGGTGTCGAATTTCGCCGCAGTTGGAAGCCAACAATTTTCTACTGCAGTTCCTGCTGTAATACCAGATAATAGTTGTACAGGTGTAGCAAGTCCTATTATTGTAAGCGGATACACGTCATCGATTCCTACATCAAGCATATATGTTCAATTGAATTTAACGCATACTTATGTTGGAGATTTGGATATATTTCTCGAAAGTTCATCAGGAGAAAGATTAGGACTTAGCGATCAAACTGGGAATGCCGGTAATGGTGGTGTTAATTTTATAAATACAGTTTTTGCAGATTCGGGAGCTACAATTCTGCCTACAACGGGTGCTCCTTATTCAGACTTATATAAACCATGGAACGCCATTTTTACAGTGAATTCATGTGCATTAACAACTACGCATACAAGCTTTGCTTCATTGGGGGGAGGTAGTTTAAATCCGAATGGAACTTGGCATTTGAAAGTGTACGATAGAGCAGGCGTCGATACAGGGAGAGTAGTGAATTGGTCTATTTATTTTCCTGGAGTGAGTGGCTCGTGTTCGTCTGTTTCAAATGTGCTTTCGGTGGATGTTATTTCACCTATTACGTTTACTTCCTTTAATCCAAGTAGTGGAAATGTTGGAAATGCGATTTCTTTAGTAGGAACTCAAATGAATACTTTAACAAGTGTTTTATTTAATGGTGTAAACGCAGCATTTGTAGTAGTTAGTAATACTGAATTATCAGCTACTGTTCCTGCTGGAGCAACTTCAGGTGTTATCACATTGGTAGGGCCTTGTAATTCGATGAATTCAAGTAGTTCGTTTACTGTAAATACAGGAAGCTCAAATTTAAATTTATATGTAGCAATAGAAGGATTTTATATCGGTGGTGGAAACATGATTGGAGTCATATCGTCATCAGTAAGCGATACCGTAACTGTTCAACTTAGAAATACATCATCGCCATATAGCGTTGCGTATACTACAACTGTTACTTTGAACGTGAATGGTCAAGCCTCTATCATTATTCCTGCTCCTTATAGTGGAAATTCGTATTATATTGCTGTAAAGCATCGTAACTCCCTCGAAACATGGAGTAAGTTTCCTGTGTTGATGTCGCCCGTTGTAAATTTCACGTTTAAGAATTAATTGTGAATTGTGAATTGTGAATGGTGAATCAGGATTTAATTCTTAATTCTTAATTCTTAATTCTTAATTAAATCAATCTTCCTTCATATTGTGAAAAACATTCTGCACATCATCATCTTCTTCTAGTCTGTCCAATAAATTTTGTAAATCTTTTTGTTGGTCAGCGTTGAGTTCGGTAACTGTAGTTGGAATTCGATCAAGTTCTGCACTGATGATGGTGATTTTTTTCTCCTCCAATGCTTTTTGCATTTTGCCGTAATCCGTAAATGAAGTGGTCACGTAAATTCCATCTTCTCCCTCTTCTAATTCTTCGGCTCCGAAATCGATCAATTCAAATTCGAGTTCTTCAATATTTGATTTTCCTTTTTCAATGCAGAATATCCCTTTGCGATCGAATAGAAAATCTAAGGACCCCGTTTTCCCCATAGCCCCATTGCAGCGATTAAAATGCATGCGAATGTTTGCAACGGTTCTTGTATTATTATCGGTAGCAGCTTCTACTACTACGGCGATCCCATGCGGACCATAGCCTTCAAATACTACTTCTTCTAAAACTTTCTCGTCTTTGTGTGCCGCTCGTTGAATGGCAGCTTCTACGCGATCCTTAGGCATGTTTAATGCCTTGGAATTTTGTATAACCATTCGCAAACGAGGATTGCCATCAGGATGTGGTCCACCTAGTTTTACGGCAATGGCAATTTCTTTTCCTATTCTGGTAAAAGCTTTAGAAGCTTTTGCATTGTTTGCAAACATTTTATGTTTGCGTTTTTCAAATGCACGTCCCATAATGAATAAACTATTTTTTTAGTGATGATTTGCTTTAATTAAACATTAAATCTAAAATGCATGATGTCTCCATCTTGCACTACATATTCTTTTCCTTCCACACTTAATTTTCCCACTTCTTTGCAGGCTTGTTCAGAACCGAGAGAAATAAAATCGTTGTATTGCATCACTTCAGCACGAATGAATCCTTTTTCAAAATCAGTGTGTATCACACCTGCAGCTTGTGGTGCTGTCATGCCTTTGTGGATGGTCCAAGCTCTCACCTCTTTAACACCAACCGTAAAATAGGTTTGTAATTGTAATAGTTGGTATGCCGATTTAATTAATTTACTTACTCCCGATTCAGTCAATCCTAAATCAGAAAGAAAGGCAATGCGGTCTTCATAGCTCTCTAATTCTGCAATATCAGCTTCAATAGCAGCAGCGATTACAATGATTTCTGCATTTTCATTTTTAACTTTCTCGCGCACCATGTCAACGTATTTATTTCCGTTCACCACAGATCCTTCATCAACATTGCAAACATACATCACAGGCTTTGCTGTAAGTAACCATAAGTCTGAAACGATTTCCCAATCTGTTTCTGAAAGTGGTGCCGATCTCGCCGATTCCCCTTTTTCAAGATGCGCTTTTAATGTTTGATATATTTCAAAAGTTTTTTTCGCGTCTTTATCGATTCCAATCTTAGCAACTTTTTCGATACGTTGCATTCTTTTTCGATGGTTTCGAGGTCTTTTAATTGCAATTCGAAGTCGATCGTTTCTTTGTCACGTACTGGATTTACACTTCCATCTACATGCACAACATTGGGATCGTCAAAACAACGAAGTACATGTAAAATTGCATCTGTTTCACGAATGTTTCCTAAAAACTGATTTCCCAATCCTTCCCCCTTGCTAGCACCTTTAACAAGTCCCGCAATGTCTACTATTTCTACAATAGTGGGAACTACTTTTTGTGGATTTACTAAACCTTCTAAAATTTTTAATCTATCATCTGGTACCGTGATTACACCAATATTGGGTTCGATGGTACAAAATGGAAAATTGGCCGCTTGTGCTTTCGCATTGGAAAGACAGTTAAATAATGTCGACTTCCCGACGTTTGGAAGTCCTACAATTCCACATTTTAATCCCATAATCGCTTTTCTGAATAAGGGGGCAAAGTTAATGCTTATACCGACGCCAAAAAGGAATGGTTTGTTGGGTTAAGCTTAGGGTTGGTGGGGGGGGGGAAAAGATTTTTGGTCTAGAAAGTAATTGGTTATATTTTGTGCTTATAAGCTTTATACTTGTAGTGTTTTTTAATTAAAATTGCCCAAGGTTATGATCGAAAATAGAAGTAGTTTAAGTTTTTGGGAGCGTCAAACATATTTTGAAGGTGTTGATTTGCTGATTGTTGGGGCTGGAATTGTAGGCTTAAACTCTGCAAGGGCTGCACAACAGTTAAAACCAAATTGGAAGATTTTAGTAGTAGATCGTGGTCGAATTTTGCCCTATGGGGCCAGTACTAGAAATGCGGGCTTTGCTTGTTTTGGAAGTATGACGGAATTATTGGAAGACTTAAAAAATTCTCCTGAAAAAGAGGTTTTCGATTTAGTTCAGAAAAGATGGGAAGGTCTTCAAAAATTAAGAGCTGTCCTAGGTGACGATAATTTAGGTTATGAAGAATTAGGCGGTTATGAATTGTTCACTCCTCAAGAGGAAGAGATATGGAAGGATTGTTTAGATAAGATGGATGGATTTAATCAACAGTTAACTTACATCAGCGGAATGAAAAATACGTATCAAAAAGCCTCATCTGAAATTGATAAATTTGGCTTTGCAGGAGTGAAAAACCTCATCAAGAATGTTGGGGAAGGACAAATTGATACAGGGAAAATGATGAAGAGTTTACTTTCCTTGGTGCGGAATAAAAATATCGAAGTGTTGAATGGTATTGAAATTAAAGGTTGGCATCTAAAGGAAGATTGTTTGTTAGTTGAAACAGCCAATGGATTTAGCATTCCTACACAACAACTTTTAATTACGACCAATGCTTTCGCAAAACAGTTGTTGCCCGATGCATTGGTTGAGCCAGGTCGAGCGCAAGTGTTGATCACAAAGCCAATTCATCAACTTAAAGTGAAAGGAACTTTTCACTATGAAAAAGGTTATTATTATTTTAGAAATGTTGGCGATCGAATCTTGTTTGGAGGTGGAAGAAATCTTGATTTTAAAACAGAGAATACTTTTGAATTCGGACTCACATCTACCGTGCAAGACCATCTTGAGAAACTTTTGTCGACAATGATATTGCCAAATCAACCCCTTGAAATTGATCAGCGCTGGAGTGGTATTATGGGATTAGGACCTGTAAAATCTTCTATCATCAAAAGAGTAGAAGAACGGATATGCTGTGCCGTTAGGATGGGCGGTATGGGTGTTGCTATCGGAACTCAGGTAGGTGAAGACGCAGCGCATTTGGTTTGTGATTAATTGAAAAGAACCAATTTTTTGCTCTAAGCTTCGTAGAACTTAATATTATGTTCTCGTAAAAAGTTTTTAATGATTCCAACATGTACACATTGCCCAACGTGTAAAAAAGGAGTGTTGGTCACTCTTTTTGAGGAGGGTCCATTCGGTATTTCATGATTTTCCAAGTCGAATCCCAAATGCAAATGTCGAGTTGAACTTTGCATTCCATACACCAATCCATCTGGATCAAATAAAGGTCCGCCACTTTGTCCTCTTAATCCAGGTGAACTTAACTCGATACCTGCAATGAGACCGTGTTGTTTAATCAAACGGGTAATAATCCCTTCAATGGGAAACGATGGGGTGCGCGGATTTCCTTCTCTCGTCCATTCAATATCATCCTTTTGATAATTGTAAGTGTAATTGCTGAATTCAGGAAAGGGATAGCCTGATCTACACATCATACGTCCCGGTTTAGCCATTTGGTCGTCTGCTAAAAAACGGGCATGGTTATGATAATAGTGTTGAGTAAATCCTTTGAATTTGATAATCGCTAAATCCACTAATGGATGTATAAAGCATTCATAGCCAGATATTTTATCAAAACAATCTGCAAAAAAATGTTTGGCTTGAATTACGGTCTCAGAGGTGTATTTATTCGATAATTCCAATTCTTTCATATTGGATTCGAACTGATCGTCTTTATTTAGCCGAAATCGTGCTTGGGTAAAAAGTAAATATTGTTGATTTATTTTTTCTGATTGAAGGATTTGTTCGGCCACATGACGGCAAGTGATTGCAACACCTTCTTCATTGACAAAGAACAGAGTAGAGGCTCCAGGAAACACTTTGCTAGAGCCATAAGTCCGCATAATCGTGTGAATAGGTCGAGTAAAACGGTTGATTTCTTCTATGGCTTTAACAAACATAAATTTGTTCTTTGTTCAGAAAGACTTTTCTTTGATGTAAAATTAAACAACATTAACCATGAAAATAGCACTTAAGTACGCTTTAATATACAGCGGTATTAACATTGTTTGGGGTCTTTTAATGTTTGTAACCGACCTTACCCGTTCGGATATGAGCTGGGTTTTTAACCTTTTAAGTATGGTAATTCCTATTATCTGTATTGTTATGGCTACGAAAGAGTACAAGGCTACTATTGGAAATGGCTGGATGAAGTTTTCGGATGTATTTAAACAAGGATTGTTAATATGCGTCATTGGCGGGATTATTACAGCTGCTTATACCGTTTTGTATGTAAGTGTGATTGATCCGGAATTCATGACTTTTATTCAAGAAAAGCAAATGAATAAAATGTTAGAGATGGGTATGCCAGAGGAGCAAATTGAATTAGCTCTTAACCAAAGCGCAAAATTCCAAACTCCATTTTGGATGTTCACCTGGACATTATTAGGTTCCATCTTAATTGGAACAATTATATCCTTGATAATGGCTGCAGTTTTAAAGAAACCCAATCCAGAAGAGATTGCCTAACGAAGATTAGAAAAACAGTTTTTTATAAAGCTTCTATTGTTCTTCTGATGATGGAACAACATTCTAAAAGTTGTTCTTCATTGATGACAAGCGGTGGTGCAAATCGAATGATATTACCGTGTGTTGGTTTTGCCAGCAAGCCATTTTCTTTGAGTTTGATGCATACATCTAATGCACTTATTCCATCTTTCTCTTCAATAATAACGGCGTTAAATAATCCTTTTCCTCGGATTAACTTTATCCGATCCGATTTTATTTTTCTCATTTCGCTGCGGAATAATTCGCCGAGCACTTCTGCATTTTCTGCTAGTTTTTCATCCAACACCACTTGCATGGCAGCCATGGCAACTTTACAGGCTAAAGGATTTCCACCATAGGTAGAACCGTGTTCACCAGGTTTTATGGTTAGCATGATTTCATCGTTTGCCAACACGGCTGAAACAGGCAATACACCTCCTGATAATGCTTTTCCTAAAATTAAAATATCTGGTTTTACTCCTTCGTGATCACAAGCTAACATTTTTCCGGTTCGCGCGATTCCTGTTTGTACTTCATCAGCAATGAATAAAACATTTTTGCTTTACACAATGCGCTTACTTTTTTCAAATACCCTTCATCAGGAACAACAACACCTGCTTCTCCTTGGATGGGTTCTACCATAAATGCAACTACGTTGGGATCTTCAAATGCTTTTTCTAAAGATGGAATATCGTTATAAGGAACAATTTCGAAGCCTGGCATGAATGGACCAAATCCAGTATAACTGGTAGGATCTGTACTGGCTGAGATGGCGGATAATGTTCTTCCCCAAAAATTTCCTTCTGCAAAAATTATTTTCGCTTCATACTTTTTTACTCCTTTAACATCATAGCCCCAGCGACGAGCAAGTTTAATAGCGGTTTCGCCACCTTCAACACCCGTATTCATAGGTAAGAGCTTATCAAAACCAAATAGCTGCGTCATGAATTCTTCGTATTCCCCTAAAACATCATTGTGAAAAGCGCGCGAAGTAAGTGTTAATTTGGAAGCTTGATCCACCAAAGCTTGAATAATGCGTGGATGACAATGACCCTGATTTACGGCAGAATACGCAGCTAAAAAATCATAATATTTTTTTCCTTCCACATCCCATAAAAACACACCTTCACCACGGCTAATGACAACAGGTAGAGGGTGATAATTATGAGCACCATATTTATTTTCAAGTTCAATGGCTTGCTCGCTTGTCAAGATGTTAGATTCGAATCGCATGTTTTTCAGAATTAGGACAAAGGTAAGAAATCAGGAGTAGTGATCCTATCAAAATGGATAACAAAATCTAACGAAGCAAGGTTACCGTTCCCATTTTTTCGATGGGATCCTCAGAAGAAAAACCGTAGAATTTTATCTTAAATAAATAAACACCTTGTTGACACTCTACACCGTTAAATTTTCCATCCCAAGTAGTGTTCAAGCTTTCCGAAGTAAAAACTTTTTGCCCCCATCGATTAAAAACTGAAATTTCAAATGATTTAACGAATGAGAAGGCAGGTCCCCACGTATTATTTCCCGCATCATCGTTGGGTGAAAAAGCATTGGGTATATAGAGTAAGGGTGGCTGAACTAATTCTACTTCATTGGAGAAACTAGTTGCATTATGTCCACCTTGCCCTTCTGTGGCTTGAATTTTATAATAATATACTCCTCCTTGCAAAGGAATATTTTCATCTTCAAAAATTTGATAAGTAGTTGGGAATTGAACATAGGGAACAAAAGTGGTAGTTAAATTGTTGCCATCTATTGCACGACCTAAATTATAATTCAATACACTTCCTTTCCATTGAACATATTCATTCCATTTTAATCGATTCGAAAATTGAGTGCTTTCACCTTGCAACAAAATAGTACAAGCTTCATTGCTATATTCGCTTTCGTTTTCACAAAAATTAGTATTTTTCATTCGATAGCAATACGATAGATTGGAAGTAAATACATCAACATCTTCCCATGTATACTTCGAGTAGTTGTGGAGACGAGCTACTTCTTGATAAACAGAATTAGGTTCATTTATTCTTTTTTCAATAATATACGTACCATACACTCCGTCAGGAAAGTCTTCCCAATCTAATGCGACACGATTTTTGCAAAGACACTTACACTTTCTATGTAATTTATGGTTTCATTGATTTGAGTGATGCTGCAGAGAGTGTCGGAGGAAAACTTTCTACACCACAACTATTAGTAGCGATAATATAGTAGCAGTAGTCAATGAGTAATGGATTGCTTGCACCTGAATCAACAAAGGTAAATTGTGCTGGGTCTTCTACTGATTGGATCAATTGAAAATTGCTGCCATTGATACTTCGAAATAATTTGAAATTAGAAAAGTAGCGAGGAATAATTTCTGGTTGGGCGTTTTTATTGACTTTTATTAATGCGTTTTGCAATTCCAAACAAAGTAGATTGGGTTTGTCTATAATAGGTACGGGTTTAACCAAGATGGTTACTTTTCCAAGAGATGTAAGTGGAAGTGGGCAACCATTATCTGTTATTTCATATTGGACTTTATATGCGGAATCTCTTGCTTGATTACATTGCGTATTCCAACAAAATTGTACTCTTACCGAATCAATTCCACTCGTATCAGAAGTTAAAGCATAAGGAGGAGGTAATCCAGCCACTGGTGATTGACTAAAAACATCTCCTTTGTAAATTAAATATAATGAATCACCATCCAGATCACGAGCCGTTACATTGAAACAAAGAGTATCAGTTGCATAAATTTCGTAATCTGCATTTTTTACTGAAGCCGATAAATTGGGTTGCGTATTCCCTTCACAAAGTAAAACCGTAAATTCTATTTCTCTTCTCACTATTCCGATAAGAACACCATTCCTATATTCATAAATTGTTACCGCCATGGCATAAAAACCAGGCACATCAGGCACACCTTCAACAATTCCTGTTACTGGATCCATCACCAGCGGAACGGCGCTACCACACACATCAGAAATGCCATATCCAAAATCCCAGGTTGAATTCGCATAAGGACTAGGTTCGGGAATTAAATTTTGTCCGCCAGGAGAATTAAGATAACTAAATGGGTTCGGGCTTTGGTTACTCGAATTTCCTCCAGCCAAGGGGGTGCTCATTTCGTAAACTAATGAATCACCATCCGCATCGTTTGCATGAAAACTAAAACGGAATAACTGTCCAACACAGGTATAGGGGAGTGGTGGACTATTAAAAGTTGGACTCGAGTTGGCTAATATAGGATCTGCCATTTCATGATAAAACGCCATTCCCGTTTGACTTGGACTTTGAAGATTGATAACCGCAATATTCCGACAACATCTTTCCCAAACCAAGTAATACCCTCCAGAGCCTGCAGGCAGCTGTATATTTCTGACATACGTACCCGCTTCCATACAAATGGCAGGAGGTTGCACACAACCTATTCCTGAATACTCAAGAGGAACAACATTCGCTAAATCGATATGAAATGAATCTTGTAGCACACTACCGTTTAATGTATAAGCGGCAATAATTATGGTTGGATCAAAATAAGCAGCACTTTGATTCGAGCAATCCCGGTAGAGAGTGAGTTTAATTTCAAATGTATTCCCAAATAGCCATTTCGACGTAAGATCTCCCCCTGCAATATGGAAGGCACAGACCCAATTTGCTGAAAAAAGAAAAATAAATACAAGTAGCTTTCGTTTCATTGACCTGAGACTCTTCAAAGTTATCTAAATTTGCAAACTAATTAGCTAACAAATTGTATCTGTTTTGTAAAAGGACGGTTTTTTAGCGGTAAACGTTGCATATTTTGAAAGGAAAAATTCTTACTGATTTAGAAGTGATTGAGATGGCCGATGAGGGCAAAGCAATGGCTAAGCACGAAGGTATGGTGGTTTTTATTGATAAAGCCGTACCAGGTGATATCGTAGATGTGTACATCAAGAAGAAGAAAAAATCGTATATAGAGGCTGAAGTAACTGTAGTGAAGAAGCCTTCATCACTAAGAAGAGAGCCTTTTTGTGAGCATTTTGGCACTTGTGGAGGATGTAAATGGCAGTATTTGGATTATGATAGCCAACTCTCATTTAAGGAAAAACAAGTAAAGGATGCCTTGGAACGTATTGGGAAATTCGAGAATGTAAATTTAATTCCTATTCTGGGCTCATCACTCACAAAACATTATCGAAATAAATTAGATTTTTCCTTTGCCGATAGAAAGTGGCTAAACTTTGAAGAATTTTCAGCAACCAATGAAATTTCTGGTCCTGGATTAGGATTTCATATTGCTGGTAAATTTGATAAGGTCCTCGATATAGAAAATTGCTATTTGCAGCCCGATCCTTCCAATGCAATTCGTTTAGCGGTACGGGAATACTGCCTTACGAATGAGATGCCTTTCATGAATATTCGTCACAAAGAAGGTATGATGCGCGGACTCATCATTCGTAATACCTTGGCGGGCGGATTGATGGTGATTGTGATGGTTTATCAAAATAATCGCGAGAAGCTAGAAGGTTTATTGAAACATCTTGAACAATCGTTTCCACAAATCACCTCTTTGTTGTATGTCATCAATCCAAAAGGGAATGATACGTTTCATGATTTGGTAGTGCATACATGGTCGGGATTACCTTACATCACGGAAGAGATGGAAGGATTGCAATTTCGAATTGGTCCTAAATCATTTTTTCAAACCAATCCTACGCAAACATTAGAATTGTATAAATTAGCTCGTGAATTTGCAGCGATAAAAAATACAGATATTGTTTACGATTTATATACCGGTACCGGAACCATCGCTTTATTCGTTGCTTCATTGGCAAAGAAAGTCGTGGGTATCGAGTATGTAGAAGAGTCTATTGATAATGCAAAACTGAACGCTGAGTTAAACGGTATTAAAAATTCCGTGTTTTTTTCAGGTGATATGAAAGATTTGTTGAGTGATGAATTGTTTAATCAAGAAGGCAAGCCCGATGTAATTATCACCGATCCTCCTCGTTCTGGAATGCATGAAGATGTGGTGGCGCAATTACTCAAGAGCAATTGCCCGCGCATAGTGTATGTAAGTTGTAATCCAGGAACACAAGCTCGAGATTTATTAATGCTCAGCGAAAAATATGAGTTGGTAAAAGTGCAAGCGGTCGATATGTTTCCACATACGGCCCATGTGGAGAGTGTGGCTTTGTTGGAGTTGAAATAGTAGATTAATTTCTTTCCCTATAAGTGTTTTTTATTGAAGATAAAGTGAAATGGAAAATTGTTTCAGGGAGTAAAGTTTTTCTTTGAGAAACTTTATTTTACGATTCAGTTATTTATAAAATGTAATTTATTTAAATTTTCTTTCTTTGTAGCAACTAAAAAAACTAGTAGCTAAGAATTGATATTCATGAAGAATTTTATTTTGATTTTATACGTTTTGACGTATTTCGCAGCATCTTCCCGTGCCCAAGTCCCTACCCAAATTATTCGTGGAGTCGTAGTAGATGAAATCACACAAGCTACTTTGCCGGGTGCAACGGTAGTCATTGCAGATTTGGATCCAGTCATGGGCGTAAACGCAGATGTGAATGGAGTCTTTCGTTTGGACAAGGTCCCCGTTGGATATCATACAATCAAAGTAGTGATGATGGGGTATGAAGATTTTGTTCGGCCCAATGTGCTGTTAAATTCTGGAAAGGAGTTGGTCTTAACGTTATCCTTACGCGA
The DNA here is from genome assembly GCA_016717725.1 of Bacteroidota bacterium. Taxonomy (GTDB): domain Bacteria; phylum Bacteroidota; class Bacteroidia; order AKYH767-A; family OLB10; genus JAJTFW01. The sequence continues at coordinate 135,581 of JADKFA010000002.1, forward strand.
GAAATTAGTTCAAGTAAAGGAAGTGACGATCACTGCCGAATTGGAAAAGCAAAAGGCCATCAATGAAATGTCGTTGGTGAGTACTCGAACCTTTTCAGTAGAAGAAACTCAAAAATTTGCAGCTGCCGTCAATGATCCCGCTCGGATGGTAAGCTCCTTTGCTGGTGTTTTAAGCACCGATGATGGTAATAATAATGTTTCTATTCGTGGTAACTCTCCTAACGGGCTTCAGTGGCGCATGGAAGGTGTGGAAATTCCCAGTCCCAATCATTACGCTTTTCCAGGTACTGCAGGTGGTGGAATATCGATTTTAAGTTCACAGTTATTATTCAATTCTGATTTTTTAACTGGCGCTTTTACTGCTGAATATGGAAATGCATTGAGTGGTGTGTTTGATTTAAAGTTGAGAAAAGGAAATAATGAAAATAGAGAGTTTACTTTTTAATCGAGTTTTTTGGGACTTGATGTCGCTGCTGAAGGACCCTTTAGTAAAAAATACAATGGCTCTTATTTAATAAATTATCGATACAGTACATTGGCCGCCATTGGGAAGATTATTGATTTAGGGGATGCAGCAACTAACTTTCAAGATTTATCATTTAATATTTATTTACCTACGAATAAGTTCGGTCAGTTTACCATTTTTGGATTTGGTGGATTAAGTAGTCAAGATTTTGATGCAGAAACTGATTCATCAAAATGGGAAGAAGATTTTGATCGTTATTCAAGTGATTTTATTTCAAATACTGGAGCTATTGGTGCAACGCACAGTATTACGCTCAATAAAAAATTGTTCCTTAGAACGGCAGTGGTAAGTTCTAAGTTTGAGAATAAATATCGTGAGAAAAGGTTAAATGATTTTTATGAATTTGAGAGCCGTGATAATGCAAAAACAATGAACGACCGTTATTTGTTTTCTACTAATTTGAATTATAAAATTAATACTCGTAATTCTCTGAAATCTGGAATTGTTTTATCAAAGCTCAACTATTCAATCTATCAAAATAGTTTTAATACGGATGTCGATAGTATGATAAACTATTTAGATATAAAAAACACAACACAAACGATCCAATTGTATTCGACATGGATGAATCGAGTTACTGAAAGATGGACTTTGCAATTTGGAGTACATTATCTCGCACTAGCTTTGAATAATACATTCTCCATTGAACCTCGGGCATCTTCTAGTTTCGAAATTTCAGAGGGGAAGAGTTTGTCTGTGGGTTATGGATTACATAGCCAAATTCAAACACTGGGAGTTTATTTTGCAGAAGCAATAGATAGCATGGGAAATATTTATCGTCCCAATGAAGATTTAGAGCTGACAAAGTCTCATCATTTTGTTGTTGGATATGATCACATGTTGCAACCTTGGTTGCATTTTAAAATTGAAGCGTATTATCAGCATTTGTTTGATGTGCCTATCAGCGTTGATACAACGAATACATTCAGCGTTTTGAATTTGCGCGATGGCTATTATACATATCCACTTACTAATGACGGGTTGGGGCGAAATTATGGAGTTGAATTAACGGTAGAGCAGTTTATGCATCATGATCTTTATTTTTTATTCTCTTCTTCCATTTATGAATCTGAATACAAAGCGAACGATGGAAAATGGAGAAATACGTTGTTCAACGGAAACTACACATTTACTTTTACAGGCGGAAAGGAGATTAAAACAGGTAGTAAGTTTAAGAATAGAATTATTGGTTTGAATGTTAAAATGATTTATGCTGGTGGATTGCGAACTACACCCATCGATCTGGAAAAATCAATTGCTGAACAAAGTACTTATTATTTCGAGAAGCAAGCTTTCTCTGGACAGAATCCAGCTTATTTTAGAACCGATATTCGGATCAGCATGAAACGTAATCGACCAAAGGCAACGCATATTCTTTCTTTAGACATCCAAAATGTTACGAGCAGAAAAAATGTGTATGGAGATTTTTTGATGCGAAATCTGGTAAAGTGAAATCGTATTATCAAACACCTTTGATTCCTATACTCGGTTATCGAATTGAGTTTTGAAGATCTCTTAAGTATAGCTACAAGCTACAAGAATTGAGTATAGAATATCGAGTATCGAATGTCAAGTATCAAGTATCAAGTATCAAGTATCAAGTATCAAGTATAAAGTATCGAGTATCGAGTATCGAGTATCGAGCATCCTTATCACATGTGTATCACTTCGCCATAAGCATCGGCAGCAGCTTCCATAATGGCTTCGCTCATCGTAGGATGAGGATGAATGGATTTAATGATTTCGTGACCTGTCGTTTCTAAATTACGTGCTACCACAACTTCAGCAATTAATTCTGTTACGTTCATGCCAATCATATGTGCGCCTAACCACTCACCGTATTTCGCATCAAAAATAACTTTTACAAATCCATCACTGGCACCTGCTGCTTTTGCTTTTCCACTTGCAGAGAATGGGAATTTACCAACTTTAATTTCAATGCCTGCTTCTTTTGCTGCTTTCTCTGTCATCCCAACAGATGCTATTTCAGGAGAACAATAGGTGCATCCAGGAATGTTTCCATAATTAATTGGGTGTACTGGAAGTCCCGCAATTTTTTCTACACACAAAATTCCTTCTGCAGAAGCAACGTGTGCTAAGGCCGGACCTTTTACAATATCACCAATAGCATAAACGCCAGGAATGTTCGTTTGATAATAATCATTTACTAATACTTTTCCTTTGTCGGTGATGACACCCACATCTTCTAATCCAATATTTTCAATATTAGGAGTAATACCTACAGCTGAAAGAACGATGTCACATTCAATAATTTCTTCTCCCTTTTTAGTTTTTACTTTTACTTTACATCCTGCACCAGAAGTATCCACACTTTCAACACTGGATTCAGTCATAATACTTATTCCTGATTTCTTGAATGAACGTGCCAATTGTTTAGAAACATCTTCGTCTTCAACAGGGACAATGTTCGCCATGAATTCAACGATGGTAACTTTTGTACCCATGCTATGATAAAAATAAGCAAACTCACATCCTATAGCACCCGATCCAACAATCACCATGGATGTGGGAAGAGTAGTTAATGTCATGGCTTCACGATACCCAATTACTTTTTTACCGTCTTGCTCTAAGCCCGGCAATACTCTGCTTCGAGCACCCGTCGCTAAAATGATGTGCTGAGCTTCGTAAGTAGTTGCAGAACCATCTGCAGCAGTTACTTCAACTTTTTTTCCTTGCTTAATTTTTCCGTAGCCGTTGATGACATCAATTTTATTTTTCTTCAATAAAAATTGAATCCCTTTACTCATTCCATCTGCAACATCACGACTTCTTCCAATCACTTTATTAAAATCAGCATTGAATTCATTTACCGTGATACCATAATCTCCAGCATGTTTTAAATATTCAAAAACTTGAGCACTTTTTAACAAGGCTTTCGTTGGAATGCATCCCCAGTTAAGACAAATGCCACCTAATGATTCTTTTTCAACTACTGCAGTTTTTAATCCAAGCTGGCTAGCTCTTATCGCTGCTACATATCCACCAGGACCACTGCCCACTACTATCAAATCGTATTGCATATCAAGATGTTCTTTTGAGAGGGCAAAGTTATATTATTTATCATTATTGATGAAAAGTGATTGATTTTCAGGTGTTACAAGCACAGAATGATGAATTGTGCTGAATTATCGATCTGTTTTGTTGAAGGTTTAGAATTAGATTAGGTTGCGTAATTAGGTTGTTCATAGGATGCTTCTGAAATCAATTATATTAAATTTTTAGCTTCTTTATTGTTTTAGATTTGTAGAGAATTACTGCTATGAAATATATTATTAAAACACCCGTTCCTCAATCTCGATTTGTATTCATTGAAGCTCATAAAGAGGTGAAAGAGCATGGACCCATCGAATTTCAATTGCCATCATGGCGTCCTGGTAGATATGAGTTAGGAAATTTTGCAAAGAATTTGAGAGGACTCGTTGCTACTACAGAAAGTGGAACGGATCTTCCCATTCATAAAATAAATAAAGATCGATGGCGCATCGATGAAGCTCCCGTTGGGAAAATTATTTTGCAGTATGAATATTATGCTGCACAACCTGATGCTGGAGCTTGCTGGCTTGATAATGATTTTCTTTACTTGAATCCAGTGCATTGTATTTTGTATGATCCCATAGAAGCGAATGAACCTTATTTTCTGCACCTTCACATTCCTTCGGATTATCAAATTGCCTGTTCTCTTCCTGAAGTTGAGAATAATGTTTTGCGTGCCGAAAATTTGGATGAATTATTAGACGCTCCTTTTTTTGCTGCTAAATCATTGCAACATCGCAGTTATTCGGTGAATGATTATCAGTTTCATATTTGGTTGTATGGAGAATGTCAGCCCGACTGGACAAGAATCATTAACGATTTTGAAGCATTCACTCGTGTGCAACTCGATATGATGAAATCATTTCCTGTTGCTGAATATCATTTTTTAGTATTGCTATTGCCTTATCGTTTTTATCACGGTGTAGAGCATAAAGCAAGTACTGTTTTAGCATTAGGTCCTGGCTATCAACTGATGAATAAGGACATGTATTCTGATTTGATGGGAGTGGCTTCTCATGAATTGTTTCATGCATGGAATGTAAAAACATTGCGCCCACATGATTTTGTAAAATACGATTATACGAAGGAAAATTATAGTCGCTTAGGATGGGTTTATGAAGGTTTTACCACTTACTATGGTGATTTATTTTTGGCCAGAAGTAAATTTTTTAATACGGTTGAGTTTTTTGAAGAGTTAAATCAACGCATCCAAAAGCATAAAGATAATTATGGTCGTTTTTGGAGCTCCGTTGCTGAGAGTAGTTTCGATACTTGGCTAGATGGATATGTTCCTGGCGTTCCCGCTCGCAAAACATCTATTTATGATGAAGGCTGTATTGTAGCACTGATGTTAGATTTATACATTCGTCGATCTAGTAAAGGAAAAAATTCGCTGGATGATTTATATGTTCATCTCTTTAATGATTTTTCTACCAATGAAAATGGTTATCGCGAATCTGATCTTTTAAGGTTGTCAATTTCACTAAGTGATCAAGGCGTTGAAGAAATTTTTAATCAAGCTATCCATTCGCGAAAATCGTACGAGGAGATGTTGCAAAATTTATTGCCTACAGTTGGTTGTTGGTTGTCGACCATCCCATCTAAAAAAATATATGAGCAATGGTACGGTCTAAGAGTTGTAGTGGAAGGTGGCATCACGAAAGTTCTTAGCGTCTTGCCAAGTTCTCCAGCAGAAATCGCAGGTATTGCCAAAGATGATGAAATTAGTTCATGCAATGGTTGGAAAGTAGAATCGAATTTAAACGATCTCTGTGCACTCAAAGAGGGGAGTACCCTACTCACCATATTCAGTCAGAAAAAAGAAAAGCAAGTGACGATGAAGAAATCTTCAACCACATGGTTTGACACTTTGCAAATTGTAAAAATTGCAGATGCCGACCCTTTTGCACGTGAGTCGTTCACTGCTTGGACGAATTTGGATTGGTAAAATATATTTGCAATGGGTAGAATTATACCATGGCAATCACGGTGATCTCTACATTCACAAATTTAGGCAACGCACTTACCTGAACGGTTTCACGAGCTGGGAAATCAGAAGTGAAATATCCGCCATACACACCGTTTACTTTTGCAAAGTCGTTCATGTCTTTTAAAAAGATACTGGTCTTGATGATTTTGCTGTAATCAGTATTGGCTTCTTTTAAAATGGCGCCAATGTTTTTCATGACTTGATGCGTTTCTTCTTCAATGGTGTTTAACAAAAGTTCACCTGTCGCAGGTACAATAGCTATTTGTCCAGAAACATATAAAAGGTTTCCAACTTGTACGGCTTGAGAATAAGGTCCAATAGGTGCTGGAGCTTGCGAAGTTTCAATGATCTTTTTCATACTGTGATTTGTCGACAAAGGTGATAAATTGATTGGAATATCGAAAGACTTTGCTTTAGATCCTTTTTAGATTTTATTTTCTGTTAATTTTGTCGAGGGAAATGAGTTCCCCTCCATGATATTACTTCTCGATAACTACGATTCATTCACCTATAATCTACAGCAGTATCTTGCCGAACTGACCGAAGAAGAGATTACGGTTTGTAGGAATGATGAAATTTCTTTGGAAGAAGTAAGTCGCTTCGACCGAATTGTTTTGTCGCCAGGACCTGGGTTACCTGAAGAAGCAGGAATTTTAATTCCATTGATAAAGATGTATGCACCTTCAAAGCCCATATTAGGTGTTTGTTTAGGACATCAAGCCATCGCTTTGGCTTTTGGAGGAAGACTAAAACCATTACAAAATGTATTACATGGAATTCCAAGGGAAGTGAATGTTTTGGTAAAGGAAAATCCACTTTTTACTTCTATACCCAATAGTTTTATTGCAGGTCGATACCATAGTTGGGTACCTGATGAGAAGAATTGGAGCAAAGAACTGGAAGTGTTAGCAGTGGATAATGATCAAAACATTATGATTTTAAAGCATTCTATTTTTCCAGTTTACGGAATGCAGTTTCATCCTGAATCTATTTTAACACCTTTTGGAAAGATTTTAATTAAAAATTGGTTGGCTATTACTCAATTAAAACTGAGGATAATAAGGGGGGGGTCTCTTTTTAACTCTTAGGCGTGCCCTATCTTTGCATTGAAACAAACTGTCTTGTCGCTTCTCGATTATGTCGAGGGGAGGAAAGTCCGGGCAGCAAAGGGCGCCACACTTCCTAACTGGAAGGTCCTTTTGAGGAAACTTGAGAGGAACAGAAAGTGCCACAGAAAATTATACAGCCAACCGTCGCCAAGGCTATGGTTGGTAAAGGTGAAAATGTGAGGTAAGAGCTCACAGCATGGCTAGCAATAGTCGTAGCGGGAAAACCTTGTGGGCTGAAAAGCCAAATAGGTTGAGGAATTAGGCGGCTCGTCTATGCTTCTTTGCTTGCAAAGAGCACCTCAATGGGTAGGCTGATTCAGGTGATACGTGAGTATCATCGCAGATAAATGACAAGAACCACGAAAGTGGGGACAGAACCCGGCTTATAGGTTTGTTTCTTTTTCTTTTGATGGATGTTCTGTTCTTTAATTGAATAATGAGGGAAGGAGCTAGATTCTCTCTTTTTCTCTAATCCATTTAATAATTACTTTTGCATGGAATGAATTTACGCAAACTATTTATTGCCATCAGTAATAAGCACGACTTATACTATCGGATTGTACTGGTTACCGTATCGATTCTTGTTATTACTTCAGTTCTTCCGCAGCAAGTTCGATTTAAGTATGATTATCGTTTAGGTCAAACTTGGACCTATGAAGAGTTAAGAGCTCCTTTTTCTTATCCAGTTTATAAATCTTCCAATGAAATTGATGAAGAAAAGAAGAGCTAATTCATAATGCTCCACTTTTTTATTCTGTTGATACATCCATTCAGTCATCGCCATTAAAGATTTTATTGGAAAGCTAGGTGGAAACAACACCTCAAGAAAAATCATTGGGTGTTCATTTAATTCATTCCATTTATCAGAAAGGGGTGTTTTCGGGAGTGAAACATTCACTACCGAAAGAGGAACAACATCTGCGTATTGTGAAATATGGCACGTGGAAACCGAGTGAAAGAAGTCTTCATTATTCTTTATCGGATGCGTTGAACTTTTGTCAAGGTGAATTGGATAGAAATGGATTGAATAAAGAAGAGAAATTGTTTTCCGCTCTAGAAACGGCGATTCAACCCAATTTGTTTTATGAGGAAGAGTTGACGAAGCAATTCACCAAAGATTATTTGAAATCGATGAGTGCTGTGCGAGGAGAAGTTTCTGAAGGAAGTTTGATTGTTCGACGTGGACAAGTGGTGGATGCTGATGTATTTGAAAAATTAAGTTCTTTGCGAAAAGCATTTAGAGGTGAAGACGCCTTGCATTCTTCTTTGCCTTGGCTCTATCTTGGCTATCTTTTATTGGTGATGACTGCTGTTGCTATTCTACTCGTCTTTTTGTGGATGTTACGTCGAGATATTTTATTGGATAGCAGAAAAATCACACTGTTGTTTCTTTTGATTGTAGCTACAAGTGCTATTTACACATTGCTTTTAGCGAGCAATAAAATCAGTATGCTGTTGGTTCCACTTTGTATTTTACCTCTCGTGACACGAGCCTTTTTCGATACTCGTACCGCTCTTTTTGTTCATGTTCTCTCTATGCTAATTCTGGGAACTATTGCACCCGGAGGATTCGATTTTGTGTTTATGCAGATTATTGCTGGGATGGTTTCTATTTTTAGTATCGTGAACATGAGAAAGCGTTCGCAGTTATTTATTGCCGTTACTTTAATTTTTGGAAGTTATGTTGTTTCGTATATTGGACTGTCACTGCTAAATGAAGGAACAATTCTCGAGTTAAATCCCATGCATATCGCTTGGCTGATGGGGAATTGTTTACTGACGTTGTTGAGTTATCCATTGATCTTCTTTATCGAAAAAACTTTCCGAGTTACTTCCGATTTTACCCTGATGGAGTTAACCGATTTCAACAGTGAATTACTTCGCGATTTAAGTACCAAAGCGCCTGGAACATTTCAACATTCTTTGCAAGTAGCCAATCTCGCTGAATCTGCAATTTATAAAATAGGAGGGAACTCCTTGCTAGTTCGCGTAGGTGCTTTGTATCATGATATTGGCAAGATGGATATGCCCATGTACTTTATCGAAAATCAAAGTACGCAAATGAATCCGCACGATGAACTTTCTTTTGATGAAAGTGCTTCCATTATCATCAGTCATGTGATAAAAGGGATTGAGAAAGCGCGTAAGTTTAATTTGCCAGATGTGATCATCGATTTTATTCGAACTCATCACGGAAATATGCTCGTACAGTATTTTTATATTAACTACGTTAAAAGTTTTCCAGATCAAATTCCAAATGAAGACGATTTTCGTTACCCCGACCTCGTCCATTCTCAAAAGAAACTGCTGTGTTGATGATGGCCGATTCTGTAGAAGCGGCTGCTCACAGTCTCACCGTGCATGATCAGGATTCAATTGATGCGATCGTCGAAAAAATCATCAATAAGCAAATTGATTCAGGACAGTTTGAAAATTGTGATATCACTTTTAGAGATATTACGAACATTAAAAAAATCTTTAAGAAGATGCTAACGAGTATTTATCATATTCGGGTGGCTTATCCGACATAGATTTTCAAGTTTTAGATTCAGTAAAGGGGTTTCCTCGCAAAACTTCCAAAGTCCGGCCCTGCCTGCCGGCAAGCAGGCGCAAGTTTCTTTCCAGTCGCGTTTTGCGTCGAAAATAAACCCCCCCCCCCCAACCCCGGGGGGCTGCCCCCTTGGGGAAAAAAAAGGAAAGCCCTGTCTTTGTGAGAAAAATTAGCGTAGCGCAGCCTTAGCGGCTCTGCGCCTTTGCGAGAAAAATTAGCATAGCGCAGCCTTGGCGACAATAAAACTTTGCGAGAAAAATTAGCGTAGCGCAGCCTTTTTTACCAATAGGAATAGCATTACATAAAATCATAATTCATAAAATGCATGTTTTGACCTATTTAAATTTTGTATTAAGTGGGTTTGGGCAAGGCGGGTGTATTACCTTTGTGGGAGTTTATGGCTGATATTATTCGTTTATTATCTGATACCGTTGCAAACCAAATTGCAGCGGGTGAAGTGATCCAGCGCCCCTCTTCTGCAGTAAAGGAATTACTGGAGAATGCAGTGGATGCCGGTGCTTCTCGTGTGCAATTAGTTTTGTTGGATGCTGGGAAAACATTAATCCAGGTTATTGATAACGGCAATGGAATGAGTGAAGCAGACGCACGCATGTGTTTCGATCGTCATGCTACTTCTAAATTGCGGAATATCGATGATTTGTATACGTTGTTTACGATGGGATTTAGAGGGGAAGCATTAGCGTCTATCGCCTCAGTAGCTCAAGTGGAATTGAAGTCGAGACGACGTGAACAGGAAGTGGGTACGCGTGTGTTAATGGATGGTGGAAATTTTGTTTCACAAGATGCATTCGCTTACCAAGAAGGAACTTCGATCTCGGTGAAGAATTTGTTTTATAACGTACCCGCCCGTCGCAATTTTCTAAAATCAAATCAAGTAGAAACACGTCATATTCAAGAGGAGTTTATTCGCATTGCGCTTTCAAATCCACATGTTCATTTCTCTTTGCATCATAACGAGGCTCAAGTTTTGATTTGAGAGAAGGGAATTATAGTCAACGTATTTCTGCTTTGTTTGGAAATAATTATAAAGAACGATTGGTGCCCGTAGAGGAAGAAACTAGCATTGTGAATATCAGAGGATATATTGGAAAGCCTGAGTTTGCACGTAAGAATAGAGGAGAACAATACTTTTTTGTGAATAGTCGATTCATCAAAGACAGCTATTTACATCATGCCGTTTCCGCTGCCTTCGAATCGCTTGTTCCAAGAGACACCTATCCTTCCTACTGGTTGAATTTGGATATTGATCCTGCTTTGATTGATGTGAATATTCATCCTACTAAAACAGAAATTAAATTTCAACACGATAAAGATGTTTATGCCATTTTAAGAGCTGCCGTGAAGAGAGCATTGGGTAAGTATAGCGTCGCCCCATCTCTTGATTTTGATAAGGAACCCGCCTTCGATTTACCATTATCGAAGTTGGGCGATACTCCTATCCAACCTCAAATTAAAGTTGATCCTAATTATAATCCCTTCCGTATCGAGCGTGAAAAATCATCCTCTTCTTTTTCAGGTGGTGGATCACAGCAGATGCATTCTTTTCGACCTGCAAGTCCCTCTTCAACAGATGTAAAAGCATGGTTGGAGAATCATCGCGAAGTGGCCGCACAGCAAGTGTTGATGCATGAGAAAATTGAAGATAGTCCAATCGTCGAGTTATTAAATGTTTTTGAATCGCTGGACGATTTTCGTTTTGTGCAAGTGTCCCCTAAGTCGGCCATTGCCGCATTTAGTCGTGGATTAGTATTGTATGATATTTCTGCAGCTCGTGAAAGAATTGTTTATGAACGTTACTTAAACGCGTTTTCTCGTCAGCAGTTGAATACGCAACAACAATTGTTTCCACCTCAAATTGTATTAACACCCAACGATTTTTTGTTGATTCGCGAGTTGATGGAAGAGCTGCGTAAAATTGGTTTCGATATTTCAGAGTTCGGTCAAAATACAATCGTGTTGCAAGGTGTTCCTTCTGGACTTGATCCTGGATCTGAAGAACGAACACTTCAATTGTTATTAGAAAATTACCGGTTGAATAAGGATAAACTTCAACTCACCATGCACGAGAACTTGGCGCGTTCTATGGCTAAAAGTATTATTGCACGAGAACAAAGTTCGTATTCTTCTCGCGAACTCCGACAACTTGCCATCGATTTATTACATTGCGATCAACCGTTTTATGGAGTGAATGGACAATCTGTATTGCGTGTTCTTCGTTCTGATGAAATTGCGGACCTCATTCAAAATAAATCTTAAAATAAAGTATAGAAATTTATGTCTGAACAACAATTTCGTCCCATGAAATGGCAAATTCTTCCTCCTGTAGTGAAGAATTTGTTGATCATTAATGGGATTATGTTTCTTGCTACGGTGGTGGTGGAAGATAAGTTGGGATTGGAGTTGACACAATACTTGGGTTTACATTTTGTAACCAGTCAGTATTTTGCTCCGCATCAGTTTATCACGCATTTGTTTATGCATGGAAATTTGATGCATATTTTTTCTAATATGTTTGCCTTATGGATGTTCGGAAATGTACTGGAGAATGTATGGGGTGCAAAACGTTTTTTGACTTATTATTTGGTGACAGGATTAGGTGCCGCACTTATTCATACTGGATTCTCTTGGTATGATATTCATACGATGCAGGAAAGTGTCAATTTGTTTTTAAATAATGTGACGCCAATGGATTTTAAAATGCTCGTTACTAAATATCAAGGGTACCTACGACATGATGATATTTCTGTATTAAATGAGTTTCTGGGATCGTGGAGCAATTCACCCAGCGATCCGCAGTTGATTCAGGAAGCGAAGACATTTGCTCAGGAGTTGGTTACGCGTAAAGCAGATATTCCAACTGTGGGGGCTTCTGGTGCTGTTTTCGGAGTGTTGCTTGCCTTTGGTATGTTATTTCCGAATACGGTGCTATATATCTATTTTGCATTTCCAATAAAGGCAAAGTGGTTTGTGTTACTTTATGGTATTTTTGAATTGTATAGCGGAATTCAAAATAATCCTGGAGATAATGTGGCGCATTTTGCACATTTGGGTGGAATGTTATTTGGATATTTTTTGATTCGTCATTGGGGTAAAAATCGTTTTAAGAATATTGGTGATTATTGATTTATTAGATGAGAAGTAGTTTAGATAATATCAAATCGAAGTTTGGCGCTGCAACCAGTTTGTATCGCTTGTTGATAGTTAATATCGGGTTGTTTTTAGCGTTGATGATCTTACGTACTTTTTTATTTATTCTAGGAAGCGATTTTGTAATCTTCGATTTTCTCGTTGAGAAGTTAAGTATGCCTGCTAGTTTTAGTCAATTGATCTTCCAACCTTGGTCGGTGGTGACGTATATGTTTTTACATATCGACTTTATGCATATTCTTTTTAATATGCTTATTCTTTATTGGACAGGTTCGCTCTTCTCCGAGTATTTGGGGAATGAAAAGCTCTGGACAACGTATGTTCTTGGAGCAATTACAGGCGGACTCGCATACCTCATTATGTTTAATCTATCCCCCGCATTTTCGCATCAAATAAATCATAGTCATCTTATGGGTGCTTCTGCTGGAGTAATTGCAGTGATGGTGGGTATTGCTACTTTACTTCCTGATTATACCGTGCAGCTGATTCTTATTGGTCCCGTGAAATTGAAGTATGTTGCTCTTGTTTCTATTTTGATTTATTTTATTTCCATTCCCCTTGGAAATGCAGGCGGACAAATTGCTCATCTCGGCGGTGCACTTTTTGGTTATATTATGATTAAGCAATTGAAAAAAGGAAATGATATTACGAGTTGGTTAAGTAATCTATTTAAAAAACGAAGTAGTCGTAAATCAAAAATGACAGTGGTTCGATCTGGTAAACCAATTCCTGATACAGTATATGTTGAAGCAGCTATTTCTAAGCAAGAAGCCATCGATAAAGTACTCGATAAAATTAATAAGTCGGGATTTGATAGTTTGAGTAAGGAGGAGAAAGAAATCCTCTATAATGCCAGTGGAAAATCCAATAAATAGAGCGTTTTATTTCGGGATTTTATGTCCCAATATTGGAAAATCTTGTCCTAAAATAGGAAAAATTAAGTGTTTTTTCATATCCCTAATTCGTCCCTAACAAAACTTTATTTATTGATACATAGATAAATATGCCGAAAAAATTATGTTGGCATAGAGATCGCTTTCAGGTTTTTCAAAAAAAATTAAAAACTTTAAAAAATGCGTGTAAAAATCTCATTCTTGCGCGACCAAATGTCGGCAAACACAATTCCTTTGCATCATCAAACATTAATTGCAGAGAGCCTTTACCAACAAATTGAATCTTTTGGAGGTGATCGTAATCTTTTCAATTTTTCAAGTTTGAAAGGTACTTCAAAAATCCAAAACGGATTTATGCGTTTCTTAAGTTCTAAAGTGACGTTAGTTTTATCTGCTAGAGATGGACAACAATTGGAGCAATTAGTTTCAAAAATTTTCGAAATGCCTTATTTGGCTGTAGGAAAAATGAACTTAATGCCGAGAAGTCATGAAATGATTCCTGATCCAGAATTCAACACGAAGATGCGTTATTTGTGTATCAGCCCAATGATTTTAGTGGATCCAGCAAAAGATCCAGAGAAAAGTCAAATCACTATTGATCCAACTTCACAAGAATTCTCTGATATTCTTTACGAGCAAACATTAGATCGTATGGAGCGTGCTGGATTCTCTGAAAGTGATTTGAATAATTTCGCTGAGTTTGATGCACAACCTGATCATGAATATGTTCAGAAGTTGAATGAAACGGGTAAGAAATTTGCTCGTTACTATCGCGCTGCTGATGGAAGTACCATGATGGGTTACTTATTACCTTTCACATTACATGCTCATCCCGATGTACAAAAATTCATATGGGAATCAGGTGTGGGTGCATTGAGCGAGCAAGGTTACGGAATGGTTGACCTAGTGAAAATTGCTGCTAACTAAGAGTAATAATAAATAAAATTTTGAAAGGCTTCTTTTTCGAAAGAAGCCTTTTTTTTATTTATTCACAAAATTTTGATTTCATATCATACTGTATGTTCAGTAGCTTTAGTATTTTCGTGAATTATCTATCTCGAAAAGCGAAATTATAGTGGGCAAGTCTAAGTCATGGATTTTCATTCTTATTATATCAGTTTTGTTACTGATTGCTACTGTGCTTTTGTTGCGCCAACCTCTGCTAGATTTTGTGGTGCGTAAGGCGAAAGAAAAATTCAAGGAAAAATTTGATGTTGATTTGAAGATTAAAGATGCTGGTTTTACTGGCATCCGAGATATTTATTTTAGTGATGTATCTTTAGTACCATCAAACGGAGATACTTTGTTTACCGTGAAGAATGTGTATGCACGAATTAATGTATCTAAGTTGCTTCGACTCAAAGTCGGATTTAGAGAGTTAGTGATTGATACCTCTCATCTCAGTTTAGTGAAAAGAGAAACTTCTGATAATTTTTCTTTTTTGAAGCGTAGAGAAAAAAATCAAGATGCGGATTCGATTCAACATGTAAATACTTCTGATTATAGTGAGCGTTTCATGAGTGTACTGGAAAAAATAAATGATATTTTTAATGAAAAAATTACATTCCGCCAGTTTAAAGTGAGCTATCAACGCGGAACTGTAAATGAGTATGTAAATATTCCTGAATTGTTTTTTGATGGATCCATCTTTCAATCGAGTGTAATTACCGCTTCGAAGGAAGGTGTGAATCTGTGGATTGTAAATGGAACTGCCGATGCTGCTAATAGCACTTATGACTTCCATGTGAAACGTACGCGTGGCGAAAGTTTCGCCTTGCCTTTGTGGATTTGGTGGATGGGTTTAAAGTTTGTTTTGACTCGGCGAATGTGAAATTGAAAGCCACAGAGGTAAATGGACGGCTTGATGTAAATGGAGTTTTTAATATGCACTCTCTCTTAGTAAGTCATTGGAGAATCTCACCTAAGGAAGTACACTTTCCTAAAATGGAATTTGTAATGAAGGCGTTTGTTGATAAGGATAGTTTAGGACTCGCTCCAGGAACATTATTTACATTGAACGAGCTTCCCATTTCTATTTCAACTTCCTATGCCCGTAAACCCATTCGAAAATTTGCCATCCAATCTTCGTTTGAAACCAAGGATGCACAGCAAGTTTTTGATGCAATGCCAGGTGGAATGTTTTATACATTTGATGGATTTAAAGCGAAAGGGGAATTGAAGTATGATTTAAATTGCGTAATTCCCCTCGACGAACCATCAAAAATCGTTTTTAATTCTTCTTTGCAAAAAAATAAATTTCAAATTGTAAGTTATGGCACTGAAAATTTCAGTAAGATTGTTTCTCCTTTTTCGTTTATCGCCATGGATGGTGATCGAGCCATACGAAGTTTTTCTGTCGGACCAGAAAATCCTTATTATACACCATTCAATTTCATCTCCCCTTACTTGATAAATTCAGTGCTAACAGCAGAAGATCCTAGTTTTATGAATCATGGTGGATTTGTGATGGAATCATTTAGAGAGTCGATTGCCACCAACATTAAAGAGAAACGATTTGCACGAGGTGGTTCTACTATCAGCATGCAGTTGGTGAAAAATGTTTTCTTGAGTCGTAATAAATCAGTGAGCCGGAAATTAGAAGAAGTAATGATTGTTTGGTTAATCGAACAACAACGACTGATTTCTAAGGAAAGAATGTTGGAAGTTTATCTGAATATTATTGAGTGGGGTCCAGATGTGTACGGCATTGGAGAAGCTTCCCGTTTTTATTTTGATAAGTCGCCCGATGAATTAACGCTTTCCGAGAGTATTTTCTTAGCAAGTCTTATTCCAAGTCCTAAACAATACAGATATCGTTTTGATCCGCAAGGCAATTTAAAGCCTTATGTAGCCAACTTTATGAAGTTGGTGAGTAATCGCCTAGTGATTCGTGAAAAGATCGCACAGCTCGAAGCAGACTGCCTTAAAGTGAATATTCAATTGACGGGTCCCGCTATGAATATATTCGTTGCTCCCGATTCCACCGTGTTGGATTCTATTCCCAAATTGCCAGTTATTAATTAATGTATGCTAAATTTTATATCCGTGTCAGTAGCGACGCATTTCAATGCGTCGCTACAATGTACACCCCACCATCCAAGCCCGTCTTCACAAAAAATGAAAATTTTCATTTTTGAGCAACTAAAATTTTTGTAGGGTATTTATATGATAATGCGGATTTTAATAAACATTTTGGAATTCCTTTTTATGTACGAATTGATTTTTCATTCATTATTAAAAAATATTCCTAAATTTGAATCATGAAAAAATTTATTCTTTGTCTCGGAATCGTTGCCTTAGTATTTGGCCTCAATGCCTGTAAATCAGAAAAGGAAAAAGAAGAAGCTTGTGCTCCAACTTCTTTAAATCCGAACGGCGATAGTGAATTAGCCTTGTTAATGCGCGACATGGCAAAGCTGAGTGAAGCCAACGCCATATCTCTTCGTGAAGGAAAGGAGTTAGCCCTCTACAAAGGAGAATTTAACTCTATGAAAAAGGCAGAACGAACCATGAAAGATTTAGATGAAACTTTTTTTCAAGGAATGGCGGATACTTATTTGACTAATATGCAAAAATTATACGATGCAAAACCAGAGGATCGAATCAGTTTGCACAATAATGTGGTGGAATCATGTCAAGCTTGCCACAATCAAATTTGCCCAGGACCACTGAAGAGAATTGATAAGATGTTGGTAAAAATTTAATTTACCTTAATGAGTTTAAGGCTCGAAATCCAAACTGATCGAATTCATGCAAAATCTTTTTCCAGTAGGAGGTGGACCATCATCGAAAATATGTCCGAGGTGGGAATCACATCTTCCACATAAAACTTCTGTGCGAATCATGCCATATGTTTTGTCTGTTTTGTAAATAACAGAAGTAGGACGCACGCTTTCGTAAAAGCTGGGCCATCCACAACTCGAAGCAAACTTTGAATCGGATTTAAAGAGATGATTACCACACGCAGCACAATAATAATTGCCAATACCTTCATAGTCCCAGTACTTGCCCGTGAAAGCTCGCTCGGTGTTTGCATGCCGTGCAATTTCATAAACATCTTCTGGTAATATTTTTTTCCAAACTTCATCGGCTAAAACAAGTTTTGTGGTATCAGTTCGGGAATAATAAGGATGGTGTCCGGGTGTTGGATTCATAATAGTAGCTTGTTGTGTTTGGGGTGCCGTAACCGCTTTTTCAGATTGACCAGCACATTGCGTAAAACTAATAGCAATTAAGGTAAGTGGGAAGAGAAATGTTTTCATTTATTGCAACAACGTGCGAAAGGAGTTTTTGTTATTGGGGATGGATAAATAATTTCAACACTTATTGTTTTTCTGATGTCCTATATTGACAAAAATCATTCAAGTAGAAAGCAATCTTCATGGTTCGTATTTCTGGAATCCGATAGCTTCGTCTAATTATGTTAAAAGGGTGATAAAAATTTCTGTAATTCTTGGTGTTGTATTATTGATCGGAGTTTTGTTCATTTCTTCCTGTGCCCCTCAGCGATTTGTTAAGCCGCTTGAGAAACAGCAGCAGGCAGTGAATGCTTCATTGGGCGGAGTTTTGTTTGACTACAATGGTACAACGATACCCATGCCTTTTCTTACTTTGGCTTATGGATATGGCCTAAATGGAACAACTACGGGTTTTGGCGCTTTCAATGTAACCTCTGCACTTTACGGGAATTTTCAGATGGAATTAGGTCTAACAAAACAAGTACTAACCCAAAAGGAATTTCAACCAGCGATATGCATTACACCAGTCGCTAATATTATTTACCGTAACAGAGACGCCCGAAAACTTTATCCCCAACTGGCACTCAGTGCCTATTGGGAATATGGAAAACACAAAGATCTTATCTACTTGAGTCTGGATAACTGGTTTGAGCTATCACGAAAGAAAGCCAATAATGAAGAGCAGGAAAATCATGTATTGTTTATGCCCTCCATCGGCCATTCTTTTCAGCGAAAAAAACACTGTTTTACTACCGAATTCAGAATTGTTGCACCCAATCTTTCCAATGAAGGATTGGTCATTGATTATAAAACACCTCTAAATACTCATGGAGCCTGCGCTCTGTTTTTTGGTTACACCTTGAAATTCTAAAGATGAAAAAATTAATTTCACTATTCCCGATGCTGCTCCTTTTCTCTGGATGCCTCACGCTGGATGATAATCTGTTCAACAATAAAAAAATTACGGAGTATCGGTTGAAGAATTATTCGGGCGAAGTAGATTTTAAGCTGGATGCTTCGTTCGATATTGATGATAGCTTCGTGCATTTGTTCACACTTAATTCCCGGGGGCCGAATGAGAATAATTCCACCTCCATTTATGCTGTTTACATAGGCGATATCAGCCGTATCGGTGTTGACACGGTCATCATGTACTGTCACGGAAACCGCGATCATATGGATTTTTACTGGCCACGAGCACAGTTACTAGCCAATACAGGTGGAAAGAACCGGTACGGTGTCATGATGATTGACTATCGTGGCTTCGGCATGTCGGATGGACATCCGGATGAAGAGGGATTATTTGCGGATGTAGATGCTGCTTTGAATTGGTTAAAGAGCAAGGGACTTCAAAATGAACGACTCATTATTTATGGTTTCAGTTTAGGTTGTGCTCCTGCAACTAAGATGTGTGCGCATTCCTATTCACTTATACCCTCTAAAATTCTTCTTGAAGCGCCCTTTGCTTCTCCAGAAGTGATGATTCAGGATGGCACTGGTCTCGCATTACCAGGGGCCTTCTTTACCAGTTTTACATTGAACAATGCAGAGGAAATCAAAAGTGTGAATCAACCTTTTTTCTGGATTCACGGAGAAGCAGATGACTTCTTAGATGTGGATACACATGGACAGGTAGTATACGATCATTACATCGGTTTATATAAAGAAGCACATCGCATTCCCGGAGCTGGACATAGTACCATACAAAAGACTATAGGAATTCAGAATTATTTGAATAGTGTTGGAGATTTTATTTTGAAGTAATTACCCTGTTAATATCGATAGTGTTTCCTATATCGATGCATTGTGGATAACCTTTAGCTACATTTGGAGTTGAATTATATAGTTGTTTTTATTGTAATTTTAGTTAGAAATTATGATAGATTTAAATTCTAATACTTTTTCGGTTGAATTGTCTAAAAACTTAATAAAGTAATTACCAGATGATAGATTAAGATCGGATATTGAGTAATTATTTCCACAGAATGTATCTTTAAAGACTTCGATTCCATTACTATTAAGAATAATAATTCGCGTGCAAATTCCTGAATGATTTATTATCGAAATATCGCCTTTACTAGGATTAGGAAAAACGTCATAGAGTGTTGATTTGCTTTCAATGTCATTAATATTAGTAAGTGAACCATTTGAATCTGCTTTTACCAACCACATCTTTGGAACATTCGTTGAGTCTGGTGCACCGGATTGAATCATTACTAGACTACTATCATATGATTCAACGATTCCTGCAACAAAAGAGGCATTTACTCCAAAATAAGGCTTTTTAAATAATATATTTCCGAACTTATCAAACTTAATTATATAAACTAGGCTCCCGAAACTATTTGAAACATATCCACATTGAATTAAATACCCATCATTAGTAGTAATAAAATCGGTCGGGGTTTGACTTAGAAATCCAATAAACTTAAAATTATTTATAGAATCACTTTGGAGTATGTTTAAATTATGATCAACAAAGACTATGGAGTCACCGTTTTCATTTAAGAGGTAAATAAAATTATTATCAGATATTATATACTTGTTTTTATATGATTCCAATTTTAATGAGTCTATACGATTTAAATTTAGATCTAAAGAGTATAATCTTTGCAGCTTGTGACCCGAACTATCATGTTGTGAACAAACAATAAATGTGTCTGGCGAATGATAAAGTAACGAACTATAATCTAATATCATTGAATCTACAGAAACTGTATCAATAATATTTCCTGAAAAGGACAAATTCCATAGCAAGCCATTCGTCCATTGACCCCCACTAACAAGAAATGATCCTTGATAAAAACGTGAACATTCTTTAAAGTCATCATAGTTTTGGCCAAACCCAGTCTGTAGTTTAACCCAATTTATTAAAGTACCTGCTGTATCCAAAAAAAACACTACTCCATGGGGTAAAGTAAAAGGTATGTCCCTGTAATTGCATACAATGACAAATCCCGTATCAGGTATTTCAACTATAGAACCACCTTGAAAAAAATTAGGGGTAGGTAGCTTAAAGGTTCTTGTCCACAAAGTATCTCCATAATTATTAAATTTCAAGACAGAAATACTGTTTGAGTTTTGAAAGTGATTAGTTCGAGCAAGTACTACAAAGCAACTATCATGTGTATATACAATATCAACGGGGAATCCACGCATAGGTAATTCCTTAACAAAAGCCCCTTGCCCGTAAATTGTTGTATTAATTATAATTGCGATTATTAATGCTAAAAAAATTTTCATTTTATAAAATTTTAAGAGTGTTAAATATGGTTTAAAAGTTTCAAGATTAGAATTACCCAAAGTTATTTATATTTTATAGAATTAAATTGAATTGTATATTGATGAATCGAAACATGTCATTAGTAAAAACTACTAGGAACTAATCAATGTGAATTTGCAACTTTCATCTACTTGAACAGTGCTTATTTTTACTTTTCTAATTGTTGAGCACTAAAATAAGCATTTCATAAATAATTTAAAGTCAATAATATATAGTCGGATCGATTTGCCCACTATTTCATTCCAAATTTTGGAATCAGGATTTTATTAACTATTTTGCAGGAAAGGAAGGGAATGAAATCAGCCTTGAAAATGATTAATACTTGATCTTTAATAGCTTCAAGAGAAATCATTTACTTTTTCACGGGTCAAATGTTGATAAAGGAGGTCAAACTCCTGGATTTTATCAACCCCCATGAAATAACTTTGAAATCGACGGTTGAATTTTCCGATTTTTGCACCCGTATTTGTAAAAGACAATAGAGAACTAAGAAATGGCGAAGAAGCAAGCAACATTAGATCACAATTACACAGAGGATAGTATTCAGTCGCTCGACTGGAAAGAACATATTCGGCTGCGTCCCGGTATGTATATCGGCAAGCTCGGAGATGGATCGAATAAAGACGATGGAATTTATGTCCTGATTAAGGAAGTTATTGATAATTGTATCGATGAACACGTAATGGGTTATGGAAAGACGATCGAGATCGAAGTGCGTGATGGTAAAGTAAGAGTGCGCGATTATGGTCGTGGAATTCCACTGGGTAAAGTAGTGGAATGTGTGAGTAAAATTAATACCGGAGGTAAATACGATAGTCAGGCGTTTCAAAAATCAGTTGGATTGAATGGAGTAGGAACGAAAGCCGTGAATGCACTGTCCAGTTATTTCCGAGTGCAAAGTATTCGAAATGGTAAAACCACATGGGCTGAATTTGAACGTGGTAATTTATCTAAGGAAAAGAATAATCAGAATACAGATTTAGATGATGGTACGGAAGTGACTTTCCAACCCGATGGAGATATCTTTTTGGATTATGAATTCCGCTTGGATTTTATAGAGCCAATGATCAGAAACTATACCTACCTGAATGTGGGTTTGAAGATGATCGTGAATGGAAAGGAATTCATGAGTGAGAATGGATTGCTCGATTTGTTGAATGCGAATATCAGTGATGAAGCATTGTACAATGTCATTCACATTAAAGGCGATGATATTGAAGTGGCCTTTACACATACCACCACTTACGGAGAAGATTATTATAGTTTCGTGAATGGTCAGCACACTACACAAGGTGGAACACATCTCGCCGCATTCCGTGAAGCCATCGTAAAAACAGCACGCGATTTTTATGGAAAAGATTTTGATCCCAGCGATGTGCGTACTTCCATCACCGCAGCCGTCAGCATCCGCATTCAAGAACCCGTTTTTGAATCGCAAACAAAAACAAAATTAGGTTCTCAAAATACGTATCCAAACGGACCTTCGTTGCGTAACTGGATCAATGAATTTGTTTCGAAGCATCTCGATAATTTTTTACATAAGAATCCTGAGACTGCTGAAGCGTGGAAGAAAAAAATCTTGCAAAGCGAAAGAGAAAGGAAGGAAATTGCTGGAATTAAAAAGTTAGCCAACGAACGTGCGAAGAAAGCAAATCTTCATAATAAAAAATTACGCGATTGTAGAGTGCATTTTCCGGATATGAAAAATCCACAACGATTGGATTCTACTTTGTTCATTACCGAGGGCGATTCTGCATCCGGATCCATCACCATTGCGCGCGATGTAAATACACAAGCGGTGTTTAGTTTGAAAGGAAAGCCCTTAAATTGTTTTGGACTGACTAAGAAAATCGTTTATGAAAACGAAGAATTTAATCTCGTGCAAAATGCATTGGACATTGAAGATTCAATCGAGAACTTGCGTTACAATAGAATCGTAATCGCTACCGATGCCGACGTGGATGGAATGCATATTCGTTTGTTGTTGTTGACTTTCTTCTTGCAATTCTTCCCTGATTTGGTGAAGAATGGTCACGTGTATATTTTGCAAACACCATTGTTCCGTGTGCGAAATAAAAAGGAAACGATTTATTGTTATTCTGATTTAGAAAGACAAATTGCCATTCAAAAGTTAGGGGCAAAGCCAGAGATCACGCGATTTAAGGGACTCGGTGAAATTTCTCCCGATGAGTTTAAAGCATTTATCGGAAGAAAAATGCGTTTGGATCCTGTGACCTTAGCCGGCGAGACATCCTTGCATGGATTATTGGATTATTACATGGGAAAAAATACGCCAGAGCGCCAAGATTTCATCATCAATAATTTGAAAGTTGAATTGGAATTGGAACCACAAGATGAAACTGAATCGCTTGTTGAAATTCAACCTTCAGCAATAGCCGTTTAATTTTTTGAGATCGATTAATAAATAATTAGAGAAAGAAATTTAATGTCAGAGAAGATAATCCCCGTAAATGGAAACGGAAATGGTCCCGATAAACACCACGGAAAGGTGTCGACCATGTATGAGAGTTGGTTTTTAGAATATGCGTCCTATGTAATTTTAGAACGTGCTGTGCCGTATTTGGACGATGGTTTAAAGCCCGTTCAACGTCGTGTATTGCATTCGATGTGGGAGTTGGAAGATGGTCGCTATAACAAGGTGGCTAACGTCATCGGACATACGATGAAGTATCATCCGCATGGCGACGTGAGTATAGGTGATGCGATGGTGCAAATGGGTCAGAAAAATTTGCTGATCGACACACAAGGAAACTGGGGTAATATTCACACCGGAGACAGCGCAGCTGCTTTCCGTTATATTGAAGCACGTTTAAGTAAGTTTGCATTAGAAGTAGTTTTTAATCCAAAGACAAGTATTTGGCAAAGCTCTTACGACGGAAGAAATAAAGAGCCCATTACCTTGCCCGTTAAATTTCCGTTGGTGTTGGCGCATGGAGTGGAAGGAATTGCAGTAGGATTAGCTTGTAAAATTTTACCGCATAACTTTTGTGAATTGATCGAAGCTTCCATTGATGCCATCAAAGGAAAGAAAGTGGATTTAGTTCCTGATTTTGCTTCTGGAGGTGTTGCCGATTTTTCAAAGTATAATGAAGGTTTACGAGGAGGAAGAATTCGTGTTCGTGCTGTCATTGAAAAGTCGAGTAAGAAGTCGCTGGTGATTCGTGAAATTCCTTTTGGAACTACCACATCATCCGTAATTGATTCGATTCTAGCTGCGAACGACAAAGGTAAAATCAAAGTAAAAAAGGTAGAAGATAATACTTCTTCGAGTGTTGAGATTGTGGTTCATTTGCATCCCGACTCATCAGAGGATATTGATAAGACCGTAGAGGCATTGTATGCATTCACAGCATGCGAAGTAAGTATTTCGCCTAACTCTTGTGTTATTGTTGATGGGAAGCCTTTGTTTCTTTCGGTGAATGAGATGTTAAAGTTAAGTGCTTTAAATACTCAGGAACTCTTACGTCGTGAATTGCAAATTCGTCTCGCTGAATTAGAAGAAGATTGGCATTTTAGTTCGTTGGAAAAGATCTTCATCGAGAAAAGAATTTATCGTAACATTGAGGAATGTGAGACGTGGGAAGAAGTAATTGATTCCATCCACAAAGGATTAAAGCCATACAAGAAAAAATTCTTCCGTGAAATTACGGATGAAGATGTGGCCCGACTCACCGAAATTAAAATCAAGAGAATTTCTAAGTTCGATTCGTTTAAAGCGGATGAACATATTAAAGGTGTTGATGAGGAGATGTTATCGGTTCGTCACGATTTAGATAATATTAAAACCTATGCTGTAAATTATTTCAAAAATTTATTGAAGAAATACGGCAAAGGAAAAGAGCGAAGAACACAAATTGATGAGTTCGAAGCGATCGTAGCGTCTAAAGTAGTAATCAATAATGCGAAGCTGTATGTGAATAGAGCCGAAGGATTTATTGGAAAAGGATTGAAGAAAGACGATTTCGTTTGTGATTGCTCAGATATTGATGATATCATTACCATCACGGCTGACGGAAAACTAATGGTGTCGCGCATTTCGGAAAAGGCATTTGTAGGAAAAGATATTATTCAAGTCAATGTATTCCGAAAGGATGAAGAGGAAAATATCGTGTACAATTTAGTTTATCTAGATGGACCGAAAGGTGCTGTGATGATGAAGCGATTTAAAGTGGGTGGAATTACGCGCGATAAAGCTTATGATTTAACCAAGGGAACACCAGGAAGTAAAGTGTTGTATCTCGAGTTGAGCGGACCAGAGGAAGGTCCAACGGTAATCGTGAAATTGAAACCTAAACCGAAGTTGAGAAATTTAGAGTCGGTGATTCATTTCGGAAGTCAGTTAATTAAAGCTCGAGGTGCACAAGGAAATGTGATTACGAAGTTTCCGATTCTGAAAGTGTTGCCTGCCACCTTAGATCAAGAAAAATTATTGAGAAAGAAACAACCGGAATTGTTTGAGCCAGCTCCTAAACAAGATCGCTCACAAACTTCGTTAGAATTATAAGAGTTAACTTAATTAATCAAAGAAAGGACCGATAAAAACTATCGGTCTTTTTTTTACTACTAACATGGAAAAAATACATTCATACATTCACACATCATTGCAATTGGTGGAAGACTACCAAGGCGATGTCCCCTTCAGTATTTATTTAAAGAATCACTTTCGTCAACATAAAAAATTTGGATCTCGCGATCGTCGGTGGATCAAGAATATTTGTTTCGCTTGGTTTCGTTCTGGTGGATTGTTTTCTGATTTCAATACGATGAATCGAATGTTATGCTCATTTTATCTGGTCCAAACGGAATCCGATTCTAGGGCGCACGATATCATTTTGTCAGGTGGCGATGTTTATAAGGACATCAATTTTGAACTTTCTATTCTACAAAAATTAGATTGGATCGATGCAAACATTGGTAAAGTGAATCGTGAAAAAAGATTTACGTTCAGCACTGAATTTACCTCCGCTCTTTCTGTTGATGAATATCTCAACGGATTATGGCTCCAACCGAAAGTTTGGTTGAGAGTGCGGAGTCAAAAGATGGAGCAAGTGCAAAATATTTTGATTAAAGAAGGAATCATTTTTCAAAAACATGATGAGTTACCAAACGCTTTGCAATTAGAGCAAGGAGTTTCGCTCGAGAAACTAAATTTTGTTGAAAAGGGATTTGCTGAAGTGCAAGATTTGTCATCGCAAAAAACAATGGAATTAATTCCCGCAAAATCAGGCGAACGTTGGTACGACGCTTGCGCCGCTTCAGGTGGAAAGAGTTTGATGTTGATGGATGCCGTAGAAGGAGTACAACTCACTGTAAGTGATAATCGCGAATCCATATTGGTAAATTTAAAGGAACGTTTTCGTCGAAATGGTATTCGTAATTATACTTCTTTCGTAACGGATTTAACGAATTGGAGTGCTGAGCAACCCACTTCAAAATTGTATGATGGCATCATTGCGGATGTTCCCTGTAGTGGATCGGGTACATGGGCAAGATCTCCAGAGCAAGTGAATTATTTCACCGAAGCGAAATTGAAAAATTATATTTCACTTCAAGATAAAATTACTGCTCGACTTTGTGCTTTGTTAAAACCAGGTGGTAAACTTGTTTATATTACTTGCTCTGTTTTTAAATTAGAAAATGAGGATCGAGTAGAAGCATTGGAAAAAAATCTGGGAATGAAATGTGTAGAATCTAAATTATATCAAGGTACATGGGAAGGTGCCGATACATTATTCGTTGCGTTATTAGAGAAAAAGTAAAGGGCTACGATTGCAGCCCTTTACTTTTTTTGTCATTTATCCTGATGGAGAAATCGTAAATATGATTACCCATCAGGATAATCACAAATTATGCATATGCATAATTTATGATTATCTCAACGTCAATGAATTTACAGCCGATAAATATCCATCAATATAAATTTCGATCATATAGGTTCCCGAAGTGAACACTCGATCTTCTTCGATCCAGTCGATGCAAATGGATTCTTTTTCGTTCTTGTACTCGATTGTTTTCGAAGTAGTGAATAATAAATCTTCGTTCGTATCTGCTTTCTTGAAACTATTGCTTCCTCCAGTTCTGTTTCCAACAATTTTTCCACCTGGTTCAATGATGCGCATGTACACGGTTTTCTCTCCTGATCGAGCAATTTTATTTTCTAAAACGGTAAAGCACGATTCGATTTTATTGGTTCGTTTCGCCATTGCCGTCGTGGTGAACTTGTCATTACTTCTTTTCTTATAACTCGTCACAATAAGGTATTCGGACTTTAAAATGGAGGCAGTAGAAACGGTGTTTTCTAAATTCTTAGTGAGCATTTCAACCGTACCCGTCAATTCATTTTTCTCCTTTTTCAAGGTCTCGTTTTCTACTAACAAAGCATCAATACGCTCTAAGTAATCATCGCGCATTTTTTTCAATTCTTGCATTTCAGCTAGCAATTGTTTGTTCAGTTTCGATGAGTTTTTCTCGCTCTTCATCAGTTTTGCAATTCTCGATTTTTGCTCATCCACTTTTGTATTGGCTTCCAGTAATAAGCTATCGAGACGAGAATTGATTCCTTTGTATTGATTTAACTCTGTGTAGGTATCGTTTAATTCTTTCTCTATGTCGAGATTCGCTGTGATCAGACCTTCTTTTTCGATACGATGACTTTCTGCCATATCCGATTTGCTCGAATACAACCAAGCGTTGAGTCCGAGAGAAGCAATTAATAATATTATTAAAAGCTTATTTGTATTGTTTCCTTTTGATGGTTGTTCGTTCATGATGTTGTGTTTTATAGGTTATAATGTACTCGTAATTTTAATAGTAAACGATAGTTAATTCGAATGTTAAGAACTATTAAATCATTGGATTAAAATGGAAATCTTGCCAAGGGTGTAATGTCTTGGCTACAAAAATCTTTGTTGAGATATTTATAATATCCATAAACCGCAATCATACCTGCATTATCGGTACAATATTCAAACGAAGGTATATGAATTTTCCAATTATTTTGCACTCCTAAGGCTAATAAAGTTTGTCGAAGTGAGGAATTAGCAGATACTCCACCAGCTAGTGCGATTTCTGTT
The DNA here is from genome assembly GCA_016717725.1 of Bacteroidota bacterium. GTDB lineage: Bacteria > Bacteroidota > Bacteroidia > AKYH767-A > OLB10 > JAJTFW01. The sequence goes on from JADKFA010000002.1 coordinate 163,487, forward strand.
ATTCCCGTTTGATGTATGGCAGCTTGTAATTGTTCCATAAGTATGCTTACAATGGTGAATTGTACACTTGCACATACATCTGCCATTTTATCTCCTGGAAAGTCTGGATCCTTTTGTTTCTCTTTTTGTAAAAAATACAAAACCGCTGTTTTCAATCCACTAAAGCTAAAGTTTAGGTCGGGGGCATGAGGATGAGGAAATTTATATGCTTTTGGATTTCCATTCTTTGCCATTTTATCGAGCATCGGTCCACCCGGATACTCAAGGCCTAACATCTTAGCAACCTTATCAAATGCTTCCCCGGCGGCATCATCAATGGTTTGACCCAATATTTTCATTTCTAAAAACCCATCTACTTGTACCAATTGAGTATGCCCACCCGATACCGTTAAACAGAGGAATGGAAAGTTAGGTTTTTGCAATTCTTCACCTTCTGAATGAGCAAAATTGGCAATGACATGAGCCTGCATATGGTTCACTTCAATGAGGGGAATATGAAGAGATAAAGCCATAGCCTTGGCAAAGGAAGTTCCAACAAGCAAGGATCCAATTAGTCCTGGACCCCGTGTAAAAGCAATGGCGTTAAGAGCAGATTTTGATATTTTTGCTTCTTGAATGGCAGCTTCAACAACGGGAATAATTTGTTGTTGATGCGCTCTCGAAGCTAGCTCTGGAACCACACCGCCGTATTGAGCATGTACGATTTGCGTATGAACTACGTTGGAGAGTATGAGCCCATCTTTGGAAATGGATGCCGCCGTTTCATCACAGGAGGATTCAATCCCCAGTATATACACAGTGCTATTGTTCATAATACATTCACAAAGGTAAACTAACATTACCAATATGCTCTAGTTTGGTACATTCGATAAATTACACCCTAAAATCAAGGAATTATCCGTCGCTTTAGAAACATATTGATTGTCTTACTTAGTCTTATCCTATTATTTTCTATAGGATTAAGGTTAGTATTGAAAGTACCCAATGTTCAAACATGGTTGGTGCAAAAGGCCGCAGCCTACCACAGTTCTGAATTAAATGTTAGGGTGGAAGTATCAAAAGTCGACATCCAACTTTTTCGAAAAGTCGTTTTACAGGATGTTTTTATTCAAGATCAGCAATTGGATACGTTGGTTTTTATTCCTTCGTTGGACATCAACATTGGTCGTTTTAATTTTAAACAGAAGCATCTGGTTTTGTCTGAATTGAGATTGAAAGGTGCAAGAATAGGGATTAAGCATTATAAAGAACCTCGTGAATACAATATGCAATTTTTGATTGATTATTTTTCAGCGACAGAAAAAGACCCCACGCAATCGGATCCTTGGAAGCTGAAAGCAAAAAAATAATTCTTGACGATTGCTATTTGACTTATCAGGATTTAAAGCATAATGATATTGATCATGGAATTGATTGGGAAAACATCAGCCTCAAAAAATTGAATCTCGAAATTGCAGAGTTGATTCCCGATGGTGATACACTTCATTTTGATGTGGGAAATATTTCTTTTATTGAGAAAAGTGGTTTCAAAGTAAATCAATTTTCGACGCATGGTCGTATCCAGCCTGGGCAAATGGCATTTTCGAATTTAAATGCTAAAACGGACAAAAGTGAATTGCATGCAAACGTAACTTTTGATTTTAACTCGATGGATGATTTTCAAAATTTTATTTCAGATGTAAAATGGAAAGGTGATTTTCAAAAGTCGAAGGTTGACTTTTATGATCTTTCATTTTTTGCAAAGGAATTAACCCATATCAATCGCCATGTCGATATTCAAGGGGATTTCGCTGGGACTGTAGATCGTTTTAAAGGAAAAAATGTGGAGTTGAGCTATGGGGATGATACGTACTTGAAAGGTAAAGTGAGCATGACTGGATTGCCCGATTTTTTTGAAACCTATATTGAAGTAAACGTAGAGGAATTACGTTTTAGTAAACGCGATATTGAAACGATTCCATTGTATCCATTTGACAGTTTGAAACTGGTCAGTATTCCAGATCAAATTGCTAGCTTGGGGAAAGTAAAATTCAAGGGAAGTTTCAATGGATTTTATAATGATTTTGTAGCATACGGAAACATCAACACCGACCTTGGATTTATCAGTTCCGATTTAAATCTCAAATTGGGCTCTAGCGACAGGCAAACAACTTATAAAGGAAATTTACGATTAAATGATTTTGACGTTGGCAAATTTGCGGGAGTCTCCGATCTATTAGGAAAGGTAACACTAAAGACCAAGGTAGAAGGCCGAGGTTTTGACTTGAAAAATATTAATGCCAATATTGAAGGCGAAGTGGCGAGTTTGGAATTTTATAAATACATTTATTCGAATATTGATTTGAATGGTCATTTCGAAAATAAATTATTTACAGGTGAATTATTAGTAAATGATCCACATTTGAATCTTGATTTCGAAGGAGCTATTGATTTTACAAAAGAACTACCTGCTTTTAATTTCAATTCTTCCATTCGAAAGATGGATTTGACAACACTAAAATTACTGGATAGAGATTTACCTGCAAGTTTAACAACAGAGTTAAGTATTAGTTTTGTAGGAAGTAACATCGATAATGCGCAAGGAACCATTGAGGCTCGGGATTTGGTTTATACAGAAGGTGAAAAAGCAATTCATGCCGACCAGATATTTTTTGAATCTAAATTAGGGGAATGGAGAGAGTTTTCTTTGGTTTCCGATTTTGCAGATGCAACCATCTCAGGAGATTATAGTTTTTCGTTGTTACCACAAACGATTCGACATTTTGTAGCAACTTATTTGCCAGCTTTATTAGAAGAAAATAGTGTCCGTCCAGTAGCGCAAGAAATAAAATTTAAAGCCGTTTTGAAAAGAACTGAAGAGATTACGCAACTGTTCTTGCCTGAATTGACAGTTGCTCCTGGAACCACTTTAGAAGGAGTAATTAATTCGACGTTAAATCAAGTTTCGCTAAAAGTGAAGTCCGATTCGTTTGATTTTGTTCCGCTGAAGTTTGATGATGTGATTGTCGAAGGACAAACAAATGGATTGAATTTTGAATTTGAAAGTTCGTTTGGTGAAATTTTCTTTAGTGATAGTGTAAAGCTAAAGACAGTAGATTTTAATGGATTTACAAATAAAGATACAGCAAGTGTGCTCGTTCGTTTTAGTGGACAAGATTCACTAGTTAACAAAGCTTCCTGTTATATTAATGCTGGATTTTTAAAGACGGGTTACACTGTAATTAAGCTTCTTCCTGAACAACTCGTTTTGAATGGAAAGAGTTGGAATTTGAATGAATCAAATTACATCTTAGCAGATAGCACAGGATTTTTGTTGAGTGATTTTAATTTTACAAGTGATAGTCAAAAAATTGCTTTAAATGGGATAGCTGGTATTGATACAACCGCAAAATTGATGCTGGAGTTTACTAATTTCGAAGCAAGTCAAGTCAATGATTTTTTAAGTGTGTATGATGTGCAAATTGGAGGTGTTGTAAATGGATCCGCTCAGCTAGTTGGCTTGCTGGGAAAACCAGCTTTGAATTCAAATTTGAAAGTTGATAATTTAAGATGGTTCTCCGACACGCTTGGCAATGCAGAATTTATAACAGATTGGAATAGTCTAGAACAGAAAATAAAGGTGAATGGATCTGTTACTCATGGTGGAGATAAAAATATCTTGATTGAAGGTACCTATGTTATCAAGGAAAAAGATGATGAGTTAGATTTTACTGCCAAGTTAAACAAAACGTATGTGCATTCTTTTAGCCATTATTTAGATGGATTGGCTTCTAATATTGGAGGAATTGCTAGCGGTGAAGTATTTTTGAAAGGTACAGTGAAAAAGCCAGAATTAACTGGAAAAGTTTATTTGCAAAAAATTGGGTTTAAAGTTGATTATTTAAATACAAGTTATACTTTTTCTACAGAGGTAGATATTTTGAAAGACCGATTCAAATTTAAAAATATTTCACTCCATGATGTCAAGGGAAATCAAGCAACAGTTAATGGAATGATTCGACATGATCATCTGAAAAATTTTTATTTTGATATCAACATTAAAGCGAACAAAGCACAAGTGTTAAACACAGGTCCTGCCAATAATGATTTGTACTATGGAACTGCTTACGCCAGTGGTAATGTAAGTATCAGCGGATATCTCGATTATATGATCATGGATATTGGTCTGAAAACAGAAAAAGGAACCAAAATAAATATTCCACTCAGTAATCCAGATGAATTAAGTAAAAGCGGATTCATCAATTTCATTAACAAAAGTGCAGATACCATTAAGCTAGAAAAAGAAGTAGATTTTTCAGGAATTGAGATGAATATGGTTTTTGATGTTACTCAGGATGCTGAAATGTTTTTAATTTTTGATTCTAAAATCGGTGATGTTATACAAGGTAGGGGAGATGGAACCATCACCATGACGTTGAGTACATCCGAAGATTTGAAAATGTATGGTAATTATAAAATTGCAGAAGGGAAATATTTATTCACGATGCAAAATATCATTAATAAGCCTTTTTATATTTTGGAAGGTGGATTCATCGACTGGCAAGGGGATCCGTATGATGCTATTGTGGATATTGAGGCAAGTTATAAGCTTCGCGCCACTTTATATGATTTGTTTCAAGATAGTAGTTTTAGAAAATTAGTACCTGTTGAATTGAACCTCCATCTTACAGAAAAACTTTTTAATCCAAATATTACTTTTAATATTAAAGTGTTGAATGTAGATCCAACAATCGAAAATCAAGTGAAACGATTAATAAATACAGAAGAAGAAAAATATCGTCAAGCCGTTTCATTAATTGTGATGAGACGGTTTACTTCGCCCAGTGAATTGTCCAATCGGGCTATTGTGAATACATCATCCGTAGTGGGTGTTAATGCCTATGAAATGTTAAGTAACCAGCTTAGCAATTGGGCTTCGCAAATAAGTAAACAGGTAAACGTTGGAGTGAATTATCGACCTGGCGACGCCTTGACCAGCGAAGAGTTGGAAGTAGCCTTGTCAACAAGTTTGTTTAACGACCGTGTTACCATTGATGGCAACGTAGGTGTTGCTAATTCTACATCATCTACAGCAAATCAAAATACTTCGAATTTAGTGGGAGATTTTGCGGTAGAAGTGAAAGCGAACAAGGAAGGAAATGTTCGGTTGAAAGCTTTTAACCGTTCCAATAATAATTCATTGATTAATAATATCAATTCACCTTACGCACAAGGCGTAGGTGTTTTTTATAGCATCGAGTTTAATAATTTTTCTGAATTGTCAAAGAAGTTTCGTGATATGTTTAGACCGAAATCGAAGAAAAAGTTAGTGCCGGAAAAGGAAATTGATACAACACCAATTATTACTACTCCATAATTTTTGTAGCGTGGGGGAGATTCGAACTCCCGACCTCAGCATTATGAGTGCTGCGCTCTAACCGACTGAGCTACCACGCCATACCAATAAAGCCGATTTTGTAAAAGGCCTTAAGGGAGCGCAAAGGTATCAAAAAATGATATTTTGAGGCCTAAAATCGTAAAATTTGATATGTAGTTGATTTGCAGTGATTTAAATATATTAAAAAATGTTGCAAATTAGAAAAGTTCACCGTTACTTTGAGAATATAAGAAATAGATACTCTTTTTCTCGCCCTTGATCAACAGTGCTTGACCAAGTTTTTTTTTGTAATATGATTAATTGATGTATCTTAATCCTTAATTCTTTACTGTGTATTGATAGAAAAACAAAATAGTTATGTATATAAAATTACCAATCCAACGTTACTCACTCTTAGTATTATTTTTGATGTTGTGCACGCAAGTATCCAATGCACAAATGAATTACTCTTTTCAACAATCTACTGAAGTATTTACCCCAATCACAGGAGGTACAATAGTGGCTACAGCTAGTGGAGTTCCTTTAGCTAATGATTCCGCCCTTGATAGTAGAGTCTATACCTTAACAGCCGGAACGATACCATTTTCTTTTTACTTTAATGGTTCCAGTTATAATGCAATGTCCATTTCAAGTAATGGATTTTTAACTTTTAGTGGAGCGCCTTCAACAACTAATGTTAATCCAATTGGATCAACCGCGATAGGTGGTGGTTCAAATGGGTATTATGGTGCTGTTGTTCCTTTCGGCCGTGATTTAGTTGGACATTTTAAAAACGTAGTTTCTGGAGATCCTGATACTATTGCCCAAATTCGTTATCAAGTTTTAGGGGTTTCTCCAAATAGAAAGTTTGTTGTTCAATGGAAAAATTTTCGCCCCAGCGGAACGAATTTGGTTCCTAACATGACGATTCAAGCTCGATTATTGGAAGGCAGTGGAATTATTGAATATATCTACGGTGATTTTTCGGGAGCTACATGGACGAGCAGTACAACACAAGTAGGTTTAAGAGGAGCCAATAATACTGTTTATACAAATAGATTGTTGACTAGTGGTCAACCATGGACGAATACAACTCCTGGAGTAAGTAATGTTTCTTCAGTTGCATTCACTTCCACATCGCTACCAGCAAATGGAACGGTATTTCGTTTCATTCCAGCTTGTCCTGCCCCTTCTAATTTATCTATTCTGGATTTAGTGGCTACGTCCGTTAAATTGAGATGGAATTCAGGCTCTGGTGTAGGGGCATTCCCTGGATCAAACTATACTGTAGAGTGGGGTTTGCAAGGTTTTGTTCAAGGAACAGGTACTATTGTGAATACAAATGATACATTTCTTCTTCTTACTGGGTTATCATCTGGTTTGAGTTATCAATATTACGTTAGTAGAAATTGCACTCCAAGTGGTAATGGTATTTCAACTTTTGCTGGACCAAAAGCATTTACTACAGGTTTACCTGCTGAAGATTGTACACTAGCTCCAACATTATCTGTTGCTGCAAATAGTGGCTCTTGTTCTTCTACTCTTGTTTCAAGCGGGTCTTCACAAAACGGACCTAATGCAATTTGTTCGGATGCACTCGGTGGTAATTTTCCGGATGATGATAAGTGGTACAAGTTTGTAGCTCCTGGTAATGGAAAGAAGATTGTAGTAACAACTACTGCAGGTACTGCAAATGATTGGGTAATGGAAGTGTGGAATAATTGTCCCACCTCTGGTGGGTTGTCGATTAAATGTAGTGATGATGTTAATGGTGGGATGCCTGAAATTACATTATGTCAAAATGAATATACGCCTGGTCAAACATACTATATTCGTGCATGGACTTATGGCTTAGGGACTATCGGAAATATGACCTTATGTATATATGAAGATGCTCCTTGTCCGATTCCCCCTACTTACGATGAATGTGAAAGTGCAGCTGTATTTCCTATTAATGCAGTGTTATTATGTCCAGGAAATGAAATGACTTTTTCTACTTTGTTCGCTACTCCAACAGGTGTGGGTGGATCGTTTGGTGCAGCCCCTTCTTGTGATGGTACCTCTGGTTTGAATGATGTTTTTCTTTTATTTAATACGGGTTCTACAGGAAATTTTAATATTACATTCACTAAGATCTCCGCTACTGATTTAAGAGCGCAACTTTTGTTTGAGTGTGGTAGTGGTGGATTTGAAATTGCTTGCTGGAGTCCGGCTGAAGGAACACATTCAATTACTGGATTAAATCCATCTGCAAATTATATTCTACGTGTTTGGTCAGCAGTTGGTCAAAGTGGAACATTTACGGTTTGCGCTTCTGATGCATGCGATGATCCTACGGCTACTATTTCTGGTTCATCAACTATATGCACAACAGGAGTAGCACAGCTTAGAGTCGATCTAACAGGTGTGCCTCCTTGGAATGTGGTGTATTCAGATGGGGTTACTAATTTCAATTTTGCAACTTCAACAACACCTTACTTTATTTCTGTATCCCCAATTGTTACCACTTTTTACAATTTGGTTTCAGTAACAAGTGCTATTTGCTCTGGTACAGTAGGAGGAGTGTCAAGCGTAAATGTGGTACAACCCCCAACTGTAACTTTAGCATCCTTCCCAAATCCAGTATGTTCGAATGTAATATACACTTTGAGCGGAGGATCTCCAGTGGGTGGAGTTTATTCTGGAATAGGTGTATCGGGAAGCCAGTTTAATGCCAGTACTGCGGGAGTAGGAACTCATAATATTACCTATACCTATGGAATTGGTAATGGATGTCAGCGTTCTGCTACTAAACCAATCACTGTAATAAGTAGTCCTGTAATTACCTCGCTCAATCCAACAGTTTCACAAGTGGGTACAACCGTTACCATCTCTGGTTCTGGTTTTTCAAACATTACCGACGTTAAGTTTAACACGACTTCAGCAATCACCTACAATGTTGTGAATACATCAACTATTACTGCTGTTGTTCCAGTTGGGGCAACGACGGGATTTATTACTGTGTATAGTACCAATGGTTGCGTTGCTCAAAGTCCTATGACATTTGGTGTTGGTAACCCTCCTGGATTAACCTTGAACATTAAAGTATATGTTGAAGGATATTATTTAAGTGGAGGCTTAATGAATGCTGTAGTTGATCCAAGTACATTACCAACCAAGGCAGACACTATGAAATTGGAGTTACACAATCCAACTTCACCTTACGGATTTGTTTTAACTCGAACTGCTTTATCGAATACTGATGGAACTTTCTCAGTATCAATACCTGGCGCCCAAGCTAATGGATCATTTTATCTAGTGGTTAAAGGAAGAAATAGTATTGAAACATGGAGTAAAAATCCAGTTTTATTGTTGTCGGGGAACAATCTCTATGATTTTTCATTAAGTAGTGGTGCATTTCAAAGAGGGAATAATAGTGGAAACTCAGGTGAATCGGACACACAATATAATTCAAATACTGAAAAGCCTGAACATCCAGAATAATAACAGTTTTACCATAGATATTATATAGTTCGCTTTATTTATTGAAGATTTCACCGTACATTTATTGTATTCGGAGGGTTCTTTGGTATCTTTGAAAGAGGTGTCCTGTTTCTCCGAACAGTTCCATTGACATACACAAAACAAACAAAACATAAACACAATGAAACAACGTTTTACATTCAAGAAGCAGCCAATAATCTTATTATTACTGCTCATCACTACTTTTATTGCAAACGCTCAAGTGAGCGTTTACAATTTTACTCAGTCAACGGGAACGTATACAGCCATTACAGGCGGAGGAGTTATCGCAACGGCTACTGGTACCACTGGAGCCGCATCCTTAGACGATGTAATTTATAATATTCCTGACGGGACCATTCCATTCAATTTTAATTATGACAATAATAATTATACGGGATGTAAAGTAAGTACGAATGGTTTTATCACCTTCGGTACTACTTTTCCTGCTGCTTCAGGAACTACAACAGGATATGCACCCATTTCGGCAACTACTGCTTATATGGGAGCAGCTTCTCCAATGGGTCGTAATTTGAATGCTTATTTCTTTTCTGGAGTACCCACGCAAACGGGAGAAATCAGATATCAAACATTAGGATCTACTCCTAATAGAACATTTGTTATACAATGGAAAAATTTTAAAACGTTTAATACAAGTGGTGCAACTTTTGGACCCGTATTAAATTTTCAAGTTCGACTGAGTGAAACAACGCATGCTATTGAGTTTGTTTATAATTGCAATGGAGCTTTTGCAAGCAGTACTTGTCAAGTTGGATTAAGAGGTGCAAATAATGGATTTCCCACTAATGTTAATAATCGCGAAGTAATAAGTGGAACAAGCACATGGATTTCTTCAACGAATGGTACTTCTAATGCTTCTACCTGTACTTTCTCAGGATCTTTATTGCCACCTGCAGGCTTAACTTATCGTTTTGCTCCTGCGTTATGTGCCGCACCTCAAAATGCTTCCTATTCTTATAGTACACAAACATCTTCTATACTTAACTGGACTGTTTCAGGTGGCGGAAGTACTTTTAATGTAGAATATGGCGCACCAGGATTTACTCCTGGAACAGGAACTCAAATAAACGGTATTAACTCAGGAGTTCAAATTAATGGATTGGCAGCTAATTCAACTTACAACTATTACGTATATCAAACCTGTGGTGTAAATGGAAATAGCCCAGTGGTTGGTCCCATTGTTTTTAAAACGGGTACAATAGGTGAAGAATGTAGTACAGCTCCATTAATAAGTGTTGCAAATAATTTAGGTGCTTGTAATTATACTACAGTAACTTCTGGTGTTTCATCAAACGGTCCTAATGCGATTTGTTCGGATGTTAATGGAAACGGAGCTAATGATGATACATGGTTTAAGTTTGTGGCACCAACTGGTGGAAATAAGTTAGTGTTAACAACAACAGCTGGTACCGTGAATGATTGGGTAATGGAAGTTTGGAGTGGATGCCCAGGCGGAGCGTCAATTATGATGAAATGTGCGGATGATGTAAATGGAGCCATGCCTGAAATTACTCTTTGTCAAAATGAATATGTAGCAGGTCAAACTTATTATATACGTATTTGGACTTACAGTCCTACTACTACGGGTACTGCTAACCTATGTGTATACAAAACAACAGCATGTCCATTACCCCCCGTTAACGATGAATGTATTTCTGCAGTACGTTTAACTGTTGGAGCTCCTCTTTCATGTCCTTCATCTGCTTTAACTTTTTCTAATTCATTTGCTACAGCAAGTGGTGATGGTGCAACCTGCGATACAGGAACTAAAAAGGATGTTTGGTTTGTTTTTAATACAGGCAACCTTGATAATATTGTAATGACAATTTCAAAAGGCACAGCCACTACGCTAAAAGCTCAATTACTTTTTGAATGTGGTGGATTTGAGATTAACTGTTATTCTCCTGCTAATGGAACTTATGTGTTTAGTGGATTGAACCCGCAAGCCGATTATATCATTCGTGTTTGGTCTGATTCTTTGACCGATGGAACATTTAATATTTGTTTAGCTGATCAGTGTGCAAATCCTACAGCTTCATTTTCATCAAACCAAGCAATTTGTAATGGAAATACGGCAACGGTACCGGTAACTTTTACAGGAGTTGCACCATTTACTTTTACGTATAAAAACAATACTACTAACGTAAATACTCCAATAACTACTTCTCAAAATCCTTATCAATTGTTATTGAGTCCAACCGCTACCACTTCTTATTCTATGGTGAGTATGAGTGATGCAGCATGTAGCGGAACAGCAACAAATTCAATAACAATAACCGTTGTCAACCAACAAACAGTTACATTAAATCCTTTTAGCGCAGTATGTGTTACTGATCCAAATCAAACATTAACAGGAGGGTCACCTGCAGGCGGAGTATATAGTGGAACGGGAGTAAGTGCTGGACAATTTGACCCTTCCGTAGGAACTCAAACCATAACTTATACGGTAACTTTTGCTCCTGGTTGTGTGGGTAGTGCTTCACAAGTATTTCAAGTTAGTCAATTACCTGTTGTAGTGTTTAATGCACTTGGAAATATTTGTCAAACAGCTACTCCATTTACGTTGAATACAGCAACACCTAGTGGTGGGGTTTATTCTGGACAAGGAGTTAGTAATAATATCTTTAATCCTGCTGCAGCTGGATTAGGAACAAAAATATTAACCTATACTTATACAGGTCCTGCTGGCTGTGTTGTTTCCGATACAGCATTGGTAAATGTTATTAATTGTTCGGGTTGTGCAACACCTCCTATTGCAAATGCAGGAGTTAATATTACTTCCTGCACTTCAGGTGCAGTCCAATTAGCAGGTTCAATATCGGGAAGTGCCACCTCAGCTTTCTGGAGTGGAAATGGAACAGGAGGTTTCTCGCCGAATGTAAATACATTAAATGCTAACTATAATCCTTCTGCGCAAGATATAACCAACGGACAGGTGAGATTAATCTTAACTACAAATGATCCTGATGGAGCTGGACCTTGTATTGCACATAAAGATACTATGTTTATTTTCTTCTCGAATGCAGTAATTCCACAAGTAATGTCTGGCACTACTGGTGTATGTCGTCCCGTAAATGGTGTTGTATTCTCTGTTCCATCACAAGCAGGAGTAACTTATTTGTGGACCGTCCCAACCAATGTTGTTATAGCAAGTGGTCAAGGAACAAATAGCATTTCTGCGAATTGGCCAAGTAATGGTCAAGCAGGAAATGTTTGCGTTACCATTTCTTCTGGTTGTGGTTCTATTAATGTTTGTAAAAATGTGAAGTTGAGAACAACGCTTCCAGGAGCTATTGGTACAATAACAGGACAAAGTTCAGCTTGTAGAAATGAAACATTCACCTATTCTATCGCTGCTATTGGAAGTGCCGATTATTATTTATGGACACCACCAGTAGGAGCTACTATTAATGGTTCAAGTGCTTCTTTTCAAACTACGAACACATCTGTAGTTGTAGTTTTTGGTGCAGCATATAATGGCGATACTCTCAGAGTAAAAGGAGGAAATTGTGTTGGATTAGGTGCTGAAAAGAAATTAAGAATCGACAGAAGAACCACTGCTCCAGGAACTCCCACAAGTATTGTTGGAAATAAATTTGGTGTTTGTGGTGGTACAGAAGTGTATTATATTAAACCCACAGCAGGAGCTACAAGTTACCGTTGGAAATGTTTATTACCTGGGGTATTAATTAATGGGATGCCTTCGCCAGTAATTATTCCAGATACTATTGTAACAGTTACTTGGCCTAGTTTTGCAACTTCAACAACATTATTGGTAGCAGCAAAAAATTCTTGTGCAGCTGGAACTGATAGAAGTTTAACCATTAAAGCGAAGCCAGCTACACCAGTAGAAATAATAGGTCACGATACCGTTTGCATAGGTAATTCTGGAATTTATTCCATAGATCCGTTATACGGTGCGACTTCTTATACTTGGACGGTACCAAGCTCGGTAACAATTCAAAGTGGACAAGGTACTACTGCGGTAACTCTTAAGTTTAATGCTCCAGCGGGAACTAAGGCAATAAAAGTGAAGGGAGTGAATGCCTGTGCTACAGGATCTAATAAAAACAAAAATGTAATTGGAGTCAATTGTCCTCGCTTTGGTGAAGTTACCGACTTGAACGAATTAGGAATGGAGGTGTATCCAAATCCAACTAGTAGTTTGTTGAATGTTTCATTTACCGCACCTATTTCCGAAAACTACAGAATGGTTTTGGTTGATTTGATGGGTAGAGTGATAAAGGATGAAAGTTTTGCTGCTGAAGAAGGATTGAATCAAATGAAATGGGATATGTCCGCTTATTTATCGGGAACATACATTTTGATCGCTCAAAGTGAGCATGGAAAATCTCAAACAAGAATCATTGTTGAATAATATTAATAGTTGATACAAACAAAAAATGCCTCAAGATTCTGAGGCATTTTTTGTTTTATTGACTTTTAAATTTCATTTACAACTTTAATGAAATTTCTTTAAAGTGTACACTGGTTCTGAATTTAACCACAGACAATTGAGTATGTCGTTTTGTTATTCTATGAACTTTTCCATCTACTTCAAATTCATTTATATTTTCAGGTACCCCATGCAAAACAATTTTATAATGAGCATAGGTTGGCTCGAAGTTTCCACTGATGGTTTGGAATATTTTGAAATGCCCTCGTTTTTGAGTCACTACAAACTTTTTAATGTTGAACTGTCCATTTCGATATCCATAATAATCACCAGCATCTTCATAGAGGTGACTTGTTTGAACCGTTTTTGTAAAATAAATATGCAATGTCAATTCGGTAATTGGAATTTCACCAACATATTGCATCTTTGGATAATTCGCAATGACAGATCCTTCTTTTACAAATAATGGCATCTTATCGAGAGGCGCATCTACTTCAATTTCTTTTCCTCCATTTTCTAAATCATCATTCCAGAAGTTATACCATCTTCCTTTAGGAATATACACCAATCGTGTTTCTGCTCCTGGTAAATGGACAGGCGTTACCATTATTTTATCGCCAAACATATATTGGTCGGTGCGATATAATGATTCGGTATCGGCTTGTTCAGTCATAACAAGTGGTCGAATCATTGGAGTACCATACTGCGAATTTTGCCAGAAGGTAGTGTAGATATAGGGTAATAGCTGATAGCGTAAGTTGATGTATTTTTTTGCAATGAATTCTATTTTTTGTCCGTAAGACCATGGCTCTTGCGGTTCAGCTCCTGGATCATTTCCTGCAGAATGGGTTCTGCAGAATGGATGAAATACTGCCATCTGCAACCATCTTACATAAAGCTCTCCGTCTGGATTACCAATGAATCCTCCAACATCGGAACCAGCAAATGAAATTCCCGACATAGCTAATCGCTGTATCTGCATATTCGCAATCCACAAATGTTCCCACGTTGCAATATTATCACCTGTCCAAACAGAACTATAACGCTGCGCACCTGCATAACATGAACGTGTAATTACAAAAGGTCGATTAGGATATAAAAATTTCTTAATTCCTTCTTGCGTGGCTCTCGTCATTTGCATGCCATATACATTATGTGCCTTTCTATGACTACACGGATCGCCATCATAATTGTGACGTACATCTTCAGGAAATGTTCCAATCTCAAAAACAGCAGGCTCATTCATATCATTCCAAACGCCACGTACTCCTTGACGAATTAATTCTTCAAATAATCCGCTCCACCATCGGCGTACATCAGGATTAGTATAGTCAGGGAAATTACATGCCCCTGGCCAAACATCTCCTACCATCAATTCGCCATCGGCACGTTTGCAGAAAAAACCATTTTTAATTCCTTCTTGGTATACCCAATATTCAGGATCAATTTTAATTCCTGGGTCAATAATAATTACGGTCTTGAAACCCTTCTCTGTTAAGTCGCCTAATAATTTGGATGGTTTTGGAAACCCTTCTTTGCTCCAGGTAAAACAACGAAAACCTTCCATGTAGTCAATGTCAAGATATATTGCATCACATGGAATTCCTCGATCTCTAAACTCCTGCGCAATTTCTCTAACTTGTTTTTCTGGGTAATAGCTCCATTTACATTGATGATACCCTAATGCCCAAAGTGGAGGCATTTCAGGAGTGCCTGTTAAGCCAGCATATTGTTCAACAACATCCGTTAACTGCGGACCATAGATAAAATAATAATTCATCTCTCCGCCTCGAGCCCAATAGCTGCATACATCAAATTGCTCTTTTCCAAAATCGAAAATAGTTCGGAAAGTATTATCGAAGAAAATTCCATAACCAATATCGTTATGCAATCCCATGTAAAATGGAATGTTTTTGTAGATGGGATCCTGGTCTTTTTTAAATCCGTACGTATCCGCACCATAATTTTCAATGCGTTTGCCTTTTAGATTTAATTCCATGGGTTTGTCTCCCATTCCGAAAAATACTTCGCCATCTTGAATTTTTTTGGAGCAGTAATTAATCTTGCCTCCCTTCTTGATATAATGCTGCCAATGATATCCTAACTCATCTTCACAAATGACATTGTACTTTCTATCGAGTATATTTATTTTTAAATTCTTTTTATAAATCTGAATCACCAAATTTTCGGTCATCAAATCAAATTTATGTCGATCTTCATAAACAGCTAGATTTGCTTTTTGCATCGGCACATTTTCAACCAAAGCATAGGAAAAATCACGCTGAAACGTTCCATCAGGAGCATAACGGAACCTTACTATTTTATCTGAAAATATTTTTACTTCTAAAACAGTGTCTGTTGCATAAAAATAGAGGACTTGACCTTCTTGAGTGAAATGACTAATGTCGGATGGAAAGTACTTTGCTGAATACTTTTCTTTATTTATTTCTATCATAAGTAACTGTGGATATATGGCAAAAATGCTTTTCTTTCACATCCAAATCAGTAGCTTAGATTAGTTTTTTACACGCAGTCATGTTAATAGTTTTAATTTACAATACAGAGACTTACTCTCAGGATGCGTTAAGAACGAACCTGAGAGTGTTTTTGACAGAATTGAAACGAAGTATTAATGTAAGACCAGCAATCGATAACTGGAAGATGCTTTCTTGTTTAATACTCGAATTAGGTACAAGCCATTTGAATAATTGGCCACATTGAAAGTAAAATTTTGTTGCCTTTCTATTCGCAGCTTTTCGATGAGCCGACCTTCACCTGAAAAAATATGTATGTTGGTTTCTGTTTCTGTAGGTTCTATGAATGAAATAGTTACGTTTGAGTTCGCTGGGTTAGGGTGGATTTTAATACCAGTATTATTAGCTGAGGTTTCTTGAAGATCCGTACAGGTGGAAAGTAGAATATTTCCCGATGCTGATGAAGAACAACCATTGGGAGCTTGATAAAAGTAATTGTAAACATAGGAACCAGTATTACTAGTATTCGGATTAAAGATGCCACTATATATTTCGTTTCCGAAATAAATTCCCCCGTTAGGCGTCGCACCATTAAGCGTGTAGGGAACATGATTGGAGCATATAGACAGATGATTGGTTGTAATTATTGGAAGCGCAAGTAGATTTAACGTAGCGCTGTTACTGGAGGTGCAACTACTCATACGGCATCTGAACTGATAATTTTGCATGGATAAAGTTGTTGGACTTATTTGCAGTGTGCTACTGTTTTCGCCGGAATAAGGAAGTACAGAAGGCACCGGCATCCACCCAGATCCAGTATTCATTTCCCACTGGTAATAAAGTAAACTTCCACTGCCTATAGCGGTAAATGAGGCGCTGTCACCTTCGCAAACTGAAGCATTTACCGGTTGAAGAAGTATTATGGGACTCGCGGTGAGAATTATTTCTCCATTATTAGTAGTGCTAGAATCGGGAAAACATTGTCCTGTAATATTACATCTGTATAAATAATTAGTATGGGAAGCTGGAATATTCATGAGTTGAAGAATTGGACTTGTTGCACCGCTGTAATTAGGGCCATTTGTGATTGGTAAAAATCCACCTCCATTGTTTTCCTCCCATTGATAGCTGATGTTAGCTCCCGAAACGATTGCGTTAAATTGTACAATTCCTCCATCGCAATACACTTCCTGAGAAAGTTGATTGCTCGCTACAGGGCTGCCATTTACAACAAGTGTTACACTATCGCTAAACAAGCAGTTTCCAATCTTGCAACGATAAACATACCCATTCATGTTTGTGTTGGTGATATTTATGCTGAGGTTAGAACTGTTAGCTCCTGAGTATTGACTACCGTTACTAATATTTGTAAATATTCCAAAGCCGCTATTAACTTGCCACTGGTAACTCAATCCGACGCCCATAGCTGTTAAAGAAAACGAAGCAAGGAGCCCACTGCATACGGTGGATGAAGTGGGTTGATTGGTGATGGATGCGTTCGTTGAACTTACTATTAATATTCCGTAATTTGAATTTACAGGTCCGCAGCTGTTGGTTACCAAGCAGCGATACCTGTACCCATTCAATCCTGTTGTGGGATTCGTAATTAGTAAAAGTGAACTGTTCACATTTTGGTAAATGGCATTGTTGGTTAGAGCGATATATGATCCCGATCCAGTTTGATCCACTTCCCATTGATAAAAGAGGGAATCTCCTTCTGCTCCTACATAAAATCCAGTTCCCTGACCCTGACATGAATTTTGATTTGCAGGTTGAAGTTTAATGTTTACTCTTTGTATAATGGTAAAACTAATATCACTAGATGTTGCAAGTAGATAAGGGGAGGAACTAACCACCCGAACTTTGTATTGTGTTCCTGTTAAAAGACTGTCGGGCAGCAGAGTGTTGAATGTAACAGTCGCTGAAATTCCCTGTATGGAATCAAGAATCAAAGGATTTAAAAATCGCCCGAAACGATCGGATAGTTGCAGGTAATATTTATTGTTCGCATTTAATGTGGCAACGCATGCTGCAGTAACTGATATAGAAGACCCTGTGCAAAAAGTGGTAGAAGGAGCAGAGGTGATAGAAATTTCCGGTTCAATAGTTCTTTTCCATGCCGAAAATTGTTCTGTTCCGGCATAGAGTTCATTTCCATCTGCAAAAAGACTTTCTATTCCGCCCAGATAAGTCGAAAAGCCATCATTCCATTCATGGAATTTTTTTCCAAGATCATCGCTGAAATACACTCCGCTGTTAGTTCCAGTAAAGAGAAAACCATTCGCAAAGATTAAATCTTTTCCATATGAATAGGGAGAGACAGATCTCCATAAACTATCTTCTATTGTTCTTCTGAAAAGCCCACTGGTGTTACTCATTATTAATGTGCTTTCAATACTAAGTATATTCGTTATGAGTCCGCTGAGCTGAATGCCTTGACTAAAATTTACCCAGGGTGCACCCGGATACTCCATTTTGTAGACGGAATTATTTACACCTGCATAAGCACTTTGGCCCATAACGGCTACGGAGTAAACTGTACCGTTTGAAGGAATTCCAGAGCTGAATGTGTTCCAGGTTACACCCAAATCAGAACTGTAAACGACTTTGTTTCCCGAAGGGGCAATAAGATAATTTCCATATTTCGCAATGCTATAATTTGGAATTGGAGTAGTGGTGGGGAATGTCCAGGTTTGACCATCATCTGTCGATGAAAAAATATTATGACTGGAAGGCATTAAAATTTTGTTGTTAATTTTTATTCCTCTTTTATAAAGACCTTGTTGATTGTTGAGGCTGGTGTTTGTCCAAGTTGCTCCGCCGTTTGCAGTTCTTTTTAGTCCTGAAAAATAACTGGAACCCGCACAAATAATATTATTGTCCACCCATCCAATTGTAGTTCGGGCTCTCGTAATATTTCCGTTTCTTTCTGTCCATGAACCACCAACCAACGGACAACCGAAAATACCTTCTGTAGTTGCGGCAAAAATGTAGGTGCCATCTGTAGTAAAAGACCAGCTTAAACTAAAATTATTAAATCCAGATCCGAATGGAGTCCAGTTGTTCTGACCTAATGGAGAAGTATAAACACCATTGTTGTTTAAGCTGATATATACATTGTTTCCAATAATAATTGAACTGTTGGTATAGAGCGGATTACTCAATCCAATAATCGAGAGCAATGTCCACATTTGTCCGCCATTTAATGTATAATAAGTCCCATTTGATGTACCGCAATAAGCAGTGTCCCCTTGCGCAGACAGAGAGTTGATACTTGCACTAAAGGGTATATTTGTACTCGCTAAATTAAAAGTGATTCCTCCATCTATAGATTTATAGACTCCCGAAGTAGTCGACGCCCAAAGAGTATTTCCATGAGAATAAAGGTGGTTTAAAGTAATAGGAAAATTAAAAATTGCACCAGTGGAGGTCCAGGTTTGACCGTTGTTTCCTGTCTTAAAGAGCTCAACATTACCTGTGCCAAAATATACAGCGGCAAATAGCTCTCCCTGATGGGTTACTAGTTCATAAACGTTTGTGTAAATAGGAAGAGTGCTGTCGGCCGCTGTCCAGGATACTCCTGATTATTACTACTGTAAACCCCTGTATCGCAAGCCACGAAAAGATAATTACCTAAACCTTCAATATCACGGGCATAGGGTTTAGGTAATCCGGCAGAAACATCAACCCAAGAAATTCCACCGTTTAGTGTTTTCCATACGCCTGTTCCCATACTACTATTAACATTGGTAGATACATATGTTGCTCCCTGATGGTGCTTGATGATTTGAGGGTTACTGTAACCAAAGGGACCATTTAATGAAGTCCATGTGGTTGAGGCAAAAGTGGATGATGATTTAATTATAAATGTCAGGATAATAAGGATCGATGCAAATTTTATTTTCATGTCGTTTAGATTTAGAGAGGGCACCTACCAATTGTTTTGCCATAACTTGGTGAATGGGTGAATTGCTAATGAACGAGTAACCATTCGGGAAGATCAAAAATACACAGAGAACCTTTAATATCGGTCAAATTACCCGACTACATTTGCTATTTTTGCACCATGTCACTCTCTGAAACAATTACTATGAAAGCGGGAATAAGTGCTGAATTGTTATTAAAAGCATATCGTTTGATGTGTACAGCGAAGGAAATGACGGTACTTTACGAAGAAAAAGTACAGATTACTTCAAAATATGTGCATGCTACTTCTCGAGGTCATGAAGCAATTCAATTAGCTACTGGATTGCTTTTAAAGGAGCAAGATTATTTGAGTGCTTATTATCGTGATGATAGTATGCTGCTGGCAATCGGCTTGCGTCCCTATGAATTGATGTTGCAATTGCTGGCAAAACGTGATGATCCTTTTTCAGGTGGAAGAACTTATTATTGTCATCCTAGTTTAAACCGTAAAGGATTTCCAAAAATTCCGCATCAAAGTTCAGCTACTGGAATGCAAGCTATCCCCTCAACAGGTGTAGCCATGGGTATTCAATATTTATTGAAGCAAGGACTATTGGAGAAGAATGATGATTTGCCCATTGTGATTTGTTCGCTCGGTGATGCATGTGTTACAGAAGGAGAAGTTGCAGAAGCATTTCAGATGGCTGCATTAAAACAATTTCCGATTATTTATATTGTGCAGGACAATGGATGGGATATTTCAGCAACAGCAGCAGAAACCCGTGCAATGAATGCTTTTGAATATGCTAAAGGCTTTAAAGGAATTGAAGCTGTTTCTATTGATGGAACTGATTTTTTTCAATGTTATGAAACGCTGAATGGAATTATTTCTTCGATGCGAACGAATCCGCGTCCTTATTTAGTACATGCCGAAGTTCCTCTCTTAAATCACCATACTTCTGGTGTTCGGAAAGAATGGTATCGCGACGATTTGGAAGAAGCTGCTAAGCGTGATCCTTTGCCGAGATTGAGAATGGAATTGCTGCAGATGGGAATCGCAGTTTCTGATTTAGAAGAGATGGAAGCATTGGCTTATACAACCGTGAGAGGTGATTTTGAAGAAGCTATGAAAGCGGAAAATCCTCGTCCTGAAGATTTATTTACACACGAATTTGCACCTACGCCAGTTCTTGAAGAAAAAGGTGTACGAAGTCCTGCTGGTGAAGAGCCAAAAGTAATGGTGGATTGTGCCTTATTCGCTATTCAAGAGTTGATGAGTAAACATCCAGAATGTTTGTTGTATGGTCAAGATGTAGGGGGGAGATTGGGTGGCGTGTTCAGAGAAGCAGCTACTCTTGCACAAAAATTTGGTGATCATCGCGTTTTTAATACACCCATTCAAGAAGCATTTATTGTGGGAAGTACCGTAGGAATGAGTGTTTCTGGATGTAAGCCGATCGTGGAAGTTCAGTTCGCAGATTATATATGGCCCGGACTCAACCAACTTTTCACCGAGGTGAGTCGATCTTGTTACTTGACCAATGGAAAGTGGCCTATCAGTTGTATCATTCGAGTTCCAATAGGCGCATACGGTAGTGGAGGACCTTATCATTCTTCTAGTGTTGAAAGTGTGTTGACGAATATTCGTGGAATAAAAATTTGTTATCCATCTACTGGTGCTGATTTAAAAGGATTGATGAAAGCTGCCTATTATGATCCAAATCCGGTTGTGATGTTAGAGCATAAAGGTTTGTATTGGTCAAAAATCAAGGGAACCGAAGAAGCAAGAACGGTGGAACCATCTGAAGATTATATTTTACCTCTGGGCAAAGCAAGGATTGTTCAAGAAGTGGAAGCTAAAAAGGAAATGGCAACTATCAGTGTAATAACGTATGGAATGGGCGTGTATTGGGCGAAGAATGCAGCGAAGGATTTTCCAGGACAAATAGAAATAATTGACTTGCGTACATTAAATCCAATTGATACCGAAACGATTTTTAATTCAGTAAGGAAGCATGGAAAGTGTTTGGTGGTGACTGAAGAACCAGTTTTTAATTCATTTGCTCAAGCATTAGCAGGAAGAATTCAAGAAGCTTGTTTTCAATCATTGGATGCATCGGTTCGTGTAATTGGAGCTGAAAATTTACCAGCTATACCATTAAATTCAACATTGGAAGCAACGATGCTTCCCAATGCAGATAAAGTAAAAGTAGCTTTTGATGATTTACTCAATTATTAATTAATAAAAATTATGTTTCGATTGAAATTGGCAACAGATCCTCGGTGGGTAAATATCGTGGAAGGAAATATTGAAGAGATATTGACCGACCATGCCTTTTGTGAGCAGAAAGCAGCTACGAATGCAATTACCATCGTGGTTAAGAATCCAGAGAAAAGTGATTTAGTAAGTGCCGTTTTAGCTATTGCGGAAGAAGAGATTCAGCACTTTCGAATGGTGCATGATAAGTTGTTGGAACGAGGATTTGTGTTGGGGCGTGAAAGAAAAGATGAATATGTGAATCGCCTCTATGATTTTATGCGGAAAGGAGGGAACAGAGAACAACAATTGTTAGATCGATTGTTTTTCTCAGCCATGATTGAAGCGAGAAGTTGTGAACGTTTTAAAGTGCTTTCTGAAAATATCAATGACGAAGATTTGAAAAAATTCTATCATGAGTTAATGATCAGCGAGGCGAATCACTATACTATTTTTTTAGGTTTTGCCCGTCAATATGCTGGACAAGAAGATGCAGAAGCAAGATGGGAGGAATGGCTGGTGATGGAAGGAGAAATCATTCAAGATTTTGGAAAAAAAGAAACGGTTCACGGATAATAAAAATGGTAATGAGGCCAAAAATAGTTGGTGTTTTTCACAAAATTATTTAGTTAATTACGAGCATGAACCCAAAGAGGAAGTAGGCAATGCTGAGGAGCAACCTACCAGCAATAGGGTTTATGGATATACAATAATTCAGGGACTATGTTTCCTGTTTTATTTATTGGCATCCTTAATGGCTAAAAAAACCTATTCATTGTTTCTAAAGTATAGATACCAACGAATGAAATTCTTTCTGTGCTCTTTTGTCATTCCACGATGTAACAGCAAATGACTTTTAAATGTCCAAAGAATGATTCCAAACCATTGGTTGACTTGGGTACTCTGTCATTAAATAGATATTGAAAGAGATTAGGCATTGCATTTTTTATTAAGACAAAAGACCTCCTAACCATTTTATGTTTAAACCAATACCTTCCTGTTGTTGAACTGATAGATTTCTCTTCTACATACATCTTGTACGTTCTGTACCAATCATAGATTGACTTCATCCATAATTGTGCGTCTTGGTGTGTTTTAATTAGAGATAACTTATTGCATATTGCCAGCAAAACCATTCCAGCCTCACTCTTTGGATTTGTTGTTAGCCATATTTTACACTCCTCTGTACGTGAACTGTGCATCGTTGAAGTATTACATCCTTACATACTTCTTTGCTGCCTTACAAAATAGCCCTGTGTCCATCACAAGTAATACTTTCTGATTTGAATTCCTAGAGATAGCAAATTCTCGAGATCTTCCTTGATCTCTACATAATGTTCCCCATCGGTAATCCGATAAAGCTGAGTGAACTTAATTTGATTATCTCGATATATAATTAAACAAATGTCATTACTGAAATAAGTAC
Organism: Bacteroidota bacterium; assembly: GCA_016717725.1. Taxonomy (GTDB): domain Bacteria; phylum Bacteroidota; class Bacteroidia; order AKYH767-A; family OLB10; genus JAJTFW01. The sequence continues at coordinate 186,824 of JADKFA010000002.1, forward strand.
CATCAATCAGTAAGTTTAATTTTCACTGGGGTAAAACTTTAGCTCTGGGGCTTTAGATAAATAAAGATCAAAAGCCTTTTCAAAGTACGTACACTATGACCACTTTCGTCACTAAGATAATTTAATGTTTGTCGATTTAACACCCATTTGCGAAACCATACAAATTGATTTTTTAGTGCGACAGATTTATTTGTCCTGGTGAACAGCAAACCACAACTTTTGCATTTAAACCTTTGCTTATTATTTTGCTTCCCCCATTTTATAACATTGAAACTTTGGCAGCCCCAACACGCTTTTTTTTGCTGATTTCCATGAACAAAAAAAGGAAATTGGAATCGATTCCAATTTCCTTGTTATAGGCATTTGATAATCAGAATATTTAATAGGGTTTTACCAACTATTTTTGACCATTATACCATAAAAATTAATTCATGATTTCTTTGTCGAGTCGTTCGTATTCTGAATTCTTGCTTAGAAATTCGGGTACAATCTTTTTCATCTTAGTAACAATAGCTTCATTGTTTTGCGAATTGAATAATTCAATCAACGCATCTATTTCTTCCGAAACAAAATCAAACGGATAAGATTTTACTTTAGCAATCATTATTTTCTTGTGATGGGTGGGTAATGTGTTTTCTTCATTGGCTAAAAGCTCTTCAAAAAGTTTTTCACCAGGTCGGAGACCCGTATAATTTATTTGGATGTCTTTGCCTAATTCCAATCCGCTTAGTTGGATCATCTTTTTAGCTAAGTCAGCAATTTTCACAGGCAATCCCATGTCAAAAATAAAAATTTCTCCACCCTTTCCCATCGAACCAGCTTCTAATACCAGTTGGCAGGCTTCGGAAATAGTCATGAAGTATCGAGTGATATCAGGATGAGTAATGGTGAGTGGTTTTCCACTTTCAATCTGTTTTTTAAATCGCGGTATCACGCTACCGTTAGATCCTAATACATTTCCAAATCGAGTAGTAATGAATTTAGTTTTACCTAAGCCATTCATCGATTGAATATACATTTCAGCGATTCGTTTAGTAGCTCCCATAATATTCGTTGGATTCACCGCTTTGTCCGTGCTGATCATTACGAACTTACTCGCATTAAATTCCATCGATAAATCGGCTATTATCTTTGTGCCTAGTACATTATTTAAGATGGATTCGCTCGGATTTAATTCCATCATAGGGACATGCTTATAAGCAGCCGCATGAAAAATAATATCGGGATGAAAGGTGTTGAATATATTGCGCATTCTTTCCTTGTTTCGAATGTCGCCAATGATGGGTTCAATGTTTAGAAAGTTAGTGGCAGGGTTGTCTCTTATTTCTAATTCTAAGTCGTATAGTGGCGACTCTGCAATGTCCAACAACAGAAGTAATTTAGGCTCAAAAGGTAGAATCTGTCGAACCATTTCACTGCCGATAGATCCTGCAGCACCAGTTACTAAAATGGTTTTTTGATAGATCTCTTCTTTGATTTTATCAAGCTGTAGTGAAATTTGATCTCGTCCTAACAAATCTTCAATATTTACTTTTCGAATTTGTTTGAAACTCAATTCCCCATTGATCCAACTTTGTACTGGAGGTACATTTAAAACATAAATTTTATGTGATAATCCCGTTTCTACTATAAACTGTTTTTTCTCTGGCGAAATATTTTGAATGGCAATAATTAAATGTTTGATGTTTCTTTTCTTGATGAGCTTTTCTATTGCCGAAGATGGATAAATGGAAATGCTCTCTAATTTTTTTCCGCTTTTTTTCGGATCGTCGTCAATAAAAGCTACAACTTTGTATTTTGTCGCTTTGTCGCGGTCAAGTGTTCTTTTTGTGGTGAGTCCTGCTTCACCAGCTCCATAAATAAGCACTCCTGTTTTTTCTCTTGATGGATTTTTTAGTTCCATGTAAATCACTTTCACAATTAATCTTCCTGTAATCATTAGAAATACCGAAAGCAAAAATTCAATGATGATAATTGAAAAAGGAACTAGATATATTCCGTTAATTTGAAAACTAATTGGATTACTAATGGCCATTATGATGGACCCTGAAAGCAAGGTGAGAAGAATTCGAACGGTATCTCGAGTACTTGTATGTCTGATAATTCCTGTGTAAGTTTTGTTAATCAAAAATGAAAGGATTCTTATTGTCAAAACAAAAGGAAAAACAGTTGGGTAAGTAATTGTTTCTGTGTCAGGTACGTTGAAGTTGAAGCGAATTTGATAAGCAATAGCAAGCGAAACCAAGCATATTAATACATCAGTCAACAACACAATAAAGCTTGGAGCATTTCTTTCTAGGACTCTTTTCATGAATAATTTCCATTCATTTAACGGTGCTAATTTATGCAATTATTTGCAATTGAAGGTCTTGGATTCATTTTAGGACTCCTATTCATTTGATTTGTCTATTTTTGCCCTAATACTATTATTATGGCTGTTTCATTACTTACCGGCGGTGCTGGATTTATTGGAGCTCATGTATGTAATGAGCTGATTGACAAAGGACACAAAGTAGTTGTGTTAGACGATTTAAGCGGAGGCTTCGAGGAGAATATAAATCCGAAAGCAATTTTTATTAAAGGGTCAATTACCGATCATTTATTATTGGAGAAATTATTCAATGAACATCAATTCGATTATGTATATCATCTAGCAGCCTACGCAGCGGAAGGATTAAGTCATTTTATTAAACGATTTAATTACACAAATAATTTAATTGGAAGTGTTAATTTAATCAATGAATCGGTGAAACATAAAATAAAATGTTTTGTTTTCACTTCTTCAATTGCAGTGTATGGACGTGGGCAATTACCAATGCGTGAAGATATGCTTCCAACACCAGAAGATCCTTATGGAATTTCAAAGTTGGCGGTAGAAATGGATTTGAAGTCGACGCATGAAATGTTTGGATTAAATTATGTCGTATTTCGTCCTCACAATGTGTATGGCGAGTATCAAAATTTGGGAGATAAATATCGTAATGTTGTTGGTATTTTCATGAATCAGTTAATGCAAGGTAAACCACTTACTATTTTTGGTGATGGTAAACAAACAAGAGCGTTTAGTTATATTGGTGATGTTGCTCCTTACATTGCAAATTGTGTTGAGGTCCCAGCAGCATACAATCAAGTTTTTAATATAGGTGCCGATCAGGAATTTACGGTGAATGAATTGGCGAATACCGTATGTGATGTGATGGGGATGAGTGGCCAAGTTCGACATCTAGATGCGCGGAATGAAGTAATGCATGCCTATGCAGATCATGGGAAAGTTCAAAAAGTTTTTTCTATACAATCAAGCTATACATTAAAGCAAGGATTGCAACTCATGGCCGATTGGGCTAAGACTGCTGGCAGTAAAGAAAGTGATAAGTTTAAAGGAATAGAAATCACAGAAAAATTACCTCCTATTTGGCAGGAAGATTAATTCGTTGCGTTGTGAAACAAGTTCTCATTATAACAGCACATCGAAAAGATCGTGCGCCAAATCAAAGATTCAGGTTCGAACAATACCTCGATTTCTTAAAACAGAATGGATTTAATTGTCATATTTCTTACCTGATTTCAGAGGAAGATGATAAAGTTTTGTATCGACCTGGAAAGTATTTTTCAAAAGCAATGATTGTATTGAAAGCAGCTTTTACACGATTAAATGATGTTATAAATCGAAATAAGTACGATTTGATTTTTGTGTGTAGAGAAGGTTTCTTACTGGAACTACTTTTTTGAAGAATTATTGCATCGAGCCAAAGCGCCAATGATTTTTGATTTTGATGATGCCATCTGGCATTTTGATGTTTCAGATGCAAATAAAGGATTTGGGTGGATGAAAAATCCAGGAAAAACAGCGAGGCTGATTAGTATGTCCGATTTGATATTTGCAGGGAATCAATATTTAATGGACTACGCAAAACATCACAATGACAATGTAGTAATTATTCCAACAACAATAGATACCGATGAATATAAAGGAGTCCCTTTTCAAGAAAAGGAAGTGATATGTATTGGTTGGAGTGGCTCCATCACCACAATACGCCATTTTGAAATGGCCATCCCCGTGTTAAAAGCGCTGAAAGAGAAATATGGTAACCGTATTAGTTTTAAAGTGATTGGTGATCAAAATTACTATAATGCCGAATTAGAAATAAAGGGTATTGCATGGAGAAAGGAAACGGAGTTAGAAGAATTGGCAAAAATTGATATTGGAATTATGCCTTTGCCTGATGACGAATGGGCCAAGGGGAAATGTGGATTGAAAGGTCTTCAATATATGGCAATGAATATTGCAACCGTTATGTCTCCCGTGGGAGTAAATACAGAAATCATTGAAGATGGTGTCAATGGAATGTTGGCATCAACTCCTGATGAATGGGTTCGGAAAATAAGTCTACTCATTGACAATCCGGAATTAAGGAGAAAATGTGCCGAGAATGGTCGTAAGACGGTGGAAAAGAGTTACTCCGTAAAAGCACTTCAGCCTATTTACCTGCATTATTTTAAATCGTTAACTGAGCAGAAAAATTGATTAAATTTGCATCCTCATAAATTATACAAATGACAACGACTAGCGAAACTTTAAAACAAACTGCCTTAACAGCATTGCATACTAAATTAGGGGCGAAGATGGTTCCCTTTGCAGGATATATGATGCCCGTTCAATACGAAGGAATAAATGTAGAGCATGAAAAAGTTCGTTCTTCGGTTGGTGTTTTTGACGTTTCTCATATGGGAGAATTTATTCTGAAGGGAGATGGCGCGTTAGACCTAATTCAACGTGTTACCAGCAACGATGCTTCTAAATTGAGCCCAGGCAAAGCGCAGTATTCTTGCTTTCCAAATGAAAAAGGTGGTATTGTTGATGATCTTATTGTTTATGCTTTGGAAGATGGGCATTGGATGTTGGTTGTAAATGCATCTAACATAGAAAAAGATTGGAACTGGATTCAGAAATTCAATACCGGAAATGTTGAGATGCATGACATCTCAGATAAAACTTCGTTATTAGCAGTGCAAGGACCCAATGCGTTAGCTACGATTCAAAAGCTAACTTCAGTCGATTTATCAACTATTCCATATTACAATTTTACCAAGGGAGAAGTTGCGGGATGTAAAAACATCTTAATTTCTAATACAGGATATACAGGTGCGGGTGGATTTGAATTGTATTTCGAAAACCAATATGCAGAAACTATTTGGAATGCATTAATGGAAGCCGGAAAAGAATTTGATATTAAACCTTGCGGATTGGGTTGTCGTGATACGTTGCGATTGGAGATGGGATTCTGCTTGTATGGAAATGATATTAACGATACTACGTCGCCGTTAGAAGCCGGATTAGGATGGATTACAAAGTTTACGAAAGACTTTACTAATTCAACAGCACTAAAAGCACAGAAAGAAGCAGGAGTGACTCGAAAACTTTCTGGATTTGAAATGGTGGAAAAAGGAATTCCGCGTCATGATTATGAAATCGTAGATGCACAAAATAATGTTATTGGAATTGTTACCTCAGGCACTCAATCGCCCAGTCTGCAAAAAGCAATTGGAATGGGTTATGTTGCTAAGGACCATGCAGCAGAAGGAAGTGAAATCTACATAAAAATTAGAGATAAAGCCATTAAAGCTGTTGTTGTAAAAACCCCTTTCTTAAAAAAATAAAATATTCCATTGACTAAAAATAATGCTTCTTTACGCTCGCTAGAAGTTTGTTTCTCGCCTGCATTGATTCATCTACACGATATTTCTGATTCGATCGTGGTGGTAATTGATGTGTTGCGCGCTACTTCTTCTATTTGTGTTGCTTTTGCAAATGGAGTAAAGAGCATCGTTCCCGTCGCTACCATTGAAGAAAGCCATTCTTATAAAGCAAAAGGATATTTAGTAGGTGCGGAGCGAAATGGTGAAATGTTGGATGGTTATGATCTAGGAAATTCTCCTTTCAGTTATTTGGATCCAAGAGTTAAAGATCGCGATATCGCATTAACTACTACGAACGGAACGCAAGCAATTGCTGCATCATCGGGCGCCTATCAAATTGCGATTGGTTCTTTTTTAAATCTCGATTGTTTATGTGATTGGTTGAAGGATCAAAATAAGAATGTATTGTTATTATGCTCGGGTTGGAAAAATTCGTTCAATTTAGAAGATACAATTCTTGCAGGAGCAATTGCCGAACAATTGGAGCCACATTATGAGATGAATGGGATGTGCGATGCTGTGATCGCTGCAATGCATTTGTATAGTCTTGCTAAACCTGATTTAAATACTTTTTTAGATAAAAGTTCGCATCGCAAAAGATTGGAGCGACTGCAAATTGATAAAGACGTAGAATATTGTTTAACGCCTAATCTAGCACCGGTAGTTCCGGTGATGGTGAATGGTGTATTAGTAAAGTTTGTTGCCTGATTTTTATTAGGCGTATTTAATTTTTAGTACCATGAATAAAAAACTATTGGGCAGCTTGCTGTCGCTGATCATCGTACCAGGTACGGTAGTCACCCTCTTCGCCTGGGGCTTCTGGGGCCATCAACAAATTAATTATGCTGCTATTTTTACATTGCCTCCCGAAATGTTTGGGTTCTACAAGGAGCATGTACGTTTTATAACGGAACACGCCGTTGATCCGGATAAACGTCGTTATGCTGATCCCAATGAAGCACCTCGACATTTTATTGACCTTGATCGATATGGTGATCATCCATTCGATAGTTTACCTACACGATGGGATGAGGCCGTTGCAAAAATTGGTGAGGATACATTGAAAGCGCATGGTATCGTTCCGTGGCATATTCAAACGATGTTGTTCCGACTCACATCAGCATTTAAGGCACAAGATAGAGAGCGAATATTGCGCAACTCTGCTGACATTGGACATTATATTGGCGATGCTCACGTTCCGCTACATTGTACTCGAAATTATAATGGACAATTAACTGGTCAACATGGAATACATGGTTTTTGGGAATCAAGATTGCCTGAGTTGTATGGTAAAGAGTATAGTCGAATAACTGGAACTGCGGTATATATTGCAAATCCATCTGATGTTATTTGGCAAATTTTAAGAGAGAGTTACGCTGCGCACGATTCGGTATTGAGTATCGAGAAAGCGTTAAGTAAATCTTTTCCTGCTGATCAGAAATACAGTTACGAAGAGCGCGGGGGACAATTGATCAAGACTTTTTCTGTGGCGTATAGCAAAGCATACCATCAAGCATTAGATGGAATGGTGGAAAGGAGATTTAATAAAGCAGTTTTTCTCGTTGGCTGCTTTTGGTACACCGCTTGGGTCAATGCAGGAATGCCAATCATGCACTTTAAAGGTGAATTCATTTTAAGTAAGGAAGCGAAAAGCGAGATAGATAGTTTAAATGTAAAGCTGAGCACTGGATCTTTTGATGAACATGATCATAAAGATTAATTGTTAATTAAAGTAAAAGGGTAAATGTATTTGAGAATACGTTTACCCTTTTTTAATAAATGAATTAAATGAAGAGAATTAATTAATTTTTTTATTTTCTTTCATTAAGTTGTTTTTGTATAGATAACTAGCCGTTTGATAATAGGAGACGCAAATGTTTTTTAGCTGCTCGTTTTTTATATTTTTGAATTTAACCATTTGACTATTTTTAGCGTCCCAAGAATATTGGTAAGCTTTTTTACGATCGTTTATTTCAGTATAAATATTATCTCTTAATATGCCTATGGTTCGGTAGTTTCCCAATAAGGAACGCTCTTCACCCGATTTAATATGGTTGATGTCTTTTCCAAATAATTCGGTTTCATAGGTCCAGCCTAAGTAACCAAATAATGTAGGCATTAAATCAATTTGTGAGGCTAAGGTTGAAATCACGGTGTCTTGCTGAGGTAAGTTATAAATGATTGCAGGGATATGATGTTTTTGAATATTTACTTCCCATTTTCCGGCGCTGCTTGCACAATGATCTGCAATAAAAACAAATACAGTATTGTTATACCATGATTTTTTCATGGCCGCCTTCAAAAATTCTCCTACTGCATAATCAGTATATTTTACAGCACTTTCTCGATTTCCTTGTGGTAAATCAATTTTATTTTCAGGGAAGGAATAGGGTTTGTGATTAGAAGTGGTCATTATAAATTGGAAAAATGGTTTGTTTTTCTTAACGTTTTTATCTGCGTCAATTAATGATTGACGATAAAGATCTTCATCGCAAATGCCCCATGCATTTTCAAACGTTACATCTTTATCTGAAATTGGAATTCGTGTAGTTTGTATCTCTTCAGACAGTGGATTTCCTCGGTCCCTGTCGATGATAGTATATCCTTGACCTCCAAAATAAGTGTTCATATTGTCGAAATATCCATCACCACCATATATAAAACTTAAAGCATATTCTTTTTTTCTTAAGATGGATGCAATGGAAAATAAATGATCATTGTTGGGTCTCCTCACAATGCTATTTCCTGGAGTAGGAGGAACGCATAGAGTTAGAGCTTCCATTCCTCTAACTGTTCTTGTACCTGTTGCATAAAGGTTGGAAAGGAAAATACTGTGTTGTGCCAATGTATCGAATGTAGGCGTTATATTTTGTTGGTTTCCAAACGCACCTAAGAAATCGGCACTAAAACTTTCAATGCATATTAAAATAATATTCGGTCTAATTTCATCACCTCCCACAACATGTCGCGATAAGTCAAAATCATTTTGTGAATCATACGTTTGATTCTCTTGAAGTATTTCTTTTTTTACAATATCGAAAGCCTGTTTGTCAGTTAAACGCATATAAAAAGTGTTGTAATCTAGTTCATTGGAACGATATGCAGCGAAGAAAGAAAACACGCCGTTTTTACTTAATTCATTCTCGTATAAGTTGGAACTCCATTCGGCTTGTTTATTAGTAGTGAAATAGCTGAAGAAAAATAGAGCAGAAGATGTTAGCGCAAAAACAAATAAACGTTTAGCGATGCTTGGATTATTTGAAAATGTATTCTCGTAAATATGTTTCTTTTTAAATAAATAACTAACGGCTGCAATTATGCTAAATAGGACAATAAGGATAAAAGGGATAGAATATGATTGATTAATGTTTTCAATGACTTCATAGGTATATATTAAATAGTCAACCGCAATAAAATTAAAACGAGTGTTGAATTCTTCCCAAAATGGAAATTCTGCAATAAAAGAAAATACAACGACAAAGAGAGAAAGGGTGGTTATTATGTAGGTGAGTCCTTTATCAATTCTACCTCCTACCCATTTTGTTGGGATTACTAAAATATAAAGTGAATAAAAAGCAAATAGGAAGAATGCAGTGGCTACATCAAAGTAAAGCCCAATTGAAAAAATTTTGATGGTTGCTAAAAATGATAACTCCATCCCTTTATTTGAAAGGATAAAAAGAACAAGTCGAATTACAAAGGAAAGTGAGACGTAAAGTAGTAATAAGGAAATATAAAGGGAGTACCTAGATTTTAATAAGCTTTTCATGATTTAATTTAGTTGAACATTGTTTTAAACGAAAAGTATTGCAGAAATTTAATTTTGATATGTCCATGCAACAATTCTTGACACTTTATTTCCAGTTTCCATTTGAATGGTTTGATGAGTAACATCGGGTATTTTATCTAATGCAGCATAAATGTTTTTTAGGTGGGCTGCTTTAGAAACCATCGTAGTAAACCATCTGCAAGAAGTTTTGAATGACATGCTTTCATCGATCATCTTTAAAATAAATTTTTCTTCTCCACCATCGCACCAAATTTCTGAAGGTTGTCCGCCGAAATTTAAAAGTGGTTGTTTGATTTGATGCTTCTTTAAATTGGAGAGTTTCTTGATCGCTTCTTTTTTAGCCTCAGCAGAAGATGAATGAAAAGGAGGATTGCAAATAGTTAAATCAAATTTTTCATCCTTTTGAATGATGCCATGAAGAATGAATTTTCTTTTGGATTGATAACGAAGTTCTACTTTGCCTTGGAGTACTGTATTGTTGTCTATAATTTTTTGTGCAGCAATCAATGCTTCCTGATCTACGTCGGAACCTACAAATGTCCAGTTATATGCCTGTATTCCAATAATGGGGTAAATGCAATTTGCACCTACACCGATATCTAAACATTTTACTTTTTCGTTTTCGGTGGAATTTTTATGGAAAGGATCATTTGCATTTAGGAGGATGGCTACTTGGTGAATGTATTCTGCTCTTCCAGGAATAGGTGGACATAAATAGCCTTCTGGTATTTCCCAAAAATCGATATGATAAAACTTTTTAAGCAAAGCTTTGTTCAATGCAATGACAGCTCGAGGATTGAAAAAATCGATGGATTCATCCCCATACTTATTCTTACTCACAAACTCAGCTAATATTGGAGAGGATTTTATCAAAGCCGGAAAATCATATCGATCACGATGTGGGTTAGCAGGATGAAGAGTGGATTTTAAAGAGGAATTCATATTAACTTTGATCGTTATTTTAGCGTTGATTGGATATGTATCTTAAATTCTTTTTGAAAGAAAATTTTATTTTATATGAATTTGCCTCCCGATAGCTATCGGGAGGCAAATTTTAAATTCCTCTGTTTTTTAGAAAAAGATTTCATTAAAATAATTACTCAAAGATAATTCAAATTCAGTCTCGATTTTACAATTTCCCCTCCCAAATTTGCATTCCTTTGGTTTGAAAAAATGGAGGCTTTTGTTTAAAAAGGCCATATACTGATGCCCCAGAACCACTCATGCTTGAATACGTTGCGCCTGAATCATACATTTCTTTTTTTATTTCTCCAATGATTGGATGATGTTGTATTGCATGTTTTTCGAAATCATTTTTGAGTAGATCTCTCCAATCGGCTGGTGGTAGCGATATGATATCACGAATTGATTTTTTGGGTGGAGTTGGGGTAATCCAACTGTAAGCTTCTGCTGTTGAAATAGAAATAGGAGGCATTACAATACGAATATACCATCCTGATAAATCAAGAGATATCGACTCTATTATTTCACCTTTTCCTTGCACAAACGCTGGTTTTTCATTTAAAAAAAATGGACAATCACTTCCAAGTTGAAGAGCATATTTTTGAAGTTTTTCAGCCGAAATTCCTAAACAAGCTACCTCATTTATTAATTTAAGCGCATATGCCCCATCCGACGATCCACCGCCAAGTCCAGCTCCCATGGGAAGAATCTTATGTAAATGAAAGCTTAATTCAGGGATTTCATAATCTTTTTTTAATATTTCATACGCTTTGATAATCAGATTTTTAGCTGGATCACCAGAGATGGGTAAACCAGTTATTTTGAGGCTAAATTCTTGATTTTCAGTAACTATCACCTCAAGTACATCTGTCCATCCAACAGTATAGAAAACAGATTCAATATCATGAAAGTTATCAGCTCGTTTAGCAATGATATTCAGTCCTAAATTGATTTTTACGGGTGGAAATGCGACCATGAAGGAACAAAGTTAATATACCCTGCCGAGTTTTTTGATTTTCGGGTATCTTTGATGCCAATCTAAAACTCATGAGCGGAACATTATTGGACTTTGAAAAGCCATTGGAAGAGTTGAATGAACAACTGGAAAAGGCAAAGCAGATATCAGAGAAGGGCAAGGTAAACGTTGATGATGTAATTAAAGAAATTGAATCAAAAATTGAAAAGACAAAGCAGGAGATTTTTAGCAACCTCACTCCTTGGCAGCGCGTTCAATTATCACGTCATCCCGATCGCCCCTATACATTAGATTATATTAACGCAATTACTGGCGGACAATTCATGGAATTGTTTGGCGATCGTCAAGTGAAGGATGATAAAGCCATGATTGGTGGCTTTGGTGATGTGGATGGTCAAACTGTAATGTTTGTTGGACAACAAAAGGGTGCTAATACAAAGATGCGCCAGTTTCGCAATTTCGGGATGCCTAACCCTGAAGGTTATCGAAAAGCTTTACGATTGTTCCGACTTGCCGAAAAATTTAATAAGCCCATTGTCACCTTAATCGATACGCCTGGTGCTTATCCTGGTCTCGAAGCTGAAGAGCGCGGTCAAGGTGAGGCCATTGCTCGTAATTTATACGAAATGACGATTCTGAAAGTACCGGTGATTTGTATAATTGTTGGTGAAGGTGCAAGTGGTGGTGCATTAGGAATTGGAATTGGCGATAAAGTACTCATGTTGGAAAACACTTGGTATTCTGTAATATCACCTGAGTCGTGCTCCAGTATTTTATGGAGAAATTGGGATAATAAGGAAAGAGCCGCAGAAGCGTTGAAGTTAACATCCATCGATATGAATTCATCTCATTTGGTGGATGGAATCATTCCAGAACCTATTGGCGGAGCACATTCTAATCCTTTGGAAATGTTTGTAACCGTGAAATCGGAAATTCTAAAGCATTTAATGTCGTTAAAAGCAATGTCTCCCGAAGAACGTATTCAAAAACGAATTGAAAAGTTTTGCTCGATGGGAGTGTATAACGAATAAAGAAACCAAAGGAAAATAGGGAGCCGGTGCCTTGTCGCCGGCTTTCTTGTCTTATAGTGATTGGGTTTATGGATGAAAAAAATAAATCCTTTATAAAAATTAAAATAGAATCTCACAATAAATAATCTTCTCTACTCATTAATATTATATCCGAAACGGTATAACTTTTTCGACTGAAACAAAGTAGATTGAATTGATGTTAATAAAATCTTATCCCTTACCAAGCACAGAGCTATTAAATTTGAAGAATGAGTACTGAGAAAACCACACGTAGAAAAACGGCAGGATCAAATATTGTTTTAACGGAAGCCATGCCTGGGAAATTACCTCCTCAGGCTGTGGATATGGAAGAAGCTGTTTTAGGTGCTATGATGTTGGATAAAAATGCAGTTGCCGAAGTAATTGATATCCTCAAACCAGAAGCCTTTTACAAGGAATCGCATAATGCCATTTTTAAAGCCATTCAGGATCTTTTTCATGGAACTCAACCTGTCGATATTTTAACGGTAACTCAGCAGTTAAGAAAAAATGGAACTATCGATTTAGCAGGTGGACCTTTTTACATTACTCAGTTAACAAATAGAATTGCTTCCGCGGCAAATATTGAATTTCATGCTCGTATTGTTTTACAAAAATTTATTCAACGTGAATTGATTCGAATCTCAAGTGATACCATTCGTAATGCGTTTGAAGATACTTCTGATGTGTTGTCCCTCTTGGATAAAGCAGAGCAAAATCTTTTTGAAATTACCGATTCCAACATCAGAAGAAAATATGAGTCCATGGCTGGTTTAGTTTCTAAGGCAGTGAAGGGAATTGAAATTGCTTCTAATCTTGAGTCGGGAGTGACTGGAGTGCCCAGTGGATTTACAGAGTTGGATCGGGTTACTGCAGGATGGCAGAAAAGTGATTTGATTATTATCGCAGCTCGTCCAGGTATGGGTAAAACTGCGTTCGTATTAAGTTTAGCACGCAATTCTGCTGTGATGTTCAAAAAGCCAGTCGCATTTTTTAGTCTGGAAATGTCAAGTATTCAGTTGGTAAATCGTTTGGTGTCGAGCGAAACAGAATTGGATACCGAAAAATTAAGAAAAGGAAATTTGGATCCACACGAGTGGACTCAACTCAATAAGAAAGTTTCTGCTTTAACAGAAGCACCCATCTACATTGATGATACGCCCGCGTTAAACGTTTTTGAATTGCGTGCCAAGTGTCGACGTTTAGTTTCAGAGCGAAAAATTGAAATGATCATTATCGATTACCTTCAATTGATGCAAGGTGGAACTGATAATAAAAATGGAAATCGTGAACAGGAAATTTCACACATCTCTCGATCGTTAAAAGGTCTAGCGAAGGAATTGAATGTCCCAGTAATAGCACTTTCTCAGTTAAGTCGTAACGTTGAGAAAAGTCAAACCAAAAAACCTCAATTGAGCGATCTTCGTGAATCAGGAGCGATTGAGCAGGATGCCGATATGGTAATGTTCATTTATCGTCCAGAGTATTATGGCTTAACAGAAACAGAAGATGGTGCGCCGGTAAATGATTTGGCTGAAATTATCATCGCGAAAAATAGAAATGGTGCATTGAAATCCGTCCCTCTTCGTTTCATCGGTCGTCTTACCAAGTTCACGGATTATGAAACCTATGATTTCATGGATCAAAGTGGATCCGATGATCACCCGATGCAGATGGTACCCAATCCCAACGTGGATTCTAGTCGTATAACTCGTAATTCCAGAATGAATGATATGGAGGATCAGCCATTTTAATTGAAAACCCATCTTCATAATTAAAACATTTGAATAAAAAAAGGGGTAAGAAAGGTGGGGTTTCGCAGGGTAAATGACCAATTTTTTTTACTTTTTATGAAGCAACATTTTACATTTCTTTGCGTTTGACTATCATTGTAGCACATGATTAAAAAATTATTTATTTCATTCTTCTTTATTCTCTCCTTTACCAGCTCGTTGAGGGCATCGTATATTTTGATTCCCATGGATGCTGCCCAAAAGAATCATTTGAAGGCTTACGGTGTCGCTTATTGGATTTTAACGAATAATTTGGAAGTAGATTGGTTGCTCAATTATAGAGGTGGAAGTTTTATGTTTAAACACCTTCCGGCCATCGAAAAAGAATGTAATATTCGTGGAGTAAGCTTTAGTGTCATTGCGGATGGACAAGCCGCTAATATCATTGATGAAATTGCTCGTCCAGAGGTAAACATGGATTTGGTGAAGCTGGAAAAAGCACCCAAAATGGCTGTGTATTCTCCCAAAGATAAGTTGCCTTGGGATGATGCCGTTACCTTGGTTTTAACCTATGCTGAGATTCCTTATGAGATCATTTACGACGAAGAAGTTATTATCGGGAAACTTCCGCTTTATGATTGGCTGCACATGCATCACGAAGATTTTACAGGACAATATGGTAAGTTTTATGCGATGTATCATACAGCGGCTTGGTATCAAGAACAAGTGAGAACCGATGAAGCCATGGCTCATAAATTGGGATTTTCGAAAGTGTCACAGATGAAAGGTGCCGTTGCGGAAAGAATAAAAGAGTTTACCGCAGGTGGTGGATTCTTATTTTCGATGTGTTCGGGTACCGATTCCTATGACATTTCTTTATCAGCCCATGGTTTGGATATTTGCGAGAAGATGTACGATGGTGATGGAACAACTCCAAGTTATAATAGTAAGTTGGATTACGATAAAACGTTTGCGTTTAGAAATTTTAAGCTGAGTCAAAATCCAATGGAGTATGAATTTTCTGATATCGATATGACCACGCAACGTAAAATTCCGCGTAACGAAGATGTATTTGTGCTCTTCGAATTTTCAGCGAAATGGGATCCTGTACCTTCCATGCTTTGCCAAAATCATGAGCAGGTGATCAAAGGATTTATGGGTCAAACGACCTCATTCAAGAAAGAATTAATAAAGCCTGAAGTCCTCATCATGGGAGAAAATAAAGCAGCAGGCGAGGGGCGTTATATTCATGGAGAAATCGGAAAAGGCACCTGGACATTCTACGGTGGCCACGATCCAGAAGATTATCAGCATATGGTGGGTGATCCGCCCACCGACCTTAGTTTACACCCCAATTCGCCCGGTTATCGATTGATTCTGAATAATGTATTATTTCCGGCGGCCAAGAAGAAGAAGCAAAAGACCTAAAAATAGCAACCACTAACCAAAAAATAATGTTACTTTTAATTTGTTTTATTATTTTTAACCAGATTAAATGAAACGAAAAGTCGACTTAAACGTTCAATAAGTATCACATGATAGAGTTATTCTTCTTTCTGGTATTTCTTTCAGGTCTGGCAATGAAGTTATTTCATATGCCTGGGCATACCATTGTTATGGGAGTAGGTTTACTTGCCATGATGATTTATTATGTTGTGTCCTTAGTAACATCTACCTCCGGAAAGAAAAGAACAGGTAGTTGGTTAGGATTATCTACCGTAAGTTGGTTGATTTTCTTTTTGGCAGAAGTGAAATTTATGGGCGGTACCTTAATCTTAATGATGCTCGCTTTGTTCGTCTCTGTCCTTTCTTTGTTGATGACATTGCGCGAACCAGGTTCATTATCTCCAGGAAGAATATTTGTTTTGCTTGTGGCTTTGTTTTTATCTGCATCCACCTCATGGATGGAATTACATACTCGCTACTATGTGTTTAATATTCATTTCAGCGAAACCGCTTGGAACGATTATGTGACGCTCGATAAATACAGTTGGTTTTTATATAAGGATCGTCAATACGACGAGGCTTTAGTGATGAATTCAAAAGCGTATGATGCAGCAAAAGCGAATGGGGCCATTGAGTACATTCCTACAGTAGAAGAACACGAAGAAGCTATTATAAAGCGAAATTGGGGTTCTTTCGAGCAAGATTAAAAGCGATTACGAATCTTTCACCTCTGCAAGAAAACTTAGCGCCCTTTTACCTGAGCTTGCCGAGGGTTGCGAGAAAAATTAGCGAAGAGAAAACTTAGCGAAGAGAAAACTTAGTGCCTTTGCGCACTTAGACTAGAAAATTTAGAAGCGAACCTTAGCGCTTTCGCGCCTTTGCGAGAAAAATTAGCGTATTTTTAATTCGAATAATATTTATTCCTCAAATTTCTTCAGATGGATATTCAATCCATCAAATTCTGCAAACATAAAATGATTGATCCATTCTCCTAAATTGATGTACCTGCTTTTTTCATTGAGTTTAATATCCAATGGTAAATGTCGGTGTCCGAAGATGAAGTAATCAAAATGCTCTTTGTGCAATATTTCTTTGGAGTGTATCACCAACCATTCTTTATCATCCCCTAAAAATTTTGCATCGTCATTTCCAGTGGCGATTCTGCTTTTCTTGGAAAAGTAACGCATCATGCTTATGCCAGCGTTTGGATGAATTCGAGCAAATAACCATTGTGAGAATCGATTAGCAAAAACTTTTTTAATGAATTTGTATCCATGATCTCCCGGACCTAATCCATCACCATGTCCCAAGAAGAATTTTTTATGGTTGTATTCTCTTTGGATAGGTTCACGATGCAGTTTTAAACCGATCTCTTCTGGAAAATAGTCAAAGACCCACATGTCATGGTTACCTGTGAAGTAATGCATCTCCACACCATTATCACTGAGTTCTGCGAGCTTACCTAAGAGACGAACATAACCTTTTGGTACTGCATGCTTATATTCAAACCAATAGTCGAATACATCGCCCATCAAATATAAAATGGCCGCATCTTTCTTAATAACATCTAACCAACGAACAATTTTTTTCTCACGTTCTAAACTACTTGCCTTGTCGGGAACGCCGAGATGGAAGTCGCTAACGAAATAAATTTTTTTGCCTTCAGGTAGTTGCATGTGATTTAACAGGTGTGCAAAGATAGCAATTGTCTAGTTGATGAACTGATTTCGGAAGTTTAACGGATTCATGTGATTTAAATTGAATACAAATCGAATCTGTTCAGCATATTTTGCATCATTCGCTTCCAAGTATTTCTGTATTTCTTCGGATCGAACTAATGGAAAGTAGACTTCAACCACATTTTTGATTAAGCTCAAGCAAATCCCGGCATCATAACTAAAGGAAGAGTTGAGATCATATACATTTTTAATGTCTTTTTTGAAATCTGTTGTTGTTCCTATATCTCCATATATATTTTCAGCGGTAAAGGAATGGGGAAATCAATGCTGATGTTCATCGCAGCAATCCAATCTCTATAAGCACCAAAGGGGTGTATATTTTAAATGCGCCTTGTCGTAATGCCATTTGTTGGAATAAAAGAAACTGTGTTTCACTTCTACCAAAATAGAATTCATCATATGCATAATCATTCGATCCGCGCACACCGTTTCTATCGGAGAGGAAATATCCATAGAATCCATCCAAGTTATCTTTAATCATTTTCCCACCATATAAACGGATGTCGGCACCTTTTCCTTTTTTAGCGTAGTTGAAATGATAGTTGAATTCTACATCGGCTTTTAAAATATCCGCATTGGCTTCCAGTTGCAATTTCAATGAAAAAGGATCAATGGTTCTGCGATTTGCTAACTGGTATTTCAACCGATAAAAATCTTTGTATTCTTGATTTATTGATCCCGCCGCTTTTCCATTGTTGAAACGATAAATTAAATTGTCTTCCGAAATATGTATACTTTGCAATTTGATCTGTTGTTGAATGGAACTGTGGATGTTTGATTTTCTCAGTGAAAATATTAGTTCTGGACTAAATCTCATGTATCCAAGGTTTTCTTCGGTTAATAGTCCTTCCGCGTTTTTATATAATTCCTTTGCATAGCTAAATTTTCTAAAACTATTTACCCAAGTTATTTTTTGAAGAAGTGGTGATGTGCACGGAAAAGTAATCTGAATATTGCCTGTTCCGTTAAGTGTGTTATCTCCGAAAGCGTATAAGGGAGTGATGGTGTATTCAATTCGTCGAAAAGGCAACATCACATTGTAAATACTCGCACCTACCATAAATTTGTTGTACTGATTCCAAGCAGCTACAGGAGTGACGAAAAGGGAAGGTCGGTCGAAGGCGTGAATTTTAGGAAGCATACTAAACTTCAATTTGGTGTTTCGTAGGCTGGAATTGTTTTTACGATTTACATCTAGTGACGCTTGTTCTGCATCGATGAAAATTTCATCACAACTGTCACAAGGAAAGTTGAGCGTTGTATTTAATTGCTCTCGATCAAACCATGTAGTAGATATGTGTTCTTTATTTTTAAAACCACTAATAGAAAATGGGGCGCGAATTCCGCTTTTATCTTTTACCGAAAATTCAAAACCATTGTTCAATTTCTTTACCTTATTGAATTTAAAATCTTGTGATTTTTTCGACGAGAAGAAATCAACAAAAAACCATGATAAATCTTTTCCACTCACTTCCTCAAATGATTTCTGAACATCGGCAGGGTAGGGGTGTTTGAATTTCCATTCTTGAAAATAGTGTTGCATCCCCGCGAAGAAGATGGAGTCGCCTAAATAATTTTGTAAATAATTAAATGCAATCGCCGTTTTTTTGTAAGCAACAATACCATAATTTAAGTAGGTAAAATCTACGGCTTTATTTTCTATCGCTTGATCGGTAAACGTGCTGGTCGCTAATTGATATTCAAAATGCCCGGTTTGTTTGTAATCGAATTGATTCGTCCCTAGTATCGCCGAAGCAATTCCATACGAACTCATTTCATTAAGATTTCCATATTGATGTGGAGGATATTTTTTCATCACATACAAAGCTTCCATAAATGAATTCATGCCTTCGTCCATCCAAGGATGATTTCTTTCGTTAGAACCAAGTATTCCCTGAAACCAATTGTGTCCCACTTCATGCGCTACGACCATATCAAAAAGAAAAGGATCGTACGTTTTTCCGATGATAGTAATATTGGGATATTCCATTCCACCTCCCGCAGCAATGGTACCATCAATGGCGGTACATTGTTGGTAAGGGTAATCGCCAACCAATGCAGAATAATGATACAATGCATCGTTCATATTTCTAACTGCATTTTTCCAAAGATGAGGTTCAGCATTGGTGAACAAAGCCCAAGTAGTTACTTCGTTTCCGCTATTGGGTAGAATCACTTTTCCAGTACGAACATGAAATCGTTTATCGGCAAACCATGCAAAGTCGTGAACTTTTGATTGTGTAAAGCGAATGGTTTTTGTTTCTTTTGTTGATGAAGGAAAATTTAAACTGTCGTTGAAGTTATCGGGTTCTTTCGACAATTCATTCATCCAATCCACTTCCGTTTGTGTTTGGCAATCGCCAGTAGCACCCACCACATAATTTTTTGGTAAGGTAATCGTGACATCAAAGGATCCAAACTCCGCGTAGAACTCTCCTTGGTTTAAATACGGCATTGCATGCCATCCTTGTTGATCGTACACTGCCGGTTTCGGATACCATTGTGTAATGGCATAAGCTTGTCCAATATGTCCTAATCTAGAAATACTCGCCGATGGAAGCTTTACATAAAAGGGAGTTTTTATAATCACTCTATTCCCCGGCAATAATGGTTTTTTGAGTTGCAAGAGCGCAATGTCTTTGTTTAAAGAATCATAAGACCAAAAAATGCTTTCATCGTTTGCTGTAAAATGTAATGAGTCGATGTAACCTCTTTCTTCTTCTTTTGCAAAGTAAAGCAACGCATCGCCATTTATAAGCATCTGTTTGCACAATGCAGAGTTCCGATCTTTATAAGCGTTTGGCCATAGATGAAACCAAATTTCTGATAAGGTATCCGACGATCGGTTGATGTATTCAATTTCAACCGTAGCGCTCAATGAATGCTTTTATCATTCAGGCTTACCGAAATTTTATAATTTACTTCTTGCTGAAAATATATTGTGTTATTTCCTGCATGAGCAACTAAGCCGTGAAAAAGTAAGGGGAAGAGGAGAAGTAGAATCCTTGAAGTCATGCCTTCAAAAATAGTCAAGAAAGAGACGTGACAAACTGTTTATTCCCGAATTTATGAAGATCGGTACTTTCAGTAGTAGAGGTGCAATCAAAATTGTCCAATTAAAATAATTATATGCACCATATTTATTTTTTGTGAGGATATTATTGAAAATAATCCATTAAATTTTCCATCACGTGGTCGTAGAGGCAGGTCATACCTGCCTCTACGACCACGTGATATTTATAGAGACAGTAAATTAGTTGAGACAAGGCATGCCTTGTCTCAACTAATCATGACAAGTCTCAATTAGTGCAATTATTTTCTACAAGAATTATTCTGATAATGATTCATGTAATTCAAGATCAATTGCTAATAAATTGCGATCCTACAAGATGGTTTAATTATTGAGTAAGCCCTAATTATTCGTTACTTTTTGCTGAGTATACTCCTTAATCATACTCACAAAATCATCAAATAAGTAAGCGGCATCGTGTGGACCCGGAGCTGCTTCTGGATGATATTGCACAGAGAAAGCGGGTTTTGATTTCATACGAATGCCTTCAATAGTCTTGTCGTTTAGGTTAAAATGGGTGATTTCAACTTCCTTCGAATTCTCAATGTCCTCTTGCATCACCGCAAATCCATGGTTTTGACTGGTAATTTCACTCGTACCTTTAATCACATTTTTTACAGGGTGATTGATTCCTCGGTGACCATGATGCATCTTATAGGTTCTCATTCCACAAGCCTCCGCCAAAAGTTGATGTCCCAAGCAAATACCGAATAGGGGTGTTCCACTCTCTAAAATTTCTTTTACCGTTTTTACTGCATCATGCATTGTAGCTGGATCACCAGGACCATTCGAAAGCATATAGCCATCTGGTTGCCATTGATTCATAGCTGCAAAAGTGGTGTTGTATGGGAAAATTCGAACTTGACATCCTCTGTTAGCTAAACTTCTTGCAATATTCATTTTATAGCCTGCATCCAGCAAAGCCACTTTCATTTTTCCTTCTGTATTAAAATCCCAAGCTGTTTCCGAACTCACTTTACTCGATAACTCCAATCCTTCCATCGACGGAACTCTCGCTAATTTTTTTTTCAGTGTTTCGATGTCTTGGGTAGATGTGCTAATAATTGCATTCATACTTCCTTTGCTCCGAATATGGCGAACGATGGCGCGGGTATCCACATCCGTTAGTGTCACCATATTATTTTGCAAAAGAAAATCTTGAATGCTCATGTCCGAATCTTTCCGACTTGGAATCGGGCTTAAGTTTCTGCAAATAAGTCCTGAAATTTTTATTTCGGTCGACTCCGACTCACTCAATTTTATTCCATAATTCCCGATGTGAACACTGGTCATCACCATCAATTGTCCGGTGTACGATGGATCAGTGAAGATCTCTTGATAGCCCGTCATACCGGTATTAAAACAGATTTCGCCGGTAGCAATTCCGATGGCTCCGGCAGCTTTACCATAAAAAACGGTACCATCTTCAAGGAGTAATAATGCGGGACTTTTGGGAGTATATTTCATGTGGGGAAGAAGAGGATGAATTCTAAAATGCAAAAATACAGAAAATGCCTCTTGCTCTAAAATGATTGTTTAGCATATTATACAAAATTCGTGTAACTATTTATATATCAGATAATTAGTTGTGAATAAGTTCTGAGTTCAGGCTGCTGGCTGCTAGAAAATTTCGGTTCCTTAAGATTCATTGTCTTACTCTATATATGATGGAACACAGATTTATTATGATGATTAAGATTTTTTATGATTTCCCCGCGAACGCCGCGTAACCGATAGCTCTGGCGCGCTCCGACCGCCACGGTTTAAATGATCGTTTTTATATGAACTAGTATTTCACAATTATTTATATCTTTGAATGTAACCCTAAATCTTGAATTTTATGAAAGACAACTTCTCAATTAAAATGAAAAAATCTGTTCGTGTCATGTATCATTTTTTTGCAATCACTGGTGTGATAAGTTCCTTTTTCTTTCTTGTTTCTTGGAGTGATGCAAAAGTAGATCTAAAGGAATCTCCTCACGAGATTATGGCTATGGCACCCGATGTAAATATTTCTTCGGAAAGTGCTTCTGCTTTTATCAATGCTTATGGAAAGCGCTTTATTAAAGAAGGTAATGAAGCACCACCAAAAGGTTATTTTATTTCTCGAGCCTCCATTTCATGGTTGTTGGAGAATGCAAACCTTAATGGAATTTATGTTTACCCTGCTGTTAATGCACAAGGTATAGTTTGCTCCATTGTTGAAGGAGGGATAAGTAGGGATGCTACTCATCGAATTTTGGAAGGTGTTGCAGGGAGAGTAATAATGAGTGAATCACCATGTCCAAATGACTGTGGTTCATTGATTCATTAAAACGTTGTTTCAACACTATTAAAATCTGTATGAAATTTTTAAAAAATAAAAGAGCAGGGAGAACTTACGCCCTGTTCTTTTTGTTTTTAGTGGAGTGGATATGTCCGATGAATTTGTTAATGGCGCATGGAAGTGAAGTGGATAGCTTACGAAATATTTTTCATAATTCTAATCTTGATGCGGAAAAAAGGATTGAATTTGCTCAATTATTGACAAGGGGCTATCTGAAACAAAATAAAGTTGATTCTGCGAATTTTTATTTAAAGCAGTCGTTTAAGACACTCAAGAAAATTGAGAACAACAAATTGCTAGCTCATTCTTGGTACTTGCAAGGGAAATTCGACATAGAGATGTTGGACTATGATAAAGCGATGAAAAGTTTTATGGAAGCCGATAAACTTTTTCTCATGGAGGGAATGCAAAAAGAGCATGGATTAGCAGAAATGCAATTTGGAATATTGATGTATGCTCAAAATAATTTTAAAGCATCCATCAGTTTCTTCAATACCGCATATCAATTATTAGTTCAAACAAAAGATACTTTTAATTTTCTAACTTGTAACTATCTGTTGGGGTTGGCTTATTTGGAAATAGGAAAATTTGATGATGCAGAGAAAACGCTGAACCAAACTTTATCTCAAACCAAGAAATTGGGTTTTAAGCAACGTGAAATGGAGTGCCGACTCGGACTTTCTAAATTGTATTTAGAGAAAGGTGAGTTTCAAAAATCAATCGAATACATAAAGATACCACTTGAGTATGCCCAGTCTATTGAGAAGGAGAATTCAGGTAATCAAAGTGCAACATCAAGGACTGAATATATTTATGGGATGGCTGCTCTTGGATTAAAAGATTTTAATACCGCCCAAGTAATGTTGGAAAATTTTTTTGCATTTAATGCCTTTGCGCAATTATTACGAGCGCATTAAAACATCTGAAGGACTTATTAATTTGTTTAGTCAAACAAAGAATTACGATGAGGCTTTGAAGCAGATGAAGTATGTGCTGGAGTTCAAGGATTCTTTGTCAAAAATGGAAAGTGAAAAGACATTAGCTGTTTTCAAGGATCGTCAAAATATTCAGCAGCAGAATTCACAAATTGAATTGCTTACTTTTCAACAGGAAAAAGATAAAATCATTCGAATTTCGTTAATTACATTGGCTGTTTTGTTGCTCATTCTTTCAGTTACTTGGTTTCAGAAATTCAAATTGAGAAAGGAAACGAATCAAAAATTAGATGAGTTATTATTAAATATTTTACCCGTAGAAGTTGCAGAGGAATTAAAAGCAAGTGGAAATGCCACTACTAAAAGTTATGAATTGGTTTCAGTTGTTTTTGTTGATATGGTTGCCTTTACGAAATTGAGTGAAAAATTATCGCCAGCCGATTTAGTCGCTGAATTGCATTTTTGTTTTTCTGAGTTTGATAGAATTAGTTCAAAGAATAATTTAGAAAAAATAAAAACCCTCGGAGATGCTTACATGTGTGCTGGAGGAATTCCTGTAAAAAATAATACCCATGCTTTTGATGCCATTTATGCGAGTCGGGAAATCATGGAATTTATAGAAAGCTACAACCAAAAAAAGGTACAAGATTTTAAAATTGAATTGCGTATTGGAATACATAGTGGTCCGGTGGTAGCAGGAGTAGTGGGACTCAAAAAATTTGCATACGATATTTGGGGCGACACCGTAAACATCGCTGCCCGTTTAGAGCAAGCTGGCGAACCGGGAAGAATCAACATCTCCGAAAACACATACCAACTTGTAAAGGATAAAATCCGTTGTAGCAGCCGCGGAAAAATAAACGCGAAGTACAAAGGCGATATCAATATGTACTTCGTTTCATGATTGATTTTGTAGGTGACACAAATTTTCACTTCGGATTATAAAAGCTGTTAGCTTCTGGCTGCAAGCTTCAAGGGTGAAAATTGTAGCGAAATATTTGTTCTCCGAAATTTATTTCCACTGCGCCCGCTGCGTGAACGTTGCGACCGTTGCGTTTAATCGAGAATTTATATGCGAATAAAATTCCATTTTCAAATTTTCAAATCGAAAAATCTTCAAATTTATTTCCTCCCAAAGTCAGCCGGAATCTCTCCCCCAAACCTCCGTTTCCCATTTTAAAATTGGGTTTTTGTAGTCGTTGTTTTCTAGCCATTTTTCAGCTCTATAAATCAAATCAAACAACTCTCCATTTTTGCGATTCATTTCTAATTTAGTAGCGCACTTTTTTTCTTGATCCAAGCCATCGCCGTATTGGAATCGGTGTACACAATTTTAGTATGAAGCTCTTGCTGTTTTAAAACCGCTAATCCATGCACGATGGCTAAAAATTCTCCTACGTTATTGGTGCCTTGTTCGTAGGGGCCGCGGTGAAAAATTTCATCCCTCGATTGAAAATCGACACCTCGATATTCTAATAAACCTGGATTACCACTGCACGCTGCATCCACGCAAATACTATCTTTATTCGGACTTCCTACATTTCCTTTCACTGACGTTGAAGAGGGTAAGGAGGAGTTTGCTTTTTTGTAAATATGCTTTGCTGGATTTTGTGAATACGCTAATTCAGCTTCCTGCTTGTTTGGATACGATTTGTATTTCGCATTGGGCCATCCTCAATATTTTTCTTGCACTCGCCCCACGAGGCATAAACACCTGGACGACGTCCTTCCCATACCGTATAAAATTTCTTCCCCGCCATGGTACAAATTTAATCTAAAAAGAAATCTATTGCTAAGACTGTTCATAAATGAAGCGAACAAAGATGAAATTTTGCTTAGAAATCATCTCTAGAATATGCGTCGTAGCGCAGCCTTAGCGGCTCTGCGCCTTAGCGAGAAAATTTAGCAAAGAGAATAAGCAAACAATGGCTTATCGATTCATCCTCAACGAGAAAATTTGGCTGAGCGAAAACTTTGAGTTACTATTGATTGTAGAATTAACATTCAACATTTATTTTTTTGATATAATAATTATTAATGCAAAAATAAAGTTCATAAAATTGCTCGCAAAGGCGCAATCCCGATAGCTATCGGGACGCAAAGAAGAGGAAATTAAATTTATAAGTAAATTTGGAATTAATTATAGAAATCTCAACTTCTGATAGTTATCAAATAGAGAGAAAAGAAGTTTATTTTTAATTTGAATAAGATCGAGATGACTTTTTTGCAGTTAATAATATCAATTTTTTTCTACCAAACTATTCTCAATAATTTTTCCAATAGAGTCATTTAAAAAAGTAGGAATAATACAACCTTGTGTCAAGTTTATTTTGTCAGGATCGTTTAAATGTAATAACATTTCATCGTATTTATCCTGTCCATGATGTTTTATAACAATTTCCTTTTTATCGGAACGCAATAAATAATGTAACATACCAATCGGATCTGCTTCAGGATGAAACTGTGTGCCGATCATCTCTGGACTAAATCTGATTCCCATCACCGCACGTTCAAAATCTACATGAGGTCGATCTTTTTCAATGGCTAAGATCTCTGCACCTATTTTGTTGAGTCGCGTTAAGTCAGGTTGCACAACTTGCCAATCTCTACTGTCAACAGCATGAAAAGGATCAGGTAATCCTTGGAAACAAGTTTCGTTTTTTCCTGAATCTGTTTTGTGTATCGGAAAAATTCCAAATGCAGTGGAATGTCTTTTAATCACATCGGCCACATCCAAATGTCGACACATCAGTTGAAATGAATGACAAATAAAGAAAATATATTTTTTATTCTTTGCAGATGATTTATTATGATTCCAAAGAGTATCGATTAAATTGAAATATTCTTTTTCCCATTGCGCTCCTACATCTTCAAGTGGACTCCCAGGTCCGCCAGTGCTGATGTAAATATCAAAACTATCATCTGGAATTTCATCTTTGAAACGAACATCAAAAATTTTCCACCTTATTTTAAATGGATAGGGTGCTATATGTTGGTTTAGGATTGATTGAATTCCTCTCATTCCTTCATTCGGCTCGTTGTTGTAGAGGTCGAGGATCGCTAAATTAATTGTTTGGTTTTCCATCTCACAACTGCTTGGTACAAACCGCACAGTTTTCTATTTTCTTAGATTAATTTAATTTTTAGAAAAATGCAATTCTTCTTAAACGTTACAATCCTTGATTAGTTTCACTCACAATATAATCTACCACATCCTTTAAGTCACCAGTTGATTCATAGATTTTTAACTGTCTATCGGCCCCAGTTCCATTTTCAAGCATTTTTTCGATGTACTTGATTTCATGTCTCGATCCTAAGTCATCCACAACATCATCCACAAATGCTAATAATTCATAAATGAGATCTTTGGTGGATACTTCTTCTTGCTTTCCAAAATCAATCAAACTGCCTTCTATACCATAACGAGCGGCGCGCCATTTATTTTCATTGATTAAAGCACGTTTATAATTTCTAAACGAAAGGTTTTCTTTCATCAACTTATAAATTTTTGCAACTACAGCTTGAATTAAGGCTGCCAAAGCAATGGTTTCATCAATGCGCATGGGTACATCACAAATTCGAAATTCAATGGTCTCAAAGAAGGATGTAATCTTAAGTCCCACCAAATTTTCTTTGCCGTTGTCGATGCAATTGGTTTTAATGAGTAAGTTAATATAGCTATCGTATTCAGCAACACTTTCAAAATAATCAGGAATTCCAGTTCAGGGAAATTTATCAAAGACTTTTGTACGATAGGATTTGAATCCTGTATTTCTTCCAAGCCAAAAAGGGGAATTGGCAGATAGTGCAAAAAATATGTGGTAAGAAGTAGCGAGCTTGGTTCATCAGTTGTAAACCAATTTCACGATTCGGAATTCCTTTACATGTACATGCAAGCCAAAAATTAAATTTCCTCTTGCGGTATCTTGTAATTTGTCAACGATTTCATGATAACGAGGATGGTCGGTTATCGCTTGATCTTGCCAACGAGAAAAAGGATGAGTTCCTGCTGCTGCAAAGAGCAATCCTTGCTTGGCAGAAATTTCACCAATCATTTTTCGTAGGTAAGTAACTTCTCGTCGAGCTTCATCAATGTCTTTGCAAATATTGGTTCCTACTTCGACCACACTTTGGTGCATTTCTGCTTTTACTTGCTCCTTCAATGTCGTTTTCCCTCCCTCAACAATTTGGTGCATATGACTGCGCAATTCGCGAGTTTCGGGGTCAATAATTTGAAATTCCTCTTCAATCCCTAAGGTAAACATGGTCATAATTATTCGGATTGTTGTTGATGGGTGAGTTGTTGTGTGTTTCAAAAATTCACTCCGTCAACCTGAAGTACAAATTGACGGAGTAGGAGGTAAATAATTATTTTTATTTTTCATATATTTCACCAACATGTTTAAATGACGGTACTGCATTACCGATAGCTTTGCCCATAGTAGCCGTTTTCATATACGTTCCCCAGGTTAAGTTATCTGCATTTTCTTTGTGTGCTTTTGCACGATTGATACACATCATCGCTGCGGCTTCAATCACCCAATCAAAGTTTTCTTGTCCTACGCTGTTAATATCAGCATCAGGCGCCGGGTTGCAAAAATCAATAGCATAAGGAATGCCATCACGAACTGCAAATTCAACCGTATTGAAATCATACCCTAAGGCTTCATTCAAGCGGAATGTATAATCGCGAAGTGTATCTAATAATTTTTGATCAGCATTAAATTTATTATGCACATAACGCAAATGATGTGGGTTACGTGGTTCATATTCCATGATGCGAATATTATCTTGACCAATGCAATAAATTCTATAGTAAGAATCGAATTTAATCTCTTCCTGAAGCAACATCACGAGTTGTCCAGTGGTTTGATGCGATTGAAAAAATCCATCAGGTGTATCCAACTGATAAACGTTCTTCCATCCACCACCAGAATGAGGTTTCATATACACTGGAAAGCCGGTGTATTCAAACATCCCTTGCCAATCCATCGGCATGGCGAGGTTACGGAATGATTCTTCACTCGTATCGGTTGGCCATTCGTTAGAGGGTAATAAGCAAGTTTTAGGAACCGGAATTCCTAAACGTGTAGCTACAATTATTAAAGAATTTCTCATCGGCACTCCACCAAAACGGATTATTGAGGACCGCAGTTCCATTCAGGGCAGCATTCTTCAAAAAGGCTCTGTAAAAGGGCACATCTTGCGAAATTCTGTCCATAATAACATGGTAGTCAGAAGTTTCACCTTGAATAACTTTGTCGATCTTTAGAATTTCTGCATGAATTCCTTTGATGTTTTTAGAGTTGATTCTTTCTACAAGCGCATCGGGGAAGCTACGCTCCTTGCCATGCATTATTCCTATCCGTTTCATGTTAATTTTGCTTTAAATTGATGTACGAAGGTATAAAAAATCGGGATGTCCTTTTCCTTTTTTGTCAACAATTCTTCCTATGAAAGGAGTAAATTCCCCTTACATCTAAAGAAACAAAAAATGCTCAATTAATACTGCATTCTACCGAGGTAAGTAGGAAGCATTTCTCGCCATGCGGGCCAGTCATGCGGCATTCCAGGGCGGATATCGAGCCAATAAGGCATGCCTTTTGTTCGACATGATTTCGGCTAATCGTTTGTTTTGAGGGAGACAAAAATCTTCTTCGCCAACTCCGATGACAATGCCCATTTTCCACAAATGCTCATCGTTTAAGCCTCCTAAAAAGTCGACAGGATTATTGTAATACACATTTTCGTCATAGTAACCATCCATATGGTTCGTGATATCGAAAGCGCCACCCATACTGTAAACATTTGAAACAACTTGAGGATGACGAAAGCAAAGTTGATGGCTTGGTAACCACCAAAACTACAACCCGCTACGGTCACTTGAGAGTGACCCGTTTCATTACAAGCACGACTTACAACTTCTTCCAAAATAAATTTATCATAAACCGTATGGCGACGAATACGCTCTCCGGGATGAATCATTTCTTGATAAAAGGAATGCTCATCGACACTATCAGGACAATAAATTTTGACCAATCCATTATTTACAAACCATGCAACACTATCAATCAAATGAAAGTCTTTATTTTGATGATAAGTTCCCATTGAAGTTGGGAAAATGATGATGGGCTTACCACCTGTACCAAATACTAGCATATCGGTTTCTTGTCCTAAAACGGGTGAAAACCATTTAATATGTTCTTCTTGCATAAGATTTATTTAGAGAATATGTAAAAATAGGTAATGTTGATGAAAGGCCTAACAAAAGTGGATACTGAAATTAGATAATTGTGAATATTTTTTAAATAATTTAGGTTTGATGAATAGGGGATCCCTTCTTTGATTGGTAGCTTTGCAGCATGTTTACGTACCAATCTACACTCAACAATTCGCAACTCGAGGAGTTGATTCAAATTTGTGGAGCAAGCAATGTGTTGTTCAAGGAAGAAGACAAAGAAATTTATGGTAGTGATGAAACAGAGGATTATTTTTTCGTTCCTGCTGTAGTCGTAAAACCTGCTTCTGCTGATGAGATATCTAAAATCATGAAAATCGCAAATCGTGATGGAATTCCGGTTACGCCTCGAGGTGCGGGAACTGGTTTGAGTGGTGGTGCCCTTCCTGTTTTTGGAGGTATCGTCTTGTCAACAGAAAGGTTGAATAGAATTATTGAAATCGATGAGCGTAATTTGCAAGCTACCGTTGAACCTGGAGTGATTAATCAAGTTTTTCGTGATGCTGTTGAGGAAAAGGGATTGTTTTATCCACCCGATCCCGCAAGTAGAGGAAGTTGTTTTTGGGAGGAAATCTGGCTGAAAATGCGGGTGGACCCAAAGCCGTGAAATACGGCACGACGAAGGATTATGTATTGAATTGCGAAGTAGTGCTTCCTACCGGAGAAATTATTTGGACAGGAGCCAACGTTTTGAAGAATTCTACTGGATATAATTTAACACAATTGATTGTTGGCAGTGAGGGCACGTTAGGCATCATCACTAAAATTGTTTTCCGATTGATTCCATTGCCTACGCAAAATTTATTAATGCTAATTCCTTTTTTCTCTCCTGAAAAAGCCTGTGAAGCGGTGTCTGCTGTTTTCAGAGCTGGGTTTACTCCTTCGGCAATGGAATTCATGGAGCGTGATGCCATCGACTTTGTATTGAAGTTTGTGGATGTGAAGTTAGCCGTGAAGGAAGAACACAAAGCACATTTGTTGATTGAAGTGGATGGTCACGATTTGGATACTCTATTTAAAGATTGTGAAAAAATTACAGAGATCATGTACGAATTTGAATGCGACGAAGTATTGTTTGCTGATACTGCTCAACAAAAAAATGATTTGTGGCGTATGCGCAGAGCAGTGGGTGAAGCGGTGAAATCGCATTCCATTTATAAGGAAGAGGATACCGTAGTGCCTCGTGCCGAACTTCCCGTTTTATTGAAAGGCGTGAAGGAAATAGGAGCGAAGTATGGTTTTAAATCGGTTTGCTATGGACATGCAGGAGATGGAAATTTGCACGTGAATATTATCAAGGATACTATGAGCGATAACGATTGGGAGAACAAAGTTCCCTTGGGAATTCGTGAAATATTTGAGCTTTGTGTAAAACTTAAAGGAACTATTTCAGGTGAACATGGTATTGGTTTTGTCCAAAAGTCATATATGGATATTCCTTTTGATGCCAGTACTTTAGCCCTCCAAAAAGGAATTAAATCCCTTTTTGATCCAAATGGAGTGCTAAATCCAGGTAAAATGTTCGAATAGTTAGTTTGGTAAGTTGATTTTTTCCTCCGAAATTAGAAACTAATAAACGCTTTTTTGCGTTGAATAGCGATAATGTATGTGATCATGAATCGTTGGATCTTATTTCTTCTCTTTACTTGTACCTCGATTTTTAAAGTCGATGCTCAAGAAATGTGGGGACCTTCGCATAGTAATTACGCCGGACAATATGGTCTCGATTTGAATCCCGCTCCCATTGTTGGTGTTCCTTACCGATGGGAGATTCACTTTATTTCGATGGATGCTTCAATCATCAATAATTACATGTACCTGAAAAGCCAAAGTAAACTTATTTCAAAAAGTTTTAAAGGAGAGTCAATTGATGATGGAAAATTAACGGATCATTATACCAAAAGGCCAAACAAGTTTGGATATGGTTCCGCCTTTGTGAAATATCCCGCTTTTATTTGGTCTGATAAGAAATGGTCGGCTGCATTTCATCTTTCAACAAGAGCAGAACTGAGTGCTTCTAAAGTTCCTTATCATTTGGCAAAATATTTAAAGGAAGGATTTGATTACGATCCGCAGCAAAATATACCTTATGAAGTTCGGAATGCAAAGGTGGCAGTTTTGAATTGGCATGAGCTAGGAATCACTTTCGGAGGTGTGTTGAAAGATGATAAAGAGTATTATGTAACGGGTGGCATTACCGTAAATTCTTTGTATGGATTAAATGCACTGTATTTGAATTTGGATTATGCCGATTATATTGTTCCTGCCGATTCTTTGCTTGTAGTGAACGATATCGTTGCGGAATATGGTCACGCATTGCCTGAGAATGGAACAGGTGGGGGAGATAGCCCTTTAGCGAAACGTGGATATGGATATTCTTTTACAACGGGTGTGCAAGTGTATAAAAATAGAAACGACAATTTTTATAATCCCTGTAAACGAAGTAAGGGTGAAAAACCTTACGACTATCGTTTAGGAGTTTCATTGATTGATGTGGGATATTTGAAATATACGAGTGGAACTCGTACTTATGCTTTTAATCATCTTAATACCGATTGGTATGGAATTGATACCACTTCATTTGGTGGACTCGTACAAACGGATTCTATTTTAAGTGAGCAGTTTTATGGGAATTATCGTCAGTCGCGAGATCAACATGATTTGACAATGTACTTGCCCACCGCAGCATCAGTTCAATTTGATGTAGCTTTTACCGAAAATTATTTTGTGAATTTAAGCGTGATTCAACGAGTGCCACTGGGGAAAAATTCAATTCGTAGAGCCAATCAAATTGCCGTTACCCCACGTTTCGAATCACGTAGAATAGAAATTGCATTGCCCATTTCGTATTACGAATTGTTTCGCCCTCGAGTAGGGTTAAGTTTTCGATTTGGTGTTTTCACCATTGGAACCGATATGATAAGTCCATTATTAGGACTCACCGATTCTTATGGAGCCGATTTGTATTTTGGAATAGCAATGCGCAATTTTAAGAGTTGTGATGGGAACAATAGAAAAGAGGTCGCAAACCTCAAATTGAAAATTGTTACTCCAAAGAATAATTAAATTATTTATAAATTGCTATTTTCTTTTCAGCTCCGTTTTCTATCCACCCTCTGTACATTCCTTCGGAGTTAAAGGGTAAACAAATATTTCCTTTTGCATCCACGGCAATGAGTCCACCTTCGCCTCCTAATTTAACGAGTTTGTCCATTACTACAACTTCGCATGCGGCTTGTAAACTCAGTCCTTTGTATTCCATTAAACAAGATACATCATGAGCAACTACAGCACGAATAAAATATTCGCCATGACCAGTACAAGAAATGGCACACGTCGCATTATTCGCATACGTACCGCTGCCAATGATCGGAGAATCACCAATGCGATTATATTTTTTGTTCGTCATCCCACCTGTGGATGTTCCTGCCGCTAAATTTCCATGTGTATCTTTGGCAACAGCACCTACGGTTCCAAACTTTTTGTTTTCAGAGGAGGAAGTGTGGTCTAATACCACTTTTCCTTCATGTATTGCATCTCTTAATTGCTGAAATCGGTATTCGTCGAAAAAATATTCTTCGGTTTCAAAAATAAGTTTTTGCTGTTTAGCAAATTCTTCTGCCCCTTTACCAGAGATCAAAACATGGTCGGAGTTCTCCATGACTTCTTTGGCAAGCAAGATGGGATTTTTGATCAGTTGTACTCCCGCTACTGCACCGGCTTCTAAATTTTCTCCTTTCATGATGGAGGCATCCATTTCATGAAGTCCATCCGCTGTAAATACAGAACCTTTCCCTGCGTTGAACAGCGGACAATCTTCCAAAGAGATAATGGTTTGTATAACGGCATCCATAGCCGTTCCTCCCTTTTTTAAAACAGTTTCACCGATGGTGAGCGCCGCTAAGAGTGCAGCCGTATATGCTTTTTCTTTTTCTTCGGTGAGTGAAGCACGTGTAATGGTTCCTGCACCGCCGTGTAAAGCTAAACTGTATGTCGACATCATTTCTTTATTTTAATTTCTTTCTCCGAAAAGTGTACTTCCAATACGAATCATGGTGCTTCCACAATCCAATGCAATTTTATAATCACTACTCATACCCATCGATAACGTATCAAATGCATCCGGATCAAAGGACATGAGTTTACTATTGTTGAATAAATTTTTTAGACTACTAAATTCTTTTTTTAATAGTGACGTATCTGAACTCATGGAAGCCATGCCCATCAAGCCTCTAATTCGAATATTTTCCAGTTCAGCTAATTCAGGAAATAACATCAACGCTTCCACTTCTTCTTCCGAAAATCCAAATTTAGTTTCTTCTTGAGCAATATGAACTTGAATTAGGCAATCAATAATTTTGTCGATTTTTTTTCCTTCTTTGTTAATTTCTTGGAGTAGTTTGAAACTATCTACGCCTTGTATGAGGGTTACAAAGGGAGCTATCATTTTTATTTTATTGCTCTGTAAATGTCCAATGAAATGCCAATTGGCTTTTCTTTTGAAATGCGCTTCTTTCTCTACTAATTCTTGCACATAATTTTCACCGAAACTTTTTGTCCAGCATCTAGAGCTTCCTGAATATCTTCTACAGATTTTTTCTTAGATACAGCAATCAATTTTGCACGATAACTTTCTAATTCTTTTTGTATCCTATGAAATTCGTTGATCTGAAAGGCCATATTATTTGATAAATCTTTTTATTTCTTCGGCAAGATGTGTATATGATATTTTTTCAAAAAGATGTGGTGTTTCAGGCATTACTAGTAATGAAGCGTTCGATAATGCTGTGTAGGTATGTGCACTTTCTTCCAAGGTTACCATGTGATCTCTGTCGCCAAGTGCAATGCGTACATCGCAAGAAATATTACCCAATTCATCGTTGGTGAGCGGATGCTTTGCTAATTGCTGCATGAGATGTGCTGTTTCTGTGCAAAGTTTTTTCCAATCATACGGAAAATGTCGGGCAATAAGTGTACTCACAAAAGTTGGAGCTTTTAACTCTAAGAATTCGGGTGCAATTAATTTCGATTCCTTCGCAGCAATATCAGTTGTCCAATTAAATTTTGTTCCTAATGTCATGATGGACGAGAAAATTCCCGCTTTATTTGCTTCCAACCACAGCGCTGCATAACCACCCATGCTGTAACCAAAAACATGTGTGCCTATTAATTGAAATTCGCGGAGGTGATCAAGTAAATGTTCTCCTAAGATGGGTATGGTCAATGAATGTTCTGCAAAGTCTTTACCGCCATGTCCTGGAAAATCGTAAGTGTGGATGGTATAATGGTCCTTTAATAAATCTTTCAGTGGAAGCATTTGCTGTGCTGAACCAAGGGCACCATGAAGTAAAAGAAGGTTGGGTTTAGAAGCCATGGCTTAAAGATACGATTCAAATTTAATTTAATTTGAATTTTTAGCAAAGTTTACATCAGTTTTTATTCTGATTTATATCTTCTACGAGTCGATTGAGTATGTTGTCCTTGATGAAGAATTCATCAC
Source organism: Bacteroidota bacterium (assembly GCA_016717725.1). Lineage (GTDB taxonomy): Bacteria > Bacteroidota > Bacteroidia > AKYH767-A > OLB10 > JAJTFW01. The sequence continues at coordinate 222,286 of JADKFA010000002.1, forward strand.
AAATCTTTAGACTTTCTTCCGTGATACGAGCTAGGGTTTCGGGTGTCTTTTTGGATTCATGTTCCTTGCTTTTACTGGATTTTTCTTCACCAAGAAGACGAACTTGATTCTCGTAATTTAATCCTTCATCTTTTAATTCACCCAATGCTTGAATCATCCAGCTCAGGGCTGCAAAGTTTTCGAAACGAAGGCTGATGGGTTCTACACCTGCTGGACAAGGCGGCAGTTTAATAAAAGGGGAGGAGGTGATATCTTTAGAAAGATACTTTTTATATTCGATGTTCGTTTTTTCGCTCTTTTGAGTTTGAATAAATCCACCCGAAATTTTAGCATAGATAGAAATCCAGCGAATGTTTCTTCTGATCTCGTGAATTCCTTCTTCTAATAAATGTGGATCTAATTCTCCTTTACGATATTCCTCATCTATTTTTGAAATTGTCTTGCTAAGAAATTTGATGAAGTCTTTTCGAAAGTCTTCACTTTCAGTAGCAAGAATGTCTTCCATTTGTTCTCCTTGCTTTGAAACATTTTCTGTAGCGTCAGGAAGCCAGTTTTCCCTATGTATAAATTGTTTTAATTCAATTCTTGCCTTCTTTTCTTGATGAATTATTTTTTCTTTTAATTCTTCAGGCAACTTTGTATTTGATAAAATTTTGCTGCTCGATGAACTGATAAAATCATATTTTCCTATTGCATCCTCTGCCGATTTATAAATATCATATAAAGGTTCCGCTACGTCTTTGGAATGCGTTTTTCTAAATATTCGAAACGCCGCTTCTAAATCGAAAAAATTATTCCGAGCATTTTGTTTAAAGAAGTGAAGCGTTGGATCATCTGTTTTAGCAGCCTCCTTCGACAAAGAAATTAACCCTTGTAATGAATCATAGGTATTAAATAATTTTATGAGTTTCATTTTCGTTTGGATAATTCAGATCCGATAGCTATCGGATTTAGTCCCGATAGCTATCGGGATCAGAATTCAGAATTATGCCCCGCTATCGGGAGATGAATTTTTATTTCTTAGTGAGCTAGAAGTCGGTTTTTAACCCATTGCGTATAAAATTTTTCTCGCTTTTGAAAACAGATATTCCAACTGCAATTAAAACTCTAATGCGTAAACTTAGTGCGCTAGCAGATTGATAATTTAACCTTGAAGTACTTCTCTTTATTGCGACTTCACAGCGCAGCAATTTACCAATTTACCATCCCGATAGCTATCGGGACACCAATTCACCATCCCGATAGCTATCGGGACACCAATTCGCCTCCCGATAGCTATCGGGATCACCAATTAACCTAATGCGTGCACCACCAACCCGCTTCTCAACTTCGGTTCAAACCATGTTGTTTTCGGCGGCATAATCTGATTGGTATCTGCAATATCAATCAATTGTTTCATGGTAACTGGATATAATGCAAATGCAATTTTCATATCGCCGGAATCAACCCTCGACTTCAATTCTCCTAACCCTCTGAGTCCACCTACAAAATCAATGCGCTTGTCTTTACGTAAGTCGACGATATTAAAGATAGGTTCCAATACTTTTTTAGAAAGTATAGTTACATCCAGTACACCAATCACGTCGTTGTCATCATACGTTCCTGCTTTTGCTTGTAGTGCATACCATTTTCCATCCAGGTACATACTGAACTCATGCAGTTTCGCTGGACGAAATTCTGAAGTTCCTTTTTCTGTGATTTCGAAATTTTCTTTTAATTTTTCAAGGATGTCACTTGCCGAATGCCCATTCAAATCTTTGATGACACGATTGTAATCCATGATATGCAATTGATTGTCGGGGAAATGTACAGCTAGGAAAAAATTATAGCTTTCCTGTCCCGTGTGATTTGGATTTAATTTACGAAGTTCTTGTCCAACTAAAGCAGCTGCCGCCGTACGATGATGCCCATCTGCAACATACGTATTCGGAACTTTTGCAAATAAGGTGATGATATCATTAACTGTTTTAGCATCACTGATCACCCAAAAAGTATGACCAATTCCATCATCGGTAATCATGTCGTAAGCAGGAGTTGCTTTTATTACTTCGGCAACAATCGCATCAAGTGCTGCAACATGTGGATAAGCGAAAAATACAGGTTCTGCATTCATGTTTCCAACACGAACATGGTTTTTGCGATCTTCTTCTTTGTCGGGACGTGTGAGCTCATGTTTTTTGATAACATCATTCAAATAATCGTCAACAGATGCGCAACCCACAATACCATATTGTGTGCGACCATTCATCGTTTGACTATAAATGTATAAACAATCGGTTTCGTCTTGTTTAAAAACTCCATCAGCGCGCATGGCAGCGAAGTTGTCACGACCTTTTTCATAAATTTCTGGAGAATAAACATTGTATCCATCGGGAAAATCTATTTCTGGTTTGATGACGTGGTAAAATGAAATTTTATCACCATTCGCTTCTATTCTTGCTTCTTTTTCATTGAGTACATCGTACGGACGACATGCAACGCGCTTCACTAATTCTTGAACGGGACGAATTCCTTTAAATGCTTTTAACTGGGCCATGTTTTATTTTTATGTAGAGAATTAATAATTTTTTTAATGTTAACTTGTAAAATGCGCAACAATTTTTTGTGCAATTTCAATTCCAATACGCTCTTGCGCTTCGGGTGTTGATCCTCCAATATGTGGACTCAAGGAAACGCGAGGATGTTGACGTAATTCTTCACGGATAAGTGGTTCGTTTTCGAAGACATCTAATCCCGCTGCAGCTACTTTTCTAGAGTTCAAGGCTTCCAATAAATCCAATTCATTCACTGCTCCACCACGAGCCGTGTTCACTAAGTAAACACCATTTTTCATTTGCTCTAGTTCTCTTTTGCCAATGATGGCAGGAGCCCCTTTTGGAAACGGAACATGCAAGGTGATGAAATCGCTTTCTGCTAATAATTTTTCGAATGGAACACATTTCATTGTTAAAACCATTTTCGCATCGGTCACCGTTCTGAAAATATCAATTTCAATTTTTACATCTTGTGCTCTTAACTTGAATGGAAGAATATGCATTCCTAATCCAATGCCCATTCGTGCTACAGCCTGACCTATATTTCCAAAACCAATAATGCCTAATGTTTTTCCTTTTAACTCAATTCCTGAAGAGTAAACTTTCTTTAATTCGTTGAATCGTTCTTTGGTTGTTGCTGAAGTCATCTCTCTATTGCTTTGGTGTAAACAACGAGCCATGGTAAAAAAATGTGCGAATACCAGCTCTGCTACGCTCTCAGAAGATGCTTCGGGAGTATTGATTACTTTAAGTCCTTTGTCGCGCGCATACGCAACATCAATATTGTCCATGCCTACACCAGCGCGACCAATCAATTTTAAATTCGGACAAGCATCAATCAACTCTTTCCTAACGGTGGTGGCACTACGAACAAGGATACCATCAAAATTGTTTAAAGAATTCATTAAATCTTCCTGAGCAATCTTCGTCGTCTCCACCTCAATGCCGGCAGCTTCAAGAATTTGTTTACCGGATTTATCGATCCCGTCGTTCGCTAGAATTTTTGGCATAGTATGATGTTAGGAGGTAATAGAGAAAGAGAAATTATTTTGTTACGCCGTTTTCATTGCGAAATCTTTCATCAAATCGGTCAATGCTTTTACGCTTTCCAACGGAAGTGCATTGTACATCGATGCACGGAATCCACCCACCGAGCGGTGACCTTTGATGCCAATGATGCCTTGTGCCTTCGCTTGCTTCATAAATACTTCGTCGAGGGCTGGATTGTTCAATAAGAAACAAGCATTCATACGAGAGCGATCTTCCACTGCACACGTTCCTTTGAAAAGTGGATTAGTATCCACTTCATTATAGAATAACTCTGCTTTTTGTTTATTGATTTTTTCAATAGCAGCTACTCCGCCAATCGACTTCAACCATTCCAACGTTGCCATGCAAACATAAATTGAGAATACAGGAGGCGTGTTGTACATCGATCCACCTTCAATATGGGTTGCATAACGCATCATGGTTGGAACCACGCGTTTCACTTCTTTCAAAATATCATTCTTGATGATAACGAGAGTAACACCTGCAGGACCCATGTTTTTTTGTGCACCAGCATAAATCAAATCAAATTTTGAAACGTCAATAGGTCGACTAAAAATATCGCTCGACATATCACAAATTAATGGAATGGGACTATTTGGAAAAGAAGCAAGTTGAGTTCCGTAGATGGTATTATTCGACGTGATATGTAGATAATCGCAATCTGTTGGGATGGTATAATCTTTCGGAATGAAACTGTAGTTTTGATCTTTGGAAGAAGCAACAACATTTATATCTCCAAACAACTTTGCTTCCTTGATGGCTTTGTTCGCCCAAACACCAGTATCGATGTAAGCTGCTTTGGTATGCAATAAATTCATCGGCACCATGGCAAATTGAGTACTTGCACCTCCTTGTAAAAACAGGATAGAGTAATTGTCGGGAACACCTAACAATTCTTTTACAAGTGAAGTGGTATTTTCTAACACCTGTTCAAAATCCTTACTTCGGTGGGAGATTTCCAAAATGGACATCCCAATATTGTTAAAATCGAGTACTGCTGCTGCTGATTTTTGCAATGCGGATTCAGGCAATACACCTGGACCAGCGCCTAAGTTGTGTTTTCTCATCTTTTATATAGCTGATTATGTTCTTTTTAAAGTGAACAGGTTACTGACCTCAAAGTAAGCAGGAATTCGGCTAAATGACAAGAAAAAGAGGAGGGGAATTTATTTATTACGCACATCAATATCACGCTGCAAAATCCAAAGCCCTTTTTCAAATTTTAGTCCATCGTAACTCAGGTCAGGACCATACAATTGAAACATTCCTTTTGACTCGGGTCGAGGATCGGATGAACTGAGGTGATCCATCACAATCATCTTCTTGCTTTCGTTGTATTTCAAACTAGTGCTTACTTGAGCATTATATTCCAAAATCAAGCGTGTTTTTGCTTTTCCACCTGCTTTAATCACTGGGATTCCTAAATTAATTTTTGTTGGCGTTATGCTGATGGCTTCTGCCATTTTACGAGTGGTAAACATCGATTGCGGTGCCCATCCAAGGAGAAGAAAATAGTCCTTCTTATTATAGCGTTCAGCCATCACCGAATAATAAATGCATCCCATCCAAGTGCTTGAATCACCCTTTAAAAATTCTAACTCATCACGAACTAAATCTTTGTTTTGATGCAATCTAGTGATGGTGGATGGATTTTTTGGATCCAATTGCGTGATGAGATACCCGAAATATTGAAATTCACTTCCATTTTTTTTAGAAACCATCCAGGTAATGGCTTTTACTTTTTTAGATGGATCCTGCGCTACCGATAAAGATTTCACCTGATAAAAACTCAAAGAAGAACCAGTTGGTGAAAAAAGTATACTGTCTAATAATCTTGAAAACTCTTGATTTAATGAATCTTTTAGCCCATCTTCCTTAATCTTTAACACACTGTCACCCAAGAGAATTAGTCGGGAAATAGCAGGCTTAAAGGTTAAAGTGTCAGGTGTACAAAGACCTTGAAAGCCCATCAACAGGAAAAAAAAGAAGAATGCAATTCGGGGATTCATTTTCATCGAACGCAAATCTACTATATTCATTGTTAAGTATTGGAAGTTACCGCTTTCAGGTTTAATGCAATGGGATGAGTTCCTTTCAAAATGATGCAAAAAAAAACCCTGTAACTCGCGCTACAGGGTTTCAGTTATTTTGAATGCATTAAGCTGCATGCATACTATCTTTTTTAGCCGTTAAGGTCTCTTGTGATTCACGGAAATCAGGATCATCTACGCAACAATCAACTGGACAAACAGCAGCGCACTGAGGCTCATCATGGAACCCAACGCACTCTGTACACTTGTCAGTTACAATGTAATAGATATCCATTGACTTAGGTTCTTGAGGAGCATCCGCATCGACAGATGTGCCATCTAATTTAGAAAATGATCCTTTCACACTAGTTCCATCAGAGAAGCGCCATTCAGCACCGCCTTCGTAGATGGCGTTATTTGGACATTCGGGCTCGCAAGCTCCACAATTGATACATTCGTCAGTAATTTTAATTGCCATAGTGATTCAGTAAGTGTTTAAAGCAATATTTTTGCTATCTTATTTCAACACAAAAATAATCAGAAAAGTTTCATTTCCATAAAAACGCGCAAGAATTGTATGAAAAAATATGAAAGAATAGAAAAGTTGAGTCTTTGGGGGCATGCATTGGGAGCTTTAGTGGATGAAATAGAATCGGCTGGAGATCATTCAGAAAATCCTTTGCAATATGTGATGAACCAAGCGAAAAATGCAAATGCATGGTTTACAACAGAAAATATTTTGAGATCGATGAAAGCACATGTTTCGTGGTTGGGAAAAGCGAATTTGGAAAGATGGGTGGCTAATTATCCAGCTTTGGACACCTCCAATGGGAACAAGAAAGTAGGAATTATTATGGCGGGAAATATTCCAGCAGTTGGTTTTCATGATTTATTGTCGGTGCTGATTAGTGGAAATTCACCCGTGATCAAATGTTCTTCCGATGATAAATTTATTTTGCCTTTTTATATAGAGATTTTACAAAAGATTTCGGCAGAATTGGCAGGAGTGATATCGGTTCAAGAGCGATTTACGGATATAGATGCCGTTATAGCCACAGGAAATAATAATAGTTCGAGGTATTTTGATTATTATTTTGGAAAGTATCCGCATATCATCCGAAAAAATAGAAATTCAGTGGCTATTTTGAAAGGAGATGAAACGGAAACTGATTTTATTAATTTAGGGGAGGATATATTTTCTTATTTTGGATTGGGGTGTCGGAATGTTTCGAAATTATATGTGCCGATGGGATATAATTTTAATTCATTTTTTAATGCGATGGAGAAGTACAGCGAATTGATGAACCATAATAAATTTATGAATAATTACGATTATCATCGAGCATTGTATTTGTTAAATAGTGAACAGTTTTTAACGAATAATTTTTTGTTGCTGAGAGAAGCAGAACCTATAGCTACTCCCGTATCAGTGTTGCATTTTGATTATTATGAGGATGAGAAAAAATTGGAGGAAATGTTGAAATTAGAGGAGAAAAATATTCAATGTATAGTGGGAGGAAAGTATTTGCCTTTTGGAACATCGCAACAGCCAAGGTTGGATGAGTATGCTGATGGAGTAGATACATTGGAGTTTTTGATGGGGATTTAGGGCAGTACAATGTTTTTTTGCCGCAGATTTGTTATGATTTAATTAAGATTTTTTATGATTGCTTTTAGTATCGTAAAAATCTTGATTCTGATAATGTTTTTTTTGGAACGCTGATGACACGGATTAATCGGATGATCACGGATTTTTTTCATTAATTCATCCAAAAAGAAAACCTCATTTTCAAATCTTCAAATTAAATCATTTTCAAATCAATCCCGCTCAAACGCCCCGAGATCTGGTTGCGGTGTAACTCCATTAGGTCGGGGATTTCCGTTGATATCAATATTCATCGGTGGTATTGCCGACTGATTAACAAGCGAAAAATCACCTTTCTGCGTCGCGAATGCATTTGTATCTAAGGTTAAATCATTTTCGAAAGTATTTTAAATTGAGGATTGTTGTTGCGGTAAATGGTATTAAAATGACTTGAAGGGTCAGGGGTGGGTGTTGTGCCATCGGCTTTGATGATACAATTGCGAAATAGGTGATTACTATCTGCGCCTGCCTTGAAATCTAATTCTAATTCGTTGTCGTTGTTGCCGTAGATAATGCAGTTTTTGAATTCCGCTTTCGTCATATCAACCAATACATCATTTCCTGATTGATCCTCTGTGTAATTATTTAAATACATGACCGGCGTAGTTCTTTGACCATAATTCCAAAAGTTTCCGAAAGTGCAATGTGTAAAATCATATTCGCCTCCGATGGTGAAGGCTGCGTTATAAAGTCCGCAGTTTGAAATCACATCGTTCCATCCATCTACCTTGAAATTACGAGCTAAAAGTCCTAGTCCGCTCATATTTCGGATATGCGTATTCGTTAGTTTAAGCGAGACCGGTAATGCAGGGTCAAAAAGTGTTTCTAACTGCAATCCGATAAAACCATTTTTTATGATGGCGTAATCGATCTCGTGATTCCCTCCATCGTTTAACCAAATGCGATCCCATTGTCCGGGCTCCTCTTGTAAAGCTGTTTCACGTCTTAGCCCTTGAAACACAACTGGATTATCTTTTGTACCTTGTACTTTAAGCGTGCCGCTTTTGTAGACCCAGAGTCCGCCTGCATTACTAAAATGAATTTGCGTGCCTTCTGTAATAATGAGTGTGGTTGACGAATCTACCACTGCATATCCGCCATAAATCACATACGGTAATGTTTTATCCCAAGTAATTGTAGAATTTAGGTTTGTATCAATAATTACATAAGGAGGAAGGTTTGGACTTTCCTTCTTGGCGACAAAGAAATGGGCATTTTGTCCCCAAGCTACTAGGTCGATATCTTGAATATTACCATTCGTTTCAAAAACGATCGAATCTTGAACCACATAGGGGAGAGATTGATTATTTGGATTCACTGTCACCTCCACAAATACCCAGATACTATCGCCACCTCTGATCTCAATATCGGAAAAGGAGGTGCCCGGAGTTCCATTTACATTAATGCGGAATAGGGAAGCGGCGCCGCTGGCAAGACGAATGCTCGAAATCTTTAATACCTCATCATAAGGATTATAAACTCTAAAATTCTTGGTGACAGAGCCGATGCTAGCGAAAACGGTATCGAAAAGAATGGTGTCGGTAGAAAAATTTAACTTTGCATTCGAGTCGGTAAGGAGTACATCCTTCTTACAAGAGTTAATTGAAATGATAGCTAATAATGTGATTATTAGCAGTTTTACGTTATTGAGGATCCGCATTCTGGTACAAATATACACCTTGTAAATAATTGAGCGCGAAGGGTCGCGATTGAAATTTAACAGAAATTAATTTGAGTTATTGCCTAACTCGGAAAAATACTTATCTTTGCCCCCCTATTACGATTATATCCATGAAGAAAGAAATTCATCCAAAGAACTACCGATTTGTCATATTTAAAGACATCTCTACAGATTATGCATTTATGACAAAATCTGCTATTGATTCAAAAGACACCATTACTTGGGAAGACGGTAAAGAGTACCCATTAGTAAAGCTTGAGATTTCACATATGAGTCATCCGTTTTATACCGGAAAGATGAAATTGGTAGATACCGCTGGTCGTGTTGATAAGTTCCGCACACGTTACCAAAAGGGTAAAAAGCCTGCTGGAGAAGAATAGTTGAACACAAATCCCTTATATTGAAACCGTTCCGTTTGGGACGGTTTTTTTTTGGACATGAATTTTTCCGTTGGTAAACACTTGTATTCGTTTATTATTCGTTTATTTAAAAAATAATGTTTTTATTTGTTGGTGTCAAAATGATCGTATTACAATCATATCAAAAAGTTACCTAACAATCAAAAAAATAAACACATGGCAACAGAAGCCGCGGAAGCGAAAGAAAAAATGAAAGTCTTGCAAATGGCAATAGACAAGATTGAAAAGACCTATGGAAAGGGCACCATCATGCGGATGGGAGATGAGGCAGTAGAAGTAATGGATGCTATTCAAACGGGATCTATCACTTTAGACAGTGCGTTGGGAATAGGCGGCTTTCCGAAAGGAAGAGTTATTGAAATTTACGGACCTGAATCGTCTGGTAAAACTACATTGGCAATTCATGCTATTGCGAATGTGCAGAAGAATGGCGGTATCGCAGCATTCATTGATGCGGAACATGCATTCGATCGTTTCTATGCACAGAAATTAGGAGTAGACATCGAGAATTTATTGATCTCTCAACCTGATAATGGTGAGCAAGCATTAGAAATTACAGAGAATTTAATTCGCTCAGGTGCGATTGATATAATCGTGATTGATTCTGTTGCGGCTTTAACACCAAAAGCAGAGATTGAAGGCGAGATGGGTGAGAGTAAGATGGGCTTACAAGCGCGTTTAATGTCACAAGCATTGCGTAAATTAACGGGTACGATTAGTCGTACTGGATGTTGCTGTATCTTCATTAACCAATTGCGTGAAAAAATTGGAGTGATGTTCGGTAATCCGGAAACAACAACGGGTGGTAACGCTTTGAAGTTTTATGCTTCGGTACGTTTAGATATTCGTCGTATCGGACAAATTAAAGACGGAGATGTTGTGGTTGGTAATCGTACGAAGGTAAAAGTGGTGAAGAATAAGTAGCACCACCTTTCCGTATTGCCGAGTTCTACCTCATGTATGGAGAAGGAATTTCTAAGAATGGCGAAATCGTCGACTTAGGTGTTGAATACAATATATTGAAAAAAGCAGGATCGTGGTTCAGTTATGGTGATACCAAAATTGGTCAAGGTCGCGACGCTGTAAAAAATATGCTTACCGACAATCCAGAAATGTGCGAAGAAATAGAAGCTAAAATCCGCGCTGCCATTGCGGAAAAAGCAAACGCACAGTAAGGAGAGTTTGCTAAAATATTTATTCTGATTATGCGCTAGCATAATTAGAGTTTAATGATGTTTTGAATTGGAGAAGGGTGGTTCGAAAGAGCTGCCCTTTCTTTATGATGAATGCAATCGCGAAGCTTCGCGAGGCAAATTGGTAAGTTGTAAATTTGTAAGTTGATAATTGGGTAAATAATTCGCTAATTTTTTTTCTCGGTGTCCTCTGTGAATACCTCCATGTCCTCCGTGTTTGAAGGTAGTCTTAAATTGGGTCGAAATTTAAATAGTTGAATGAGAAATTATTCTAATGAGAAAGATAATCCCCTTCGTTTACTATTAATCTTAACCTTGCGACCCTAGCGCCTCCCCGCGCCTGCCTGTCAGCAGGCAGGTTCCTTGCGGTTAATTTTTTGCCTAACGCTGAATCATCAACTTCCCAGTCGCTTTCACCACATTTTCTTCCATCATCCTGTATTGATACATCCCATTCGGAAAATCAATCACTGAAAACTGCACTTGCTGAGATGAAATTAATTCGTTCATCACTACTTTTCCTTGTACATCCATCAAAAGGAAATGCAAATCCTTCTTTATTGGATCACTTAGTTGAAGTTGAATAAAATCGGAACTAGGATTAGGGAAAATACTCATTTTTATTTCTTGTACATCATCACCAAGCCCCGAACAAATAATAAAACTAATATTTATAGTGTCACTTCCTGTACATCCTGCCTGATTGGTAACAATTACAGAATAGGAAATAGTTGAATTGGTAGAACTAGAAGCAATGATATTAGAAGTAGTTGCATTTGTGCTCCACAAATAACTTGTAATTCCTGCCGCCCCCGCATTGAGTGATAAAAATTGTGTGGTGCAAAGTGTGGTATCAAGAGGTAAATTCACAACAGGATTAGGAGAATTAAATGCTACAACAGTATCTATTCTTGATGGACATCCAACTGCAGTTCCATAAGGAGTACTGGAATAGATATAGGTTCCTTGTGTATTGATTCCATTGAAATAAGTTCCCCAATAACCATTGGTAAGTGTGCTTGGGCCTGTCCAGGTTCCAGTAGTAACTGGATTATTATTTAAGGATGAAAGTAAATTTAATGAATCGAGATTGGAACAAATAGAGGCAGCTTGAGATGAACTTACCGAAACGCATTTTTCAAATTTGAAATCATCACATGAAAGATCATTTCCTGGACCTCCATCTACATTTGTATACATCGAAAAAGTGATAGTGGGTGTAGTAGAAGTAACTGAATTACTAATATATTGTGTCCAAGTAGGACTATAAGGAGCCAAAACATTAGCTGTAGAATCGAGTACTAATCCGTTCCCATCTCGAATCACCATTTTCATATTACTCTGCCCTCCAGTAAATGTTGTGGTAAGCCAAAGTGAAATGCGCACGGGCATATTTTCACAAACTGACAATGTACGTACATATACCAATGCTCCTGCACAAGTTCCTGTTCCACTCACACAATTCACAAAATTCATATACATCGACTTTGCGCCACTATGTACAGAAAAGGTTTGGGGTACGTTTTGATAAGTAGTGCTCGGAATTAAATCGGGAATAATGGTTGAGTATTCAAACCCATCATTTATAATAGTTTGCCAGTTACATTGAGCATTTGCTTTTTGTGAATAAATACTAATCGCAAGGAAGATTAAGAGTGATGTGTAGACGTTTTTCATCGAGTTTATTTTGAATTTTCAAAAGTAGAGGGAATACTTCATAAATAAATATTCAATTGATTCCTAAATATAGGGATATCACTGAGTTGAAAGATGACAGTATAAATGTAAACAAACCATCCTTTTACTTATTTTTGACCGAAACTATGTCCAAAAACTTACTTAAATCCCCATGTTGAAACGATTCAAATATATTCTGATATTCCTGTTTTTTCTGATGATGAACATTTCATTTAATTCATGCAAACAAAAAAACACTACTGATGAGTCAGGAGAAGTAGCACAAGATACAACACCCATCGGAAAAAGAATAGCTGATATTTCCATCAAAATCGGAAAAGATCCTAAAAACCCTCAACTATTTAATGACCGTGCAAAATTGCATTTGGAACGCAACGATGTTGCCAATGCCTTAATGGACATGGAAAGGGTGATTTCAATCGATACCACCAATCCGAGTTTCTTCCTCACGTTAGCCGATGTACACTTAGCGGCTGGTAAACCTGGAAAATCGAAAGCAGCATTAGAGAAATGCATGAGCATCGATCCCCAAAATAAATTGGCTTATGAGAAATTAGCGGAATTGTATTTCATCGCGCAGCAATATAAAGAGGCAATCAAGAACCTCGACGAAGTATTAAAACTCGACATCACCAATCCTAAAGCGTATTTCATGAAAGGTATGTGTTATCGCGATATGGGCGATACCACAAAAGCCATTTCTAGTTTTCAAACGGCGATAGAGCAGAGAACCAATTTTGATGATGCGTATTTGCAGTTAGCGATGATCTTCCATAACCGAAATAATAAGTTAGCACTTCAGTATTATGATGGAGCGATAAGAGCCAATCCCAAAAATACAGATGCACTATTATGGTCGTGGATTGTTTTATCAGGAGAACGAAAGAAACTATGATTTGGCAGTACAAGATTATACCAACGCGGTTCAGCTCAATCCAAAAGCAGCGAAAGCGCATTATGCATTGGGATATATCCATTATCAATACTTGAAGGTATATAGTCAAGCCATTGTGCATTTCAACGATGCCATCAATGCAGATCCAAATTGGCCAGAAGCTTACTTTAACCGCGGACTCACGTTTGAAACGATGGGAAATGTTGCAGCAGCACAAGCCGATTATGAAAAAGCGCTTAAACTAAATCCCAATTATAAAAACGCTGAAGTTGCTTTAGCGAGAGTGAGACTTTAGATTTTAGATATTGGATGTTGGATTGATATAATCTAAATTCGAATATTTTTTCCGCTGCGACCGCTGCTTTCCCGATGTGTCGGGACGTTGCTCTCGTTGCGTTTAAAGCTTCAACATTTGAATAGTTACAATTTTAAAACCTCTCAATAAATAAAATTCGCATCGCGAAGTCTTGAAAAGAGATGATTAATAATGAAGTTAAAATTAATTGATCCTTTTCTTTATATTGATTCTATAGAAATATTTATTCATTATCTCCTGTTAATGCACCGCAGTTATATTAACTTTCTCAATCCCCTTCAAATGAAGTTCAATATGCTTGTTATGCGCTTTGTTGTGATATTCACTTACGATTTCTAAAATGTCGTAGTCGATAAAGTTGCTTTCGCTTCCATCAATGATGAGTACACTATATTCTGGAATTTCGTCTAGTGCCTTACGTAACTTTACTTTATTAAGAAAGGTAACATTGCTGTTGAGTTTGATAATGTAAGTTTCAATATCATGCTGGGTTGACTTGGTGATTTTATATTCAGCTTTGAAATTGTTTTGTATGATAAAGTAAATGGAAACTAAAAGTCCAATGCTCACACCAATTAGTAAGTCAGTTAAAAGAATGACAAGTATTGTAATTAGAAATGGTATGAATTGTTTCCAACCTAAACTCCACAGGTTACGAAATAATTTGGGTTTCGTAAGATTGTAGCCCGTAACCAAAAGTATAGCGGCAAGAGAAGCATAAGGGATTTTGTTCAATAAAGAAGGAAAAAGTAAAACAGCAATTAAAAGGAAAAGGCCATGCGTGAAGGCAGAAAATTTTGTACGACCTCCTGCATCCACATTGGCCGCACCGCGTACTACTACTGCTGTTATCGGAATCGCTCCGAGTAAACCGCATGTCATGTTTCCAATTCCCTGTGCAATAAGCTCACGATTAACAGGTGTAATGCGATTGCGTTTGTCTAATTTGTCAACGGCTTCAATGCAAAGTAGTGTTTCTAATGTGGCTAGAAGTCCAATGATAATTCCATCTTTCCAAATTTCTGTTGTTGAGAATAGCCTTGAGAAATCTGGGAAAGTGATACTTGCAAAAATGTTTGAAGGAATATTTACGAGTTGAGTAGGTTTGAGCGAAAACTCGGAAGTTGAGTTGGTGAAGACAATGTTTGTGATGATTCCTACTATTACAACTAAAAGTGGAGCTGGAATTACTTTTAATTTTTTTGCAAATGGTTGTTGAAGTAAAACAAGTATGATTAGAGAAATGAATGTAATTAAAATGGCTCCTCTGGTGATGTGATGGTTGAAGTTGTCGATTGTGCCAAGAAAGTTGTCAGGACTAAATAATTGTGGAAAGCCACTGGTCCAAAAGTCGGGTTGGTCGTAGCCAATTGCTAACGGAATTTGTTTTGATATGAGGATGATTCCGATGGCTGCTAACATTCCTTTGATCACAGAGGATGGAAAATAGTTTGCAATGGTTCCAAGTTTTAAAATTCCAAGTAGAAGTTGAAAAAGACCCGCGATCATTACGGCGAGTAAAAATATTTTGTAATCGCCCAGTGAAATGATAGAAGCGGCAACTAAGGTTGTTAAACCTGCAGCTGGACCTGAAACTGCTAGTGGAGATCCACTAATGAGTGCTACTACCAATCCGCCTATGATACCAGATAAAAGTCCAGCATATAGTGGTGCACCCGAAGCTAAAGCAATACCCAAACAAAGTGGGAGAGCCACTAAGAATACAGAAAGTCCCGCCGGCAAGTCATGCTGGAGCCAAATGATTCGATAGTACTTAATGGTTCTTTTCATCTTTGGCCTTGTCAAAGGGTTTGTTTTATTTATAGACTTTACGATTTCAATCCCCTTTCAACTACAAATATCGTTTTAATTTGATATCTTGATTTTAATAAGTTTTAGTATATCTTCAATAGTTGATGAATCCTTTACTTCAATTCTTATTCCGCGCCCTTCAGCATATTGTTTTGCTGCTAATAACTCATTTTTTATAAATTCAGCAATATCACTTTCTATTATTTGATCCATAGCTTTTGCCCCAAAAACTAAGGCTACTCTAAAAAAATGATCGCGAGGAAGTAGATAAATGATAACTCTTTTGTTGTCTTTAATTTGATAGCTCCATCCATACTTATCTCCTGAATAATTCCAAGCAGCTGTTGCCTGTGGGTAATTCTGGTTGGTAAAAGCTTCAAGTTTTTCCAGAGGTCAATCGTATTCCCTAAACCTAATTTGAGATCGCCTAACGTAGGAATACTATTTTTTCAGTAAAGATGCTTTTCATATTGATTTTACTAAACCTGGAGTCCTGGTTTCGAATGGTTATTTCTGCAACTGTTAATCATATCGTCTTTTTTCGATGTGCATTGTTATGCCACTCTTAAAATCTTTTCCATCTTTCGACCTTTGGCCAGTTCATCCACCAATTTATCTAGGTATCTTGTTTGTTTTGTTAACGGATTTTCAATTTCTTCAATTCGATACCCACAAATTACTCCTTGAATGAGATGTGCATTGGGATTTAATTTTGCTCGCTTAAAAAAAGGTATCAAAAGTTATTTTTTCTTCAATAAATTCTTGAAGCTGTTTTTCATCAAATCCAGTGAGCCACTCTATGACTTGATTCAATTCAGCTTTTGTTCTTCCTTTGCTCTCCACCTTTGTAATATAATGAGGATATACGGAAGCAAATGTCAATTTAGCTATTCGCTCATCGTGCTCAGGAGTGGTTTTCATTGAAGCTGATTTTAAAGTAAAGATGTGCAAGACAAGATGCCGTGGTTGCCTCTGATCACAATCGATTTCAAAGCAAATATAAATAATTTAGCCGTCGAACCAGTATCTTTAGGAGAATTCGAATGAATAGGGTAGAGCGCCTGCCACAATTAAAGCAATCACTTCAAATAAGCATTCGAGTATGCTGATTTTATTTGTGGATTCGATATATCATCACTTTTTAACTTTTTCTAATTAATCATCATGATCATTTTCAATGGGAATAATATTGGCATCACTCCGAATTTCTGAGTGTCTGATTTCACCCCCGCTTACCCCCACATTATAGGTTAATACACTATCGGTCAAAGCGAGTAAGAGTATAAGTATTTGTAAATATCGAATATGCTTTGACTCTATTAGTTCAGCTATGAATCCAATGATGGATATTGCTCCTAGAATGAGCGTGAGTGTAAAGAATGTTTCGGCAAACTCTTCATGGTTGTGTAAAAGCGTTTCGCTAATACCTAAAGTGTTTTCTACAATTTCTTCAGCGCCTTCACCCGTATAGAATGCGAGGATAGATGTGATCGCGGCAAAGATGTAAATACCGAGACCCGTTAGTTTAACTTCTGATTTCTTGATCAATAGTCCGGTAACGAATACTAGTGTTCCTATGATGAGTCCAACAATAGGAAGGTGATTTACGATTAAGTGATAATGTGCGTTGTTCATAATTATTCTTTTATTAAGTTAAATGCTCCCTTGGTTAAGAATTGTGTTTGATCGTTAAAGCTGTTCTGATTTAAGATTTCTACAAATCCATGGTTTGTTTCTCCTGTTTTAATTTCTCGTTTTATAAACGAGTATCCATTTTTTGTTGAATCTTGAAGTACAAGTACATAGAATTTACCTTCCACTTCTACAATGGCGTCTTCAGGTAATGAAGCCTTTGAAATAGCAGTGGAATTGATATCCGCTTCAACATACATGCCCGGACTGAACTTAGATGCCTCTTTTTCAGAGGAGGGATGTGCATGTATAAGAATTTTTCGGCTTGTTGGATCTACCGTTTTGTTTACCAGATGAACGGTGGCTTCGTACTCGTTTCCTTGGTCTTCTTGTATTCTAAATTGAATGGGTTGACCAACTCTAACTTTGGTAATGTCTTTTTCGAAAATGTTTAATTCAAGGTGTAGATGATCGGTGTTTACAATCGTAATGGCCGATTGTGATGAGTTTAGAAAGGCTCCTTGTGAAATATCAACCTGAGTGACGAATCCATTGATTGGCGAAGTGACATTCACAGTTGTTCGGATGTTTTTTATCGTAAGTAGATTGGGTGGTATATTCATTAGAGTTAACTTCTTCCCTAAGGATTCTAGTGTTACTTTAGCCACTGTATAGTCAGATTCTGCTTTCAAAAAGTTTTTTTGCGATGATACATTGTCTTGTACCAGATTCTTTTGCCTTTCGTAGTCTGATTTTAAATAGGCGAGTTGTCCTTGAATCTCGAGATAGTTTTGTTGTATCTGTACAAAGTCAGGATTTTCAAGGGTGAACAGAATTTGTCCTTTCTTTACTCTTTCACCAGGAAGGAGTTTTATCTCTTTAACAGTACCATCAAAATAGGAACTTACAGAGGCTCTATTTTCAGGCGGTACATCAAACATTCCCGTGGCTTTTATGATTTCATTAAAAGATTTTTTTTGTAATCCTCCAATACTCATTTCGGAAGATTGGAATTGTTTTTCGCTTAACTCAAATTTACCTTCTAAAGTTTTTTGAGATTCTGTTTTTTCCGCTGCTTTTGATTCTGTTTTTGATGAACAGGATGCAGAAGCGAGCAGAATGGAAAATAGTATATAGCTTGCAGCATATTTTTTCATGGTTGTATGGTTTTTCATTTTTAATTCAAGATATAGTTTGCTTCCAAAACCGTAACATTGTATTGGAGAAGGGAGTGGAGATAATTGGATTGAATGTTTTTTGCATTTTCCAATAATTGAGTGTACTGGAAAAAATTTATTTCTCCATTTTGATACGATTTATTGGCATGGAAGATGGTTTCTGTAGCTAGTTTGCTTCCTTTCGTTTGATAATAGTATATTCCTTCTTCAAATTTCCGTATGTCAGATCGCAATGCATTATATTTTGTGAGAAGTTGAATTTTTAAATTTTCACTTTCTGTCTCAATGATTATTTTTTCGGTTTTTGCAGCTTTTATTTTCGACCGTTGACTTCCAAACCAAAGTGGAATACCAATTCCTACTTGAAATCCAGAATAAGATTGTGTTCCTGCACCCTGATTTGTACCTTGAAATACGGAGGCATTAATGTCGGGCAGTAATTTTTGTTTTTCTAATGAGGCTGTATGATTCGAAAGTTTTTTAGCATTTTCTAAATAGAGGAGTGCAGGATGTGATGAGCTGTCATAAGCAAGCAATGTTATTTTTTCGAAATGTTCTTCACTTACTGTAAAGCTGCTGTCAGACTGAAGCCAATGATTTAACAAAATGTAATTCCGGTATATGTTTTCGCGTACTTGATTGAGCTGAATTGAAATTTCTTTTTTCTTAGTTTCTGCAGTTAATTTTTCAATGTAATTGGATTCTCCTTGTTCAAATCTGCGGTTTGCTGCATGTTCAAAGGAAGCATATAGGCTATCGAGATATTCATAATTAGTTTGCATCTGTTGCCAATACACAATTTCATTGTAAACTTTATGAACTTCTTTGGTGACCATTCGTTTATCGATCGAAAGTTGATCTTTGGTCAGTTGAGATTTTTGTTTCATTACTTTTCGTTGTGCACCATATACCGTTGGAAATTGTATGGTTTGACTGACACCCCACACATCCAGTGGTAGGTTATTGGGCGCTATATTGCTTTGGTCTTTGTTGTAGTAGATTTCAGTTTTGTTGATGTCAATGGCACTGTTAATGAGTTGCTCGCTTTGAATAATTCGCTGCGATGAAACTTTTAATCCTAGGTTGTTTCGTAATGCAATTTCAACCGCTTGCTCTACCGTAATTTTATGATCTTGGCTCTGTCCATAAATGGGTAAAGCAAGTAATAGGATAGTTGCAATGACTACTGCTGGTTTTTTAGATTTTTTTATTTGCCTTTTTCTATTAAAAATGGCATAGAGCACTGGAAGGACTATAAGTGTAAGTGCTGTTGCGGAAATGAGTCCGCCTACAACCACCGTTGCGAGAGGTCGCTGAACTTCCGCTCCCGCTGAACTGGAGATGGCCATGGGTAAGAATCCTAAGGCCGCTGCTGAGGCGGTGAGCAAAACTGGGCGCAACCTGTTCTTGGTGCCCAAAAGGATTCGTTGATTGATGTCCGTGATACCATGCGCTTTTAATTCTTTGAACTCTTCAATCAACACGATTCCGTTTAATACAGCAATTCCAAAGAGTGCAATGAATCCAACTCCAGCAGAAATGCTGAAGGGAAGATCACGCATGTAAAGAAAGATAACGCCACCTACCGCCGACATCGGAATGGCACTGTAGATAATTAACGCTTCTTTGATGGAGTCAAACGCAAAGTAGAGTAGAACAAAAATGAGTAACAATGCAATGGGAACAGCAATCATTAGTCGCTCTTTTGCGGTTCTTAAGTTTTCAAATTGACCACCATATTCGATAGTGTATCCTGTTGGTAATTTAATTTTTTGATCAATGATTTGTTTAACATCTTTTACGACCGATTCTAAATCTCTGTTTCTTACATTCACGCCCACAACAATTCTTCTTTTGGTGTTGTCTCTGGAAATTTTCGCAGGACCTTTGGTATAGGAGATGGTTGCAAATTCGCTCAGCGGCACTTGATTTCCATTGGGAAGTTGGATGGATGCCGTTTCTATATCTTGAATGTCCTGATGATGGGCCGTGTCAAATCGAACAACAAGGTCAAACTGTTTTTCACCTTCAAACACAGTTCCTGCGGTTTTTCCTGCAAATCCCATGGTGATAATGTTGTTTAATTCTTCAACATTCAATCCGTATTTTGCGATTTTTTGTCGGTCGTATTGAATCGACATCTGCGGTAGACCTGCTACTTTTTCTACAATAATATCCGCGGCTCCTTGAACTCCTTTTATTTCTTTTTCAACTTCTACTGCTTTTTTATAGAGCACATCTAAGTTTTCACCAAAAATTTTAATGGCTAAGTCAGCACGAACTCCAGTGATCAGTTCATTGAAACGCATCTCGATGGGCTGTGTAAATTCAAATTCTACTCCTGGAATTTCAGTCAATGCTTCTTTGAACTTGTCGGCCAATTCATCTTTAGTTTTAGCAGATGTCCATTCTTCTTTTGGGCGGAGTTTGATAATAACATCACTTTCTTCCATCGACATGGGATCGGTGGGTACTTCTGCAGCTCCAATTCGACTGACTACTTGTTCTACCTCTGGAAATCTTTTCAGAATGGATTCAATTCTTGTGGTCGCGATTACTGTTTGACTTAAGGAAGTTCCAGTTTTTAAAACGGGTTGTATCACAAAATCACCTTCATCTAATGTCGGTACAAATTCTCCGCCCATCCGTGTAAAGAGAAATCCCACTGCGAGTAACAACACTAAGGCCATGCTTAATACAAGTTTCTTTTTATGGAGAGCCCAGGTAATGGTTGGAATGTATTTGTTTTCTAAAAATGTGATGAAGCGATTAGAAATATTTTTTTTGGAGGTATCGGATGGCTTTATAAATAGAGAAGCCATTACGGGCACATAGGTAAAGCACAAAATCATAGCGCCGATCAATGCAAAGCAAAATACTAAGGCCATCGGTCTAAACATTTTTCCTTCTACGCCCACTAATGAGAGTATCGGAATGAAAACGATAATAATAATTAACTGACCAAAAACAGCGGAGTGCATCATCTTGCTTGCCCCCAAATGAGTGATGTTGTCAATGAAGTTCTGTCTTTCGGCTTTCGGTAGTGCTAATAAGTGAGTGCGTTCGGCTGTGATTTTGTACGCAATAAATTCGATGATGATTACCGCTCCGTCAATGATGATTCCAAAATCGATAGCACCCAGACTCATCAAATTCGCATCTACACCAAAAATGTACATCAGTGAAAGTGCAAATAACATACACATGGGAATAACCGAGGCTACCACCAGACCAGAGCGTATATTGCCGAGCAACAGTACAACAACGAAGATGACAATTAAACAACCTAAAATGAGATTTTCTGCAATGGTAGATGTCGTTTTGTCGATCAGCTCACTTCTTTCTAGAAATGGATTGATGCTAATGCCGGGAGGAAGTGATGGCGAGATCTGCGCTACTTTTTCTTTTACAGCATCAATGACTGCTTTTGAATTGCCTCCTTTTAGCATCATCACTTGCCCTAATACTTTTTCACCTTCACCATTGCCAGTGATTGCACCAAAACGTGTGGCATGACCAAATCCAACAGTGGCAACATCTTTAATGAAGATGGGAACACCATTTCTACTTTCGATAACAATATCTTCAATGTCTTTCAAAGAACCCACTAAACCTTCGCCTCTGATGAAATAGGTTTGATTTGTTTTTTCAATGTAACCACCACCGGCAACACTGTTGTTTTTTTCTAATGCTGAAAATGTTTGCGGAACAGAAATGTTTAAACTTCTTAGTTTTTCTGGATTAATCGCTACTTCATATTGCTTGAGATAGCCACCCCATGTATTTACTTCTACCACTCCTGGGATACCCGAAAGTTGACGCTTCACAATCCAGTCTTGGATGGTTCTTACATCAGAGAGTGAATAGTCGTTTTTGAATAAGGAGTCTACTTCAATAACATATTGATAAATTTCACCTAAACCCGTTGTGATGGGTCCCATGAATGGTTTTCCAAATCCAGCAGGAATCTTTTCTTCAGCAGCTTTAATTTTTTCTGCAATTAATTGTCGGGGTAAGTACGTTCCAATTTTGTCATTAAAAACAACAGTCACCACCGAAAGTCCAAACTTGGAGATCGAACGAATCTCTTTCACGTCTGGCAAGTTGGCCATTTCCAATTCGACAGGATAAGTAAGAAACTTCTCTACATCTTCTGTTGCTAAATTTCTGGAGGTGGTAATAATTTGTACTTGATTATTCGTAACATCAGGGACAGCTCCTATGGGAATCTCAGAAAGAGAGTAAAGTCCAAAAGCGATGATGCCTGCAGAGAATAAAAGTATAATCAGTTTGTGGTGGATGCTATATTGGATGATTTTCTCTAACATTACTTTACTTGACTAAATTTATACAGCAAAAGTAGAGTGGCATCCTAAGGCTGATCTCAAGCCTTTCTTAAGATTGACTTAAGAAATTAGCTGGTGGTTCAGTTCGAGAAATGAAAGTGGCTTGTAAAGACTTTTTAAGCCTTTTTATAGCATTGAAAAGAAAATAAATGGTAATGTACTTAGAAACGAATAGTTGTCTTTACTGCTTAGAAAATTTTAGCAGTGCTTTTCATTAATTTAAAACTTGATAGTTACAATGGTCCCTTTTTCTAAAACACTCTCTACTGTGAGTGTTGCTTTAATGGCATCAGCACATTTTTTCACGATTGAAAGCCCAAGTCCATTCCCAGCAATGTGTTTATGGCTAAGCGCATCCGAACGAAAGAAACTATCAAAAATATTCTTTAAATCCTCTTTGTTAATACCAATCCCTTGATCATGAATGGAGCAAATAACATGATCATCAATTTCATCTACTTTAATTTTAATGGTGGTATTGATTTTTGAATATTTGATCGCATTATTGATTATATTTTCAATAATGAGATGTGTGTAGTATTGAGGAACTAAAAGTTTTTGGTTTTGTTCAAACTGAAGTTCTACTTGAATGTCTTTTTCTTCAATTAGTTTTTTAAATCGATCCAGCGAATCATCAATTAAAGTAGGTAGGTATACTTTATTTTTATTAATGGTTTCAGATGGTATATCGAGGCGAGCTAGCAACAGTAAATGCTCAAGTGAGTTTGCCATCTTTTCGAGTTCAGAGAGACTAAATTTTATTTTCTCTTCGTACTCATGTTGGTTTCTCGGTTTTCGGATGAGGACTTCGAGCGTTCCGATAAGGGTGGCCAGTGGAGTTCTTAATTCATGCGATGCATCGGAAGTGAATTGTCTTTCTCTTTCAAGTGTATTTTCTATTCGATCAAGCAAAGAGTTAAAGTTGGTGGATAGTTCGTAGATTTCATCTTTGTAAGGAGGTAATTCGACACGTTCTTTTGAATTGAATTTGGTGATTCGAGTGATTGTGTTTGTTACTTCTTTCACTGGTTTTATACTTCTACCGGCTAAGAATCTCGAAACAAAGTAAAGACCAATCAAAATAAACAAATACGCTACTATTAAAATATTTCTGAGTTGTAAGAGCGTAGAAATAGCGGCCTCTGACGACATGGCTGCTAGGATGTATCCCGCTATTTTTCCTTCATGCTCTAAAGGGAGTTGTACTTGTCTAATTTTCCTGAAGCCCATTTGAGAATCAAAATGACCTCCAAATTTTAACTCATTATAACTTAAGTTATGCTCTTTCAAATTAGGTGATTTATCCATAAACCGACCTTGAATATCGATCAGTTGGATGAAAACAGGGTTGACTTGAACTTCACTATGTTCTCGCTCTTTCCATTCTTCTTTGTTCTTGAACTGAATGCTGTCGCCAATAATATTTATTTCATTGGTATGCTTTTGTGCTTCGAAGGATAAATCGTTGTCAAGATTTCTGAATACTGAATTGAATACAACAAAATAGATCGCAGTAAATGCAATTGCTATAATGATAGCCGTGGCCAACATATAATGAAATGCAATTCGGTTTCTAAAGCTAAGGTTCATAATTCTTTGGCGATATAACCCACACCACGCACGGTTTGGATGTAATTTTCATTTTCAGATAATAGAAGTTTTTTTCTTAGCGCATTTATATACACATCAATGACGCCAGTATCATAGTCGAAATGAATGTCCCAAACGCTCTCTATGATTCTTGTTCTTCTGCATACTTTGCCTTTGTTGCGAATGAGATGTTCGAGCAAGGCAAATTCTTTTTGCGTTAAATGGATCTCTAGTTTATCTTTAAATACTTGATGTGTTTCTGTATTGAGCGAAATTGGACCCAAATTAAAAACGGAGTGCCCGCCCGATTTGGGTCTCAATTGAACTTTAATTCGCTCTAATAATTCTTCAAAATGAAATGGTTTTTTAATGTAATCATTGGCTCCCGACTGTAATCCAAAAATGGTTTCGTCTAATGTATCCTTAGCCGTTAAGAATATGATGGGCGTTTCGTGAAATTCCTTTCTAAACTGTCGGCAAATTTCAATGCCACTCAATCCCGGAAGCATCCAATCTAACAAGAGTAGATCATACTCCCCAGATAAGGCCATTTGCAAGCCCTTTTTTCCATCTTCTGCTACATGTACAGCATGAGACTCCTCTTCCAATCCTTGCTTCAAAAAAGCAGCGATTCCAGGTTCATCTTCTACTATCAGTATTTTCATTTTTCAAAGATTCAGTTTTTAACTTAAGTTCCAATCTTTGTTTTCTTAAGATTTGCTTAAATAATGCTATTAAGGCAAAGTAAAAATGGAATTGATTTAATAATTCTTATTAATCATTTTATTTCCTCCAGCTCTTTAACCTTCTCGTTTACCCATCGATTATCGGAGTTAATACTTAAGCTTTCTTTGAAATATTTTATGGCTAATTCTTTATTTCCTGTCTCCATATAACCTTCTCCTAACCATTGAATGGATTCGTTTGATTGAGCGTGAATAGTAGGGTAAAAAATAGTTTCATTTGGTTTTTGTTTTTGTAATGATGTTAAAAGATGGGTTGAATTTTATGTCTTTAAAGACATAAATTCTTGAGCAAATATAGTTAATTGAAGAGAATCGCAGCTGTTAAATTTATTGTTTATCAGCTAGTTTCATAATTATTGTGGGATTATAGAACAATTAATTGTATGAAAATGAAACAATGAGTATCTTTGTATCGTTTTTACATGGAAGTAAATAGAGATGAGAACAAAATTAGCACAGAAGCAAATTGGTCAGCGAATAACGGAGCTTCGCAAATTGAAAGGTTTGTCACAGGAGCAGTTGGCGAAGCATGTCAAAATTTCTCGGCCTTCCTTAGCGCAAATTGAGTTAGGAAATAGAAGTGTTGATATTCTCGAACTTCAACTATTTTCAATGGTCTTAGGGTTTACATTAGATGATTTTATGTCGGAGGATTTTTCTGCAAGCTCAGCTGTTGATTCCAAGGAAGAGAAAAAGGCTAAGAAAAGCGAAGAGCGAATTTCTATGCCCACACTACAGGTCAATAAGTTTAAAAATGTAGTGTTGTATATTCTTGAACGATGTGCTGGAAAGCCCAACGTAGGAGAAACAGTTCTTTACAAACTATTATATTTTTCCGATTTCAACTATTATGAATTGTATGAGGAGCAATTAACAGGTGCAAGCTATCGTAAATTACCATATGGTCCCGTCCCGCAAAAGATTGATACCATCATTCAGCAAATGATTGCAAAGGGTCAATTACAACGAGTAAAATCGGAATACCAGGGTTATGCTCAAACTCGGTATTTGCCTTTAGAGAAAGCGGATTTAACAGCGTTAAGGGCCAGTGAAACAGAAGTTATTGATCGTGTTGTCGAGCAAATGAGTGATTGGTCGGCTGCGGCCATCAGCAACTACTCGCATAAGGATATGCCTTGGCTTGCTTCCAAAGATGGTGAAGAGATAAATTATGAATTAGCTTTTTATAGAGATGCACCTTTCTCTGTACGAAATTATGGTGATGAATTGGAAGAGCAATGACCTTTGACGAGTTAGCCGAATTTAAAAGGGATTTGAAAAGCCTTTTAAAGAAATACCGAACGTTGCATGATGATTTGAATGTTGTTAAAAAGGTATTAGAAATTTATCCGGATGAAAAACCTCCCTTTAGTTTTCGTATTGATAACTTGGGTCTGGAAACATGTATCATCAAGGTGAAGAAAATAGCTTGTAAAGCCTTAAAAGGAAAAGGAGTGAATGCTGGATTCAGGTTAATTTATGCCTATTTTCCAATCGATGAAAAAATCATCTTCGTTGAATTGTACCATAAAAACGACAAACCCATGGAGGATCGGAAACGAATTGAAGATCATTTTGGAGCTTAACCAATAAAATCCTGACTGGGTTTTAAATATTAGCATGGGTCTTCAGAAGCTCGGGATCGCGCACGTTAAGTAGAGACCGTTGCGATCGCTGCCGAACGTAGCGCCGCCGCGTTTAAAATTTGCTCGAAGCAAAAAATTCTTTAGTTTAGCATTCCCTTATCCCCGAATTTTATGTCCCACCGGATATTCGCCTTTCTTTTTTTGCTTTTCTCCTCTCAAGGGATCATCTCCTGCAATTCTGAAAATCCCAAAACACCCCATGACACCCTTTCCACACCTACCACCGAGCTACGTCCCGATTTCAAAGCCCTATACGACTCCTTCCACGTCTCAGGCTGCTTCATCCTTTTCGATCCCCAAGAAAACAAATACAGCATCTACAACGACAGCTTAGTCGATGTTGGATTCACACCCGCATCCACCTTCAAGATCTGCAATTCCTTAATTGGGTTAGAAACGGGTGTCATCAAAGACGAAAACTTCGTGCTCCCTTGGGACAATGTCATCCGAAAGAATGAGAATTGGAACTACGACCAAGACCTCAAAACCGCCATCAAAAACTCCACCGTTTGGTATTACCAAGAATTAGCGCGTAGGGTAGGAGGCGAGCGAATGAAATACTGGCTCGACACACTTAATTACGGCAATCGCGACACTTCGGGTGGCATCGACCAATTTTGGCTGCGTGGTGGCCTTAAAATCACGCCTCGACAGCAAATTGAATTCGTTCAAAAGCTTTACAACCGCACCTTACCCATGAGCCAACGCAGCATGGACATCGTGAACCAAATCCTCTTCGTAAACGACACCCTCGGCTACGAGCTCTATGCCAAAACAGGCTGGGGTTTCCAAGACAACACCGACATCGGCTGGTACGTAGGCTATGCAAAAACCGCAAAAGGCATTTATTACTTTGCCAACTTAGTGCTTTGCGATGATCCGAATAATCCGGACTTTGCGAAGGCTAGGGTTGAGGTGGTGAGGGGGGTGATGGGGGAGATACTATCTAATTAAATTAAAGAAATAATAAATATTTGTTGAGCATCCATAATGCATCCTTGAGTTTTAAGTTAGATTAAAACTCCTACTTTACTTTTCTACTTGCGATTTGACTACAGTAATTAGACTGTTAATAAATCCTTCTCCATATTTTTCTTCGATCTTCGAAAGCATATAGATTCCGTAGCAATTGCTATCGTTTTTACAATTCTCTCCTAAATTTTCATATTCGATATTGTACCGTTCAAGTATACTTTTTATTACACTATCAGTTTTAAGTGATGACGAGTAATTATATACTGCATATTTTATTATACCTTTTTCATAATCAATTTTAGCTCGCTCTCTTTCCATGTAACAGGCTCCATCTTCAATATACACCCACTTGGCGCTTTCTTCCTTAGAAGGGTGGGAGCAAGAGGTTAGAAGTAAAATAATTGAGAATCTGAATAATGTCGTTCTCATCGTTTATTTCACATTATAGGCGTATAGTTTCATTAGTTTTTTATCCTGCCACTAGCTTTGCTGCATCCCTCCAAAGAAAATGGGGTAGAGGTTCTTCTAATCGCCATTTAATGCTCATGGGTTTTGCACCGTATGTTTCTTGGAAATTTGCTTTACCAATAAAAACATACCCCATAGTATTTCCATATTGATCCTCTGATTTCTCACGGACAAACAATAGAATTTGCTTGTCATTTTCAAGATGATTGATGTATGACTTCCCTTTTTTTGTTTTTGGTCCTGCGGCATTCTGACTTTGCCAATGGAAGAGATAATCATTGATGGCATAATCATCATACATGGTGGTTGGAGAAAAGTTTTCTTCTGTCTTGATTAAATTAATGAATAATAACTCTGTGTTTGTTTCTTTGTTTTCAGCAACTCCTTCTCGGTTAGATGAACGTTTTTTAAAGGTGCTAAGACCCAAAGCAGCTAAGATTTGGTCACGAGTATACCGACTGTGTACCATTAATGGTTGTGCATAGGGTAATTGGATTGGTATTTCTTTGAAATCAATTTGATCAATTAGAATCTCTACTAATTCGATGATCTCTTCTACCATAATTGGATTCTTACCAATTGAAAGTATGCTTTCTTCTAAAGAAGAAAATCCTTCTGCTTTTTGCCAGACATCATAGTGAAGCATGGTCAGCATTAAATGTTCTACTTTGGTTAAAGAACTAAAGTCGATATTAAAACGCTGCTTAGCGAGTTTGAGAATGAACTCAAAATATTTAGTGGAACGTGTGGCTAACCATTTCTGACCTATCGCTTTGATTATTTGTTCTTCATTCGGATCAGAGAACTCGTTTATAATTCCTGCCTCTTGACAAAGACGCTTCCATCCGTATCTTTTATAAATAATTGAGAGTGGAACATTTTCGAATTCAATGAAATTCTTTAAATTAAGAGATAGAGTTGTGTTGTGTTTAAAATGTTTAATTTTCTGAATGAGATAATCTTTTCTAAATGAGGTTGCGGTTTTTATATTTTCTAAGATGATTTCCTTAGCTTTCTTTTCAAGCATTACTGAACATCCAAGCGGTAAATGAGGGAAATTGTCTTCGATTTCTTTTGTAACTGTGGTAGCAGTTGGACCTATTAATGCGCGAAACTTGTTCTCGAATTTATACTCCGCACGTGCATTTCCTACAAAATCCAAAACAGTTAAACTCTCTTTGTCTTCTGCTAAACGTAAGCCACGACCTAATTGTTGGAGGAAAATCGTTAGACTCTCTGTAGGTCTTAAAAATAGTACTGTGTCTATTTCTGGAATATCTACACCTTCATTGAAAATATCAACCACGAAAAGGTAGTTAATTTTTTTCGATCGGAAGTGTTCTCGAATTTCATCTCTCTCATTACTATTTTCTGAGGTCAAGTAAGCTGCACTGAATCCTTTTAATGTAAATTTCCCAGCCATGAATTTTGCATGTTCAATTGTGGCACAGAATCCTAATGCTCGCACATCGTGTGCGTTTTTTGTATATCTATCTAATGCTGAAATTATATCTCTTACTCTTTGGTTATCTGTTGTGTAAAGTGTCGATAGTTCACTTATAACATATCGACCTCGTTCCCATGTTACATTAGATAAATCAACGCTATCCGATATTCCAAAATATTGGAATGGACAGAGTAATTTACGATTAAGCGCTTCAGGTAACCGTATTTCAGCAGCAATACGATTCTCGAAATCCTCTGTAATATCTCCACCATCCATGCGCTCAGGAGTAGCTGTTAAACCCAAAAGCACTTTTGGCTTAAAATAATCAATTATTCCTCGATAAGAATTGGCAGTTAAATGATGACATTCATCAATAATGATGAAATCGTAATATTCCGGACTTAATGTTAAACTATCAATTCGGTTTTTCAAAGTTTGAACGGAGGCAAATACATGCTCATAGCGATCAGGTATTTCTCCATCTACCCACAATTCACCTAAATTGTTGTTTTGAACTATTCCGCGGAAAACTGTTATAGCTTGCTGTAATATTTCTTTACGATGAGCCAGATAGAGAAGCTTAGTTTTTCCGTTGCTTTTTCTAAATCGATTATAGTCGAATGCGGAGATAACGGTTTTACCTGTTCCAGTAGCCGCTACCACTAAATTTCGTAATCGGTTATGAACAGTACGCTCTACTTCTAATTTCTCGAGAATTTCTAATTGAAAAGGATAGGGTTTAATTTCGAAAAAGAATTTAGTACTATCTGAGTTTTTAAAACCCTTTGCATTTCCTAAGGATTGAATCAATTTTTCACTATGTAACGCATCCTCAACATAGTGTTCAAAGTCATCGCTATCCCAATATGCTTCAAAAGTTTTTTTGAATTTTTGGATGATGTGCGAAATTTCTTGAGTAGTAATTTTTAAATTCCATTCGAGTCCATCTGTTAGAGCTGATCGTGAGAAATTAGATGATCCAATATAGGCCGTGTCGAACCCTGTTTTTCGATGAAACAAATAGGCCTTGGCATGTAATCGTTCATTACCTGTATTGTAAGAAATTTTAACTTCCGTATTCTTTAGTTCCGCCAAGAGCTTTATAGCCTTGTAGTCGGAAGCACCCATGTACGTTGAAGTAAGTACCCTCAATTTACCACCCCCCTCTGTGAACTCAGTTAGTTCATTCAATAAAGTAACAACTCCTTTGAACTTGATAAAGGATACTAAGAAATCAATAGAATCCGATGATCGAATTTCCTTCTTCAGCTCACTCTCCATTGAAAGTCCGACATTGCCTCCAGTAAAAAGTTCACTTTGAGTAAGTCGAGTATAAGGATATATCTCTTTTAAATGTAATGAAAAATCTGAAAAATGTGCATCTACTTTTGCATAAACTGCTTTTAGTATTTCTCCTTCCAATTCAACCAGGTCTGGTTGATAATCTTGATTCTTTATTTCTTCCTTAAGGAACTGAAGGATCTTATTCGACACTTCTACTTGTTGCTCGATTTGTAATTCGCCTTTAAAAAATGACAACGCCTCCTGAACACTCCGCCCAATATGTCTTGCCAGTACTGTAGCAGCCTCTTCTCGATCCAGTTTAGTCTTTTGAATATAATAACTACCATCTTCCACTTGCTTAAGTTCATTCTTCAACAGTTGGGTAATTAGTGATTCGTAGAGGCCTGATTGCATAATAATCTAACTAAACGAAAATAGATAAAAAGTAAGATGTCGGTTCAATAATTAATGCTTTTATAGTTTATTTTTTTTTTCTTCATTCCGTTTGTCCATCAAAATTCGGTTTAGGTACAATAGAGGGTATCCAAAGTAAGGTTTTAAGTCGAACTAAATCGGCAACTCCTTTTTCGATTTAATATCTTGAAATTATCCTGATTTTTGGAACAGCAAAATTTTTTTAATTTTATTAAGAGTATCTAAATATATTGTAATATCTTCTTGAAATGGAATAAGTTATTAAATGGTAAGTTTAATTGAACTACAATTTTTCCAAATAATTTGCTACTCCCTCATAGCTTATTTTTAAATTTCGTCCACTGAAGAAATTTTCAAAACGATAACCAGCAGCATTATATTTTTGTTTGTCATGATAATTTTCAGGATTGTCATCCTTGATTAATACTACTTCAATATCTGCGTTGGTTCTTATCATTCTGGATAAAAGTTGTTTGAATTCAAAGTCTGCATGAGGGAGAGAATATCCTAAGAAAATAATTTTACTTGCTTCGGATAATTCAATAGCAGCATTTTGCCATACTAGTTTGTTTTGGACATTATTCAAATTTTTTAAGAACGTCGGTGTAATTAAATTTGTATATAGACAATTAGTATCTTTGTTTACATCAGGAAAGTTTTTATTGCAATGTCTACAATACTTTTTTGCAATAACATATCCTCCATTAAAGTCTTGATAAAGTTTAACAAAAAGTCTGGAGCACTTAGGACATTGTAACCAGTTTAATGATCCATGAAGTTTTAGAAGTTTTACATTATATCTTCCTTTTCCAAGTGCATACAAGCCAGGTTTTATTTTTTCATCTTTTTCAGTAAGTGAACTAATATAACAACAATAATCTAGTACACCTGAGAATTTATGCCCTTTTGGTATTTCATCTTCATTTATAACATTAAAAATTTTGTTATCTAAAATTATGTCCCAGTTTGTGGTAATTACTGAAACTAAATCTTCTTTTTCATTTTCAATTCTAACTTTGCATTTCTCAACTAATAATCTTGCGAATTTGTCAATTCCCTTTTTTTTATCTTTATTAGTTTCAATTTCACTTCTTATTGCAAGGATCACTAATCTATTAATTTTATCACGCAATTGTAACAATTGAATTGGTGTGTAATTGCGAAACGAAATGAATTCCAATATAGATTTATCTATAGGAGTATAGATATCTTCAAGAGAATAATGTACTATTTGTTCATCTGTAACGTGTAAGCCCTTTAATAGAAAAGTATTGAGTTCATATAACCATTCTTCAATTTGCTTTTTATTTCCATATATTGGATGTTGTCGTAGATTGAATATAGCTTTGAGAAGGTTTGATTGAGATGGTGCTCCAAATTCCATTGAGAACCCTGCACCTAAAATGTAAACTGTTTTTTGTGTCATTCATATTATATTTTACTGTAAAATACATTCTTTTGTATTTTCCGCGAGATTAAACCATTTGAATATCACTGATAAATATCTATTCAAAAAGTCTTTACTGTTTTTAGTGTTTAATCCAAAATCAATAAGTTTTCTATATGGACTTCCAGGAGATGGTGTCGAAAAACATTCAATTTTACCCCCTGTTTCGCATTGTAGTATTTTATAAAATGGGTTTTTAATATTGTTAGGATTGCCTTTGATTTCTCGAATTACATTGTTTTGGAATGCAATAGATTCTTTGTCAAGAATAGATAAGGAAGTATGTTTTTTTAAAAAAACGTTATTCAATAACATTTCATTCATTACTCCTTTTGAGGTACAAAGAATTTTTATTGTTTCTCCATAAGTTGGATATCTAAAAAAAGAATGGTTATAGGTTCTATTTGTTAAATGTTTATCCAATGATGATTTTTCTTTTCTTTCGCAGCTTATTATCACATCTGTAATACTGATGGAGTTCTCCATTAAGCTTCTTTCTATCTCAGCTATGTTTTTTATAGATATATTTTGATCTATAAATAATTGATACCAAATCCAGAATTGATTACTAGAACTTCCATAGAAAAATGGGATATCTCCATTATTGATTCTTTCAATATTTTTAAGAATTATTAATTTTTTATTCGGCGGTTGAGAATCTGTTAAGGTCCATGTAGGAAAACTTCCGAGTATTATTTTATTGTTTGTTAAAATAGGGTTCTCAACATTAATTCTGGGGTGCAACTCTATATTCATCTCGGTTGATTATTTAGGAATTTACATTTAAAACTGGACGGTTACATATAATAATTTATTATAAATTAATTTTAATTGTTGATAAATCTACAATGAACCTACATTCCGACCATGAACAAATGTTTGGATTTACATCAATAGGAATCAAAGATTCGAGTTGATTAGCTGAAATAATATATGGTCCCAATGCGGACTGCTTTTCTAAGCTTACAGATGTCCAGCAATAGAAAAAATAATCATCGAGATTTTCAATGGCCTTCTCCCATTCATTTCGAGTAACATAGAACCTAAATTTAGTTTCATCTTTAAAAGTACTTGATTTTACTTCTATACGGATTTTATCCTTTTCAATGAAACTGTGTTTTAATTCATTTCCACGAATTGAGAGAATATCGAATCCAAATTTGTCACTAATCATTGATGCCCATTTAACAGGAATACTATATTTTCCATCTTCAAAAAAAGTACTCAACCTTTTTGTCTCATGGTTAAAACAAATTTGTTCTGCAACTTTTCCAACTTTAGCATTATTCCCTTCCTTATATGAAGTGTATCTTGAAAAGACTTTATTCCACCATGCTGTTACTTGGTCATCTGAAAAATTGAATAAT
The DNA here is from genome assembly GCA_016717725.1 of Bacteroidota bacterium. Lineage (GTDB taxonomy): Bacteria > Bacteroidota > Bacteroidia > AKYH767-A > OLB10 > JAJTFW01. The sequence goes on from JADKFA010000002.1 coordinate 256,120, forward strand.
GATGCATTTTCTAAGAGATCGATCCACTCATTCGGAATACCTACCTTAAAAATATCAGGATCTTCATCAAAGTATATTAACCAATCAAAATTTTCATTTTTTAATACGATTTCAAGAATTGCTCGTGTGACAGATTTATTTGGAAAGTCCTCTTCACAAAGTGGAATTAGCTTGTTTATTGAACTTTCCATTAGGACAATATTTCCCGATTTTATTTCAAGGAAGTTGTATTTGTTCCCGATTTTTAAACCTCCATCAAAAGGAAGAGACCCACCTAAAATACTTGTACTTGTCAAAGTGCCCACTGCAGTTTTTACATGAAGGATTGGATATTTTTTTGCAAGCAATATTATTTGCCAAAGAGCAACAATATTGCCTGAAGATAAAATAGTTCCTTTTCCCATTATTGTACAATGTGATTCTTGATTTCCTCAAAATCTTTTGAATCAATACCATTTTCATCTTCAAGTCTAATATCAAAGGGATCATAAGCTAAACTTGTAAGGTATTTGTCATTTAGTACTTGTCCCATGTTTTCTATTTTCTCATTCAATCTTCGTATTAACACTTCATCAATAGTCTCCTTGGAAACAAGAATTTCGACATTAGTATCGATTTCATTACTTAATCCAAGTCTATGAATTCTATCAACAGATTGTAGGAAATGGGCTGCATTGAATGTCCTATCGAGATAAATTGCATTATGACATACTTTATGCAGACTTATTCCTTCACCACAAGCTTGAGGATTAGCAACAATAATTCGACATGATGAAGATTCGTGAAATTTCCTAATCCTTCCTTCACGTTTTTCTTCATCATCATCTGAACCTGATGGAATTGCACCATAGATTGATACTGGATCATATTCTTTAAAAAGTTTCTCCAAAATAACAATGTTTCTTACAAAGGAAGACCAAATGACAATTTTATTTTTTTTATCCTTTGATAGTATTTCATTTACTCTATTTTTCAGAAATTCAATTTTAACTGGCTTCTCATACTTTGTAAATTCTTCAATTAAAAACCAGACTTGTTTATCTAAAGGGGCGATAGGTTCATTGTCACGATATTCATCATCAGTACCAAGTAGCATTGGATTAGTCGCAGCCTGTAAAAGTCGCATTACACTTTTGCCTGTTCTTCGAAATGTCTCTTTGTTATTCTTGTCCATATTAGCAAGTAAACGAGCAGCTTCAGATTTCAATAATGAATAAAGTTCACTTTGTATTGGTCCTAGAGGTATATGACTATATTTAATAATAGGTTCTTTTAATCCTAATTCATTTTTAGTAGTTCTAACAAATTTGTCTTTTATAGCTTCGTTTACAGTTTTAATTTTATGTGAATCATCTTTTATTTGATCCACATTTGGAATAATTTTTCTGACCATAGAATATCAAACTGAGATATTAAATCATTAATGCCTTGTGGCATTGGTGTGCCAGATAAAATATCTCGTCTAAAGGATATATCAGAAAGTTTTTTAATTTCATTATAACTTAAATTGTTTGAACCTGATTTAATTCTATGAGACTCATCAAGTATGATGTGGACTTTATGATTTAAGAAAAATGGAATTAATTTAATTGCATCTTTTCTTAATTTTTCATAATTTACCAAAATCACATCTGGATTTTCTGTATTAAGAAGAAAAGGATTTTGTATAATATTAGTTGTGAGCTTCATGATTTTTATCTTTCCTTCACCAAAGATTTCTTTGATTTCATCTTGCCAGGAAATAAAAGCAGTAATTGGACATATAACAAAAATTTTATTCAAAAGTCCTCTTGCGCTCATTATTGTATTTACTGCAAGAATTGTTGTTGTCTTCCCTGCACCTGGAACTGAAAAATTTGCACCGTGTTTTAGTTCAAGAAGATTTCTGCAATCACGAATTTGCTCTTTTGTTAACTTCCTTCCAAATCCGTAGGATTCAAGTACTGGATTAACTGCATCAAAATCTATTTCAACATTTTTCAAATCTTTTTTAAGATTTCTCCAATCATCTAAGTACTCTTTAATAAGTGATTGAGCAAAATCATTAAATTCAAAAGTTGATTGATCCGTTTTTATTAAAGCAATTACCTGTATTAGAATTCTTTTAAGATCAAACCAAGGTATCTGAATTCCAATTGGGGTTGGAATTGCATTTTCACTTGAATTAAGTAGCAAAATTTTTAGACTATTTATAACCTTTGAACTTGCCTTGGAATAATCAATTGTGACAAATAAATCGTTAGAATTTATTGATATTAAAATTTTAGACATTTTATATTAACTTAATCCTCATTATCTTTAATTTGAATAAGCAGCTCATTTGAAGCTTGAATAATTTGATTTAGTTTGTTTCTAACACTATCAATTTTAGCAGTGTCAGTATCAATAACCAGCCCTTGGATTTCCCTTAGTGCGGTACTAACTGCTTCATAAACGGCTTCTACATCATTTTTTTCTTTGTTCTCTGCTTTTGCATCGGCAATTTTTTCTACTAAAATTAAAGCTAGATCTGTAGCATTTTTAGAATCCGTAAAAATCTCTGTTGGAGTATCTAAATCAGCGATTAAATCGTCAAACTGATCAATAAATTCAATCTCATTTTTATTTTTTTTTAAAGTTTTCTTTTCTTCACTTTTTCTTTCAGATATTAGTTTTAAATATATCTGATCAAAATTTCTTATCAAGTCCATCACATAATTATATAGTCTTCCCTTAGCTGGTTTTACTTCTATTAAATGGAAAACTGCATTTCTTAACTCTCGGAATTTGGCATCATCATTTTTATATTTTTTAGAAACTTTTTCTAGTTGAATAAATATCTGTTCAGTCTCATCTAGCTTTTCATAATCGTAATTTTCATCTATATTTTTCCAAATTAGAAATGCATCAATTAAATCTAGCATTTTTAGTTTAGACTTTATTTCTGAAAGACTCATCCGCAATCTTTGAGCCATTTCTTTTTCTGTATATTTATATCGAGAATCTTCTATGCCTCTTCTAATATTTCTTAATTCGTTAATCCAATGATATGGTTCGCGGAAGTCCTGAGATAATTGTAATTCTTGTTCTAGTTCGTAAATATCTTTAGCTGTCGTATCTTCTGGGAGTACAGCACAATTGATATATCTTTCACCTAATTGTTTTAGAGCTGCTGTTCTCCTATTTCCATTAACCAAATAACCATCATGGGTAATAATAGCAGACTCATCCTGTCCCCTTAAAGCTAAATCATCAAAAAAATCTTTACCTGCATTTTTATTTATTTGATTTAAAATAATTTCTTGTATTTCTTGTGCATTTGAAGACTCGGGATCTTTGAATAAGTCACTCGGTAATCCAGAATGCTCTCTTAAATACTTCATTTGTTGGATTTCCGTCCGTGAATTTTCAATTCTAAACATTAAATAATCACAATCAATTCGAATCACTTTTAAATGAAGTGGATTACTTTGTTTGCTTCTCCAGTTTTTTATTGTATAATATTCTCTATGAGAAATGTCTTCATTAGCTACTTTCAAAGCGCGCTTGATGTATTCAATTCTTTCTGTAATATTTTTCATAATAATAAATTTAGTTTGATAGCCCAATAACTAGAATAGGTGTATGAATAATATCTTCAAAATGCTTTATCTCAGAAGCTAGTCTGTCATATTGTGCATAATTAGCTCCCATTTTTTTTGACTCGATTTTATGAGGTACTACTATAACACCAATATCAATGACATTCTTTTTACCTAATTGGGCAAGTTTTAAAATGTCAGCGTAAGTTCTCGCAACATTCCCCAGTTGAAAGCAAACGCCTACCTTGTTTTTAAGGTAGTTTATTGTTAGTCTTGAATTCCCAACACGTATTTTATCTGCCCATCCATTATGATTAAACCTCTTAGAGATATTGCTTTTTATTTCATCCGGTCTATTTAAACCGAATGTAATTGTATTGTCGGTTAAGATTTCTTCCAGTTCCTCCATTAAGTTGTTTTTACGATTTATTTTTTCAGAGGCATTTAAATGGCTATAAGTATCGCAGATTTTCATTTTGATAATGCTAATTTAAATTCATTAGGGATTATAGATAATTTAGATTTCGTATGATCATATATTGGTTCATTGATTTCACGAATTTTAAGATTGTTTTTTTCAAGTAGTTTTAGTCTTTCCTTACCCATTTTAACATAGTTTTTATACATTTCGATACCTACTGCATATCGTTTATTTTTTACTGATGCAATCAATGAAGATCCCACACCAGCAAATGGATCTAAAACCCATCCGTTCTCTGGTGTAAGTGCTAGCACGCATCGTTCGACAAGTTCTATAGGATATTGACATGGATGGTCTGTCTTTTCCTTATGATTGGATTTCACATTAGGAATATTCCAAACCTCATTTGCCCAATCACTCTTTATTATTTCCCAAACATCAGAAGGATTTTTACCTTTTGGATTACCCGATAGTTTACCTTTGTTTGGACCTTTAAAATGTTTTTTACCAGGATATTTAGATGGAACGCGTACTGGGTCAACGTTGAAATAATAATCATCACTTTTGTAAACCATAAGATTACCTCATATCGACCAGAAAATCTACGCTGGGTATGTAATCCATGTCCAAAGTGCCAAACAATTCTATTTCTTAGTTGTAAACCATGTGATTTAAAAATATTGTAGTAAAAGATATCTAATGGAAATATTTCTTTATTCTTACCAATAAAGTTTCCTACTTGCCAACAAATACTTCCATTTGAACTTGTAACTCTCACAATTTCTTTAATAATATTTTCTTGTTGTTGAAGATATTTTTCAATGGAAGTAGTCGTTTCATATTCCTTTCCGACATTGTAAGGAGGAGATGTAACTACCAGATCAAAAATGCCATCTCCATATTTTTTAAGTATTTCTAACGAATCTCCTAGCTCATACTTGTATCTCTTATTCTCAAAAAGTTTAATTGTGTCTTTTTTTGTTATTGTCATTTTTTATAATTATAATTTTAGTTATATACAATATAAACATTTAATGAAAATCATTTTATTTGGTTAAAAATACACAAAATATTATCGTATTTACCCTATTAATGACAAGGAAACTGAAACTTTATGGATTGGTTTTCATATTAACTTGTGCATCTTTCCATTGTGATGATATGAGTGTTAGTTAGGATTCAATATTGTTCATTTGTAAAAAAAAACGAAAATTTAAGTACTCAGTTAAGGTGTTTTGGGAATGTCTATATAAATAATATTTAAATCTTAGCTACTGAACCAGATTAATGACACTAAAAATCAACATATTAACTAAATATAACAAACATCTCCCTCCCTCAATAAAAACTCACCCAAGAAGTACATTACTCCGTACTGACTTCTTGGCTAACCCGATGCAACAACCCCGCCTTCGGCACTTCCTTCCCATCAAACATTATTTCCTTCGAATTCACCTTTTTCACGTAGCTAGAGTAGGGAGGTAATTCGATTGCTTGAATGTACACAACGTAGGCGATAATACCCACCGAAACCCAAGTAGAAATTTGAATTACTAAAGAAGGAATTTTATTCGAGTAGTTGAATAACCACCATGCACCAATCAACACATACACAAAACTGATAAAGCTCCATGCCCGCGGTGGACCGTAGTCCCCCATCACATAAGTGATAAAGTAGGTATGCATCACCACCACAAATAGCCAAGCCATAAACGCATACAAGGTTCCTTTTACCAGGGAGAGTTTCGCAGTGCTGCTGTTGTTTGAAAAAATAGGGTAGAGCATGGTCAACACTAAGAAAATGCGCAGCGGAGCATGAATGAACGCAATTTTAGCACTGAAGTAGCCGCTGTGGATGAGCCAATCCATAACACTCAGATCGGGCAGGGCGGCTTCGCGTTTGCTATGTCCATCGCCCGCCAAGGCAATGCCAAAACTAACGCTCATGCCTATGAGAAAATTGATGATGTGGTTTCGGTACTGCTGCGTTCGGTTGGATTTTACGAAGAGCAAGCCTCTAGTCCCGATAGCTATCGGGAAGGAGAGTAGCAGCCCCGATCGTGATAAGCTCAACTTCGGGGGAGAGAGCTGCCTGAGACTCTCGAGGGCAGATCGCGAAGAAAAAGAGAATTAATAGTAAAAAAGTTGTATTTTATATCTTATAAATCAGCTTTATACTGACAATTAAGATATAAATTATAATTTTATTGGATTATTTTGTCACTTTCCTACATTTTTTTCGTATCATTGTAGTCAGGTTTAAACTGATATATTGGATATGAAAAATAAGTATATTTCAACACAAAGTGGTGAGCTTTTGAGCTACCTCAATGAAGAGAAAATTGCCTATTTCAATCAACGCATCACCACACAAGCTCTCCCGCATTCAAAAGAAGGAGCCATCCGGGAGTTGCTGAGTGATATGGTGCGGAGAGGTCTTTTAATGAGGTTGAAAGACGGTATTTATTCCGTTATCCCATACGAAGAAGATGCACAAAACTATATGCCCGATTGGCATTTGGCAGTAGAGCATCTTGTAAATAATACCCCACATTATATTGGATATTATTCAGCGTTGCAAATTCATCAATTGATAACACAGCCTTCCTTGAAGGAGCAAATTGTAGTTTCTAAACAAATAAAACCATCTGAAATTCTAATCAAGGAAGTACCTTTTCAATTCATCTATCACAATGAAAAGCATTTTTTTGGAGGGAAGAAAATATGGGTCGACAATTTCAATAAAGTATTTTGCTCTGACTTAGAAAAAACATTTGTTGATTGTCTCTTCAAACCAGAATATGCAGGCGGAATTCCAGACATCGCCCGAGCTTTGTTTATTTCAAAGGACAAAATAAACTATGAAACCCTTTTGAATTATACAATACAATTCGATTCACAAGCGGTCATTAAGCGTTTGGGATTTCTTCTAGAGGTACTAAAGATGGGCACTTCAATTTTAGAAGATTTACAAAATCGAAGAACGGCATCTTATGTTTTGTTAGATACTGAACTACCAAAAGAAGGAAAAAGAAATAGTCGCTGGCGCATTCAACAAAACATAGAAACGGAATCCATTATTTCATCCATTTATACATGATAAAGTCGGCAGAGATCCAACAAAAAGCGAGAGCATTTGGTGTTCGAGATCAACAAATTGAAAAGGATTATATCCTATCCTGGATATTGACAGGAATCTCACAGCATAAAGATTTGTCTAAGTGGATAGCCTTTAAAGGAGGTACTGTTCTCAAAAAAATCTACTTTGAAGACTATCGTTTTTCAGAAGATCTTGATTTCACTTTACTAATTCGTGAACTAAAAAACGAACAACTCTTCAAATGGTTTAATGAATCTTTTGAATACGTAAAAGAGGCCACCAACATTTCTTTAGAAATCAATGATTTTACTGAACACATCAACGATGGCTTCAATTTTTATATTAGTTACCAAGGTCCGCTAGGAGGACAATCGACTAAAAAAAGCGTAAAAGTTGACATTTCTCGAGAAGAACAACTCCTCTTTCAACCCATTCTCAAAGATGCCTTTCTTGGATATTCTGATTTGATCGGACATCAGCTGCTTTGTTATACACTAGAAGAAGTGATTTTGGAAAAGATGCGTTCAATAATGCAAAGAATGCAAGCAAGAGATTTTTATGATTTATGGTATATACTTGATCAACATGGAATGAATATCGATTTTTATTTGAGTGAATTCAAGGCAAAGTGCTCCATCAAACAAATAAACCCAATTGATTTTAAAAAGAAATTAATGGAACGATTGCCACAATACAAAGCGAGATGGAATCATTCATTAAGCAGCCAAATAAAAAATCTACCCAGTTTTGAAAAAGTGGAGCGTGAGGTACAACGGCATTTGAAAAATTTAATTAAGAATCTAGGTGAACATTGAAAACGCAGAAGAATTCAAGATTTTAGGGATATTTGAAAGGGTGTTAGGAGAATAGGAGAATAGGAGAGTAGGAGAGTAGGAGAGTAGGAGAGTAGGAGCGAGCTGCCTGAGGCTCTCGAGGGTAGATTTGCGGCACTGATAGCAATCGGGAGGGAGAGTGGTGCTGTCTGAGGTTCACAAGGGTAGATTTGCACTCCAACTGCAGGGCAAAGCTATTCACTAAAACTCACCCAAGAAGTACATTACTTCCCAGAAGTATTTCGCTCCGCTTCAACTTCAGGGTTCCGTACTGACTTCTTGGCTAAGCCGATGCAACAACCCCGACTTAGGCACCGCATTCACATCAAACATTATTTCCTTCCCATTTACCTTTTTTAAATAGGCCAAGTAGGGAGGTAATTCGATTACTTGAATGTATACTACATAGCCAATAATAATTACCGCAACCCAAGTAGAAATTTGCAATACAACACTTGGAATTTTATTCGCATAATTAAACAACCACCAACCACCAATCAACACACTCACAAAACTAATAAAACTCCAAGCCCGCGGTGGACCATAGTCCCCCATCACAAAAGTGATGAAGTAGGTATGCAGCACCACCACAAAAAGCCAAGCCACGAGTGCATACACCGTTCCTTTTCCCACGGAGAGTTTAGGAGTGGTATTGTTATTCGAAAAAATAGGGTAGAGTAAGGTCAACACTAAAAAGATGCGCAGTGGAGCATGAATACATGCAATTTTAGCACTGAAGTAGCCGCTGTGAATGAGCCAATCCATAACACTCAGATCAGGTAGTGCGGCTTCGCGTTTGCTGTGTCCATCGCCCGCCAAGGCAATGCCAAAACTAACGCTCATGCCTATGAGAAAATTGATGATGTGGTTTCGGTACTCTTGCGTTCGGTCGCTTTTATAGTAAAGTACACCGACTAGGATAACAAATAAACAAACCACCGCCGGCTCGGCAGCGCCCCCACATACAGCCCGAGAAAGGTGATGAGACTGTCTTGAATGAACTTATTGCGCAGTGGCTTTAATGGAAATGCTAACGGCACCTAATAGGGCAATGAGGTTCCAGCCGTACATAGTAGAGGTGTTTACCCAAAACCAAGTATCGCCAATATGAAAACTAGAGATGATGAAGGCCGCCGTAAACAATCCCGATTTTAAAATGCGATCAGGGGTGGATGTAAATGCGTTCAATCCCTTTTTTGCTTGCAAGGAGCGAAGAAACAAATCCGATACAAAGAATAAACTCCCCAAGGTAAAAAGATGATAGAGTAGGGGCGAGCTGTCTTCATTCCAAAAGCTCATCCAAGTATGCAGGAAGAAGAATGACATCCAACGTGTATTCCAACTGTCGTAGTGATCAATAGTAGCGCCTACAATGCCGTGAGCCTGCACACCGCGAAGCATCACGAGGTCGTCGTCTACCAATACATTGTAATAAGCCAATAACCCAAATCCCAACATGAAAAGCAGGAGTAGTAAATAGCGAGGAATAAGCGTCAACATAATTTCAAAAGTAGGAAAATTGGTCTACAATTAATGCTGAGTAGTTACATCTATACTTTTTTGGAACCTGCCTTCGCTAAAGCTACAGCAGGCAGGCACTGATTTATTATGATCGCGAAGCCTCGCGATGATTTTTTATGATAGCTGCGTCGCTATTAGCGATTTCGCGTATTCGTAAGATTCGTAATTCGTACATTCGTATCGATTCGTAATTCGTAACCTTCGTATTTCGTACATTCGTATTGATTCGTTCCCGATAGCTATCGGGATCGTAACCCGAACGAGCGACTAAAATAAAAAAAGGAACCCGAAGGTTCCTTTTTTTATAATCCGAGAAGGCATTAAAATTATTTTACGGAGTTCAATATCGCTTCGAAAGCTGCAGGATTATTCATCGCTAAATCGGCAAGTACCTTGCGGTTGATGTCGACATTGCTGGCGTGAATTTTACCCATAAATTGAGAGTAACTCATTCCATGAATACGAGCTGCTGCGTTGATACGTTGGATCCATAATGCGCGGAAGTTGCGCTTCTTGGTCTTACGATCGCGGTAAGCATATTGGAGACCTTTTTCGACAGTGTTTTTGGCAACTGTCCATACGTTTTTGCGGGAACCGAAATTACCCTTGGCGAGCTTAAGAACTTTCTTTCTTCTTGCTCTAGCCGCTACGTGATTGACTGAACGTGGCATGTTGTTTTCGTTTTTTTGGCGTTAGCGTCCTGTTTTAGGAGGATCTTGAAGCTAAGTACCGGGTTAGAATTAGTTTTAGAAGTTAGTTTATTCGACTATGCGATTCCTAACATTCTCTTTACTCTGTACGTGTCGGTTTCATGGACAGTACCAGTAGCGGTTAATGCGCGTTTTGCTTTCGTCGTCTTCTTGGTTAAGATGTGACTTTTGAAAGCATGCTTGCGCTTGATTTTTCCTGTGCCGGTGAGCTTGAAACGCTTTTTCGCACTGGAGTTGGTTTTCATTTTCGGCATGACAATTATTTTATGCTTCGTTATTATTTTCCGACTCGTCAACTATTTGCTCTGGAAAAGGAATGTTAGCGCTCTTTTTTATGGGAGCTTCTTCTTTCCTTTTCGTGGCATTTGGTTTTCCGGCTACCTTCTCATCAGCAGTTTTAGTCGGTTTACTTGATTTTTTATTCGGCAATGGAGCCAGGTGTAAGAACATCCTGTTTCCTTCTAACTTGGGTAACATCTCCACTTTACCAAATTCTTCCAACGCTTGTGCAAATTTTAGGAGGATGATCTCTCCACGTGCTTTGTATGCAATCGCTCTTCCTCTAAAATGTACATAAGCTTTCACCTTTGCACCTTCTTCCAGGAACTTCATCGCATGCTTCACCTTGAAGTTGAAATCATGCTCGTCAGTATTGGGACCGAAACGAATCTCTTTCAAGATTTGCTTGCTGGCCTTGGCCTTAGTTTCCTTTTCCTTTTTCTTGCGCTCGTACAGAAACTTTTGGTAGTCTACAATTTTACAAACGGGTGGATCCGCTTGGGCTGCAATTTCTACCAAGTCAAGACCTGCATCGGCAGCCATCTTGAGTGCTTCGTCAATTGATAAAACTTGAGGCTCACCCGTGTCACCTACTAGGCGCACATGCGTGGCTTTAATTTTGTCGTTGATGCGGTGTTCCGCTTCTCTTTTAATAGGTCCCCGACCTCTTCCGAATCCGGGTTTGTAAGGAAAAGTTGCTATGTGGCCTCCTTTTATTTGTTAGTTTAATTTATATCTAAGCACTCAAGAGTACTTTTATTTCTGCATGCATTTTGTCGACAAATTCCTGCACCAACATGGTTCCTTGATCCCCTTTTCCATGCTGGCGTACCGAAACCGAGTTTTCTACCTCTTCCTTCTCGCCGATAATCAGCATGTAAGGAATCTTTTTTATCTCGGCATCGCGAATCTTCTTGCCAATCTTTTCGTCACGGTCGTCAACGAGCCCGCGAAGATCGGAATTTATCAGGACTTGTAAAACTTTTTTTGCGTATCCGTTGAATTTATCGGAAATAGGCAAAATAGCGATCTGTTCGGGAGCTAACCAAAGAGGGAAATTACCAGCATAATGCTCAATGAGGAAGCCAATAAAGCGCTCATGGGTTCCCAGCGGCGCACGATGTATGCAGATGGGCGTCTCCATTTCGTTCTTGGCATTTCGGAAAGTTAAACCGAATCGAGCCGGTACCGCGAAGTCTACTTGATTGGTTGCCAGTGTGAACTCGCGTCCTATAGCACTCCAAACTTGCACATCAATCTTTGGCCCATAGAATGCGCCTTCATCTGCCACTTCGATGTATGGGATTTTCGAGTCAATCAACACGTTTCTCACCATATCCTCCGTCTCCAACCATAAAGCCGCATTGTCCACGTACTTCTGTCCCAATTTGCTTGGCTCATGAGTAGAGAAACGCATGACGTATTTATCAATACCGAAAATTCGGAAATACTTGAGGTACATGTCATTAACTGCATTAAACTCATCTGCAAATTGCTCCTTGGTGCAATAAATATGCGCATCGTTCATCTGCAGTTGTCGCACACGCATCAACCCAAACAACTCCCCACTTTGCTCGTAACGATAACATGTTCCGTATTCCGCCAAGCGTAAAGGCAAGTCACGATAACTCAAATTCATCTCCTTAAAAATTTTATGGTGATGCGGGCAATTCATCGCTTTCAAATAATATTTCTCCCCTTCAAACTCCATGGGAGGGTACATGCTATCAGCGTAATAGGGCAGATGTCCGCTCGTGAGGTACATACTTTCCTTCGCCAAATGAGGAGTACGAACACGTTTGTATCCCGCAACTGCTTCGGTTTTCTTAGCCAAACGCTCCAATTCTTCAATCAACACACCACCATTGGGCAACCACAAAGGCAAGCCTGGACCCACATCATCATCGAAAGTGAAAATTTCCATTTCCTTTCCAATTTTTCGGTGATCGCGCTTTCTCGCTTCTTCCACCATGGTGAGGTAAGCCTCTAACTCCGATTTTTTAGGGAAGGTAATTCCGTAAATTCGGGTGAGCATCGGATTATTTGAATCGTTTTTCCAATAGGCTCCGGCAACATTGGTTAACTTAATGGCCTTGATGTGACTGGTATTGGGAATATGTGGTCCTCTACATAAATCCGTAAAATTTCCTTGCGTATAAAAGGTGATTTTACCGTCTTCGAGGTTACTTAATAAATCGAGTTTATAAGGGTCGTTACGCTCTGTGAAATATTGAATTGCATCGGCCTTGCTCATCTCCTTGCGAACATAGGGGTTGCCTTGTTTGGCAAGCTCAGCCATCTTATCCTCAATCTTCTTCAGGTCATCGGCAGAAAAAACAATTCCACCGAAATCTACGTCATAGTAAAAACCATTCTCTACGGGCGGACCCACCCAAAACTTCACGGTTGGATAATAAAATTCCAAGGCTTCAGCCATCAAATGCGCCGACGAATGCCACATCGTATTTTTTCCATCTGCATCGTTCCACGTCAACAAGGTCACTTGCGCATCTTGTTCAAGGGGTCGGTTCAGGTCTTGGATCTCTCCATCCACCTTCGCCGCCAATACATTTCTCGCCAATCCTTCAGAGATGGATTTGGCCACATCCATCGGCGAACTTCCTTTTGGAAATTCACGAACAGATTGATCGGGTAGCGTAATTTTGATATTCATCGTATTTTTAGAAGGGTGCAAAGGTAATCTCATTTTGCGCAATATGAAAACCTCTTCAGTAGAAATAGCGAATTAATTTTAATATGGGATACAGGAAGAGATTTTATAAGACAAAAACTAGGTATTTATTCTTCTGAATTGTGTTTATATTGGCTTAATCTTGTAACCTCGCCATTTATGGCGAGGTTACAAGATTAAGCACCCTAAATAGAGCCCGCCTTCCATAAAATTGGATGAAATCTAATTTTATGGAAGGCGCCCAAATACGGAGGTGAATCCTAGTAAGGGCGTAATATTTTGCGCCCCTTTCCTTTAGGATTTCCAACTTTATATTCTTACATAATCTTCCAAGAGGAGAATTTGATTTTAATTGCCATCGATTAAATTAAACATCTACATTTTCACATCCACCATCAATGTTTCGTATGCAGGCACATGAAAGCTACCTTTTTTGGGAGATGGATTTTCGCTAGAAGAATGAATCATCGTGTATTCGAAGGAGGAGTCTTCGTGACGTAAAATTACATCAACACCTGTTAAATTATGCATCACTAAAATTTGTTGTTGCGCATGCTTTCGGGTGAAGATGAGCACGGAGGGATCACTGCAAATTACGTTTTCAATGTTGCCATGTGTTAAGGCAAGATGGTTTTTTCGGATAGCCAATAATATTTGGTAATGATTAAAAATCGACTTTGGATCGGCTTTCTGTTGCTGGTAAGATGGGAGGGTGAAAGGAAGATTATATTTCGAAGTATGCCATGTACAGTTTTGAGAGTTTTGCTCCCAAGTCCACGGAAAAGCTTCCCGCACAAATTCATCGGGCTTCAATCCCAACATACCCAACTCTTCTCCATAGTATATGAAAATTTCGCCGGGCAAGGAGCATAAAATGCTTGCTGCCAATTTCGATTTTTGAATATTTCCATCCCATCTACTCGCCACACGCACTTGATCATGATTGCTGAGGAAGATGGAATCACAAGCATTCATATCCGTTTTTCTAAAATTGTTTTGAACTTCTGCTAGCCAAAAGCCTAAGCAATCGTGTTTTTCTTGCAACACGGCTTGAATAATTTTTTCAGCTAAATCAAAATTAAAAGCGCTGCTCAATCCTTTTTTTAAATAAGGCTGGATGTAAGTGGGAGATTGTGTAATTTCTCCCACCATAAAAATTTTATTACCTAATGCTTTTCTCAATTCTTGCCACCATATCACATTGTCTTTTTCTCTTCCAGGAGGGAAAATATGCATCGCTGCATCTAACCGTAACGCATCTACGCCCTTGTTGATCCAGAATTTTGAAATGTCAATCATCGCTTGTCGAACTGCTGCATGATCAAAATTCCAATCGGGCATACCTTTCCAAAAAAGTCCGTAATAACATTCATCGGTAGCTCCTTTTTCAGGTACATGCCAATCGGTCAAGTTCAATTTTTTTACCTCTCGCGCATTTTTCCAATTGAAGTATGCACGATACTTATTTTTCTTTCCTTTCAACGCTTGTTTAAACCATGGATGTTGTTCACTGCAATGATTAAAAACCATGTCCAACATTATTTTAATGTTACGTCGATGTGCCTCCCGAATCAACAACATAAAATCGGCCATCGTCCCGTATTCAGGATCGATTCCGTAATAATCCATCACATCATATTTATGATACGAGGTGCTGGATGAATGGGCGACAACCAAATACCTTCAACGCCTAATTCTTCGAGATAATCAAGAGATGCTTGATGATCCCTTTTAAATCACCAATACCGTCACTGTTGCTGTCGGCAAAACTGCGAATAAATAGGGAGTACCAGATCATGTCGTTGTAAAAATAGTTTATTATTAAATTACAAATAGTAATCTTAGTGACATAGAATAATTTTTATCCTTTTAAAGTCAAAGCCTCTCCCCCAATGTCATTAAGTTAAGCATCAAGATGCCGAAGGCATCATGTTTATAGAAAAAAAAGACCGCAAAAATATACGACCCCGAAGGGGTCGAACAACACAAACCACATTTTTCTATAAACATATATTGCATTCTGGGTCAAAATTTCTTAACTTAATGACATTGGCCTCTCCCCTCGCGAAAAGTTTGGTTTATTCCTTTCATTCTTTTCTTTAAAGAACATTTAATAATTATCTATTTAAATTCTAAAATAATAAAATAGCCCCTCTCCTTTGGAGAGGGGCGCGATGCCTCGCGAGTGGAGAGGCTTGAATATTTTGAAATGCGTAAAGCATTAATCAATCGCAGAGCTAATCTTGAATATTTTGAATTGCGTAAAGCATTGTGCATATTTTTTAATTTCGCAAAATGCCTAAATCAAAGAACCCACCCTCGTAAATACGATTTCTCGTTTTTCGAGGATGTTCATGTTGTGGCCCGACTCATCCCAAAGGGAAGAGTTACCTCGTATGGAGCTATTGCAAAGTATTTGGGTGCGGCAAAATCAGCGCGCATGGTGGGCTGGGCAATGAATGCAGCGCATGGTGTCGCTCCTCCCGTTCCAGCGCAACGCGTGGTGAATCGTAATGGACTCCTGAGCGGCAAACATCATTTTGGGGAAGTGGATGCCATGGAAAAAATGTTGAAGAAAGATGGCGTGGAGGTGAAAAATGATCAGGTGGTTCGGTTTAAGGAACTTTTTTGGGATCCGATGGTGGAGTTGGATGAGTTTTAAATTTATTTAGCTTTTTAGTTTTTTGTTGGTAGAATTCAGTGGGGAGGTGGTGCCCGTGGTTTTGCTCATCTAGGAGTTGTGGAAGCCTTAAAAGAAATGGGTGTCGAAATAACTCGTTACAGCGGTACCAGCGCTGGCGCCATGGCAGGTGCTTTTTTAGCGGCCGGATACGAACCTCGTGTAGTATTAGAATTGTTAGTAGAAAATAAAATTTTCAGAATGTTTCGCGGTGCCTTCAGCAGAGGAATTTTGAAGATGGATAAGGTAGAAACATTTTTCGAGCAGTATTTACCCGCTACTTTCGATGGATTTAAAGTTCCTATTTTCATAGCTGTTACCGATATATTATCGGGAAGAGTGTATTATATTAACGAAGGAGATGTGAAACCAGTGGTGTTGGGATCATGCTCCATCCCCGGACTTTTTAAACCCGTAAAGCATAATCAAATGTTGTTGGTAGATGGTGGTGTATTGAATAATTTACCTGTCGAGCCTTTGCAGGATTTTAAGGATCCTATTGTTGGAGTGCATGTAAATCCCGTTGGTGAGATCATCAAAGTATCGTCAACATGGTCGGTGTTGGAACGCACTTTTCATTTGGGTGTGTTTAGTAATACCGTTTATCGTGAAGCAATATGTGCAGTCCTCATTGAGCCACATGAGTTAAAAAACACAAAAGTTTTTGATTATAAAAAAGCAAAGGATTTTTATACGATTGGTTATAATCAAGTGATGAGTCAGAGCCAGGAAATACTCGAAAAACTATCTCATAACGACGCTACAAATAAAATTGTCAACTCAATTAAAAATAAGTCTATGTAAGTCGGTATGATACAACCAATTTATCGGGTAGAAATTGGTATAAATAGCAGTTTTTCAATTACTTGCCTATTCCATCTTGTAAAACTATCTTTGTAACCAAATTAATACATGCAGAAATGCAGGAAGCTATGGCTTAAAATATTGAATTTAATAAAAACGAGGATCTCAATAAATTACTTTTAAGTTCTTTACAACAAAGGTTGCAAGGCGTTTATGAAGGCGGAGGGAAGAAAAGTGCTGAGAAACAGAAGGAGAAAGGGAAACTATTAGCGCGTGAGCGAATTGCTTACTTGTTAGATAAAGATTCTCTACAAATTGAAATTGGTGCTTTAGCCGCCGATGGAATGTATCAAGATGTGGGCGGATGTCCATCTGCGGGGGTGGTAGTCGTTATAGGGTATATTTCGGGCCGACAATGTATTGTGGTGGCGAATGACGCTACTGTAAAAGCGGGCGCTTGGTTCCCCATGACAGCAAAGAAGAATTTGCGAGCACAGGAAATTGCCATGGAAAATCGTTTGCCTATCGTTTATTTGGTGGATAGCGCAGGAGTGTTTTTGCCGATGCAAGATGAAATTTTCCCCGACAAAGAACACTTCGGAAGAATTTTTAGAAATAATGCTGTGATGAGTTCTATGGGCATTATTCAAGTTGCAGCGATCATGGGTTCATGTGTAGCAGGAGGAGCTTATCTTCCCATCATGAGCGATGAAGCGATGATTGTTGATAAAACAGGTTCTGTGTTTTTAGCAGGATCGTATCTCGTAAAGTCGGCCATTGGGGAAGATGTGGACAATGAAACATTAGGTGGTGCCACAACGCAAAGTGAAATTTCAGGAGTAACGGATAATAAATTTCCTGACGATGAAAGTTGTTTGGATTATATCAAACGCGTTTTTTCAAAGTTGGGACGCTTGCCCGATGCAGGTTTTGATCGTGCCGAAGCAGCTAATCCTAAGAAAGATGAGAAAGAAATTTTTGGAATTATTCCAGAGGCGCGCGATAAGCAATATGATATGCTCGAAATTATTCATCGCTTAGTCGACAACAGCGAATTCGATGAGTATAAAGATAAATATGGTCAAACAATTTTATGCGGTTATGCTCGTGTCGATGGTTGGGCCGTTGGAATTGTGGCGAATCAACGTAAAGTGGTGAAGAGTAAAAAAGGCGAAATGCAAATTGGCGGAGTGATTTTTAGTGATAGCGCCGATAAAGCTGCGCGATTTATTATGAATTGTAATCAGAGAAAAATTCCGTTGATTTTTATACAAGATGTAACTGGATTTATGGTGGGTTCGCGCTCGGAGCAAGGAGGAATCATTAAAGACGGAGCTAAGCTAGTAAGTGCAGTTGCCAATTCAGTAGTTCCTAAATTTACCATCATCATTGGAAATTCTTTTGGTGCTGGAAATTATGCGATGTGCGGCAAAGCGTACGATCCACGTTTAATCTTCGCTTGGCCCAGCGCACAAATTGCAGTGATGGGTGGAGCGCAATCGGCAAAAACGATTTTGCAAATTCAAACAGCAACGTTGAAAGCTAAAGGAAAAGAATTTACAGAGGAAGAAGAGAATGCCCTCTTGAAAAATTACCGATCGTTATAACGAACAGATGTCGGCCTATTATGCCGCGTCGCGCTTATGGGTGGATGCCATCATCGATCCATTGGATACTCGAAAGTGGATCTCGATGGGAATAGAAATGGCGAATCATGCACCCATCGAAAAGCAATTTAATGTTGGGATTATTCAGACGTAATTTTTTGTGTATTGATGATCCATCTAAAAAAATAAAGTAATTTAGTACATGGCAAATATCTTTGAGTTCAATGGTTATCGTCCCGTCATTCACGAGAGTGCGTTTGTTCATCCCAATGCCACCGTTACTGGAAATGTAATTATTGGAAAGAAGGTGTACATTGGTCCGGGCGCTGCAATTCGTGGCGATTGGGGCGCTATCATTATTGAAGATGGTTGCAACGTTCAAGAAAATTGCACCATACACATGTTTCCTGGCGTGACAGTTCATCTAAAAGAAGGAGCGCATATTGGTCATGGTGCTATCATTCATGGTGCTACCATTGGTGAAAATGTGTTAGTTGGAATGAATGCCGTGGTGATGGATCGAGTAATAGTAGGTGATAATTCATTGGTGGGTGCATTGTGTTTTATTCCGGAAGGCATGCAAATTCCCGAGCGGAAAATAGTGGTAGGGAATCCCGCAAAAATCATCAAAGACATCACCGATGAAATGATTGCTTGGAAAACAAAAGGCACGCAATTGTATCAACAACTTCCCGAAGAGATGTACAAAACCCTGAAGCCGTGTGAACCGTTACGTGAAATTCCGAAAGATCGAGTCGTACAAGATGCAAGTTACAGTACCTGGATTCAACAGAAAGAAAAAGATAGCTTGTGAGAGTAGGGAAGAATAACTATATTTATAGACCAATGAAAAAGGGGATAGTTGTGGTGTTAGTTTGCGTGATGAGTGTTGCCAAGGTGCAAGCGCAAATTCCCGTCATACTTCGAGTAACCGCTGCCGAACAAGCCGATAGTATTGGTTGTAATTTTGTGCATGAATTGTGTCGTATTACCTATGATGCTATTCTCAGTGGAAAGGTAAAGCTTTGGAATTCGTCGAACAAAGAGTTTAGAATCATTGCTCAAAGTTTAATCGAGATAGATGCAAGTGCTAATACACAATTTGTAAATCAGGAGGTGATTTTTGTTTATGAGATGTGGAGTAATGCAAATAAGGATTTGAAAAGTACCACCAGCGGATTTTTATTTTCAAATCATAATTCAAAGGGTGAAGATGTGGAATATGGTTATGTGGAGTATTCCGACTTACAAGAGTTTTTCCTGAGAGAAAGAGTGGTCACCAATGCCAATGGGAATTTCAATGCCAACCTGGCGAGTTTTCTAAATTCTAAAAATTATAATTATCAGTTCTTGCAGTTTGCAGGAAAGGTGATTAATAATGTGAATGACTCGAAAAAAATTAGGGACGAGTATATTGGGAGCTTACGATTTAATGTCAATACTTTTTCGATGAATGAAGTGCCGCAAAAATTAGTGGTATGGACCTTGGATAAATCGACCGAAGCTACGAGTGAAAAAGTGAATAATGGAAATAAACTTTTAGACGAGATTGGTGAATATCTAAAAAATAATCAGGAAGTGTTTTTTAATTTGGGTGCCGACAAATTGTCCAACTTTACGCAAAAAACTAAATGGAAAGTAACCAAGATTGAGGTGAATGAATTGTGGAAGAAAGTAGGAGAGGAGTTGCTATACGATCCCTTGGGACTTATCATCTATATCAACGATTCACCCTTGACCGAGATCCCTTATAAAGATTTATTGAAACTCGATGTAAAAGTCAATGAAATGCAACTTATCGATTTCATTCGTGTTAAGAATTTCAACTACGTTATTCGTAAAATCAATCAGCAGGAAATTACTCGGAGTCAGTCGTATTTGTACCAAAAAGCACTGTTGCAAAGTCCTTGGAATAAAGTGAGTTATTTTGTGGAGAATTACTAGCTAGGGAAATAGAACTGATTTCAACTAAATTTAGCAAGATAATGGAGGACATTAATCTTATTTTTTTAATTTCGTAACTTATCGACGAGGATACGTATAAGCCCAAACGAACCACATAAAACCGATTAAGATGACAAAAATTAAATTTGGAACCGATGGATGGAGAGCCATCATTGCTGAAGATTTCACTGTTGAAAATGTAGCACGTGTTGCGGAAGGAACCGCCAAGTGGTTGTTGAAACAAAACACAAAACCTAAAATTGTTTTAGGTCATGATTGCCGTTTTGCAGGCCAACTTTTTTGTGAAACGGTAGCTCGTGTGATGTGTACACTCGGTGTGCAGGTAGAGTTATCTAAAGTGTTTGTTTCTACACCGATGATTTCCTTGGGAGCCGTGAAGCTAAAAAAGGATTTAGGAATCATCATCACCGCTAGTCATAATCCACCTTCTTATAATGGCTTTAAATTGAAAGGATCGTTCGGTGGTCCATTGCAACCATCTTTAGTTGCTGAAATTGAGAATTTGATTCCTGATAAATGCACCGTGAATTATTCTTCCATCGACATTGCCACTTTAGAAGCTAACGGTTCATTGACTTATGTTGATCTTGAAACGATGTATTGCGATCACGTGGAAGCCAACTTCGATCTCGATGCCATAAAAAAATCAGGATTAAATTTAGCTTTTGATGCCATGTATGGTTCAGGACAAAATGTGATGAAGCGTTTGATGCCAGATTTAACATTTTTGCATTGCGACTATAACCCTTCATTCATGGGACAAGCACCAGAGCCTATTCATAAAAACTTAACAGAATTTTCAAATTTAATTAAGAACAGTGGAAAAATCGATTCTGGCTTAGTGACCGATGGTGACGCCGATCGTTTAGGATTTTATGATGGCAAAGGAAATTTTGTAGACTCACATCATATCATTTTATTATTGATTCACTATCTGCATAAGTACAAAGGCTTGGGCGGTAAAGTGTGTGTGGCGTTCTCAGCAACACCTAAAGTTGAGAAGTTATGCAAACACTACGGACTCGAAATTGAAACCGTTAAAATCGGATTTAAATACATTGCCGAAATTATGATACATGAAGATGTGTTATTAGGTGGAGAAGAGTCGGGTGGTATTGCCATTAAAGGACATATTCCTGAGCGCGATGGTATCTGGATGGGTCTCACCATTTGGGAGTTCATGGCGAAGAGTGGCAAAACATTAAATGATTTAATTGACGAAGTGTATGCAATCGTCGGACGTTTTTCATTCGAACGAAACGACCTTCACATCAAAGAAGAAATCAAACAAAAAGTATTAGCCAATTGCAAATCTGGCAATTACTCCAAATTCGGAAAATACAAAGTTGCAAAGGTAGAAGATCTCGACGGCTACAAATACTTTTTCGAGAACGGCGATTGGCTCATGATTCGCGCCTCAGGTACAGAACCTGTTTTACGCACCTATGCGGAGTCAGGAACCAAGGAAGCTGCATTCGACATCCTAAACGATGCGAAAGCAACGTTGTTGAATTAAATAACTGAACCTAAATAAAAAGCAACATGGTTTAGGACTGTGTTGCTTTTTTTTATGTCTTAAGTTTAGTTGAAATGCAAATCCAAAAGGTCACAATAACTTTTTTTTAAAATCATGATCTATATTGAAACTTCTTGTCAAGAGAGAAAAAATTAAAATTCCTAAAAAAATAAAATGAAACTAAATCAATCTGTTCCCTCCGTGATAAACTCTGTGCTCTCAGTGGTAAACGAAAAATAACAAATGAGGTGGAAACTCCATTTTAATATTGACTTCTTTTAATACGGAGATCACTAAGGTTGCCCAGAGAACACTAAGATACTTTTGAATTAAGAGTGAGTGTAGCTAATTTAAAATGCAATTTAACTAAAAAGTCAACCTTCCCGAAACTCCTTGCTTCGCCGTAGCTATGCAAAGGCAAGTCGGGATCAGGCTAGGTCATAACATCTAACATCCAACATCTAACATCCAACATCTAACATCTAACATCCAACATCTAACATCTAACATCTAACATCCAACATCTAACTACTTCTTCTTCCTCCTCTCCCTTTTCTCCGGATCTTCATGAAAGAAATACTTAAAATCAATTCCAAAATAATCCCCACCTAAGGTAGTTCTTCCTGTAGCTGTAGGAAGTTTATCAAAATCTCTTTCTGGATAATACTCCACTAAGGTTCTGTAAATGGTGCTGAGCGATCTTAAGTAAACAAATCCTAAATAAAAGTATCCTGATTTTGCAGTGCGATATTCTACTCCTAAATGTCCCATCACACCGCCATTTACTTTTTGCTTTCTCGCACTAAATTGAATAAAATAATCTTGATAGGTAGTCACATCAGAAGGGAAAATATTTAAATTAGCGCCTAAGCCCGCATCCATCCAAAGTTTTTCATCCAGCTGAATAAATACTAATGCGGAAAGCGGAATTTCATATCCGATAATTGAAAAATTACTTTTACCCATAAAGCTTGTGTCCGAAATGCTCATATCATAATTACGCTTCGTGTAAATGATTCCCGTCTCTAGCGAAAGTCGGTTGGTAATACCATGTCGCACCAAGGCACCAAAACTAATTCCTGAATTTTGATTTATTTTAAAGTAGATCGTGCTATCATTAAACTCATCGGCACTCGCTCCTAAAAATTGATTGGGAAATCCGGGGCGGACAGTGAGTCCAAATGTAGTTACATTTTTTTGTGCAAAGGACGATGTACATCCCATCAGCAAGGAACATAAAAAAATGATTGCACGGGTATTCTTCATTATTATTATTGAAGTTTTATTATTTTATTTCGTTAATGAAAAAGTGACTTTGCCAAACATAATTTCTGTTTCTACTAATGTGCAAATTCCTTTGAAGTAGGAGTAAAAGCTGCTTTTTCCATTGGGTAATTTTAATTCATAGCGATGTTCACCAGCTGGTTTTAGGGTGAGCATTTCGCCAAAGGTGTCCGACCAAATGGAGTGGATACCTACTGGTTCTTCAAAATAGAGTTTGCATAAATTGTGGGAAATACCTTTATGAATAATTGTCTTGGTTTCCTTCTTTGTAGTTACTCCATAACCTGTTGCATTCCTTTTTGTTTCGCTATTGGTTTGTACTTTTCCGTTGGCAGTTTCAAGGGCGTTTGACAATTGTAAAATATTTTTTTCAAAGATGGATTCAATCTTATAAATCAAATCAATTTTGAGCATCTTTTCAACTTTAATTTTACTCTCCATCAAGTATTTTTCCTTGATTCCTTTCGTCTTGGTGGCACGCATATCGCCCATTGGCTCATCGCCCAAGCGAACGAGATAATGTAGTTGTTGTGCTTGATTTGGAAGCACAGTACCCATCCACAGAAGAAGTAACAAAAGAGTTCGTTTCATTTTAGTAAAAAGCCGTCGCGAGACTTCGCGACGGCTTTTATATTTTTTGAAATTAACGGAAAATTACGCGACTTGTTGCTACGCCACGATCTAAATTTACTTTAACGAGATAAACTCCAGCATCTAATGGATTTCTTTCTAATACGACAGAAGCTTGGTCAATTTGATTCTGGAAATATACTTGTTTGCCCATTACATCAAACACGGTGATAGCACGAATTAATTCTTTCTTGCTAGTGCTAATCGTTGTTCTTTCGTTAGCTGGATTTGGTAAGAAATTGATTCCTGATTCAGAAATTAAATCATCATTTAAGCCAGTGGATAAGTTTAAGCAATATACAATTCTTGGATTCATATATCCCATAACGGTATCTATATACGCTAAAGCTTTTGCTTTTGACATATCGGGATTAGTTAAAATGGAATTATTATATACGGTTTGACCTGCTCCATTGTAAGGTGGTGGAAGATTTGAAGCATAGGCTACAGTAGCGGTTGAATCATACCATTCCCAAGGACCCGCTTGTTGTGCTGGGCTAGTATAGAATGGATATAAACCTTCGAATCCTTCATTTACTGTGTTTGCATAGGTAGTTAAAGCATCCGTAAATCCTGCGTTTGCAAAGCAATTATTGTTTCCAAACTCATTAGCCTTTCGAACAGCTTCTCGACTACCTCCCACTTGTACTACAAAATTTCCTGTTGTTGGCACAATTACATTTCCAACTGCATAAGGTGCAAAAGGATCTCCTACAACATGAAATGCTACTGTAGGTGCATCTCCTGGTTCTGTCCAAGAAGTATCACCTAAAGCTCCACCCATGTTAAACACAAATTGAACATTACTTGGGTAACCTGGGGCATTGTTTGGATTATTTAATTGAGGAATTCCTCCATAACCTTCATAATCTCCTAGTACGGCTTGATTTACATAAGGCTGTCCAGCTATAAATCCATAAGTTGCATCAGTTGTGTTAGCTGTAAATTTAGGAAGTGTTATTTCTGCAGGATCATCTAGCGTAGAGTAGGCTAAAGCAATGTATCCACCTGTTCCTACTCCCCCTAAAATAATTTTATTGGGGTCAATACCATATGTATTTCCTCCTGTATCAGCAATAGCTCTGAAATAACGAACGCAAGCTTTTGCATCTTGTAATCCGCGGTAAACAGCCTGTAACAATGTTCCAGTTCGAATGTCTTGACCTGTTGACCCTGATGCAGTGGGATTCCATCCAAGGCGATAAGACATAGCAGCTGCTACATATCCGCGTTTTGCAAATTGTGTACACATTGCTACTAATGTACTATCAGTTTTTGAACCCGTAGGCTGCCCATTAATAACCGGAGGTAAAAAACTTCCTGTGTGCATAATGATAATAAGCGGACGTTGTGCTAATGGATCAACTGCACCAGAAGGAGTATATACATCCATTCTTAAAGGTACAAGTGTAGGTGTACCCGTTAACACTTGCATATTGGTTGCATATTCAATATTTGCTGTTTTTGCTGCATCAGGAAAGATTTCCGTAACATAACGCTGTGCATTTAATTGCATTGAAACTCCTGCAATTAAAGCTGAGATTATAAGTAATGATTTTTTCATGCTTTTGGTTTTTGTTGGGGTAAAGATAATTAAGTTAACTACTCATTCGGTAACCTTTCAACTAACATTTTATCATGAAGAAGAAATATGATTTTTGTTCTATGTTTTTTAGAAGTGAGGATCGAGAAATGTTTTTTAGAACTTCCTATTAAGTAAAAATGAAATAGGAGGCATTGTAACTTTTTCGCTTAGAAATTGAAAATATTCCTCAACTTTGCTTTCTCATGAAGCGTAGCTATCTGTATTTTATTTTGCTTATGTTGTTGATAAATAGCAATATATATGCACAGTGCGTAACATCGTATCCTTTTGTTGAAGATTTTGAGATTGGACCATCTGGCTGGATTACGGGAGGAGCCAACAGTGATTGGACTTGGGGTACCCCAGCAAAAGTTCGAATTACAAGCGCTGGAAGTGGGAATTCTTGTTGGATTTCGGGTGGATTGACTAATACTACCTACAATGGTGGAGAAAAAGCATGGCTTCAAAGTCCTTGTTTTGATTTTACTTCGGTTCCTAGACCTTATGTTCAGTTTTTAATTTTTTGGGATACAGAGCGACAGTATGATGGTGGCAACTTACAGTATTCAACGAATTCAGGTAGTTCGTGGCAAAATGTTGGATTTAATAGTATCAATTCGAATTGTAAAACGGCGAATTGGTTCAATGCACCTTCTATAACTAATTTGAATGGCTTGGCATCTCCAACAACAGGATGGTCAGGAAGTACCCTGCCTACCAATGGATCCTGTTTAGGTGGGAATGGAAGTGGGCAGTGGGTAACAGCTTCTTATTGTTTAAGTTATTTAGCAGGGGAGGCAGATGTGCTTTTTCGTTTCACTTTTTGTTCCGGTACATCGTGTAATAATTACGATGGAATTGCCATCGATAGTTTCTCGATCTCCAATCTCCCTGAGCCAACATTGGATTTTACATACACCTGTGAAACCAATAATCAAGTTCGATTTGAAGCTAACGGTGGCGACTGTCCGACAACACAAACTTGGGATTTTGGCGACCCTGCATCGGGAAATAATACGTCAACAAGTTTCACAGAGGTACATACTTTTTCTTCTCCTGGAACATATGTCGTAACATTTACAATAGATGAACCTTGTATTGGAATAATTGCCACAAGAAGAACGGTGATAATTCCTGATATCAGTGCCGAAATATTTCCCTTAACTTGCAATGGTTCCAATGATGGTTCTATTCAACTAACGGTATCGCCTTACCCCAATTTGCAGTTGAGTTGGAATACTTCGCCTCCCCAAGCTGGAACAACTCTTTCGGATTTACCTGTTGGGAACTATCAAGTTACTTTGACAGCAGATTCCACTTGTACATTAACAAAAAGTTATGAGGTGACGGTGAATGGTGACGGTGGACCCAATCCAAGTTTACCCTCCGATGTACTCTTTTGCAGTGGAGATGTGATCGCTTTGCAACCTGGGGAATTTGATTCCTATTTATGGTCGACAGGAAGTACCGAAAATACATTGATGATTACCGATACGGGTTGGTACGCAGTAACGGTAACTGATTTAACAGGATGTACAGGACAAGATTCTGTATTCATTAAAGAGCGTTGCTTCACGGGAATGTTTGTTCCTTCTTCTTTTACTCCCAATGATGATGGAATTAATGATTTTTTTAGATCGTATTCAGGAGATGTTTTTAGGTATTCTTTGAAAATATATAATACCTACGGTCAAGAATTATTTGTTTCTGATCAACAAGAAATAGGGTGGGATGGAATGTTTGAAAAAGAATTTTGTCAAAATGGAATTTACATCTGGCAAATTAAATATCAAGGTCCCGATTTGAAATCGAGAACCGAGCGTGGTCTCGTAAGTTTGTTCAGATAATTTTTTATTTATTGAGACTTTCCTAAAAAAATCCCGAAATTGGTCTTGAAACAGTAAAATTTAATCATGAATTATGTTTGTAAATAATTGATAAATAAATAATTGTGTTTTTTCAAGTGGAATTGCTGAAAAAAAGTGAATTTTGTCATCTTTTGTAATATTTATCTCTCTTACCTTTGCAATAATGCAAAAATTAATTTTTTCTTTCCTTCTCATTATGGTCTTCTTGATTGGGTCCATTTCTCGATCTATTCTTTTATTGGATTATGAGTTGCGTCAAGATTATTTTGCATCTGTTTTGTGTGAAAAGAAAGAAGTTCCCAATAATACTTGTAAGGGTGGTTGTCATCTGAATAAAGAACTTAAAGCACAAGATGAACAAGAACGAAAGCAAGGAAGCGATTCACAAGTTAAGTTTGAAATGAATTCCTTAGCTCCGTCAGTTGCTGTTCTTGCAATAGTTGAAAATTATGTTGATTTTAGATTTCTTCCTTATAAAAGTAAAGGTTATTTAACTGTTTTATTCATTGATTTTCGACCGCCCATTGTATAGTTTTTTTATTGTCAAAACATTTAATATACTTTGCTGTTAATACAACAGTGAGGTGTGTGTTACAATTCTATACAAAACAATTAAAAATCATAAAATGAATAAATCAAAATTAGTATTGGCAGGACTATGCCTTATTTCAGTTAGTTTTTTTTCTTGTAAAGATGATAAAGAAGATCCCGCTCCTTCCTCAGGACCAGGAACAGTAACCCTTGATATTACTAATGTGGCAGGTGCCGTTAATGTTGATGAAACAGGAGGTACTTACTATACTAATAGCTCGGGTGAATCTTTTAATGTGAGTAAGTTAAAGTATTATATATCAAAAGTTCAATTTTACAATGTGGATTCAATGATGTATGAAATGCCAGAAAGTTATTTCTTAGTAGATGAATCGAATCAAGCAACAACAAAGTTAGAAATACCTGATGTCCCTGCTGGATCTTATACCAGTGTTCGTTTCACTATCGGTGTTGATTCAACCAGAAATGTTAGCGGTGCTCAAACGGGTGCTTTGGACCCTGCCAATGATATGTTTTGGGGATGGTCGAGCGGTTATATCTTTTATAAAATTGAAGGTAAATCTCCGGCTTCTTCACAACCAGATTCTTCGTTTATGTATCATATCGGTGGATTCAAAAATTCAAATAGCACGAATGCTAACCGTGAAGTTGAAATTGATTTTGCTGGCGAAAGTCTAATCGTAAACGGAGCTCGTGAAGCAGAAATACATATGTTAGCTGATGTTCTAAAAGTATTTTCAACACCAAACACCATCAGTATAGCTGCGTTTAATACGCATATGGCTCCAGGCGGAAACGCTATACTTATTGCAGATAATTATGCGCAGATGTTTTCTTTTGAGCATTTGCATAATGACTAAAAAGAGATATTAATAAATCATCCCGATCTACTATTAAAAAGTAGATCGGGTTTCATAGCTGAATTTAATGAAAAGGATGAAGAATACACTTGGAATTGTAGGATTGATAGTGGTTTTACTTTCTGCTTGCTCAAAGAGTGAAGATGGAGGTACTAAACCATTTTTTTATATCCCCGATGGATTTCCTGATCCTGTTTATCAATTTCAGAATAATCCAGTAACACCAGAAGGATTTGCATTAGGTAAAAAACTTTTTTATGATCCCATATTGTCGCGAGATAGCACCATTGCTTGTGGAAGTTGTCATCAACAATTTGTAGCGTTTGCACATAGTGATCATAGGTTGAGTCATGGAATTAATAATTTATTAGGTAATAGAAATTCACCTGCATTATTCAATATTGCATGGTTCCCTAATTTTATGTGGGATGGTGGAGTAAATCATCTTGAAGTGCAACCATTGGCACCTATTGGTAACCCCGTTGAGATGGATGAAACGATGGCCAATGTAATCATGAAATTAAAAAGAAGCAACAGCTATCCCGCACTTTTTGAGGCTGCCTTTGGTTCCGACACCATTACTACCCAAGCCACCATGCGTGCGATGGCTCAGTTCATGGGTTCCATGATTTCAGCCGATTCAAAGTACGATAAGTATAAAGATGGAAAAGTGAATTTTACAAATGCGGAGTTAAGCGGATTGCAGCTCTTTCGTGCTAAATGTGAATCCTGTCATAAAGAACCGTTACTAACGGATATGTCTTTCCGAAATAATGGACTCGATGCTAATTTTAACAAAGATGCTGGACGCGCTAAAATCACAACCCTGCCTCAAGATTCTGGTTTGTTTCGAGTTCCTTCTTTGAGAAATGTGGTGTTAACTTATCCTTATATGCACGATGGAAGATTGGAAAAGTTGATGGATGTAATGAATCATTATCATTCAGGAATACAACTCAGCAGTACGTTAGATCCTCTATTATCCACTGGAGGAATTCCACTGACTGCCATGGAAAAAAATGATTTGATTACCTTCTTAGGTACATTAACAGATTACACTTTCATTCACGACAATCGTTTTAAAGAATAAATCATGCACCTGTTTAGAAATTTTTTATGCTCCTTTATTCTTGTGATGATTTTGAGTGGAAATGTTAGGGGATGCGATGTTTGTGGTAGTTTTATCGGGATTCATCCCGGTGATAAAAAAGCTTACATCGGAATGTTTTATAGGTATGTGAGTTTCTCGGGAAGCAATACAACAAACTCAGCTTTTTTTCCTGACGGTAGTATGCGTATTGGTCATTCTGACCATAATGGATCCAACGCAAATAGTAGCAAGGAATTTGAAGTATACAGAGCCGTGGAATGGAGAGCTCGTTATTACTTTCATCCGCGTGTTGAGTTATCTGTAATTGCACCTTATGTTTTTAATTCAGCCTATGAAAGTGATACACGAACTAAAAATTCAGGACTCGGTGACTTGAGCACATTCTTAGGATGGCAATTGATTGATGAAGCCAGTACTGGAAAATTTAAACATCGCTTGCTCTTAGGAACAGGTGTGAAATGGGCAAGTGGCAATATAAACCAAAAAGTGAACGAGGAAAGGTTACCTATTTTGTTGCAACCTGGAACGGGTAGTACTGATATAATATTTTTTGCAAATTACCAATTGGGTATCGATAATTGGAGTTGGAACGTATTGCCAACATATAAGTGCAATGGAAAAAATAGATTCGAGGAACAAGTGAGTAATAGTGTTACTTTTTTTCAAGCGTAAGCTATCAAATGAAGCGAAATGAAAATTTTAAAGCGATGCCTTCATTCAAGGTTATTTTGAATCGATGAATGGAGTGGAGGTGATGAACGAAAAGGTAAAGGGCACTTCTATGGAGGGACTTTTTCTGGGTCTAGGAGTGGATCTTTTTTATAAAAATATTGGCTTCAGTACCTCTTGTTGGTGGAGTGCGAAACAAGAGCAAAGTACAAGTATGTTGGCTAGCCGTATCCGTTATAGAGCTGGAATCACTTGGTATTTCAATCAACAAACATTCATATTTAAATAGATTTTCTTTCGAATAAGATGAGCTGAAAGATTTTTTAGCTCTTTCGCTATTAACAGCCGTTTGTCCATAAGTGCGTATGGGTAAGATGTTATCCTGCTGTGCTAAACAGTAGTTTTGACAAACACCCATTATGAAGAGGGTCGTAAGCTCGTCTATTGTTTCTGTTGTTATTTTACTGCTTTTGGCGGGTGGGTTCTTCTACTTCCAACTCAGAAAAAGTGTTAACTCTTCCGTTTATGAATTAATTCCTGCTGATGTGGCTTGGATCGTCACGGTTGATCCATCTTCAGGTGACTTACAACGACTAGCAAATAGTGCTTTTCTGTCGGAATGTGATTCGGTGGAAGTATTGAAAGATTGGAATCGTTCCTTAATTTTTATGGATTCCATCTGCACCAATAATGAAAAGTTGAAGGCAACCTTTAAAGCTTCTCAACTCCTGATCAGTGGTCATGTAACTGGTCCATCCGCTTTTAGTTTGATGTATTTTGCAGAAGTGGATAACGATTTTGTGAATGTATCAGAGGAACTCATTGCCTTGATGCTTCAAACT
>JADKFA010000003.1 GCA_016717725.1 Bacteroidota bacterium
GCAAAGCTGGCAAGGTTATTAGTAAATTATTTGAACAATACAAATTCTTAATACCAGCTGGTAATATTGATAAAGTTGTTAGTTGATTTCCATTGCAATTCATAGTGATAACGGTTCCAGGTAAATTTAGCAAAAGAGGTGAGCAGATTATCACTACAAGAAAAATCAATTAATAAAGAAGGTAAGGTTGGTAAAGATGTCAGTAGATTTTATATCACAAGAAAAGTCAATGAGGGAAGGAGGCAATGAAGGAATAGTTGAAACTGAATTTCCGGTGCAAATCAATTGTGTTATCCCATTTGGCAATACTGGAAAGTTATTAATTTGATTATATTGATAGGCAAGAAATTTCAATGAAAATGGCAATAACGGAAGATTCGAAAGCTGATTAAATCCGCAATAAAGTAATTCCAAATTAGCAGGTAGAGTTGGGAGGTTGGTCAACTGATTACTATTACAATTAAATTCTATTAATGAATCTGGTAGTGATGAAATCACAGTCAAATTATTATCACTACAGTCAATAAATTTCATTTTACTCGAAAATTCAGGCAAGGTGCTAAGTAAGTTATCTTCACAATAAAGAGATTCCAGATTCTTAAAATATTTTATTCCTGTCAACCTATAATGTTTTGCGACTGCAATGTTCAAGGTCGTTGGCGTCAAAATCAGACTGCAAGTAGTATCCAATTGGTTTCCAATTAAACAAGAGCCATATCCAAACGTATTTAAATAATCTACAAAATTAGAGTCAGGATAGTTACATATTGCGCTTTTGAAATATTCAAACAAAAGCAGAATAACAATGAAAGTAGTATTCGTTTACGAAAGGCCATGAAAGTATGATTTAGGTTAGAGAATAAAAGTAAGGAAATTTGGCGGAAAACCAATATAATAGGAGAAAATTTGGTGAATATCCAGAATTTGGTCGCGAGGCTTCGCGATTAGTGGTTGATTGTCATCGTAGCTATAAAAATTTCACTTCAGATCAACACTTTTTCTCGCAGAGGCTGCGCTTCGCAAAATTTTCGCAAGTCGCAATCCCGATAGATATTGGGACGCTAAGGCTGCGCATCACACAATTATTTAGATAAAACGCAAGACACAAGAAGACTGCATTCTTAACAGAATCATAATAAATCATAACAAATCAGCGAAAATCTGCGGCTAAAAGAATTTTATTTAGACGACATCCCTCTCAACCGAAGCGCCGTCAACACTTGCTTTGTTTCGGCTGGGAAATCACCTTTAAGCATCCAATCGTAGTAACTGGATTCTTTCTCGAAAACATCTTTTACCGTACGACCTTTGTGTTTGCCAAAGTTAAATACTTCTTCATTTTTTTCGTTGAATACAATGCGTCCAGCTAAGTCCACATTTTTATTCATGCTAGTGAACTGATGTAAACTATCGATGTCTTGATTGAGTTCTGGATAACGTTCCAATTGCGCTACGAAAACTTCGTAGGTGGCGATGATATCCGCTTCGGCGCTGTGCGCATTCTCAATTTGCTTATTGCAATAAAATTTGTAGGCTGCAGCAAGTGTGCGTTGCTCCATCTTATGAAAAATATTTTGCACGTCGATCATGCGTCTTCCTTTCATATCGAAATGATAATCGACACGAAGAAACTCATCTACCAACATGGGAATATCAAACTTATTGGAATTGTATCCTGCTAAATCCGCATTTCCAATAAACGCATTGATCTCGGGTGCGAGTGCTAAGAAAATTTGGTTCGTTGGCGATATCCGCATCGTAAATACCATGCACTTTAGACGCACCAATCGGAATTGGCATTTCCGGATTGATACGTCGCGTATAAATTGGACGTGATCCATCGGGCATTAATTTAAGAATACTAATTTCAACAATTCGATCTGCACCTACGGTTACGCCGGTTGTTTCCAAATCAAAAAAAAGCCAATGGTTTGTGTAAGGTGATCATCTTTTATTATTTTAAAATAATTTTAAGGAAAACTAAATCGAGGTCGAGACGACTTTGTCCAGCCTCTACTTTTATGGTTGATTCTACTCTACCTGCTTTAGGATGCTTCAATAAGATTTTATAATCGCCAGGAGCCAATGCAACGTCAAAACGACCTGTTGCTTCATTCGCTTCAATTTCGGCAACTGCAGCGCCAGTAACAGCCTCTGTAACGAAAACCAAGGCTCCTTTCGCTGCTGTACCAATACTCGTAATGCCTTTACCCTTTAACCAACACATCGGAACATTTACAATGGGTTTATCAAAAGCAAATTTGTAAATATCATAATCGCCCAACCCTCCTTCACGAACCGATGCAATAAAACCGGTTTTCCCATCACAAGCAAGTGCAATATTAAAATCGTCGTAAACACTGTTGAATGGATATCCTAAATTTTCAGGAGCACCAAAACCTTCACTTGTACTTGTTCGGTATGATTTAAAAATATCTAAACCACCCATACTTCCATGCATCGTAGAACTGAAGAAAAGAGTTTTACCATCTACCCACATTAACGGATTATCTTCATCGCCATCGGTGTTGATGGGTCCTTGCAATTTTTCTGGTTTAGACCAATTGGTGGAATTTGAACGAGTACAAATCCAAATGTCTTTCCCCGTTTTTCCATCTACCGCTTCGGCTGAAAAATAAAGTGTCATGCCATCGGGCGAGATGGAAGCACCTGTTTCCAACACTTTTGTTTTAAAATCATCGGAGAGCAATACCGGTTTCTCCCACGACTTTCCTTTCATGCTCGCCATATAAATATCACCATTCGATTCAGGACCTTCTCTATAAATCAACATAACATCACCACCTATATTCAAATACATGGTTTCTTCATAAAATTCAGTATTTAAATTAATGCCTGCATTCTTCGCTTTTGAAATTACAGAATCTCCATTCATAAAAAAATAAACATCCGAAGGTGATTCACCAAAATCATCAGTGAGTCCACCAACAGTACCTTTTCTTTTCGAGCAAAATAAACAATGGTATCAGCCGCTCCAATGACAGGACGATAATCGGCTTGATTTGAATTCACTGATTTTCCTAAATTCTCAAAAGTGCAAGTGACAGGTTCACCAACCATTTTTTTTGCAGCATGACTCCACTCTACCCATTGTTTAAATTTCAACTTCGAATCTACTGAACCACCTTTTTCCAAACGAAATGCTTCAAACGTTTCGATGGCTTTATCATAAAGTCCAGCATAGAGATATCCTTTTCCCAAATCAAAAGTTACATCCTTTGGTTTATCCTTTGTATTCGCATTTGCAGCAAATTCCAAATAAGGAATTGCCTTGTGCTTTGCTACATTGGTGTTGATATAACACATTCCCAATTTATAATTAAAATCACTGCTATTGGGTTCGTTCACCAAGAGTCGCTCATAAATTTTTAAAGCAGCCGAATAATTTAATTCTTTATAGTATGCTTCAGCATCTTTTTTTGCGAGTTTAAATTCATCGCTGGTATATGCCTTTATAGCGGGTTGTTTTTTTTTGTGCAAATCCCATTGAAAACGAGATGAGCAAGATGAAGAGAGAGATAAACTTTTTTCATAGCTAATACAAATCTCCAAAAAGGGTGTGGACCGAACACCCTCAGTGGATAATTTAATCTATTGCAAAGTAAAAGAAATATCTGAATTTACTTTCGCCGTTACTAACTAATTATTCACAAGTTCTTCCCTTCCAGCTGTTCTTCATAAAAGGTCTGAAAACCATTGAAAAAACGGTAAATAAGGGGTAAATGAACGACATTAGGAAGATGTGAATCCATGAAAACTTTTTTCCGGTGAAAGATTGCCACTCCTTCAAAAGCGTAAATTCTGCTGTTAGTCTCATTGCAAAAACAAGTAGTAATAATTCATCAGAATACCCATTCCAACACACTTCAAAAAGTAAATAGACCCAAGATAAAGCGGCTAAAAAAACAATACTTCCTACAACATGAATATACCCCAAACGATAATGTTTTACTTTACCATTCCAACGCAATCGTTGACCAATAATTTCCTGCCATGAATTCACCGCATGTGTTGATACATTAGCATTGTTTGTCGGACATCCAATCACTTTCAAATTGTTTTGTTGATGCATGGATAACATTAAAAAAGTATCGTCACCTGAAGCAATATGTTCATTCGTAGCATATCCTTGCACTTTTAACCATGCATCCTTTTTAAATGCTAAACTTGCTCCGGTATTTAACAAAGGATATTTGGCATACAATGAACCGATTTCCTGAAAGTTGAAAATGCCAGATTCCATGGCTTGAAAATTTTGCATAAAAGAATTATCAGTGTTCACTTGAACGGTTCCACAAACCATGTCTGCATTTTTATCTACACCACTTTCAATCAAAGAAAGTATCCAATTCTCATTGAATGTACAATCGGCATCCGTAGTTACTATCCAACTTCCTCTTGCTTGCTCAATACCTTTTTTCAATGCAAACTTTTTTCCTTTTCCTTCTGATGGTTGCAAGGATAGAACAACAATCGGCGTTGATGTAAAAGAATTCAATATTTCCAGAGAATTATCTTCGCTTTGATCGTTCACAAAAATCCACTCTACTTTTTTTTTCGGATAATTTTGGGTTGCAAGTTGATTTAAAAACACATTCAAATTCTTCGTTTCATTTCTGACAGGCACAATGACGGATACACTGGGTAATTCATCCTTTTGCAGCGTCTCCGGAAAAAAGGTGCGAGCCATTTGCCAATGTTGACGATACCATAATAGCAACAAAAGATAGACGGTATTTAGGAGGATAACAATCATTCGTCTATCTCAGTGGTTCCTTTAAACTTTAAAAATAAAATAGAGCAAGCACCAAGCAAAGCAGGAATGACCAAGTTAACAAACCACAAGGCGAAAGTAACCATCAACACATCGGAACTCATCCATCCAGCAAAACCAAAGACAGCGATATTTACTCCTCCACGCACACCCAATTCACCTAAGGCGATGCTCGGAATGATCGTAATTAGAAAAAACGAGAGAGCAGACAATCCCATCATCAAAGGAAAAGAAACGGAAGGCATGATGATCGCAAATAATATTAAATGTTGAAATGTAAAAACCGAATAGCGTAATAATGATAAACACCACAACACGAAAAAATCTAAACGAGAACATCGCTCCCAAATATGCATTTTTTCTTTCCACGATGATTTAATATTGAGTCGATCCACCCATCTCACCACAGCGGGCAAATGCAACCATGCGCCTGTAACTCCAAGTGCGATTAAGAAAAGAACCAATCTAAACACTTGAATTTCCCAATGAGAAAATTCGATGAAATCGGGAAGAAAATAAATTAACGACAACAATCCAAGTTGCAACGTCACCAACAATTGAGCAGAACTACTTAAAAACGTCAATAGCGCACCACGGACACGATTTTCAGGATTTAGATATAAGATGCGCCCTGCAAATTCTCCGGATCGATTAGGAGTAAAAAAACTTACCGTGACACCGTTAAAAAAAGCTCTTACACTTCTTAAGAAAGAAATTTCTTGTACTTTCTTAATTACCCATTTCCACTTAAGTGCTTCAATGCTCCAGTTTAAGAGGGCAAGAAGAATAAATCCGATGAGGACGAAAGGATTTATTTCAAAAAGTAGTTGTTGATATTGTAAAAAATAAGAGTCGAGTTCATCGATCTCCGTGTTAATATGCACATAAATAAACCAACAGGACACTACAAAAATCAATAGCTTAATCCACCACCAACCTTTTTCGTACCAGGGTTTTTGTTTCATCATTTCTTTTCAAGAAGCACAAAAAAATATGAAAGGGATAGTCGATAAATTTCGGCTATCCCTCTACGTTAGTAACTATGCTTGGGCAGTGGGTCCACCGAAGTTCATCGGCATTCCAATGCTTTCCGTTTGTTTAATGGTTCCATGTACGGCCTCGTACTTCTGTACATTGTCGGCTAAAGCACCTAACAAGCGCTTTGCATGTTGAGGTGTTAAAACAATTCTAGACTTTACTTTGGCTTTCGGAACACCGGGCATCACCTTTACAAAATCCACAACAAATTCCGCATTGGAATGTGTAATGATGGCTAAATTTGAATAGATCCCTTCTGCTGTCTCTTCCGACAACTCAATGTTCAATTGATTTTGATTATTGTTATTGTTTTCCATTTTTCAGATTTTAAACTTATAATTTACTCGAATTGAAATAACGATTCATTTATATTGAGGCTAAGATACGAATTATCGATTTGAAGTGTTTCTTTAAATCCTTTGTTTTTCAATACCGTTTATAAATATTTATTAGTCCAAATAATCATAGTTATGATTTTACCACGATTCGCACTAACACTGACTTGTACTGAACTCATATTACATAAATTAGGACGATAGCTCTTCGAATACTGCAATATATCTTTTAGTTTTAAATTAAGATTCTGTACTATTTTACTTGTTACTTTCTTTTACGTGAAAGAAAGTAACCAAAAACGAATGTTGTTTGTAGAAACACTATACTTTAAAAGGATAGTATCCATTTATATCTCATCTCACTTATTGCTTTGTAAAAACAAAAACGCTCTCATCAGAAGTGACGAGAGCGTTTCTTTACAATTCTATGCTATTATGCTTCTTCTACAACTTCCTTTTTAGAAGCCATTAAAAGATCATATTCTTCTTGAGATCCAACGATCATTTTCTCGTATTCACGGAGACCAGTACCTGCAGGAATTAAATGTCCTACGATAACGTTTTCCTTCAATCCGTTCAAATGATCTACTGCGCCACGAATCGCAGCTTCGTTCAACACCTTCGTCGTTTCCTGGAAGGACGCAGCCGAAATCCAGCTCTTCGTATGCAAGGAAGCTTGTGTAATTCCTTGCAATAATGGAGAAGAGGTTGCCGGAGTTGCATCACGCGCCTCCACGATCTTCAAATCCTTACGCTTCAACTGAGAATTCTCATCACGCAACTGACGCAAGGTTACAATTTGACCTGCTTTGAAACGCGTTGAATCACCTGGCTCAACAATTACCTTCTTATCAATTACTGAATCATTTTCTTCCATGAAAACAATTTTGTTCACTGATTCTCTCTCGAGGAAGCGAGTATCACCCGGATCTTCAATGATCACTTTACGCATAATTTGACGAACGATCGTCTCGAAATGCTTATCATTAATTTTCACACCTTGCAGACGATATACCTCTTGAATTTCATTCACAAGATATTCTTGTACTGCAGTAGGACCTTTGATTGCTAAGATATCACTTGGCGTAGTTGCTCCGTCAGAAAGAGGGAATCCAGCACGAGTAAAGTCTCCATCCTGAACGAGGATATGCTTACTCAATGGAACCAAATATTTCTTCACTTCACCATCGCGAGAAGTAATAATTACTTCACGATTACCACGCTTCACTCCACCGTAACTTACTACACCGTCGATTTCAGAAACCACAGCAGGATTACTCGGGTTACGTGCTTC
Organism: Bacteroidota bacterium; assembly: GCA_016717725.1. Classification (GTDB taxonomy): domain Bacteria; phylum Bacteroidota; class Bacteroidia; order AKYH767-A; family OLB10; genus JAJTFW01. The sequence continues at coordinate 7,463 of JADKFA010000003.1, forward strand.
GAACAATTCCGTCACACGTGGAAGTCCTCCTGTGATATCACCCGTACGTCCTAATTGACGTGGGATCTTCACCAAGATTTTACCAAGCTCGATTTTATCACCTTCGTTTACTACGATGTGTGCACCTACTGGAATGTTATAAGTCTTAATTGTCTCTTTGCCATTCATGATTTTGATTACAGGAATCTTCGTCTTATCACGGCTATCAATTACAATCTTCTCTGTAAATCCAGTTTGCTCATCGGAATCTTCCTTATAAGTAACACCTTCTTCAATGTGTTCGTAAGCAATTTTACCTGCGAATTCAGAGATGATAACTGCGTTAAATGGATCCCATTCGCAAAGGACTTTACCTACTTCTACCATATCGCCTTCCTTCACATGTAAGTGACCTCCGTAAGGAATGATACCTGAATTAAGAACGGCACGTGTATTTACATCAATGATTCGAATTTCACCCGAACGACCGATTACTAAATCCACATCTTCACCTTTCGTACCCACACGAATAACACGAACCTCTTCAAACTCTACTATTCCTGCGAACTTCGCAACAATAGAAGTCTCTGTAGCACCTTTCACGGCCACACCACCGACGTGGAACGTACGAAGTGTAAGCTGTGTACCCGGCTCACCGATGGATTGCGCTGCAATAACTCCAACGGCTTCACCTTTCTGTACCATGCGACCCGTAGATAAGTTACGACCGTAGCAACGACCGCAAACACCTTTCTTCGACTCACAAGTTAATACCGAACGAATCTCCACCATTTCGATAGGAGAATCTTGGATAGCTGCTGCAATTTCCTCTGTAATTTCTTCACCAGATTGTACCAACAATTTTCCGGTTTGTGGATGAATAACATCATTCACACAAACACGACCTAGGATACGATCATATAAACTTTCAACAATATCTTCTTGATTCTTTAAAGCCATCATTGCTAAACCACGTAAGGTTCCGCAATCTGGATCTCTGATGATTACGTCTTGAGCAACGTCAACTAAACGACGAGTCAAGTAACCAGCATCCGCCGTTTTAAGAGCGGTATCGGCAAGACCTTTACGTGCTCCGTGAGTAGAGATAAAGTACTCAAGGATGGAAAGACCTTCTTTAAAGTTTGAAAGAATTGGATTCTCGATAATCTCACCACCGGTTGAACCTGATTTTTGTGGCTTAGCCATCAAACCTCTCATTCCACCTAACTGACGAATCTGCTCTTTCGATCCACGAGCACCCGAATCAAGCATCATGTAAACAGAGTTGAATCCCTGTTTATCATTCTTCATTTGATTCATTAAGGTATCGGTAATCTTAGAGTTGGTACGAGACCAAATATCAATAATCTGATTGTAACGCTCATTATTCGTGATGAATCCCATGTTGTAATTACTCATCACCTCTTCTACTTCAACATTGGCTTTACCAACCAATACTTCTTTCTCTACTGGGATGATTACATCATTCAAGTTGAACGATAGTCCACCTCTGAATGCCATACGGAAACCAAGATCTTTAATGTCGTCAAGGAAGCGTGCAGTGACTGCAACACCTGTTTCCTTTAATACATTTCCGATGATATCACGCAATGATTTTTTAGTTAATAATTCATTGATGTAACCTGCAGCAGGTGGTACCACTTCATTGAAGAGTACACGACCAACCGTTGTTTCAATTAAACGATTAACGATTTTATTATCTTCACGTACGTTTGCTTTTACTCGAATCCAAGCATGCAAATCAACACGATCTTCATTGTAAGCAATGACAACTTCTTCAGCAGAATAAAATGCTAAACCTTCACCACGAACTTTTAAATCAGCAGTCGTTTTCTTGCCTTTCGTAATGTAATAAAGTCCAAGTACCATGTCCTGAGAAGGTACAGTTACTGGAGCTCCATTTGCAGGATTCAAGATGTTATGAGATGCAAGCATCAACATTTGCGCTTCTAAGATGGCAGCATGTCCTAACGGCAAATGAACCGCCATTTGGTCACCGTCAAAGTCAGCGTTGAAGGCGGTACACACGAGAGGATGTAACTGAATCGCTTTTCCTTCGATCAATTTCGGTTGGAAAGCTTGAATACCCAATCTGTGAAGTGTTGGGGCACGATTCAACATTACAGGATGTCCTTTCAACACATTCTCGAGGATATCCCAAACGATAGCATCTTTACGATCTACAATTTTCTTAGCACTTTTTACGGTCTTCACTACACCCCTTTCAATCATTTTACGAATGATGAACGGCTTGAATAATTCGGCAGCCATATCTTTTGGCAATCCGCACTCATGCAATTTCATTTCAGGTCCAACAACAATTACGGAACGAGCTGAATAATCCACACGCTTTCCTAATAAGTTTTGACGGAAACGACCTTGCTTACCTTTCAAGGAATCAGAAAGAGATTTCAAGGCACGGTTACTTTCTGTTTTCACCGCATTTACTTTACGGCTATTATCAAAAAGAGAATCTACCGCTTCCTGCAACATTCGCTTCTCATTACGAAGGATTACTTCAGGAGCTTTGATTTCGATCAATCGTTTTAGACGATTATTTCTGATGATCACACGACGATACAAATCATTCAAATCAGACGTAGCAAAACGACCACCATCTAATGGAACGAGTGGACGTAATTCAGGTGGAATTACTGGAACCACTTTTACGATCATCCATTCAGGATGATTTTCAATATGTCCATTTGCCATACGGAAAGACTCAACTACTTGAAGACGTTTTAACGCTTCATTCTTACGTTGCTGACTTGTTTCTGTATTCGCTTGGTGACGTAATTTGAAACTCAACTCATCCAACTGAAGACGAGAAAGCAAATCAAATAAAGCATCAGCACCCATTTTGGCGATGAACTTATTAGGATCCTTATCGTCTAAGTGATGATTGTCTTTTGGGAGTGTTTCCATCATGGCTAAATACTCTTCTTCCGTTAGGAAGTCTAAGTAATTCACACCATCTTCGGCTTTCACTCCCGCTTGAATAACTACATAACGCTCGTAGTAAATAATTAAATCCAGTTTCTTGGTAGGAAGACCTAACAAGTAACCGATTTTATTGGGCAATGAACGGAAGTACCAGATATGCGCAACAGGAACCGTAAGGGTAATATGTCCCATACGTTCGCGACGCACTTTCTTCTCGGTCACTTCCACACCGCAACGGTCACAAACAATTCCTTTGTAACGGATGCGCTTATACTTTCCACAGTGACACTCCCAGTCCTTTACAGGACCGAAAATTCGCTCACAGAAAAGACCATCACGTTCCGGCTTATAAGTACGGTAGTTGATAGTTTCCGGCTTCAACACCTCTCCGCTACTCTGCTCGAGGATGTTCTCCGGACTGGAGAGACTGATGGTTATTTTAGTGAAATTGCTTTTCAGCTTTTGGTCTTTTTTAGCGGCCATGTTTTCTTTATCGGTATAACGTGAACGTTTTCAATGATAATTTTTGGTGGGGATGATCCCCTTTACTTAGTCTAAAGTTACCTTCAAACAAAGTCCTTGTAACTCGTGCAATAACACGTTAAAGGATTCCGGAATTCCGGGTAGTGGCATGTTATCTCCTTTCACGATGGCTTCGTAAGCTTTCGCACGACCCAATACGTCATCGGATTTAACCGTCAACAATTCCTGTAAGATATTAGCTGCTCCGAATGCTTCAATCGCCCAAACCTCCATCTCACCGAAACGCTGTCCTCCGAATTGAGCTTTACCACCCAATGGTTGTTGCGTAATCAATGAATAAGGTCCGATTGAACGAGCATGCATCTTATCATCTACCATATGTCCTAATTTCAGCATGTAGATAATTCCTACTGTTGCTGGTTGATGGAAACGATCACCGGTTCCTCCATCATAGAGATAAGTAGTACCAAATTTAGGAAGACCTGCTTTCGTTACATAGTGATCAATTTCATCTAAAGTTGCACCATCAAAAATTGGCGTTGCGAACTTCACACCTAACTTCTCACCTGCCCACGCAAGTACAGTCTCATAAATCTGACCCAAGTTCATCCTGGATGGTACTCCCAATGGATTCAATACGATATCAACTGGCGTTCCGTCTTCGAGGTAAGGCATATCTTCATCACGTACAATACGTGCCACGATACCCTTGTTTCCGTGACGTCCTGCCATCTTATCACCTACTTTCAATTTACGTTTTTTAGCAATGTAAACTTTCGCTAATTGCATAATTCCAGTTGGCAATTCATCACCAATTTGAATCTGGAATTTCTTACGCTTATAAGAGGCAATAATTTCATTCGCTTTCACGATGTAATTCGTTAAAAGACGAGTGATTTGTTCGTTCTTTTCTTTATCTGTAGTCCACTTGGTAGGATTAATATTATTATAATCCAAATCCGCCAACATTTTCTGAGTGAACTTCGAACCTTTCGGAATGGCAACTTCTTTGTATGCGTTCATCACACCTTGCGATGTTTTACCGCTTACTAAGAAGAACAATTTCTCCACCAACTGAACTTTTAATTCAGCGATATCTTTTTCTTGTTCCCCGTCAAAACGAGCTACTATATTTTTCTCATCATCGCGGCTACGCTTATCTTTAATAGCACGAGAGAATAACTTCTTATCAATTACAACACCTTTTACAGATGGTGGAACTTTCAAAGATGCATCCTTCACATCACCGGCTTTATCACCGAAGATAGCACGCAATAATTTTTCTTCTGGAGATGGATCTGTCTCTCCTTTCGGAGTGATTTTACCAATGAGGATATCGCCTTCACCTACTTCAGCACCCACACGGATCAAACCATGCTCATCGAGTTCACGCGTTGCTTCTTCACTTACGTTAGGAATATCCGCTGTTAACTCTTCGAGACCACGTTTTGTATCGCGCACTTCAAGACTATATTCATCCACGTGAATCGATGTGAAAATATCTTCACGTACAACACGCTCAGAAATTACGATCGCATCCTCAAAGTTGTAACCTTTCCATGGCATGAACGCCACTTTCAAGTTACGTCCAAGCGCTAATTCACCTGCTTCAGTAGCATAACCTTGACAAAGTACTTGACCTTTCTTAATCTTATCGCCTTTCTTAACGATGGGTTTAAGGTTGATACAAGTATTTTGGTTTGTCTTTTGGAATTTGATGAGTTTATAAATACGCACATCATCTTCAAAGCTCACCATTTTCTCTTCGTCGGTACGCACATTACGAACATGAATTTCATTCGCGTCAACGTATTCTACGGTACCAGCATAATCTGCATTAATCAATACGCGACTATCACGAACCACATCACCTTCCAGACCAGTACCCACGATTGGCGCTTGTGGGCGCAATAGCGGAACGGCCTGACGTTGCATGTTCGATCCCATCAAGGCACGGTTGGCATCATCATGCTCCAAGAAAGGAATCAATGATGCAGCAATCGATGCAATTTGATTAGGCGCTACGTCGATCAAACTAATTTCATTCGGTTCAACGATTGGGAAGTCACCTTCGAAACGAGCTTTCACTTTTTCTTTAGCGAAAAATCCTTCTTCGTCAACAGCAGCATTTGCTTGAGCAATTACTTTGGTATCTTCTTCTTCAGCGGTAAGGTAGGTAATACTTCCACCGATGTCCACTTTACCTTCAGATACATGACGATAAGGTGTAGAGATAAATCCTAGATTATTAATTTTCGCGAAAACACAAAGCGAAGAAATCAAACCAATGTTTGGCCCTTCAGGTGTTTCAATTGTACACAAACGCCCGTAGTGGGTATAGTGAACGTCACGAACCTCAAAACCTGCTCTTTCACGAGAAAGACCACCTGGTCCAAGGGCAGAAAGGCGTCGTTTATGAGTGATTTCAGCGAGAGGATTAGTTTGATCCATGAACTGGCTTAACTGATTCGTTCCGAAGAACGAGTTGATCACACTCGACAAAGTCTTCGCGTTAATCAAATCAGCAGGCGTGAACACTTCATTATCACGAACGTTCATACGCTCACGGATGGTACGCGCCATACGCGCTAAACCTACACCGAACTGAGAGTACAATTGTTCACCCACGGTACGTACACGACGATTACTTAAGTGATCGATATCATCCACAATCGTTTTTGCATTGATCAACATGATCAAATACTTAATGATGGCAATAATATCTTCCTTCGTAAGAACCTTCGTTTCTACTGGAGTTGTCAAATTCAATTTACGGTTCAGACGGAAACGACCTACTTCACCTAAATCATAACGTTTATCAGAGAAGAAGAGCTTGTCGATAATACCACGGGCAGTTTCCTCATCCGGTGGCTCAGCGTTACGCAACTGACGATAGATATGCTCTACCGCTTCCTTCTCGGAGTTCGAAGTATCTTTTTGTAAAGTATTATAGATAATCGCGTAGTCGTTAGTGTTCGCATCTTCCTTATGAAGGATTACTGACTTCACACCTGCGTCTACGATCATATCGATATGATCATCTTCAATGATTGTTTCACGCTCGAGAATAACTTCGTTACGCTCGATAGAAACTACTTCACCGGTATCTTCATCCACGAAATCTTCTAACCAGCTCTTAAGAACCCTTGCAGCAAGCTTACGCCCAACCACTTTCTTAAGTCCAGCTTTACTCACCTTCACTTCGTCGGCGAGTCCGAACAATTCGAGAATATCTTTATCTGTTTGGTATCCGATAGCACGTAACAACGTAGTTACCGGAAACTTTTTCTTACGGTCGATGTAAGCATACATCACGCTATTGATATCCGTTGCAAACTCAATCCATGATCCTTTGAAAGGGATCACACGAGCGGAGTACAACTTCGTACCATTAGCATGACGGCTTTGACCGAAGAACACCCCTGGAGAACGATGCAATTGCGAAACAACAACGCGTTCGGCGCCATTGATCACAAAAGTTCCTTTAGGTGTCATGTAAGGGATGGTTCCGAGATACACATCCTGCACGATTGTTTCAAAATCTTCGTGTTCAGGATCCGTACAATAAAGCTTCAATTTCGCTTTAAGTGGAACACTGTACGTTAATCCACGTTCAATACACTCATCGAGTGCATAACGGGGAGGATCAACGAAATAATCGATAAATTCAAGAACGAAATTATTTCTTGAATCCGTGATCGGGAAATTTTCACTAAAAACCTTATAAAGACCCTCTTGGGCGCGGTTATCAGCAGTAGTTTCAAGTTGGAAGAAGTCTTGGAAAGACTTCAACTGAATCTCGAGAAAATCAGGGTAATCAATCCTATGTTTACTCTTACTGAAATTAATTCGGTTGGATACTGACTTCTCGGAGGAGAGACTTGTTTTCGTAGTCAAGGCGAAGGGGTTTTAATTAGTTAACTATCAACCGTTCGGAATCCGGTGTTACCCGGGGTAATGAAAATGGGAAAAACCTGTTCCACCGAACGGGTGGAACAGGTTTATTAAAAGACTTAAAGTTAATTACTTAACTTCAACCTCTGCACCCGCTTCTGTAAGCTGTTGGTTAAGTGCATTAGCTTCATCTTTAGTTACGCCTTCTTTCACTGGCTTTGGAGCTCCGTCAACAAGATCTTTGCTTCTTTCAAGCCAAGACCTGTTAAATCTTTAACAAGCTTCACGATAGCCAATTTATTAGGGCCTGCTGCTTTTAGGATTACATCGAAAGAAGTTTTCTCTTCAGCTGCTGCACCTGCGCCTGCGCCTGGTGCTGCTACTGCCACTGCTGCTGCAGCTGGTTCGATACCGTACTCATCTTTCAAAATTGTTGCGAGTTCCTGAACTTCTTTAACTGTCAGGTTCACGAGTTGTTCAGCGAATGCTTTCAAATCTGCCATTGTATTTAATTTTTTTTAGTTACTTAATTGTTGTTTTTGAATGATTTTTAAGGAAGGATTATACCCACGATTCTGACTAAGCGCATTGGCTTAAGCAGCACGTTCTTCCAGGGTTTTTAGTATACCAGCGATCTTTGCACCTTGACCTTTGAGGCCAGAGATAACAGATTGTGCTGGAGACTGAAGTAAGCCGATAACATCTCCGATGAGTTCGTTTTTCGATTTCAGTGCTGCTAGTGCATCCAACTGATCTTCTCCAACGTAAATTCCACCGTCGATATAAGCGCTCTTAAATCCAGGCTTAGTAGCATTTTTACCGCTTTCTCTGCGGAAATCCTTAATTAATTTAGCAGGAAGACTTGAAGATTCACATGCCATGATAGCGGATGATCCTTTCAAGGTTGGAATCATCAGAGAGAAATCTCCTTCGATTTTTTCCAGTGCTTTCTTAATTAACGAATTTTTTGCCACCTTCAACTGCACTTGCTTCGTAAAGCAAGAGCGACGTAACTTGGAGGTCTTTTCAGAATTCAATGTTTCATAATCGGTGATATAGAAATTATTGAATTGACTTAAAGTAACTACCAGTTCATCTATGATTTGGTTCTTTTCTTCTCTTGTCATGTGACGAATTCGTATTAATTTGTTTTGGCCTTAGATACTTTTCGCTTCTATGCGAATTCCTGGGCTCATCGTGCTACTTACAGAAATACTTTTCATGTATTGTCCTTTTGCAGCAGTTGGTTTAAGCTTTACGATTGTCTGCAGTAATTCTTGAGCATTTTCTAACAACTTAGTAGCGTCGAAAGATACTTTTCCAATGGAAGCATGGATGATACCTGTTTTGTCTACTTTGAAGTCGATTTTACCTCCTTTCACATCTGTCACCGCTTTGCCGACATCGTTTGTAACGGTACCGGTTTTAGGGTTTGGCATGAGATTACGAGGGCCTAGAATTTTACCTAACTTACCCACTTTCGCCATAACACCGGGCATAGTGATCACGATATCTACATCCGTCCAACCGCCTTCGATTTTCGTGATGTATTCATCTAGACCCACATGATCGGCACCTGCGTCGCGAGCTTCTTGTTCTTTGTCGGGAGTACATAACACCAATACACGAACTGTTTTACCAGTACCGTGAGGAAGCGTAACGATTCCACGTACCATTTGATTGGCTTTACGTGGATCAACACCGAGGCGTATGCTCAGATCGACAGAAGCATCAAACTTAGTAAAAGAGGTTTCTTTTACCAGCTTGGTAGCTTCAACAAGCGTGTAGGCTTTATCAGCATCTACTTTCGCATAAGCTACTTTTTGATTCTTGGTTAACTTAGCCATTTTCTGATTCTGAGTTTATTAATGTTTCGGTATCGGATCACGGGAAGCAGCTAGCGATTCCCGATACCTTAATCAGTTTTCTTAGTTTTCCCAGGGTGCGGATCCTTCCACATTGATACCTGCGCTACGAGCTGATCCAGCAATCATTTTCATTGCTGATTCAATTGTAAAGCAGTTCATGTCTACCATTTTGCCTTCGGCAATTTTGCGGACCTGATCCCAGGTTACTGTTCCAACTTTTTTACGGTTCGACTCTGCCGAACCTTTTTGAATTTTAGCCACCTCCATCAACTGAATGAATGCTGGAGGGGTTTTGATGATAAAGTCAAAAGACTTATCGGTGTATACGGTGATAATTACCGGCAATACCTGACCCGCTTTATCCTGCGTACGAGCGTTAAACTGCTTGCAGAATTCCATAATGTTCACCCCTTTCGCACCAAGTGCTGGTCCGATAGGAGGTGCCGGGTTGGCAGAGCCGCCTTTCACCTGTAATTTGATGAGTGCGCCTATTTCTTTTGCCATTTTTGTTTTACTTGTTTATTAATGATTCGAAACCTTCATTGTGGAGAGATGACTCTTCGGCCGGGAGTGGAAGCTTACCGGCTGATGAATCCAATGAATAATTTACGATTCTTTTTCTACTTGCATGTAACTCAGTTCGAGTGGTGTTTTGCGTCCGAAGATTTTCACCATCACTTTCAACTTTTTCTTTTCTTCATTCACTTCTTCAATCACACCAGAGAAACTATTAAAAGGACCATCAGTTACTTTTACTGTTTCACCTACTACGAAAGGTATATTTATTACTTCTTCGCTATCTACTAAATCATCAACGATTCCGAGGATACGATTCACTTCACTTTGTCTGAGTGGTGTTGGAGGAGTTCCTTTAGCACCTAAAAATCCAATCACACCCGTTGTATTTTGGATGATATGTGGTATTTCACCAGTCAATTCAGCTTCAATCAAAACATATCCTGGAAGATGAGCACGTTCTTTACTGATTTTCTTACCATCTTTAATTTGGTAATACTTCTCCATAGGGATGAGCACCTGCACTACAGAATCTTCCAAGCCGTTACGAGCAATTTCACTCTCGATATACTGCTTAACTTTCTTTTCTTTTCCGCTAATGGCACGGATGACATACCATTTCTTCTTACCGGTTGTCGTCTCAGTCATGATCAATTATGCGAAGAGGTTATAAATAACATTTAAGACTCCTTGGAAAACGACATCTATTAAAAAGATCACGCAACCAAAAATCAAAGTAGCAATCAAAACTACGATGGCACTGCTTTGTAACTCAGCCCATGTAGGCCATGAAACTTTATTCATGAGTTCATTGTAGGAATCCTGTATGTAGGCTGAAATCTTTTGCATGATCTACTCCGTTTATTTAGTTGGCAATTATAATTTACTAATTCATTTCGCACGGGTGGAGAGACTCGAACTCCCAGCCAATGGTTTTGGAGACCACTACTCTACCAATTGAGCTACACCCGTATTACTCTTTAATTTCAGTAGTAGCTACTCTACCTCCCGATAGCTATCGGGATGAGCTACACCCGTATTACTCTTTAATTTCAGTAGTAGCTACTCTACCTCCCGATAGCTATCGGGATGAGCTACACCCGTATTACTCTTTAATTTCAGTAGTAGCTACTCTACCTCCCGATAGCTATCGGGATGAGCTACACCCGTAATTCTATACTTTTTAACTACTCTACCTCCCGATAGCTCGGGAGCTACACCCGTATTACTCTTTAATTTCAGTAGTAGCTACTCTACCTCCCGATAGCTATCGGGATGAGCTACACCCGTAATTCTATACTTTTTAACTACTCTACCTCCCGATAGCTATCGGGATGAGCTACACCCGTATTACTCTTTAATTTCAGTAGTAGCTACTCTACCTCCCGATAGCTATCGGGATGAGCTACACCGTATTACTCTTTAATTTCAGTAGTAGCTACTCTACCTCCCGATCAGTAGTAGCTACTCTACCTCCCGATAGCTATCGGGATGAGCTACACCCGTATTACTCTTTAATTTCAGTAGTAGCTACTCTACCTCCCGATAGCTATCGGGATGAGCTACACCCGTAATCCACGCTGTTTTCAATGATGAACTTTGGATCACTCTTAGGTTCGCAGCGCAATTTTATTTTGAACATCAGTTTCAAAATCAATTTTAATGACGAGTTATTCTTCGTTTGTGCGACATCAACCTCAATTCGAGGTGATTTTCCGTTAAAATTGACATGAAAAACATGTTCCAATTAAACACGTGCGTCCCAACCTATTGGCCGGGACGATCACGTGCTTAGAATGTATAAGATTACTCGATAATCTCAGTAACCTGACCAGCACCTACGGTACGACCACCTTCACGAATTGCGAAACGAAGTCCTTTATCCATAGCGATAGGTTGAATCAATTCAACAGTGATAGTTACGTTATCACCAGGCATAACCATTTCGCGTCCTTCTGGAAGAGTGATCTCACCAGTTACGTCCGTTGTACGGAAATAAAATTGAGGACGGTATTTGTTATGAAATGGAGTATGACGACCACCTTCTTCTTTCTTCAATACATAGATCTCAGCTTGGAATTTAGCATGAGGCTTTACAGAACCTGGTTTTGCGATAACCATACCACGACGGATATCGTTTTTCTCAATACCACGTAACAATAAACCTACATTATCACCAGCTTCACCACGGTCAAGAATCTTACGGAACATTTCCACACCAGTAACGGTAGAAGAAAGTTTTTCAGATTGCATACCGATGATATCTACAACATCATTTGAGTTAATTACACCACGCTCGATACGACCAGTAGCAACAGTTCCACGACCAGTGATCGAGAACACGTCCTCAACAGGCATAAGGAAAGGCTTGTCAACTTCACGAGGAGGAAGTGGAATATAAGAATCCACAGCGTCCATCAATTCATTGATTTTTGGTACCCATGTAGCATCGAGGTTTAAACCACCTAATGCAGAACCACGGATGATTGGTGTGTTGTCACCATCATACTTGTAGAAAGAAAGTAATTCGCGAATTTCCATCTCAACTAAATCAAGAAGTTCTGGATCATCCACAGCATCTACTTTATTCATGAAAACAACAATTTTTGGAACACCTACCTGGCGCGCAAGCAAGATATGCTCACGAGTTTGAGGCATAGGACCATCAGTCGCTGCAACCACAAGAATAGCTCCGTCCATTTGAGCCGCACCAGTAACCATGTTCTTCACATAGTCAGCGTGACCTGGACAGTCAACGTGAGCATAGTGACGATTCAATGTCTGGTACTCAACGTGAGCTGTGTTGATTGTAATACCACGCTCTTTCTCTTCTGGAGCGTTATCAATAGAGGAGAAATCCCTCTTTTCTGCCAAACCAGACTGAGCAAGAACCTGAGTAATTGCAGCAGTAAGAGTGGTCTTACCATGGTCAACGTGACCAATAGTTCCAATGTTTACGTGAGGCTTGGAACGATCAAATTTCTCTTTTGCCATTTTATGTAAGTGTTATTGTAATTGTTTAAATTTTACTTTTTAATTTATTATTGAGCCAATGACCAGGATCGAACTGGTGACCTCATCCTTACCATGGATGTGCTCTACCGACTGAGCTACATTGGCGGGATAAGAATGAACTTTATTCTTATTCGAATGCCTCTTCCAGTTAACTAGCTGTTTTCGTCCATCCGAACCCGCCGGGTATTGTTCTTTATTGGGGGCGTGAAATTACGAAAATTATTGAATCATACAACTCATTATCAATAATTTTAGTTATGTTGAAAATTTGACTCCATTTTCAACAATATTCAAGCACCTATTTGCTTTTTCAAGCACTAATAGAGCGGAAGACGAGGCTCGAACTCGCTACCCTCAGCTTGGAAGGCTGATGCTCTACCAAATGAGCTACTTCCGCTTATGCCATCTTGGCTCTTTTTAGCAAGAATTGGAGATTCTCCCTTTCTTTCTTTGTAGAGCTTACCGTCTTTTCAAGAACGGAAGACGAATTTCTAGTATTCAAAGAACCTGGTGGGGAGAGAAGGATTCGAACCTTCGAACTCGTATGAGGACAGATTTACAGTCTGTTGCCGTTGGCCGCTTGGCTATCTCCCCGAATTGTTTTAGCCAATACGGTAATGAACGATTCAAATACCCCTGTTTTGGATACAAGGTTTTGTATCCCCACAAGAGCCGATGGAGGGATTCGAACCCCCGACCTACTGATTACAAATCAGTAGCTCTGACCAACTGAGCTACATCGGCTTGATTTTCAATGAACTATGACACACTCCCCAAAAAGGGACTGCAAATTTAGTGAATTCTTTATTTCAAACAAGTGTTCGAATAAAAAAACTTAGAAAGATTGAATAATTTCTTTGCTTTGATTCTGAAAAACTTAAATACTCATTTGAGGGATGAAAAATATCTGATTTTTCATCCCTCAAAATAATAGAATATTATTTGAATATCAAATACTTACAATTTTACGAATCGAGTTTGCACTTTCAAATTGTTTTTATCGGATACCATCAAGAAATAAACACCATCTTTTAAATTACCAATAAATATTTCTTCTTGAGTTCGTTTTTGATTAAATCTTTCTTGTTTCACAACCCTTCCGTGCGCATCGGAAATCGAAATTGCTGTAAATCCATCTGCAAAAGAAACTGAAATATTTTCTTGAGCAGGATTTGGATAAATGTTCAATTTAGATTCTTGAGAAATTTCATCAACCCCAACCGCACTCGATCCAGTATTTATTCTCAAAACATAAATCTTATTAAATCCAAAATCCTCATTCGGTGCCCATGGTTGTCCTGGAAATGTAATGAATGTTTGATTCGGTCTCCAATTAAAATTTGAAGTGGCTAATGAAATATTATCCATATGTTCTTCAATTCCTACAAAATAAGTTCCAGCAGCTAATTGCAAAGGATTGCCTGCTAAATTTTTTACTTCTAAGGTTAGCCAAACACCATCTGTATCTGACCCTGAAAAGTAATAATAATCAGAAGTCCCTAGTATTGCTCCTGGAGCTCCACCTGTGAAAGCATAAATATTTACACGCGTGGTATCACCATCTGAGGGAGAATTACATCGGAAAGTAACGGAAGTAATTATATCAGAATTTGGCAACACATATAACTGCCCTAATACTCCGCCGCCCAATGAACCTCCAATACCTAATGCGCTATTGATATCACCATTATCTCGTGCCATAACGGTATCCGTTACCGAAAATGAAAATGAATTGGAATCGTTTGATGGATTTTGATCGGAGAATCCCAAAGTAGAAAGCAAACCATTTACTTGATAATTACCAATAGCTATTGGGGTGTAATTTCCTGTAGGACTAATTAACGTACTATTTCCAGCCAACAAATTACTATAAGTTCCTATACTTGAAAACACTGAACTCACTCCCAGCATTACATTTACATTATAATTTACTGTAGGAATTGAATTCGCTCCAACATTCGAAACGATAGCTGGAAAGCTGAAGGCACTCACTTGTTGATCGGGTAACATCGTATAAGCAGGTTGCCATTTAAAGGTATCTAATGATACATCATACGACAATTGAGAAGCGCTATCTAATTCATAAGCGAATAATACATCTGAAGCAGTATCCTGCATGATACCCGCGATAGTGAATTTGCCGGGTACAAATGAATCTGTTATAAATACCCCACCCGCAATACCAATGGTTGGGGTAGTAAGACCTACATCGCCATTAACATTATGAATTACAAAAGTTGGAGTTCCAGAAGGTAAATTCAAACGAACCAAATTTGATGATACACCTCCACCTTGGTCAAAAGCCCAAAGATAAGGTCCGCCAAAAGAGAGATTATCAATAGCAATTCCATAAATTCCACCAAGTGTATGGGTTGCTAAGGGAATTGAAGTCAAAACCGTCCCAGATAAATCAACTTCTACCAAAGGAGAACCAAAATTGCTAATCCAAAATCCACCCAATCCGCCATTGGTAAGTGGACTATACGTTATGCTTCTAGCGTTAAATCCAATTCCAGCCATACTAATGGTGCTGACTAGAGTTTTCGTTATTGGATCCACTTTTTTAATAATGGTAGTATTATCTGCCATGTATAAAAAAGTACCATCAGTGGTTATACTTCGCACACCAGATGTGGGTGCCCCAACACCTGCGATTTTAAAACCAGAAATAACAGTACCAGAAGCAGTCAATGTGAATAGTGAATCCTTATTCCATTTTGCAACCCACCATTCAGTACCTGTCCAAGCTACTGCAGCAAAGCCGCTCGATCCTGAAACTGTAGAGTCGAGCATAGAAATAAATTGAATATCCCATAAACTTGCAGCAGAAGGCGGAGTAATGATGCCACCGTCGGGAACTGAACCAGGAATTATTTCAGAAAGATTTATTTGTTGAACTGGACATTGGTCCAAATTCACCTTTTGAGAGTAGCCAGTATTCACATTTAGGAATAATGTGGATACAATGATGAGTAGTAGTTGCTTCATGTATTGATTGATTGTTTATTAATTTGTTTGATTAGGAATTGATAGGCTAATTAAGCAAATAAAATAACAAGTCGAAAGAAAATTTAAAAATAGATTTTAATTAAGAAGTCGCACTACTCATATTGAACATTCACAATGTTAAAAATTCGAATTGTAAACCATTTGTTTTTATGCCCAAGATTAATTGTAATTTAGTAGCTATCAATCTTTTGATAAAAAATGTCACTATAAAATCAGCATTTAGGTTAAGGAAAAAAGTTTAATTAACTAAACGGATCAAAAAAAAGAGCCTGCAAATGCAAGCTCTTCCAATTTCAATATTTGAAAGGAAATTAAACTCCTCTCACTTTTTCTTTATGCTTCGTGATTTGCTTACGCAAAGCCTCAATGGCATTGTCGGTAGCTTCCTCAAAAGATTTACATTGTTCACTCGCAAAAAGTGTCTTTCCAGGAGTAGAAATTTTAATTTCAGCGATCTTGTTTCCTTTTTCATTGTCTTTATCTAAACGCAAGAAAACTTCCGATTCGACAATAGCATCATACATCTGATTTAATTTTTCAACTTTCTCTTCTACGAACTTCAATAATTTTTGATCTGCATCAAAATGGATGGATTGAATTTTAACTTTCATATTTTTAATTTTTAAATTAATTGCTATTTAATTGATTATGCCTTTGGAAAAGCTTGATTATATACTTCCTTTAATTTTTCAATGCTATTATGGGTATAGACCTGTGTTGCTGCCAAACTACTATGACCTAAGATCTCTTTAATCGCATTAATATCAGCACCATGATTCAGCATAGCCGTTGCAAAGCTATGTCGTAAAATATGCGGACTTCTTTTTTTACCAGTTGAAACGAGACTAATACTACTTTTCACTGTACGGTAAACGAATCCAGGGTACATTTGGTTACCATTATTACCTAAGAAGAAATAGGGGGAATCTCCTCCTACTTCGACTAAAAACCCATTCCTTAAAATAAGGTATTTCTCCAAAATGATTTTGAATGAATTAGTGATAGGAATTTGGCGGACTTTATTCCGTTTACCGAGTACGGTCACCGTTAAACTAAACAAATTTACATCGGTCACTTTTAAGCCAATTAACTCTGACAAACGAACTCCGGTGCGATAAAAGAAATCGACCATCAAAAAGTTTCTTACCGACTGAAAATCGCCTGCAATTTCCATTTTAGGATCGAGAAGCCGTTCCATTTTTTCTTCATCCACATATTCCGGCAACTTTTTCTTTGTTTTAGGAGCTTGCACCTTTAACATTGGATTTCTTTGGATGATTCTTTGACGCACAAGGTATCTGTACAACGTTCGCAACGTCGTTATTTTACGATTCACAGAGCGCGGATCCAACTTCTCCTCCATCAATGAAACGATCCAAGAGCGAATAATAAAATGTGATGCTTCGGAAGGAGATGCAATTTGATATTGTACTTGTAAAAAATCAAGAAACTGTTTTAGATCTGTATCATACGCCAATATCGTGTGAGCCGAATATCTTTTTTCATGCTTCAAATAAGAGATAAAAGTATCGTACTCGTTATTCATATTGGTCCTTCTCTAATTACTGCTTCGGTCCTACCATCTGCAACATAAAATATTACTGCCTCGGTCATTATTACCAGAACATAAAAGTTTACTTCTAAGGCCATAACCTACATAGTATATAGTAATAACAAAAAAACAATAAAAAAGTTGCATTGACACATACTGCTTAGTTCCTTTTTACTACTTCGGCCTTGACCTACCTAGTACTCAGTTGTAGCATAACCTACGCAGTACACAGTAAAGATACATACGAAAGAACGGAATAGGGAACTAAAATGGTTCTTTGCTTCAAACTGGTAATCGCACATTGATGATCAAGAATTGTGCCTAGGGGTTTGATCCCAAAATGGGCACAATGTTTTTAAGACAATTGTGGGATTAAAATGATTAAAAAAACTCATGCCACTTTTTCAAAATGCGGAGAGAAAAAATTTCTTTTAGCTTACTACCCTACCACTGAGGACAATCAAAATATAAAAAACGAAAAATCCGAGCTCTTTAGGAACCCGGATTATAAATGTCTGGAATAAGAAATTAAATTTCTATATTAGAATGCATCAAGTTCTTATACACCGCTTTCTTGATTTCAGTACGACGGGTAATAGAAGGCTTTTCAAATGCTTGACGTGCGCGCAATTGCTTTACAGTGCCCGTTTTTTCAAACTTCTTCTTGTACTTCTTAAGCGCTTTGTCGATTGTTTCGTTTTCTTTAATCGGAACTATGATCATGATCAAATTTTAATTGGACTGCAAAGATACACAGGGAATTATTTAAAACAAGGGAATTTTAATTAAAATTATGGATGTGTGTAAATCAATTATAGCCTTTATTTAAATTATATACTTTTGATTTTCAATTATTTAATTATAATGGAAAAGATTCTTTAGTTCTTCAACAGTGGCTTTATACTCATTATCCAATTGCATACACAAGCCTAAAAGTCCAGAATTCTCCAAATTTCGACCTTTCTTTTCGATCTCTTTGCAGGTTTCAGAAAGACGTTGAGCTCCAATATTGAGGCAGGTCCCTTTTAATTTGTGGGCTGTTTTCCACATCATCGCGAAATCGCCGCGTTCAAACCCTTGTACAATATTCTCAATATCTGCAGGAGCTTGCTTAATGAACATATCAAGTACTTGCTGCAAAAACCCAGGATCTGTTTGCTTGCCAATATCCATGAGTCGTTGAATAGCTGCTTGATTAATCAAGAGTGCTTCTTCTTCCTTTAAATCAGTTTTACGTTTCATATTATTTTCAAAAATTTGACTCTTATTTACATTCGACCATTTCAAAATCATTTTCTCGATATCATCCAAGCTGATGGGCTTCGACAAATAATCATCCATTCCAGCCTTTGCACAAAGTCCTTTATCGTCGTCACCAGCGAAAGCGGTCATGGCAATGATGATAGGTTGTTGTTGACTTGGAAGGTCAGCACGGATTCTTTGGGCTGCTTCTAGTCCATCCCATTCTGGCATTTGAACATCCATAAAAACAAGATCATAATTTCGATCCTTCACCGCTTCATAAGCTTCTTTTCCGTTGGTCACTGCATGAATGGAGTAACCCAATCTTTCAAACAGTTTACCAGCTAATAAACGATTGATATCATTGTCTTCGGCAAGTAGAATTTGAATATTCTTATTTTCGGTTAATTCTGTTTTCTTCTCTGAAGTAAATGGTCTGACCACCTCTTCCAACTCTACTTGAGCCGATTGATACACTTCATTACTATCGGCAACACGTGCTAAGAATGAAAAATAAAATATACTACCCTTCCCTACTTTACTCTCTACCCAAATCTTTCCACCCATCAAATCAACCAACATTTTACAGATGGTGAGACCGAGTCCAGTTCCACCATATTTTCTATACGTTGATGGGTCGGCTTGAGTAAATGCAGTGAATAGTTTTTCTGCTGCTTCCTTCTCTATACCAATGCCGGTGTCGCTCACTGAAAACTCAAGCGAAACTTCGCCATGCAATTCCTTTTGTTTTTTAATCTCGACCGTTACGCTTCCTTCCTCAGTAAACTTAATAGCATTACCGATGAGATTCATTAGAACTTGACGCAAACGTGCTTTATCACCAATAATATAAGTTGGAACATCTTCATGCACCTTCGGGATTAACTTCAGATTTTTCTCTTTTGCTTTACCCGACAAAATAGTTATTGCTTCGGCAACCACTTCTTCCACTCTAAAAGGAGCGTATTCAAGTTGCATTTTATTCGCTTCGATTTTTGAAAAATCAAGGATATCGCTAATCAATTGCAGCAATGTTTCGCCACTGAGACGAATCACATCAACAAATTCTTTTTGTTCGCCATTCAGATCAGTTGAATTCAACAAATCCGACATCCCAATCAAACCGTTGAGCGGGGTACGAATTTCGTGACTCATCACTGCTAAAAATTCGGACTTTGCATTCGTTGCTTTTTCGGCTTTATCACGTGCTTCTTTTAGTGCTTCCTCTTGTTTAATACGATCCGTAATATTACGTCCAGAAAAAGAAACTCCAGTCGTTAATCCTGACTCATCTTTTACGGGATACAATAAAATTTCATACATCAACAAATCGCCGTTCTCATCCTTCAATTCTTCTCGATAACTTACTGTTTTCCCTTGTAAGACTTTGCGGAAATTCTCCTTCCACAGTGCTCTTTTTTCCTTTGGAAGTTGTTCCTCATAAAAAGTTCCTTCATTCAATTCAAGTCCAGTAGCTGTAAAAAAAAGTGCTCGATAATGTTTATTGACAACTGTGATATGCCCAAGAGCATCAAGAGAAAGCACAGCTTCTCCTGTATTCTCTATGAGCGCTAAAAGATTTTCACGATTCTGCAATAACAAATGTTGTTTTTGACGCACTTCACTATTATCCAGTGCTGAAATAACTACTGCATTTCTTTTTGGTAACACAGCTCCTAAAAATTCAAGGTTGGCTTGCTTACCATCCTTCCTCAACACTTTTCTTTCGGTACGATTAATTCTAAATTTCCCTGCTAATAGATCGCTAAACCATTGTTGATGGGCATTTGAGTCGATGGGATGAATCAGTTGATCAAAATTCAACGTTTTCAATTCATCAATGTCATAACCTGTAAGTTGAGCAAAGCCGTCATTCACCTCTAAAAACTCTTGATTCTCTCCAATCAGAGCAATGGCATCATTCGTCGATTTAAAAATATCTTCGTTAAAAGCCTCTTGAGTACTTAATGCTTTTTCGTTTTCTCTTTTTGCAGATGGACGCACATCTTCATCCAGTGAATCAGGTGACGAGATAGGATGTGTAATCGGTTCAGAATCCATTATGCCGATGGGTTCATCGTTCAGTTGCATAGGGAGTGCTACTTCAAGCGGATCTGCAAACCGACAAAACAAATTTCCTTCGTAAACTCTGCTAATGCTAACATTCACTTTAAAAATACGTCCTTGCAAGCTTCGGCAATCGAGCACTTTATTCACGAACGTATTATTATCAACGGCATTCACCAAGAGCATCGCTTCATCTTCTGACAAATCTTCTTGAAACAACTTTCTAAAAGTTAGTTGATGCAAGAATTGAGGCCGGAAAATCCCAAACATATTCATGGCCTTTTGATTGGCTTTAATAGTTTTTAGTGAAATTCCATCCATGATGAGCCATGCTTCGGGCTGCTGCTCGAAAAGTGCGCTAAAAGAATCTTCTACAGGCTTCTTCTTTTTTCTTCCCAACCACAAATACAGAATCACCAGCAAGAGCCCGATGCTCAAGCCAATCATTATTCCTGTAAATGCGTTTATAACAAACATTGTTTTTTTACTAACTCCACTTATTCGTTTTTCAGACGAAAAAGTTACTATTTTTTTCTGATAAATTAGTCCAAAAGAGTCAATTCCATTTCACCTAATCATCCACGGTAAAGAAATCAAAAAAGAAGAACACAATCAAGAGCCATCAATCAATCAATTTCTCCCATTCTTCGTTCACAAAACCTGCCAATTCTCGAACATAATCTTCCGAAAAATCGAAGCGAACACCTGCTTTTTCATACACTTCTGAGATGGATGCTGTATAGCCCATTTTCAATGCATCTAAGTATTGCTTAATCGTTTGCGAAGGATTTAATCGGTAATTCCTCCACAGAGCAATGGCACCCAACTGAGCAAATCCGTATTCGATATAATAAAATGGAACTTCATAAATATGCAGTTGTTTTTGCCAAAGAATTTTTTTCACGAACTCCACTCCTGACCAATCCACAGATTTACTACCAAATCGCTCATACGTCTTTAACCAAGCTTCCGTTCTTTCTTCCACTGTATGATTTGGATTTGTATAAATCCAATGTTGAAAAGCATCCACGCAAGCGATCCATGGCAATCCTTTCAACACATCTTCTAAGTGCTTTCTTTTTGCCATTTTCAACTCTTGATCATTCTCAAAATAATGTTGCCAATGTTCCATGGAAATTAACTCCATCGACATCGACGCCAGCTCTGCAATTTCGCTTGGTAAATTTTTAAAATCGACCAAATCAAGAGGGCGATCAACAATTGACTGTACGGCATGACCACCTTCATGAACCAAAGTCACCATATCGCGAAGACTATTCGTAGAATTCATAAAGATGAATGGCAGGCCAGTTTCATAGAGAGGATAGTTATACCCACCTGGTGCCTTTCCTTTTCTCGAATCTAAATCGAGTCGATTTGCTTGCTTCATCTGAGACATACAAGAGCCCAGGAATGGATCAATCTCATGAAAACAGGCAATCGTTTTAGTCATGGCATCTTCGGTAGATGAAAAAGGTTTAAGAGGCACTTTCCCTTTCACAGCTGCCGAAATGTCCCAAGGCTTTAACACATCAAGCATCAATTCCTTTCGATGATGAGCGTCAATTTTTTCATTGATAGGAACTAGAAATTTTTCTACTGCCTTGTGAAATTGAATACAATCATTGGCATCATAATCAAACCTTCCAAGACTGGCGAACATAAAATCTCTAAAATCATTAAAATCTGCATTCGCTGCAATTTTATTTCTAATCACAAGCAGTTCATTCATCAAGTCATCGAGACGATTTGCGTCCATCGCCCTACGCGCCATGATTTTTTGATAGACTTGTTCTCTCTTTTGACGATCATCTTGTTCTAAAAAATTACTAGCTTGTTGCAATGTAATTTCTTGTCCCTCCCATTCAATACTCATAGCACCTGAGATAGTGGAAAACTCTTGTTCTTTTTGCTGCAATTCGGCGAACAGTGAAATATTGGCTTCTCTGAAAATCTCCACTCTCTTTTTCACTTGACGCAAAAGAATTTCATACGGTCGACCTTTCAAAAGAGATAAGTAGGGATTTCCCAACAAAAACTGATCGAGTTGATGACTCAATGGGGCAATTTTAGGTTGAATTTCACCCACAAAAAAATTGAATGCATTAGAATACTCTTCATTGGCAGTATCACAGCTCATGCGAATATACCGCCAACCCAAATCTTCTTGAAGAAATGCTTCTAGCTCACTTCGATTTTGAAGCCACTTCTTCAACTCATCAACGCCTTGAATATTTCTATTCAGAAGTTCATGGAAATAGGATTCAACAACCTGCCAATCACTTACTTCTAGTTTTTCAGGTAAATATTCACGGTCAAGAACAAGAGAATCGATATTCAACATAGGTTTTCTTTAAATTTTATACGAAGATAATCTTAGCAGCGCTTAAGACTTAAAAATCAAAAAAAGAATTGAACAGTAGATCGTTAAAAGCAAAAAAGCCGACCAAGGGTCGGCTTACTATTTTGTAATGATAAATTATTCTTTTGTTTTTGCAGTTTTAGCTGCTTTTTTCTTAGGAGCTGGAGCTTCAACTTCACCAACAACCTCTTCTTTTTCTTCTTCACTGCCTTCTTCTTCACCGGTTCTTCAACCATTACTGCATCCTCCACGGTTGTGTTAACTTCAGGAGTTTCGCCATCAATTTCAGCTTTCATGGCGACATCAGATTCTTCCGTACCAACCACGTCTTTCACTAAATTATACCATAAAAACATCTTACGAATATCTGATGCATGAACACGTTCATCATCAAAATCAGGTAAAATCTTTTTCAAGGAGGCTTTCAACTCTGCAGGATCTGCTTTCGCAGGAACTTTAGATGCAACTGAATCTTGCTCCTTCATTTTTTTAAAAACCTCATAAAGCGGGATATCCTCATCGGTAGTAAAAACCGCTATATCTTTTAACATAGTGATTCTCTGCATAGAAGAGACAGGTTGGCGACGACCATCAAGCAAAGATTCAACAACGAATCCGCCATTTCTCATTTGAGCAACCATCTTAAAAAGGCCACTCATTCCCGGAATTGATATAATTTTTTCGAAACTCATGTAATTAAATTAGGCTGCAAAAATAAGCATTCTTAATAATATAAACCTCCTTCCATTCGATTATCCCGATTATTCATTCCGTCAATTGATTACAACGTTTCAGAAGAGAAAACCCTACTCATTACATGAAAAACATTAATTTAGCAATTCTATAAAACACCTAAAATATGTTCAAAAAATTGATAGGATTTAGTTGCCTCCTCCTTATGTCAAACACCTTAGTTGCACAGAAAACATACCCTGTAAAGGATTTTTTCAAAAACGCTGAAAAAACACGTTTTCAAATTTCACCTGATGGTGACCAGCTATCTTATTTAGCACCATGGAATAATCGCATGAACATTCATGTAGTTCCAATTAATGGTACCACACCGGTTCGTGTAACCAGTTTAACAGATCGTGATATTAACGGTTATTTCTGGAAAAACAACACGAGTATTATCTATGTTAGAGACTTTGGTGGAGACGAAAACTTCCATTTATTTTTAGCTTCTACTGACGGAAAAACAGAAAAAGATTTAACTCCTTTTAAAGATGTAAGAGTAACTATAACGGATCAACTTGAAGATTTTCCAAATGAAGTTTTGATTGAAATGAACAAAGAAAACCCAGAAGTTTTTGATGTTTATAGAATGAATATTACTACGGGTGATATGAAATTAGTAGCTAAAAACCCAGGTAATATTTCAGGATGGATAACAGATCACAATGGACAAATTAGAGCAGCAACAACAACTGATGGTGTTCAAACGGGACTTATGGTTAGAGAAAAAGAAAGTGATCCATTCACCACCATACTCACTACTGATTTTAGAGAATCGGCAAGTCCTCTTTTCTTTACCTTCGACAATAAGCAACTTTATGCGGCTTCCAATATTGGACGAGATAAGCAAGCCATTGTGCTTCTAGATATTAAAACTGGCAAAGAAGTTGAAATGCTTTATGAAGACGATGAAGTTGATGTTTCCGACTTAAGTTATTCGCATAAAAGAAAAGTTCTCACGAGTATAGGAATAGAGAAAGATAAATATGAATACGTCTTTTTAGATAAAGAATCGGAGCAAATGTATAGTCGACTTGCCGATGAACTTAAAGGTTATAGAGTAGCAATAACCAACAGCAATAAAAATGAAGATAAGTTTTTAGTTCGTACTTATAGCGACCGTAGTTTAGGAGCTTATTATTTTTATGATAAAACTACAGACAAACTAACGAAATTACATGAATTAAGTCCATGGATAAATGAAAATGATATGTGCAATATGCAACCTATCCGTTATGAAGCCAGAGATGGAAAAACAATTCATGGCTACTTAACACTACCTAAAAATGTAAAAGAAGCGAAAAACTTACCTGTTATCATCAATCCGCATGGTGGTCCATGGGCGCGTGATAGTTGGGGATGGAACCCAGAGGTTCAATTTTTAGCAAACAGAGGATATGCTGTTTTGCAAATGAATTTTAGAGGGAGCACGGGATACGGTAAATCTTTTTGGGAGGCTTCATTTAAACAGTGGGGACAAGCGATGCAGAATGATATTACAGATGGAGTTACTTGGTTGAGAAAACAGGGTATTGCTGATCAAAATCGTGTTGCCATTTACGGTGCTTCATATGGTGGTTATGCTACATTGGCTGGCATTGCATTTACTCCTGATACATATGCTTGTGCTATCGATTATGTTGGAGTATCTAATTTGTTTTCTTTTATGAAAACCATTCCTCCCTACTGGAAACCTTATTTAGAAATGATGTACACGATGGTTGGAAATCCAAATGATGCAAAAGATTCGGTGATGATGCATAATTATTCTCCTGTGTTTCATGTTGACAAAATCAAATGCCCTCTTTTCATTGCTCAAGGAGCAAAAGATCCACGTGTAAATAAAGATGAAAGTGATCAAGTAGTTGCTGCATTAAAGAAAAACAATGTGACTGTTCAATACATGGTAAAAGATAATGAAGGCCATGGTTTTAGAAACGAAGAAAATCGTTTTGAGTTTTATGAAGCGATGGAAACATTTTTGAAAACTCATATGATAGATAAAAAAGCGAATACACCCATCATCCGGGCAACACCTATGAAAAATTAAGTTTTGAATCAACGATTGTAAAAAGGCTGTCTCTTAAGTGAGATGGCCTTTTTCAATTTATAATATTTCGTTTTTTTTAGATGGGCTTTCGCATGAAAATAAAAGCATCATCTTCCTTAAACTTGTTGATAAAAGAATATATCTTTCGTCTGATTTATCACACTTTTCCACTTATTTTGGGTTTTCTTTCGAATTCTATTCAAAGCTATGTATAAAATTAAAAATGTTGTCGTATTAGGCTCCGGAATCATGGGGTCGAGAATTGCTTGTCATTTCGCAAATATTGGTGTGAATGTTCTTTTATTGGACATCTGTCCGAAAGAATTACTTCCTGAAGAAATCGCAAAAGGAGCAACGTTAGATCACCCATTGGTTCGCAATCGAATTGTAAATGATGCTTTAGCCTCAACTATAAAAGCAAGTCCGGCAGCGCTCTACAAAAAATCATTTTTATCGAGAATTAAAACTGGGAATTTCGAAGATAACATGTCCGAAATTGCAGATTGTGATTGGATTTTGGAAGTGGTGGTGGAACGATTAGACATTAAAAAAATTATATTCGAAAAAGTAGAAAAATATAGAAAGCCAGGAACACTCATCACCACCAACACATCGGGCATTCCCATATTTTTAATGGAAGAGGGAAGATCGGAAGACTTCAAAAAACATTTTTGTGGAGTTCACTTTTTTAATCCGCCGAGGTATTTACGATTAATGGAAATTATTCCAGGAACACAAACGAGTCCTGAAGTAATTACCTTCCTTCAAAACTATGGAGATTTATTTTTAGGGAAAACAACGGTGATTTGCAAAGATACGCCTGCGTTCATTGCGAATCGAATTGGTGTTTTTGGAATTCTTTATTTATTTCATCTTGTAGAAAAACTCGGACTCACGGTTGAGGACGTAGATAAATTAACGGGCCCTGTTTTAGGAAGACCGAAATCAGCAACATTTAGAACTTGTGATGTGGTTGGGCTTGACACTTTAGTTCATGTTGCGAATGGATTAAAAGCCGGATTAAAAAACGACAGTTTAAAAGAATATTTTGAACTACCGAAATACATCGCTGGCATGATGGAAAACAAATGGCTCGGCTACAAAACGAAACAAGGCTTTTATAAAAAGACAAAAAATGCATCTGGAAAAACAGAAATATTAGCGCTTGACTTAAAGAGTTTAGAATATCGTCAACAACAAAAAACAAAATTTGCCACACTAGAAAAAACCAAAACAATCGACGATTTACAGGAGCGCATGAAAGTTTTGGTAAGTGGAAATGATCTTGCTGGAGAGTTTTACCGTCAATCCTTTTTTGGGTTGTTTAGATATGTTTCAGAACGTGTACCAGAAGTTGCCGATGAACTTTATAAAATTGACGCTGCTATGGAAGCGGGATTTGGCTGGGAGCTCGGTCCTTTTGAAAGCTGGGATGTATTAGGAGTTGCTGCCTTTGTTGCTGAAATGGAAAAAGCAATGATGAAACCATCTCCTTGGGTGTATGAGATGTTAAAAAATGGAAATGCTACTTTTTACAAAAATGAAAACGGTAAAAAACTTTACTATAACATCCAATCAAAAAGTTACGAACTCATCCCTGGACAAGAAGCATACACACGCTTACAACCCATTCGAAAAACGAAAACCATTTGGAGTAATTCAGGGTGTAGCATCATTGATATTGGCGACGATGTTATTTGTTGTGAGTTTCGCACAAAAATGAACACCATTGGTGGTGAAGTAGTACAAGGTGTAAACAAGGCTATTGAATTGGCCGAACAGAATTACAAGGGTGTAGTTATCGGAAACGAAGGACCTAACTTTAGGTGCGGGGGCTAATTTGGCTATGGTATTTATGATGGCCGTTGAACAAGAATGGGAAGAAATTGATTTTGCTATTCGTGCCTTTCAAAATATGAATATGCGTGTTCGGTATTCATCCATTCCTGTTGTTGTTGCACCCTTTGGATTAAGTTTAGGTGGTGGTTGCGAAATGACGCTTCATGCCGATAAAGTTCAAGCGCATGCAGAATTATATACTGGAATGGTCGAATTTGGCGTTGGTTTAATTCCTGGAGGCGGCGGAAGCAAAGAATTTGCTCTTCGCCTATCCGACAGTCTTTCTGAGGGGGATATTGAAATTAACGCATTGAGAGAGAGATTTCTAACCATTGGACAAGCTAAAGTTTCCACATCAGCAGCCGAAGCTTTTGATTTGGGAATTTTACGTCCAGGTAAAGATTCCATTACTTTAAACCGAAGTAGGTTATTAACAGATGCAAAAAATGCAGTTCTAGAAATGAATGCTACTGGTTATACGATGCCAGAAAAGAGAAAAGATATTCGAGTGATGGGAAAAAGCGGACTAGGTATTATACAAGTTGGCGCAAACACTATGTATTCAGGACATTACATTAGCGAACATGATCAACTCATTTCTCAAAAGCTAGGATATATCCTTTGCGGTGGTGATTTAAGTGCTCCTACTTTGGTATCTGAACAATACTTATTGGACCTAGAAAGGGAGGCTTTTCTTTCCTTATGTGGTGAAAAAAAGACCCTCGAACGCATACAATCGATATTGACTTCAGGAAAGCCCCTTAGAAATTAAATAATTTAATTAATTTAGCCCAAGTAATCCTGACCCACATGAAACGTTGGAGTACCTTATTAATCATTGCCTTTGTGTTACCGCTTTTAGCAGTAGCTCAAGACGAACAAAAGCCTAAATACGCTCCTGGAAGGGAAAAGCACCGTAATAAGACCGATGAACTTGGTCAAAAACAAGGCGTTTGGCGTACCTATAATTCCTTAGGAGATCTCATGAACGAGGTGGAATATGTCAACGACAGACGACACGGAGTGAGTAGACGATTTTATCCTTACGGAAAAGTGATGGAGGAAATTGAATACCAAAACGGCATTAAAGAAGGTGTTTACAAAAGGTATTTTTACAGTGGCCAAATAAAACAAGAAGGTGAATACATCACCAATAAGAAAGATGGCAAGTGGACAAAATACTACGAAGATGGAGAAGTAGCGTCTGAAGGATTTTATAAATTAAACAAACGTGATGGTGAATGGAAAACATTTAATCGCAAAGGCAATTTAATTAATGTATCCAATTATAAGGACGGGGTTGATTTAAAAGTGGCTGCTGAGGAAGCCAAAAAAGCAGAGGCGGCTAAAAAGGCGGCTGAAGCAAAAAAAGCAAAAGAAAAAGGTGGTAAAAATCCTACTGTGGTTACGCCCGGTGATTCTACTTTGAAAGCAACTGAGCCAGCAAAAGACACTTCAGAAGTTCGCAAATAAAATCTTATATCAATTAAAGAAAAAAAAAATCCTGCCATCGAGCAGGATTTTTTTTGATGTATTCATCCTATTAATAACCCGTATTTATTTCACCGAGGTCTATTACTATTTAGTCCAGTAAACGTTTCCGTTTTACTCTCGATCATCATCATTCCTTTGAACAATTTTATGGCAGGTAATAGTATAACAAATGTTGTGGATAAATTCGTTTCCTTCACAAACAAAATCATCTGAATTCGCTACAAGATTTTTATCTTCGCTTAAAATAATTTAGATATGACGGAAGCATATATAATCACAGGGTTTCGTAGTGCCGTAGGAAAAGCACCAAAGGGGATGTTTCGTTTTACCCGACCAGATGATATTGCCGTTTCGGTAATTCAACATTTGATGAAAGCTGTTCCCAACTTAGATAAAGAGTGGATAGATGATGTGATTGTAGGGAATGCTACTCCAGAAGCTGAGCAAGGATTAAATATGGGAAGAATGATTTCCCTGATGGGTTTAAATACTGACAAAGTTCCGGGCATGACCGTAAATCGTTATTGCGCTTCGGGTTTAGAGACCATCGCCATTGCTGCTGCTAAAATAAAAGCGGGCTTAGCGGATTGCATCATCGCGGGTGGAGCAGAATGCATGAGTCCAATCCCATTTGGTGGCTGGAGAATTGTTCCCAACTATGAAACATCTAAAGTACATCCTGATTATTATTGGGGAATGGGATTAACCGCAGAGGCCGTTGCGAATGATTACAAAGTAAGCAGAGAAGATCAAGATTTGTTTTCATTCAACTCCCATCAGAAAGCAGTAAAAGCTATTCAAGCTGGTATTTGCAAAAATCAAATTGTTCCATTTACCATTAACGAAACCTATTTAGATGCGGCTGAAAAAAAGCAAACAAGAACAAGCATAGCCGATACAGATGAAGGCGCGAGAATAGATACTTCGGTTGAAAAATTAGCGAAACTAAAACCTGTTTTCGACGCAAAAGGATCCGTTACAGCAGGGAATAGTTCGCAAACGAGCGATGGTGCGGCCTTTGTCTTGGTGGTTTCCGAAAAGATGCTCAAGCAGCTCAATGTTCAACCACGATTACGATTTGTAGGATATGCTGTTGCCGGTGTTGAACCTCGTGTTATGGGAATTGGTCCTATCAAAGCAATTCCAGCTGTTTTAAAACAAACAGGCTTATCTCAAAATGACATTGATCTCATTGAATTGAACGAAGCCTTTGCTTCACAAAGTTTAGCCATCATCAGAACATTAGGTCTGAACGAAGATGTAGTGAATGTAAACGGAGGAGCCATTGCTTTAGGACATCCTCTCGGATGCACAGGAGGAAAACTAACTGTTCAAATCATGAATGAACTGGAAGCTCGCAACAAAAAATATGGAATGGTGACTATGTGTGTGGGTACAGGTCAAGGAGCTGCAGGGATTTTTGAAAGGATGAACTGATCGTTTTAAAATAAAAATCTGATTATTTTATTGACATTTCTTCTCAAAGAAATGCTAGAGTTCTATTTATTCAGTAGATAATTCAATTAATGTTATTTTATTTGACGTCATAATTCACGATCAATCTTGACACTCTTATAGTCCTCTATTTTATTCTGAGCTAACGCATTTATAGTCTACTATTTATGTGTATTAACTGATTAAAATATACAACCGGGGTCTAACCAATTTTAGTGATGGGTTTCATTTACATTATCGAGAAGAATACTGCGTCCATTTCAAATAAAATACTTAAACTTGTAGATTATACCGACGCTACATATAAAGTAGTCCAATAGATTAAAATAAGCCAATGTAGGTCGGCATTATACAATAAATTTATTGGACCAAAATAATAATCCAATTAGTATTAAACCACAATCCACGTTGAAAATGAAAAAACTCATACTCTTATTAACATTTACCACGAGCATGTTGCTTGTTAATGCTCAAGTTCCCGTTTTTAAATGGGCAGGTA
>JADKFA010000004.1 GCA_016717725.1 Bacteroidota bacterium
AAAATTCTTTACACATGAACATTTTAAAAGTAAAAGCGATCGTAACATTCCTATTAATTCTAATTTCTAGCTCTTCTTTTTGTCAGACTGAAACGGATGATCGAAAAAGTGCCACAGACGAATTGCAAGATCTTTCTTTGCTTGTTCATGATACAGATAGTATCAGTGCTTTTAGAGAAATAATATTTAATGCGAAACACAATCCCAAGTATAAGAACTTTGAAGTAGATACTTTGGTTTCAAATCAAGAAGTTGCAATTAGTATTTGCGAACCAATTCTTTTTAAAATATATGGTAAGGATAGAATTGTTCGTCAAAGACCATATGGAATTCATAAAGTTGATGGGTTTTGGATAATAAATGGCTCATCAAAGAATACAAATGAAGAGAATTTTCTGATAATTATTGATGCCAAAAATTCCGCGGTTTTAAAATGTACGACAACAAAGTAATACAAAGTTAATCGCCTTTTGGTATACGTATAACAGGCGGTTGGCAAAAAAGCGGTTTCATCGGTTAAATAAATTTATAGCTTCGAATAAAGTTCCGAGAAAAGATTTAACTTAGTACTTCGGAATCCGCTTCTTCGCCAACCGCGGGAACGTTGTGTAATTGTAAAATGAGACCGAAATGACAAGACTAATTCTGTTTTTGATAATTCTGTCCTTAGGACTTT
Source organism: Bacteroidota bacterium (assembly GCA_016717725.1). GTDB lineage: Bacteria > Bacteroidota > Bacteroidia > AKYH767-A > OLB10 > JAJTFW01. Next base: position 677 of record JADKFA010000004.1, read on the forward strand.
CTTGCAATTCAGACAAACAAGAAAGTAAAGCCGAACTAAATGTTACAGGTTCTAACAAGACAGAAATAAAAGTAAAGGAAAATATACGCTTCGACTTTTCAGCAGGACGCATAAACACTTTTCAAGAGACAATTGAAATTAAGGCTTCTCTGTTCAACGACAATGCTGACACAGTTTATTTTCTATCTTCTTCGTGTGACGGAGAACAATATTCATTGCGTTACGACACAAGCAAATTTGTGTTGACTCCTTTTATGAATTGCAACGCCAGTTATCCGAGACTTATGAAAATAGCACCAAAAGGACAATATGACTTTCAAGCACATTTCAGATGTAGTAGTAAGGAGACAACAATTAAATTAGGGTTTGACTTTTATTTGGTTGACAAATCGCTTGACTTGAATAAAATTACTTTAGCAGACATTCACGGCAGAAATGAAAAAGAACAGACAGTAATATGGGCGGACGAAAAGACAATCAAATAACAACTACACATAACAGCTAAGGATTCGTTGCGTCCGAAGGACGACCAATGAATCCTATGTTGCACGGAAGCTTTGGTAGTTTTTAAGCTTATGGGGATTTCGATATTAGAGCAGGATAATTTCAAAAACTCTCATCCGATATTTTTATTTTTAAAAGTGTTTGAAAACGAATTTTATACTTTTACTTTAGTTTGCTGATATATTTTAATGCTTTTTGAATGAATATTTTCAATTTTATTTACCAATGGACATAGCAACTTCAGTCCGCCTATTGCAGATTTTTTTTTAAGCTTTGATTTCTTTGTTTGGATTCCCCCATAAAAGACGGGGCAGGCATGTTGGTGGTCCGCGAAGCCAAACTTCAATAGTAACCATCGTTTGGGTTTTGCAGCAGGAACATGTTAATGGATCGTATGCTATGGCAGACGCTGTTTTTTCAGGAAGATACACCGCTGGTAGCTGCGCTCGTATTTGCGCTATGGCATTTAACTTGCACGTGCTGCTTAGTATTCCATAATGGCGGATGCGAGTAAATCCCTTTTGGAAGTATATGCATTGCAAAGCGGCGTATAAATTCCATTCCATTTAGCTCCATCACTTTTTTTGTAGCTCCTTCTCGATAGTCTTTGTACTCAAAGCTTACGTTGCCATTTTCAATTGATTTTATTCTGTGGTTAGAGATAGCCACTTTATGTGTGTACCTTCCCAAATATTCTATCACACTGCCGGCATGACTAAAGGGACGCTTGGCATATACGACCCAATCTTTCTTGAATAAATTGTTGATGAGTTTTTTGCTAAGCGTTGGCATTTTCTCTTTTAACGCTTCCATGTATTTTGCTCTAAAGACTTTGCTCATGGCTTTCACCGGAAACAAGTACTTTCCTTTTGATTTTGCCTTTTTCCAATTACCTGCTTTGGTAAGTCCACCACCAGGCACCACGCAGTGCAAATGCGGGTGTAGTGTCATGGTTTGACCCCAGGTGTGCAGTATGCAAATCATACCAGTATCTGCTCCTAGATGCTTCGGATCATTCCCAAATGTTTTTAGTGTTGACCATGCTGCTTCAAAAAGTGAATTGTAAACATGCGTAGGTTGATGCATCGCTAGTTCATTTAGCAAATCGGGAAGAGTAAACACCACATGAAAATACGGAACAGGCAAAAGTTCACTTTCTCTTTTGGCGATCCATTCTTCACGATTTTTCCCTTGGCACTTTGGGCAATGCCGATTTCTACAACTGTTATAGCTCACACGAATACTACCACAAGATGAACACGCATCCACATGTCCTCCCAATGCCGATGTGCGACAACGCATGAGTGCTCCGAGTGTGCGTAGTTGCCATCCATTGATGTTTGGATGCAATTCCACCAATGGCCAATGCGCTTTCAGCACATGAGCCACCTCAAATTCAGCTTTCAACTTATTGGATGTTGTACAAAGTATCCAATGGACTAAAAGGCTTTTTATGTCCCGATTGTGCTACATGCAAATACACCATCGTCGTCTCAATGTTTGCATGACCTAGCAGCTCTTTTATCGTAACAATATCCAATCCATCTTCGAGCAGGTGTGTAGCATAACTATGACGCAAGGTATGCACGTTCACATCCTTTGTGATGCCTGCTTTTTTGCTCAACATTTTGATCACCCATTGTAACCCTCGTTGTGAGAATGATGCATTAGATAACTCTGTTGTATGAGGGACTCCCATAAACAAATACGTTTGCGGTTGTTCCGATTCCAAATAGGCCTTTATTCCTTTCACCAATAATTTTCCGAGTGGAACATACCGATCCTTATTTCCTTTGCCTTTTACCACCAGAAGTGTTCCTCGCTCCAAATCAACATTTTTTATCAGCAGTGTTCTGGCTTCGCCGCAGCGAAGTCCACATCCGTAAAGTAAGCTAACCATCAAGCGGTGCTTTAACAGTGCGGCCACTTGAATCATGGCTTTTACCTCCTGTCTACTCAACACCACAGGCAACTTCTTTTCCCTTTTAATTGATGGTAAGGCAATACGTTTATCATTCAAACCTTCAAGCCTAAATAGAAAACGAAGGCCATAAACCGTATGCTTAAAATAGCTCTCGGAAGGTGTGCTCACTTTCAACAATCCGTGCAGATAATCCTCTATCTGATCATCCTCCAATAGAGTGGGAACACAATTAAAATGCAAGGCAATTTTAGAAATATACCGGCTATAATTTTGCAGCGTGCTCGGACTCCTTCCAGAAGTCTCCATCCGCTTCTCAAATCGCTTATAGAGCGCATTAAATCCATCAATGGTGGCACAAGCCTGAGCTACCAGCGTATCGCCGGTGCTTTGTTTTAGGTGTAGGTGATTTTTCATAAGAAGTTCTTTTATTCTAAACTTCCTGAATTATCTTTACACAATTACGTAACAACTAAAAAAATAAAAACTACCAAAGGTTTAGTGCAACAGCACCTACAAAAAATTGGCAATTCAATGCTATCATGAAGCTTTGTGATTTGTATTAAGTTCAGTGGTCGCAGCCCGTTTAGTGATCGCCCAAATTTTTGTGTTCTTCAATAACATTCTTTCTAAAAAGCAAGCTTCTCGCAAATCTCCAAAACCTTAGTACCAACCATTATGAATTTAAAATTCAAACGAATAAAAGACGACAAAGACATTTCTGAAAAAGAAGGTTTCGGGACAATGGTAATTTCATCTTTCATTGTTGTTGGTCTTTGGGTATTAATGATTAAGACATTTAATGTAAATCCATTTGTAGCTGGACTTACAATGCTTACTTTAGCTTGGTTAGGTAGACCATTGACTAGAAAATTATTGGGGGACTTTGCAAAAAAGAGTGACATAATTGGTGAACTAACTCTTGACACAACTTCAATTACTTGGACAAAAGACAAAACAAATAAAATTTTAAGTTGTGCTGACATAAGTTCACTTAATCTAAAGTACAATTACATACAGGGACAACAATTTACATATAAGGACATTATTCATAACGGACTTGCCCAATTGACAATCCAAACAAAATCAAATCAGACATGGCAAGTCAAATTTTTAATTGAGACCACAGAACAATTAAAAGTATTTAAACCTATATGGAAAGAATATTACAGACAAGGAATAAAGATTAGAGAAAGTATGGGAAAGTACGAGATTAAAACAATACTTTTTGAGAAAGATAATTTTTCATTTGACAAAATGCAGGAATTAAAAAAAGAATTAAATATTGACAGCTTTTACTAAAATGGACAGAGCTAAGAAAACTTACCCAATAGGCGGGGGCTTCTTGCAAGAGCGGAACAATTTGTGTTCCGAAGACAGATTTACGGTTAACCATTCACCTAATTTGGATTTCAAATCAATTTTAGTTCTAAAAAACGCCACCTACACCAAGCAATAGTATGTTAGCGCTGCTGCTATGACAACATCGCAGCAAAATGACAAAGACTAAAATTATAATAATGGGTTGTCTAACGGCAACTACAGTAACACTATTAAACATGGGAATATTTAAACTATTCGAACAGGACAAAGACGACCCATATTGGGAGTTTGACAAATCGATTCATTACAGACCCAAACTTAATATGGGAGACTTTTTTCGGATGGCAGGCTTTGACTTCGGCTGGTTTGTTCTTGAACCCATTTCAAATTTTATCAAAGACAGAGAAGGGGAAATTACTAAAGGAAAATCCCTATCAAATGGACAGAAAGCTTTGTATTATTGGTGGTATGTTGACGCACAAGTAAGAAATGGTGGTTTTGTTCAGTTTTACTTCAATGACTATGGACAATATGTTCCAACAATAATTAAAAGTCTTGAACACATTGGCGACAAGAAAATGGCCGACTTAATTCAAAGAGCCGACAACATTTATCAGAACAACAAAAAGCTATTTGACAAATCCCTTGAAAATGATTTGTTTAAATGCGACCTTTATGAAAGACTTAGTGAGATGTCAAAGTTAGACCGTGAGTATTACAAACTCAACGAAAAGACAATGACAAGACTTGAAAAGTATATCAGAAAAAATCCAAACGAATTTTGTCTCGACCTTGAAGGCAAAGAGTTTAATATGAAGTATAGCGGAGAGTGTAAAACTTTCCATAAAAACAATCAATTAAAAGAAGTTTTCAATCTTGAAAAGGGAGTGATAATTGGCGCTTTCAAAAGTTTTTACGAGAATGGAAAACCTAAAGAAATTATCCAGTATCTAAATGGAGAACAAACAGGAGAAAGAGAAGAATACTATGAGAATGGAAACAAAAAATACACCGTTACAAAAGTCATTGACAAAAATCAATTTGAATACTATTGGTATCACGAAAATGGAAATCCTAAAAAACTTGAACATAAACTAACTGCCAAAGACGAAAGAATTGGAGAATACAATGAATGGTATGACAACGGACAATTAGCTAAAACAGGAACTTACATATCAAACTATGAACGTAATGGAGAATGGGTTGAATTTCACAAAAATGGCAAAAAGAAATTGGAAGCTGAATTTAAAAATGGAGACTTTTTAATTCATAATTGCTGGATTGAGGGCGGAGAACAAACTCTTAAAAACGGAACAGGTATTTACATTTACGATTACAGCGGTTGGGAAGGACGAATAGACCATAAAGAACAAGAATACAAAAACTACAAACGACACGGCAAACAATACACTTATTCAAACGGAGTAATTTCTCTTTACCAAGAGATGGAAAACGGAAAGGAAAACGGAATAACTCGAAACTATTACAAGAACGGCAAACTAAAAGAAGAAAAGCTTTATAAGGAAGGTAAAGAAGTTTCTAAAAAGGAGTTTCCAATGTTAGAAAATCCAATTGTTGTAACCGAGATAGTATGCGAAATGGAAAATGATTGGTTGACAAACCGTGATTTAGAAACCGCAGACAACTATCCAGAACCAACAAATTCACTACAGATTGCAACAAATTTTAAAGCACCACTTTCATTGTTTGACGGATACCCACAAGACTATGAGTTGAATTACACTTACTTTGTGACAGTGGATGCAGACGGAAATGTTATCAAGAAAGAATTTTCCATTGCAGACAATGGACATGTTAAAAATGAAGTAGAAGAAGCCATTCAGAAAATGAAATTTGTTCCAGCAACTAAGGAAAACAAAAAAATTAAGTCGTACTTATTTGTGAAATTCAAATTTACACTCGATGAGAAATAATAGAATCCTAGTTAATAGTGGATTTATGAAATTGGCGGTGACGGACATCATTTACTATTTTTAGTTAGTTTTATGCCGTAGAATAATGACAATTATTCACTAAAACCCGCATTATCGCAAATCTTCAAAACGTCATATGCCAGATTAATGACCGACAGTCTAAAATTATCAATAGAGAAACTTTACGACACTTTCGCAAAGTACCAAGGACTTTCCAAATTGGAAGGAAGTCCACTTTATGACGATTTAGACAGTTGGAATAAGCAGTTAAGAAGTAAACAACTGAGAGAACTGACTGACGAAGATTTATCAAGGTTTGCAGGAAAAGTTATTATGACTTGGGGAGACGAAAATGACTATAGATTTTATTTACCCAGAATTTTAGAATTGACAGCTGAACTCAAAACACCTTATGACATTTGGACACTCTACAGCAGACTTGAAGACGCCAATTGGAAAACTTGGGACATTAAAGAGCAGACAACAATAAACGGCTTTACACTTGAACTATGGAATAATTTACTAAACGACAACAGCGAAAAAGCAGAATGGGTGTTCAAAGATTATTTTCATGCAATCGCCAATTTTTACCCTGATTTTTCAAAAATATTAATAGTTTGGGAAACAAATCACAATTTTGCATCTATTAAACATTTTACCAACTACATATTTGAAGAGCGACAAAACTTATTTGATAATGATTTCATAGATAGCATAGAGAAAAACACAAAAAACATTCAACAATTCAAAACTTGGCTAACTTCTGACAAGATTATTAGGAAAATTGAGACAGCATTTTATGACAACGAAAAAAGTGAAATTGCAGAACGGCTTTCGTGGGTGGAACAAATATTGACGAATGAAAAGAAACACAACCCATAGCAACACCTACAAAAAATTGGAGGTTTAGTGATTAAATAAAGCATTGTGCTCATTATCTAGAGCGGAATTGGCAGACAGTTTAGTGCTTCTATTTCCGACACTGCGCCAAGCCCGAAACATATCAAGCAATCCTAAAAGACAAAACAAACATTTATCAAAAAATAAATATGAAACAACAAAATTATAAAAATTGCCAAAGTTGCGGAATGCCTTTAAGTAAGGACAAGCAAGGTGGCGGAACAGAAAAAGATGGCACTAAAAGCACAAAATTTTGTAGCTACTGTTACACAAATGGAGAATTTAATGGTGGCATTGTGACATTGAAGGAATTTTCTGAAATATCAAGAGTAGGAATGATTAATGGTGGTAAAAGCAAATTTTTTGCTTGGCTTTTTTCACGACCATTTATGCTTGGACATTTAGAACGCTGGAAAAATTAAATCCAAAACACAATGACCATAGACGACCTTTTAAAAGACAAGGCAATAAAGCCGAAAGAAAAAACAGAAATTATCAGCAATTGGATTTTGGAAAAATCTTTGTCAATTGACGAACTTATTGCTTATGCTGAAAATCAAAAAGACCCAGTGAAGGCAACTTGTATTGAAGCAATAGAATATGCTACCAAGCAAAATTCAAACATTGCAGACGAAACAGCATTGACATTTGTAACCATCACGCTGACAGCAAAAGCACCAAGAATAAAATGGGAAAGTGCAAAAGTGATTGGCAACATTGCTCATTTGTTTCCGACAAAGCTGAAAAAGTCTATTGACAATTTGCTAATCAACGCAAGACATGAAGGAACTGTTGTGCGTTGGAGCTCGGCTTTTGCGTTAGGCGAAATCCTAAAATTAAAGACAAAACACAACAAAGACTTATTACCTTCTATAGAAACCATCTGCGAAAAAGAAGAAAAAAATAGCATTAAAAAAATATACTTAGACGCAATTAAAAAAACCATGAAACAAGGCTAGCTTGTAAAATCGATTTGACAATACAGCGATTGAAAGGCTTCTATGAAATCTCACCTGGCGGAATAATTGGTTCAATAGTAAGAATTCTATTGAACTTTTGTGCTAAAATTCACCCTCATTGTCAAGTCCAAAACCGTTAGATGTATTATTAAACAAACCGAAGAATGACCATTAAATTTCTACTGTTCCTATTCTTGGCTTTTTCAATATCTCCATCACATGGACAAAGTCATTCCAAGACCTACTTGTTTGTTGGAACATATACAGAAGAAACACCAGATCTTGGAATTTACGTTTATGAGTTCAATACAAAATATGGACAATTAAAACTAACCAGTAATGCAGAGAACATTACTAATCCATCCTTCATAACCATTTCCCCTAATGGTCAATTCTTATATGCTTGCACCGATACGAAATTACCTAATGCCGGAAGTATCCCCGCGTTCAAAATAGATAGCGTAAATGGAAAAATTTCATTTCTCAATAAACAGCCAAGCGGCGGTGAAAATCCTGTATATTTAACAGTTTACAAAAACAATAAATTTATTATAAATGGAAATTATACCGAAGGTAATGTTTCTGTTTTTACAGCCAATGAAGACGGTAGTTTAAATCCTTGTAGTCAAACTATCCAATTTGCAGGTAGTAGCATCAACAAAATACGACAGGACAAAGCTCATATTCACTCAGCTGTTTTTTCACCGAAAAATGATTACCTATTTTTACCTGACCTTGGTTCAGACAAAATACGAGTATTCGAATTTGACTCAACCTATTCAAAACCTCTTATCCCTGCTGACCATTTTATCGTTAATTGTGTTTTAGGGAGCGGACCAAGACATTTTACATTTCATCCTAATAACAAATCAGCATATTGCATTGAAGAGCTTAGTGGCATGATCTCTGTGTACTCCTATGACAATGGAAAACTTGATTCTATACAAAGAATTTTTTCTTATTCAAAAACTCAAGACTCCTATGGTAGCTCTGACATTCATATTTCCCCCGATGGCCTTTTTTTATATGCTTCAAATCGATGGGTTGAAGAAAACACCATTTCTATCTTTTCCATCGACCAAAACAACGGACTACTTAATTTAATTGGCCATCAACAAACATATGGTGACCATCCGAGAAATTTTACAATTGATCCAACAGGAAACTTCCTTTTGGTGGCAAATCAAGTGACGAATAATATTGTTGTTTTCAAAAGAGACCTGAAGACTGGTTTATTGACTAAAACAGAAAATGAAATAAAAGTACCAAGACCATCTTGCTTACAAATGAGAAATTATAGCAACTAATAGATGTAGCCATTGCACAAACTATTTTTAAAAAAGTTAAATGAATTCGCCTCCTACAATTTATAATATTGCATTACAAAACGAGAATGCTTTTTTGTTGAACTAATACACGCAGCAAAATTTTATGAGTACCAATTATTGAAAAAATCAATTAACACTGGAATTGGGTGCACTTTGGTTTGAAGACCTACATAGAAAAACCATGTCGTAGACGGGTGTTTCACTTCACTTTAGCAATAATAAATAAATAGAAGAAAGGTGGCTTTTGCGCCCTAAAATAAAGCATATACTTACCACAGACAAGACCGTATATAATCAAATTTAAAACAGGCATGCTTTCTTTTTCCGAAAATAGTTTACCAACAATAAATAATTGATATCTTCGAATTAAGATTTACGTTAGAAATAACACGTGCATCAAAATGCTATCAGCAATCCTGAAAGCAATTAACATTTAATTGATAGAAACATAAAAAATGATCAAAAAGACAGTACTCAGTTTTATATTGTTGACATTAGTAACCATTACATATGCCCAATACCCAGTAATAAATACCAATCGTCCACGAATTTATGCTGACTCAACAAGAATTGCTTGGCTACAAGGTAATATCTTGATTTCTGGCGAGTGTAAAACCACATTTACCGATATGGTATATGCTTACAACAATTGGTGGATTAATGACCCACAATTATACCTCTTGGGTTCAGATTCTACACTTTGGACTTGGGATTGGAACTCCCAGTGGGCAGCAGACCAAGCACAATTATCACTCTTAATTTTCAAATTAACAAACGATTCGCTTGAATTGAAACGATGTCGTTTCATTGCTCAACAAGTGATTAACACAATTGCCACTTCAAATTTCAGTACAATGGCATGGTATCCAAAAGAAGATTTGTTGCGGAAAATGAGCGCAAGTGGCGATTTACTTCTTGATTGGTGTTACACGGATTTCCCGATTTCTCTTAGAGATTCCTTAACGCAATCACTTTATGTAATGAATCGAGAATTTATGAATACCTATATTTATTCGAGTGCAGGTACAAGTTACGTTTCGAGTCATAATACTTGGAATAATATTTATTGCAATCAAAATGCACTGGTATTACACCAAGCAGCTGGTTTAACATTATTACAGCAAGACACTATTGAACAATATTACAAAGATGTTTACGACAAACATATAAATGGATTTATACCTTGTTGGACACATTATCGTGATGATGATGGTGGTTGGAATTGGGGTGCAGCATACTCCATGTGGTCGCTTACTGACCAATTTCAACTGTTTGAAAATATGCGGATAGGAACAAACAAAAACTTTTATACAGATTTGCCATGGGTACAAAATAGTATTAATCAATACCTCTATTTTATTCAACCCAATGAAAAAAGCATACACCTTGGAGATGGAGAAACAAGGTTTATTCCAGATAGAGTTATTTATTTACATGCACGAATATTTAATGACCCTCGCAGCTTATGGATGGCACAATATTACTCACAAGCAGCATTTACCCCTAATACAATGGATAAATTTACAAAACTTTTATATAAAGATTTTACTATGCCAGCAGTTTCGCAACCTAATAATCCTATAAATTGGTGGGCAGATAAAGTTGGATTGTCAGTAAGTCGTTCTTCATGGGATAGTAATGCAACAATGCTCACAAATTATAATGCACCAAGTAAAAAATCGGCACATGAACACAGAGATAATAATTCGTTTACAATTTTTAAAAACAATCCTTTACTTATAGAATCAGGATATTATGATTCTTATGGAAGTAGTCATTATATAAATTATTATCAACGAACAATTGCCCACAACAGTATTTGCGTTTATGATTCCACTGAAATTTATACTTGTTTTGGAAATTCTGCATCAAATGACGGTGGACAAATTGAATCGGTTGCATTGCAAAACTACAATGACATTTTTCTTTCGCAAAATCAGAGGGGAAATTGGATCCAATATGCTTTGGGGAATAATTATACTTACCATGTTACAGATGCACAATTATCCTATGACACCAATAAATTAGATTTTTTTCGCAGGCGATTATTATACCTTACTCCGAACAAAGTTATTGTACTTGATCATATTCACCTAAATAATTTAGCAACAAATCAAAGAGATATTAAGTGGGTTGGACACTTTAAAAACCAACCGACTATGAGTGGGAGTTTACTAAATTCTGAAGTTATTGGACATATTGAAACATACAATGGTAAAGATTATTCAGCAACAAATGGCAATGGAAATATTGCAATTCGCACATTATTACCAGACAGTACAACCACTACACTCATTGGCGGGGTTGGCTATGAATATTGGGTAGATGGTGTAAATTATCCTCCCTTGATAAACCCTGACACCAATTACTACACACCAGGAAGCTGGAGAATTGAAGTAAGACCCAAGTTTATTTCTGATACTGTTGTATATTTACATTCCATAAACATTGGTGACAATTTAAACAGTTCCGTTGTGGGTGGAATAGCACTTAGGAATAATATTTCGATAGGTACTGACTGGAACGATACGCTCTATTTCTTCTCAAGTGACGCAGACACAGGAAAGACATATCATTTCTTTAATCAGGTTAATGGAAGCAGAACAATTGGAATATTTGCAGCAGATTTGAGTAATGGATCATACTTTATAAAAGTTGACGGAACAATAGTTTCAACGACTAGTACTGATACAAATGGAATTTTGCAAACATCTTTAGCACTTCTGTCCGGCAGTCATTTAGTTGAAATTGTACGCGACATTTCTTCAATCGGCAATGAGATAAGCATGGCCAATGAAATACGAATTTATCCAAACCCAACAAGTGCAGAATTGAATTTTGAAATAAATATATATTCGCAAAAAAAAGAAATTGAAATTTACAATTCAATAGGGCAATTAATATTAAAAACTTCAAAAACAAATAAATTAAATATTTCATTATTTCGCAAAGGCGTTTATGTAGTTAAAGTTAATCTGGATGATAAATATTATGTATCAAAATTTATTAAGGAATAAATAAAAAATGGTACTTATTAAATAAGTAAAAGACTAATTAAATGAAAACAAAAATTCTTATTCTGCTATTGTTGACTACAATACATCAGCCAACTTTTTCACAGTTATATCCGACATTTGGACCTGAAATAAAAGTAACTATTACAGGATTGACATTTGACGCCATGGAACCTTTCATTTCAATTGATGGCACTACCCTATTCTTTAATTCACTCAACTCGGGTGGAAATACTAATTTATATTATGCAACTAAAGTAAATGATTCAACTTTTAATTATATTGGTTTAGTTGGAGGCTGTTACGATTCTTCTCCAAATCATCTTGACGCTGTTGCATCATTAGATTCAATGAATAATTTCTTCTGGACATCGCTACGGAGTATTCCCAATCTTTACAGAGGAATTTTCCTTGCTGGGATGGTAAATAATATTTCCAAAGTTTATGGAACCTGCAATATAACTACTCCTGGCTGGATTATTATGGATGCGGCCATAAATTATCAAGGCAATTTACTTTACTATAGCAATGGCTATTTTGGTCCAACTTTCACCGAGTGTGTAGGAGTTCCTTGCGAAGCAAAACTTAGTGTCGCACAAAAAATTAATGATTCAACATTTAACAAAACCATTTATTCTGATGGCATTTTTTCAAATGTAAATGACACCAATTATCTTGTTTACGCTCCACAAATTACGGAAGACGGGCTTGAACTTTATTACACAAGACTATTAAAGGGTGGTTTTAATACAGAAATTTGTGTTTCTATACGAACAACTATTTCGGATACATTTAGTTTTCCAACAGTAATTCACTCGAATTTTAGCTTTTTTCCAGAAGCAGCAACACCAACAACTGACAAACAAAAAATTTACTATCACCAAAAAGACGGGACACAAATTTTTCATATTTACTTACGCTATAGAACTGGAACTACTGGAATGAACGAACACTTAAACACTGAGAATATTAAAGTGTATCCTAACCCAACAAATAGTGTATTTAACTTGGTTTTATCTCAACCTTTAGATCATTTTACAGTTATTATTTATTCCTTACTCGGAAAAGAATTATCTAAATCATCCAACAATTCATCAATTGATATATCAAACTTCACAAATGGGATTTACTTTTTGACAATAAAACAAAATGACAGAAACTGGACAACTAAAATTGTTAAGGAATAATAAAACTTAACTTTATCATATTATTAAAAGGCAATTTAATAGCAACTAAGAATTTGTAGCAATAACTGACAAAGGGATCATCTAGAAATTACAAAGTATTTTTAAAAGTTCGAATCGTAAAGGCTCTGGGAATAATCTTTAACTCTATTAGCATCATTGGAAAAAAATGTTTTTCAAAAACTTGCCTTTCATCCTTGGGACCCATCGACTTCGCAAAAGCAAATATCTTTCCTGAGTTGACAAGTGAATTTCAGCACCAATGACTTACAAAATAATTATTGCATGGCTTTTATGAGCTGAAAATCGCTTACATTTGTCAATGAAGGGGAGTTCTTAGGCGGACTACCGTTAACGGCAATCTCGAATGAAACGAATACTAAGCTACATCTACCCGTTTCGTTTGAAAAACTACAAGTCAGCCATTAATGGATCACTTGAGTTAAACTTGGTTAATGGGAAATTAATTCTTGATACCGATAATAGCAATTATTCTTATGGTTCACTTCAAAGAATTCTACGCTTTGGGTTAAAAAAAATTAACTTAGATAATAAAATTAATAGCATTCTCTTATTGGGTTTGGGAGGAGGAAGTGTTATCCAGACCATCAGAGAAGAATTTAATTCCAATGCGTTAATTGAAGCTGTTGATATCGACTCAGAAATAATCGAGATTGCACTAAAAGATTTTAATATAAACAGATTTGAAAATGTTACCATTGTTCAATCTGATGCCAATGAATATTTGATAAATTGCCAAAATAGCTTTGACTTAATTATTGTAGATCTCTTTATTGTTGACACTATTCCCATTGTATTTACAACACCCGCATTTATTGATAGTTTGAAGGCCCATTTAACTGTAGGTGGTAAAATCATTTACAACACCATGCAACAAACCATGCCAACAGAAATGTTGAACAAAATAATATGCAGATTTAATGAAGGCGACAATTTCAACGTGAAAATACTAGAGAAGGTAGAAGGAACTAACGACCTTATTATCGTTGAAAAATACTGCTAACACAAATTTTGCATCAGATTGGATTAATTTACCAGTTTTAAGATTGTTATTAATATTACTTTTTAGGGAGGTTCAGACCTGCCCATCCTTTGAAATCTTCTTTGAAAATTTATTTGTATTCTACGTTAATTTATTCATAAATTCGTCTATATTTGTTAGGGCATAGACGTTTTGAGAAATGTGGCTAACAGGGGATTCGTTTGGAATAAATAAGAATCTTTAAAAACTTGTAAATAAAATTGTGACAACAATGATAAAATTTTAGGTTAATTGAATATACGAAATTGTTATCAAAACTTAAAAACATATAAAATGAAATTCAAATTAATTTTAGTTCTAATCTTCGTTTCGTGTTGTACTCATTCAAAATCTCAAAATCTAGTTTCAAATGGAAGTTTTGAAACATTTACATTATGTCCCTTTTCGTTGGGAGCGATCAACCAAGCTACAGGATGGGTTGTGTCCAAAGGAACTCCCGATTTTTATCACACCTGTGCTGTAACCTCGCCGCTTACCGGAATACCTCAAAATATCTGCGGCTACCAACAACCTTTTGCTGGCGATGGCTATGCAGGAATGCTTTGTTACAGCTCCTTTGCCAGTGGATACAATCCAGATCAAAGAGAGTATGCTACGGGCACTTTATCACAACCGCTTACTATTGGCACAAAATATTTTGTTTACATAAGGGTGGTGCGGATGAACGCTTCTTCTCATGCTGTAAATAATATTGGAGCAAAGTTTCTTACTTCATCTACTACCTCACTTCCCATTTCTAATTCAGCTCATGTATTTTCAACATCCGTAATAACGGATACACTAAATTGGACAACAATTCAAGGTTCGTTTGTAGCTGATAGTAATTACACGCATATTTCGATAGGAAATCACTTTAACGACTCTCTTACAACAATTAATTCAGTTGCTCCTGTAACTTTTGGTTGGAATGCATATTATTTTGTTGATGAAATTTGCATGACAACAGATTCTTTAGGTTGCTTTGAGCAAACAGGTACTAATGATTATACAACAAACAATCTTTTTACCATTAAACCAAATCCAGTAGTGGATGTTTTGTATATTGAAACAAAATGGAATGTAGAAGCTGAAATAATAATTTACAATTCTATAGGTAAAGTTTATTTGAAACAAAAAATAACAAATAGTGCTACTGTTGATGTTAGTTTTCTGTCAGAAGGGATATATATTTACGAAATCAGAAAATCAGATGGCAGAAGTCTTAAAAAAGGTAAATTATTGAAAATGGACAGTACTAAGAATTAACTTTTACTAGTAATTATTATTACCATGAAACCAAACTATAAAGCAGACCTGGATAACTTTGTAAGATTATGGACACTTTAATAAGACTGATGTAAAGAGTAAGGCAAGCAAAAGTTAAACTCAATAATTTATCACAGCAACCATAATAATGGAAAAGAATTTTTTAAATAATTACATACTTGACCTGCTCGAATCACTAAATCAGAATCTTTCCTCTTACATGAAAGTCAAAGAATCCGAATATCTCCACCATTTGAGGGTAGATATTAAAAAGATAAATGCCATACTTTCATTTGCTGAAAAGATCTTTAAAACAAAATACAATGCGAATTTACTGAAGCTCCTCTTTCATGATGCAGGAAAGATAAGGGAAATACAAATTAATTTAAATCTATTAAATGCAATTCCTAAACCTCCACTTCGACTTATCACCAGGTTAAGAAAGGAAGAAAATACTCTAAGTAAGGAGTTTATTAAAAATGACGTGCAATATATTTTCACTATTAAACATTTTCGTAAAAATATTCGATTGCCAAAGCTGCTATCTAATAAAATGACCATTGCAAAATATTTTATTAACCAAAAAAATAAAGCAGAGAAAATACTTCAAAATTTAGACAGAGGAAATTTGCATAGGTACAGAAAGAAAATAAAGAAATTAATCTACATTTATAATGCTTTACCTAAAAGAATACAAAATAAAATCGATATAGATATTGCAGTTATTAATAAACAACAACAATGGGTAGGAGATTGGCACGATACCTATGCAGCAATTAATTTTCTTTCTCACGAACATCCTACTATTTTGAAGTCTGACTACATCTCAAATTTGAGAAAAAACGAAAAAAAGCAATTTGATAATTTGGTGGTGAACTTGACGAACAAAAATGCATAAAATTTGGATTTAACCATAGAAATCTCAAAGCCCTTTCAAATTGAACACCTAGGGCTTTCCGTTGGGAGCTTGCCGAGTAGTAGCAAGAAAAATTAGCTTAGAAAATTGTTTGTTCGAATACAATTTTCGTAGAACAATATGAATTTGCTAAATTTGAGGGGCTTCTACTCTACCAGATTTTATATAACAAAAAGTGTAACAAATCATAGACAACCATAAAAACCATATGAGAAAAATAATTTCATTTATGCACATCTCCCTTGATGGATTCGTTGCAGGACTAAATGGAGAACTCGACTGGGTTAAAATTGATGAAGAACTATTTGACCATGTTGGTAAGCGGATTAGCAAAGGGGATACTGCCTTATATGGACAAGTTACTTATCAGATGATGGAAAGTTACTGGCCAACAGCAGCCCAAAAGCCCACAGCGACTAAGCACGATATTAAACATTCAGCCTGGTATAGAAAAGTTCACAAAGTTGTTCTATCAAAAACAATGGAAAATACCGGGTTGCCCAATACAACAATTATCAGTGACAATCTTTCAGACAGAATTAATAAAATAAAGCAAGAATCGGGTGAAGACATCTTGCTTTTTGGCAGTCCTACAGCAACACATTCATTAATGCAACAAAATTTAGTTGACGGTTACTGGCTATTTGTGAATCCAATTATTCTTGGAAAGGGCATTCCATTGTTTGTTGACATCAAAGAAAAAATAAAATTAAAACTATTGACTACTCGACAATTTAATTCTGGAGTAATTGAATTGAATTATGTAGTGGATAAACAAAAATAATAAACCGTTAACACCATGACGCCAAGCATAGGGCTTCTTGTGAAAATCAAATCTTTTAGGAAGATAAAAAATATTTATTATTTATTATAAAATCAAAAGACAATGCATATTAAAGAATCAAAAACTAAAACATTTGCGTATGTAATCATAGTACTTTACATACTAAATTTTGTATTCGGAGGTTTGGGTTCATACTGCGAAGATGAAAGTTTGTTACAAACTCTCTTTTGGCATGTATCAACAACCTCTATGATTGCCGCTTGTGTGTTAATGGGTGCCTATGTTGCTGAAAAGGGTTGGTCATTTGCATCAGGTGGATTTTATCTACTTGGGGTTGCCAATGGAATTTTCTTTGCTTCCCTGAGCATAGGCTCCTATTCTCCACTGACACTAGCAAGAGGAATTCTCGTACTAATTCCAGCATTTATTGCCATCGGAATGAGCAATTATTTCAAGCCGTGGCTAAAATGGTTGTCCGTTTCAATAAGCATTCCTTTTATAATTTTATATATTCGAATTCTTTCAGGAAAGTCGCACCTCCACGATATTTATGAGGTAGCCAGTTTCTTTTATTTAAATATTATGTGCATTCTTTGGGCAATAAATATATGGCGAGAACTTAAAAGTGAAATGGAATCCGAGGCAATTAAACAGTAGAACCAATGCATAAAATTAGGGTTTGCACGTTGGTGGTTTTGCAAAAATCCATCTAATTTAAATTTGTGATAAAATTCGCAAGAAAAACAAGTTTCAATATCAGTTGATAATTTATACTTATTACTTCAATTAACAGTGGTTATGGTTAATCGAAATAAAAACACAATACAAGCACAGAGACCCTAACTTGATATTCAAACAATGTCACATCATTAATTTCAAACAATAAACAATGTTCAAATTTTTAATTGCATTACCTTTAAATGTCTATCACAACTGTGAAAGACGTCAGAAATAAGTGTAAAGAGGAATGAAAATCACAAAATGACAATTCATAAATTTACAGGCAAACTAGGAGAATTGATAGAAAGAGCCGAGCACGGAAGTGAATTAGATGTTGATTTCATTATGACTCATTTAATGAAAGACTCTTCTTTAGCTATGACTCGGTTTGTTGACTATGCTTTAGGTCTGGTAGAAAACCCGAATGGAATAAATCGCTTAGAATACTATCTATTTAATGGTACTCTTATGCAACGCAACTATTGTTCCTTGTTCTTCAATAGAAGGCAAGATTACGATATTGTACAACGCGCATATAAAGCAGGTCGAATTGATGAAATACAAGCCTTTGCAAGATAAGGATAGCAGTTAGGCTACTAGCAGCGACAAAACATGAAGCAGGGTTTTAGTCACCTGAGATCCACTAACAGAATCAAAATTATTAGTATCTTCGAAATACGTTTACGGGGTAAATCATTACCATGGTAACTGAGTGTAACATTATTTTCCATTTTAGGACTACCGCACAACTATTAAAGTCAACACAAGAATGATAAAACAAATAATATTTTCAATTATTGGCTTCCTCATAAATTTCAATTTATTTGGACAATATACTGACTTGGTAAAAAGCGACAGTATTATTTTTCCAATTCACAAAGCGAGCATTGGAAAAATAACATTTATGGGGAAAATAGTTCCCATAGAAAATTTTAAGGAAACTGACTTTCTTACTTCCTTTGTACTTAAAGAGAAAACCGACCTCAATATTAGAGTGTTTTTAGGCAATTCAATAACAAATTACCTTCATTTACTTTCGCCACAACTACCCGAAGATGAACTCACAAAAATTGGGAATTACCAATTCACATTTTACGTTGACAACAAAATAATCTATATTGAAAATCTAAATGTTGGAGCTGGAAGTGCTGAAAGCAAAAATCAAAAAACAGTTTTCAGAGTTCCATTAATAAGTTCAACCGAGGAAGATTCGTGGGGAAGATTCCTTTGGAACAGGTTTTTGATGAATGGCGGTCAAGAAGCATTTACAAGTGGTGATCATATGCTAAAGATTGAGATTAGGCCTTATCTTAAATTGAAGGAAGTATTGACAGGGAACCTAATCGCTGAAGGTCAAATAAAAATCATTATTCCAGAAATAATAATCAATGAAAACCAAGTTAAGGTTCAAACAATAAAGCCACTCAAGGATTGGCAGATTTCAACAGAAAAATTTGAAAGTGCAAAAATTGAAGAACTAAACCAAAAAATTGCATTGCAAACATTCAAAGATATAACTAGTATTATAGTAATCAAAGATGGTAAATTATTAATTGAAGAATATTTTAACGGATCAAATAGAAATACACTACACGACACAAGATCCGTTGGCAAATCATTTGCATCTGCTATTTTGGGCATTGCCATTAACGATGGCTACATAAAAAATGAAATGGAAATATTGAAAGAGTTTTATGACATTAAAACATTTCAAAACTATTCAATTTCTAAAGACAGTATTACTATAAAAAGTTTTTTAACTATGAGTTCACCATTCGACGGCTCAGATATGAACCAAGAATCTCCAGGAAACGAAGAAAATATGTATCCTACTGAAAATTGGGTTGACTTTGCTTTAAATCTTCCTCTTGATAAAACCAAGATTGATACTCCCAAATGGGACTATTTTACTGCAGGTGTAGTAGTACTTGGTGATATCATTAATAAATCTGTTCCTAATGGATTAGAAAAATATGCAGACAAATATTTATTTAGCCCACTGGGAATAACTAAGTATAAATGGCAATTTACACCTCAAAAAATTGCTAATACAGCTGGTGGTTTACAACTTCGTTCACTTGACTATGCCAAATTCGGACAACTATACAAATATCAAGGTAATTGGAACGGTCAACAAATTCTCACACAAGACTGGGTAACAAAAAGTTTATCCAGACAAATAACAATATCTGAAGATGAATATTATGGCTATTTGTTTTGGAATAAAAACTACATTGTTAACGACAACAATTATGAAGTTTACTATTCAAGCGGTAATGGGGGTAATAAAATATTTATTTTCAAAGACCAACCTTTTGTTGTAGTTATTACTTCGACAGCTTATAACACACCATATGGACACAAACAAGTTGACAAGATTATGCAAAACTATTTGTTACCAGCTATATTAAGTGACAAAAATTACTGACCTAAATAATCTTACTGACTTTTACTGCTACGGTTTTTATGTTCCGGCCTCTTAACAGATTAGACATATAGAGATAAAGTAAAAATAAATTACCTCTATCAAACTACAGCTATTAGAAAAAAGATCAAGATTGTTCAAGAAGCGGATCAATCAGGATTTACAGAAACATCCTTAAAGCACAATCTCTCCGCAAGTGAGTTGTATCGCAGGCGAGATAAACTACATAATGGATGATCAAAAGCCTTAAGTTATAGAGTTAAAATAAATCCAGAGCAAAGATCAATGAAAGAAGAAATCCTTCAGTTGAAAAATTGATGTTTTAAATTTGTGGTAATCGTAAAAAAGTTCATTGAATGATTTATTAGATTTTGTTACGTATAAATCATAATAACAATCATTTTTAATTATGAGAAAAGTTAGTATTTCCTCAAAAAATAATAGAATACCTTTGGTAAAATTCCTCTTCAACCTCTGTTTCTGTTAATCATGAAAAGCAAAAATACTTTTGTCGCCAGAGGAAATTTTACCCTTGGTTGGCCCTTTCCGCTATATACTATGCTCAGTTTAACAAAAAACATCAGCATTAGAATATGCCAAACGTAGAGTTAGAGTGAATGCATTTTATTCGGGAGCAATATAAACTCCGATGATAAATAGAAAAAGAAGGGGAAAAAAGTGGAAGAACATTTTGCAGTCATGGAACTAGTCGGCCGACTAGTTCAACCTGAAGAAGAGACCAACGTTTTACTGTGGATGTGCTCTGGTAAAGAATTATTTGAAACTAGGCACACACAAGTATTAAAGGACGGATGAGCGGTACAACAGCTTTCTTTCACTAAAATTAATTTTATACACACAACATATGCAGAAGATAAACAAATACAAAGCACACCCTTGGCACGGAATAGATCCAGGGTCAAATGCACCGAATGAAGTAAACGTTTATATTGAAGTTGTACCTACTGATACTGTTAAATATGAAATAGATAAAAGAAGCGGTTTTCTGATGATTGACAGACCGCAGAAATTTTCAAATGTTGCTCCTGCGCTCTATGGATTTATACCACAAACCTATTGTGGCGACTTAATAGCAGAATATGATTCTGAAAAAACAGGAAAAACAATAAGAAAAGGCGATGGTGACCCTTTAGATATTTGTGTGTTAAGTGAGCGCCATATTTCCAATGGTGATATTCTGCTTCATGCAATTCCAATTGGAGGACTAAGAATGATTGATAAAGAAGAAGCAGATGATAAAATAATTGCAGTGCTCAAAGGTGATGAGGTTTATGCTTCGTGGTCAGATATTGAACATATTCCCGAAACAATAATTAACAGATTAAAACATTATTTTCTTACTTATAAAAACATTCCAGGCAAAGAGGTCTCAAGGATAGAAATTGTAAGTGTTTTTGGAAAAGAAGAAGCGCATAATGTGATTAAAAAGTGTATCGAAGATTATCGACTCAACTTTGAAGCAATAGAATTAAAAATTTAAAAGATTAAAATTAAAGCATAAAATCGAAGTTAATTCACTGTAGTATTATCTACAAAAATGGTAAAAAGTTGGCAAAGTAATAACCATCTGATTTTTTAGTTTGATTTAAAAATGAATGAAAAGTCATATTTGGTTTCAAGAATAATAAAACTGGAGAATCGATTGGAGCGATAAAAATTTCATAGTTAAAAATAGTAGGCGATGAAAGAGAATACAACGATAACAAGACACAATTTAGTGGACTACGAATCTGTAAAAGCGGATTTTTTGTGGGATGATATTGCTAAGGAAGTAGAGGGATTACCTAATAAAAAAGGATTGAACATCGCACACGAAGCTATTGATCGTCATGCGAACGGTCAACTCAAAAAATACAGTGGCCATTCGTTTTATACAAAAGGATAAAAGCATTCAGGAATTTACTTATTCCGAACTAAAAAACAAACCTCTAAATTTGCCAATGTATTAAAACATTTAGGGATAAAAAAAGGAGATCGTGTTTTTTCATTGGCAGGACGAATTCCTGAATTATATATCACAGCTCTTGGAACATTGAAATATACAGCGGTTTTTTGCCCTTTATTTTCTGTGTTTGGTCCTGAACCCATCTTACAAAGAATCAGTAAAGGGGAGGCAAAGGTATTGGTTACAACTTCCGCCTTGTTTGAAAAAAAAGTAAAACAATTGCAAGAGCAGCTTCCTTTTCTTCAGTATATCCTGCTAACCGATGTACCTGAACATATTTCAAAAAACGTGTTGTCTTTTTCAAAACTTATGGAACACGCCAATGAAGAATTCATGATTCCACAAACCAATCCTGAAGATGCCGCCTTGCTTCATTTCACCAGCGGTACTACTGGAATGCCAAAAGGTGTTTTGCATGTACATCAAGCGGTACTTACCCATTATATGACTGGGAAATATGTTCTTGATTTTCATCCGGGAGATGTGTTTTGGTGTACAGCAGACCCTGGTTGGGTAACAGGTACTTCGTACGGTATAATATCACCTTTGGTAAATGGAGTTACCAGTATTGTTGATGAAGAAGAATTTGATGCAACAAGATGGTATTCGATTCTTGAAGAACACAAAGTAAATATTTGGTATACTGCACCAACAGCAATCAGGAGATTGATGCGCATGAACATCAATCCTCTTCAGGAATACCAACTGAATAATCTGCGATTAATATTGAGTGTGGGAGAACCGCTACATGCGGAGGGTGTAATGTGGGGAAAAGAAAAATTTGGGATGCCTATTCTCGATAACTGGTGGCAAACAGAGACAGGTGGTATTATGATTGCAAATTACGCATCAATGGAAGTAAAACCTGGTTCAATGGGTAAACCATTGCCTGGAGTTGAAGTTGCAATTGCAACAATTGATAATGGAAAACTGAATTTAATAACTGAACCAAATGTAGAAGGACACCTCGTTATAAAAAAGGGATTGCCATCTATGTTTCGCACTTACTTGCACGAAGAAGAACGTTACAATAAATGTTTCATTGGCGATTGGTACCTCAGTGGTGATTTAGCGAAAAGAGATAAAGACGGATATTTTTGGTTTATCGGACGAGCTGATGACATCATTAAAACATCAGGACACATGGTAGGACCCTTTGAAGTAGAAAGTACACTGATGAGGCATTCTGCTGTAGCAGAAGCGGCAGTAATAGGTAAACCAGACCCTACTATCGGTGAACTAGTCAAAGCTTTTGTCGTGCTAAAATCGGGAATCGAATCAAACAATATGTTAAAGATGGATATCATGGGATTCGCCAGAAAAGAAATGGGGCCAGCTATTGCTCCGAAGGAAATAGAATTTATAGAAAGTATCCCGAAAACCCGCAGCGGAAAAGTGCTGAGAAGATTATTAAAAGCACGTGAACTAGGGTTGCCCGAAGGAGACATTTCAACCTTAGAAATAAGTTGATCTAATATAATATTTACTGTTAATGGCAAAAATATGAATGCAGAAGAAGGACATCATCTTTTATATCAAATGCAATTGATAAGAAGATTTGAAGAAAAATCAGCGGAACAATATACGAAAGCAAAAATCAGGGGCTTTCTGCATTTATATATTGGCGAAGAAGCTGTAGCTGTAGGTGTGATACAATCTTTAGCTGATGAGGATAAAATATTGTCTACATATCGTGAACACGGACATGCTATAGCACGTGGTGTTGATACAAAAAAAATTATGGCCGAGATGTACGGCAAACAGGAAGGATGCAGTTTGGGTCGTGGCGGTTCCATGCATTTTTTTGATACGAAGAAAAATTTCTATGGAGGGAATGCCATTGTATCCGGTCATCTTCCAATGGCTGTAGGAATGGCACTTGCCTCTAAAAAACAAAATAAAAAAAATATCACCTGTTGTTTTTTCGGTGAAGGTGCTGCTGCGGAAGGTGAGTTTCATGAAGCCATGAATCTTGCTGCATTGTGGCAAGTGCCTCTGCTGATGGTTTGTGAAAACAATCAGTATGCAATGGGAACTGCCCTTAAATATACGCATTCGATATTGGAACTTGAAAAGAAAGGAATGGCTTATGGTATCGATACCGTTGCTGTTGATGGTATGGATTTAAATGCAGTGATCAATGCCGCTAACAAAGCGGTTGCAAAAATCAAAGAAACAGGAAAGCCTTATTTTTTAGTTTGCAATACCTATCGGTTCAGGGCACATTCGATGTTTGATGCGGAACTTTATCGTGACAAAGGCGAAGTGGAAGAATGGAAAAAACGGGATCCGATAACGACATTCAAAAAATATTTGTTACTCGAAAAATTGACTACTGAACAAGAATTATCAATTATAGAGACACGCATTGAATCAGAAGTACAAGAAGCAGTAGATTTTGCTGAAGTTGGTACATGGGAACCCATAGAAAATCTAACAAAATTTGTTTACAGTCAATGATAATGAAAACACTTGAAAAACAGAAAATAAATAGTTGGACTTGCCCGCAATGTGGACGCATGTTTAAACGCATGGGGCAATCACATTCCTGTAAAACATTTCCACTGGAACAACATTTTATCGGTAAGGAAAAATTCAGAAAACTATTTGATAAACTGGGAAAAGCCATAACCACCCGCATCGGACCCTTTAAAATAGATTCCATTGAGTGTTGTATTCATCTGGTTCACAAATCAACATTTGTTGCAGTCAAAGTAATGAAGAATAATTTAAGGATAGATTTTTCATTGGATTATAAACCATCAAATCCCCGCATTGGAAAAACTGTGAAGATGTCAGAAAATCGTTATTTACATTATGTGGATATTACCAAGGAAGATGATATCAATACTGATTTATTACAATGGTTAAAGGATGCTTATTTTTTGAAGTGATATAATAATTATGTTGAATGTAAATAAACAATATAAAAAATTTAATAACTATTTTACTAATTAATTAAATATGGCATCAATGACTTACCGGGAAGCATTAAAACAAGGCATTCGTGAAGCACTCCATGCTGATGGGCGTGTGTTTTTAATAGGAGAGGATGTAGGTCGCTATGGTGGTGCTTTTGCTGTAAGTAAAGGGTTGCTTCAAGAGTTTGGTGAGGATAGAATTATGGATGTACCGTTGTCCGAATCAGGGTTTGTAGGAGCTGGGATAGGGGCTGCCATTGCAGGGATGAAACCTATTGTAGAGTTAATGACAGTAAATTTCAGCTTGCTGGCAATGGATCAGATTGTAAACAACGCAGCAACCTTATTACACATGTCAGGCGGACAAATCAATGTTCCTGTAGTGATACGAATAGGTTGTGGCATCGGGAGACAATTAGCGGCACAACATTCGCACAGTTGGGAACCTTTGTTTGCTCATATACCGGGCTTAATAGTCTTATCGGTGGGAACACATGAAGATGCAAGATATATGCTTGCTGAAGCACTTAAAAGTCCCGATCCTGTGATTGTATTTGAATACACCTCCATGCTTAACTCCGAAAAGGAAATTCCCGCGAACATTACTCAGGTGGACATTAGCAAAACAAAAGTGAGAAGAGTGGGCAAAGATATCAGCTTAATAACTTATGGAACTGGTGTTTATAAATGCATGGATGCCGCAAACGAATTAGCTGCGATGGGTATAGATGTAGAAGTTGTTGATTTGCGTGTATTACGTCCGCTGGATGAAGAAACAATACTTGCTTCTGTAAGCAAAACTCACCGCGCATTAATTGTAGAAGATGCCTGGAAATCGGTAAGCATATCATCAGAAATAAGTGCACGTATCATGGAAAAAATATTTTATGATCTGGATGCTCCAGTACTTCGACTCTCCGGAGTAGAAGTACCCATACCCTATCCCGTACATTTAGAAGAGGCATCTGTACCACAAAAAAATGACATTATTAATGCTGTAAAAAAAATATTGAATCATGATTGAATTTGTAATGCCAAGTTTAGGAGCTGATATGGAAGACGGAATATTAGTAGAATGGCACAAGAAAAAAGGTGATGCCATAAAGCGTGGTGATATTATTGCCGATGTAGAAACACAAAAAGGATTAATAGAAATTGAAGTTTTTGAAGATGGTGTTATTGAAAAATTACTGATTGAGCCCGACACAAAAGTTCCTGTAGGTACGCCGTTGGCTCTTATTAACCCTACTAACAAAAAAGCAGAAACCATTATTTCAACTGATGCCCAAAAAGAAGCCAGTCATCCAATAGCAGAAAAAGAAATAACTCCTACACTCAATGCGGTGGGCGTAAATAAAAAAATAAAAATTTCTCCTTTAGCCAAGCGAGTTGCTACTGAAAATAATATTAATTTTTCTACCTTGTTGGGTAGCGGAGAAAATGGTGCTATCACCAAAGAAGATGTAGAAAAAGCAATTGCACAAAAACAAAAGAGTTTAGCAAATCATGAAGCATCCGGTACAACAACCGAAGACAAAACAAAAAATGCGTCCAACTCTATCCGTGCTGCTGTTGCAGCGGCAATGTCAAAATCGAATCGAGAGATACCGCATTACTATCTCGAAAAAACCATTGACATGACAAAAGCTTTGGCA
The DNA here is from genome assembly GCA_016717725.1 of Bacteroidota bacterium. Classification (GTDB taxonomy): domain Bacteria; phylum Bacteroidota; class Bacteroidia; order AKYH767-A; family OLB10; genus JAJTFW01. Next base: position 27,439 of record JADKFA010000004.1, read on the forward strand.
TGGATGAATAGGGCGAATAAGGAACGTTCTGTTAAACAAAGATTGCTCCCTGCCGCACTGCTCATCAAAGCTGTAGCAATTTCTCTTCGGGAAGTTCCTGAATTGAATGCAATTTGGGACAATGGATTGCAAATTAAAAGCGATATAAATATTGGCTTTGTTGTTTCATTGCGCGGTGGAGGTATTATAGTACCTGCGATACACGCTGCAAATCTCAAAACCATTGATGAAATTATGAGCATGCTCAACGATATTATTCCAAGAGCTAAAGCACTAAAACTTCGTAGCTCCGAACTTAGCGATTCCTCCATTACGATTACCAGTATTGGTGAAGGGGGCGCTGATAGCGTGTATGGAATTATTTATCCTCCTCAAGTGGCAATTATCGGATTCGGAAATATTTCAGAACAGCCTTTCGCAGAAAATGGTATGTTAGGTATTCACCCTTTGGTTCATGTAACACTTGCCGCAGACCACCGTGCAATTGACGGGCTCACTGGCAGCCGATTTTTGACAGTGTTAAATACCCATTTACAAAATCCTGAATCATTATGAACAAAGAAGAAATTGAAAAAATAATATTTAACTCTTTGAAACAGATAGCACCTGATACCGAGCCATCGAAATTATCTCCTGATGAAAACATAAGAGAAACACTCGGGATAGATTCTTTTGATTTTTTGCAGTTTATTGTCTCTTTGGATGAAAAACTAAATCTCGAAATCCCCGAACAGGATTACGGAAAGATCACTACCCTGAATTCACTAATTATTTATTTAACACAAAAAATAAAGTAGTTCACTTTGTTTAAAAGCTGAATCATTAACTAATACGAAACCGTAATTATGAAAGGATCATTCAAACTTTTGAATATTGCAGGAATTGGCATATTTATACACTGGACATTTACACTACTCATAGCTTACATCATTTATAGTAATTATCAGGCACAATATACAACTGTACAAATTGTATGGTCAGTAATTTTCATACTTAGTATTTTTGTTACCGTCTTTCTGCACGAGCTTGGTCATGCACTTGCAGCAAAAAAGTTCAATATAAAAACCAAAGACATTACAATTTTACCCATTGGCGGATTAGCTCCTTTGGGGGAAACTCCGGAAAAACCTATAGAAGAATTAAATGTAGCAATTGCTGGTCCTGCTGTCAATATTGCTATAGCCTTAATCACTGGTTTATTTATTTCAATCACTGGGGTAAAAGATTTAACCAATCAATTAGCAAGCGAAGTGAATCAAAGTAATTTCTTTTTAAACTTTTTTATGGTAAATATTTGGCTGGCAATATTTATTTAATACCAGCATTCTCTATTAATGGCGGCAGAGTACTGAGAGCATTACTTGCCATGAAATTTCAAAGACATATTGCAACAAATATCGCTGTACGTATTGGTCAATTACTTGCTATTGGCTTTGTGTTTATTGGATTTTTTTCAACCCCCTTTTAGTGTTTATCGGACTTTTCATTTTTTTAGACGCACAGGCCAAAGCAACATACATGCAGGCAAAATCATTGCTTTCAGGTTACAAAGTAAAAGATGCGCTAATGAAGGATTACAAAACAATTACGAAGCAGGAAACCATTGCACAAGCATTACAACTACTTCTTAATGGCGAGTCTAAAAATTTCCTGGTAATGGAAAACTAACAGCCTATTGGAACATTAAACCTTGATGAAATCAATGAAGCACTATCCGAAAAAGGAGAGGATCAGATCGCTTTTAATGTCATAAACAGAAGCCTAATCTTTCTTGATGCTAATTCATCACTAGAAAGGGCCTATCAGTAGATGCATCAGCATTCAACACTTATGCCTGTTATGGAAAACCAGCAGCTAAAAGGTACATTGGATACAGAAAACATATTAGAATTTATTATGATAAAAGATGCACAGAAAAAACAGCATGATGCCTAACATAAATATACATAATGGTGGATGTTTTGTTTGTATGTAATAATTATGATTATTTAAATGAAAAATTGTCATCAAAATATTAAAGAAGTCGTTCAGTAAAGAAGTACAATCACCAAAGGTGTGTCAGCTTTCGAAGCACAAAGAGTTTTACAGAAATTTACCCTTATGAATTGCGAGAGAAGAAGAAAATTTCTTCTTGGATTCCTTTTGATTCTCTGATTTATGATTGAATGATGATGAGTAAAGTATACTAGATACATAATTCGTTGAATAAGCAAGAAATGAAAAACGTTTGCAGTCTTATGCTATATATTTGTAAATGCTTTAACTGAACTCTTCACCTATAAATCAGTTGAAAAATATATTTCCTTGGAAGGTATTGCCAATGTAGCACTCTGCATTAATGAAAGAACAATAAAATGATAAAAGAACGACATCCTTCTTAAAAACTCCATTTTATTCTTAAGAATATACGATGATTAACTGCTTCGAAATCTTTTTTCAATTCCACAAAAAAGGATTGCCAGATTATATCTACATCCAGGTTGCTAGCAAGGTTGTATTTAAAAGAAGGCAGAAGAATAATTAAATTAGTTCCTGGTGAGTACAACAAACTCAAATTAGCCGACAATAATGGTGTAATTTCCTTTGCAGTAGTTACCATGAAATTCCACCTTGTAGGCATAATGTTTTCTGGTGAAAGATTGAGATTGATATTATTCCAATTACTTATTGGCTGGTATAGTCCATTATTATTAAACAAAAAACCAGTACTTATATACCAGCCGTTTTTAAACATATAATCTCCCTCAAGCGTTAAATTGAATTGACTAGTAGAATCATTATCCCGAAAAAAATATTGCACTTCCCCCTTAAAACCTGCATCTTTAATATTACCTGCCCAACCTGCTCCTAAAGTAATATGCTCTTTGTACCAACCTGTAATCAACTGCAGGTCGTACTGCCATTTATTGAGACTATATTTTACGGCAGCCACATTCCCCTTTCTATTACCTGTATGTACATATACAACTTGTGTGTTAAACGAGTTATTAAACATATATTGAAACTTGCCACCATCTACACCTGGTCGTTCTTCATAGTCAAAATCTAAAAAATTAAACGCATTAAAAATATCATTTGGATTCCAGGTGGTAGTAACACCCCAGTTTATTCGTTGGCGTCCCAAGCATACATTCCAGTTATTTTCTCGATATTCGATATTCAACCGCTCTATATTGGAATGCAGCACCAATGATTTATTCTGTATCCAAGCCTTTTGCAAGTTTACTTTTTCATTATCATTTCTCAACTGCATTGCAAACTCTGGAATACTATTTACTTCTTCGCCCCAAAATAAGCGAGTACGAAACTCGCCAGTTGTTGTTAATTTACTTGTTGGCTTCCATTTAACATTTAAGCGATGGTGAAGAAGATTATTGGAAATACTGTTTCGCAAATTTTTATCAAAAGACATTGATTCCAAATTTTTGATATACCCATTAAAAAACCACTTCCTTTTTATTTCATCAGTATCCTGAGCATTGCAAATAGTAATAGAAATAAAGGACCATATGATAAAAATCCGTTTCATGTTGTCTTCAATTCGTGGGGTGCATTGTATTTGTAGCAACGTTTGCAGAATCGGAAATTATTTTACCATCCACCAAGGTAATAACTCTCCTTGCTCTATCAATCACGCGCTGGTCGTGCGTTGAAAAAAGAAAGGTGATATTTTCTTCCTTGTTTAGCCTAACCATGATATCCAAAAGATTTGAAGCAGCTATAGAATCTAAATTTGCTGTTGGCTCATCTGCCAAAACAAATTGCGGTTTGCTTGCCAGTGCTCTTGCTACTGCTACTCTCTGTTGTTGTCCGCCTGAGAGCTTTGATGGTCGTTCATTTAATTTATCTTCAAGTCCAATTTCCTTAAATAGTTTATCCACTCTTTCGCCACGATCTCTTTTGTTCATCTTTTGTAATTGCATGATAAACTCCACATTTTCTTTGGCTGTTAATACAGGAATAAGATTAAATGACTGAAATACAAAACCAATATTCCTCAATCGGAAATTGATTAATTCATTTGAAGAAAGATTGGTGATATCAACACCGTTAATAAAAATATTCCCTTCATCAGGTTTATCCAAGCCTCCAATCAAATTTAGTAATGTGGTTTTACCTGAACCTGATGGTCCTACCAATGCGGTAAATTCCCCTCTCTCAAGATGCAAGTGCACATTGTTAACTGCATAAACCGGGATTGTTTTTCGGTTATATACTTTACTGATATTATGAGCGTCAATTACTGTCTTCATAAAATAATCTTATCGTCTTAATGCTTCAACTGGCAGAAGCCGTAATGCCTTTATTGCGGGGAACAGGCAAGAAATAATTGAGGTGATAAACACAATTAGAATAACACCGAAAAATTTATCCGTTGGAAATTCAGGATAAATAATGGTACTATATCCAAAGCTACTCATCATTTCCTTACCCATTCCCGATAGATCCAATCCGTGTTTATTAAAATAATTCGATACTAGCCAGCCAATTAAAATACCAACAGGTGTTCCAGCTAAGGTTAATAAAATTGTTTCAAGCAACACCAGTAAAAAAATCTTTACTTTAGTAGTGCCCAGCGCTATCATCATTCCAATTTCCCTTGTTCGCTCTAAAACGGCCATCAGCATAGTATTTATTATACCAAATGCAAGTGCAAACATAATTATCGAAATAAGGATATATGAAAATTGATCGGTTGTTTTTACCAACAAATCAGTTTCAGGAGATATTTCTTTCCATGTCTCAATTTTATAAGACGGAAACTTTTGTTTTAACTGTTGTTGTACTTCCTGTAGATCTTCATCATTGTTAAGCAATACAACAATCTCGTGAAAGGATTGACCTATGGTAAGTAGTGTATTCATCTCCTTCATGGTGACATATACATTCCGCTCATCCAATGGAGCATTAACACTTTGGTAAATTGCAACAACACGAAAAGCTCCTGATACAATACTACCAGATGTATCAGTAAAAGTGAGCACTAACTTTGAACCGGTCTTCAATTTCATTTTATCTGCCAGTTTCTTTCCAATCATCACTTGATTTTTCTTGGTGTTATCAAATAACTTACCTTCAATAATCTTATTCTTTAGTTGAGATGCCTTATATTCCTGTTCTGCAATTACACCATTAATTTGTACTCCTGCACTGCCAGTGGCTGTAGCGAGCATGCCGTTGGTGATGCTTCGTGATGTTGTTAGTTTTATTCCAGAAATTTTGGAAATTTCATGAAGAACATGTTCACCATTGGTTACAAAATATTTTGGTTCATAATCTTTTTTAAAATTAATATCGTGTAATTGCACGTGACCAACTTCGGCGTCTATTGCTGTTCTTATACGGGCATCCATCATACCTTTATATAATGCTAACACAGCAATACCAGCAAACAACCCTATGGCTATAGATAACATGATAACGATGCTCCGCATCTTATTCCGCCAGATATTTCGCCATGCCATTGTAAAAATCATATGCTCATCATTTCATTTATTTTTTCATTGCTGATACTGGATTTACGCGCATTGCTTTATACATGGGATACAGCGATAGAATCAACCCGATGATTACCACAATAACGCCCTGTCTAATAAAATTGGATGCATCAACAGAGGTTGGAAAAATAGGCTCAAAACCAAAACGTTGATACGTTTCTGCTGTGTCACCACCAATTTTTATCGGGTGGCGGTTGAAATAATATACAAGTGGGATGCTGGCAATAATACCTAGTAAGCAACCAGCCAAAACTGTAAATATAGATTCAATCGCAAAAAGTATCATCAATTTTATTTTAGTCATACCGATAGCGACAAGCATACCCATTTCAAATTTGCGTTCCACCATCATCATTAACGAAGTACCAAAAATGCCAAAACAAATAAGCATATATAAAACACCCTGTACATATTTTGCATTGTTGGTGTCTGTCTCAATATGTTGCTTTATATCAGGTACCAAATCTCCCCATGTTAATACTTCAAAATTATTACCTAGTTCGGCAGCAACAGTTGTTGCCGTTGGTTCAAGGTTTTTTGTATGGTGTAGGGAAAGAATGTAAGAAGTAATCATACCTGATGCACTGAAAAATTCTTGTGCTAAGGTAAGTGGCATAAATATCACTTTGTCATTCAACTCCGGTGAACCAAATCGTGCTATTCCTATAACGCGGTATTTTCCTGCAGCAATAGAACCATGATACCCTTGTCCGATTAAAACGAGAGTATCATTTACTTTTAGTTTTAACTTTTCCGCCAATCCCATTGACAACAGTACTGCATTATCATCGCTTTTTAAATATTCACCTTGTATGATTTTATCTTTAAGTACCGTAATTTCATTTTCCTTTTCTGGATTAATGCCCACCAGCAAACAACCTTTTGTAATATTTTCTGTAGAAGCCAATACAAAGGATTCCAGTCTTGGGGTAACACCACTTACGTTTTTCTCTTGCAATATTTTATGTTCGGTTTCTACGGATTCTTCAAAACTATTGTCGAGAATTTGTTCTTCCTGATAACCTTGCTTGTGTACTTGCATGTAACCTGTATAAAAACTCACTACATTTTTTATCAAATTTTCAAAAACACCCTGTCGTAAACTGCTTGTGGCAACAGATAGAATAACGGCAAAGAAAATCGATGCCATTGTAATGATGGTACGATTGCGGTTGCGCCACATATTTTTCCATGCCAATTTTAATAAAAACATAAAACGTAAATTTGATACTATATCGATTTGTTAGTTTATCGTCCTCATTTTTTCCGCTGAAAAAAATCCATCTTCAATTGGTCGGTTATATTTTATACTACGGTAAATCATTACAGTTTTATGATTTATTTTATCCATCGGTATCATTTCAAGCCTTGTTGGTATTAGTCGGTTGTCCATCATTTTTACATCATACGCATTCATGATGTTGATGAGCTCTCCTTCTTCATTATAAAATCTGGTATGCAGTTCTATTAAATCTTTTTTGTCAATATAAACAATAAGTTTACCCCATACTACAACGGCTTCTGCTTTGGGAATCATTTTAATGATATAGCAGTTCCTCCTATCAATCATCGTATCACCAATAATGCTATGATCATAATCGTTAACAATGGAGGATTCTTTAACCAAATCATCATTGGTAAAATCAGTGCCCATCCAACTCTGACTCATCATGCTTGGCGGAAGTTTAATGTTACGCTCTAGTGATGGTATCCAATTCCAAACTTCCTTTTTACGCTTTAAAAAAGCGATACCTCTATCTTTCGCAGGAGATTGAATAAGTATCATAGATAAATCGTTACCCTTCATCCATGCTTTGACCTCCATACTTCTAGTCCAATTTGGCCGTACGGTTGTAATGGTAAGTTCAACCTGTGAGGTATTCCCTCGCAATTTTTCATCAGCTTTTTGAACAATTTCCTTTGCAGTTTGTGCCTGCAATGAAACAGAACAGTAAATAGCGACAATGAAAATAATAAGCCTCATCCAATTTAGTTATTGATATCGTACCAAACTTAAAATTATGGACCAAATCATTACATGATAATAATCATCATTTGATGTGAAGTTTATTGGAGAACAAGAAATGAAATGACTACTCAAAAGAAAGCACGAACCAATATCATAAATGTAAATGCAAATGAGGTTTGAAGAATGAACCATCAGCAACAACGAATATAATGACCTTATATTAGGCAGATAGAATTAAGCATGTAAAACGTTGTAAATATCAACTTATTCTTATAAATTTACCTGCTTTCGGTACTTGTTTGTTCTAGTACTATAGCAATACTCGAACTTTGGCAGTCACTATAAATAAAACTCGACTTCAACAAGTAGCTAGGCGATAGGTCTCAAAAAAAATGAATAAACATATTCTAACAATATTACTATCTGTTCTAAGTATTACTGTTTTGCATTCGCAAAGTGTAAATTCAGGGTTAATTATTGCAAATTGTGTATTGTCTTCATTAAAAAATGGTAATGATAGTATGATTCTGCATTGTATTCCAACAAATCAGGAATTTATCTATATAAAAGAAACTGCAGAGACTGTTGCGAAGAAGCCCGAACCCTCTGTTGATTCACTCATAAAAAATATTACTATAGGGGCATTGATTACTATCAATAAAATCCATACCCATGGACTGAGAAAACAAATCGATTGGTCGCTTGTTAAAATAGATAGTGTTTTAGTCTTAGACTTGAAGCCAGAATTCGAAAAAATAAAAAAGGCAAATATCATTGTCTACTTATCACAAGAAAACATCCGGTTTTCTTTAAAATTGACAAGATGTCTTTTTATTACAAATGCTTGGAGAATTATGGACACTATTATTTGGAGGGAATAATTAGATACTTTTACCAAACAGAATCTCTGTTTCAAGTAAATTTATAAAAAATAAATTATTGAAACTTTAGACTCTCAATAAATATAAATTACAAAACACCATTGCTATAGGACAATTTTACAAAATACTATTACGTTTTAACAATAACATTTTAATATCAATTCTATCTTTTTAAGAAAAGTCTCCGAGTAAAATCATGTTTATGCCGATTCGAAAATTGATTTGTAAGTGCCCTTGGACAACCCTATAATTATCTTAAAATTATTTTTAACGTAAGAGTCTTGTTTCTCAATTTGTAATCTAAAACGAAAGCGACAAGAAAAGGATGTCTCCAAAATGACGACAATCATAACAACCCATATCAAACATCAACATTAACAACTTTTTTACCCCTTATATTTGAAATGAAACATAATGAATTATGTCAAATAAAATAACTACCAAAGAAAATTTCATTCGGCTAATTCTTTAGGTTATTCTTGTCATTAACCCTATTTACAATTCATACACCAAATTAAGAAATTGTCGAATAAATCTTCATATTTCAAAAATAATAATTATGTCAACTGATTTAATTTCTGCTACCCTCTTAAGTTTCGACACATCAAGATTGTATACACGATTTCATCAACATTGAAGGACTATGAGTAAATTTTGAATTCAATCTACTTTCTTTTTAAAATAATAAATCTTCTTCTATAAATGAAGAAAACTTAGCCGATTATTAGATGCCAATAGGAAATAGTTCCATCTCAATGTAATAAAAAGTACCCAAATAAATATTTGCTTAAACTAGATAATAAGATTATAATGAAAATTAATAAGGAATGGCATGAGAAAAATAAAATGCCAAAGAACGCAAAATTTGAAGAACGGGTAAAATGGCATTTAGCTCACCAAAAGAATTGTAAATGTAGATCGATACCTGAAAAACTTCTAAACGAAATGAAAATTAAGGGCATTAAGCAATAATTCTAAGTGAAGGAGTATGAAAAAATATTAGCTGGAGGTGATTTAAGGTCAATTGGGAAAAGCAATTTTGTTACTCTTAAAATTCAAACTCAAAAGGATTTTGATGAACTTTTCCAATACTTATTTCATGAGAATAGGATTATTGTTATGCGAGCGGCTGATGCTATAGAAAAAGTAACAATCAACAATGCTCAATATCTCGCAAAGCATAAAGGCGAAATCATTAAACTTTGCAATATGGCAAAGGACAAAGAACTAAAATGGCATTTAGCACTAATTATCCCACGTCTCCATTTAAACAATAAAGAGTTCGGCAACGCTTGGAATACACTGGTAAATTGGGCGAAGGATAAAACAAATTCCCGAATCGTACGAGTAAATTCAATTCAAGGACTTTTTCAATTGAAGCAACGGGATAAAGTATTTGAAAAAGAATTTAATTTGATTTTATCTGAAATTATAAATGAAAATATTCCATCCATTAATGCAAGGATTAGAAAACTTAAAAATAAGGACCGCTAAAATCAGTAAATTGTTTTGCGATATACATTAACGCTATCGAACATCTGAAATAAAAACATGAAATTAATTCACTAAACTGGAGATTTCTTATGAATAAATACCGTGCATTATGGAAATATATTAAGAAAAATGACAAGCAATCATTTAAATTATCCTTTGATGAAATTAAAGAGATAGCAGGAATTGCAATAGATCACTCCTTTTTGAATTACAAAAAGGAATTGCTTCAATACGGTTATAAAGTGGAAAAAATTTCCATAAAAGATAAAACAGTCCAATTTAAAAAATTAATTGAAAAGTAACATAACTAAGTCGAATAAAATCGAATAAAGAAAGGAAAAACAAAAACTGCGAAGTAAGAACCACTATCACTGTTGACCCACTTCTAACGCCTAATAAGTCTGAAATGTCAAGACTTGATATGTAGGAACTTCAAGCAAGAGTTGTAATAATGCATAAAATGCGTTTTACTTTTAATGGTGCTTTATGCCCAGCGAAACTTTTATTCAACTAACAAATGTTATTGCTGGAATACAGACTATAATTTTTTTAGATCAACAACGAATAGTCAGAAACTATAGGTTACAACTACATGAGATATAAATAAAATTGACAATGATAAAGGAATACAAATTTTGCCAAAGTTGCGGTTTCCCACTGAAGAAAGACAAAAAAAGTGGTGGGACAGAAAAAGACGGATCAAAAAGTAGAAAGTATTGCTCTATGTGTTATGAAAACGGGGCGTTTTTAACTCCACCCGAAATTAACACTGCAGAAAAGATGCAAAAGTTTTGCATACAAGAAATGAAGAAAGACAAAATTAGCAGTTTTTTTGCTTGGTTGGCTACCCGTACAATTCCTAAATTAGAGCGATGGAAACAGTAAAGACAACTCTTCTTCTACAGAAGAAAAAATGAATTTAAGTTTAAATTAAAATTTAAATGGTCAAACAACAAATCATCGATTGGTTACTCGAAGGAGATGTCTCCATTCAATACCAAGTTTGGCGTGATTTACTCGGAGTCGACAAAAAGAAACTTCAGGATAGAATTTCCAATGAAGGATGGGGGTATAAGTTCCTATGCAAACGAAACTCAGATGGTCATTGGGGCGAAAGATTCTATCAACCTAAATGGACCTCCACTCACTACACGTTACTTGACCTTCGTAATTTAAACCTCTCTCCAACCAATAACATTGCGCAAGAAACAATAGAACTGGTTTTACAAAATAACCATGCAGATGATGGAGGTATTCGATTGGGACCTTCGACATCACAATTTAGTGATCTTTGTGTTAATGGTATGTTTTTGAATTACGCTTCCTATTTCAAAACAGCAGAAAAAAAATTGCAATCCATCGTTGACTGTATTCTCAACGAAAGAATGCCAGATGGAGGTTTTAACTGCAGGACAACAAGAAGTGGAGCCATACACAGCTCATTGCATTCTACTATTTCAGTTCTCGAAGGACTTACCGAATTCCAGAAAACAGGGTATCCCTATAGAAAAAAAGAAATTTCTGAAGCAATAAAGACTGGAATTGAATTCATTTTAATGCACCAGTTATATTTATCAGACCGCACAGGTCAACTAATTGATAAAAAATTTTTAACGTTAACCTATCCTTGTCGATGGCGATATGATATTCTAAGAGCCATGGATTATTTCCAATATGCAGGAATTAGTTGGGACAACAGAATGACAGAAGCACTTACCTATTTGAACAAAAAGCAAAATAAAGACTGTACATGGAACTTGAATGCTGCTCATTCTGGACAAGTACACTTTATCATGGAGAAAGCAGGAAAACCCAGTCAATGGAACACGTTAAGAATGTTACGTATAAAGAAGTATTTTGAAATTGAATAACTCTATCGTTCTCAAAATTTTGAGAGTTTTAAGCGCTTGAAGGAACGTGGGGCTTGCATCGTATTAAAAAATGTTATACATTTATTGCCGATAAAAAATTCTGTAATGAAAAAGATACTTACTTCTTTCTTCCTAATTGTTTGTTGCTTCATATCAAAGGCCAACAATATAGTGATCTCAAATGTTTCAATCGTAAACAACGGACCGGGTAGTATTCAGGTAGAATTTGACCTAAGCTGGGATAATAGCTGGCGCACGAATGTGGGGCCTTCTAATTATGATGGCGCATGGGTTTTCTTTAAATACAAAACTGCAGGAGGTGATTGGACGCATTTAAACATGACTGCAAATAATATTGTGATGCCTGCTGGATTTGATTATTTCCAAAACACAGGCACCAACAAAACCGGGACAATGATCTTTCGCGATGATATTAATATGGGCACAGGAACAGTATCTGCAACAAATATTCGGATCGGTGTGATTAGTACGCTGCCCTATGATATAGAAGTGAGGGGCTATGCTATTGAAATGGTATATATTCCCGCTCCGTCTGGGGCACGTCCTGTATTTGGTGATGGAGATGGTATTACGGAATCAGTCAATGCTCTTCATTATGCAGATAATATTGCAACCAACAATTCAGTGTTACCTGTAAAGTGTGATCTTAATGGGTTTGATGACACAGAATTGGAAACAGATGGGATCTATGTTTACAGTAATGACACGATCCAAACAACAAATCCAATAGGCACCTTGGATCCATTTCCCACTATGAAAGCCATATGGTGTATGAAATATGAAATTGTCCAGGCAGCTTACCGTGATTTCCTAAACACATTAACGTACGACCAGCAGATCTCAAGAACAGCAAATGCGCCCAACTCTGCTACTGGCACATCAGCCCTCTCTGGTGGTACATTCAGAAATTTTTTGGAAGTGAAAACACCAGGTGTGAGCAACACTACTCCAGCAGTATATGGTTGCGACGCGAGTAGCAATAATGTATATGATGAAGCAGGAGATGGAGAATGGATAGCCTGTAATTTCCTATCGTGGTTAGATTTAGCAGCCTACCTCGACTGGAGCGGACTTGCACCGATGAGTGAACTGCAATATGAACGCATTTGCAGGGGCAACTCTTCTGCAGGTGGAAATCCTGCTGTATTAGGAGAATATGCCTGGGGAACAAATACGATCTTTAATTCGAACTATACATTAACTAACAGCGGAACTGCTTCCCAGCTTGCCAGCAATGCATCAGTGGTAGTAGGTAACGCTGCCTATACAACTACTTCAAGTGCTGGTCCATTGCGCAACGGAATTTTTGCTACTGCTTCTTCTAACAGGATAACAAGTGGATCCTCTTTTTATGGAGTGATGGAGATGAGTGGAAATATGCCTGAATATTGCATCATGCTTGGTTGTCAAGCAGGGCGATCCTGTCGTTTAATTCCAAATGGTAATGGGACCATCTCTGCACTCGGAAATGCTCAACTTTCTGTGGGTGGCGCTGGTTTTTGGCCAGGTATGGAAGGAAATCTCAACCTCTCAGCAACAACAACTTGTTCTGGTTCTTGCGAAGTCACCAGTTCAGGTGGGATTAGGTTTCGCGGGGGGTCTATAGGTGATCCTGCAAGTTCACTATCAGTTTCAGATAGAGGAACCGTATTTACACCTACAGCACGTGCTTCGAATAGAGGTGGCAGAGGTGTTTTATATATTCGATAATTAAAGTTATCTCGTCATGTTTAAAAAGACTCTGCTTCTGTTAGCAGCAATCTTATATTCTTTAAGTGTTAATGCCCAATACAACGGTGGTATTAATGACGGCTTTGTATTCTCAAGCACGAGTAATAGTAACGCATCTCCTAATATTTATAGAGGTGGTAATCATGATGGGTTTTCTTTTATCAATGTCAATAACCAAAACGCGGGTCCTACCATTTATTTCGGTGGTAGCAATGATGGGTTCTCCTTTATCAGTGTTGCCAATCAAAATGCTGTTCCTAATATTTATACCGGTGGCAGTGATGACGGATTCTCTTTTATTATAGCCAGTAACCAAAATGCGGTTCCTAATATTTATACCGGTGGCAACGATGATGGTTTTTCAGTTATAAATGTCAGCAACCAAAATGGGGTGCCCAATATTTATACAGGTGGTAGTAACGATGGGTTTAATCAAGTAGCTGTTATGGGGCTGAATGCAAGTCCTGGCATTTATGTAGGTGGAGCTAGTGATGGATGGGTTAGCCTAATGGCCACCAATCAAAATCAATCGGTAATACCTTCGCCATTCCTTAATCTCAAATTATTTATTGAAGGATATTATGCTGGGAATAATCTCATGCTGCCTGTGTTATTTAATAATACGTTAAGCAACGATCCAACAGCATGTGATTCAATAACAGTCGCACTTCGTGACGCACAAAATCCAAGCATGGAACTTGCATCTGCAAAAACAGTTTTACATTCGAATGGAAATGCGACCGTGTTACTTTCAAATGCATTATTTAATCGTTCACTTTATATCGTTATCAAACACAAAAATTCAATAGAAACTTGGAGTAAATTGCCCGTGACAATTGGAAGCAACACAATTTTTGATTTTACTATTCCTGAGTAATAATTATATTTTATATTCTCGTTAATCGTTTACTATACCTGATAACATTAGTGTAGGCTGGTGTGCTAATTCCTACTTGCAGAAACGGCTTCATTTGTAAAGTAACCCAAGGTCTTTGTTCTTTTCTGAGCGCCTTAATCAGAAAGTCCAACTCAGAAATTTCCATAGGTTTTCTCGGGGGCTACTATCTGATCGTTGGCTTCTTAAAAATTAATGCGACATTTGCATCGTATTTAATCAAAAGAATATTTAATGAAAGAATTTTTGAATTACCTACTTGGACTCGATGTTGGAAATGTCGAGCCACATCAAATGGCTGCACGTGCCGCTGTTGTATTTTTTCTTGCCCTCACCTATGTTCGTACAGGTGGATTACGTATGCTGGGTAGACTATCAGCTTACGACTCTCTGACAGCATTGATACTGGGAGCTATATTGGGCAAAGCCGTGGTTACCAATGATTCTTTTCTAGGGACTCTGCTTGCTGCTTTTGTAATAATGATTTTGCACCGGTTAGTTGCGTGGATAACTTTTAAAAGCAGTTGGGCTGGAAGTATTCTAAAAGGAAAATCCATTATGCTGTTTCAACATAACAAACCACTTCATGAAAATTTGAGTCGGGTACATATTACCGAAAACGATTTACAGGAAGCGGTCAGAAAAAATTTAAATATGGATGACATGAGTACTGTCAAAGAAATTTACATGGACCGTTCGGGAGAATTGAGTGTGATAAGGCGTGATTCATCTGTAGTTGGACAAAAGAACAACGAATAATGGACTACAATGAAATGTTAGCTGGTTAGTAAGGACGCCTAATTCCAACATACTTTTGTACAATATTTTGTTGAAAGGCAAAAAAAGAAATAACTATGCACATTTTTCTCTTTTTACAGATTGGATTACAATAGCAAATGATTTAATTACGGTACTAAAACTAACCTCAACACACCTACTTTAACTTAATCTCAGTTGTTTTTCTACAATATACTGTGTCCAAGCAGGGGCGCAGGAATCATAACATTCAAATTCTGGAACCAGACCTACATGCGTAAATACAACTTTGGTTTTGTCACCCTCTTCAATAATTTCAAAACATATTCTAGTTCCAGTCCATTCGTTGGCTTTATCGACAAAACTGAGATTGCTTTCTGTTACAAGCCAAACCAACTTTTTGTTGGGCACTTGTTCTACTAACTTCTGTTTTGTAAAATGCGCACCTCCACCTGCTAAAAATGTAAACTCGTCTCCTGTTTTTTCAGAACTTCCTTCAAAAGATTCTTCGTATAATCCCGACCACCAACCTCGGACATTTAAAAGAGCTTTATACACTTCTTCCGATGAATGCTGTACTAAAATAGTTACCGTAAAATCCTTACTTTCCATAACTTAATTTTTGCTATTTAAGTATTACTACTTGTCCAATATGATATTGCAAATGGGTAGTTCTTGTTAGGATCACATTTAATTTGTTGCGATGAGGTTCTTTGATAAAATCTTCATCAGAAACAGCAGTATGTTTTTCAAACCAATCTTCTGGTTTCAAGTGATCAAACTTTTGCTTTAGCAATTCACGTTGTTTGATCCAGTGTTCTCTTAGTTCTTTTGCAGATGGAATTTTTTCTGCAGCTTTATCTGCCAATTCAACAAAGGGTTTATGCAAGTTAGGGTACATTGCTTGTCCCATATCTAATAATGGAATCATTAAATCATGAACTGCTATTAGGTGTCCTAATAAATAAATACCTCTATTCTTATTGGGTCCAATTTCCCTTTGCAATTGTTCATCACTTAGAGTATTCAACAGATCATCAAAATTTTTGATTGATGCATTCCATCTATCCAATATCATTTTAGCCATTATTTCTTTTGTTGCCATTACTTCTATTTTTTAACGTTATATAAATGTATGCTACAAATATAATAGCTAAGAATCACTTAATAAGGATTAAAATAGACTTCTAGGTTACTTGTTTGTTCCATGACATTAAATAATTGGTATCTTCGAATTAAGATTTTAAGTTGAAGCCTAGTCGCTCTTGAATTCCACCAAAATAAAATCAACAAACCAGTCGTGGATAAATGAGATAACAGCTCTATATTATTGACATTAGCAAATAAAAAACAGCTTAAAAAATGAATTGGATCCTACTCATTATTGCCGGCCTGTTTGAAGTTGCATTTGCATTTTGCTTAGGAAAAGCAAAAGAATGTTCTGGAAACGAAATGTATTTGTGGTATGCAGGTTTCATGGTGACGCTTACGATCAGCATGGGGCTTCTCATTAAAGTCACGCAAACATTACCAATAGGGACGGCCTACGCAGTTTGGACAGGAGTGGGGGCAGTTGGAACAGCTTTGATAGGAATATTGATTTTTAAAGAACCAGCCACATTTTTACGAATGCTTTTCATTATAACTTTAATTGGGTCTATCATAGGACTAAAGGCCGTTTCACATTAAAACTAAAAAATAATGATAGATAAGCACGAAGACGCAAAACATAATATTTGCCCTTCAACTATGCGACTTGCATGAGACATTGACTTTCCTTTTATATAAATTAAAGTCTTGAATTTTAATTTCAACTAAAGTTCAACTAAGGACTTATAACTCTTCTTTTAAGATTCTAAAAATGAGTGTAACAGCTTTAAGAATATTTATAAAATCAGAATTTAAATAGGTCAATATCCAGCTTTCATTGCTTGAAAGAACATAGCATTTTAATGTAATGGGCTCATAATCAGTGCGCATACAATATATTTTCAAATTTGCGTTTATGTCTCACAAAAGCAAAATATGAAAACTATCACATTTATTACCATTGGAATAGTGCTAACAATTTCAATTTCATCTTGTAAAAAGGATTCAACAAATCCTACCAACTCTCCAAACTTCACACAACTTAAAATTGGTAATTATTGGATCTACGAAAGATATAATATAGATGGTTCAGGAAATGCAACAGCAACGGGAATTATTGATAGTTGTTATGTAGAGAAAGATACTACTATAAACAACAATATTTATTATAAAGTTATTCGACCTGAAGTTCTGGTATCCAATGCTGATGAAAAGTTCGTTCGTGATTCTTTGCATTACATAGTAAATGAATACGGAAAAATACTTTTCTCATCTCAAAATTTCACTGACACATTTCATCACTACTATGTAACGGCAAGTACTACTGATACCGTATGCGAAGTATCTATAAAAATGGCAGACAAGAATTTTATTGTGAGTTGTCCAGCTGGACAATTTAAAACATATAGCTATAAGCATACTTTTCTTATGTATCCAAACTGGAATTCACAAGGTAGTCCTCGGTACATGGATACTCGATATGCAGAGAATATTGGTATCGTAACAGAGACGTTTCCATTTTTTGCAAATTCTCCAAACTACGTCCAAAGACAGCTAATCAGGTACAAAGTTAACTGACAGATTTCGTTCAATAGGTTGTCTTTCCGAAAAGGGAAATGCGACAACATTTCTGTTTTCTCTATCGTGGAGAGTCGTCATTCAAACTCAAAACAAACCTAGGTTAATCATCATGGATTGCTGATCCGAAAGGAAAACAATGGCAAACTGAATTTATACCACAGAAAGATATAAGTAACAAGTAACTAAATCTATCTTTATACTTTATCGCTAATTTACTACTCTATTTCTCAATTCCTTTATTCCGAACCATTTTTACCTTTGCTTTGTACAATAAATCAAATAAATGAAAGGTAAACTGATACGAGTACTTATTCACATTGCGGCTTGGTTAGTATTTTTGGCTTTTCCCATAATACTGTTGCCTAAACCTCCACAAGCTGCACTGAAAGAAATAGGCTATCTTTTCTTAATTCCTTTTCTTTTTAAAAGTGCAGTTATGATTTTTATTTTTTACTTCAACTATTATGTTCTTATTCCAAAATACTTATTTCAAAAGAAATATGCTATGTATGGTGCACTTTGCATAGCCTGTACTTTGTTACTGTTACCTGGGCCATTCTTAAGAATGGGATTAATGGACAGGCCTGAAATACCAATGATTCCGGATTCACAAATTCGAAATTCTCTTTTTCTCCTTTTTGAAAACAACTTACTTTCTTTCTTTGTTGTTTTCTTTGCATCAATTGGTCTAGCATTAAATACTCGATGGAAACAAACTGAAAAAGAAAGACTATCAGCTCAACTTTCATATCTTAAGACTCAAATCAATCCGCATTTTCTGTTTAATACACTAAATAGTATTTATTCTGTTACCATAGTTAAAGCCCCGCAAGGAGCGGAGATGGTAGATAAACTATCAGAAATGATGCGATATACTTTAAAAGAAACGCAACTTGATTTTGTCCCTCTAGAAAAAGAAATAAACTACATCGTCAATTTTATTGATTTACAAAAAGTTCGTTTTGACAATAGTGTTAAGTTTTCCTTTGCAGTAGAAGGTAATTTCTTTGACAAACAAATTGCACCTCTCTTATTAATCCCGTTTATTGAAAACGCTTTCAAACATGGAGTTAATTCAGAGCAAGACAGCGACATTAAAATAACCGTTTCCATAAATGAAAACGAGTTGAATTTAAATGTGTTCAATAACAAAGTGGAAGTTCAAAATAACGAAGAAGAGAAAAGTGGCTTAGGAATTCGAAATACCCAGCACCGTTTAGAATTAATTTATCCTGGAAAACACATTTTAAACATTCGTGACACTGCAACTAATTTTTCAGTATCACTCAAAATCGAACTTACATGATAAATGCAATTGCAATTGATGACGAACCCCTTGCAATCAATGTAATTGAAACATTTTGTAAAGATGTTAAATTTATCAATTTGCAAAGATCCTTCACTAAACCCACTGAGGCGTTAAAATATTTACGAAAATTTCCGGTCGATTTAATATTTCTTGATATAAAAATGCCAACTATGAGTGGACTAAATTTACTTAAAGCAGTTCAACAAAATACAATGGTAATTTTCACTACTGCATTCAGTGACTATGCTGCGGAGAGTTATGAATTAAATGCAATTGATTATTTGTTGAAACCAATAAATCCAAATCGGTTTACACAAGCCGTCAATAAAGCTCAAGAATATTTCAATTACATCCATAAGACAAACATTGAATCTCAAAAAGATATTTTCATTCGTGCTGATTTCAGTTTAATAAAAGTTCCGTTGGCCGATATACTTTATATTGAAAGCTTAGGAGACTATTTAAAAGTAAACATCAAAGACCGAAAGACAGTGGTGGCAAGAATGACTATGAAAGAAATTGCTGAGATCCTTCCATCAAAAGACTTCATTAGGGTACATCGTTCATATATTCTTCCAGTTAGTAAAATCCAATCCGTTCGCAACAAAATAATTTACACCGCCGAAAAAGAAATTCCTATTGGAAATACTTATGCAGAAGACATTCTTAATATATTTAAGGATAAATTCTAAGTACGGCCATCTTATTACAAAAGAAGTTCTACATGTACTACTTCGATAACTACTTTCATTTCATCTCATAAATTTTATCACCACTTTTTAATGCTTCACCTTTGGGGTATCATTTCAAATTATGATAAAGCGAGTTCGCATGAGAAAGAAATATTTCAGAAGTGTATTTTTCATTTTGATGATATTTGGCATAAGTACCACCTATTCATCTTTTGCACAAAAGTCATATGAATTTAACCGTACCGGTAATGACTGTTTTATTCAATTTATATGCTATAAACAAGATAAC
Organism: Bacteroidota bacterium; assembly: GCA_016717725.1. Classification (GTDB taxonomy): domain Bacteria; phylum Bacteroidota; class Bacteroidia; order AKYH767-A; family OLB10; genus JAJTFW01. The sequence goes on from JADKFA010000004.1 coordinate 47,515, forward strand.
GATTACGAATCCCGAAAACATCCTTTCATTTTTGTGCTAGGAAAACCAGAAGAAACCGCGCAACAAATGTATGAAAAGGATACATTGAAAAACTTACCTCAATTTTTTGGATACATGTTCGTGTATGTCCCCAACAGGGGTGGTAATTCCAAAGACAAACTATATTGTTTTAGCGCCATGGTAAGTAATATGACTGACCATTTTAAATACGGTCATGCTAATTTATTCCTAGCTGTTTTTGATTCTGAAATTTCTCAGGCAGATATTGAATTAAATAATATGAATATGGTTTTTAAAAGTATTCGATTGTATCATTCCCAAAAAGATACAAGTTTATCTGCAACATTAGAAAATGTTACAGATGATTTTAAAGAAACGATCATCAACTATGATATCGAAAACGAGACGGAAGAAGATCTGTTCGGTACATTCTACGTGGACGAAACACAAGTTGCTGATATGGATGAAGAACTTGCAGTCCCACAAAAAACTTATTTCGGGGCACCCTCTGCTTTAAATTATACGCTCACAGGAGTGGTTCGTGATAAATCAACGGGTGAAGCCATGTCTTTCGCAACCGTTCATGTAAAAGGAACAAACATTGGTACAACTACCAATGCAGATGGCTTTTTTACAATATTAAAGATTCCTTCTGATACTAGTGTTTTAGTTCTTCAAAACATTGGTTATACTAAAACAGAAGTATTCTTAACGCCACAAACTCCAAAGAAAGGTTTCATAATTCAAATTAAACCATCAACTAACAATCTGAAAGCTGTTAATATTATATCGAGCAAGGAAGAAGTTGTTTTAGTAAAAAAAGAAGAGGTTAGTGTGTTAAAGCTGACACCCAAAAAGCTGGAACAGTTACCTAACATTGGTGAAAGAGATATTATGCGTTCCTTTCAATTAATGCCTGGGGTAAGTGCTTCAAATGAATCTTCCTCTGGATTGTATATTCGTGGTGGAACACCTGACCAAAACCTTGTTCTCTATGATGGCTTTACTGTTTACCAGGTGGACCATTTGTACGGATTCTTCAGTGCGTTTAACTCAAATGCTTTAAAAGATGTTCAACTATACAAAGGAGGATTTGAATCGAAATTTGGAGGTAGGTTATCTAGTGTTACAGAAATTACAGGGAAAGACGGAAATCAAAATAAATTTAATATCGGTGCTGATATTAGTTTACTAAGTTTAAATGTTTTTGCAGAAATTCCGGTTGGGAAAAAATTTTCTTCCATCATAACTTTCCGTAAATCATACAAAGGTTTTCTATATAATAAAATATTCGACAAGTTCAATTCAACGAACAGTAGCACCCCTGCTGCACAGCCCACCAGACCTGGTGGTATGGCTCAACAAGAAGTAGAAGCCACATCTTACTTTTATGATCTAAACGGAAAGTTTACCTATCGTCCAACATCGAAAGATATAATCTCTTTAAGTATTTTCAATGGAAATGATAAATTAGATAATAGTACTTCCTTTGATGCACCTTCTTTTGGTAACTCAAGTGCAAACTTCAGCAACAACTCAACCGACTTAACCAACTATGGAAACGTTGGAACAAGTTTAAAACATTCGCGTAAATGGAGCGATAAATTATATGGCAATACTCTTCTCAGTTTCTCCAATTATTTCAGCAAAAGAGATCGGTCAAACGAACGTACGGTAACTAATTCAAGTGGTGAAACAACCACCAACAACAACGGTGTATTTGAAAATAACAATTTAAAAGATTACAGTATTAAATCCGATTATACTTATGACTTACTTAACTTCACTCAACTTCAATTTGGTGGATTTGGAACTATTTATGATATAAAATATTCGTACGCTCAAAACGATACATCAACTGTTCTTGACAAGAAAAATAAAGCCAATTTATCAGGAGTCTACTTTCAAACTAAAATAAAATTACTTAAAGACAGGATATTATTTTTACTTGGCATTCGAGCGAGTTACTTTGAAACAACTAAACAAGTTTATTACGAACCTCGTGCTTCTTTGTCAATTAATCTTACCGATAAATTAACATTAAAAGGAGCAACAGGAAAGTATTACCAATTCGCAAATCGTGTAACACGAGAAGACATCCTTACAGGTAGCAAAGATTTTTGGTTACTCTCTGATGGCACTAATGTTCAAGTTAGTTCATCCATACAGTATATTACAGGTTTATCATATGAAACAAACAGTTCTCTATTTAGTGCGGAAGCCTATTATAAAAAAATAGAAAATCTAACAGAATATTCCTTGCGTTTTAATCCAAGTCCAGAAGGTGTAACCTATGATGAAAACTTCTTTACAGGATATGGATACGCAAGAGGTATTGAATTTCTTGCCCAAAGAAAAGTCGGAAAAATTAATGGTTGGGTAAGCTATACATTAGGCGAAGCTCGTAATCATTTCGATATTTATTCCGACTCCTATTTTGCCGCAAATCAAGATGTAACTCATGAATTTAAAATTGTAGCACTATATGAATGGAGACGCTGGAATTTTTCAGCCACTTGGGTGTATGCTACAGGTCGACCTTACACAGCACCATCAGGTGCTTATGAAGTTGAACTGTTAGATGGAACTATTCAAGATTTTTTTACTGTTACTACCAAAAATGGATTGCGTCTCCCAGATTATCACCGAGCAGATATTTCAGCTAATTTTAAATTATTGAAAGGAGAAAAAGGAGATAAAAAAAGAAGAGAAATAGGTTACATCGGATTCTCTTTATTCAACCTATATAATAGAACCAATGTATGGTACAAAACATATACAATAGAGGATGGATCAATATTAGAAACCAATGTTAACAACTTTGGAATTACACCAAACGTCACCTTGTCGCTTAAGCTTCGGTAAAATCTCAACTGCAACCTATAAATATGAATTAAAATGAAAGTCGATCAAAAATTAATTTTCACTCTAAGTATTTTATTTCTTACAATTATTGCAAGTTGTGAGAAAAAAGAAACTATTGCATTTACCGATTCCCCAATTATCGAATCATATATAGAGCCTAGCTCCTATTTCACTGTTAAAATAAGTCGTCAAACTCCCTTTACTTCCAATGGGCAATTTTCGGATGATGATTTAAACAATCTATCCCTCTCAGTTTTATACAATAACACTACTCATACACTCATACCTATTGGTGACGGCACATACATCGACAGTTCCATTGTGGTAGCAGCTGGTGATAATTACAGTCTCTCCTTTACATACAGTTCCAAAAGTGTAAGTGCTTATACCTATACACCTTCAAAACCAACTAACATTACACAATCTGTTACTTCAATTACTATTGAAAGATTGGATATTTCAGGAGGGCCACCATCCGGAGGAATGCCCACTCAACCTGACCCTGTCCTAATAACCTGGGACAATGCAGACGCATCCTATTACTTGATTGTTGTGGAGAACATGGAATCTACGTTAGACCCTATTCGTGATTTTGGAGACAATGCACCTCCTGGGAATTTATTTAGAAAAGCACCAACCAATGCTGCGTCTGAAGAATTAAGAGCTATGGACTTTCAATACTATGGTATGCACCGTATTATTATCTATCATGTTCTACCTGATTACGCTTCATTATATGAAGAGAATAGTACAAGTTCACAAAATTTAACCAATCCATCTACCAGCATCGTTAATGGGTATGGAATTTTTACAGGACTAAATTCAGATACATTATTCATACTTGTAAATGAATAAAAAAGTATTTACAATAAAAGAATAATTTCCATTAATGACAACTAAAGAAAATACATACATTTTGATTTATGATGCCTTTTTACCATTCGCATTTATGATTGAAAAAATTCTTTTTACCAATAATTTTTTCAATACAATTCGAAAAACAGATATCAATAAAATATCTGTAATGATATCAGAATCATGTCCAGAAATCATTATAGTAGCAAATAAAATGGGAGAAAGGAAAGATTTGGATTTACTTCATCTGCTTAATCGATGTGATGTCAAAGTACCAGTAATCATCTTCAATTTAAACAAGGATTATAATTCGGAATTAAATAGTGTTTATAAAAATCTATTCTGCATAAAGCTTGATGTGAATTTGGAATCACTAATTGAAGTAATCCAATTAATAGTAAGTAGCAATTCTTCTGAAAAAAGAAAAGACTCGAACCCTGATTAAGGTTTGATTTTAAATACCCTTTCTTTTTAAAATTTCTTGGGAAGTGAAACAAAAGAGATCTGTATCAAATAATTGATTTTATAAATTTTTGGGGGATGAGCTTGTAAATTTCTTGACTACACTTTCGACATTTATCAAATCACATTGGCACCAAATAAAATAAGAATTACTTAATCAAACCGAATTATTCTAGACTTTTGCTTCCTAATTATTGGAACGTAACCAATATAAATCTATAAAATGTTTTGCCCGTGGATAATGGTTTATTTACTAAAAGCAACGTTGCAAACTCAATAGATAATGTAAAAGATACTTTTAATTAGTATCTTCGATTAATTGTTACGGAAGAAGTCTAATAACAGTTGGAGCCGCGTCATACAAAAGAGTTTAATCGTAATTGACAATTCCCTTTGCAGAATAAACCTATTTAAGCGATTTGAAAAATGCAAACTTCAGTTACCATAATCATTATCGGGTTATTTATATTTTGGGGACATTATCTCAGTGGAGTATTTGAACGCAAAAGTATCCCCGATGTGCTCGGTCTTATGCTTATTGGCGTATTAATTGGACCTGTTTTTCATTTAATTGACCCTTCCACTTTTGGAAAGTTCGGCTCATTATTCAGTAATCTTGTACTCATCTTCATCCTATTTGAAAGTGGGACTGAACTGAAAATTTCCGAAGTAAAAGCATCCTTCAAAGAGTCAGCAAGAATTACTGCAGTTGGTTTTTTTGTAACATGGGTGGTTACTTTTGCTCTCTGCAAGCTAGTTTTTAACTTACCGAACCTAACTTGTCTATTTATAGGATCAGCCTTAGGAGGAACATCTTCAGCAGTAGTAGTAGGTTTAGTTAAAAAAATTGCAATTAAAGCGAAGACCTCCACTACACTTATTATTGAATCGGCCGAGACGGATGTATTTACATTGGCAATTCCATTGAGTATACTTGGACTTATGATTAACGGACAAGTTCAAACAGGTATCGTGATTTCCCAATTCGTAGCATCGTTAGTCATGTCTTTACTTATCGGAGTTGGTGGTGCTTTTACGTGGTCCTTTATTATCAATAAAATTCCGACACTTAAAGCGACTAAGTTTTCTACCCCTGCTTTTTTGTTTATCATTTACGGATTAACTGAATTTTTAAACTTTAGTGGTCCTCTCACTGCACTATCTTTTGGTATTGCAATAGGCAACTTACAATACTTTGAACCTAAACTCCTAGAAAAGGTAATTCCAAATCACAGCATCGTGTTGCCACAAGATGAAAAATTATTTTTTAACGAAATGGTCTTTTTACTTCGCACATTCTTCTTTGTTTTTATAGGACTCTCAATACACATAGAACGATTTGATTGGTTGCTATGGGGAGCGGCAATAACATTTGTTTTATTTGCAGTTAGAATATTGGTTGTAAAATTTGTTATCTCTAAAAGTACACCATTACTTGACAAAGCCACTATGTCAATTATGATTCCGAAAGGATTAGGGGCAGCGGTAATTGCAACATTGCCCTTTCAACAAGGGCATGCCGATGGGGTAATTATTCAGTCCATCTGTTTCTCAGTAATTCTTTTTAGCACTTTGTATTGTGTAGGACTTTTCTTCTTACTAAAAACCGAAAACTCGCTCGGATTTTATTCTATGATCTTTGGATATGATAAACCAGAAGGAATGGAAGAAGTAGATAAGGCATAGAACTATTGTTAAGATGCTCTCAAATTCTAGACTGTAGGTTTGTAAAAAGTAGTGGCTTATACAAAGTAGATGGTTCAATAGTTTTAGAAAATTGTTATCTTCGAATATAGAATTAAAGTAAAATTCCGATAACGGATCTATCCATGGAACATCTGTGAATCGATATCTAAAATTACAATCTCTGAATCACTAAACTTGATTAAGTCATGACTTTGAAAGATGAATTATTTGGTCCAAAAAAAGAGGATGTATATAGGCAGTTAGCTTCTGATCTAAACGGGAAATTCCTTTTGGGCGATTTCTATAATCCTGTGAAGGTAGATGTGCCTTTTCAAAACTGGACGATTACATTGGATACAAATGTGCGCATGGAATTCATCAACATCAGCACAGGTAATCCTTACGGTGGAAATGTGGAATATACTAGAGTCAGATCCCCATTCATTAAAACTTGCAATTTTCAGTTTGCAATTACAAATACAAGCACTTTAGATTCATTCGTAAAAATATTTGGCGCGCAAGACATCACAATTGGAGATGAAATTTTTGACAATAAATTTACGATCAAAGGAAATGATGAGATAAAGATTAAAGAATTATTCTCTAATACTGACATCCGGAATTTGATATTAGAACTTGCGCAGGTTAATCTCGCAATTAGAACAAAAAAAAGTATGTTTGGTGATGAACTCCCAGAAAATGTTAACGAAATATTCTTCAAAGCTGAAGATGCAATTACTGACATAAATAAATTAAAATTGCTTGCTCAATTATTTTCAGAAATATTAATACAGCTTCACAAAATAGGACTTGCAAAAAATGATAAGCCGAATAGCATATTAACGTAGCTGTCCAACCAATCCATCCTATCAGTTTAAATTGCCGACTAAACAATCTAACACATGAAATTATTTGGAAAGAAACAACCAGTACCTATTCAAGTAAAAGGGAAGCAGCTGACTTGTCCCATTTGTGAAAATCAATTATTTTGGACCAGACAATCGCAGCTCAATACATCCACTGCAACCTTCTTTAAACTAGACTGGGCAAATCGATCGGCACATTGTTTTGTTTGTTCTGAATGTACTTACATCTTTTGGTTTCTAGGAGCCTAACTAAAAAACAAGAGCCCAATAAATTATTTATTATAATCCAATAATCAGCCTCTATATACAATTGAATTAAAATGAAAAGAAATTCCTTTTAACAACATTGGGTGAATGTAATAGTCTTTCGTCTATTTTTAGAATATATTATTACGAAAAGACAATCTACTAACCGATTCTGCGTTTATAACCAAAAATATTGAGTAAATGGAAAAAAATCAAACAGTAATGCTTAAGCAAAATAAAAGACTTTTTAAGATTCTTAGCTTAGTGCCAATTCTATTACTTATTCCGCTTATTGCCATGTTGTTTACTGACGAAGTAAAATGGACTTTATTCGATTTTATTGCTGCTAGCATTTTGCTTCTTGGAGCAGGTCTGACGCTTGAATTTATTTTGAGAAAAATAAAAACAACTAAACTAAGAATACTATTTTGCGCTGGACTTTGCTTAGTATTCTTCCTCATATGGGCCGAACTTGCTGTGGGTATCTTTGGGACACCCTTTGGAGGACAATAGACAAAGTTGTAATTTTAAAATACCGCTGAAAACATTTTAACTTCACCTTTGGGACGCATTTTAACCTATAGAATTCGACTAATTAATCTTGGCAAACTCTAAGAGTTAAATTATCCTTCTTAGATAACACAATCGTTTAAAATAAATTCTCTCCACAAATTAAATCCTTCAGTGGAAGGCTGATTGTTAATGACCAATTTCTTTGATTGAATCTAATATATTATGAGACTTCAAATACCTTAGTTACAATTCAATCATTTCGAATTCAATTGAAATTTTAATTTGTGAACTATTATCTCAACAACGTTAACAAAACAATAAAAAAAGTTCGCAATATTTTTATAAATTTAACTACTTGATACTTTCCTGTTCCTTGGGTCTTTGTATTTGGACATTACTAAATTTATTTCTCACTTGATGGAATTGACAAAATTGCTGGTAAGATTGAAACTATAATACGAGCAATTTATTTAATGCATTTTTGCTAAAATCTTTCGAGCCATGACCTCTTTTGGGGTCATTTCTAGTTAATATACTCAAGTATAAATTTCGAAAGGACGCTTTGATTTATAGTTTATTCTCCAAAATCATTACATTTACATGAAATAACTAAAAAGGAATCCTTCTACTATTTTACCAAATTAAATATTTAATTAACACTTAATATCGAAAATTTATGAAACTCTACTTCCGTCTTAGTTTACTGTTTACTTGTTTATTGATGGCTAATTCATCTTCTGCTGCGAATTATTATTGGATCAATGGATCTGGAAATTGGAATGACACACTTCACTGGTCTTCGACTTCTGGAGGAGCTGCATTTTATTCAAGTACTCCAACATCTTTCGATGATGTTCACTTTGACAACAACTCAGGGTTAAGTGCTACAGATTCTATTCAACCTTATGCGATAATGTATTGCCAATCTTTCACAATAGATTCTCTTCCTTTCACTTTACGATTTAGCTATAGCTTTTCTACTCTTAATATTTTTGGTGATTTATCTATTTCTTCACCTGTAGATCTTTCGCATATACGAATAGACCTTGAACCTACTTCTTTGACATCGAATATTTATGCTCCATATACTTCCATAAATGGTATTTCTTTAGATAAAGCAAATTGCACGATAAATATTCTAAGCACTTTGCATTTACACGGTGCTTTAGAATTATTTTGGCCTTTCACAACTTTTAATTCCAATAGTCATGATTTGTATTTAAACGATTTTTCTATGTACGCTAACTCACAATTGAACCTTGGCTTTTCCAAAATTTATTTTGTGGATTGTATTGCATTCTGGACCAATTTTAACCCTCAACCTCTTCAAAACACTGAACTTTACATTATCAATAGTAGTGTTACTTTCAACCGTTCATTACGAGCTAAAAAAGTTTATATAAATGACTTTTCCGATGCAACATTTAATGATACTGTTTCCTTAGATGAGCTAACCTGCATGGGATATCTTTATCTACAAGATGGTTTGAATCCAACACCGGACACCATAAGCAAATTAGTTATGTATAATGGAACATTTTTTTTAAATCTAGTTACAGATACTATTATATATAATATTCCTCCCAATGTTTCTCTTGCTTTCGTATTTGATGAGCTTACCGTTAATGACTATTTTGAGGTGAATGGTTCTCCCGGTAGTGAAATTTTTATGGCAGTAAATTCCCCCATTGCATATGCTTCATTGTATATGAATATGCCATTAGCCTGTCTCGATTTTCTTTCTATTTCTGATATTAATGTTTATGGACCCGGACAGTATTACGCTGGTGCAAATTCCACTGGTAGCGGTTTAAATTGGATTTGGTCAGGTTGCGCTCCAACTTATAATGATGTGTGGCCTGGAGATGCGAATGATGATTTAATTGTTGATCAACTAGATTTCCTTTATGTCGGACTTGGCTACCAATCTATAGGTACTCCAAGAGACAGCGTTTCTAACTATTTTGCGGCTAATAATACTGTTAAATGGTTTTCATCTTTTCCAAACGGAATAAATTTTAATCATACGGACTGCAATGGAGATAGCATTATAAATGCAGATGACACTTTAGCTATAATACAAAATTACGGACTCAATCATCCTGCTTTTGCGCCAAACAATTCTCCATTACCTCTTTCTTTATTGGGAACAAAATTAACACTTGAACTTCCCGGACTCCTAACACCAGGAATGAATTATTTTATTCCGATAATTATTGGCGATTCCATAATACCTATTCTAGAAATGCATGGTCTAGCCTTTAGCTTACTTTATGATACCAGTTTAATAGATGCATCTACAGTGGATATTCAATTTGGAACTTCGTGGTTTGCTTTACCTGGTGCTTCCATTAATTTCAAAAAAAATTATCCGCTCTTAGGAAAAATTGATTTTTCAACGACTCGATTTGATGGAGTAGATGCTATTGGGGGTGGACGAATTGCATGGCTTAAATTTTCAGTGAAAAATAATGTTTCAGGTGGAGCGTTTTTTCAATTTATTCGAAAATTAGGAGTAAACAGTCAAATGGAAGAGATTTTCATAGTGGCTAACAACGTTCCTATTTGGACGACCGTAGGGATAGAAGAGTCCTTGGCATTTTCAAATGATGGGATACTCTCTCCAAATCCTGCATCTGAATTTATTGTATTAACACTTTCAGAGATAACACAAATTTTAAAGGTTGAAATTTATAATGTTAATGGTACAACTGTTTTTATTGAGGAATCAACTTCAGGAACCAATCGTTTAGAAGTTGATATCCGATCGCTTAAACCTGGAATGTATTTACTCCGAGTTCAACGTAAGGATTTAACCTATATAGAAAAGCGATTTGTTGTTCAGTAAGTTGCACTTGAAAAGGATGATTTAGTTGGGGTTCTTCCAACAGATTCATCATGTGCAACTACTTTCTAAGCAATCTAAATTAGTCGACAAAGTAAAAAACTGGTATTCAAATAGTTTTCGAATTTTTTGCTTGTGCAAATAAAATAAATTTGCGCAATTAAATAGTTGCACATATATTTGCAACCAGATAATTGCATAATCATGGAAACAAGACGGGACGTATTTCAGGCTATAGCCGACCCAACACGAAGAGCCATTTTGCTCCTGCTTGCTACACAAGCAATGACACCAAATGCACTTGCAGAAGAATTTCATACCAGCAGGCAGGCGGTATCAAAGCATATTCAAATTCTTACCGAATGTGAATTGGTGAAACAAGAACAAAGAGGAAGGGAAATTTATTATCATATCCATGCAGATCAATTAAAAGAGATTGACAAATTTATGGATCAATTCAGAACTATTTGGGAGGCCCAATTCAATCAACTTGACAAAGTAATATCAACACTTAAAAAATCTAGCCGACACTAACAATGTTGGAGAAAAACTAAAAAATATGGAAAATAACTTGCTCTTTGAATTTACCATTGACAAAGAATTAAAAACTGTATTCATAACTAGAGAATTTGATGCTGAACTATCCTTGGTTTGGGATGCATTTACTAAACCAGAAATTCTTGATCAGTGGGTGGCACCGAAGCCTTGGACTTCTAAGACTAAATTTATGGACTTCAAGGTAGGAGGTCGAAGATTTTATGCGATGGTAAGTCCAGAAGGACATGAAAGATGGGCAATTCAGACATACACTTCCATCAATCCAAAAACCAACTTCAAAATGTTGAATGCTTTTGCTGACAAAGATGAAAACCCTGAACTACCAGGTTCTGAATGGGATTACACATTTAGTGAGCTAAACGGAAAGACAACAGTTCGCATTACTATTTATAATGAATCGCTCGCACGATTAGAAAAGATGATCGAAATGGGCTTCAAAGAAGGATTCACGATGAGCATGACAAACCTCGAAAATGTGTTGGCTTCCCGAAATAAATCTTGATTATTTAAAAGATTTTAGGATCATTACTATTCATAAACTTATTATCATGTAGCCATGAGCGTAAAAGCACAAATCAAAGAGTATATTACAAGTCAACCAGAACCAAAACAAAGCGACTTACAAGAGTTACATCGAATCATTTTGGAAATAAAGCCTAGATGTAAGCTATGGTTTTTGGATGGTAAAGACGATAAAGGTAAAACGGTTTCTAATCCCAATATTGGATATGGGCTACAGACCATGAAATATGCCGATGGTAAAACAAGAGAATTTTATCAAATTGGTTTAAGTGCCAACACCACTGGTATTTCAGTCTACATCATGGGTATTGATGATAAGACCTACTTAGCTAAAACTTTTGGGGGAAATTTAGGCAAGGCGAGTGTTACGGGGTATTGCATTAAGTTCAAATCCTTAAAAGATATAAATATTGAAATACTAGAATCGGCAGTACAATATGGGTTTGAAGCGAGTCGCTAGGCTAAATCTTGATATTTTTTTACCAAAATCAATAAATATTGTACTAAATATTAAACATTAAATAAAAAGTTAATACCTTGTCCTCTTATAAAACACAACACCATGAAAAAATATATTTTACTAATGATCCTGACATTTCAGGTCATCACACTACAGGCACAAAAAGCATCGTATAAAGACAACCAAATCCAAATTGACGATCAACCCATTGCTACCATAAAAAGTATGGACAGTAAGGGTACCATGGGCATGGTTAATGACTTTGAAATCTACAATATGAAGAACGAACTGATGATTGTCGCTGCTTATGCAAGTGAGTATCCTGAAAGTAAGGATGACAACATGAGTTATTACTACAAGCTATCGTTTGTGGGTTTGGATAAGGAAGGTTACTTTAAACTTTCCAAGTTGGGCACTGCAAAATCTTTAGCCAAGCTAATAGGAAATGGTGGCATTATAAAAAATGACTCGTTAGATAAAGATGCATTGTTTACGTTTATCGCTCGCAATGGAAAAACAGCACCTGCTGCTAAAGTTGAATACGTACTTGTGCAGCGCGACCGTTCATGGCCACTCGATTTTCGCGAACCAGGAAATATTGAACAACAAAGTAAATTGATAGGGAATTATCGTGACGTAACTCCCAATGGAAGTAATGTAGATTATTATGAAATTTCATTACCCAGTGGATTGATGGTAGCGAAAGTTAACTTTAAAGAAGGAAACGATTCACAGGTTTGCGAAATAACTACCCTAAAAGATAATTTAAAGAGAGCGGTACCTACTCCATCGAAAGAAAGAAATGTAAAAGTGTTGATGGGCGATCGTAATTTGGAAGTGGTAAAGCGTATTGTGAAATGGCTAGTGGATAATCGTTATTTGTAATAGAATTTTATATCTTATTACTGTAAACACTATCCCTCAAGGATTGTAAACTGCATTGTATGCTTGATCTGAACAAAATTTCGTTTACAATTAATATTTGTTTATATACAATTGAAATAGATATAATACGTTTAGAAGAAAACCAATTAGGGCACTTACTGGAAATTGTTATTTAAACACAAGTTCATAAGGTTTAATAAAAATCTTAACCATGAAAAGAAATATTCTTAAAAGTATATTCCTACTTGGAACAACGCTAACACTTCTTTCATTCAATTTACAAGTGCCAGCCGGATGGGTCAAAGGGGGATCTCAGGCGAAGAGTTATGAAATGATCACTGAAAAAGGTGTAGGTCCGGACGGAAGCAATGCAGCGACAATAAAATCTATTGACAAAAAAATTAAGGGTTTCGGAACACTCATGCAAAGTTCTGCTCCCACAAAGTATCTTGGTAAACGAGTTCGAATGACCGGACAAATGAAATCAAAAGATGTAGCAAATTGGGCCGGCTTTTGGTTTCGTGTTGATCAAGCGAACGCAAGACAATCCGCTTCATTTGACAACATGCACGATGGCAAAACAGATCGATCCATCAAAGGAACTACAGAATGGAAGTCCTATGAAATTGTATTGGATATTCCAGAACATGCTACTAATATGGCTTATGGTGCATTGTTAACTGGAACAGGACAAATCTGGTTTACTAAAATAGATTTTGAGATCGTTGATAGTTCGGTTCCAACAACAGGTAAAGAAAAGAACACCGAACCATCAAATCTTGATTTTAAAAATTAATACTTTGCTTATGCATAGTAGTCGGTGATTTGCCTTTTATACATGATTTGATTTCTTTTTATCTTTGTTATGCTCTCATTAATAAAATTTATTAAATGCTAGCATTCATGAAGAACAACAAATCACAATAATATGGTAGTAGCAAAAAACATTTTTGCCTTCGCTTTGATATTACATTTATGTCAAATTGCACAAGCACAAACGTTGAATAAAATTGCGCTTGACAACCAGGATATCATCAGTGGCTACTATTATGCTGTTGAACCCTCAACAGACAGCATTGAAGGTGTTTTAGTTCTTTTAGCTGGATTCGGACAACGACCAGAAGACAGTCCACCAGAAACCAAACTACACCATCAAGCTTATGCAAATAATATTTTAACCATTTTTTATGCAGGCGGGAACAAATTGTACGCTGACTCCATAACACAATTAAAATTAACCAACGTAATTAACGACGTGTTAACACGTTTCAAAGTAAAGAGCAACATATTTGTTATTGGTGGTTACTCTGCAGGAGGAATGATTGCCATGAGATATGTGGAACTCTGCAATGAGCATCCTAACAAATTTCCAATTCAGCCCAAAGGAATCTTTACCGTTGATTCACCTATTGATATTTTTACAATCTACGAGCAATTGGAAGAAAATGCAAAAAACAACTACTCAGTATTAGCAGTGGAAGAAGCTGTGAGAGCGATGGCACATATAAAAAACGATTTTGGAATTCCAAGAGAACATATTTCAACATACGCAAAACTTACAGCATTTAGTATGAATAAAGAGTATAGTCAAAACGAAAAATATTTAAAAAATACTGCTGTAAGAACATACCATGATGTAGACATTGCATGGCGTATTAAAAATCGAAATCAAACTGTTCATGGATCAAATTATGAAGTAACTGCTGAACTCATTAATCGTTTAGTTTTAATGGGCAATGATAAAGCCGAATTTATGCAAACTTTTCAAACAGGATATCGATCAAATGGAGATAGACATCCACATTCGTGGTCGATAGTGAATGAGGTGGAGTTGATACAATGGATGAAAAATTTAATAAAATAAATTTACTGAAAAGTCGCATTCTTGAATGCCGACAAAACGAAATCTGAAACATTAAAAAATTACATAAATTTAATGTTTATGGTAGCTTAAAAAACAAACCAACGCCAGTATTTACAGTAAAATAATTTCAGGCATCGACCAACAAGAACTTAGAAATCTCATTTCAGAAACTGTTGAATTTTTAGAATCAAAATAGGGGAAAATGAAATAGAGTTCTATACGTAAAAGATATGCTGTCTGTCGAACATGTAAACTTTAAAAATAATGGAGATGCGATGTATTATGCAGTGAGTCACAAAATTTTAATAGAAAGTTTTGCAAAAAGCTTATTGTTTTCCAAAAAATCGCCACCTTCGTTAGCATAAACCTCTATACTTTATTTTGATGTCAAAATCAGCTCAAAAGAAGACATTAACCATTGACAATTATTTAGACAACCATTACATTCATAGGAGTAATTGGTTAAGAGCCGCCGTGTTGGGAGCCAATGATGGGATTATCTCCATTTCAAGTCTAGCCATTGGTGTTGCAGCAGCTAGTTCAACTAGAGAACCCATTGTTTTAGCAACGGTAGCTGGACTAGTTGCAGGGGCACTGTCAATGGCTGCTGGTGAATATGTATCTGTGAGTTCACAAACCGACACTGAAAAAGCAGACATTGAACGAGAAATACAAGAGCTTAAAGAAATGCCAGAAGAAGAGCTAAATATTTTGGCTCAAATTTATGAGAAAAGAGGCCTAAAAAAAGAAACAGCGATGCAAGTAGCCCTTGAACTCACCGAAAAAGATGCATTAGGCGCGCATATTAGAGACGAATTAGGTATCAATGAGATTAGTCAAGCGAATCCAATACAAGCTGCTATGGCATCTGGAGCAGCATTTACAGTGGGTGGTGTTTTACCTTTATTAACTGTACTTTTCGCACCCATTAAAGGTATGGAATATTGGCTCTATGGATCTACCATACTATTTCTAATTCTATTGGGGGCAATTGCAGCTAAAACAGGAGGCTCAACAGTAGGAAAGGCTATATTAAGAATTACTGTATGGGGAACTCTTGCCATGGGATTGTCGGCATTGGTAGGTTATATCTTTGGTGTTAATTTGTAATTTAGAAATTTTAAATTCAAACAGTATACAATACAAAATGAAATCAAAGTAGTTCCCACAATAATAATTTCAAAATGATGAAAAGCATAAAGATCATACTAACTAAAACAGAAAAAGATGAGCTAAATGCATTTTTTCAATTTCAACTTGACAAAGAAGCCAATTATTTAGCAGCCTTCACATCAAAAGATCCATCTGACAAAACAGCCTACATAGAAAAGTATTCCAAATTTTTAACGGATCCAACGATAAACATGAAGACCATAAAATCCAATGATGAAATTGTAGGGAGCATTGCAAAATTTGTTATCGAAAATGAGGCAGAGATTACTTACTGGATTGACCGAAAATTTTGGGGACAGGGGATAGCCACCATGTCACTTCAAAATTTTTTGCAACAAGAAAAAATCAGACCTTTATTTGGTCGTGTAGCATTTGACAATTATGGTTCGCAAAAGGTTTTAGAAAAATGCGGGTTTATGAAAATTGGGACAGATACTGGATTTGCTAATGCTCGAAATATGGAAATAGAGGAATATATTTACAAACTTTCGGAATAAGTATTACTTTTAGAGTAAAATATATGATAAATCATTTTATACTTTTATAAAGAAATTATGACGATCACAAAATCGAATATTATAAAAACGCTTTTGCTATTGTTTCTGGTTTTTGCCGGACTACATTATGCAAAAGCTATTCTGATGCCTCTCACCATAGCTGGTGTTTTAGCCACGCTCTTTTTTCCCTTCTGCAAATGGATGGAAGGAAAGAAAGTACCTAAAGGATTAGCAGTATTAATTTGCGTGCTAATATTATTAATCATTATTGCTGGTGTAAGTTTATTACTTGGTTGGCAAATATCGAATCTGGCAAAGGATTTTCCGTTGATAAAACAAAAGAGTATAACTATCCTAGATCGCATTCAGGATTATATTTTTAATCATTCTGATATTTCAGCAGAAGAACAATTTCAGATAATAAAAGAGGAGCAACCTTCCTATTCAAATATTTTTCAAACGATAATAGGTTCATTCACCTATATTTTCACAAATCTATTATTTACGCTAGTTTATCTTTTCTGTTTTCTATACTATAGAAGTCACATCAAGCAGTTCATTCTTAAACTTACTTCTTCCGCTGATCGATTAGAAATGGAACAAGTTATTTACAATGCTGCTTTGATTTCCCAACAATATCTCGTTGGACTTTCAAAAATGATTGTTTGCCTATGGATCATGTATAGTATAGGATTTAGTATACTTGGGGTTAAACATGCTTTCTTCTTCGCGCTTTTATGTGGTCTGCTTGAAATCGTTCCTTACATTGGGAATATTTTAGGAACTTCTCTTACTGTATTCGTTTCCGCTGGTCAAGGAGCGAGTGTTCAAATGCTTGGTGGAATTATAATTGTTTATGGAATAGTACAATTAATACAAGGATGGATATTAGAGCCACTGATAGTTGGACATCAAGTAAAAATAAATCCATTCACAACAATAATAGCTTTAGTCATTGGTGAATTAGTGTGGGGTATTCCAGGTATCTTTCTAGCGATTCCGCTTATTGCCATGATTAAAATTGCTTGTGATCATATTGAACCACTAAAACCATATGGCTTCTTGATTGGTCCAACAGAAAGTAAAAAGAAGAAAAAACAAATTACTAAAACATGAATCAAATCAAGCATACTACTTTGTAAAATTTGAAAGTAGTAGTTTCATATGAAATAGTAATTTACTCTGTGCTGTTGAAACTTGAACAAATGTTATCACATTATTGAAACATATTATTTACTTTTCTTGTCGACAAAATTCACCAGAACATTTCTTTAAAACAAAAAGTCAAATCCCCAATTTTAAAAAGTACTCCATCTAAGCAAATGCTAGTAAAATGAAAAAAGCGATTCTCACCATTGGATTGTTAATCTTATCAAATGTATTTATGACTTTTGCTTGGTATGGGCATTTGAAGTTTAAACAAATGAGTTGGTTTAGCAATTTAGGACTAGTAAGCATTATCCTTATTAGTTGGGGCGTCGCACTTTTTGAATATTCAGCACAGGTACCGGCAAACAGAATTGGATTTATAGGAAACGGGGGACCCTTTAATCTTTGGCAACTTAAAGTAATTCAAGAAGTAATTACATTGGTTGTGTTCACCGCTTTTACGATCTTCTTTTTTAAAGAAGAACCTTTCAAAACAAACCATTTTATCGGTTTTGGGTTCTTAATACTTGCTGTGTATTTCATCTTCAAAAAATAAACCCAAAAAAGTCATTAGACTTTTTTGCCCTTCGGGCTGACGATTGATTTTAAAGCAATAATTCAAATCATGTTGTTAAAACGATAGATAATAATTGCTTCAAAATCAATGTCAGGGTTAATCCCGACAATTCATTGATTTATCAATGAATTCGTCGCCCTACGGGCACAATTGTCATTTCTAATGACAATTGTGGGATAAACATTTATTCATACATTTGAATTAGATCTAACCGTATCTCATTTAACATGTGAAATCACCTTATCAAATTAGTGCTTAAGACAATGACTGAAGAACTAAAAAAAGACATCATACAATGGGATATAAAATCCTGGTCGAAAGCTCTTGATTATTGGGAAAAAAACATAGAATGGAATAAAGTTGAAAATGGACTTGAGCTAGGCGGTCGGCAAGGCGGACTTTCGCTATGGCTTGCATTAAAAGGAAAGCAGATTATTTGCTCCGACTTAAAAGATGTTAAAAACACTGCCGAGAAACTTCATTTAAAATATAATGTTGCTTCATTTGTACAATATCAAGACATTGATGCAACAAATATACCGTATGAAAATCATTTTGACATCATCGTATTTAAATCCATTATCGGGGGAATTGGAAGTAACGACAATTATGAAATTCAACAAAAAGTTTTTAAAGAAATATACAAAGCATTAAAACCTGGTGGTAAACTTTTGTTCGCAGAAAACCTCATTGCATCACCTCTTCATCAGAATCTTAGAAAAAAGTTTGTCAATTGGGGAAGCACTTGGCGCTATGTTTCCATTAAAGAAATAAAAGAATGCTTGAAAGACTTTTCCGCTTACGATATTAAAACCACTGGCCTTCTGGGAACCTTAGGAAGAAATGAAAGCCAACGAAATTTTCTTTCGTCGATAGATGGACTACTATTAAACAAAATTTGTCCTGCTAATTGGAAATACATTGCTTATGGAATTGCTACAAAATAATTGCAGTTAAAAGAAATTAATGCTTGACGAACTTCATAACTTCTATCTGAATAAAGAAGAGCCATACAAAAGCTGTTTACTTGCTTTGCGCAGCATTATTCTTGATCAAGACATAAATATTTCTGAAACGCAGAAGTATGGAATGCCTTGCTTCTGTTACAAAAAAAAGATGTTTTGTTACTTGTGGACCGATAAAAAAACAAACGAACCTTATCTACTGATGGTTGAAGGAAAACTCCTTAACCACCCCAAATTGGAATCAGGAGTTCGTTCTAGAATGAAGATTTTTAGAGTGAACCCGAACAAAGATTTACCAATTAAGACCATTGACAACATTTTACAAAAAGCATTAGACCTATATCGGTCTGGCAAAATAAAACTTAAAGAATAACCGGTTGAAAAAGTGAACTAATAAGTAAGAACAGAAGCCGATTAAGAGTTAATCCTAACACAATCATTTCCTTTTTGAAATAATTGAACTGTAATTTCAGGTTACAGGACTCTTCTATTCAAACTGATGCCAAACACCTTAATCCCATCAATTTTGTGTCAATCTTACTTCTGACATTCATCATTTTAATATTGGATATTACTTATCACTTTTGGATGAATGAAAAAGCCCCTTTTTGTAAAATATGTACTCCCCTTTTTTCAGTGGTATGCATTGATGATTTTTTTCGCTATAGCAATTGATTATATCCTTCATCATTTTCAACTTGTATTCGTTGGTCGCTACCTCGGATTAATTGGAACCTTAACAATATGTACATCCTTTGCATATTCATTGCGCAAAAGGAAAATAATAGAATCAGGTTCTCCAAAGAAACTTTTGGCTTTGCATGAATATCTTGCCTGGATAGGTTCAATTATGCTTCTCGTTCATGCAGGCATTCATTTTAATGCAGTGCTGCCCTGGCTAGCCATATTAATGCTTTTAATTGCAGTAGCCAGTGGCTTGGTTGGAAAATTTCTTCTGAAAAGAGCAAATGAATTATTGAAAGAAAGAAGACAAGCATTAACTAGCTCAGGAATAAGTTTTGTAGAAGTCGATAAAAAATTATTCTTTGACTCCATTACAGTTGATCTGATGAAGAAATGGAGAGTGGTTCACTTACCTATTACTTTACTTTTAGGGCTATTGACCCTTATGCATATAATAACCATCCTAATGTTCAGCAAATGAAAAAGCTAATTGTATTAGGATTCGCAATTGCTTGCATTATTTTTATGAATCAGTTTCCTCATGTCATGCTAAATCCAGGAGATTTGGTTGAAGCACATCAAAACATAAACAATAAATGTCTAGCCTGTCACGATCCATTTTCGGGTATCTCCAACGATAAATGCATTTCTTGTCATAAACTATCTTCTATTGGTATGGATACGCTCTTAGTGAACGAATCCAATGTAACAAATGAGAAAGTGTTATTTCATCAGCATCTATCGAATCAAAAATGCACTGCATGCCACACGGAACATAAAGGTGAAAAACCAGAAATGTCGTTGAGTAGTTTTAATCATGATATGTTACCCTCAACGGTGATTAGTAAATGTAATAGTTGTCATAGCCAACCATCCAACCAACTTCATAAACAAGTAACCACAAATTGTAAGAATTGCCACAATACCGAAGGGTGGAAATCATCAGTAAGCTTTAATCATGACATGATAATTGGTGCAGACAAAAATAATTGCGCGTCCTGCCATATAAAACCAAGTGATACCTTCCATCAACAAATAAAAGAAAATTGTGATAAATGCCATAGCACGAACCAATGGAAACCATCCACCTTTGATCATTCCACCTATTTTCAGCTTGACGAAAACCATAATGCAAAGTGCAATACCTGTCATACCAACAATAATTTCAGCGCCTTTACTTGTTACGGTTGTCATGAACATTCGGAAAGCAATATTAGGGAGGAGCATCATGAAAATGGCATTTATAACTATAGCAATTGCGCCACCTGTCACAAAAGCGGAAATGAACACGACATCAGAATGAATGGAAAATCCAATTTGGAATTAAATGAAAGTGAATTAAATAATATGAAAAAATATATCAAGTCGCAAGATAATAATAAAGGACGCGATGGTCAAAAAGAACAAGATGATGATTAAGTCTTACTTTCGAACTTCCTTGAGAAGCACTTTTCGAAGCATCGCACAGAAAGGACATCATTTAAAGATCTAAATTTGATTCCAGCCTATAGTTTAAAGAAGTAACACTATCAAATTTAGAATATACAAAAGAATCAAATTTTAGATAAAGCACACATTAAATATACTAAATTTGCAGTGTAAATGACCGTTACCAATTTGAGAAATGTTTTAATCATCGATGATGAAGAAAAGCTTCGAAAGCTCTTTGCTCGGATAATTGCATCCGAAGGTTTTGAAGTACATGAGGCTGGTGACTGTAAAACGGCACTAAAAAAATTAGAACAGGTAGATATAGACGTTGTTCTTTGTGATGTAAAGTTGCCCGACGGAAATGGCTTGGATTTGATTTCCAAAATTAAATCCATCCAACCTCTATCTGAAATTATTTTACTTACTGCTTACGGCAATATTCCAGATGGAGTAAACGCGATAAAGCAAGGAGCATTTGATTATATTACTAAAGGCGATGACAATGAAAAAATTATTCCCTTACTCTATCGAGCTTTAGAAAAAGTACAATTACAAAAGCGTGTTAATGATCTTGAAAAACAAGTTGGACAGAAATTTTCCATTGATTCCATTTTAGGAAAGTCTAAAGTAATTCATCAAGCCATTGAATTAGCCAAAAAAGTTGCGCAGACAGACACCACCGTTTTATTGACAGGAGAAACAGGAACAGGAAAAGAAGTATTTGCTCAAGCGATCCATCAGGCGAGCAAACGATGTAAACAAAATTTTGTAGCCATTAATTGTTCGGCCTTTAGTAAAGATCTTTTGGAAAATGAAATGTTTGGACATAAAGCGGGGGCATTTACTGGAGCAATCAAAGACCAAAAGGGTCTTTTTGAAGAAGCCAATAATGGCACCATTTTCCTTGATGAAATCGGTGAAATGGCCCTAGGTCTACAAGCCAAATTACTTAGAGTACTTGAAACAGGAGATTTTTTAAAAGTAGGTGATAATAAACCCACCAAAGTAAATGTTCGCATCATAGCAGCCACCAATAGAAATTTGCAAAATGAAATAGACGCTGGGTATTTCAGGCAAGATTTGTTCTACCGAATTTCTGTTTTTCAAATTCCATTACCTTCTCTTCGTGAACGTGTAATGGATATTGAGATTTTAGCGAATCACTTTTTGCAATTGTTTGCTGCGAAAACCAATAAAAGAATAAAAAATATTTCTGATGATTGTTTAGATGCGTTGAAACAACATCAATGGAACGGTAATATTCGCGAATTAAAAAATGTAATCGAGCGAAGTGTGATCTTGTCGAATGCTAACGAACTTAATTTAGAATCTTTGCCAATTGAATTCCATAAACCACTTTCAACAAAAAATGGCAAACAACTATCTGCTTTTGATTTAGCGAGTGCCGAAAAAATACATATTCAAAAAGTTTTGAATTATACGAATGGTAACAAAACTGAAACTGCCAAACTTTTGAATATTGCCTTAACCACACTTTATCGCAAACTAGACGAATACAAAATCGGCTAAAATCCTAGCGAAACGATAGGGTTTACCCTTTCAAAACAAAAGGGTTTTCGATTTTCAACAATCCCATTTTAACTATAATAGCCTAAGAACTAACCTCTTCTTTCATTTTTGAATTTATAGGAATAGATTTTAGCATGCAGCACCCGAAGCGGATAATTAAAACTGCGAGAAAATAATTCTACTAAAGAGTATATAAGCCGTCTTCGGGCTTTGCGATTCTAAAGAATAAATAAAAATTAGTACTCAAATTAAATGATTACAGAAAATGAAGTGTCAGACCTTCTTGGTAAAGAATTACCAGAAATAAACCTTGAATTGGATAAACTTTCAAACTCGAGTAATATATATAAAGCGATGCGATGCTTTGTTGATTACACCAAACAGCTCATACTAAAAGGAAATATCAATGAAACAAAGCTTTGTTTTATTCTCGCTGAAAGGATGTTAATTGAAGGGAATAATTCCGTAAGAAACGCCATTGAAAATGTGTATGTATATTCTTTAGGAACCTTTATTGACTTGGCCGACTCAACAGCTAATCGCGCTAAAGAAATTTTCAATGGCCTATTGAAAAAGGAATATAACCGACAATTGATGGCAAGTGGGATATAATGATGAATCTCATAGAACAATTAAATGAAAATCATAAAATACCATTTACTATTCATACAACTTTAGTCTAGTGAAAGTAAAGAAAACTGATAAACAATTTAAAAAAGTCATGATTGCAATTACAGCATGGCTGTTGGTGCTTTCACTCCTATATATTGTTTATGTAAAACTAAAAATACTATTAAACTATTAAACCATGATGACTTTAACACTTTTAATTAGCGGGCTTGTTTGCTTTGCCCTCTTTAATAAAGCAATTAACTTTTTTGATAAAATCTAAAAACATGACAGCATTATTCATTATCGCAATTGCAGTATTCGGCTATATCTGTTACGTATTGCTTCGCCCTGAAAAATTCTAAATCTATGAACACAGAAATACTTGGAGTAATCCTAATGTACGTAATGGTAATTGCATTGGCTATTCCACTTGGTCGATACATCGGCAAAATTTTCAATTACGAAAATACTTGGCTCGATAAAATATTCAATCCATTGGATAAGCTGTTTTTTAAACTCAGTGGAATTGATCCAACCGTAGAAATGAACTGGAAGCAGCATTTAACCGCATTACTAACTATTAATGCTATCTGGTTTATTATATCCATGCTGGTACTTACTAATATGAGTTGGCTACCTTTAAATCCAGACGCCAATCCATCCATGAGCGGTGATCTTGCATTTAATACTTCTGTAAGTTTTGTTACCAACACAAACTTACAACATTACTCAGGAGAAAGTGGTCTATCTTATTTAGGTCAACTTATTCTAATGCTTTGGCAATTTATAAGTGCGGGAACAGGTATTGCCATCTGCGCAGTAGTTTTCATTGCTATGAAGGAAAGAACGGCAACTACTCTTGGTAATTTCTATAGTTTGTTTGTTCGTAGCTGCACACGGATATTACTTCCTATTGCTTTTGTTGTAGCCATCATTTTAGTGTTCAATGGTTCTCCCATGACTTTTGAAGGTAAAGATACGATGGTAACACTTCAGGGCGATACGGTTCAGGTAAGTCGCGGACCTGTTGCGGCATTTGTCGCACCAAAACAAATTGGAACGAATGGAGGTGGTTTTTATGGTCCTAACTCAACACATCCTTTAGAGAATCCAAATTATCTAACAAATATTATTGAAACCGTTTCTATTTCACTAATTCCTATTGCTATGGTTTTTGCGATGGGTTATGTGTTGCGTAGAAGAAAATTAGCTTGGACTATATATGGAGTCATGACACTTGGTTTTCTGCTTTTAGTAATTCCATCTATAATGAATGAAATGAATGGAAATCCTGCCATTGAAAAAATGGGAATTGCACAATCTTATGGAAGTATGGAAGGAAAAGAAATTCGTTTTGGTTCCGCTGCATCGGCATACTGGGCTATTAAAACAACATGTACATCCAATGGTTCGGTGAATGCCATGCACGATAGCATGACGCCTCTCACTGGAATGTTTACCATGTTAGGTATGATGATAAATTCCTTTTATGGTGGTGTAGGTGTTGGCTTTTTAAATTTTTACATCTTCATTATTCTTGCAGTATTCGTGAGCGGATTAATGGTGGGAAGAACTCCTGAATTTCTTGGAAAAAAGATTGAAGCAAAAGAAATGAAAATTGCCATGGTAATCGCTTTACTTCATCCCCTTTTAATTCTTGCTGGTACCGCTATTTCAAGTTTCTTGTATGCTGGGAATCCAGCCGAATATGCAGGATGGTTAGCGAATCCAGGAAATCATGGATTTAGTGAAATGTTGTATGAATTTAGCTCATCAAGTGCAAACAATGGAAGTGGCTTTGAAGGCTTAGGCGACAACACACCTTTCTGGAATATAGCTTGCGGAATAGTGATGCTATTGGCAAGGTACTTACCTATTATTGGTCCGGTTGCGATTGCAGGAATTTTAGCAAGTAAAAAGTACATTCCCGAAAGCAACGGCACATTAAAAACAGATACCTCCACCTTTGGCTTGATGGTATTTGCAGTGATCGCTATTGTAGCTGCCTTGTCCTTCTTCCCAGCGCTAACACTAGGACCAATCGCTGAATACTTTTCATTGTATTGATAAATTTTAAAAAATAAATGTAATGACTAAAAATACATCCTTGTTTCAAAAAGATTTAATGCTAGAAGCATTTAAACAATCTTTTGTGAAACTCAATCCGAAAATAATGTTTCGTAATCCTGTAATGTTTACGGTAGAAATTGGAACTGCCATTATGTTTGCCGTTTGTCTGTGGACGTTAGCTGGCGAAACTTCACAAGGAAGCTTTGCATATAACCTAACTGTTTTCATTATTCTATTACTAACACTTCTCTTTGCCAATTTTGCGGAAGCTATTGCCGAAGCAAGAGGAAAAGCACAAGCTGATAGTTTACGAAAAACTAGAGAGGAGACACCAGCAAAAAAAATAACGGTAAAAGGAAACAATAGTTCTCATGAAGTTAAAATTATTCCTTCTTCAAAACTAATTAAAGGAGATTTGTTTTTTTGTGAGGCAGGCGACATCATTCCTACTGATGGAGAAATCATCGAAGGTCTTGCAACTATTGATGAGTCTGCCATTACCGGCGAGAGTGCTCCAGTGATTCGTGAAGCAGGTGGTGATAAAAGTTCAGTAACTGGTGGTACAAAAGTGCTGAGCGATCGAATCACGGTGCAAGTTACTACAGAGCCTGGTGAAAGTTTTTTAGACAAAATGATTGCATTAGTAGAAGGTGCCAGTCGACAAAAAACACCTAATGAAATTGCATTAACCATTCTTCTAGCAGGATTCACATTGGTGTTTATTATTGTTACAGTAACACTAAAACCGTTTGCCGATTATGCAAACACTCCGATTACTATAGCCGCTTTCATCTCATTATTTGTTTGCTTGATACCGACTACGATTGGTGGATTGCTTTCAGCCATTGGAATTGCAGGAATGGATAGAGCTTTAAGAGCCAATGTAATTACCAAATCGGGCAAGGCTGTAGAAACAGCAGGAGATATTGATGTATTGCTTCTTGATAAAACAGGAACCATAACCATTGGAAATAGAAAAGCTACACATTTTTATCATGCGGATGGAGTTACCGAAAAAGCATTTATGGAGAGTTGTGTATTGGCTTCACTTGCGGATGAAACACCAGAAGGAAAATCAATTATTGATTTAGCAAAAGAAAAAGGAGCAAAAACTAAATCTAATGATTCCTTATTAAACGATGCAAAATTTATCAAATTCACGGCAGAAACACGATCTAGCGGCATTGATTTAAAAAATGGAATTAGAATTAGAAAAGGGGCCGCTGATACTATTCGTAAAAATGCAGAAAAAGCAGGACATGATTACTCCTCTGGTATTGATAAAATTGTGAATGGAATTTCAGCAAATGGAGGTACGCCTTTAGTAGTTTCTGAAAACGAAAAAGTAGTTGGTGTCATCGAACTACAAGATATTATTAAGCCTGGGATCCAGGAACGCTTTGATCGTTTGCGGAAGATGGGAATTAAAACGGTAATGGTAACGGGTGATAATCCATTAACAGCAAAATTCATTGCAGAGAAAGCGGGAGTGGATGATTTTATAGCCGAGGCTAAGCCCGAAGATAAAATGAATTACATCAAGAAAGAACAGTCAGCAGGTAGATTAGTAGCTATGATGGGAGATGGAACGAATGATGCTCCTGCATTGGCACAAGCCGATGTTGGTGTAGCCATGAATAGTGGTACACAAGCAGCCAAAGAAGCTGGCAATATGGTCGATCTGGATAATGATCCAACAAAATTAATTGAGATCGTAGAAATTGGAAAGCAGCTACTCATGACACGAGGAACGCTAACGACCTTTAGCATTGCTAATGATGTCGCGAAATATTTTGCCATTATTCCTGCCTTATTTATTGTTGCTATTCCTGCTCTGCAAGGATTAAACATTATGAACTTACATAGTCCAGAAAGTGCTATACTTTCTGCAATAATATTTAATGCTCTCATTATTCCATTTCTAATTCCCTTAGCATTAAAAGGTGTTGCATACAAACCCATTGGCGCAAGTGCTTTGCTTCGCAGAAATTTATTTATCTATGGTTTAGGCGGTGTAATTGTTCCCTTCATTGGCATCAAATTAATTGATCTATTCGTATCAGTATTCATCTAAAAAAAATAAACATTATGAAATCAAATATATTTCCAGCCATTAAACTGACATTTGTTTGTCTTGTCTTCTTTATGGGCATATACACACTGGCCGTTTACGGTATCGCTCAATTTGCACCCAACCAGGGCAAAGGTGAAATCATAAGTTCTAACGGCAATACTTATTATAGTAATGTTGGGCAATCGTTTACAGATGATAAATATTTTATCTCTAGGCCTTCTGCTGTTGGGTATAATGCTGCAGGTTCAGGTGGTAGCAATAAAGGTCCAAGCAATCCCGATTATTTAGCCGAAGTTCAAGCAAGGATTGATACTTTTTTGATTCACAATCCTGGTATTGATAAATCAGAAATTCCATCTGATTTGGTTACAGCAAGCGGAAGTGGATTGGATCCCAACCTATCTGTGCAAGCTGCAAAAGTGCAAGTAAAGCGAATTGCAAAAATCAGAGGTCTTGCTGAAGGGAACGTCCTCCAACTCATTGTGTCAAATACAGAACAACCGTTGTTTGGTCTTTTCGGAACAGAAAAAATAAATTTATTGAAACTTAATATCGCATTAGATAAACTTAAATAACAACAAAAATGAAAACAACAATTTTATTGAGTGCATTCGCCTTAGGTATATCTAATTTGAATGCACAAGAAACAACAAAAACAAATCCATTAACTATTTCAGGTTATGTGGAAGCTTATTATAGTTATGATTTTGGGAATCCTGGGAATCATGAACGTCCAACTTTCTTTTATTCCTTTAACCGACACAATGAAGCTAATTTGAATATGGGATTTGTAAAAGCTAATTACACATCCGATAAAGTAAGAGGAAACATTGCTTTAATGGCTGGAACCTATCCACAATATAATTTAGCAGGAGAACAAGGCATGCTAAAAAATATTTTTGAAGCCAATGTTGGCTTTAAAATTTCAAAAAATAAAAACATTTGGATAGATGCAGGTGTAATGCCTTCTCACATTGGTTTCGAAAGTGCTATTGGGAAAGATTGTTGGAACTTAACGAGAAGTCTTTTAGCTGAAAACTCTCCTTACTATGAATCTGGGATTAAATTAGGTTATACTTCAACTGACCAAAAAATTTACCTTGCAGCGATGTATTTAAATGGTTGGCAAAGAATTCAACGAATTCCGGGAAATCAAACCCCTGCATTCGGAACTCAACTGACATACAAACCCAATTCAAAAGTAACATTGAATTGGAGTACCTTTGGAGGTAATGATCTTCCAGATAGCTTGAGACAGTATCGAATATTTAACAACTTTTATGGGCAGTTTCAATTAACTGAAAAATTTGGAGTAACCGCAGGCTTTGATGTAGGTATGCAACAAATGCAAAAGGATACCAATGCTTACCATAATTGGTATAGTCCTGTAATCATTTTACAGTACAAGCTAACCGACAAAATTCGAATCTCTGCTCGAGGTGAATACTATTCGGACGAAAAGGGTGTAATTATTGTCACTGGAACAACCCATGGATTCAAAACATTAGGATATTCGTTAAATTTGGACTGCGTCATTCAAGACAATGTTTTATGGCGCATAGAAGCAAGAGGTCTTACTAGTGAAGATAAAATATTTATTCTGGATAATAGTCCATCTAACCAAAACTATTTTATTACTTCAGCGCTAGCAATTTCCTTTTAAGAAAAAATAAATGGAAGAGACCAGAAAATCGGCACAAGATTTTCTCGACCTGATTCAAAAATCAAGACGAGGTAAGTTTAAAATTTATATTGGCATGAGTGCCGGTGTAGGAAAAACTTACCGTATGTTACAGGAAGCACAAACACTTTTGCGCAATGGCATTGATGTTAAAATTGGATATATTGAAACGCATAACAGAAAAGAAACACATGAATTATTAGAAGGACTTCCGTTAATTCCTCGTAGAACTATTTTCTATAAAGGAAAAGAGTTGGAAGAAATGGATGTGCTGGCTATAATTAGTTTAAGACCAGAAGTAGTAATAGTTGATGAATTAGCGCATACTAACATCGAAGGAAGTAAAAACGAAAAACGCTGGCAGGATGTAAATGAAATATTGAACGCAGGAATCAATGTGATAAGTGCCGTTAATATCCAGCACATCGAAAGTCTCAACGAAGAAATCAAAAAAATTACTGGTGTAGAAGTAAAAGAAAGAGTGCCAGATAAAGTAATCGCCATGGCTGATGAAGTGGTGAACATCGATTTAACAGCCGAAGAACTCATTACCCGTTTAAAAGAGGGGAAAATCTATCAGGCAGAAAAATTGAAACAGCGCTTAAGAACTTCTTTAAGTCAGAACACATTTTACAACTTCGAGAGTTGGCATTAAAAGAAGTATCAACACAAGTCCTGCGAAAAATTGAAACTGAAATTCCAAAAAATATCGCTTTACGACAAGATCGCTTTTTAGCTTGCATCAGTAGTAATGACAAAACAGCAAAAACCATCATACGAAAAACCGCTCGTCTCGCCAATTACTATAATAGCAAGTGGTTTGTTCTCTATGTACAAACTCCCGATGAAAGCGCAGATAAAATTGCTTTGGATAAACAACGGCACCTAATTAACAATTATAAACTCGCCACCGAACTAGGCGCCGAAATAATAAAAAAGGAAAGTAAAAATATTGCAAAAGCCATTTCAGAAATAGCAGAAGAAAGAGAAATCACAACGATTTGTATTGGGAAACCCAATTTTAATCTATTTACATTTATATTAGCTACCAATACATTCAATCAATTATTGAATAAGTTAAAATCACTGGACATTGATATCGTTATACTATCATGAAGATAAAAGTTAAACTCACCTTAGGTGTTGGCCTACTCTTTTTATTTATAATTCTGCTTTCTGTACTTGGAACAATGTACATTAATGCATTAAACAAGGATACACAGAATATTTTAGTGGCAAATTATAATACACTGGATTATTCTCGTAATATGCTAAGAGCATTAGATGAAGACATCACTAACCCCCATAGTGCAACTAAGTTTTCTGCCAACCTCACAAAACAGCAAATGAATATTACAGAAATTGGTGAGAAGGAGTTAACGGATAAGTTATTTCAAGATTTTAGTATATTAAAGAATAAACCAACCGATAGCTTGCTTTATGTTTCCATTCGAAAGGATCTAACAGATATTATGCTTTTAAATATGCAGGCCATTCAACGTAAAAGCGATGTAGCCAAGCAAACAGCTACTAAAGCTACTTGGTGGATTGGATTAACGGGTGCATTCTGCTTTATGATTGCTTTTGTACTCCTCATTAATTTACCTGGAAATATTGCTAACCCAATTAAAGTATTAACAGAAAGCATTAAACAAATTGCAGAAAAGAATTATGATAAGAGGGTTCACTTTGAAAGCCATAACGAATTTGGAGAATTGGCCCAAGCATTTAATGTAATGGCAAAAAAACTTGAAGAATACAATAGCAGTAGTCTCTCTAAAATTATGTTTCAGAAAAAACGTATAGAAACATTAATAAATAATCTTCACGACCCAATCATAGGTCTTGATGAAAAAAATATGATATTATTTGCCAATGATGGTGCACTCAAAATTTTAGGAGTAAAGACTGAGGACCTAACCGGAAAACTTGCACAGGACATTGCGGTGAGAAATGATTTAATGCGTTCACTTGTTCAGGAGTTAATGGCTAAAGAAAACAAACATGATAAAAACCCATTAAAAATATATGCAGATAACAAGGAAAGTTATTTTGAAAAAGAAATTATACCTATTTCAATTATTCCAACCGGTGAAAAGGAGCAGAAGCATATTGGGCACTTTATTGTACTGAGAAATATAACCCCTTTTAAAGAATTAGATTTTGCAAAAACCAATTTCATTGCAACAATTTCTCATGAACTTAAAACGCCTATTTCTGCAATTAAAGCAAGTTTGCAATTGTTGGAAAATAAAGGAACGGGAATACTCAATGAGGAACAAAAACAACTTACAGAGAGCATAAAAGAGGATAGTAATCGTTTGCTAAAAATAACAAGTGAACTCCTTAATTTATCCCAAGTGGAAACAGGAAACATTCAATTAAATATCCAACCAAGTGATCCATCTCAAATTTTGCAATATGCATTGGAAGCAGTAAGGATTCCTGCCGAACAAAAAAGTATCACCTTAAATGTTTCAGCTGATGAAAATTTGCCTCCAATAAAAGCAGATTCTGAAAAAGCAGCTTGGGTATTAATTAACTTACTTACCAACGCCATACGCTATTCACCTGAAAAAAGTCAAGTCATCATTAAAATAAAAAATGAAACAGATAATGTTTTGTTTTCTGTAAAGGATTTTGGGCAAGGCATCGAATCAAAATATAAAGACAAAATTTTTATGCGCTACTTTCAAGTACCAGGTAGCAGTAGGTCGGGGACTGGCTTAGGCTTAGCTATTAGTAAAGAGTTTATTGAAGCTCAAGGTGGGCAAATCTCGGTTGAAAGCGAACTAGGAGAAGGGAGTACATTTACTCTGATGCTGAATAAAGTTAGTTAACAATTTTACCCGCATGTATTTTTTTATTTGACCATTTCGAGAATGATGGATTGCTTTGTAGAAATCTATCAAATGTCATCTAGTTTCTAAATTTAATTGATAATTCCTTCTTTTAAAACCTCTTAAATCAAGTCTTCATTACTAATTTGCTAAATCTTATTTTATATGGATAAGATAAATTTGAATTCTCTTTCTAATTAATTTACAATTTATTGATTAAAATAATCCTCTAGTTATATTTATCATAATAAGCGGGGAATGATAAAAAAGACATGTGAATGATGTAATTATTTTTAATAATTGTGTAAAGACTTTATACGAAAATATGCTCTACTTTGCATCGTAATAATTCAGTTACATTTAAATTTAAGTAACATGGACAAAAATAAAAAAGACAATAGTCATCAACCAATCGATGGCATGTTAAAAGAAAAAACTAATCAGGATTATAACAAACAAAAACCAAATCCAAAAGATCCCATCCAAAACAAAAAGCACCAAATTGGAGAAGAGGATGAAGAGGAGAACCAACGCAGAGAAATTACTGCAAATATTGGTGACAATATAGGTGATAACAGAAACACAGACGATGATGAAAGCGATGATTCTATTGACCAAGTAACTAACAACAATCGCGATGAAGAATCAGATTCATTTCGCAGTGAAAATAGAACAGAAAAACAAAGTGCTACTAAAGGCAGATTGTAAATATAAATTAACAAACCTTCTATTAGAACAGAAGGTTTGCTTTATTTCTTATAAACCAATCCCAGTATGAACATCATAAAACCCATTCCTGCAATTACATTGTTAATGCTCTCAACACTTTTAACATCTTGCGGAGTAGTAGAAGGAATATTTAAAGCAGGAATGGGATTCGGGATTTTCTTTGTCTTCGCTCTCATTGCATTAATAATATTTATTGTATTGAAAACTAGAAAAAACAAAAGGTGAGGCAATAACAACAAAAGTGGTTTCATTACTTGAGGCCTCGCTCAATAAAGAAAAGGAAGCTGATGAAAACTATTGACGTAGTAACTAATACTATTAATTTAGAAGCAGCTCAATCGCTATCATAATTTACACATTATGAACAATATTTTCAAAGGACTGATTGCAGGATATGGTGCCCAAAAATTGGGTGGTGGCTGTTTAAGTTCGATCCTCATTTTTGCACTTATTTGGATGCTACTAGGAAATTGTTGATATGCTTTTACTAATAAATGCCAAGAAGCCACCTCCTTCTACTGGGTGGCTTCTTTTTTTATAGAATTTTTAATTTCTTAATTAAAACTACTTTCACTTCATTCTAATATACAATTAGCTAAAGAAATGGCTAGCAATCCCGATAGCTCTGGCATAGGCGTCAAGCTTAGAAGTAATTTCTAAAAGAAAAACAACAAACTTTTCACTCTTAAACATAATAGTTTTTCTTTTTAGGAATAGTTGCCAGATCACTCATCTGAAATAATTTATTGTTTGATATTGATAAGCCCGCCTTCCATAAAATTGGATGAAATCTAATTTTATGGAAGGCGGGCTCTATTATGTGGGTGAATTCCTGTAGAGACGCCATTTATGGCGTCTCTACAAATTGGATTTTAGTCGCAAGGCTTCGCTATCAAACTATCTGCAAATTGTTGTTAAACCTTTAAATTAGTCTTGATCTATGCGATAGCTATTCGGACACTAAAAAATATTTCTGATTGGAATTTACATTTTATTACATATTATAATCCCCTGCGACCTCAATGAAAAACTCCATGACCTCAGTGGTTAAGATAGATTCTAATTATGCTTTCATCTTTCTCTATAGCATAAATTAATTTTTGAAATCGATACGTAAATCATAAAAAAAGAAATGGCAACCTTAAAACTAAGATTGCCATTTCCATTCTTCTCGAATTAAGCAATAGAAAAAATCCCTTACTTAATACTATTCTGTTTTTATCAACTTCACGGTTTTTGTTTCTTCTCCCATCCTCACCAGCATGAAGTACATACCTTCCGCTTTATCGCTCATATCAATTGAATATTGATAACTTCCAATTTCTACATCATTTTGCTCTGCCACAATTAGAATTAGTTTTCCAGTTGCATCACGCAACTCTAATTTCATTGCCCCTTTCTCCTTCATTTCAACAAGTGCATCAAAACGACTGCTGAAAGGATTTGGCTGTACGCGAATGGAAGAAATTTCTTCTCCCTTAGGATTAATTTTCGAAGGAGAAGAACCTGCTAATGTTAAAACATTGCAGAAATCAAATACCGTAACGAATTTAGATCCGCTCTTCGCCCAGAATCCTGGTTTCAAGGTATGAGAATCACCTGCTCTCCACACTACTTCTGAGCCACTATTCATAACATAAGTGGTACTGTTTGTCACTGTATTTATCCCTAATACATCTCCAAACTCACCATCATTATGTGTCCAAGATGGAAATGCTTTATTCGTTACTGATACCTCCAGCCCACTGATTGCCACACGCGAAGCTTCACTCGCACTTTCATTATCGGCAGAACCGGAAGTGCCTGTCGACACACCACTATATGTAATAGCAGGATTAGAGAAATAGGCTACACGATCACAACCTGATGCACAAGCATCAACATAAGCCATTACCGTTCGATAGTTACCATTTACGGTTTTACCATGTCCATATGCATATGGAGTATTAGTGTTATCTACAAATACATCATGTCTACAACCATAAAGATGACCATACTCATGAGGGAAAGTTAGATTACCTACGGCACATCCTCTATCGGTAACGCAGAATGCATCTGCATAAACAGAAATAGATACCGCCCATGCTTCACCACAACCATTCGACAAGCTATTCACAAGCAAATGACAAAGATCTGCATCGTAGGTGCTACGCCATGTAAATACATCATCCATAAATCCGTCTCCACTGTTTCTAAAGCGAGTTTTATCGGTTGCCGAATTTCCACTTTCTGCATACGTTGTTTGAAATGCACAAGCAAGTTCCACTTGAAAATTGATAGCACTATTTGAGAATGAAGTGTTATTGGCTTGAATACAAGACTCCGCAAAACCAATGGGATCTGCAAGTGCTGCACCCACATCATCGGTGTAAGCAACAAGGCAACGTACTTTACAATTCCCAGCTGCTTCAGGTGAACCATCAATAACTTCTTCTCCTGTTTCTGGATCTATGCGTCGACGTTCATCGTCCTTATTTTTCATTCCTTCTTTTAGCATATGCTGATAGCCTTCATCCGACTCATCATGTGGAAATGCATTTACGTTTAGTTGAATTAAAATATGTTTATCGCCTGACAAAGGATAAATCATATAGCTGTATTGATTATTCCCAATACGCGATGTAATCATTCCCTTATGTTCAGTAACGATGAAATCACCATTTGGTTCAAACTTTCCAGAGCCAGAAACCATAGAAGCGAAACTCTGCGAATAAGTAATCTGGTCAATCAATAGAGTTGAATGATTGGGAAGTGTTAACGAAAAAGAAGTGTTTTTCTTCTTTATCAATGAAGCATCCGCTTCAATATACCAGTATCCTGCAGTAGTCTCTTCTGAGATGAGGACATTCGCATGATGCTGTTGTTTTTCTGTTAGGAAGGGATTGTCAAGATAACGTATGAATTGTTGCGCTGTAACGGAATAACCATTTATAAGTAGCATCAACAACATACATCTGCTAAACACCATCTTCCCTATTTGTTGTTTGTTTTTCATAGAATAAGAATTTTGGGTTTAACTGGTTTACTTGTTGTTTTCAATAGCAGTCATTCGCACTTGTAACTTTTCATTAGTCGCTTGTAACTTATCATTTTGCTCTTTTAACTGAATGATATAGAGCGTAAGTTCTTCAACTTTCTCTACCAATTTAGTTTGTATTGCACCTAAATCCACTCCCCCTTGTTCTTCAATTTGAGCAGCAGAAGGAATCCCTGGCAAATGTT
Source organism: Bacteroidota bacterium (assembly GCA_016717725.1). Taxonomy (GTDB): domain Bacteria; phylum Bacteroidota; class Bacteroidia; order AKYH767-A; family OLB10; genus JAJTFW01. The sequence continues at coordinate 83,376 of JADKFA010000004.1, forward strand.
TATGTTGATTAATTTCCTTCTTTAATTGCTCGAGTGGCATTAAATTATATTCATCTGAAAAAACATAATCAGGCCAAGTTGTTTCAAGTTCCACACGTACTTCTTCCGCAATTAATTTACCACCTATGCAAGCAATAAACCCTGTAGCACCACCAGTAGTTCCTACACGTATTTCAGAAGTATATGTTTTTGTTGGGAAATATCCACCCCAATTACTTTCTGCTGTAGCAGCACCACTTGCTGACCCATATACACCTATTCTAGTTCCAGCAGTACTCCCTGAGGCTGATCCGTACACACCGTAAGAAGTGCCTGTATATGTTGTGCCAGAAGCTAAACCACGGGTACCAATGTAACCCGATTCTCCATAAACTCCATATCCGATTCCAGGTCCACCTGAACTTTTTCCATAAACACCTCTTCCATCACTGGTAGTACTTGTATGTTCTCCATAAATTGCAGCCGATGAAAGTGAAGCACTATCAACAGAAGAATAAATTCCATATAATTTTTTATTATCTGGATTTGCTCCATCTACATTCAAGCGAGCAGTATTTAATGTGCTGAAACCTATTCCTACACTACCGTCACCATTCACCTGAAAACGGTTTGAACCACCTTTATCAGCCTCTATAAATTGAAAATCATTTGGTGATCCTGCTGGAACTGTTATTTGAACAATGTCGTTGGCAGATGCAGGGGCACTGGTACGTTCAAAATTAATGATCTGCCCTGAACTACCCACTACATTTGATACTGCATTTAATGCTCTTAATGCAGATCCTGCTTGAATGTCCAGAAAATAATTTGGTGTTGTGGTGCCGATACCAACTTGTCCTGCATTATCAACAACAAATCTGTCTCCACCATTGTTAACGCTCCAGTTTCCGCTAGTTTGGTCGAAGGATGTCCAGCAACTAGCAGTACCATTAACAGCATAACCATAAAATGGTTTGAGTGATACTCCTGTTTGATTGATGTACATTCCTCCATAACCACTTGCGTTTGGATTTTGAACAACAAAATTTGCTGAGCCAATCATTGTTGAAGTATTTAATCCAAAATTGTTTCCTGAATTAAAGATGTTACTTCCCACTAAAGCTGTACCATCCCACTTAGAAACAAAATTAGAAACGTTAGCTCCCACTTGCGGATCAATTTCAGTAAAGGAAGTTAGGTATCCTGCCAAGGCATGATTACCCCACGCAAAAGAGGAGTTCCAATCAGACGATGTTCCACCTGTGGCAGTAATAACACCATTAACATGCAGTTTAGATGTTGGTGTTGATGTACCAACCCCAACATCTCCATTGGATTTGATTAACATCCTTACCTGGTTATTGGTTTTAATTTTAAGGACTTTTGCATCGGAAGTTCCGATAAAATCCGTAGCAGGATTTGTGCCTGCATTACCTGTTAGCGACCAATTTTGAGCATTGGTCTTTAGCGAAAGCGTCATAAGGCTTCCTGTCATAAGTACTATTAATAGCTTTTTCATATTGGATGGGTTAAATGATTAGGGGTGAAAACTAGTAATCGCATTTTTTAGGATCAATCCCCTTTTCGGGGGATCATCCATAACTCATTGAAAATTATACGGAAAAAATAACAATTCTGAAAAAATGTTCATCTATAAATCTCTATCACCTTAACTATATTTATTGCTCATAAGTTTGAGGCAATTGATTTTTACATCTAAAGATCAATGTTTCCAATCGACAAACATAAACTGGATAAATTTCTATCATAAATCTAACATAAATTTAACATTGAAAAATTGATTCACTTTTATAAATAGAGCTTAACAAAATGAGAAAACTGTGCACAACCCTTGCATCTATTATTATTGCTTCTACTGCGCATGCGCAAAATATGATTCAAGAAAACAGTATGCAATATTCAATTGCTTATAATGTTCATGTAAAAGATACTATTTACAAAAATAATTATGAAATTATTACCATGAACATGGATGGAGCTAATAAAAAAAACATAACAAATCATCCTGATGTTGCTTGGACCTATTATGCATATAAAAATCGCTTATTCTTTATAAGCGATCGGGATACTTGCTTTCGATGCTTTTTTCTTTATGAAACGGATGCAAACGGTAACAACATAAAAAAAGTAAGCGATCTCATGGTAGAGGATAGTTGGATGAGTGGTCGAAAGAATGGAGAGGAACTTGTAGTTGCAGGAAGAAAAGGAAAAGAAAGTCGATATCAATTATATATCATCAACACAAAAAATGGTGCATACAAATCATTGACGAACGACACCGCTGCGAAATACGGTGACCCGTGTTTTTCACCTGATGGGAAGAAAATAGTATTCTCTTATCATAAAAATAAAAGAGACAAAAAAAGCCATGAGGAATTATTCATCATGAATGATGATGGAACAGAATTGAAACAACTCACACACTACCCAGAAAATAATTCTTCAGCAAAAGATTTTGGTTACCGTGCAGGAGCAGCTAAATGGCATCCCACAGAAAACTTTATTTCCTATGTTTCCTTACAAGATGGAAGACATAGCATTTATGCAATTTCTCCTGATGGAAAAAAGCAGTGGAAACTCATTGACAATACGCAGTCAGAAAGTTATCACGACTGGAGTGTGTATGGGAAATGGCTCACCTATAATAAATCTGATAATGAGGAAACGCAGTATCACATCATGTTAATGAATTGGAAAACAAAAGAAGAAAAGCAATTGACTGACAACACTAATAAATCACAATTATCTCCTGTATTTATTGAAAAATAAATTAGAATACTATAATATAAATCATCATTAAAAGCCATACTATGAATATCCTCTATACAATTTTACTTATAATACTCGGAATTATAGCATTGATATTGATTCTAGCACTTTTTTATGAAAAATGATCATTATGTTAAACGAGAAATTATTATCAATGCACCTAAACAAAATGTATTTGACTTTTTAAAACTACTCAAAAATCAAGATAAGTTTAACAAATGGGCCAAGGATGACCCCAGCAGAAATTGGCAATACAAAGGAACAGACGGAACTATTGGATTTATCATTTCTTGGAACGGAAATAAAAATGTTGGTGAAGGAGAGAAAGAAATTATAAATATTGTTGAAGGGAAAAGGATTGAAACTCAAATACGCTTTGTAAGACCCATGGCAATGATCGCTAACATAATTATGGAGACAGAGTCTTTATCAAATAATCAAACTAAGGTATCCATGAGCAACGCAGGAACCATAAAATATCCAATGAATATAATGATTCCAGTTGCAGAAAAAATGTTTCCAAAAGATATGGATGCAAGTTTGAACAATTTAAAAATTATTTTAGAAAAATAATAGCCAATCGAACACTAATGTATACTGGACTTTTACAAATTAAATACCCATCATAAAATATATTTCCTTCAAAAATGGGAGTAAAATTAAAAAGTCCAATAACTACAATTCAAATTTGCCGACATCGCTTTAAATCTGTTCAAGCCATTCAAATAAATAGATTTAACTTTCAAAAGCCAAAACGAAACAAAATTAATCCGCTTTCATCCCTTCTTAAACCCAATTTTCCAGAATTTCCCTGTATAATTTCAATGCACTCCACCTCTTCCCTGGTAGCTATTTTCTAATGCCTAATTTACCGAATGTGTGAATTATGTAACTTCTCTTCATAATTTTGTAACTTAGGCAGTTAAATAAAGCCTACCTTTGAGCAACTCACATTTAACTAATTGCTTTAATTTGAAAATACACATCAAATATATGATTAGTAATCACTGTAAATTGACAGTGAAAGAAGAGTTGAAAAAACTTGGATTACATTTCGTAATGCTTGATCTAGGTGAAGTGGATATTATGGAAGACCTTTCTGCTGAAAAGCTTGAGCAAATGAAAACGGCTCTCCTCAATTCTGGATTTGAATTAATGGATAACAAGAAGGCTGTTCTGATTGAAAAAATAAAGAACACCATTATTGAGATGATTCATCACACAGAAGCAACCATTAAAACAAACTTTTCATCATTCTTAAGTAAAAAACTAAATTATGATTATACCTACATGGCGAACTTATTTTCAGAAGTGCAGGGGTGTACCATTGAACAATTTATCATTTCTCACAAAATAGAGCGAATTAAAGAATTAATAATTTATGGTGAGTTGAACATTACTGAAATTGCTTGGAACATGAATTACAGTAGCGTTGGGCATTTATCTAACCAATTCAAAAAGGTTACAGGGCTTTCACCAACTCACTTCAAAAAATTAAAAGACAAGAAACGCCAACCTGTAGAAGAAGTTGGAAATAATATTGACGGCATTCAAAATTCATATAGCATCAACAAAATAAACTAGCCTATACATTGGTGTTATAAAAATATGGGAACAAAACAAAAACATAGCAGTCTGAAAAAATCAGATGATTTCATGCTAACTATAGTGACAAAGTTGCCTGTTATTATTTGTGTGCTTCATGGACCTCTTCATGTGTTTGAGTTTACCAATGAAATGTATAATAAACTTGTTTGTGAGCGAGATCCTATTGGCAAAACGATAAGAGAAGCATTGCCAGAACTAGAAGGGCAGGGATTCTTTGAACCTTTGGATGAAGTTTTTAAAACAGGAAAAACATTTATTGCCAATGAATTGGTTGCTACACTTAATAAAGGTAGCATAAAGCAGAATGGTCGCTATTTCAATTTAGAGTACCAATCTACTTACGATGAACATGGAAATATAGGAGGCATTTTGGTAATTGCCTCAGAAGTAACCGAACAGGTCATAGCTCGGAAAAAAAGTGAATTTGAGCTGAGCCAAAAATCTGAAGAACTTGCCATTCAAAAAATGGAGAGACTAAAACGTGCTCAAGAGTTAGGAATTGCTAACAGAGAACTTGTTTTTCAAAACAACGAAAAGGGGAAACGAGCTCAAGAGTTAGGAATTGCTAATGAAGAACTTATTTTTCAAAATAATGAGAAGGAAAAACGTGCAGAAGAGCTAGGTATTGCTAATAAAGAACTTGTTTTTCAAAACAATGAAAAAGAAAAACGTGCAGTAGAGTTAGGTATTGCTAATAAAGAACTTGACTTTCAAAATTTGGAGAAAGAAAAAAGCGAAATTGCAAATAAAGAGTTGGAAGCATTCAATCATTCCATTAAACTTTCATCACAGTATGCACGAAGCTTAATAGAAGCTAGCCGCGATCCTTTATTTGCAATAAGTATGGATGGAAAAATTACTGACATGAATGATGCTTCGCTTAAAATTACTGAGTTGTCGCGCGAAGAATTAATTGGTACTAACTTTATTGATTATTTTACTGAACCCGCAAAAGCACGTGAAGGGTATCAACAAGTTTTTGCAAAAGGATTTGTTGCAGATTATCCTCTTACAATTATGGATGGCAAGGAAACTCCAGCATTATTTAATGGGTCAGTTTATAAGGATGATAAGGGCAATGTATTGGGTGCTGTAGTGGTAGCACGTATCATTACGGAACAAAAAAGATTTGAAAAGGAATTAACAGAAGCTAGGATCTTTGCCGAACTAGCCACTGAAATTGCTGAGCAAGCTAAAAGCAAAGCGGAGAGCGCAACACAAATTGCTAATGATGCTGTGAAAGCAAAGCAGCAATTTCTTTCCAACATGAGTCATGAAATCCGCACACCGATGAATGCCATTATCGGCTTCACTAAAGTGGTGCTAAAAACAGAATTGACAGCAAAACAAAAAGAATACTTAAATGCAATAAAAATGAGTGGCGATGCGCTAATCGTTCTCATCAACGACATCCTCGACTTAGCAAAAGTGGATGCAGGAAAGATGACCTTTGAACAAGTGCCCTTTAAATTGTCGCAATCATTATCGGCTATGCTTCATCTGTTTGAAACAAAAATTCAGGAAAAGAATTTAGTTTTGGTGAAAGAATATGACAACAAAATTCCAGAGGTGCTAGTTGGAGATCCAGTACGTTTACACCAGATTATTTTAAATCTAGTAAGTAATGCAGTGAAGTTTACATCGCATGGAAATATTACCGTTAGCGTTCGTTTATTGAGTGAAGATGATGAACAAGCCTCTATTGAATTTGCAGTTGCAGACACAGGAATCTGAATCGCAGAAGAAAAAATCGCAAATATTTTTGAAAACTTTCAACAGGCTTCTAGCGGAACTTCTAGACTGTACGGAGGAACAGGACTTGGACTTGCTATTGTAAAACAATTAGTAGAGTCACAGGGCGGAACAATTAGGGTGCAAAGTAAAATCAATATAGGATCTGAGTTTAGTTTTACATTAAGCTTCCAAAAAACAAATGCTGAAGCTGAACTAGAAACTGAAATATTTGAATTAGATACAGAAATAAAAAATATAAAAGTATTGGTTGTGGAAGATATGGCACTCAATCAACTGTTGATGAAAACGCTGCTCGATGATTATGGTTTTGATCGCGATATTGCGTCCAATGGAAAAATAGCCATTGAAAAACTAAAGGCTAAAGATTACGACATTATTCTAATGGATCTGCAGATGCCTGAAATGAACGGATTTGAATGTACAGAGTATATTCGTAAAACTTTGAATTCAAAAATTCCTATCATGGCATTAACCGCAGATGTAACGACTGTTGATCTTGCGAAATGTAAAGCAGTTGGCATGAATGACTATATTGCAAAGCCCGTTGATGAGAGACTCTTGTACAATAAGATTGTAGGTCTAGTAAAAAAATCTAACTTTATAAATATTACCACGCCCTCAATAGATAAAAATAATAAAAGTGAAAAGTCAAAATGTACCGACCTTGGCTATTTGAATAGTCGTACAAAATCTGACCCCAAGCTTATGATAGAAATGATATCTCTTTATCTGGAACAAACCCCTCCATTGGTGAATTCTATGAAACAAAGTTTTAAAGATAAGGATTGGACGCTTTTGCAATCGTCAGTACATAAAATGATTCCATCATTTTCCATCATGGGCATTGGTTCGAACTTTGAAAACATGGCAAAGAAAATTCAGGAATATGCAAGCACACAACAACAGTCGAATGAAATTTCAGATCTAGTTTTACAACTTGAAACTGTTTGCTTGCAAGCTTGCATAGAATTAACGGAAGAGTTTAACAAAATTAAAAACACGACGAAATGAACAAAGAAAAAATAAAACTTTTTTTAGTAGATGATGATGCCGTGTTTTTAAAATCACTGGAAATTGAATTTCTTCAGCATGCTGATTTTATTATTGAAACATATACAACTGGTGAGCTCTGCATGAAACATTTATCGCACAACCCGGATGTAATAATTTTAGATTATCATCTTGATGGCATTGATAAAAATGCTATGAATGGAATCGAAACATTAGATAAAATAAAAGCCTATAATCAAGACATTCCTGTGGTGATGCTATCCTCTCAGGATAAAATTGATGTGGCAATCAGCTGCATGCATCACCGTGCTTTTGATTATGTCGTTAAAAGTGAAACTGCATTTGTACGTTTGCAAAAAATCATCACTACCATTTTCCGTTATAAAAAAATGGAAAAGACACTGAATTGGTATATGGAAAGAATGTAATTTAAATCCTCTTCGCTAAAAATTAGTGAGCAATCAGGTGTTACGGTGTCGTGTGTATAGCAAAAACTCAAATGTGGTCCAGAATAATCCCAAAAACCAACTTCAGTTAAAAGACAAATAAATAGTGTTTATTATCTAACAAATCAATTCTACAATTTATGCAAGTCAAAAAGAAAATTGGCCCCACAACAAAAGGTGCAATAGAACCACATAATGCAGCTTATGATCCAGTAGACAAACTTTTTCGTCAGATTTTTGGAAATTTTCCATCCATTTCAAATTCATGGCCTGGGGATTATGGTAAAGCTACATTGGAAACTATTCAAAAGGCGCAAGAAGTTAAATATGAAAATTATTTTAAATTCTTAGGACTAAAAGAAAATAGTGGAATGAAAATTTTCGAGATTGGTCCGGGCTGGGGACCCTTCTCTGATTATTGTAGAGCAAGAGGAATTGATGTCACCTCAATTTGTCCTGGTAAAAGTCAATATGAATATCTTAAAAGCTCTGGACATAATGTTCATCGTGCAGTATGGCAAGAATATAAACCAGATAATGGTCCATTTGATGCTATCGTAGCCATGGGTTCTCCTGAGCATTTTGCTTCACCAAAAGATTATATTGAAGGAAAACAAGATCAGGTTTACAGAAACTTTTTTGATTACTGCAGTAGTTTATTAAAACCTGGAGGTCGCATAGGAGGCCAGTTTATGACCTTTAATGGTAAAGCATGCGATTACTACAAATTACAAGTTGAGAAGGAAGGTACTACAGACGAAGAGCAAAAGAATTACCATATCGGCTTGTTACTTTATCGATATCCTGAAGCCTGGTTACCAAGAGATGCAGCACATTTCATTTCATGTGCAAAACCTGGCGAATTTAAAACCATTAAAGTAGTAGATGGACGTGAACATTATATATGGACGGCTCGAGGTTGGAAAAATGAATTTGACAAGGTCTTTCCTCTTTCAAAATGGTTCACAGTAGCTAGGCTAATGCTACGAACTTTATACGATAAAGATTTCTCGTATTGGGCAAAAGCCTTTTGGAAGCAGTCTAACAGATTGTGCTTTGAAAAAGGATGGATGGGTCATGAGTTTTTCTTTGTAGAGAAAGAGAAACAATAAATTACCGATATTTACTTTGTTTTCGAAATGCTATAATATCTTTTCCTCTCCCTAAGATAAAACAAATTAGAAAGTGAAATAAGAATTAGACAAAAACAAAATTGTGGTTCCTTGGTACAAGGTCTCCAAACTTAAGATTACGTATAGACAAAATGATTATAATAAAAGCGAAATGGGTAAATTAGAAATACAAGAATTTGCCGAATTTGAATTCTGTTTTATAGATTAATAGAAGGAGTTATAGTGGAAATCACCATTGGATTTTAAAATGAAAGTCAACACAAACATCTTAAACTAAATTAATAAAAGAAAAAATGATAACTTGGTCGTGGTGGGCAATATTGGGTATTGCTGTCATTATAGTAGCGGTAGGTAAAGCATTGCATATCTGGCACAAAAGCAGATCATGATCTTTTTATAGCAAGCTATACTATTCTTTATAGGAGGATTCCTACTTTTCTAAATTCCAAAAAGCACATTTCGGTGGCGATTATATCAGTCTTTTATCCCTTATAGCTCTGTAGGCCATAAAAATGACTGATATTTTGTTCTAATCTCTTTTGTTGCTATTTTTATTTTCGCAAATAAATACATCTGCCATTCTGTTTACAATTCTTCACAAAGAATAACCTAAAACTCAGGCGGAAGTATTTAGTTAGTTTTCATTAAAAAATTCCTAATAAACTATCCATCTTATGTATAATATTCCCTATCATAAAGAAAAAAACGAAGTTATAATAAATGAGTTTATTGCTAGATATCCTTTTGCTTATTTATCAGGTTGTGATCAAGAAAACAAACCCGTTTGTACACAACTGCCCGTTTTTATTGAAGAGAAAAATGGTAAGAAAATACTGAGAGGTCATATCATGAAAAACAACGACCATCATAAGGCTTTCTTGCATAACCCAAATGTACTAGTAGTTTTCACTGGTCATCACACCTACGTCAGTGGGACTTGGTATAGTAATCCACATACACCCTCCACATGGAATTATATGAGTGTACATGTTAAAGGAATCATTCGATATTTGGACGATGAAGGATTAATTGATGCGCTGCGCATGACTACACTCCACTTTGAAAATAATAATCCACATTCAACAACCATTTATGACAATCTTCCTGCTAATTACACGAAAAAACTGATGAAAGCGATTGTTGCGTTTGAGATTGAAATCACAGACCTGGATACTGTTTTTAAATTAAGTCAAGATCGAGATGCTTCAAGTTATGAAAACATCATTGAAAAATTACAAAAACAAGATGAAAGTGGTAAAGTGATTGCGGACGAGATGCGAAAAAGAAAAAAGCAGGTATTTCCAGATATCGAATCTTAGAATCTCGTAACCTACTTTTAATCGAAGAAAATAAGAACAATAAAAGCAAACGAATATTAATTACAACTCTTGAATGCATTTTTAGATCATTAATCAACTATGAAAAAGAAATTAACTCCAAAACAAATCGATGAATTAATTAATACTTTAAAATCACGATTTGAAAAAAACATGTCTCGACACAAAGGTCTTGCATGGGAAGCTGTAGAAAAAAAGCTTAAATCAAATCCAGAGAAAATGGGATCGCTCTATGAAATGGAAAGAACAGGAGGTGAACCTGATGTTGTGGGGAATGATAAAAAAACAAATGAGTTTATTTTCATGGATTGTTCTGCTGAAAGTCCCAAAGAACGTAGAAGTTTATGTTATGATCAAGCAGCATTAAATGCCAGAAAGGAAAATAAACCTAAAAATAGTGTAATGGAATTGGCTTCAGAAATGGGAATTGAACTATTATCGGAGGAAGAATACAGGATATTACAAAGATTAGGGCCTTTCGATACAAAAACTTCGAGTTGGTTACAAACTCCTGCTGACATTCGAAAATTGGGAGGAGCTATTTTTGGCGATTTCCGTTATGGTACTATCTTCGTGTATCACAATGGGGCCGAATCGTATTATGCTGCCAGAGGCTTTCGTGGATCATTACGTGTTTAAATATTTTTAAAATGATAATGTGAAAAATTTAATTATCTGCTTCTGCATTTTGTATCTCTTTTCCAATCCTTGTCAAGGGCAAAGAGATTCTGTTCGAAATTCCCTTTCTACGAATTTAGTTTCAGGAATTATCTTCCAAGAAGCAGGTCTCTACTACAATATAAAACTTTCGTCAACTTCCTTGTTGGAGTTATCTTATGCGCATCGATTTCGGAATTTGACCATCATTAAAAATGGTGGATCTGGTAGTGAATTCAAATTATGGAAACAAACTGGAGACATTGTTCGAATTGGCTTTAAAGCCTACCATGAGCCAAACTATGCTTATAGCAATTACTCTCCCTACTTTTATTCACGAATTAGCTATTGGAATTTACATACTCCTAAATATACTACTCGTCGCGGATCGAATGGCTACAACAGTACCTTTCGCGAAGTGGTATCTGCAGATAAGAATTTAATTAATTTAGCTCTTGGACTTGGGAAATCAGAACAAGTCGACGAACATTTCTTTACCGATTTCTTTCTTGTCGTAGGAGCTTCCATAGGAATGAAAAGCACGCACAAATATACTTATGATAGCTCCGGAAATGGAACTACTTACTCTTACCCAAAAAACACAAGAGTAGAAACCCTTACTATTCTTCCTACAATTGAATTGGGGGTAAATGTGGGTTACTTTTGGTAGAAGATTTAGCTCCTTTTCACAGAAATAGAATGAGATAAAGACGAAGGCTAATTAAAATATTTAAAATTGAAATGTGAAATTATAGTTCTTGGAATCAAATAAATTAACCTATCTTGTCTCGTCGAAATTATATTTTCTTTAAAGTTAAATATCATGAGAAATAAAATTATTATTCTTTTGTTACTTCTTCCTTCGTACTCCTTCGGGCAATATGGATATGGTTTTTTAAAGGAGCATTTTTTCGGTAGACAAAATAGCGCAAGAGCAGAAGCTATGGGGAAAAGTTATACATCAATTGATGGAGATTTAGCTACCGCCTATTTTAATCCTGCAGGTGTTGCTACCATACAAGATTTAGAGATTAGTGGTTCACTTGCCTCTCCTTATTACTTACTAAAAAAAGCAAAGTACGATTACATTGGCATTGGGTTTAAGTTCAAGGATTATTTAACCATTGGACTCAACAGGAAACATTTTAACTTCGGGGAAGATTTCCATGTAACTGACAATACGGGGAATCCTTTGATGATAGGAGAATCCTTTGAATCTAATTATTGTTTGACACTAGCATCACAACCTATTAAGAATTTATTTATAGGTTTAAACTCAAATTATTTTGAGTGGCAAATCGTGGACATAAATGCAAATACTCTTTACTGGGATTTAGGAATTATAAAGAAATTTAATCTTGCTCAAAAAGAAACCATAAAACAATCCATTAATCTAGGAACAAGCCTTGTAAATATAAATGGTGCTAAAATTGAAATCAATGAATTTGGTAACAAGTATAGGAGTAGATTACCAATGATACTCCGAATCGGAGCAAATTATCAAATCCATCTTCAGCAAAAAATTCTAATTGATACATTAAATTCATTTACAGTATTAATACAAGGTGAATACCAAGATGTAGTAAATAGCAAGTATGAATCTGCTATAAGATCTGGGATCGAGTTTATGCTACTAGAAATTTTATCTCTTCGTGCTGGTTATTACAAAGAATTTGAATACGACTATGGTATTCCCTCTGTGAATTATGATCAAATCAGTGCCTTTACCTATGGCTTTGGAATACAAGTTCCGTTGTATAAGTTAACAAAAATTCCATTAAATATAAACTTTGATTACACTTCATTGCCGCAACAACCGTATTCGAATTATAATTACAATCTAGATAATTTTACGACATACAATGTTCGTTTAAATTGGCTAATAAAAAATAAATAAAATGAGCTGGGAAATTGAAAACAATTATTTACAAAAGAATTTTAAATTTAAGAATTTCGTTTTGGCAGTCGACTTTATTAATAATATCGTACCTCTCGCCGAAGGAATGAATCACCATCCTGATCTTTTATTGCATAGTTATAACCAAGTCCTAGTAAAAACGAGAACACATGATGTTGGGAAGATTACGGAAAAGGATTATGAACTTTCGAAAAAAATAGATTTGATTTGATATTAAAAAAATTTCTCGCAAAGGCGCAAAGACGCAAAGTTCAATTCGCTAAAAGGCGCAAAGATGTTAAGACTTAACTCGTAATGATTCGTGTATCTTGTCTAGTGGAATTTTCTATTTGTTTTATAAAACAAAAAATAAATCTGATAAATTTTTTCGTGGAGTTGTGAGAAATTTTTCTGAGAGAACCCTTTACGTCCCGATAGCTATCGGGATCGCGCCTTCGCGAGAAAATTTTATGATTTCAAATTTGGATAGAATTTAGTAGTTAAATAAAAAAGGTGGTCATAGTTGACCACCTTTTCAATTAACTATTTGTTTTAATAAAATTCTACTTCACTAAATCGAAACGATCGAGATTCATCACCTTCGCCCAAGCTGCAACAAAATCTTTTATGAACTTTTGGTTTGCATCATTACATGCATAAACTTCAGCCAATGCACGCAACTCTGAATTGGAACCGAAGATAAGATCAGCTCTCGTTCCTGTCCATTTTACCTTACCTGTCTTACGATCACGTCCTTCGAATACATCTTGCTTATCGCTTGTCGAATTCCATGTTGTAGTTAAATCAAGAAGGTTTGTAAAGAAATCATTTGTTAATGCTTCTGGGGTGTTGGTAAAGACGCCATGCTTCGATTGATCGAAGTTAGTATTCAACACCCGCATTCCGCCAAACAATACGGTCATTTCAGGAGCTGAAAGTGTCAGTAGTTGCGCTTTGTCAATCAACATTTCCTCTGCGGAAGAAACATGACGAGGATTATAATAATTCCTAAATCCATCAGCACTTGGCTCCAAAACAGCAAACGATTCTACGTCGGTTTGTTCTTGGCTTGCATCTCCTCGTCCTGGCGAAAATGGAACCTTCACCTCTTGGCCCGCTTTTTTTGCTGCTTGCTCAACGCCAACACATCCAGCCAATACAATAACATCAGCCAATGAAATCATCTTTCCTCCTGACTGAGACTTATTGAAAGTAGATTGAATTCCTTCTAATGTCTTTAACACTTTATCCAATTGGGCTGGATTATTCACTTTCCAATTATTTTGTGGGGCAAGACGTATACGCGCACCGTTAGCTCCTCCACGTTTGTCAGAACCTCGAAAAGTAGATGCAGAAGCCCATGCGGTTGATACCAATTGGGAAACGGTTAATCCACTTTCCATTATTTTCGATTTTAATACAGCGGCATCCTTTTCATCAATTAATTTATGTGTCACTGCAGGAATTGGATCTTGCCAAATCAACACTTCTTTTGGAACTTCTGCTCCTAGATAACGAGTAATGGGACCCATATCACGATGCGTTAATTTATACCATGCCTTAGCAAATGCATCTGCGAACTGATCAGGATTATCTAAAAATCGCTTCGAAATTTTTTCATAAGAAGGATCCATTCTTAACGCAAGATCCGTAGTTAGCATGACTGGTACATGCCTTTTTGATGGATCATGAGCATCAGGAACTGTATTTGCACCCATACCATGCTTAGGGATCCATTGTTGTGCACCAGCAGGACTTTTTGTTAATTCCCATTCGTAACCGAATAGATTCCAGAAAAAATTATTACTCCATTTTGTTGGCGTCGTTGTCCACGCTCCTTCGAGTCCGCTAGTGATGGTATCCACTCCATGTCCAGTATTGAATGAATTTTTCCATCCTAAACCTTGCTCTTCAATTCCAGCTGCGGCAGGTTCGGCTCCAACATATTTACTTGGATCAGCTGCACCATGTGTTTTACCGAATGTATGTCCGCCAGCAATTAATGCTACTGTTTCTTCGTCATTCATTGCCATGCGACCAAATGTTTCGCGAATATCACGAGCTGCTAATAACGGATCTGGGTTACCGTTAGGTCCTTCTGGATTCACATAGATGAGTCCCATTTGCACTGCGGCAAGAGGGTTTTCTAATTCACGATCATCTTTATGCCTTTTATCATCTAACCACTTTCCTTCAGATCCCCAATAAATATCTTCGGGTGCTTCCCAAACATCTTCACGTCCACCTGCGAAACCAAAAGTTTTAAAGCCCATGGATTCCAATGCGCAATTACCTGCAAGTATCATTAAGTCTGCCCACGAAATCTTTTTACCATACTTTTGTTTGATGGGCCACAGAAGCAATCGAGCTTTGTCGAGATTAGCATTATCAGGCCAACTATTGAGTGGTGCAAATCGTTGTGCTCCAAATCCTGCACCGCCGCGACCATCTGCGATACGGTACGTACCTGCGCTATGCCATGCCATGCGAATAAAAAACGGACCGTAGTGA
The DNA here is from genome assembly GCA_016717725.1 of Bacteroidota bacterium. GTDB lineage: Bacteria > Bacteroidota > Bacteroidia > AKYH767-A > OLB10 > JAJTFW01. Next base: position 98,500 of record JADKFA010000004.1, read on the forward strand.
CCGTAGTCAGCAGGCCACCAATCTTGAGAGTTCGTCATCAAATCAAAAATATCTTTCTTCACAGCTTTCAAATCGAGACTTAAAAATTCCTTTGCATAATCAAAAGACTCATCCATCGGATTTGATAAAGAAGCATATTGACGAAGGATATTTAACTTTAACTGATTAGGCCACCAGTCGCGGTTTCTAGTGCCAGATCCAGCACTTTGTGTCATTGCCCCACCGCTAAAAGGGCATTTGCTTTCTGTATTCACGTTTTCCTTTTTTTAAATTAGTTTATAGTTTATAAAGATAAACAATTATTTATTTAAGAAGTTCATGATAAATCTCAATGCTGAAAAATGAAGGTATGTTAAAATTAAATGTCTCCGTAATTCAATGAAATAGACTTTAGAATCTCGAAAACATTACTAAATTTTATTTATGAATTTTTTCAAAAATCGGTAACATTATTTACGAATTTAAAAATTAAGTCCATAAAAATTACATTAAAAAGAATTCATATTAAAATAATACTATCTTTATTCCTCGAATTACTTTATTGAAAGTGAAAAAAGAAAAACCCTTAGTTGATAAGAAATATTTACTTGAAAAGTATCCAGGTAAAGGCGGATGGACTTATGCAATAATTTCAGATATTTTTCCTGATAAAAAAGCTCCTTTCAGATGGGTTAAGGTAAAAGGAAGTATTGACGATTATACATTTAAAAATTACACCTTGATGCCAATGGGCAACGGTAAACTTTTTTTACCTGTGAAGGCCGCCATTCGAAAATTAATAGGTAAAAAAGAAGGAGATTGGGTGCATGTAATTTTACATACTGACAACTCCCCCATTGAAATTCCAGAAGAGTTTCTATTGTGCCTAAAGGATGTTGCGATAGCACATAAGAATTTTATGAATTTTACATCTGGTCAACAAAAAGAATACATTGATTGGATTTATTCTGCAAAAAAAGAGGAAACTCGAGTTGAAAGAATGGCCATATCCATTGGTAAAATAGAAAATGGGGGGAAATTACGGGATAAATAATTAATTTTATACTATTACTGAAAAATAATATACTCTTTCCAAATGAATTCAACAAAAGAAATATTTATTAAAAAAAGCATCTGGCAAGAATTAAAAGACGCAATTCGTGGAACAGAGGCGGATTACACGAAGGTGAGTTTAAATAGAGCCATCTTCCTTTTAGCTGTTCCTATGATTTTAGAGTTAGTGATGGAATCCACATTTGCTGTTGTTGATATTTTCTTTGTCGGAAAACTAGGGTCTTCCGCAGTAGCAACAGTTGGATTAACTGAAACCTATCTCTTTTTGCTTTATTCTTTAGCGATGGGATTGTCGATGGCCGTTACGGCAATTATAGCTCGAAGAATAGGAGAAAAAAATAAAACGGAAGCCGCTATTTCTGCTGTTCAGGCAATACTTCTCGCATTATTTATATCCATCCCGTTTTCACTTGCTGGAATATTTTATGCCAAGGATTTATTGATGTTGATGGGAGCAGATCCTTGGAGCGTGGAAGTAGGATATAAATATACACAATGGATGCTAGGAGGCAACTTTGTCATTCTTCTCTTGTTTATTATCAATGCAATTTTTCGTGGTGCGGGTGATGCTGCAATTGCTATGCGTGTATTGTGGATTGCCAATGGGATCAATATCATACTATGTCCACTATTAATAAATGGATGGGGACTAATTCCCGCGATGGGGATAGAGGGTGCTGCCATTGCTACTAATATAGGGCGGGGAACGGGTGTATTGCTTCAATTATATCTCTTATTGAAAGGCGGAAAACATATTCGTGTTACTTTAGCCCAACTTCAACTTAATGTAAAACTTATGTTGAATATGATAAAAACGTCCCTTGGTGGAATTGCACAAATGTTAATCGCAATGACCTCTTGGATTTTCTTGATGCGAATACTCTCCAATATTGGAAGTGAAGCCGTAGCCGGTGCTACTATTTCCATTCGAATCATGATGTTTACTATTATGCCAGCATGGGGCCTCTCCAACGCTGCTGCAACTTTGGTGGGACAAAATTTAGGAGCGAATCAGCCAGATCGTGCGGAATCGACTGTATGGAAAATTGGATTTTACAATATGTTTTTTCTGATTGGAGTTTCGCTTGTATTTTATTTCTTCAACAATGAATTAGTCAACATTTTTACACAAGATCCCCTTGTCATTAAGGTTGGTTCGGAGTGGTTAAAAATTCTTTCCTACTCCTTCTTTGTTTATGCTTGGTGGATGGTGACGGTACAAGCATTCAACGGTGCGGGTGATACAAAAACACCAACGTATATTAATCTAGTATTCTTTTGGCTGATACAAATTCCATTGGCATACTACTTAGCAATTCATTTGGATTGGGCAGAATCTGGTGTGTTTTGGGCGGTATTCTTCTCCGAAACTTCGGTGGGATTATTCACACTATGGATTTTCAAAAAAGGAAAATGGAAAACGATGAAAGTATAATTTATAAAGATGGACTATTATCAATTTTAGAAAAACCCATCTTTCAGAAATAAAAACTATTTCTTTTCTTTTAAAATTAAACGCAGGGAAGAATCTTTTGTTAAATAGGCCCATGCCCAATTAATAAAAATGATCAATTTATTTTTTACGCTTAGTATTAACATCAAGTGTAAAAACATCCACACTAACCAAGCGGTGTAACCTTTGAACTTTATAAAAGGAAGATCTACCACTGCTTTATTTCTACCAATGGTAGCCATCGATCCCAAATCGCGATACTCAAATTCTACTGGTTTTCTATTTTTCTCGAGCAACTTCAAATTTTTCACTAATCGCTTCGCCTGATTTATAGCAACGTTCGCTAATTGCGGATGGCCTTTGGGATATGTTGGAGTCTCCATGTATGCTATGTCTCCAATCGCAAAAATGAAAGTACTACCCAGCACCTGATTAAAACGATTTACCTTTATACGATTTCCTGCCATCAAGATGTCGCTAGACAATCCTTTAATACTATTTCCTGTGACTCCTGCCGCCCAAATAACGGTTTTACTCTGGATCACTTCTCCACTTTGTAGAGTAAGTTTCTCTCCATCATAATCCTTCACGTATGTTTGAGTATACAACTTTACGCCCATCTCTTCCAAATACTTTCTTGAAGCTTGCTTCGCCTGTTCACTCATGTTGTTGAGTGTATTCTCGCTGCCTTCAATGAGCAGAATCTGAAAAGTAGAAAAATCAATGCCTCGATAATCTTTAGGAAGAACATGTTGTTTAATCTCAGCAAACGCTCCTGCTAATTCAACTCCTGTTGGACCCGCGCCTACAATAACTAAATTCAACAATCCTTTTTTTTCCTCTTGTTTTGCAGAAATAATATTTTCAAAAGTTTGAAGGATGTGATTTCGAATACTAATTGCATCGTATGTCGACTTTAAAGTAAACGTATTCCTTTCTATATTCTCATTTCCAAAAAAATTAGTCTTACATCCTATGGCGATGATGAGATAGTCGAAAGTGAAATCGCCAATGTCAGTAATAACCTGTTTGTTTTCTTGATTAATCTCCAACACTTCCGCCATCCGAATATGCACATTCTTCTTATTCCGAAAAATATTTCTCAGTGGAAAGGAAATGCTGCTAGGTTCAAGTTGCGAAGTAGCTACTTGATAAAACAAAGGTTGAAATTGATGATGATTTAATTTATCGAATAGCCATACATCGAATAATTCCTCATCCAAATTTCGCACACATTGTATTCCTGCAAATCCACCTCCAATAACAACAACTTTCTTTTTCATTACATTTAAAGCTAGAAACAGTACAAAATAAAATTCGAACTACATCAACATCATTCTCTACTTTACTAAGGGCATATACTTTTCTCTATTCTCAAACATCACCCAGAGATTGATGGCCAATAAACAGAAAACCAAAGGAAGTCCTGATTGTGCATTAATAACATGGGTTAGAACAATACCAATCATAATTGGAAAAGTGATAAGGGCTCCAAGTGCTCTGAATCGATTAGTAATAAATAATACTCCTCCAATAATTTCAACTACTGCAATAAGGGGTATCAACCAAGAAATGGCCATTAAGGCTTTCATTAAATTAACCATATTCTCTGGTAAATCATCAGGAACTGGAATATAATTAAAGATCTTATTCAATCCTGCATTAATAAACATAAGTCCAAAGAGTAGACTTACAATAAATAAAATTTTCTTTTTCATGGGATAGTTTAAATTTGTAAAAAGGAGATATCTATACTTGCAACTCTTCAAAGATATTAGTTTTATATCGAACCAATTTGCATTTATTTTAATTTATTACACACCAGCCTTCTTATTCTAATGGGTAACATCCACTTTTACAGTTTTATAAGTCACAATTCAACATAGAATATTTTCACATCAACCTACTTAATACTAATTCTTCAATCATTAAATTTCAAATGATCAACCCTAAATTTTCCTAACCATAATTCACTTACTAATGTGTTGATGAATTATCTATATTCCATCAAATACCTCTTAAACTCACTTCATCTGAATCCACCGCAATCCTTAGAATATTAAAATAATCCTTTTTTTATATTCATAAGAATGGTAGATTTGTTTTGAATACATAAGTAGGCAAATTTATTTATATTCCTTCAATCAACATTTGGTTTAAAAATACGCTTCATGAATTTGAAAACTAAATTTCTTTTTATTCCCCTATTGTTTCTATTCAGTTTTTCTGAAGCGCAACCCACTACATTAAACATAAAGAAACTTACTTCTGAAAATGGACTTTCCGATAATCAAGTCACTTGCATTATAAAGGATAAATCAGGATTTATTTGGGTAGGCACTAAGAATGGGTTGAATCGTTTTGATGGTAGAGAATTTTATATTTTTAGGCATGATGAAAATAATAACTCATCCATTGGAGGAAACAACATCTCTTGTCTTGAAATGGATGATGACTCCATCCTTTGGATTGGCACTGCATCAGCGGGTTTTAGCAGCTATAATTTTCGGAATGGTAAATTCACAAATTATAATAAGAATAATTCCCCTCTGTCCTCTAACAGCGTCAATGATATTGCATTTGACAGAAACAGAAATAAACTTTGGATTGCATACAACCATAAGGGGCTTCAAACCTTTGATCTTAAAAAATCGAGTTTAGATTCAGGTAACTATTCAGCCAATACATTTTATGATGTATTAATCAAAGATAATAACGTCTATTTAGCAGGAATCAATCAATCACTAGGCTGGCTCAAAACTATAAATAACAAACTGAACGATTATTCTGACACAGCAAGCACAATTAATAAAATATTTTTGAGTCGTGGAAATAGAATATTGGTAGGAGCTTGGGACAATGGGCTTCATGAATTTGATAATAATTCCCAACGAATCAATACCTTTTTATTCGATGGATCTTCTCAGCTCAATAAATCAGGGAATGAAATAATTTCTATTGCTGAGGATGATGAAGGTATCCTTTGGTGCGGAACAAAATCGACAGGTATAAAGTTCTTTGATTTAAAGTCGAACACCTTTCAACAAAAATATATTTTACCTGGTGTGAATTCACGTCGCATCACCCATCTCTATAACGATAACAAAAATAGGATGTGGATTGGAACTGAAGTAGGTCTTTTTATCTATGACCCTATTGGAAATCTTTTTCAAATTACACATTTACCCGTTCCTTCAAATAGTCCACAATGTAAAGTGTATGATAAATTATTCTTACTAAGCGGAACTGAAATTATCGTAAGTGAATGTGGACTTTTCTATAAAAAAAGCAACGATCAAGAATATCAACATAAGAATTTATTTTATAGAGGTGAAAAACAACAACTATTTAGTCTATTTAGAGATTATAAAAATAGAATTTATGTTGGAAGCAACAAGACACTTTTTTATCTTGATACCATTGACTTCACCATTACCAATATGTATTGTAATGCTTCTCTTTCCGATGCAGGATTTAATTCTGTAGTTTCTTCTCGCATCAACAACCTTACCCAACTAGCTCATCATGACGACACCGTAATTCTAGCCTCCGTTTATGGTCATGTCCCCTATATTATATATCCCGAAAAAAAGAATATTTTTATGTTGATAGCAGAAAGCAATAATAAAGACGACTATATCGACAATTTAACTAATAAATTATTCATCGACTCTAAAAATAATTTTTGGATTTGTGAGTGCTTTACAAGGAATAACCAAAGTGTTCATTCCTGATCAAATTGACTTCAAAAAGTATAAGACCAATCAACCTGATATTCCACGAATTAATTTTACCTATAAATCATGGGCTAAATTAAATTCTGAGAACTCTTCTCCCATCACCAATGTGTACGATATTGTAGAAAATAAAGATAGTTCATTTTGGATTACAACACAAGGATCAGGTCTTATCAAGTTTTTTCCCGACAATAAAAAGAATCCATTTACTTCTGTTGCCACCAATTACAAATCACTACAGGGGATTATTAAAACGGATGAAAACAATTTATGGATCACATCTTCTAACGGGCTAATCAACTACAATATTAAAAATAATAGATACAAGCTTTATGACAAAAGTAATGGGATAACTGAAAATATAGGAGGTTACTTCTTTAGCTCAAATTCTTTTACCAATAATTATATTGTAAGTGCGGGATTTGATGGTGGATTCATCTCCTTTAATCCAAAAAATATACTTGAAGACACAGAAATACCCAGCGTTAAAATTACTCGACTTTGGGTGTTAGACTCCCCTTCTGATTCACTTCTCTATTCACCAATAAAATTAATGCACAATCAAAACTTTTTAAAGTTTTATCTTTCGGCAAATTGTTTTACCAACAACGAACAAACTTCTTACCAATACTTTTTAGAGGGTATTGATGAAAAATGGAGAGATAATCAAACTAATCCCTTAATTACATATACAAATTTACCACCTGGCAATTTTACTCTTAAAATAAAAGCTATTAATAGTAATGGATTAGAAAGTGATCCCATTAGTTATTCCATTTTAATTACACCTCCTTTCTATAAAACCAATTGGTTCTATTTCTTGATGGCTGTATTCGTGGGAAGTATTATATACTTCTTTTATCAATATCGTATCCAGCAATTCCTCAAATTACAAGAGGTGAGGAATAAAATTGCCCGTGATCTCCATGATGATATTGGAAGCACGTTGGGAAGTATTCATCTTTATAGCCAAATTGCAGCCAAGAAAATAGGAGAGAATAACCATGAAAGAACTCGACTCATTCTAGAAAGAATTGAAAAATCATCTGGTGAAATTATTGAAAAAACAAGCGATGCTGTTTGGGTGGTGAAAGCGAGTAACGATACCATCGAGAATTTATTCTTAAGAATGGAAGGATATGCAGCTTCTCTATTTGGAGAAGCGGGAATACAATTTACCATTGAATGTAAAAAAGAAATATTAAATACAAAGTTATCCATGGATCAACGAAAAAATTTATTTCTGGTTTACAAAGAAGCTATTCATAACATCATTAAATATGCAAATTGTAAACTAGTCAATATTCAATTGACGAAACATGCAAATCAAATTAAATTAAAGATTACAGATAATGGTATTGGATTCAATAGCGATCACATCGACCCATACAACGGCAATGGTCTAATAAACATGAAGGCTCGGGCTGAAGAAATGAAAGGTAAGTTTAGCCTCATCTCTTTACCAGGAAAGGGCACAATAGTAGAAATCACCATCTAAATTTCTAACCACAATTGGTTATTGATATACACTAAACATCCCATCAACTTTGTACAATGAAAACGAATGAGAATAAAACCTTGCGCATCATTATTTTTGATGACAATAATAATATGCGTGAATCCATCGATTTGCTTTTATCAACCACCGACCATTTACGATTGATAGCAGGATTTGATAGTTGTAAAAATTTGTTGTTCGACATTGAACAAACGAATCCAGATGTAATTCTAATGGACATTGATATGCCTTCCGTTACAGGAATAGAAGGTGTAAAAGTGATTCGAGCCCAATATCCAGAATTGCCAATTCTAATGTTAACTGGATTTGAAGACGACGATAAAGTATTTAACTCCCTCTGTGCTGGTGCCAATGGTTATATTTTAAAAAATGCGAAGATGGAGTCCCTTATTCATTATATAGAAGAGGTCCATGCTGGTGGAGCACCCATGACACCTATTATTGCTCGCAAGGTTCTGACACAATTTGCAAAACTTCAACCTGAGCAATATCAAAAAGAGGAATACTTTTTAAGCGACCGAGAAAAAGATGTCCTTCAACTTTTGGTAAAAGGTAAATCATATAAAATGATTGCTGATGGTCTTAACATCAGCTATGAAACGGTGCATTCACATATTCGAAAAATTTATCAAAAACTACATGTTAATTCCGTTGGAGAAGCTGTATCAAAAACCATATCAAGAAATATTTTGAAGACGTTCTTCTTTTAAAAAAGTTTATTGCTTTTTAATGTCCAATTCACCATAATTGGTGATTGCCTCCCTTTTTATAAAGCGGGAATTTTGAATAGATGAAATAACGATCATTTCATTCAGATAATCCATTAAAAATCTCTTTATCATGAAAAGGTACTCTCTTCCTAATTGTTTAATTCAAAGAAAATTCATCTTGAAATTTACTCTATGCATAATTGTGGCTTTTAGTTATTCATTAACAGCAGTAAATGCACAGCCATATATCCGCACCACATTTAATGATGTGTATACTCCCATCACTTTAGGAGGAGGAGCTACTGTTTCTACAGCTACAGGGGATAATGCAAGTGAAATAGGTGTTGCACTTGGTTTTGTTTTTAATTATGCTGGCGTAAACTATACTTCCATTAGTATTAACACAAATGGGATGATGTTTTTCGATCCATTGGCTCCCACTCCAACAGAAAGCGCCAATAATTCCAGTTTATTTCAATCAACTATTCCTAATCAAACCATTGCACCCTGGTGGAATAACCTTAGCGATGATGCTAGCTCCGATATCCTTTATCAAACACAAGGAAGTGCGGGCAATAAAACATTCACGGTGCAATACACCAATTATCCAACCTATACAGGAGTGGCTGGTGCAAATGTCCGCATGAATTGTCAAGCGATTTTTTATGAGGCTACGGGAAATTTTGAACTTCGCTATGGAACTTTAAATAGTATAGGAGAGCCTTCTTATACCGCTGGAGCATGCATTGGAATTGAATATGGTTCAGGAGGAAGTGGAAGTTGCATAGACGCTATTTCTGGTTCTAAAACAACGAACAACATTATGCTGAATCCTCTTAGTGGATGGCCGTCTTTCCATTTTCGTTTTACTCCAGGAACCCCTACACCAATTTCTGCTGGAACTTATAATGTAGGAATCGGACAAACTTACTCCAATTTATCTTTAGCCGTTAGCGATGTAAACCATCGTGGGGTTTCGGGGTCTGTTACATTAAACCTAACCGATGAAACATATGATACCAGTACTACAAACGGAAAAAATATTTTTCCTGTTTTATTAGGTCCCGTTATAGGAACAAGTGAAACAAATCGATTAATCATTACAAAAATAGGATCGCCTGCTACGCTATTCTATAGAGGATCTCCTGTATTGTTAGGATCTATTGGTGCATCTAGTGTAGGGTCGTATTCGGCTACGGAAGAACCAATTTTGGGAATTTGTGCTTCTTATACAACACTTAGTAATATTAATTTTTATACCCACGGAAATTCTCCTCAGTCTGCTGAAACTGGAATACTTATTTTTCAAGCAGGAAATGAGCTTGGGGCAAAATATAATATTATTGAAAAAACAACTATTGATCTGGATAGAACCAATCTTTCTTCTATTGGAATTCGTCAAGATAGAAATTCTAATCCAGGAGAATACGCAAGTACAAACTCTTACAATATATACCGAGACTTTTCTATCCGTGACTGTCAGAAAGGAATATTTCTATTAGGTTCGGGAGGTATTTATGAACCTGATTATGGTTGTCAAATTACTACTTCTTCCTGTACTATTTTCAATTCCATTGGTGATCCCACTATAGCAAATGATATAGGAGGAGGTTCAAGTGTTGCATATGGCATCAATGTTCAAGCTCAAAGTGGATTTACAATAAACAATAATATCATAAGCAATGTTTCCTCTTCAAATAACACTTCACCTGTGGATGGTATTGACATTGTAAATTATATGGGTGTTTGTCAGGTAAGTAATAATATCATCAGATCCATCAAAAGAAATCATACAAGTAGCACTACTCATGTCACAGGAATCTCTATCAATACTACTGGGAATTCGGTTAAAGAAATTCGCGTTTTTAATAATAGTATATCCGAAATTGGTTCATCGTATGTTGGTGCGGCAACGGCTACCAGAATCATGAAAGGAATGTTGGTAGAAGGATCTGGTAATAGTGGTAAACAAACGGTGGCTATTTGGAATAATAGCATTAGCATGAATGGTTCGGGAACTCTGAATGCTTCGAACACAAGTTTTGAAATACAAAATACTTCTTCTGTCATTCATCATATTATGAATAATGCCTTTGCCAATTTTACAGCGGCCCAAACGGGAGTGGCAAAACATTATGCTTTTGTTTCTCCTTCTGCAAATGCTATCGGTTATCCGAGTTCCACTTCAGACTACAACGATCTTTTCATCGCCAATGATCAAGGAACCTCTGGTCATGTTGGATTGGGAGCTACAACAAATTATTCTTCACTCTTAGATTGGAAAAATGGAATGACTTTTAATGCTGGAACCGATATTAATTCCATTTCTACAAATCCTTCCTTTGTAAATAATAATACAGATCTTCATGCAAGTTCCTCCTCTTCCTCATTAAATGGCAGTGGGATCACGCCAGCGTCCTTTGCAAGTATTGATATTGATTGTCAAGCAAGGCACACCCCTTATGACATTGGGATGGATGATTTTTCATTTGATGCATTACTAAATTTGAAATTCTATATAGAAGGATTTCATGCTGGAAATGGTTTAATGGTTTCTCTATTAACTAATACAGGTGCCGATATTAATCCCTTTATTACAGATACCATTACCATTGAATTGAGAAATACAACAAGTCCATATACGCTATTCATAAGCACGAACAGTATGCTTCTTGCCAATGGAACTTCAACCACTTATCTTCCACTATCTGTTATTGGCAATAGCTATTATATAGTTGCACGAGGTCGAAATATGATAGAAACTTGGAGCAAGTTACCTGTGACTTTTTCGATGAATACCAACTTCGACTTTAGTACTCCATAGTAGTATTTATGACCATTGAAATTTTATGCGTTCTCTGACTAATTATCGCTTTTTAATGTCTTGATTGGTTTATCTTAGAAAATTTCGCACAAATATTTACTCTTAATAGGTATCTTTGTTGCTTCAATTGAAAACTATTTAAGGCAGGATAAAGAATTTCCTGTTGCCAATATTTATAAAAAGCGACATCTCCAGTGAATTCAATAATAAATTCCACTATTCATGACGCAGAAGAATTGGCGAAAATTGGTCGACAATCGTTTATAGAATCACATGGTCACAGCGCTTCTGTAGAAGATATAACGGCTTATGTAAATAGTAAATTTACTTCTTTCGCTTTTGTGGATGAGTTAAGTGAACCAAGAAACATTTATCACCATATTAAAAGGGACGGTCAACTTATTGGGTATTCCAAAATAATTTTAAGTTGTATATCAGAAAATATCGTGAATGAGAACGTTACCAAACTTGACCGACTCTATTTAATTCAAGAGTTTCATTCTTTAAAACTTGGACAAGCGCTTTTAGAATATAACATTCAACTTTCCAATCACAACAATCAAAAGGGAATGTGGCTTTATGTATGGAAAGAAAATACAAGAGCCGTTCAATTTTATCTTAGAAACGGATTTCAGATAATTGGCGCATTTGATTTTAAAATTTCCGAAAATCATTCGAATCCGAACTATCACCTTTTTCTAGAATTCTAATTGCAACAAAATGAAAGCCTATCACAAAGGTAAAAATTATCACTAATATGTAATTTATGGACATCTAGTTGATTTTTTCAATCAATAGTACTACTTTTAACATATTCATTGGACCTAATGAATATCCTATTCTAACTAAGTACAAAAAAAACAAACGAAATGAAAAAATTTCTACTTCTTGTCACTTCGCTTTTTTCTTTTTACTCACAGGCGCAAGTTGTGAATCAAATTACAATTATACCATCAAATCCAACAAGTAGTGATACGATTTCTGTTATTACCAACTTTTCCTATTATGGAGATTGCTCGTTTGGCTTGGTGGGCTATTACTATTATTTGCAAGATTCAACAATTTATATTCTTCCTACTTACTGCGGATACGGCGCTACTACACTATGCACGAGTATCGATACTTTAAAATTGGAAACTTTTCCTGCGGAAAATTATATTATCAGCATTGAATTTCACCAAGGAAGTGTTTGCCCTTTCAGTCACTTTGACGCAACAATTGCTCAGTTCGATACCACATTAACTATCAATACAACTTCTGGACTTATTTCGCCTAACGTTTCCGAATCCGAGATATTACTTTTCCCAAATCCAACAAACGGGAAAGTAACCCTTCGATTAGAAAAGGGAAATCTAAAATCCGTTTCGCTTTATAATTCGCTCGGTGTTTTAATAGATGAATTCTTTTCCTCCACATTTTCTATGGAGCGCTTTCCAAGTGGTATTTATTGGACTACCATTAAAACAGATCGTGGCCAATCTACTTTAAAAATTATGAAACACTAATTTGACATTTAAATTCCATGAATACGTCACAGCAAATTGCCAAACATTTTAGAGAAGTTCACTTTGGAGGAAATTGGACTTGCTCCAATCTAAAAGACAACTTAGCCGATGTGACTTGGCAACAAGCAACTCAACAAATCTATTCCTTAAATACTATTGCAACACTAGTGTATCATACGCATTACTATGTTAATGCTGTATTAAAAGTTTTTCAAGGAAGCGAATTAGACGCGCATGATAAATATAGCTTTACTCATCCTCCTATTCATTCACAAGAAGATTGGGAAAATCTATTATCAAAAGTTTGGGAAGACGCTCAAGCTTTTGAAACACTTCTCAAAAAATTACCAGATGAAAAATTATGGGAGTACATTGCGGAAGAAAAGTATGGAATCTATTATAGAAACATACATGGCATCATTGAACATATTCATTATCATCTAGGTCAAATTGCGATCATAAAGAAGATAATTCAACAAAAAGAAAATTATAAAATCCAAAATAATTAATGTGTAAAATGGAATTGCGAAATCATCTAAAACAATTTGTAGTCTTAATTCTTATGATATTTTGTTCTTCCTACAACTTAAAAGCACAAACCACAACTCCTGAATTAATCGGTTATTGGCATAATTGGAACGATCCAAATGCTCCATCTATACCACTTAATCAAATTGATTCAAGGTATACGTTTGTTGACATTGCTTTTGCCGTTCCTGAAGTCGGCACAGATTATAAAATGGAATTTGTTCCCGATCAATTTACAACAGTTACCTTTATTTCGCATGTACAAGCTCTCCAAAGTCAAGGTAAAAAAGTAATTATAAGTATTGGAGGAGCCGCTACTCATGTTTCTCTTGATAATATTTCGGAAAGAGATACTTTCATTGCCACGATGGGAAATATTTTAGCTACCTATGGATTTGATGGTATCGATATTGATCTTGAAGGAAGTTCTGTCTCTGTTACCGGTGGTACCATCTCTACTCCTGTTGATGCAAAAATTATAAATCTAATTGAGGCCATCAAACAAATTATGGGGAACTATTATACTACCAATAATAAAAAATTGCTTCTTACCATGGCACCTGAAACCGCCTTTGTACAAGGAGGGATGTCAGCCTATGGAGGAATTTGGGGTGCCTATTTACCCATTATACATGCGCTTCGCGACTCAATTGATATTTTACATGTTCAATTATACAATAGTGGAAGCATGTATGGTATTGATGGGAATATTTACACGCAAGGAACATCCGATTTTATTGTAGCCATGACAGAGGCAGTTATACAAGGATTTAATACTTCAGGAGGAGCATTCATCGGTCTTCCTGCAAATAAAGTAGCTATTGGTTTACCTGCTTGTCCCTCGGCAGCAGGCGGAGGTTATACTGATACTACTTCAGTAAAAAATGCAATTCAATACTTAAGAGGTTTGGGGCCTAAGCCTGGAATTTATACACTCCAACTAATAGGAGGTTATCCTTCACTACGAGGGATGATGACATGGTCCATCAATTGGGATGCGGTATCAACTTGTGCAACTACCTTTGAATATGCAAATACTTTTGAAAGTATTTTTGGTATAACTTCGTCTACTCACGAGATGAATCAAGCCATTTCGGTTGAGGTATTCCCAAATCCTGTTTCAGATTTTCTAACAATAGCAACAGACATTGATCTGTGCTCAATAAAAATTACAAATATTCTGGGCGAAGTAATTCAAGATCCAATTCCATTTAACCAAACTATATCCATCCCAACAAATGAATGGACCTCAGGAATCTATTTCATTATAATAACGAATAGACATCATGTGATGGTGAAAAAAATAATGGTTGTCCAATAGGTTGAGAAACGGAGAACATCATACATTTTTGCTTACTTTCAGATGGATGCTATGAATAAATTTTACTTAGTTTTGCATCATGAATTCAATTCCTGTTTTCAATAAATGGTTTCTTTATGATGTCAAGTAAGTATTGGAAAAATGAAAAGTTTTCTTCCAGTAACCAATTAACCATAGGGGTCTTTCTTGTACTTTATTTTTTACTCGCTCTGTTGATTCCAAAATCTGGTCATCCTAGTGACTTCAATTGTTGGACAGATTGGACCAGTGCCATATTTACAAAAGACTTAGGAAATATTTATAGTCACGGAACAAACTATTTACCATTGTATCAATATTTTTTAATGCTGTTTGGCAATTTTCAAGGAAGCGTATCCAATATCCATTCGAATATTAACTCACTTAAATACATGAATCTGATATTTGATGTGGTAGGTGTATACTTTGTTTTCCTTTTGATAAATGAAAAACTAAAAGACACCAAAACCAGTATTCTATTATCCTTACTCATCCTTTTCAATATAGCCTATTTATACAATACGATGATCTGGGGACAAGTGGATGCCATTTTTACGACATTCCTTTTCATCGCCTTTTACTTTAGTCTTCACAATAAAATTCTACTCACTATTTTATTCTGTTTATTGAGTATTAATATGAAATTACAAGCCATCATCTTTTTCCCATTCATAGGTCTCATTTTATTACCTTCACTACTACGAAAGTTCAATATAAAATCGCTTTTTACTTGGATAGTTGTTCCAATCATTCTTCAATTCCTCATTTTACTTCCCTTCTATTTACAAGGCGACTTGGAAAAGGTAGTGGCTGTAGTGACGAATTCCGTAGGGACTTTTCCAAAAGTTTCATTGAATGCTTATAACATGTGGTACTGGTTTATAGATGATCAACCGATGGGCGTATTAGATACCAACAAGTATTGTGGCCTCAGTTATTATCAATGGGGTTTCTATAGTTTTATTATAGCCTACACGGCTACTTTATTTCCTCTTCTTCAAAATCGGGTACGGCTATTGATGAAAAAACAAGAGGTAGACTTATCATTAAATAAACTATTACTCATTGCTACGTTAATTCCAATTGTGTTTTTCTTCTTCAATACTCAGATGCATGAGCGTTATTCTCATCCGATGCTAATTTTTGCTGGGACTTACGCCATACTAAACAAAAAGTATCTTGTCTATATTTTATTAAGCATTTCTTATTTTTTAAATTTAGAATTGGTGTTGGACTATTTCAACATAGAAAGCTACAACTTACTCTTTCTAAATCCAGATTTTGTTGCTGCTATTTTCATGGTTGCTATCCTTCTTCTCTTTTATTCCCTCTATAAAAGAGAACCAAATCTAGGGGTTCGGCAAAAGGGTAATTGAGTCGATTGTATTTATCAATTTTATCTATCTTTAAATAAAATTTGATCTATGCGCCTCTTCCTTTTAATCTTAACCTCCATCTGCTACTGCTCATGCAGACCAGAGGTAGAATCTACACTGTCCGCTAATGTAGAAAGCAGCTCTCTTACTACTTATTTCGACTACCAAGATTCCATTGAATCGGCAGGAGTAAAGATGATCCCGATAACTACTCCTGTAGGTAAGTTTAAAGTATGGACAAAACGATTTGGTAAAAATCCGAAGATAAAAATTCTATTATTACATGGAGGTCCTGCTATGACTCATGAATATATGGAGTGCTTTGAAACTTTTTTTCTGCGCGAAGGGTTTGAATTTTATGAGTATGATCAATTGGGATCTTACTACAGCGATCAACCCACAGATAGTAGCTTGTGGACCATTGAACGATTTGTGGAAGAAGTAGAACAAGTAAGAATTGCGATTCATGCCGATAGTTCCAATTTTTATATTGTTGGGAATTCATGGGGTGGAATTCTAGGAATGGAGTACGCGCTAAAATATCAACATCATCTTAAAAGTTTAGTGGTCTCGAATATGATGGCTAGCGCTAAAGAATATGGTAAATATGCTGACGAAGTCCTCGCTAAACAAATGAATCCATCGGCACTAGCAGAAATTAAAGTGTTGGAAGCAAAAAAAGATTTTGCTAATCCACGCTACATGGAACTTTTGATTCCAAATTTCTACCGAGAACATCTATGCAGATTAAAAGAATGGCCTGATGGTTTTAATCGCTCGATGCCACATGTGAATGGAACAATATACACCATGATGCAGGGGCCAAGTGAGTTTGGTATAAGTGGTCGACTTTCGAACTGGGATATTAAAGATCGATTGAAAGAGATTTATATTCCTACCTTGATGATTGGAGCAAAATACGATACCATGGATCCGAAAACGATGGAAGAACAAAGCACCTTGTTGCAAAAAGGTCGCTACTTGTATTGTCCCAACGGCAGCCATCTTTCTATGTGGGATGACCAACAGGTGTTCATGAGTGGGGTTATTCAGTTCATTAAGGATGTTCATGTGGGTAAGTTTTAATCTACGGCCACTCTAGAAACTTCTACCTATTATTAGAATCAGATTAATCCTTTTTCATTAAATATGCTCTAATTGGGGATGTTCGTGCTTGACTCCCTCAATTCTATTCCATAAATTAGATCCAACAATTGTTACATGAAAAAGATTCGTCTTATCATTCTATTGCTTCTGTTCTGCTCGATGAAATCATCAGCTCAAAATTTTTATGCACTAGATACCATTCAACAAATTGAAATTTTCTTTGCACAATCGAATTGGGACTATCTTCTTGATACGTCAAAACAAGGAAGTGATGGTTATACCATGGCGCAATGGGTAAAAATAAATGGTGTTCAATTCGACAGTGTAGGTGTAAAATATAAAGGGAACAGCTCATATAATGCAGCGAATATGAAAAATCCCTTGCACATCGAACTCGATCATTTTAAAAATCAAGATTATCTTGGATATAAAGATATCAAACTAAGTAATGGTTTTAATGACCCTTCTTGTATTCGTGAAGTATTACTTTATTCCATCTTACAACAATATACAAAAATATCATCAGCCAATTATGCACAAGTGT
Organism: Bacteroidota bacterium; assembly: GCA_016717725.1. Taxonomy (GTDB): domain Bacteria; phylum Bacteroidota; class Bacteroidia; order AKYH767-A; family OLB10; genus JAJTFW01. Next base: position 116,195 of record JADKFA010000004.1, read on the forward strand.
ACATAAATGGTCAACTAATGGGGCATTACACAAATACAGAATCGGTAACAAATCATTTCTTAGAGGATCGATTTTATTCCAAAGACAACACTTTTGTTTTTGCTGATAACGGTGGATGCGATCTGCGTTTTAAAGGAAGTGATAGTACGCTATACTCGTTTCCATATACTTTAAAATCGGACTATGGGCTAGCTGATTTAATGCGTTTTTGTGATACGTTAAATAATAATATTGTAGGAATTGAAAATAATTTAGATGTGGATCGAACTCTTTGGATGTTTGCATTAACCAATGTATTTGTAATTCTCGACAGTTATTTAGGTAACTCTAAACACAACTATTATATTTATAAAGATGATCATGGAAGATTTAATCCCATCATTTGGGATTTGAATGGAGGATTAGGGGTTTTTGCTAAAGCCCACAACAATGTTTCACTTACCACTGCACAAATGCAGAATATGTCTTCTTTGCTTCATCAAAATGATAGCTTGTGGCCTTTGGTAAATAAACTGTTGACTCAACCCACATTTAAACGAATGTACATTGCACATATGAAAACCATTGTACAAGAAAATTTAGATAACTCTAGTTACCTTGCTAAAGCACAGCACTTGCAAAATATCATAGATACCATTGTACAATCCGACTCAAATCTATTTTTTAATTATAGTCAATTTCAAAGTAATTTATATTCTACGGTGGTAACCAGTCAAAAAATTATACCTGGAATAACGGAGTTAATGAATGTGAGAATGAATTATCTAAATTCTACTCCAGAGTTTATGCAAGTAGCTCCTACTTTATCAAACATCATCGTGTCCGACACTTTTCCTAATGTCAATACAACGGTGCTAATAAAGATAGAAGCTATAAATGCAAATACTGTTTATTTGGGAGTTAGAAATACCGATTTAGATCGCTTCTATCGCCTACCTATGTTTGATGATGGTTTGCATGGTGACAGTGCTGCGGCAGATGGAATTTATGGAATATACATTCCAATAAATAATTCCTCGTTGCAATATTATTTTTACGCAGAGAATAATAACGCTGGAATATTTTCTCCAGCTAGAGCGGAACATGAATTCTATACTTTACATGCAAATTATGCTTCCTTGTTTCCTAGTCAAGTGGTGATTAATGAAATGATGGCTTTAAACATTTCGAGTGTACAAAATGCAAATGGAGGGTATAGTGATTGGCTTGAACTTTATAATACTTCTTCATCGGTGGTTTCTCTCGACTATCTTTTCTTATCCGATAACTTTTCCAATCCGAATAAGTGGCAGTTCCCATTCGGAAAAACAATTCCTCCTTTCGGGTATTTCATTGTTTGGGCTGATAACGACACCTCCTCCAATGAAACACACTGTTCTTTTGGATTCTCGGGAAATGGAGAAGATATTATACTATCGTATTCCAATGGAACCGTCATCGATAGTACTGTTTATCCAATACAAACAAATGATATTACTTGGGGGAGATATCCCAATGGTAATGGACCTTTTGTTTATTTGTCGCCTACGTTTAATGCGGTGAATTTAATTTCAACTATTCAAGAACATTCATCTACACAAAATTTTAACCTTTACCCAAATCCATCCTATGGAAATATTTTTGTCCATTCTACCTATGGAGAAACAGAATTGAAGGTTTTAGATGTACTAGGTAATTTGGTATTTCAAAAACGATTGCATCAACTAGATGAATCCATCTCCCTAAATTTATCAAGTGGAATGTATTTCTATCAAGTTTCTCTACCCAACAAAATTTTATCTGGTAAAATTATGATCTATTAGTTGTAAATTGAATGTCCGTTTTGTTAATGAGTTTTTCTTAAGCTATCCCTAATCTTAGGGAATTTATACTTAAACAGATCAATTACTGGGAATTCATGATTTATTCTTCTGCAATAATTAATTCCAGTCAAAGTAAAAAGCATAATTTTGCTTTTCTTCATTCATAAGAAAGGAGAAGATCTAATTAATAAATTTATATACTATGAAACAACTCTCTATTTTATTTCTATTGTTTTTAAACTTTAATTCTTCTGCACAAAATGCATTGAATTTCGATGGAACAAACGACTATGTACTTACCAATTTTCCTGGGCCCACAGGAAACAGCTCACGCACTGTGGAAGCGATGATTAAGTTCACCACCATTTCCACTGTTCAAAAAGTAATTGTGGATTGGGGTGATATGGCAAACGGAAATCGATTCACTTTAAATATTATCAATGGAATTCCTAGAATTGAAGTTGGAGGGTTTGGTGTAAGTGCTCCAAATGCGCTTTCAATGGGAGCATGGCATCATCTTGCTGGAGTTTATGAATCCACAAGTAATAACTTAAAATTATATGTTGATGGTGTTCTCGCAAATTCAGGTACCTCCTCCGTAACCGTAGCTACTAGTGCTCTTAATAATATACAAATTGGAAGAAGAAATGATTTAACGGGCTATTTCCAAGGAAGTATTGAAGAAGTAAGAGTTTGGAGCGATGAAAGAACTGTTTCCGAAATTGCCAATTATAAAAATGTTGAACTTTGTTTACCCGCTGCGAATTTGGAAGCTTATTATCGTTTTAATGAAGGTACCGCAAATGGCAACAATGCAGGCGTCACAACCTTACCTGACCTATCCACATTATCAAATAACGGTACTTTGAATGGATTTGCTTTAGTTGGATCTACTTCGAATTGGGTGACTGGAATTAATAGTGTGTTCACTCAGTCGGCCACCATTTGTAAAGGAACACCTTATATCTTCGGAACACAAACTTTAACAACAGGAGGAGTTTACCTTGAGACATTCACAACTTCTCTAGGATGTGATTCAACAGTGCAGCTTACATTGACCATGGATAGTGTAAACACCACCGTCTTTCAAAGTGGAGTAACCTTAATTTCACAACAATTGGGTGCTACCTATAAATGGGCCGATTGTAACAACAATTATTCGCTCCTCTCAGGTCAAACATCCTCCACATTCACGGCAACTGCTAATGGAAGTTATGCAGCCATTATTACAAAAGGAAATTGTACAGATACTACGGCTTGTTTTACCATTACTACAATTGGAATCAACGAAAACAATGCAGAAGCACAGTTCTCTATGTCGCCAAATCCTTGTAGTTCTTCTTGCGTTATTACATCTCCTCGAGCTAAAAATGCTATTGCCACTATTTACGACGTTCAAGGTCGAATGATCTTTAGCAATCTATTTACCACTTCCATGGATTTAAATACATCACTATTTCAACCTGGACTTTATTTTGTTGAAATAAGAAACAACGGAGGTATAGCCCTACAAAAATTATTGGTGAAATAGTGCGCTTCAAAAATAATAGTTTGTTGAGAGGCCTGCATAGCGGGCCTCTTTTTTTGATTTTTCACTCTAAGAATCTATGAACTTTTTCATCTCTGAATCTCAGTTTTGATGAATTTTTAGAACCAGACATTAAGCAGATATTAATTTTTTGAATTTACTATCTTCGCACTCTCCATTCTAATAAGAATCGAGGACTCTCAACAATATGAAATTCAATACCATCTTCTACAGCCTCATCTTAATCTCAACTTATACCTTTTCCCAAGAACCTCCAGTTAAAGAACAATATCATCAAAAAGGAAAGTTTTTCGTTTACTTTGGATGGAACAGAGCATGGTTCACAACTTCCGATATCCATTTCAATGGCGCGAATTATGACTTTACATTAAACAATGTAGTGGCGAAAGATCGTCCTTCTCATCTCGCGGCCGATCCGTATTTGAATCCCTCTCGCTTCACCATTCCACAATATAATTTTAGATTGGGTTACTTCTTCTCTGAACATTGGAGTATCACGGTGGGAGATGATCACATGAAATATGTAATGAAGCAAAATCAAACGGTGAAAATTAATGGAGGAATTTCAGATACGGTAGCTCACTATGAAGGGCTCTATTCAAATGAAGACATTACCCTTTCCAAAGACTTTTTACAATTTGAACATACCGATGGATTGAATTATATTAATACAGACATGAGAAGATTTGATAATCTTGTTACCTATAAACGATTTAAATTAAATATGACCGAAGGATTTGGTATTGGTGTTTTGGTGCCAAGAACGAACACTACTTTACTCAGTAAAGAAAGATACGATCAGTTTCATCTCTCAGGATATGGATTGGGAGCCTTAGTTGGATTGAACTTAACTTATAATAATTGGCTTTTCATACAAACCGAATTGAAAGGAGGCTACATCAATATGTCAGATATTCGAACCACAAAAAATAAAGCGGATAAGGCGAGTCAACATTTTTTCTTTACACAATTTAATTTTGAATTGGGAGCTAATATTAACCTACATAAGAAAAGTAAGTAGACAGTTAGAATTGACCGTTTAAACGCAGCGGGCGCAACGGTTTTGCAGCGGGCGCAGGGGGATCATAAAAAATCATAATCATCATAATAAATCAGTGGGCCATCAAACATAGATCCATACGTTAAACAATATACTTTGGCAAGTAACTAGTAGCAAATTTCATCCCCGCCTTTTGTTGCTTGAGAAAGAATATTTCCCTTTAGATCAATAATTACAATCCATATTGCGTTAGGTATTTTAAATTTCAGTAGGAGATTCCATTCTCCCCTTCCTAAACAACCCCCCAACATGGAAAAATTGAAAAACTTCTTTTGGTTTTGCTCTGGAGTGAACCAAGAGATCCTCCAAAAAACACCGACGGAACATGCGAAGTATATAGGCATGGGTGCTACCGTCTTTTTCACCGGACTCTTCGCTGCGATTTCTGGAGGCTATGCACTCTATTTTATTTTTAACGACATGACTTTGCTCTGGAGAATTTTTGCAGCCGTAATTTTTGGATGTATTTGGGGTGCAATGATTTTTAATCTGGATCGTTACATCGTTTCGAGCATGAAGAAAGGCGGAGGCTTTTGGAATGAATTTAAGATGGCCACTCCGCGAATTTTGTTGGCCGCTGTCATTGCCTTTGTCATTTCAAAACCGTTGGAACTTCAAATCTTCCATACTTCCATCGAATATGAATTGGAGATTATGAAGCAAAAAGACATCAAGCTTCAAGAAGCTACGTTGACAAGTCGATACACAGCGGAGATGGCTACCCTTGCTTCCCAAATAAAATCATTGAAAGGAGAACTAACGCAGGCTACTTTACAACGCAACCTATTAGACGAAGTGGCACGTGTGGAAGCGGATGGAAGTGGAGGTTCTAACAAACGTGGAGCAGCTACCATCTACAAAATTAAAAAAGCGGATGCCGAAAAAGCACAACAGGAATTAACTGATTTATCGGCGAACAATCTTCCGCTAATTCAATCTAAGCAAAAAGAATTAGACAAAACCGCTGCCACTATTGAAGGTTTAAAATCTTCTATTGTTAGAGGGGCTTATGATGGTTTTGATAAACGATTAGATGCCTTAGGAAATGTTTCAAAAAACAGTGCTACCATTTCTATGGCGAGCATTTTTATTATGCTTTTATTCTTAGCCATTGAGATGTCGCCGGTGCTTGTGAAGTTACTTTCTTCGCGAGGCCCCTATGATGATATTTTAGAAAACGACGAACATATTTTTCAAATTGAAAGCGTTGAACAAATGACATTACGAAGTCAATTGAGCTTTGAGAAATTGGAGCTCGCCAAGCAAACAGGCAACTATGCTTTAGAGCAAGAAGTTGCGAATAAAAAGAACTATACTCGCCGATTTAAAGAAGCGGAGGCTGAAATTAGCCAAGAGATGATTAATAAATGGAAACGAGAGGAGTTGGGGAGGGTACATTCGGGAAATCTGAGTGGGATTTAAATTAATTTTGGTGAATAAATAATATTAGTATATTTACATATAGAATGAATGGGGTTAATTTCTCTTTTATTCTGATGGATATATCCAAACTTATTATCGAGTATTCACTAAAATCTATATGCAAATGAATCCCATATTAAAAAATATTCTTGCTGTTGTTCTCGGAATTATTATTGGAAGTATTGTCAATGGAGCTATCATCCAAATCAGCGGATCCATCATCCCTCCGCCAGAAGGAGCTGATGTAAAAACGATGGAAGGACTCAAAGCTTCCATTCATTTATTTACCCCCATCAACTTTCTTATGCCATGGCTAGCACATGCGTTGGGAACTTTTGTTGGCGCATTCATCGCAGCTCTTATTGCCGCCAATAATAAAATGAAATTTGCCATTGCTATTGGGTGTGTTTTCTTGATTGGAGGAATCACTGCAGTGATGATGCTTCCTGCACCTATGTGGTTTAACATTACAGACCTAGCTTTAGCTTACATTCCGATGGGATGGTTGGCAGGAAAAATCGTAACTAGGAAGCAAGGATAAAAATGTTTTTGCATTGAATCTTCCCTTCCATTATGAGTGCCGCATCCATCAAACAAGAAATAATAAAACACATTGGAAGTAGCTATGCCAATTACCGAGTGCCGCTTGCTCGTAAAATTTTAAAAGAAAAAATTCCACTCAAGAATTTATTCCCTGTGCTTTATTTGGAGCATCCTATCTCTACTCGATTTTCGTGGTTACTTGGCGACATCAGTATGATCGACCCGAGCAAATCAAAAGAAATTATTATTGAGGGATTTAAAAACTTCGACCGTATTCACATTCTTAATTTTGATAGAACAATTGCAAAACAATGCATGATCTGTGGAAATGATTTGCCGCAAAAATTGGAAGGAGAAATTGTAGATCGACTTTTTTATTGGTTGAATACACCATCTATTTCCATTGCTACAAAATATTATGCCATGTTAACTTTATTCAATTTATGTCGAAAATACCCAGACCTGAAAAATGAATTAATAGTATCTATTCAAGCTCAACTTCCACACAGTAGTAAAGCCCTAAAAAATTGCGGCAATAAAATCTTAACTTCTCTTAAGGTGGATAAAGAATAAATATTTTTGAAATAAATATTCCATCACTATACCATCTATAACTATGATCGCTTTAACACCTGACACTCCCTATTATGCTGTAATCTTTACTTCCCTTCGCACAGAAGGTGATCATGGCTATTCCGATACAGCCATCTTAATGGAAGAGTTGTCAAAAAAGATAGATGGCTTCCTGGGAATTGAATCTGCGCGAGAAGAGATTGGAATTACCGTTTCTTATTGGAGCAGTTTGGAAAGTATAAAAACATGGAAACAACAAGCCGATCATCGCATAGCACAAAGAAAAGGTCGAGAACTATGGTACTCGGCTTTCAAGGTGCGAATATGTAAAGTGGAAAGGGATTATGAATTTTCTTTATAGTATGTACATTCAATTTAAAATTAAATATATTTACATCTTATTAAAAATTATTTATGGCACGTACTAGCACTTACTTGAATTTCCCTCGACAAACAGAGGAAGCTTTTTTATTTTATAAATCCGTTTTTGGCGGAGAATTTCTTGGAGATGGGATCAATCGCTTTGGCGATATTCCCATGGACGATGACGACGCCACCCATGCCCGAAGAAGATAAAAAATTGGTGATGCATGTAGAGTTGGCTATTGTTGGCGGACATATCATCATGGGTACCGATGCTCCCGAATCGATGGGATTTACGGTGAACTTTGGTAATAATATGTACATTAATTTGGAGCCTGATTCGAGAGAGGAAACTAAAAAATTGTTCGACAAACTTTCTGCAGGAGGTAAGGTGGAAATGGAATTACAAGATATGTTCTGGGGTGCTTACTTTGGAAGTTGTAAAGATAAATTTGGTGTACAATGGATGTTTAATTGCGCAAACTCATGAAACTAAATCATAGTATATATCCGTGTCTTTGGATGGATGGAAACGCCAAAGAAGCTGCTGCGTTTTATTGCTCCATTTTTTCCAATGCAACAATAACGAGCGTGAATCCCTTGGTTGTTATGATCGAGATAAATGGAGCGAAATTTATGCTGTTGAATGGAGGTCCTAAATACAAATTCAATGAAGCGGTTTCTTTTGTCATCAATTGCGATTCTTAATTCGAGATCGATTATTTCTGGGAGAAACTTTGTGAGGGCGGAGAAGAAAGTATGTGCGGATGGTTGAAAGATAAATTTGGCGTTTCATGGCAAGTGGTTCCTGCCATTATAGGTGAACTTTTCGGAGATCCTCAAAGAGCAGAGCGGGTGTCAGTAGAACTTTTTAAGATGAGAAAACTCGATATCGAGAAATTAAAAAATGCTTAACATAATAAGAGTATATAGTTTACCGTTTATCTCGTTCAATCTAAATTAAATCTACACTAATTCCTCTATGAAATCTTACGCCGGCAGTATCTCACTTGCAATCGCCATTGTCCTTTCTGCATTTCTTTTCTCGAATGCTTTTAAGAACAGAAATAATTCCAACAACAACATTTCGGTAACCGGATTGGGGAGCAAGAGTTTTGTTTCTGATTTGATTGTTTGGTCGGGCTCCTTTGGAAAAAAGAGCTTAGAACTAAAAGATGCCTATGCACAACTCGACAAAGACCGTGAGAATATTCGAAAATACATGATCGAGAAAGGACTGAAACCTGAAAACATGATCTTTTCTGCAGTAGATATTGTAAAAGAGTTTGACGAGTCCTTCGACAATAGAGGGAATCGTATCAGTTCCATTTTTACTGGGTATCGGTTACGACAAGATGTGCAAATTGAATCGTATGAAGTGGATAAGGTTGAAAATATTTCACGAGAAGTCAGCGAGCTCATCAATACGGGTATTGAATTTTACTCTAATAATCCGCAATACTATTATACGAAATTAGCTGAATTAAAAATTGAAATGATTGCCGAAGCCACCAAGGACGCCAATGTACGCGCTTCTAAAATTGCAGAAAATGCGGGAGCTCGTGTCGGGAAATTAAAAAATGCAGACATGGGAGTATTTCAAATTGTAGCTCAAAATTCTTCTGAAGAATACAGTTGGGGTGGCTCTTTTAATACCACATCAAAAAGAAAAACAGCTACGATTACCGTAACGCTGGATTATGAAACCAATTAATTTTCATTCATGCGTTTCGCTCCTTTTACGCATCTAGATATTTCCATTTTAGATGAGTTGCGTCCCCCAGACTGGACAGATATTAAAGTTCCTTTTCAATTCTATCTATCATCTCATTTTTGTTTCCCCATCAAACTCACGAATGAAGATAAAATAATTGGCGTGGGCTGTACTATTGTACATGATGATGTGGCATGGTTAGGTCATATTATTGTACATCCCGAATTTCGCAATCAAGGGCACGGAACATCTATCACCAAGCACTTAATAAAAATTGCGGAAGGCCATAAAACATCAACAATTTTTTTAATAGCTACCGATATGGGAGCTCCCGTTTATTCGAAACTGGGATTTGAAACGGAAATAGAATACTTGTTTTATAAAGAGGTGTTGCTAAACGAAAATTTTGTGCGATCCAAAAATGTAATACCATTTCAGGAAAAGTATTTTGACCAACTTTACCAATTGGATAAAAAACTTTCTTCCGAAAATCGACTATCCCATTTAATGGAACATTGTAGTTCTGGAATTTTGTATTTAGAAAATGATCGAGTACTCGGATTCTATTTACCCAACTTTGGAGAAGGAATCATTTTAGCTGAACATCAATCGGCAGGAATTGAATTACTAAAATTACATCTTTCCAACAATGACAAAATAGTGTTTCCTATTGATAATATTTCCGCATTGCAATTTATGAAACAGAACTCACTTGAACCCTTTAGAAAAGCAAAGAGAATGCGTTTGGGGGCGAAACGAGACTGGAATCCGTCCACTATCTACAATCGAATAGGAGGAAATTTAGGTTAACTTGACTTGAACATTTCTTTTGTTCCCTTTCTCGAAATAAAAAAAGGCACATATTAAGTTAAGCCACCCTGTGAAGTCTTAACAATATATGATTTAAGCAACATGCTTAAACTTTATATTGCTAAAGCTTTTTTATTAGTTTAAATAGTTGATTCTAAAAGTAGCTTCCGAATATGAGTCAACGAAATATAATTTATTGTAATTGAATTTCAATAATATACGAATTTTACATTTTAATATATTTGAAAACCTCAATCTTTATTTACATTTGGTTTGTATTTTAATTTATTCTCTTATGAGACCTTTCATTGCTTTTATTCTAGTTTTTTTCAATTTGCCTCTGGCAGAGGCTCAGATAAACTTAGTGCCTAATCCGAGTTTTGAAGATACTCTAAACTGTGATAGTTTTCAATTTAATAATGCCAGTTTACCTTGGTTCAACCCCACAGATTGTACTCCCGATTTTTATTATGGATTAAGTCCTCTCTGTGGTAATTCAGCATTACAAAATCAAAATGGATTTCAATTGCCATATGATGGAAATGCTTATGTTGGTATATACCTAGCTGACCCAATTTGGGGTTTTATTAATACACGAGAATATATCTGTGTAGAACTAAATGATACATTAAAATTCAGCAAAGAGTACTTTGTGGAGTTTTATATATCTAGGGCAAATAATTTTGCATTGGCAACAGATGATATTGGGGCATATTTAAGTTCTCAAGTTCCTATTAATTCAGGTTGTTCTTATCTTCCTTATCAACCACAGATTGAAAACACACAGGGAAACATTATTACTGATAGTTTGAATTGGACTAAAATTTCTGGGGTCTTCACAGCTCAGGGTGGAGAAAAATATCTTACAATAGGAAATTTTAAGGATAGCATTAATACAACCATCATTGATGCAGATAGTGGCAACGGATTAAACAATAATGCATATTATTATATTGATAAAATTTCCTTGATTCCTTTAGATTCCATTCAGGGATTAAATGAGAGCTTATATAGAACAGAATTAATTTTTGTTTATCCATCACTCTTACAGAATGGTTCGCAAATTCATATCATGTCAAAGCAAAATCATGATGTTACATTTGCATTACATACAATTGAAGGTAAATTAGTAAAGAATGGAATAGTTCGTTTTGGAGATAATCTTATTAGTTCTGAAGGCTTGAATTCAGGAGTATATTTGATAAGAATAATATTGGGTAGTTCAATAGTTTCAAAGAAAATAATAATATATTGAAATTGGATTAGCCTTATTGTAGCAATTAAAATTTAATACCATTTCAAATTAACTAACATATTTTAATCTTTAAACAAAAGAAAAATGAAAAAATTAATCTCAACTGTTGTATTATTGCTTATATGTAATATACTCAGTGCACAAATTTTAGAATGGCGTTTAGCTGGCAACAATGGCACTACTCCAGGAACTGACTTTTTTGGCACTATTGATGCTAAATCTGTTGTTTTTAAAACCAATAGTTCGGAAAAGATGAGGTTGCTATCCACCGGCGAACTTGGAATAGGCACTGCCACTCCAGGGGCATGGTTGCATATTTTAACGAATAGTAGTGGAACTGCCCTTTCAAAAAATGCATTTACAACTGATGTCCCCGACGGTAGCGACACATTTTGGAGAATGCAAAAAGACGGAGAAGATTATGCGAGATTACTTTCATTTACTGGAGGAAATGCATTTTACATTCATGCTCCAAGAGGACATTTGAGATTTGCCTCTGGAACCGGAGGAACCGCCACAGGTGCTATGGAAATTAGAGAACAAGGAGGTGCGGATGCCGGTTATGTAGGGATTGGGAATTATAGCTCATTTTCTCCAAGTTGTAGATTGCACTTACACGAAGTGACTGCTTCAACAACTATTGCATTTCAAATTTCAAATAATTCAACAGGTTACAGCACAACAGATGGATTAAGAATTTTAAATGACAATTCTGGACGTGTGACTATGTATAATTGGGAAGATGATGACATCGCCTTCGGAACCGGAAATTCAGGAGGAGGAGGTTCGCTGAATGAACGCATGGTGATTAGTAGTGGATTAAATTATGGTCGTGTAGGTGTTGGTACAAATTCTCCTGCAGCTCATCTAGATGTTTATGACAATATTGACATTTCCATTGGTGGTGATGATATCGGTTTCAGGGTCGATGAAATACTTCAAACTTCCAATTCAACCAACCGGGCAATTGGAGCTAATGTTCATGCGGAAAATGGACATCAAACAATAGGAATCGAATGCAATATTGATAATACTTCTTCAAATACAAATGTTATCTTGCAAGGTATTTACCAACGTTGTAGAAATACCAGCACTTCCAATGTTAGCGACGCTTACAATTTTTATGCTCAGAATGATGGCGCATGTACACCCATTAGAAAATACGGTTTTGCCGCCTTTATGTCTGGAAGTGGATCAACTAATACCTATGGTGGATATTTTTATTCCAACAGCTCTGCCGGAAATAACTTTGGCGTTTGGGCTTCTGCCCCTGACCAAACATGTACGGGTGGTACCAGTGGTTCAATCGGCTCATGTAGTGGAGCAGCAGGTTACTTTAATGGTGAAGTTTGGGCATCAGGAGATATATATGAATTTTCAGATGCCAATTAAAAAGACAACATTGTTGCAATTCAAAATGCATCTAGTTTATTGTCGCAATTTTCACCAAAACAATATACGTTTAATCATCAAATCCATCCTAATCTTCACTTGCCTTATGGAACGCACTATGGATTTATTGCCCAAGACGTAGCCGCCATAGCTTAAGACCTTGTAAAAGACTTTAATTACCCTGCCGAATATGATTCTGTGGGAACACTGTTAAATCCTGCATTTAATAGTTTAGGCATGAACTATACAGGCGTAATTCCACTTTTGGTTGCTGCGGTTAACGAGCAAAAAGCAACTATCGATTCGTTGATAAATGCATTGCAAAATCCTACACCATTGCCTAACATTAATCCACAAAATTCTCAGAAGATTTCTTTATCTAATGTTTCCAGTATTATTTTAAATCAAAACGACCCGAATCCATTCACAGAGAGTACACGAATTACATTCCAAATTCCAGATGATGTAAGAGATGCAAGAATTATTTTCACTTCATCAACGGGTACAATTATCAACACTGCAATCATAAATGAGAGAGGTGTCGGTGAATTGGAAGTTTATTCATCAGAGTTAAGTAAAGGATTATATAACTACACATTGGTTTGCGATGGTAAAGTTATAGCATCTAAGAAAATGGTGAAACAATAAACGCAATCTATTACTAAATTTATAATAAGCCTCTCAAGTAACATTGGGAGGCTTAATTTTTACTTTCCTTTTATCGTTCCCTTTATACATACTAAAAAATTCACTTTATGGTAAGGGGTCAAAACAAAATAATTTTAACTTATATGATATAATTAAACCTGTGGTTTCCGATATTTTTATTCTCTTCAATGATATTTCTCTCTTGAACCTTTAGAAAAGCAAAGAGAATGCGTTTGGGGGCGAAACGAGACTGGAATCCGTCCACTATCTACAGTAGGATAGGCGGAAATTTAGGTTAACTTGACTTGAACATTTCTTTTGTTCCTTTTCTCGAAATAAAAAAATATATTCGTGTGTTCAATTGGAAATGTCGCTACAGGATTTACACAAGATAATGATTAGTTATTTTAAAATTTCAAAATAAATTTGATATATCAAAATACAATCTTTTAAATTTAAAATTTATTCTTCAGTCGATATACTATTTGTTTAAGACTTTACTTGAAATTTGCTTCTGAAATAATTTATAAAATTTTGACATTTCCTTTCTCGTTCATCTTATATTTTTTAAAGAGTCACAAGTTTAATGCTTTGATCTTTAATACAATCTGAATAATGTAAAAAATAATTGTGGAAAATCCAATTCTTTATTTACATTTGATTTGTATTCCTAATTATTCTCTTATGAGACCTTTCATTACTTTTATACTAGTTTTTTTCATCTTGCCTCTGGCGGAGGCTCAGATAAATTTAGTGCCTAATCCGAGTTTTGAGGATACTGTATTTTGTCCAATCGTTTTAGATAATATGGATGATGTTCAAGATTGGTCATCTTTTGGAAACTCTGCTGATTATTTTAATGGATGTAGTACTACAGGCATGAATGTACCAAATGCTGTGTTTGGTTATCAATTGTCTCATTCTGGTAATGCATTTTGTGGTACTATAACTTATCACAGAGGTAATTCAAGTGTCGGAAATAATTATAGAGAATATATAGGTGCTCAATTATTATCTCCACTTCAAATTGGAACCAAATATTATTTTTCATTTTATGCTGTCTCTGCTACTAAGAATGGTGCAGGTTTTTTTAGTAATAACATAGGATTAAGATTTTTTAATAACTCGTATAGTAAATTAAATCCTGCGCTAGTAGATAATTTCGCTCATCTAAAATTGGATACTTTGTTAACTGATACAATTAATTGGCATAAAATCAGTGGTTCTTTCATTGCGGATTCAAATTACCAGTATGTATCAATTGGAAATTTTTACGATGCCTCAAATACAGACACATTAATATTCTTACCCTTTCCTCTTTATGCTTATTATTATATTGACGATATATGTGTCACCACCGATTCACTTTATAATGAAACATGGACAGGGCTTTATGATATTGAAAAAAGCGATATAAACTTATGGCCAAACCCTGTTCAGGACTATTTTCAATATAAATCCAAACATCAGATTGATGAAGTAATTATATATGACAGCAGAGGAAAATTAATAAAAAGAGAATTTGTTAATTCTATGGAAGGAAGAATTAATGTTGGAGTTATTTCAGAAGGCATCTATTTTGCCTCGTTTAAAAAAAATAAAATCATTTCAGTTCATAAGTTCCTAAAATTCTAAAATTAAATCCAAATGAAAAAACAACTCTTCATGATTGTATGGTTAACAATTTTAAGCATGCAACTAAATGCACAAGTTTCTGTTCCATTTAATACTGTGGGTAGTCCTACAACAGAATTTGTCGGTTGGGATAATTCAATGTCAATTCCACTCACCATTAAAACAGTTAATAGTTATAATATTGAATTTTTCACCAATTCAACACAAAAAATGACATTAAAAAACACCGGTGAACTTGGTATTGGCACTACCTCTCCAGGAGCGTGGTTACATATTTTAACGAATGGTAGTGGAACTGCCCTTTCAAAGGATGTATTTACAACTGATGTCCCCACTGGTAGTGACACATATTGGAGAATGCAAAAAAACGGAACTGATTATGCAAGATTACTTTCATTTACTGGAGGAAATGCATTTTACATTCAAGCTCCAAGAGGACATTTGAAATTTGCCTCTGGAACCGGAGGAAACGCCACAGGTGCAATGGAAATTAGAGAACAAGGAGGTGCGGATGCCGGTTATGTAGGGATTGGGAATTATAGCTCATTTTCTCCAAGTTGTAGATTGCACTTACACGAAGTGACTGCTTCAACAACTATTGCATTTCAAATTTCAAATAATTCAACAGGTTACAGTTCGTCAGATGGATTTAGAATATTAAATGACAATTCTGGACGTGTGACTATGTATAATTGGGAAGATGATGATATCGCCTTCGGAACCGGAAATTCAGGAGGAGGTGGTTCGCTGAATGAACGCATGGTTATTAGTAGTGGATTAAATTATGGTCGTGTAGGTGTTGGAACAAATTCTCCTGCAGCTCATCTAGATGTTTATGACAATACTGACATTTCAACTAGTGGTGATGATATAGGTTTTAGAGTCGATGAAATCCTTCAAACTTCCAATTCAACCAACCGGGCAATTGGAGCTAATGTTCATGCGGAAAATGGACATCAAACAATAGGAATAGAATGCAATATTGATAATACATCTTCAAATACGAATGTTATCATGCAAGGTATTTACCAACGTTGTAGAAATACCAGCACTTCCAATGTTAGCGACGCTTACAATTTTTATGCTCAGAATGATGGCGCATGTACACCCATTAGAAAATACGGTTTTGCCGCCTTTATGTCTGGAAGTGGATCAACTAATACCTATGGTGGATATTTTTATTCCAACAGCTCTGCCGGAAATAACTTTGGCGTTTGGGCTTCTGCCCTGACCAAACATGTACGGGTGGTACCAGTGGTTCAATCGGCTCATGTAGTGGAGCAGCAGGTTACTTTAATGGTGAAGTTTGGGCATCAGGAGATATATATGAATTTTCAGATGCCAATTAAAAAGACAACATTGTTGCAATTCAAAATGCATCTAGTTTATTGTCGCAATTTTCACCAAAACAATATACGTTTAATCATCAAATCCATCCTAATCTTCACTTGCCTTATGGAACGCACTATGGATTTATTGCCCAAGACGTAGCCGCCATAGCTCCAGACCTTGTAAAAGACTTTAATTACCCTGCCGAATATGATTCTGTGGGAACACTGCTAAATCCAGCATTTAATAGTTTAGGCATGAACTATACAGGCGTAATTCCACTTTTGGTTGCTGCGGTTAACGAGCAAAAAGCAACTATCGATTCGTTGATAAATGCATTGCAAAATCCTACACCATTGCCTAACATTAACCCACAAAATTCCCAGAAGATTTCTTTATCTAATGTTTCTAGTATTATATTAAATCAAAACGACCCGAATCCATTCACAGAGAGTACACGAATTACATTCCAAATTCCAGATGATGTAAGAGATGCAAGAATTATTTTCACTTCAACAACGGGTTCAATTATCAATACAGCAATCATTAACGAAAGAGGTATTGGTGAGTTGGAAGTTTATTCATCAGAGTTAAGTAAAGGATTATATAACTACACATTGGTTTGCGATGGTAAAGTTATAGCATCTAAGAAAATGGTGAAACAATAAATTTATTTTAAAATAAATTATAGCCTCTTGTTGAAAAATAGGAGGCTATATTTTTTACTGCGTTTTTTAAAGTTTTCTTTATACATCTTAAAAAAATAACACTTTTTGGCAAAGGTCCAAAACAAATATAACTTTAACATATGGCGTATAACTAATATATGTCCTCTGATACTACATTCTTTTCAATGAAATTTCATTCAAGTTTTTTAGAAAAGCAAAAAGAATGCGCATAGGAATAAAACGAGACTGGAATCCGTCCACTATCTACAATCGAATAGGAGGAAATTTAGGTTAACTTGACTTGAACATTTCATTTGTTCCTTTTCTCGAAATAAAAAAATATATTCGTGACGTCAATTGGAAATGTCACTACAGGAACTTTATAATACGTATGGAAAACTAGTTTATAACTTGTCGCTCCAGTATGTTCAAAACAGAGAAGACGCTGAGGAAATTACACAAGATGTTTTTGTTGCGATTCATTTATCTATAGATAGTTTTAAAGAACAGAGTAAAATTTCTACTTGGATTTATCGCATTACCATTAATAAGTCGCTTGACTTTATTCGTTCAAAAAACAGAAAGCGTCGTTTTGCTGTGTTAACATCGCTCTTCTTTGCGGATGGAAATGAAGCGCATGCTGAAACAAGTCATTTTGATCACCCTGGAGTCTTATTGGAGCAAAAAGAGAAACTCCAACAACTGTATAGCTTAATAAACAAACTCCCGCCCAATCAGAAAACGGCCCTCATCTTGAACAAATTGGAGAATAAAAGTCAACAAGAAATCGCCGAAATCATGAATTTGAGTCCAAAATCGGTGGAATCGCTCATCCAAAGAGCAAAAGTAGGTCTCGAAAAAAGATTAAAATTAAGCGAGGGAAAGCAATAATAACGACGTCTAATCACAAAGTAACATGTCACAAAACAAATTATACGATTTCTTAAATCCGCTAAGTACGGTAGAAAAGGTAGAGATACCTCCATTTCTCTTTTCCAAAATAGAGCAAAAAATAAGCTTCATTCGTGAAAATACCATTTCTAAAAATATGGGGTGGACATGGATAACATCCGTTAGTTTGATTGTTCTTTTCAATTTATTTATCATAACACAATCGTCATGGATCCCAACAGAAAAAAACAATCTTTTGCAGTCACTACAAATACAAAATAATAATTCCCTCTATCCATGAACAAGAACAAACTGATTCGCATTGTAGCGATTGTGCTCTTGCTCACAAATATCGCTTTAGTTTCCTTCATTCTTCTAATGAAACCAAAGCCTCCTCGTGGAGAAGGGCCCAGAAACATTATTATCGAAAAATTACATTTTGATCGAAACCAAAATCTTAAATACGATAAGATCATCTTTGTACACAGAGCGAAAATTAAAAAGAAAGAAAAGGAAATTATTGAATTAAAAAATGCTCTCTATATGCAACTATTGGTAGATAGCAATCAACAGTCAATAGATTCTTTGTCGATTAAAATTGGTAGTGTGCAAACTGAAATCGAAAACATTCACTATCATCACTTCGAAGAGATACATGAATTATGCGACGAGGATCAAGAGAAATATTATGTTGAATTTGTAAAAGAAATCGCAGAACTTTTTTCTATGCACAGAAGACCTCCTCCTCATAAATGAAAAAATATTACATCTTCCTTGTTTTGGTATTATTGCACTTCTTAAGTGTCGCGCAACGCGTGAATATATACTTTAATGCATTATTGAATGGAAAAGAAATTCAGTTTGATAGCATAGTTATAAATAACGAAAAAGATACACTTCAAATTAATCAATTAAAATTTTATATTTCTAATATCCAATTTTTAAAGGGAGATGAAATTGTTTTTACGGAGTTGAACAGTTATCATCTTATCGATTTTGAAATGCCGGCAACAACATCCATCTCCATCAAAACATTTCGATCGATTTCCTATAATTCAATTCGATTTTATTTGGGCATCGACAGTTTAACAAATGTTTCTGGCGCTTTGGGAGGAGATCTAGATCCTACCCATGGTATGTACTGGACTTGGCAAAGTGGCTATATTAATTTTAAAATGGAAGGTCAAGCCAGTAAAAGTGAAGCTGCATCAACCGAATTTCAATTTCATCTTGGAGGGTATCAAGTGCCATTTAATTCGCTTCAACAAATTCAACTGAATGCAACTGATGAGAATATTAATTTAGTTTTAAACGTTGATCCATTTCTCCATTCCATAGACTTTTCCAATAATCATCATATTATGTCGCCGACTAAAAAAGCGGTAGAACTATCTGAACTTCTGGCTAAAAATTTTAAGGTAAGAAAGAATGAATAAATTGCATTATATATTGTTCTTTATTCTTCTCTCCGCATTTACTACACGTGAATCCAATCTTTCGTATCCTTCATCTTGGCCAAAACCATCATATGATTTTTCTAAAAATCCAATTGAAAAAAACAAAGTGAACTTAGGTAGAGTCTTGTTTTATGATCCCATCTTATCTGATAACAATTCCATCTCTTGTGAAAGTTGTCATTCACCGTACAGTGCATTTACACATATTGATCATGCGTTAAGTCACGGGATTTACGATAGCATTGGTACCAGAAACTCGCCTGCACTAATGAACTTAGCTTGGAAAAAATCATTTATGTGGGATGGTGCCATCAACAATTTAGATATGCAAGCATTGGCCCCTATCACTCATCCCTTGGAGATGGGAAGCTCCATTAAAAATGTGGTGATCAAACTTCAAGCTTCAAAGAAATATCGTCAACTTTATTTTCAAGCTTATGGAGATAGTACGGTCACTGGTGAAAAAACGTTGAAAGCGATAAGTCAATTTTTACTCACGCTAATAAGTGCAAATTCAAAATACGATAAAGTAATGAACGGTGATGAACAATTTTCGACACAAGAAAAAAACGGATACGCACTCTTTCAAAAAAACTGTTCATCCTGTCATCGTGAACCCTTATTTACCAATGATGAATTTGCAAATAATGGATTACCAGAAAATCCAACATTGAAAGATAAAGGAAGAATGCACATTACATTAGACTCCACAGATGCTTACAAATTCAAAATTCCTACACTTAGAAATATTGAATATACTTTCCCCTATATGCATGATGGTCGATTTAAGAAATTATCGGAGGTGATGAATCATTATACGTCTGGAATTATTGACTCTAAAACATTAGCGCCATCTTTAAAAAATAAAATTACACTGACGCAAAATGAAAAAGTAGATATCATCAGCTTTCTCTTAACATTAAGCGACAAAGAATTTGTGTTTAACTCAAAACATACTTACCCAAAAGAAATTATTTCGTCGGTAGCGAAGGATTAATAATAATTATAACGACTAAAGTCAACATACCTTAAAATAAATAAAATGAAAAAATTATTTGTATTCCTACTGTTGGTATTCAACATTGGATCCATGCAAGCACAAACAAATCCTGCCATTTTATCATGGTTACAGAACAATACAGTAACGGCTCGACATTATGTCTCTGGAAATTCCACACCCATCAATGACGCCGCTTTAGTTAATGTGCAAACGGTGCAATACAACACGAGTGATGTTTACATTAGCACTACTGGATTACCCAGTTATGTGACTGGTCCCTTCTTAGATGGAAATCCGTCGCTTGCCACAAATCAAAATGCGATTTTTCGTTTTCCTTTAAGTCCAGTTCAAAATACGGGGACTGCTGTTGCTACTACTCCTGGAAATATTGGAGTATTTATAAATGGTGTAGCATTGTTTGATTATAGAGACGGTGTAGCGTGGAATGCCAATACGAATGCACTTTGTGGTGGACCTGGAAATCCACCTTGTCCAGGTGGTATGGGAGCAACGCAAGCTTGGAATCGTGATGCCATTGTTGCTGAAAGAGGTGGATTTGATTGTGCTAAGGCGCATCCTGCCATGGGAAATTATCATCATCATCAAAACCCAAGTGCATTTAATCTGGATTTAAATGTGGTCTCTTCCATTTGCAATTTATACAATGCGGATGGACTTTATGTTATCGATAGCACTACACATTCTCCACTAATTGGATTTGCCTATGATGGTTTTCCTATTTATGGTGCATATGGTTATCAAAATGTAAATGGTACGGGTCCAATTGTAAGAATTAAATCGAGTTATCAGTTGAGAAATATTACTACTCGTACAACAAGTCCAACGGGAGCATCAGTTACTGCAGGACCGGTGGTAAGTACTACTTATCCGCTGGGCTATTTTAGAGAAGACTATGAATACATTCCAACATCAGTTTCTACTCCTGATTTTTTAGATGAACATAATGGTCGATTTTGTGTAACACCAGAATATCCAACTGGAATCTATTGTTACTTTGCTACCGTTGATGCCAATTGGAATTCTGCATATCCGTATGTAGTAGGTCCAACATTTTATGGTAATTTAGTTGCTGCCAAAGTGACTAATGTCCCAGGTGGAACTACTACTTATATCCCATCTACCTCTTCACTCATTGAACATGCTAACACTGAATTGAACGTATCTGTTTTTCCAAATCCTACTAGCGAATTATTAGTGGTTCAGCTATTGGATTTAAATCGCGAAGACACTGAATTAGTCTTGTTCGATCTCAATGGAAAAATCGTTGACAAAACCACGATCTATCAAGGAGCAACGATTGGATATTTTGATACTAAAACGTATTATGCAGGAAGTTATATTCTAAAAATTTCCAACTCCACAGGAATCACCACGAAGAAGGTGGTCGTTACGAAATAAGAGAAAAGCCAAAACAACTCTCTTATACCAATTACAAGTATATTTTAGTTCAAAGCTGCGACGTATTTTTTTGCCAAGACGATTTAAAAAAATCGTTGCATAGCCATAGCCTACGGAACTATTTTTTTAAGAAGTATTGGTGAAAAAGAGTCCCGATAGCTATCGGGAAGCAGATAGGACTAAAATATACTTGTATTTGGTATTTATGCTGTATTCATCTATTTTTTATTTAAGATGAATGCAGCTTTTTATTTATCAAACATTTTCTATTTTTACATTTAGCTTCTTTAAATAAATTCCATGTCTGGAAAACTAACCCATCTTTCCCTTTCATCAATTACCGTTGAGCCATTGACTAAAAAGAATTGGGAAAAATTTTTAGCTCTATTTGGTGATAAAGGAGCGTGTGGAAATTGTTGGTGCATGTATTACCGATTATCTAAAAGCGAATTTCAAGAGGGAAAATTTGATGATGGAAATAGGCTAGCGATGAAAGAACTCGTTTTTTCAAATTCCCCAACAGGTGTATTGGCCATTTATGAAGGAAGAGCCATTGCTTGGTGTGCATTTGCTCCTCGAGAAGATTTTGTTAAGCTGAAAAAATCAAGAGTACATAAACCCATCGATGATCAGAAAGTGTGGTCGTTGCCCTGTACATTTATTCATAAAGATTTTAGAAGACAGGGCGTGTCTGTTGCTCTTTTGAAGGGGTTAATCAACTATGCAAAAACTACCGAAATAAAAATAATTGAAGCTTACCCCACTATACCCACTCAAGAAAAATTACCCGATTCATTTGCGTGGATTGGTTTATATAAATCATTTGAGCGTGCTGGATTTAAAATTGTTGATCGCACATCCAAGTATCGACCTATGGTGAGGTATGAATTGTAAAATTTAACCTCTATTCAAGACAAATAGGTTTGTTTAAAGTGGGCAAAGGAGAATGAAAAAGAGAAGATTTTAACTTCTCTTGAGGTTCTCTAAAGATGCTTCCGTGTAAATTTCGTATTTTCGTACTCCTGCGATTTGCAGGTGTATTATAATTCGTATCCTTCATGCAAGAGAGACATATCAATCGGGAAAAGTACTTCCAAGAGCAATCATCTACGATTAGCAATCACGTGTTACCTTTTCTAAATCAAATGATTACAGTTGATGAGAACACTTCTATTTTAGAAATTGGTTGTGGGGAAGGTGGTAATTTAAAGCCTTTTTTGGATATGGGATGCAAACGTATTTTGGGCGTTGATATGTCGGCCGACAAAATTGAAAATGCAAAGGTCTTTTTTGCAAATGATCCCAACAAAGCAAATATTGAATTTATCACATCCGATATTTATGATGTAGATAATATTGGCAAGTTTGATATTATCATGACACGTGATGTGCTAGAACATATTCACGGCCAAGAAAGATTTATGGAATATGTAAAAAGATTTTTGAAGCCCGGTGGCAAATTCTTTTTAGGTTTTCCTCCTTGGTACAATCCTTTTGGTGGCCATCAGCAAATGTGTGAAAGTAAAGTTTTATCAAAACTTCCATTCTTTCATATTTTACCAAAATCCGTTTATGGATTTATATTAAAGTCATTTGGCGAAACAGATCCGAAGATTGAAGCATTAATGGAAATTAAAGATACGGGAATTACCATTGAGCGTTTTGAAAAAATTCTAAAAAAGACAGGATACAAAAAAGACAAAGTGCTCTACTATTTTATTAATCCGAACTACGAAGCGAAGTTTGGATTGAAACCCAGAGAGCAAGTTGGATTTATTTCGGCATTACCATACATTCGAAATTTTTTGATTACTACGAGTTATTATTTGGTGTCGCCTATACAAGAAAACTAATATTAATACCCAAGACACTTTTTTGCTTTTTACAGTTGGTTTAAAATTATTTTGAGTAACCTCTATTAAAAAAGATGCATGAAAAAAGGTAGATTAGAAGCTTTTAGTGATGGCGTATTTGCCATCATCATTACTATTATGGTTTTGGAAATTAAGGTGCCGCACGGAAATAGGTTGGACGATTTGTTTCCTTTGCTTCCCATCTTTCTCAGCTATATTTTAAGTTTCATTTATCTTGGCATCTATTGGAACAATCATCATCACTTATTGCATACCATTAAAGAAGTAAGTGGTGATATCCTTTGGGCGAACTTACATTTGCTATTCTGGCTTTCTTTAGTGCCGTTTGTTACGGGATGGATGGGTGAAAATCATTTTGAAAAAATACCTGTTGCTCTTTATGGAGTGATCCTTGTACTCTGCGCAATTGCTTATACTATTTTACAAGGAAGAATAACTAAAAGCCTTGGACCGAAATCTACCTTAGTAAAATCATTAGGAAAAGACTGGAAAGGGAAAGGTTCTATTTTGATTTATCTTATCGGCATCTTTAGTGTAAATATAAATGCAAGAATTTCTCTTTCACTTTATTTATTGGTAGCTATTATATGGTTAGTTCCCGATAAAAGAATTGAAAAAAGTTTGAAGATGGAAGAGAGTGAATAGTAATTATTAACTTTTCACAACTTTTTCAGAAACCAATATGCTTTTTCTCGATTGTATTTTTAAAATATATGCGCCCGACTTTAAATCATCTCCTTTTGTAAATTGATATTCATTCTTTCCCAATTGTAGTTCTATACTCTCATTGAAAATAACCTGTCCGTTCACGCTTAATAAGATAACATGGGCTTGCGTATTCTCATCTGAATTAAATGTGACACTAAATTGCCTAGAAAATGGATTTGAAATAATCTTTGTTTTTGTTAATGCTCCGGAACTTTTACCTAGGTCTACCGAAATGGGTTTAAAGATTTCTGTTGTTCCATCAAAATCAGTTTGCTTCAATCGATAATAGTAAACACCCGAAATTTGCACACGGTCAATAATGGAATAATTTTTTAAACAGGAACTGTTTCCAGCACCTTTCACTTTCAACACTTCCATAAAATTAATTCCATCTTGTGATCTTTCGATTGTAAAAAAATCATTGTTTTTTCGGATGCAGTACTCCATTTTACTTGCACTTGATTTTGATCGATTTTAATCGCTTTAAAACTTACCAGCTCCACAGGTAATGGTGATGGCATCATATCAAAATATTTAAAATAAATACTGTTTTGTCGTATTTGAACTCCGCCGCTACCATTCACTGCTCCTGTTCGATAATTAATAGAACTAACATTGTTAAATATTTTCATGAACATCGCTTGTGTTCGGTTGGTATCAATGTTTGCAACATTGTTTGTTGAACTAGTTGCCACACAAGAATCATTTCTGAAAGTTACTGTTACTTGTGCTCCTGCCATAGCAGAATAGGTACTCACTTTATGCGCACCTACTATTTCTCTTAATGAGCCGCCATCTCCATCCACGTCAATTGCTGTGGCTGCCAAACGTGTTAACACAGTATCCGTATTTGTGCCGGCAACTTTAAAAGTAATTTTCCAATTAATCCAAGATGTGCAATTTCCAGGCGAATTAATAAATGGTTGCCATGCATCGTAATATCCACCCGTGAGGTTATCAATAGTACTTACTGAAGCACCATTATAAAAACTAACTATTTTAACATGTGCATCAATTCCCGATGAAACTGTCGAAAATTTATAGACCGCATTTACTTGTCCTGCTGTACCACTAATTAATACTGGATTATTAAAACTCATGTCTGGGTACTGATAAGAACTTCCAGCAACAGAAGGTTTAGGAATTGAAAGATAAAAAGCAGTAAATGCTATGATAACCCCAACGGCAACAACTCCTAGTACTGGGAGTAAACTAAATTTTTGGGTGATAGAAGGCTGCGTCTTTAAAATGGTTTTCATTGCTAATTTGATTTCGATTACTCTAGAACTTCAAATTAAACGTACTTTGCTCGAGAAAGTTACTTGTTTACAAGTAGACGTTAGTACCTGAAAAATTCAACTTTTTCTTGGGTTATGGACTTGTTTTCAATTAGTTACCTTCGTTTTGTTGTAGGCAAAGAATGGATAAAAAATTCTCTTTCAATGATAAATGAAAAAGATTGTTGAGAGCGAAAATTTAAACTAAAAAGAAAGAGAAAGAATTTATCAAGGTGTATTGAAAATAAATTCGATTTTCCGTTGAGCTAATTTTAGTTAATGAAGGAACTTAATAGATACTAAATCCTCTATTAATAAATTTTATAAAGAGATGAATTGATTGATATATACAAGTATCTCTATTTGTTAGATTTGTTCCATTGTAAATAAAAAATGAAACAACAACTAGCATTGATGGCTCTCCTCGTGAACGATTATGATGAAGCGATTGAATATTACACGAACAAATTACACTTTGTTTTAAAAGAAGATACTTTTCTGAGCCCAGAAAAAAGATGGGTTGTTGTTTCTCCTCCTGGATCAATGGGAGCATCCCTTCTCTTGGCGAAAGCAAGTACAGAGGAACAAAAACTTCAAATAGGAAATCAATCCGGAGGTCGAGTGTTTATATTTTTACATACCGATAATATCGAAAGAGATTATCAAAATTTATTAAAAAATAAAATTGAAATAGTTAGAGAAAAAAATACAGAACCTTGGGGTACCGTTCTTGTATTTAAAGACCTATACGGAAACCTTTGGGATTTGATTGAACCCAACATGAAGAAAGGTTCATAAAAACAATATTCTTTTACAAATTAAATCATATAGCTTGATTTTAGTTCATCTATCGAATTGAGCACTTTGTCGATGAATAAGTAGCTTCAGATGTTAAATATATAATAACTCTTATTTTTCAGAGGCAAAAACTCTATTTTTGCAAAAAAATATAATCTCTATGAGTCATTTGCTAAAATTGCAACTTTCGTTTTTACTTCTATGTGTTTCTGCTGTACAAGTACTCGGACAAACGGGAAATATTACTGGTAAAATCACAGGTAGTAATGGCGAAGGACTCATTGGCGCTATTGCAGAGCTTCGACTTGTGAATGATTCTTCCTTAGCTAAAGCAGCGGCAACAGATGTGAACGGTGCTTTTATTTTTGAAAATAGTAAAGCGGGAATGTATTTTATCAAGGCAAGCTTTATTGGTTACAATGCTTTTAAAGGAGAAAGTTTTTCCTTTGATGGCAATACAAATAAAAATTTAGCCACAATAAAATTAACAGAAACGTCCATTCAATTAAAGGGTGCAGAGATAACTGGTATTAAACCCTTAGTAGAGGTAAAAGCCGATATGACAGTATTTAATGTTGAAAATAGCATTAATTCAACAGGAAGTAATGCGTATGAGTTATTACAAAAAGCACCAGGAGTTGTTGTGGATAATAATGACAATATTGCTTTGAAAGGAAGAGGTGGCGTAATGGTTCAAATTGATGGTCGACCTTCGCGCTTATCCGAAACAGAACTAGCCGATTATTTAAAAAGCGTTCAAAGTACGGACGTAGAAGCAATAGAACTTATTTCCAATCCATCCTCAAAGTACGATGCAGAAGGAACTGCAGGTATTATTAATATTCGTTTAAAGAAAAATAAGAATTATGGAACCAATGGATCAGTAACTGCAGGATATGCTCTCGGTGAATTGCCTAAGTACAATTCTGCCATTTCGTTGAATCATCGTTCCAGAAAATTCAATGTGTACACTAATTACAGCAATAATTTTGGAGAAAGATACAATGAGTTTTATTTATACCGTGAACAACGTCCTTACATTTTCGATCAAACTTCTTTTTCTACTCGTGAATTTGTTTCACATAATTACAAAGCGGGTGTTGATTACACATTGAATAAAAAGCATAGTATTAGTTTGATGGGAAATGGGAGTTACAGTACCGCCGATGTAACTCAAAAAAACAGAAATAGCATCAGTAATTTCACCACACATCAAATTGATAGTGTTTTACGGTCCAATCAAACCGCAGAAAACAAAAACAATAATCTCAGCTTGAATCTGAACCATCACTTCAACGATACGCTGGGGAATGATTTATCAACTGATTTCGACTTTGGATTCTTCGATAGTGATCGCAATAATTATATTCCGAATGAATATATTTTACCAGATGGTGAAACGCCTTTATCATCCACCTATTTCCGATCGATCATGCCCACAACGATTACTATTTATTCTGTTAAATCTGATTTCTCGAAAAAATTTAAGAAAAGTAAATTAGGCGTTGGATTTAAAATTGCAATGGTAGAAACAGACAATACGTTTGATTTTTATAATATTGAAAATGGTGTGGAAACAATCGACAATACAAGAAGTAATCATTTTGTGTATACAGAAAACGTAAATGCATTGTATGCCAATTATCAATTCACATTGAATAAATTCGAATTTCAGGCGGGCTTAAGAATGGAAAATACACAGAGTGAAGGGGACTTAAAAAGCGAAGTAATTACTGAAGACAAGAATGTAAAACGCGATTACACCGATTTCTTTCCAAGTGCTGGAGTCACTATTAATATAAATCAATCTCATGCCACTTCTCTTGTATATAGTTCGCGAATTGACAGGCCTAATTATCAAGAGTTAAATCCATTTGAAAATAAATTGGATGAATTAAGTTTTCGAAAAGGGAATCCATTCTTGAATCCACAATATTCAAACAAAATAGAACTGTCACATACTTATAAGTATGCTACTACGTTAAGTGTTGGATACAGTCGCACAGAAGATTTCTTTGCTCAAATAGCAGATACCATTCCTGGAGGAAAAAGTTTTTTAACACCTCGAAATTTAGCCACGGAAGATGTCATTAGTTTTAACATAAGCACTTCACAGCAGCCCACTCCTTGGTATGGGGTTTACTTTAATGGAAGTGTAATCAACCAAGCGTATGATGCCGATTTTGGCGAAGGAAAAACCATTAATACTTCCTTTGTTTCTGTAAATGTCTATGCTCAAAATACATTTAAGCTTCCTAAGGGATTTACTTTTGAACTTTCTGGATGGTACAACAGTGGTGGTGTGTGGAGCGGTTCCTATAAAACAGATCCAACAGCTTCCATTGATGTTGGGCTACAAAAGAAATTGCTGGGCGACCGAGCTACACTAAAAATTTCTGTAACCGATATTTTTCTTACCGCGCCATGGAGCAGTATAAATACGTATGCAGGAATAGTTAGTAAAGCAAATGGAAATTGGGAAAGTCGTCAGTTTCGAGCAGCATTCACCTGGAGATTTGGAAACAAGCAAATGAAAAATATGCGACAAAGATCCACGGGAAGTGAATCTGAACAAAAGCGAATAGGTGGAGGAGAGTAATTTACTTCCATTTTATAGTCTTTTTGGGAGTGATCGACTATTTTGTTAATTTAGTCTTTCCAAAACTTCAAGAATCCCTAATTGGATTCTATGATCTCATCAAAAAGAAACATGAAAAACAAACTACCCCATTTAGTTGCCTTACTTTCGCTTATAACATTCTCTTATTGCTCCTCTTCTAAAAAAGCAAGCTCATCAGCTTCGAATGAGCCGGTGGCTAATCCTTCATTCACATATGAAAAAGATGTAGCTCCCATGATGTTGGCTAGTTGTTCACCGTGTCATTTTCCTGAATCAGGAAAGAAGAAACCACTTGACACGTATGAGGCAACTGCTAAAAACATTGATGATATTATAAGTAGAGTTCAATTACCTATTGATCATGATGGATATATGCCTTTTAAAAGTAAAAAACCTTCACTGACGGATCGACAAATTGCAATATTGAAAAAATGGCAATCAGATAAAATGCCTAAATAATTTTGTTGCTCCGTAATTCCTTGAGTAAATAATGATGAATGTAAAAAAAATATTCCTTTCTGTTTGTTTTCTCTTAAGTACACAGCTGCTAATGGGTCAAAAACCATGTGCGTGCTGCTCAGAACAGCATAAAGCATTTGATTTTTGGGTTGGTGAATGGATTGTTTTTGATACGAGCGGAAATAAAATTGGAGAGAATAGAATTGAGAAGATTGAAAAAAATTGTATTATCAACGAACATTGGACGGGAGGAAAAGAAAGCACGGGAAGTAGTTATAATTATTTTGATTCGGAAGATTCTACTTGGAACCAAGTGTGGATAGACAATCAAGGAGGCAATCTAATTTTGAAAGGACATCCCTCTGGTAATAAAATGACATTAAGAAGTAAATTTAAAAAAGATCCGAAAGGAAATATGTATTGCAATAGAATTACGTGGACATTAAATACAGATGGAAGTGTAACGCAACGTTGGGATCTTGCTGATGAAAAAGATTCATTGATGTCGGTTGCATTTATTGGCATCTATAGAAAGAAATAATAAAATAAATAAAGGGCCATTAAAAATTGATCTTGAGCATCTTTTTTGCCTTAAATTCAAAGACTAGATCTTATTAACACTTGAACTTCATTTACTTATGAGAATTGTAATTGACATGTAATAATAAAAGTAATTGCTTACTTTTATTATATATTCTGTGTATCTTTGTCGAAACATTATACATCATGGAAAACAAACAAGAAAATATTGAAAAACTAGAAACCTCAAACAACCGTGCTTCGTTCATAAATCAAACCGTCGGACAAATTGCAGCTACAAATTACCGCAATGCATTACTATTTAAAAAATACGGTATTGACTTTTGTTGTGGAGGAAAAAAATCACTAGGTGATGCTTGTGAAAAAAAAGGGATAGATATTAATATTCTTGAACATGAATTAGAAACTATATCAAAAGAAAATTGCACTGGCACACTCGCCTACTCCGATTGGACCCCTTCTTTTTTAGCAGAATATATCATCAATACTCACCATACTTATGTGAAAGATATTCTTCCAGAAATGAAATTCTTTTCGGCAAAGGTGGCAAATGTACATGGGCAAGAACATCCTGAATTGCTTAAAATACAAGAGTTGGTGGGAGCCATCAATGAGGAGTTAACATCACATATGATGAAAGAAGAACAAATTCTTTTTCCCTACATCAAAACCTTATATGAAGCAAGTCTTGAAAAAAATTTCACCCCAAACGCTCCCTTTGGAACAGTAAAAAATCCAATCTCTATGATGGTAGCAGAACACGAATTTGCTGGTAGTTGTTTATCACAAATTAGAGAATTAACAAATGACTATACATTACCCTCCGAAGCATGTGGAAGCTATCAACTTCTATACAATATGTTACATGCATTCGAGGAAGACTTGCATTTACACATCCACTTAGAAAACAATATTCTTTTCCCTAGTGCTATTGCGTTAGAGAATAAAAAAAATAACTGAAATGTCCACCACAAATCTTAAGCCCTTGAAAAGGCATATAGCACTCGTTCCGCTTTCGCATGACCATCATCAAGGTCTGCTTTTAGTATGGAAAATTCGACAGGGTATAAATTGGCGAATTTCAAATTCTCGAATGAGTAAATATATTCTGTATTTTTCGGAACATGATCTCCTTCTCCATTTTCATAAAGAAGAAACAATTTTGATCATTGGTTTGCCTCCCAACGATCCCTTGGCACAACAGATGCTTCAAGAGCATAAAAAATTGCGAGAGTCCTTGCAAGCTATAAAGAACAATGAAAATGAAATAACCTTCATCAATGAATTTGCGAATTTGCTGGAAGGGCATATTCGATTTGAAGAAAGAATTCTATTCCCTCATATACAAGAAACCACTACGCTCGACAATCTAGCCGAGCAATGGAAAGAAAACACCGATGTTTCTTTTGACATTGATCAACATTGGGAAGATCACTTTTGGAACAAAAAATAACGTTAAACTTCTCTTGATGAAAATAAGACATCTGAAAGAATGATGTCATATTTCACTCTCAATCGTGAGAAAATCTTTTGCCAAATCTGGAAAAATAGTTGGTCAACTAAATATGTATCTTTGAATTTATAAATCAGGTGAAGAACCTGCTCTTTGTCCTTTGAAAATATACTCCCGTAAATCATTAAAGTAACTATTCGAAAATATCATGCTCAGTTTAAGTTGTAAAGCATCAATAAAAGCGGTTGTGTTTCTAGGATCAAAATTAGACACCGACCAAAAGTTTAGTATTAGAGAAATTGCTAAGTTCATAGACGAAAATGAACATACCGTAGCAAAGCTTTTACAAAAATTAGTGAAGGAAAACATCATCAACAGTGCGAAAGGTCCAAATGGGGGATTTTATATTACAGCAAAACAAAAAAATCTACATGTCATTTCCATTGTCAATACTATTGATGGAGAACAAGTTTTCGATGAATGCGGTCTGGGTCTTTTAAAATGTTCAGAATTCAGGCCTTGTCCAATCCATGAGGATTTTAAAGTAGTCCGTGAAAAATTTAAGAAAATTTGCGTCGATAAACGAATTTGTGATTTATACGAAGGTGTTAATAGCGGGCTCTCCTATTTAACTTAGACTCATAGTTCCCTTCCTCTCTTTTTCTTATCTTGCTTTTTATGATATTGACTATTTTTTGATAGCGCAATACTCATAGTATTCACCCATTGCAGTTCTGTAGTTGGCCTTTGCTTCTACAAAACGACTACAAACTATCATCCAATTTACAACGAAAACCCTGCTTTTACAATGCTTTATAATTTTCTGGCGGTCTACAATGCTCAAAAGAAGAACTAAATACTTTGCATTATTATTCATTTTTATTTTTTACTTTGCACTTTACTTTAAATATCTTTAAATGTAGATGTTTGGTTGCGTTTGATTAAAATATTAAGCTCATGAACAAACAAGAAATTATCTCCAGATTACATGATAGTCATCATGAGTTTATTAATTACCTTTCTTCTTTAGATGATCGTGCATTTATGCATTCTTATCAAAACGAAAAGTGGACCGCAGGTCAACAAGCTGATCATATTTACCGATCACTGATGCCCGTTCATCTTATTCTAAAATTTCCAAAGTGGACCATCAAACAATTATTAGGTACCGCAAACCGCCCATCAAAAAGTTATGATGAACTAGTTACAAAATATTATTATAAACTAGAGAACCGATCAGGGACGCCACCCAAATTTTTTACACCGAAAGAAATAAATGTAGGAATCAAACCCATTGTGTTCGCTAAGGTTCAAAACAACTTAAATAAAATCTGTACTTCTCTTAATGATTTCGATGAAAATGAATTGGATGAATTCATCCTTCCGCATCCGTTACTGGGAAAAGTTACACTAAGAGAAATGATGTATTTTATGATTTTACATGTAGAACATCATCAAAAAATTACTCAACGAAACTTAACCGACTTCAAATAATATTTGGGAATGAAAAAAATATTCTTTGTTCTCTTCCTTCTATCCTTTCAATTACACGCTCAGCTGCCGACAACGAAAGTGATGTCTTTTCAAGAAAATTTAATTTTCGATTTGCCTTCTGTTCGCGATTTGGCCATGAGTAAAAAAGGGGATGAAATATATTTTACTGTTCAAGGATATCAGGGAGAATTATCTACTATCGTTTATTCCAAGTTCATCCAAGGGAAATGGAATACGCTTGCCATCGCTTCCTTTTCTGGAAAATACGATGACCTTGAGCCGTTCTTATCAAACGATGAATTACGTCTTTATTTTGCTTCTAATCGACCAACAAACGTCTCGACAGACACTCTTGTTGATTTTGATATTTGGTATGTAGAAAGAAAATCCATTCATGATCCTTGGTTAAGACCGATCAATATGGGTGCTCCTGTGAATACTTCGCAGGATGAATTTTATCCTTGCATTACCCTTTCTGGAAATTTGTATTTTACAGGAGGTGGTGAGGGAACAAAAGGGAAAGATGATATTTTTATGAGTGAATGGGTAAATGGGAAATTTACGGTTCCGGTTTCTTTAGATACTACTATAAATTCCGAAGGCTATGAGTTCAACGCTTTCATAGCACCCGACGAATCCTATTTACTCTTTACTGGATACAACAGGACGGGAGGACAAGGAAGCGGTGATTTGTTCATCAGCAAAAAAATGGAAGATGGAAAGTGGGGACAAGCAGAAAGTTTAGGAACTGAAATCAATTCTAAACAAATGGACTATTGTCCGTTTGTAAACACCACTACTAATGAATTGTTTTTTACGAGCAAGAGAAATTCATTAGGAGCAAGAAAAAATGAATTTAAAAACTTGAATCAATTATTGAAAGAGATGAATTCTTTTTCAAATGGATTGAGTCGACTTTATAGAACGCCATTTTCAATAGATTAATAGCATTAAAAGTATGTCGGAAAAAACATCTACCCGTATCAATAAATATTTAAGTGAAATTGGTTTCTGTTCGCGTCGTGCTGCAGATACATTAATAGAACAAGGAAGGGTTACCATCAACAATAAAGTTCCGGAGATGGGAACGAAGATGATTCCGGGTGATGAAATTCGCGTAGATGGAAAATTGGTAAATCCTCCTTTAGAAAAACATGTTTACATTGCTTTCAATAAACCCGTAGGAATTGTTTGCACTACGGATGTTAAATCGGAGCGCGATAATATTATTGATTACATCGCCCATCCACAGCGAATATTTCCTATTGGACGATTGGATAAACCCAGCGAAGGACTCATCTTTCTCACCAGCGATGGTGATATTGTAAATAAAATTTTACGTTCAAAAAATAATCATGAAAAAGAATATTTAGTAACCGTCGACAGAGCCATCACGGATGCATTCATTCAAAAAATGTCGAACGGCGTTCCGATCCTCGACACTGTCACCAAAAAATGTTTTGTTGAACAAACAGGAAGATTCACCTTTCGTATTATTTTAACACAAGGACTCAATCGACAAATTCGACGTATGTGTGAATACTTAGGCTATGAAGTTACCAAGTTAAAAAGAATCCGAATCATGAATATAAAAATGGATATGTCTGTTGGGAAGTGGAGAGATTTGTCACAACCGGAATTGGACGAACTTTTGTCTCTCGTTTCTGACTCATCTAAAACAGATGAAGGATAATATCGAATTTAGTTAATTCTAGTCATTGCTTTTCTAATTCCTTTCTCTTACTTTTGAATATAAATCTGACAAAATGAAAAAGATTTTGCTCCTTTGTTTCTTATTTATTGTTTGTGGAAAAGTACGCGCACAAACTCCCGACTGGAGTACTTCCATTGCCCCTTTATTTTATTCCAATTGCACACCTTGTCATCACCCAGGTGGAATTGGCCATTTTTCTTTACTAACTTACAACTATGCTATTTTATATGCTAATACTATTCGCGATGTTGTTGAATTCAGAAAAATGCCTCCTTGGCCGGCAAATCCCGACTATCGACACTTTAAAGATGAAGCCATTTTAGATTCACTTGAAATTGTTGCTATCCTTGATTGGATAGACAATGGTTTACCGTTGGGCGATACCACACTCGCTCCAAATCCACCCTCCTATCCTATTGGAGGATCTTTATTAGATTCAATACATCACACAATTCAAATTTCACCTTACACACTTTCATCCAATAACGATGAGTATCGTTACTTTGCTTTCCACTCTGGATTTTTGGATACGGTTTATGTAAATCAGATTGAAGTGATTCCCGGCTTACCTCATTTAGTTCATCATGCCGATATCCATTTTGATTTATCGGGAACAGCATTTTATAACGATTCCATTACTCCTGTTTCTGGTTTTTCAAGCGGACTTATTTCAAATTATTATATGAATGCTTGGCAACCTGGTGGTGGTATTGCCTCTTATCCCAACAACTGGGGAATCAAAGTTCCGCCCGGTGCAGATTTTGTTTTCGAGATTCATTATGGTCCAGGTGGCGTTGGACAAATAGACACCACCAAAATGAATTTACGATTCATAACTAATCCACAAAATGTACGCAAAATAAATGTTGCTTGGCTTTTAAATAATCCCATTCCATCACAAGGACCTCTTATTATTCCACCTAATGTAATTACAACATTCGATCAAGAGTCGAGTCCCATGAGTGGTGACAAATCCCTGATTGCGATTTGTCCACACATGCATTATTTAGGCGCGTCGTACAAAGTTTGGTTTGTTACTTTAACAGGTGATTCGATTCCGTTGATTGACATTCCCGATTGGGATTTTCATTGGCAGAAATATTATACATTCCAATACATACAAAAAATTCCTGCTGGTGCGCGATTAAAAGCAATTGCTTCCTTTGATAATACCATCAACAATCCATACAACCCGAATAATCCGCCCATCACGGAAATGAATGGTCCCACCACGACAGACGAAATGTTGATGACTTATTTTATTTATGCAAATTACCAAGCTGGAGATGAAAACATACTTTTAGATTCTTCACTACTCGCTACGTATTTGAATGATGAAAATGTAAGAGACGATTCGCCTTTTACACTATATCCTAATCCGGCAGTTGATGTAATCCATTTACAATCCAAAAGTATTGATCTACGAAATTCAAAAATCATTATTAGAAACAATCTTGGACAGAACGTTTATCAAGATGCGCAACTAAGCAATGAATCCTTTGAATCAATTTCAATTCAAACACTACCTGTTGGAATTTATTTATTGGAGTTACAAGAAAACAATAAAAGCAGCACGAAACGTTTTATTAAATATTAATTTCTAATTGTTTTTATTCTTTATCACAAAATGAAAATTAACACATACTTTCTTTATCTCATATTCTCACTAATGCTGCTACCTTTTTCTAGAGGATGGGCGCAATTAACTTCAGGAATTTATTCCAATGGTTTAACTGTTGCTTATGATTCAACGCATCAAACCATCACAGGTTATTTCGAAGGAGAAGGTGGATTCGATGAGCAAACACAACAACCATTGTTCTCATGCATTTTTTATTTTGAGGGACGCATCACCGATAGTGTAGCATCTATTAAAAGTTATTATCCATTCAAAGAAAAGGCTGATACCATTGTTGGAATTATTAAAATAAAGAATGCACAAACATTCGAAATGAAACTTAATGAAGAACACGGAGGTTGCTGGAATGTTTCACATTTTGCGGAAGATGCAGTTGAATTCAAATTAGAAGAAAAAAGAAATTGGAAATGGATAAGTTATGTCCTCCATCCAAATGCAAACATTTATAGTGAACCTTCTGACAAGAAAAAGGAAATTCATCTGATCAAAAAGCCGATGGTCGTCTTTGTAGATGCAATTATGGAAGGCTGGTGTTTCATTCACTTCGAATCAACATCAAAAAACGAAGGTTGGATAAAGAAAACAAGTCTTTTTCTGCCATAAGCTCAAGATTACGATCACCAACTTAACCCTTACTTGTGTTCTTGTTTAACTTTTTCGTGATAAATTCCATTTATTATCTCCTCTTTTCTGCGTTATTAACAATTATTTTCAAAAAGAATTTCAAGGACTATAATAAATAAAATGGGGACAAGAAGATTCCGCCTGGCATCCACCGCAACTTTTTAAAATAGATAATCAGTTGATTAAATGAACATTATAAATAAATGCGGCCCATATTTCAAAACGATCCTAGCTAATTCGTTTGCTAATAAGTCTAGAAAACTTGATCAATGAACACTTTATTTGGAAAGTATTTCTTAAAAAAACGTTGAAAACAAAGATATTTTACTATTGCACTGTTTTAATACTTAACTTTGCCACCTATATTTAAAACAAAAATTAATTAACATGAGTAAAGGAACAGTAAAATTCTTCAATGAAGCTAAAGGCTTTGGTTTCATCTGCGAAGAAGGCAACAACAAAGAACACTTTGTACACATTTCTGGATTGATCGACGAGATCAGAGAAGGTGATGCAGTTGAATTCGATTTGAAAGAAGGCAAAAAAGGCTTGAACGCGGTAAATGTAAAGGTAGTTTAATATTTACAATTTAACTTTCTTGTAAGAAAAAGCCTGTCACAAGTGATAGGCTTTTTTGTTAGTAGAAACATAAAACACAATTTCTAAAAATAAAAATGGGTAGATCACAAGAATCCTTTAATAAGAAGGAAGTAAGAAGTAAAAAAGATAAGAAGCGGAAGGAGAAAGCGCAGAAAAAGGAAGCGAAGAAAGACAATCCTAAGTCAAGTAGTCTGGAAGATATGATGGCTTATGTGGATGAAAACGGAATGCTTACTTCTACTCCTCCCGATCCTACCAAGAAAACTGTTGTCTCTGCAGAGTCCATCACGATTGGAATTCCGAAACGTGACGATACCTTGTCGGATGATCCTATTCGCAAAGGAGTGGTTAGTTTTTATAACGATGCAAAAGGTTTTGGTTTTATTAAAGACAGTGAATCACAAGAAAGTATTTTTGTTCATGCGAACAATTTGTTAGAAGCCATTAAAGAAAATAATTTGGTGACTTTTGAAATAATGATGGGCCCTAAAGGTCCTGCTGCGACACAAGTAAAAATTATTCGTAATTAATTTTTTTTCTCGTACTTTTCTTTTTCCTCATTTCAATTTACCCTTTAGAAACAATATTCGATTTCTCTATGAGTCGCTTTTCAATTCAGAAGGATTTATTCTGGCTTACTGAATAATTAAACCATCTTGATGGATCTCAATTTATTTGCAAATGACCTTGTTGAGACAAGGCATGCCTTGTCTCAACAAGTTTATTCTCCCTATAAATATCACGTCGTCGTAGAGGCTGGTATGACCAGCCGCTACGACGACGTGATCTAAAATTTAATGGATTAATTCAATTCTATCTATGCAAATAATAAATATTGTGCAGGGAATTATTTTAACCTCAACTATTTTGATTGCATGGGAATCCCTGAAAGTAATATCTTAGTTATAATAAATCAAATTCTTATTACTTATTCAGTAGACCTTTATTACTTTAGACTAAAATTTACAAAGAAAATAAGATGAAGCAACCTTTGGTCAATCCGAAGTCGAGTGTAAATGATCCTGAACTTCAAAAGCTAATTGCCTTTTATAATGAAACACTAGGCTTTTGTCCAAACAGTGTAATGACGATGCATCATCGACCTATTATTGCACAATCATTTATTGAAATGAATAAAGCGGTGATGGAAAATAAAGGTCGTGTGACGAGTGCGCTAAAACGATTGATTGGTTACATCAGCAGTTACACCGCAGGTTGTAATTACTGTCAAGCACATACCATTCGTGCAGCTGACCGTTACGGTGCAGTAGAGAGTCAATTGCAAAATATTTGGGATTATAAAACACATCCATCTTTTTCGGAAGCAGAAAGAGCAGCGTTGGATTTTGCATTAGCAGCATCTGTAATACCAAATGCTGTGAATGATGAAATTGCAGAAGCGCTTCGTAAACATTGGGACGAAGGTGAAATTGTAGAAATTTTAGGAGTGGTTGCACTCTTCGGATTTTTAAATCGCTGGAACGATTCGATGGGCACACAAATGGAATCAGGAGCCATTGAATCAGGCGAAAAGTTTTTAAAAGAAAAAGGATGGTCGGTAGGAAAACATGCTTATTGATTATCAAAACAAAACTATTTCAATTTATATCTATATAAAAAATATATTTGAAATATTTAATCAAAAATAAATCAACAAAAAATGAAAGAAAATAAAGAAGTCCGCATTGCCGTTTTAATCGATGCCGATAATATACCTTCCACCAACATTAAAGAAATGATGGAGGAGATTGCAAAGTATGGTACGCCAACTTTTAAAAGAATTTACGGTGACTGGACACAACCCAATTTAGGGGGATGGAAACGCGTGTTACTGGAGAATGCAATTACTCCCATCCAACAGTATGGATATACGAAAGGAAAAAATTCAACAGATTCAAATATGATCATTGATGCCATGGACATTCTCTATTCTGAAAAGGTAGATGGATTTTGTATTGTGTCTAGCGACAGTGATTTTACTCGATTGGCTACTCGATTACGTGAAGCTGGAATGCTCGTGATTGGATTAGGAGAAAAGAAAACACCGAATCCTTTTATTGTGGCTTGCGATAAATTTATTTACTTGGAAATTCTAAAGGTTCCAGAAGAAATAATAGAAGTTTCTTCTCACGGTGGAAAAAATCAAAAGAAAAAGAAAAGCGAAACTAAAGAGGCCTTGCAAAAAATTGGTCACGATACCATTCAACTTATCTCAACTAGTATAACTTCATTGGGTGATGATAGTGGTTGGGCTTTCTTGGGTGATGTTGGTAATTTAATTTTGAAGAAGCAACCGTCTTTCGATCCTAGAAATTTTGGTTATATGAAATTAGCCTTGCTGTTAAAGAGCATCGGAAAATTTGAAATTGATGAAAGAGCAACCGATAACAAGTCCATAAAACTGGTGTATGTTCGAGTGAAAAATAAATAGATGATTCTATGTTTTCATTTTTCAAAAAAAATGCAACTATTTTTTTATCGCATGAAAAACGAGGTCTTCCAAGAATTCTAAAATATTAGATTCACTTTTACTTTTTCCAAAATCGGTTAAAGCTGGCAAATGTTGCATAAAGAAATTTTGAATATGCGCCATTTCTACAATGGTGGTTGCTAAAGAGCGCGGGTATTTATAATCGGGATTACACTCCAAAATATAATTACCAATGATTGCACATAAATCTTTATACGGTTTAAAAAACTGGTCTTGGTTATCTTCGTTGACGTGCTTTGTTAAATACGCTTTACTTCCTTCCGAAATAATAATTTGATGCAAGATTTTTTCATTCACATGGCTTGTTCGAATATCATCTTCCACCGATGTTGCTAAAAATTTAATTGACTTTCTTAATTTTTCAAGGGGATCGGTAATGTTCTCTGTGTAAGTAACAACTCGATACTCTAACCAACTCCAATACCACGCCGTTATATAAATAAGCAGCTTGTGTTTATTTTCAAAGTACCGATAAATCCCAGCCTCCGTGGTTCCAATTGCGGTAGCCAGTTTTTTAAATGTGAAATCTTCAAACCCCTTTTCGTGGATTAACTGAATACTAAAAAGAATGATGTTTTTCCCTAAATCGGTTTGCTCTGGGTTGCGCAAAAACAATTTTTCATTCATCTTAATGTTCAACGAAAGCTCCATTTTTGCGATTTTATATATTGAATATCAATTATTTGACTCTATTGGCTTTACTAATTGTGACAAAGGTAAGGAAGTTTTACAATTATATATGATAGTATTACTATCTTTGCTAAAATTAATAATAAACTGTGGAAAAACAAGGACTACTAAGAGAGATTAAAAATGATTTGCCCGCGAGTATCGTCGTGTTTTTTGTTGCTGTGCCCTTGTGTTTAGGTATCGCATTAGCCTCTGGGGCACCCTTATTCGCGGGGATCATTGCTGGAATAATAGGTGGAATAATTGTAGGGATTGCGAGTGGTTCAACATTGGGAGTAAGTGGTCCGGCGGCTGGACTAGCGGTGATCGTATTTAGTGCCATCGCAACATTAGGTTCATGGCCTGCTTTTTTAACAGCTGTTGTGCTTGCTGGAATAATTCAAATGATATTAGGGTTTGCGAAAGCTGGATTTATAGCATTCTTCTTTCCATCCTCCGTCATTAAAGGAATGCTAAGTGGTATTGGATTACTCATTATCCTAAAACAAATTCCACATGCATTAGGATATGATAAAGACGCAGAAGGAGATGATTCATTTTTTCAAAACAATGGAGAAAATACTTTTTCATCCATAAGCAATGCCATGGAACTGTTTACTCCTGGTGCCATGTTAATTGCAATCATTTCATTAGCGATCTTGATACTATGGGATAGTGTACTCACTAAGAAACACAAAATATTTCAACTGATACAAGGGCCAATTGTCGTTGTCTTTTTCGGTATTTTGATGAACTACTTATTTCAAAACAATTATTTGAACTTTAGTTTAGCTGCAGATCAAGTAGTGAGTTTGCCCACGCCAAAAAATTTTACTGAATTTTTAGGACTCTTTACTTTCCCTGATTTCACTGTATTGAATTCATTTAAGGTTTATGAAGTAGCCATCGTATTGGCCATCATTGCGAGTATAGAAACGTTACTTAGTGTAGAGGCTACAGATAAATTAGATCCAGATAGAAGAGTTACACCAACGAACAGAGAATTGAAAGCGCAGGGATTAGGGAATGTAGTTTCTGGGCTCATTGGAGGACTTCCCATTACACAAGTGGTAGTACGAAGTTCCGCCAATATTAATTTTGGTGGAAAAACAAAAATGTCAACGATTTTACATGGCATCTTCCTTTTGATTAGTGCCATTCTATTAACCCCCATATTAAATCTTTTACCACTTGCTAGCTTAGCTGCAATCCTGTTGATGGTAGGTTACAAACTAACCAAGCCTAGTTTGTTTAAACAAATGTACAAGTTGGGGTGGACGCAATTTATTCCTTTTGTTGCTACCATCGTTGGAATTATCCTTACTGACCTATTAAAGGGAATCACCATTGGAATTCTCTTTGGTATCTTCTATGTACTCCGTGAAAGCTATCGAAACTCACATCTGCACGACATCATCACCAACGACAAAGGGCATGAAGTTCACCATATATCATTAGCAGAAGAAGTTTCCTTTTTCAACAAAGCGAGTATACTTCAAGCCCTAGATGCAATTCCAGAAAACTCGAGAGTCATCATTGATTATACAAAATCAAAAGCAATTTCCTTTGATGTCATTGAATTAATTAATGATTACGAAAAGAATGCCTCTACCAAAAATATTATTGTTGATAATAATTGGCGATTTACACAACCTCAAATAAAAGATGTGATGAAAACATTAACAAAAGAAATTCAAGATTCCATTACTCCTGCTCAAGCGCTTGAAATATTAAAATCAGGAAATACTAGATTCACGAACAATTTAAAAGTGAATCGCAATTTGTTACAACAAGCGAATGAAACTTCGGATGGACAACATCCATTCGCTGTAATATTAAGTTGCATCGATTCACGCACTTCTGCAGAACTTATTTTTGATCAGGGGTTGGGTGATATCTTCAGCGTTCGCGTTGCAGGAAACATTGTGAATGAAGATATATTAGGAAGCATGGAGTTCGCTTGTAAGG
This sequence comes from Bacteroidota bacterium, assembly GCA_016717725.1. Classification (GTDB taxonomy): domain Bacteria; phylum Bacteroidota; class Bacteroidia; order AKYH767-A; family OLB10; genus JAJTFW01. The sequence continues at coordinate 158,653 of JADKFA010000004.1, forward strand.
TCGCTGGTGCAAAAATTATTGTAGTTCTTGGACATACCAAGTGCGGAGCCATTAAAGGTGCATGCGACCATGTTGAAATGGGAAACCTAACTACTTTGCTTTCGAAAATAACTCCATCCATAGAAGAAGAAACAACAACAAAAGAAAATCGAAATTCTTCTAATGATGTATTTGTGGAAAAAGTAGCAACCATAAACGTAAAAAGAACCGTAAAAGCAATTTTGGAAAGAAGTCCCATCTTAAAAGAAATGGTTGAATCAGGAGCCATCGGAATCGCTGGAGGTAATTACGATGTAACTTCTGGAGAAGTGGAGTTTTATAGTGATGCGACGATTATCAAATAGTTCTAGATACTAATACCAAAAGTTTTCGTAACTGAATTGTGACACAATATTTTCTCGCTAAGGCGGAGAGATTTCTATGTTTAATTCCAAATTTTATCAAATATAATTAATTATTTAATTCCCTCTCCTTCCTTGTCCTCGCCTTCAGGAGAGGATGGAGAGGTCGCGAAGGGAGAGGCTTGAACAATAAGCTTACAATAATTTAATCGCATTCGAATAATGCTTTTCTCTTCGACAGATTTCTCTTCGCCAAATTTTCTCGCTAAGTCGCAAAGTTTTCCTCTTCGCTACCCCTCGACAAGCCCAGGGTGAATTTATCTCGCGAGGCGTAGAGGCGCTAAGGCAGAGCCACGATCAAATTTCTCGCTAAGGTTTCAATGTTCTCTTAGAAATTTTCCATGATCCCACTATCCAACAGAGAAAACCAAAGTTTATAGTAGAATTGAAGCTAAAAGAATAAATTTTATCACTACTTTCATCGTATAGAAAACAACAGCAAAAAACGATGAACGAGCTATTAAATTCTACGTTATTCCAGCTAGGGGATCATACCATAAAAGTAATTTCGATTTTATACATTTTTATTTACGCAATATCTGTATTTATCTTTTTACAAATTATTAAACGACTTATTTATAGTACGAAGTCACATGATTTAGCAAAGAAATTTGCGATCTATAGTTTACTAAAATATTTTTTCCTTGTCATCGCATTTGTTGTTGGACTCGAGTTGATGGGCTTTAGTTTGTCAGTACTCATTGCAGGTTCTGCTGCACTCTTAGTTGGAATAGGTTTAGGGCTACAAAATTTGTTTAGTGATTTTGTTTCTGGTATAATTATTTTGGTAGACGGTTCTGTTAAAGTTGACGATGTAATAGAAGTAAATGGTTTGGTGTGTCGAGTTCAAGAAATAAACTTAAGAACAACCACTGTTTTTACTCGAGAGGATAAATATATCATCTTACCAAACTCCGACTTAACACGACTTCAACTCATCAATTGGACACATAACAAGAAAGCTTCCCGATTCGACGTTACAGTAGGTGTAGATTATAATTCGGATATAAAATTAGTGATGCAATTGATGAAAGAAGCGGCAGTATCTCAAACAAACATTTTAAAAACACCCGAACCTTTTGTTCGCTTTGAGGAATACGGCGAATCACGAATCAAATTTACCGTGTTCTTCTGGACCGAAAATGTTTTCAGGGTAGAAAATATTTTAAGTAATACACGAATAAAAATTTTTGAATTATTCAGAGAAAATAAAATTGTTATTCCTTTTCCACAAAGAGTGGTGCATCTATCTAAGGAGGACGAATTTATTCACTAAATAAATTCGTCTAATTGCCAATAGCAATATGGAGATTTGCGTAAAGACGAAATTGTTTTTATAATGAATTCACCGCCTCACAATATCTTTTTAACCTCAGGCTGTTTCTTAAATATCTCTTCTGTTGCCAAACCCTTTATCATTGCTACTCTTGCTTTTGAATATTTTTTATAACCGACTGTATCAACAAATGTACTTAGTGATTGTCTTTGCTAATTTCTTCAAAATATACTTCATGTCTTTTACTTATTACTAAACATGTTTTCTTCATTGTTTTATCGAACAAGTCACTAAAGACGACTCATCAATATTTTGCTGTACAAACGAAATGATACAACAAAACCAATAAATTATGTGACTTATGGATATATTTGCTTTCTGGCATTAATAAATTTAAACATTCGCTCTATGGAGCGAGGAATTAACCCTTGGAGATTAAAAAAGCATTAACAAAAATCAAGAATTAATTTAGATGCAAATCATACACAAAATAGACGACTTTTTATTTACCATTTTTCCCGAACTGATGGGGGGGGGTAATTCATTAATTATCAGCACATTAGAAAAGTTTTATGCTTTCGGTCCTTTCAGACCAAAGGTTTCTATAGACAATGATTGGGTAAAAATAGAAGTTGATGTCCCTGCTATAATCTCACAAGAAGAAGACTACAAAAAAACAGTCGCACTTTGCGAAAAAGGGAAATATTCAGAGGCAAAAACAATCCTAAAAAATCTTATTGAGAAAAATCCATCAAATTCGGAATACCACCGAATTATGGGACAAATTCTGTCTGACGAGGGAGATCAAGAAGAAGCAATAAATTCCTTAATTGATGCTTTACGTTGGGATTCTAAAAATGGATGGGCATTACTCATGATGGGAAACATTTTCGCCAAATTCAAGGATGATGTTCCCACAGCAATGAAATATTATGATCAATCACTAATTGCTAATCCAAACGACAATATTACCATAAACAACATTGGTGCAAACCTGATGCAACAAGGTAAGCTTGAAGAAGCAAAATTATATTTTTGGAAGGCATTAAAATTAAACGATCAATACCCAAATACACATTTTGCATTAGGAATGATTGCCGATATGCAATCAGATTTGCAGTCTGCGTTCTACAGTACCATTCAGGCAATTAAACTGAATAAAAATAATGATGTTCTATATCAGAACTCAGTTAGACAAGCTTTTGATATTTCTAAAAAAATCATTGCAAGTGATACTGGTAAAAAAACTTTTCGGGAATACAGGCATAAGCTTGAATTTGATTGTGAAAGAAAAATTGATATTATTCAAGATGAAGAAATTCCAACAGCAGCGAAATTCGAGTTTGCGGAAAATTATAATAGAGAAACTCACATAGTAAAATACAACCCAAGCTACCCAGCGCATGAGCATTTAATAATGCATGAACTTGTTCATTTAGATTTTGTAATTGAGGCAAGAAAAGTAGAATTAAATCAACTATTCATTTCTACTCAGAGTCACAAAACAGAATTTATTAAAGGTCTTGGATCAACTATCAAGCAGTTTAACAAGCTGGGTATTTCTGAAAAATCAAGTGCCGAATATTGTTCAGGTTTATTTGAAGGAATGAACCGACAAATATTTAATACCCCAATTGATTTATTTATTGAGAATTTCCTATTTCATGAATTCTCAGAGCTCAGACCGTTTCAATTCATTTCACTTTACAATATGTTGCAAGAATCTCTTACGGCTGTAACGGATAAAAAGATTGTTGAACTTTCTCCTAAAGATATAATTTCAAAAAGCAAGGTTTACAACTTAGTAAACGCATTTCAATTCAAAGAATTATTTGGTATTGATTTCATCAAGGATTTTAAAGCGACATCAATTGAAACGAAACTAGCAACAGATTTTTATGATGAGTATCTTCAATACAAGGATAACAAAGAGCCTGCCGAAGAATATGAATTGGTTTTGCATTGGGCCGAGGATTTAAAACTTGACAAAAACTTTGAACTTGTAAATGAGAAAGAATTCAGAGCTAAAAGAACTGACATCGAAAGTCTTTTAACTTCAATCGAAAACGATCCATATGATTTAGAATCCAAGGACCCCAACAAGCAAAGAGAGATGGACAAATTTCAAAAATCACAACAAAGTATTGGAACAAATATGGCTGTTGTGATGTTCATGGTTGACGCATTGCAATTTTTTCAAAGCAAACCAATAAAAGAAATTAAAAAAATCGCCTTTGAAATTGCTACACAAGGAACTCAAGGCTATAGACCAGATAAAAGCGACTACAGAATCAGTTCCATATCTGGTAAAACTTTTTCAGGGTATCAAATTCTAGCATATTACTATGTGAGTTGGGCATTGGCAATTCCAGAGATGCTAACACAACTTCAGTTGCCTTATGATGATGAATATAAAATGGCTTTGACCATATATAAACCCAAGTAGACAAATGAAAGAAAACAAAGAAATAATTCAAGCACTTCTGACATTTAGAAATGAAAGAGATTGGGAGCAATTTCACAATTCTAAAGATTTGGCATTAGCTTTAAATATTGAGGCGGGAGAGCTACTAGAAATATTTCTGTGGAAAAATGCAGAGGATGCAAACAAAGAAAAAATTAAAGAGGAATTAGCAGATGTTTTTTCATTCGCATTTTTATTGGCTGATAAATATGGTTTTGACGTGAAAGAAATAGTCTTAGAAAAGATTAAAAAAAACGCAGAAAAATATCCAATTACTAAGGCAAAAGGCACAGCGAAAAAGTATGATGAATTATAAAGATTTTGAATTATCAATTCAAGTATCGGAACCTTTTCCATTCAACCTTGAATCTATAAGGGCAATTGAAACAAATCAATGGGTCAAGAATCAGTGGCCGCTTGTATATTTTTTAAAAAATGAAGGTATAAGCAAAGCATATATTGGTGAATCAACAAATGCTTCTTTGAGATTAAAGAACCACTTGGCAAACCCAAAAAAAGCTAATCTTTTTCAAACTGTTAATATAATAGGTAGCGATAAGTTTAATAAATCAGCAACTTTAGACTTAGAGTCGAGACTTATACAATACATAAACGCTGAGGGTACTTTTACAACAGAAAATTTAAATCTAGGCCATCAAAATCACAACTATTATCAACAAGATTTATATAAAAATTTATTTTATACTGTTTGGCAAAAACTGATTGAAAAAAAGATTGTTTCCAAATCCCTTTCAGAAATAGAAAATTCAGAGTTATTTAAATATTCACCTTATAAAGCTTTAAATGATGATCAATATAAGTCTGTATTAGAAATACTTAATTGTATTAATAAATCTGAAGGAAACTCGATTTTTGTGAGTGGGGGCGCTGGCACGGGTAAAACTATTTTAGCAACTTACTTGATGAAACTATTATATAGTGATGTTAACTATAATGAAGATTTTGAAGTAAAGGAAGATGATGTATATGAAATAAATTTAATTAAAGAATTTCAAATAAAGTATCCAAAAGCTAAAATTGGTTTTGTAATTGCTATGACACCTTTAAGAGAAACTATTAAGAAGGTATTTAGTAGTGTTCCTGGATTGCATAGAGAAATGGTTATGTCTCCATCAGAAACTTTTAAATTGGGTTCAAAATATGATTTATTAATTGTAGATGAAGCTCATAGACTAAGACAGTTTAGAAATATTAGTTGGATGGGTGAATTTAGAAAAAAAAATCAGCTTTTAGGACTGGGAGATGATGGGAATGAATTAGATTGGATCATTGCAAATAGCAATAATCAAATTTTCTTTTACGATCCAGCTCAATCTATAAAACCATCTGACATTGATGAATATAAATTTTCTGAAATACTAAACAAAAAAAACACTTTAACGCTAAGCTTGAATTCTCAGATGAGAGCAAAAGGCGGTAACGACTATATTACTTTTATTGATGATTTGTTAAATTGCAATGTTGTTAAAAAGCCAAATTTTTCAATGGATTTTGAACTTGAGTATTTTGATTCTCTTATCACTCTCTACAGCAAATTAAAAATTAAAGAAAAAGAAAATGGACTTTGTAGATTGATCGCGGGGTATTCATGGGAATGGAAATCTGATCCCAAAAGAAAACAACCAACCTTAGATGCAATTGATATTGAAATCGAAGGTTTGAAATTCCAATGGAACAAAACTGATAAGGATTGGATTACATCAGAAAACTCCTTTGAGCAAATTGGTTGTATTCACACAACCCAAGGTTATGATTTAAATTACAGTGCTGTAATTTTTGGTCTAGAAATAGATTATGATCCAATACTGAATTGTCTTGTAATAGATAAATCTAAATATTTTGATAAAAATGGCAAAAATGGCGTGACTGATATTGATGATCTCAAAGCATATATTGTGAACATATACAAAACTGTTCTGTATAGGGGTATAAAAGGAGTTTATATTTATGCTTGCAATAAAAATCTAAAACAATATCTTAAAACCCATTTAAATATAAATCAAGAATCAAATACAATTCTAGAGTTAAAAAGTAATGGTCCTAGAATAATTCCATTTGAATCAGTTAAGCCTTTTGTAAATGCTGTTCCAATCTATAATATTAAAGTTGCCGCAACCAACTTTAGTGACCCTCAATTTTATGAAGAATTTAGCTGGGCTGAGTTGCCAATGCAAGTTAGTCCTAAAAAGGGGTATTTTATTGCACAAGTAATTGGGGAATCTATGAATAAAAAAATACCTAATTCTTCCTATTGCCTATTTGAAGAGTATACTGCTGGCAGCAAAAATGGTGAAATTGTTCTTGCAGAATGTACAAGTATTCAAGATGGCGATTATGGATCTGGATATACCATAAAAGAATACAATAGCATGAAGAACTTTTCAGAGGATAGTTTCCGACATGAATCTATTGTTTTAAAGCCACTAAGCTATGATACTACTTTTGAAAACATAATTTTATACCCAGACGAAACAATTAAATTCAGAGTTAGAGGGATATTCAAAAAAGTGCTAAATTGGATTTAAGGAAAATGAACTAATTTAAAATATTATACAATTAGATAAATTTTTTATTATTAGAATTTAATTTTAGAAAATAATTGCGTTTTTCAACAGTTGCAATTAGCAGATAATGATTCGTTACGTTTGGAAGACTCTCCTCCCGTCGTGTCGAGCACAAAAACTCCATCTTTTAAGGGAGTTGTTCATTTATCCAACTATCGATACTTACCTGCTTCTAAATCGACTATATTTGCTTTAGAACAGATGTAATTACGCAGACTGTTGTTAAACACGAACGAGAACAACAGAGCAGGAAAACAATATCATTTTCAAAATAAAGTAATTCTTTAAAAATGACAAATAAGTGGGGCTTTTTACGCGAAACTGCTGCGCTGGCTAATAAGGCGGGTATTGATAAAGATACCGGTTTACATAGAACGGGATTGGATGATTATCTAAAAGTAATTTTTCCAGAAATAGACGACTGGATACACGACAAAACATTAGGTTTAGTTAATGGTAAACTTTACAGAAGTCGTCCCGATTACAGAAGTGAGAAATTAAAACTAATAATTGAATTTGACGGACTACAGCATTATACGAAACCGGATATTATTGAAAAAGATTTAAAACATACTGAGCTATACCAAAACATAGGATATAAAGTTGTGCGTATTCCGTATTTTATTCAACTATCTAATAAAGCTGTTAAACATTTATTTGATGTAGATGTATCAGAAGAATTATTTAACGAAACCATATCTTCGTTAGGTATTGAAGGTCAAAACACACCCGCGTACTTATGTCAAGCTGGAGTAAAACGAATGGCAAATGAATTTAAAAATTTCCCAGAACAATATAAAACGAATTTAGATTTTCTAAAAAAACAGAATAACCCTTTTAGAACTGGCGTTGAGTTTTTAGAAAACGAATTCAAGAATCAAACAAGTTCACAAAACAACTAAGGATTCGTTATAAATTAGCGCATTTAGATAATCGTAATTTATACATCATAATTTGGTACATAAATTAAAAATATGAAGGTTATAACATGGAACTGTAATATGGCTTTCAGAAAAAAAGCTGGCTTTATTCTGACACATCAGCCAGACATATTAATTATTGTAGAATGTGAACATCTCGACAAATTGTTATTCAAAACAGACATCCCTAAACCAAAAGACAGCTTATGGTTTGGGAAAAATCAACACAAGGGACTTGCAATTTTTTCATATGGCGACTATCGTTTTAAAGTGCTTGAAAATCATAATGAAGAATTTAAAACAATTATCCCTATTCATGTTACAGGAGGTCATTTTAGTTTTAACTTATTTCTAATCTGGGCATACAATCGTGATGACATAGACGGAAGATATATCACCCAGGTTTGGAAGGCTATTACATATTATGACGAACTTTTAACAGACAAACCTACAATGTTTATTGGCGACTTCAACAGCAATACAATTTGGGATTATAAAAAACATAGATTAGGTAGTCATTCGGCAGTTGTAAAACAACTAGAGGATAAAGGAATTTTCAGCACCTATCACACACATCATAAACAGTTGCAAGGGAAAGAACAACATCCGACATTTTATATGTATCGACATAAAAACAAGCCTTATCACATTGACTATTGCTTTGTTTCGAAAGACCTATTAGACAAACTTCAATCGGTAGACGTTGGTGAGTATGACTTTTGGACAAAGCATAGCGATCATGTTCCATTAATCTTATCGTTTGATAACTCCTAAATTTAACAGGAGTATGAAATCGCTTTTTCGAGTCAACTAATTATGTTCTTTGCTTTATTAGGTTATTGAAATGAAAATTGCATTGTGTTATTTCCCTTTCTCCTTCACAAAACTATCCTTCAATGTCACGGTCCTATTGAAAACTAACTTCTCTGCTGAACTTTTTGTATCTGGTGTGAAATAACCTTTGCGCATAAATTGATAAAGCATTCCGGGCTGTGCTTCTTTTAGAGAAGGTTCCAGCATTGCATTCTTAACGATTTTCAAACTATCTGGATTGATGTATTCTTTAAAATCTCCTTCTTCGCTCGAAGGATCTTCTACATTAAATAGTCGTTCATATAATCTTATCTCCGCAGGAACAGCGTGTGGTGCGCTCACCCAATGGATAACGCCCTTCACTTGAAGTCCGCTGGTATCATGTCCGCTTTTACTCTCGGGAATATAACGGGTATGGATTAACGAAACTTTTCCGTTTTCATCTTTCTCAAAGCCTGTACACTCTACAATAAACGCACTCTTCAGTCTCACCATTTTACCAGGAGCCAATCTGAAAAACTTTTTTTCGGGTACTTCCATGAAATCATCCGCCTCAATAAACAACTCTTTGCTGAATGGAATTTCTCGAGTCCCTGCATTTTCATCTTCTGTATTATTATCGGTAGTAAGCATTTCCGATTTTCCATCTGGATAATTCTCGATGATCAATTTTAGGGGATCTAAAACAGCCATCACGCGTGTTGCTTTTTTATTGAGATCCTCGCGAACACAAAACTCCAACAGTCCTACATCAATAATATTTTCTCTTCGCGCTACGCCTACTCGCTCCGCAAAGTTGCGAATGCTCTCTGGAGTATACCCTCTTCGTCGCAATGCGCTAATGGTAGGCATGCGGGGATCGTCCCAGCCGCTAACATGCTTTTCATTTACTAGTTGCAATAATTTTCGCTTGCTCATCACCGTGTAATTCAAATTGAGTCGAGCAAACTCATACTGATGACTTGGAAATAATTCTAATTTATGAATGAACCATTCATACAATGGGCGATGCACTTCAAATTCCAAGGTGCAAATAGAGTGTGTAATTTCTTCGATGGCATCACTTTGTCCGTGTGCAAAATCGTACATCGGATAAATGCACCATTCGCTTCCTGTACGGTGGTGATCGGTATGTTTGATGCGATACATGATGGGATCACGGAAATGCATGTTCGGTGATGCCATATCAATTCTTGCACGCAATACTTTCTCTCCATCTTTAAATTCTCCATTTCGCATGCGAGAAAACAGGTCCAAGTTCTCTTCGGTAGTACGTGAACGATATGGACTTTCTACTCCAGGTGTAGTTGGAGTTCCTTTCATATTGGCAATTTCTTCTGCACTGCTGTCGTCTACATACGCTAAATTTTTTTCGATGAGGCGAACAGCAAATGCATAGAGTTTCGGAAAATAATCGGACGCATAAAACTCATTTGCCCATTCGAAGCCCAACCATTTTATATCGGCTTTAATGCTATCTACATATTCTGTCTCTTCTTTCTCGGGATTGGTATCGTCAAAACGCAAATTTGTTTTTCCACCAAACTGTTGGGCAATTCCAAAGTTCAAACAAATCGATTTAGAATGTCCAATGTGCAAATAGCCATTGGGTTCCGGAGGGAAACGAGTAAGCACTCTTCCTCCGTGTTTACCATTTTTAACGTCCTCTGCTATAATCTCGGCTAAGAAATTGGGGCCTTTTTCTGTACTCATAATACTGCAAATTTACAATAATAGCGGAATGAAATTATATTCTAATCTAATAATTTACTTCTATATACTTAAAAGACTTGCAACGTTTAAAATGGAAGATTGGCTTGTTACAATTTCTATGGTTAAATCCAAATTTTATCTGATTATTGTAATTATTTAATTCCCTCTCCTTCCTTGTCCTCGCCTTCAGGAGAGGATGGAGAGGTCGCGAAGCCTCGCGAAGGGAGAGGCTTGAACAATATGCTTGCAATAACTTATTCGCATACGAGTAATGCTTCTTTCTTCGCCAACTTCTCTACGCTAATTTTTCTCGCAACCCTCGGCAAGCTCAGGTTAAAAAGGCGCGGAGATTTCTATGGTTAATTCCTAATTATAATCAATCAATAAATATTATTCTATATTCCCCCTCGCCACTGGAGAGGGGGCAAGGGGGAGAGGCTAATGTCATTAAGTTAAGCATCAAGATGCCGAAGGCATCACATGTTTATAGAAAAAAAGACCACAAAAATTATACGACCCCGTCGGGGTCGAACAACAACAAACCTCATTTTCTCTATAAACATAGGACCCATTCTGGGTCATAATTCCTTAACTTAATGACATTGGGGGAGAGGCTTGAACTATAGGCTTTCTAAAATCTAATTGAATTCGAATACATCTTTTCTCTTACCCAATTTCTCTCAGCTAAATTGTCTCGCAAAGTTGTGTAAAAGAGAAATTGTTTCACAAAATTTGATTTTGCAATTATCAATTAAAATTCTTTTAATGGAACAATGAAAAATTCTCATATCTCTATAATATTCTTCATGCTCTTAGTTGTAAAAACAACTTTTCTTTGATGAGACTGAATAATGCGATGGAACCCATCTAGGAATAAGAAAATGAAATAGAAGAAGATTACAGGCGAAATGAAGTATCCCTCATCTGATAATGGAGATTATGATAAGGAATATCGGACAACTTTTCTCTGCATGTATTCGATCTAATAAGCACTTTGAAACCGATTAATCCGCTCGAAAACCTCGTCTTTACCAAATAGGGCAACCATACCAAATAAATCAACCCCGCTACCTTGTCCACTCATAATCACACGAAATAATTGCAATACTTCACTTGGTTTAATTCCTTGATCAATGGCTAACTTTTCAAATGCCGCTTTTGTTAATTCAGCAGTAAATTCGGGAACACCTGTAAGTACGTCTGGAAGATTTTGCATGAAAATTTTAGCTGCGTCATTCCATCGTTTAGAAATTACTTTATCATCATAGGATGTTGGCGCTTCAAATAGATATTTTCCCATTTCATAAAATTCATTTTCAAATTGCACTCTTTCCTTTAAAAGTTTTACGGCTCCCGTTGCATAAGGGATCGTTACTAGGGGATGATCTGCTCCTAAAATATTTTTCAATTCAGTATAGAAATGCTCTCCTAAGATAGCGCTGTCGGTATGTCGCAATCGTTGCTCATTGAACCATTTTGCTTTATCGGGATCAAAGCGGGCGCCTGCTTTATGAACGCGGTCGAAAGAAAATATTTTTATTAACTCATCCATTGTAAAAACCTCTTGCTCTGTTCCTGGATTCCATCCAAGCAAGGCTAACATATTAATAAACGAATCGGCATAATATCCTTTTTCACGATAGCCGCTCGATATTTCCCCTGTGATGGGATCTTTCCACTGTAAAGGAAACACAGGAAATCCCAAACGGTCGCCATCACGTTTACTTAATTTTCCATTTCCTTCTGGTTTAAGAAGTAAGGGAAGATGGGCATACTGCGGCATAGGAATTCCGAGCGATTGATAAATCAAAATATGAGCTGGTGCAGAAGGCAGCCACTCTTCCCCACGAATAGCATGTGTAATTTCCATCATGATATCATCAACAATATGAGCTAGATGATAGGTTGGCATTCCGTCGGCTTTAATTAAAACTTTATCATCCACCAATGCACTATCAAAAGATACTTCGCCTCTTACCATATCCGTAAATATTAGTGTTTGTCCGGGCTGTACTTTGAGGCGAATGACATGCGATGTACCCTGATCTAAAAGATGTTTCGTTTCTTGTTCGGCTAAGCTTAACGAGTTTCTTAAATTCATTCGCGTCGACGCATCATATTGCCATCCGTGTACTCCGGCGGCTTCTGCATTTTTTCGAGCGATGTCTAAATCATCAGCGCTATCAAAAGCGTAATATGCATTGCCACTATTCAATAGTTGCTTCGCATAATCCATGTAAAATCCTTTGTGCTTTCTTTCACTTTGACGATACGGTTCGTGCTTACCCCCAAAACCCACACCTTCATCTGGAATAATGCCACACCAAGTCAATGCTTCAAGAATATATTCTTCTGCCCCTGGTACGTAACGATTCTGGTCGGTATCCTCAATACGCAAAACGAATTGACCGTTATGTTGCTTTGCAAATAAATAAGCATAAAGTGCAGTGCGTACTCCTCCCATGTGAAGGGGGCCTGTAGGTGATGGCGCGAAACGAGTTCTGATCATGATGATTGGTGTACCTATAACAATTAAAAGACAAAAATATACATTCTAATTGAAATGAATGGCATTGCTTATCTCCTAATCCTTAAAATACTACAATAAGTACTTATACAATTCCGCGATCGTTTCGTGGTATTCTTTTTCAGTTTGTATAAAGTCTGATTGCGCTTCGGTATAAAAGTTTATCTCCATAAGATATTGCATGGTTGTAATTTCGCCTAATGCAAGCGCTTTATTTAAAAGCGTGGTGTTATTAAGTGTGCCGAATATTGTTTGATATTCCTGCAAGGTGATTTTAAGGTTCGTGTACCGCTCGAAAATGTGCTTGATGTGGAAATAATGTTCGTTAGTATGCGCAATAAGCTGCGACTCGCTATAAAGTAGTTGCGATTTTTTTTGCTTTACCGTATTTTTATTCTCCCACAGCGGAACTGAAATTCCAGTGTGGAAGCCGCTGTATGTTTGCCCGAGGATGCCTTGATAGTGGTATCCGAGTTCCATTTTTGGAAGCCACAATGATTTACTTAATTCCAATTGCTTTTTTGAAATTAGTTTTTGCTGTTGCAACATTTTTAAAAGTGGATCGGCATTTTCATAATCGCTTTCTAGCTGTGCAAAATCAGGAATGGATGTTGGAGAGAAATAAACTGTGTCAGTGAAAAGAATTTCAGTGCCCCCATTTAGTTCTGCAAGTTTGATATTGAGTTCGCTGATGGCACTCACATTTTCCTGAAATTTCTTTTTGATCTGAACGAGTTGCAATTTTGCTTTGTTCACATCTAGAATATTTCCATCTCCTGTGTCTAGTTTTGTTTGAAAGCTAGCTAACAACTTTTCGAAGTTCTGCTTTTGTTGGGTCAATTGCGCCTGCAATTTGTTGTGATATACTAATGCAATACAAACCTTTTTCGCTTCAAGCAAAATGTCCTGTCTATTTGAAATAATTTCATATTCAGATTTTGCGATTTGCGTTTTTGCAAGTTGAACTCTTTTGATGTACGCTGATGGAAAATCAAATTGTTGAGTTATTGCAAAGTCGTGTTGGTTGCCTGCATTGGCTGGTGAGCCTCTCAAGAAATCGTATTCTGCTGTTGGATTGCTTGGATTAAGACCCGTTTTGAATTCTAAATTTTGAGCATGGTAATATTGCGCAGTAGCCAAAATGGTTTTGTTGTTCTTGTTGATTTGAGCAAGAACATTTTCAATAGTGCTTTGTGCATTTGCAGAAGAACAAATAACTAACAGCAGAATTTTTATGATGATGGTATTATGTCTCATTTTAAATCTCTTTAGTGTTAACCTTTTCAGTTGACAAGTTTGATAAATAATAAACTACGGGCACAATGAAGATGTTGAGTAAAGTACTGGTGAATAATCCTCCTAAAATAACCTTTGCCATTGGACTTTGAATTTCGTTCCCTGGTAAATCGCCTGCAATAGCAAGTGGAACAAGTGCGAGACCTGCGGTAAGTGCTGTCATCAGAATAGGACTGAGACGATCCTTCGAACCAGTGATGATGGTGTCGTAAAGATTGTATCCTTCCTCACGCAAAGTTTTGTAGTGTGATACCAAGAGAATTCCGTTTCGTGTGGCAACACCAAACAAGGTGATGAATCCAATAATACTCGGAATACTCATAATACCACTCGTGAACCAAATGCTGAAGACTCCACCAATTAACGCCAATGGAAGATTTAATAAAATGATGCTTGCAATTTTTACATTCTTAAATTCCTGATAGAGTAAAAGAAATATAACAAGTAAAGAAAGTAAAGAGGTAAGGATTAGGATTTTTGATGCTTCAGCCTCCGCTTGAAATTGTCCTCCGTATTCAATATGATATCCTTCGGGAAGTATTATTTTATCATCAATAATTTTACGAATTTCTTCCACCACACTTTTTTGGTCGCGCCCAGCAACATTGGCTGATACTACGGTTTTACGTTGTACGTTTTCCCGATTAATAGTGTTGGGTCCGCTAGTACTTACAATTTCGGCAATATAATGAAGAGGAACTCTGCGGTGATGCGATTGGCTTTCTGATAGATTATTTTGCGAATCGGTGTCTGGAATTGCATCATTACTACTAACACCAACATCAATAAGCGTATTACGAATGTTTTCAAGCTTCCCTCGGTTTGCATCATCGAAGCGAAGAATTAAATCAAAGGTTTTATTTCCTTCGTAGATTTCAGAAACTTTTTCGCCTGCGAATGCTACATCAATAAATTCGTTAAACTCTCCAATTGTAATTCCATAATGATTGAGCATATCGCGTTTCGCCTTTATCTGTATTTGGGGAATATCAATTTGTTGCTCCACGCTTAAATCTACCAACCCATCAATCGGTTGAATTTCATTTTTTATTTGATTGGATAGCTTATAGAGTTTACTTAAATCAGCACCAAATATTTTAATGGCAATGTTTGCACGGGTTCCAGAAAGCATATGATCAATGCGATGCCCGATGGGTTGTCCGATAGTAATGTTTACTCCTGAAACACCCGAAAGCTTTTCGCGCACGTCGTTCATGAATTCTTCGCGAGGCCTTTTTTCAAGTTTAAAAGGAGCTTCCACTTCAGAAGAGTTTACACCTTGAGCATGTTCATCTAATTCTGCACGGCCTGTTCGACGTGTGGTGATTTTTATTTCAGGAATGGAGAGTAATGCTTTCTCAACTTGTGTTCCTAATTTATTACTTTCCTCTAATGAAATCCCAGGTAAACTAACAACACTAATCACTAATGATCCTTCGTTAAATTCAGGAAGAAAACTTCTTCCGAGTTGTGTCATTAGTAAAATAGATGCGATAAACAATACAGAGGAAGTAGCAATGATCGCGTTCTTTCTTTGCATTACTTTTTCCAGTAGAATAACATAAATTTTTTGAAGTCGTTCAACCAACCAGCTTTCTCTGTGTTGCTTTTGAAGCATTTTTTCGTCTGCTAAAAGATAACTTCCTAAAACTGGAGTTAGCGTTATGGAAACAATGAGGGATGCAAACAGAGAAACGATGAATGCAATACCGAGCGGAGCAAGTAATTTTCCTTCCATCCCCGACAAAAAGAACAGTGGAACAAAAGCTACAATGATAATGAAGGTGGCATTGATGATTGAAGTTCTGATTTCCACCGAGGCATCAAAAATTACAGTGAGTTTATCCTTTCTCTCTTTAGGTGGTTTGTTGGCATTTTGTTTAAGTCTTTTAAAAACATTTTCTACATCAATAATGGCATCATCAACCAGTGCACCAATGGCAATTGCCATGCCCCCTAAACTCATAGTGTTGATGGTGTAGCCCAACCAATTTAATGCGAGCATGGCTGTAATTAATGAAATAGGAATTGCAAGCAATGAAATGACAGTTGCCCTCCAATTCATCAGAAATAAAAATAAAATAATAATGACAAAAAGACTTCCTTCTAAAAGTGTTTTTTGTATATTGCTTATGGAAGCATTGATAAAATCCGCTTGACGGAAAATATGAGTGTTGATGTGAATGTCGGGTGGTAAATTGCTTTGCATTTCGGCAACAGCATCATCAATTTTTTGTGTGAGTTCAAGCGTGTTGGTTGCAGGCTGCTTGGCTATAGATAGAACCACTGCTGGTTTCATATTGGAAGAAGCATCTCCAATTTTTGGTGCTGCTCCAATTTTTATTTCAGCAACATCTTCAATGCGAATTACTTTTCCGTTTGTCGATTTTATCACAGACTTTCCTAACTCATCTACATCATTTGTCCTTCCAATTCCTTTTACAATGTATTCATTTCCGTATTCGTTTATAAATCCGCCCGAAGAATTACCGTTAGCCTGCTTGGTAGCGGTGAGTATTTCGTTAAGTGAAACATTATAGTAATTCATTTTTTGAGGTGAAGCCAAAATCTGATATTGCTTAAATTCGCCTCCCATAATAATTACTTGTGCAACACCGCCTGTTGCCAAAAGCCGAGGACGTATGGTCCAATCGGCAATGGTTCTCAGATTCATCAAAGATGTTGTGTCGGATGTAAGTGAAATGAACATTACTTCACCCATGATAGAACTTTGTGGAGCCATGGTTGGATTTCCAACACCAACTGGAAGCTTTTCTGCAACAGCACTAACTTTTTCGTTTACAATTTGTCGTGCTTTAAAAATATCCGTATTCCATTCAAACTCCACCCATACAATTGATATTCCTGCTGATGATGAACTACGAACTCTGCGTACATTCGTTGCGCCATTCACCGAAGTTTCAATCGGAAAGGTTACGAGCTTTTCTACTTCTTCGGGAGCCATTCCATGCGCTTCTGTAAGTACTACCACCGTAGGTGCAGTGAGATCAGGAAATACATCCACTTCCATTTGTGAAGCAATGTATGATCCAAATACAATTAATAAAACGCTCGCAACAAGAATGAATAAGCGATTAACGAGTGAGAAGTTTATTATTTTATTTAGCATCGGTTTGAATTGGTGAGTTGGTGGGTTGGTGGGTTGGTGGGTTGGTGGGTGGGTGGGTTGGTGGGTTGGTGGGTTGGTGGGTGGGTGGGTTGGTGGGTGGGTGAGTTGGTGGGTGGGTGAGTTGGTGGGTGGGGTGGGTGGGTGAGTTGGTGGGTGGGTGAGTTGGTGGGTTGGTGGGTTGGTGGATTGGTGGTTTTGTGGTTTTGTGGTTTTGTGATCCTGATTGCTAGCATGAGGAGTCATGAAGGTCGTACTGGTAGCTCTCGAAAGATGTTGAGAAGCTTCACCCAAAAGTTATCGCGAAGCGAAGAGCTTCTGGGGAGTATTTAAAATAATGGATTTCATCAGTACTTCTAAATTTTATCTTCATCCTGTTAGATTAGAACGTTGAATTTTAAGTTGCGTATTGCTCAATGATAATTCACCAAATCGCCAATCCACCAACTCACCAATTTCTCAATGTTCGTGTCCATGTGCCGGAAGTGTACCTGTGGCTGTTGACAATTTAATTTGATATGCGCCTTTGGTTACAACCCGCTCTCCCTCTGCAACACCAGAAAGCAATTGAACATTGATGCCATCGCTAGCCCCCAATGTTATTTCGCGCTTTTGAAAACTTTCTCCTTCCGTTTGCACATACACAAAAAAGTTTCCTTGTTCTTCTAATAATGATGTAACAGGAATGACAAGCGCGCCAGGAATAGGAATTGATTTCAAATACACTTCGGCAATAGAGCCTGGGATCAAATTTTGGATATTGTCAATTTCAAATGTTACAGGAATGAATGGTGAATGTGCTGTTGCGCTTCTTCCATATGAGATAATTTTTCCGTTAAGTTGTGCGGTGCTGTATACCGTTTCGCCCTCTGTGGTTTTGAAGTTTGCAGATGTTATTGCAGAAAGATTATTGAAATACTTTTGCGAAACATTCGCTTGTAATATTAATTTCCTGTTTTTAGAAATAGTCGCTAATGGTGTTCCCGCTTCTACAAATTGACCTTCCGTAACAAAAATATTTTTTACAAATCCACTGATGTTAGCCAAAACGGCTTGCCCTCTGGCCGAATAATTTTTAGCAATTGTATTAAAAGCGGTTTGTGCACTTTCAAAATCTAGTTTCGATTGTTGGAAATCTTTTTGTGAAACGATTTTGTCTTTTAACAACTCCGTAGCGCGTTCGTAATCCATTTTTGCTTTTTCGTATTTCGCTTTTGCATCCTTGTATTTAGCATCAATGTTTCCTTCGGCAATATCTGCACCTGTAACGGTAAAGAGATTTGTTCCCGCGTTCACTTCAGATCCAATAATTGTTTTGCTTCCCGAAAACAATACAATCCCGCTGGCTTTAGCAATTACCATCATTTCATCTCCCGGTGCAGAAAGTAGTTGTCCGTTCGTTTTAATGATGTTGCTAAATGGTTGCTTGGTAACTGGAGCATTTGCAAACTCCACTTTCCATGCTTGCTCTTTCAAGTAAGTTATGTCGCTGTTTGCACTTTCTGCGGACTGATCGGCAAGCATTGATTTTTCATCTGCGAACACTTTTACATCTTCAATCACTATCTGATCCGTGAATGATTTGGTAACGAGGTCAAAAATTAATTTGCCTGTTCCTGCTATTTTAGGAGTAAGTGCAAGTCGGTAAATGCCGGGCACTGCGGGTGCTGTGGCCGATTGTCTTATCCCTTTTCCATTTACAACTAAACTTACCGTTACGGTACCTTCTGTTAGTGGTAAAAAGTTTTCGCCAAGCACTGTGAAATGAGCTGCAAATTTTGATGTGTTTCCCACTACAAGAGGTTTGAATTCCACAAAAATCTCCGACTGATTGGAATACATCGTATAAGTTAACGGTTTAGGGCCGTGATCGTGCACCTGTTCTTCCTTTTTTGATGAGCAACTTGCTAGAACAATTACTGCAACTATTGTTGTTAAAATAAATTTATTCATTCGATTTGACCTTTGTTTAATGTTGGTGCGTATGTTCAGATCCGTCATGTGTATGGTGTAGGCTGTCTGCTTGATTCAGTGTTGTATCTTGAGTTACATCAAATTCTTCTTGCTTAGCCGTGTCATTGTCATCATGGTTTTGATGTGTGCTGCCATCTTCATGAACATGTGTCTCATCCTGATGGCTATTTTCATTGTTTTGATTATTGGAACATGCTACGAGAAACACAGCAACAAATAAAATAAATACGAATTGCCTCTTCATAATTTATGATTTTTTGATTTGTACGAATGATATGGATTGGAATACTAAAACTCTCTTCGCATATAATTATGCAAAGAGTTGTCTCTTTCTAAAAAGAAAGGAGCTTACATAAAAGTAGTGGGAGGACCGCGAAAATCTAATGATGAATAATACTCTATTAATAGCGGAGGAGGACTCTCTTGATACCAATGTTTTGGATTTTCATCCATTTGCATGAACGAAAAACGATCATTCATTTTAATAAGGGTGCAGCTAAATAAATTTATTGCTGCGCTTTTCATAGAAAAATAGGTTGAAGGTATGTAATTACCAAAGTCGGGTGTATGAACAAAGTGCATGGTGTGTTCGTGTGCACCTGTTGAGCCATTGTGGTGATGGTGATCAGCGTGCTCAACGGCATGATGCTGTTCGGCTTCTACTAAGGTTTCGTGGTGATGATGAGGAATAACGTCGTGCGAGAGCATCATCAAATATGCTACCATCAAAGGCAAGAAAATAAAAATGCGATTCCTCATGTTGTACAAATGTATGATTTTAATTAGAATCAACATAAATGTTTTTTCATATTGAGGGTGTCCCTTTCGATTTTAACTTTCTGAACCTATATAAATCAAACATTGATCTAAGTAGGATTATTTAAAGGACCTCTTTACTTTAACGTTCAACTCGTTAAAATGATACTTCTTTTCGGAAATTTTTGAGTTAATCACCTGAGATTATGTGACTTTAATGATAAATTAAAAATCCAACAGGCTCAAATCATTGAAAAATATTTTTCACTCTTCATCATTGGTTTCGAATCTTATTCAAATAACACTTATGATTATGTATTCATGTGTATTTAGTTTAAAACGGTCGTCCTTTTTTTTACCATTTAATAATTCTTCAAGGGGAGATTGTATTGAGAGGAGCATTAAATCTCTTTGGGCTGTTTGGATTTTTCCAAATCCCACACTCAACAGAAAAATTCCTTTGTTTGTTTCTATCAAAGAGCCTATTTGGATTTTTTCTGAGGAACAGTCAAAATTAATTTTATCAAATCGCTCCTTCATCATCGTCAACTCCTGATATTGTTTATCTAGCTTCTCCTGCTCCAGATTCATCATGGCCCTCGATGTTTCATGCTTATCTCCTGCTGAGCTTTTTGACTCATTAGCTACGTCATGCTGGAGAGCCTTCACTTGTAAATCTATTTCTGCAATCCTCTCCTCCATCTGTTGGCGTAAAAAGCTTATTATCTGTTGTTTCTCTAACCTATTCATTGATCATTATTGCTCATGCAAAGCTAGGTTTTTTAATTTGTTGCGAGGGTTTTAATGAAAGAGTGGCGTCTAATACTTTTTACACCTAATTCCATCAAACATGAAAACAATAATTATGCTCATCGTTCTATTCTTTTCAGAGTGTTCCTTTGCGCAATCACCCAATATTACGTCGTGGCTACAGAATACATCGGGTAAAAAAGGAAGCCATTATGTTTCTGGAAATTCTGTTGCTATACAAGACAATGATTCGGCCAATGTGCAGTCTGTTTATTACTCAACCAATTGGGTTTACATTCGCACCAAGGGAATCCCATCCTACACAACGGGACCTTTTTTAGATGGAAATCCATCTTTGGCAACCAACCAAAATGCTATCTTCAAAATTTCAAGAAATCCTATTCAAAATACGGGTACACCAACAGCTACAACTGCTGGAAATATAGGCATTTTTATTAATGGTGTTGCTCTATTCGATTATAGAGATGGGGTCTCGTGGAAAAATTCTACTAATTCCCTCGCTGGTGGACCATTGGGTGGAACAGGAGATAATGTGTGGAACAGAGATGCCATTGTAGCGGAGAAGAGTGGTTTCGATTGTTCAAAAGGACACCCTGCCATGGGTAATTACCATCATCATCAAAATCCGAGCGCTTTTAAATTAGATCAAACCGTTATATCTACTGTATGTAATCTTTATAATGCAGATGGACTCTATGTAATTGACGATACCAAACATTCTCCGTTGCTTGGTTATGCCTATGATGGTTTTCCAATTTATGGTGCGTACGGATATTATAATACGAATGGTACAGGGGGAATCGTTCGAATGAAATCCAGTTTTCGATTACGAAATATTTCAGTAAGAAATACATATTACACGGGGGCATCTGTTACTCCAGGACCTACTGTGAATGCAACATATACATTGGGATATTTCCGAGAAGATTATGAATTCGTTGCACCTACTACTCCGAACGGTTTAGATATTCATAATGGTCGATTTTGTGTTACACCAGAATATCCTGCTGGGATTTATGCATATTTCTGCACCGTGGATTCCAATTGGAACTCTGCTTATCCATATGCGGTAGGTCCCACCTTTTATGGAACGAAAACTACTACTAAAGTTACAAGCATCACTGAGTCGGTTACTGCCTATCCTGCCCCTTCAACATCCAATTTTCTGATGAGACTGTACATTGAAGGATTATATATTTCCGGAAATACGATGATATCTGCACTAGGAAATGCAAATGCCGACTCAGTAACAATTCAATTAAGAAGTACTATTTCTCCTTATACTTCGCTTTATTCAACATCGACAACAATTTCTACAGTCGGATTAATAAATTTATCCTTGCCTTATTTATACTCTGGAAATAGCTATTATATTGTTGTAAGGCATCGAAATGCTATTGAAACATGGAGTAAAAAACCAGTTACAATTACTTCTCTAAATAATACATATTATTTCGACCCCTATTAACAAATACATATAAAATGTAAAGAGAATCGATATTTCAATTGTTTTTCATTCTCTGGTTGTGAAAGAAAAATTTTTGTTTATTAATAGCAGAATCATTAAGGGAATTTAGGTTGAAAATCCTGACTTAGAATTTCCATTTTCTCTTTATCGAGTGGTTTGTTTAAAAAACGATTTACAAAAGGATTTGAGCTTGCCCTATCGAAATCTTCCGCATCAAGCGATGTTGATAACATCACAATAGTACATTTAGATTTTGTAGTGTCGCTTAGTTTTTTAAATTCTTCCAAAAACCCAAATCCATCCATCTCTGGCATTCGAATATCA
This sequence comes from Bacteroidota bacterium, assembly GCA_016717725.1. Taxonomy (GTDB): domain Bacteria; phylum Bacteroidota; class Bacteroidia; order AKYH767-A; family OLB10; genus JAJTFW01. The sequence continues at coordinate 181,068 of JADKFA010000004.1, forward strand.
AGAAAAATAAATTGAGGCAATTCATTCGGGGTGCTTTCAAGAGTTTGAAGATAAATGAGTGCTTTGGTGGCAGATTCTTGCACAACAATTTCGTCAGCAAAATTATATTTTTGAAGCATTCGCTTTGCAACATAACGATCTGTTTCACTATCGTCAATGACCAACACTTTTTTAAATATTTTTTCTCTTCGGCGCGTTCCATAAATCTTTTAATTATTAGGTATACTAATTTTAAATGTACTTCCTGTTCCTGGCGTAGATTCTAATTTTATTTCTCCGTGTAATTTTTCAACCGCCTCCTTCACAATATATAGTCCTAATCCAGAACCTAATGAAGCTTCAGATACACGATAAAACATATCAAAAACTTTCGCTTGTGATTCGGCAGAAATGCCAATGCCGTTATCTTTAATTATTATTCCTGTTTCGGTATCTGATGTATCTATTTTTATATTAACAAATGGGTTGGGGGTTTGTTCGTTTTGGTAACGAATAGCATTTGAAACTAAATTATTCAATATAATATTCAATCGACTTTTGTCAGATAGCATTTTTGAATTTTCATTCACTTCTACTTGAATGTCTACAATTCTATTGAAGCCTCCCATGTATTTCAAATTTTGTGTAATATCGGAAAGCATTTCATTAAAGTCAATGGCTTCTTTTTTAATCTCTAGTCTTGCGTTTCTTGAATAATCTAAAATGTCTAAAATAAAGCCGTCTAATTTTTTAATGCTATTCTTCAACATTTTCAGGTGCGTTAACATCATTTCGTCGGTGGTGTCATCTTCGCTGATCTCAATTACGCCTAACATCGAACTTAATGGTGCTCTTAAATCATGTGAAACACTATAAACAAATTTATCTAATTCAGAATTTGTTTTTTTCAATTCACTAATACTATTTTCCAATTCTTGCTCTGCCATTTTGCGGCCAGTAATATCTTGAACGGTTCCTAATAATCGCAATGGATATCCATTTTCATATCCGGTACATCGTCCAATTGTAAAAATATTTTTCACTCTGCCATCGGGCATTAATAACCTAGCTTCAAATTGATATCCTTTTTGCTCTTGGATAACATTCATAAAAGATTCGCTAACGATGGAACGATCTTCTGGATGAAAAAACAGTAATTGCTCGCTTACAGGAATATCAAAATCCTTTTCTTCTCTTTCCAATATTTTATAAAATTCATTGGAATGAGATGTTTTACCCGTCTTAAAATCTAAAATCCAGGTACCCAGTTGTGCTACTTCTTGTGACTCTCTGAGTTGATCAATTTTAATTTCTAACTGTTCGTTCGCGGTGGCGGTTTGCGCTTCTGCTACTTCCCGTTCCGTAACATTTCTTAAAAAGGTTCTGACACCTATTACTTTGTTGTCTTTTATTTTAGGAACGGCACTACCTTCTAAAATTACTTTTTTATTCGACTTGGTTATAAAAATCGTTTTGACATTATCACTTTTTTCTCCTCCTAATACTCGCTGGAAAGTCCCCATACATTTACTCAAATAATCTTCGCTAATGATATCAAAAATTTTCATTTTACTGAGTTCTTCCTCTGTGAACTCCATCGTTTTTAACCAGGATGCATTTACAAAATCAAAAGTTCCATCTGTGTTTAAACTTTGAATTAAATCATTGCTTGACTGAATTATTTCTCTGAAATTTTCTTCGCTTTCACGCGTTCTTATTTCTGAATTTTTCTTTTCGGTGATGTCAATTCGAATCGTTAGATATTGGTAGATTTCTCCAACGTCATTAATGAAAGGCACAATCGTTTGGTCCACCCAATAAATGGATCCGTCCTTTGCTTTTTTCCTTACTTCCCCTCGCCACACTTTTCCACTTTCTACTGTTTTATCTTGGTCTAAAATATTCTCATCCTCTTCCCCTTGATAGTTTATGCATTGATGAGGTTTCCCTATAAGTTCCTCTTTTGAATACTTTGAAATTTGGCAAAGATTCTCGTTTGCATAAGTGATAATTCCGTCACTATTTGTGATAGAAACAATAAGCGATTGATCGAGGGCTTTTCTGTAATCAGCAGTTTCTTTCTGGCTTTTTAGTAAGTGTTGTTCTGTTTTTATCCTTGAAGTAACATCCCGTAAATTACCTTCGTGATATAAAATTTTTCCAGAATCGTCAGTGATGTATTGACCTCTATCTTCGACCCAAATTTCAGAGCCGTCTTTTCTTTTTAAACGAAAAACAGAAATTCCATCCTCCTCTACAGGATCTATTTCGCGTTCGCTTTCTTCAAAATATAAATCTTTTCTAATATCAATTGCGAATAACTCCTCTTTACTTTCGTAACCGAGCATCTTCACTAGACTAGGATTAACATCAATGAATTTGCCTTCCACAGTACTTTTATAAATACCATCCGCCATTTTATCAAACAGCTCTTTGTATTTATTTTCAGTATTTGTTTTTTCGTTTGATAGATTTGCGACAGTTTGATTTAAATTTAAATTACTGTTTAACAGTCGTTCTTCTAGTTCTATTATTCTCGCTTCTAATCTATTCTGTGTCTCTAAAAACTCATCATATGTTTGGCTGATTGTATTAAATAATTCAGCATTCATCTTCTGATGATCGGGTTTATTAAAAAATGGTTCGCACTGTTTTACTAATTTCTGATTATACATTCTATTTGTTTACATAAACGAAAAGTTTAATTTTTATATAACTTATTGATTTTGTATGTGTTATTTCATTAAAAAATTTGATTTATAGCCGCGTCCATTTCAACTTAACGAATTTTAACTCATAAAGTTTCGTTTTTTCATACAACAATTAATAAATAATGTGTTGCTTTTTTACTTCCTATTATTAAAAAATAGCGTTGGGCTTTTAGCGTTTTTGAAAAATTAGTACAATTAAAAAGGTATGCGGTTTATTTATGTTTTCTTCTAGTCGAGTTTTTCAACAGTTCCATGAAAAACATCAATAAAAATATGCTACTTAACTTTCACCCCTTCCATCTTCCTCACTTCCCCGCGTTCGTAGGTGGTTGTTAAAAGTAGTTCTCCACTTTCGTCCCAAACTTTCCAATCACCTTCTTTTAAACCTAAACGATATTTTCTTTCTTCCTTGGTTTTCCATTATTAAAATAAAATTTGTGGACACCGTTTTCTAATCCTTCAAAATATTCTCCTTCAAAAGCTTTTTTACCATCCCCATAAAGTTGAATCCACATGCCATCTTGATTTCCTTCTACATAATTTCCTTCAGCAATGTATTCTCCATTCTTATACTTCCAATTCCCATCGCGCTTTCCATCTACCATATTACCTTGCGCAATTATATTTCCTTGTTCATCAAATTCTGAACTCGCACCATTCTCTGTACCTCCTGAATAATTTTCCTCACGCAACAATTTTGCATCCGGATAAAACCATTTCCAGTTTCCATCGGGTTTATTCTTTAAATAATTTCCTTGCTGCTGAATTTGCTTATTTGGATAATAAAAAATCCAAGGACCATCTCGTAATCCATCTTTAAAACTACCTTCCCATTTCGTATTTCCATCTTTATAAAAATACTTCCACTTTCCTTGTTGTCTACCTTTTGCATCTACCGTTCCGCCTTCTGCATACACTTTATCTTTTTCGTAAAGTTTACTGATGGTAATATTTCCTTCTTTGTCAAACTCTCTGTAAACACCTTCTTTTACTCCATTGATGATATTCACAGAGCTTTTTGGTCGACCGTTATTATGGTAGTCGCGTTTAATGTCCAATTTAACATTCGCTAATTCATCTTGCACTAATTCTCCTCTCTTCCACACTTCCATTCTCAACACAATGCCATCTGGACTCAACCATCGGAACACTCCATTCTTCATATCGTCTTTCCAAACTCCATCTTCTTTCACCACTCCAGATGGATAAAATTCTTTCCAGGCACCTTGTTTGAAACCAAACTTATCGTAACGATTTATTTTATCTTGTTTAACAAAAAATCCATTCTTATATGTAGTGAGTGTAATGATTCTTCCATCCTCTGAAAATTCCTTTGCAATGCCATCTTCCAAACCTCCACTTAGTAAAATTGTTTTTTCTAAATATCCTTTCTCATGATAATAATGTGCAATACTATCTGTAATGCCATTCACCATCCAACGTTGAATATACACTTTACCGGTTGGAAAATAATCATACTGCCATCCACTCTTTATATTATTTCGGTAATTAATATCCGAAGTTTTTTTCCTTCTTCATTATAAAAACTCCATAAGCTATCGAGTTGTCCATTTACACGATTTCCTTCTGATTTAACATTCCCATTTTCATAATATGATTTCCAGTAACCATCCGGCTGTCCGTTTTTAAAATTACCTTCCGAACTTAATTTTCCACTGGCATAATAGTATTTCATCGGACCATCTACTTGTCCAAATACTACTGATGATAAAAGAAGAAGTAAAAATAATATTCTTTTCATAGAGAATGCTAATATACTAGTTCAACAATTAAGTAAGCAATACTAAATGTTAAATACTTTATGATTTTGATATTTACAGCTTGTTTAATATGTTGTTTAACACAAAGTACACTAAAAATCTAGATACAATTGTAATATAACCGTATATTATTCTATTATACCAATCATAAATATTAAATAGTGCAAATATTTATAATATTTTTTTTGCTAATAAGTTATTTTCGTTTTAACTGAATTTTATACAATACAGATGAGTGTGAAGTAGTTCACAACTTTTTGTAATAAATATTTTAGTTTTTTAATTAATATTCTAGTTCTAAATTACTTGTTACTTTCTTTTGCGTGAAAAGAAAGTAACCAAAGAAAGCACGCCACCCAACACCAACCAATTTTTGCGGTTTATGCTTTCTACTTTCTTTCGCAACCACTAAACAATCTTTTGTGCTATTTCTTTACTTCATCGGTTCAGCAAAAATCGGTTCGCACTGTTGCGTGGACGGCCTCCGCGCCGTTCCTGACAATATTACTGTTTATTAATATTTATTTCTCTAATTATGCTTCCTTTTAGGCTTAAATAATTTGATGACAGATAAAAGTAAACTTGTATTACACAATAAAAATTATGGCTTCGCACTAATTTCTAACATACGTTGAAGTGGTCTAAGTGCATCTTCAAACAATAAAGGATCAATTTGCACTTCCGGTAGTTCGTGCTTCAAACATAAATATACTTTTTCAAGCGTATTTAATTTCATATGTGGACAATCATTGCATGCACAGTTATTATTTGGAGGTGCTGGAATAAATGTTTTAGAAGGAGATGATTTTTCCATCTGATGTAAAATTCCGCTCTCTGTAGCAACAATAAATGTTGTGGCGGGATTTTCCTTCGTGAATTTTAATAGTCCTGTTGTAGAGCCTATATAGTCGGCTAACTTTAAAACGGGTTCTTCGCACTCGGGATGTGCAATAAAAAGCGCATGAGGATGTAATGCTTTCAACTTGGTAATTTTCTCCAATGAAAAAATTTCATGCACCATGCATGCACCATCCCACAACAATAAATCACGACCTGTTTTTTTAGCAACCCAAGCCCCTAAATTTTTATCGGGAGCAAAGAGGATGGGTTTATCTTTTGGAACACTCTCCACCACTTTTATGGCATTGCTGGAAGTGCAAATAATATCCGTTTGAGCTTTGATGGCTGCCGAGCAATTGATGTAACTGATCACCACATGGTCGGGATGGGCTTCTCTAAATTTTCTAAACTCATCGGGTGGACAAGAGTCTGATAATGAACATCCCGCTCTAAAATCGGGCATTAAAACTTTCTTGGTTGGATTGAGCAACTTGGCAGTTTCCGCCATGAAATGAACTCCAGCAAAAACGATGATATCAGCCTGTGTCTTAGCCGCTTCCTGAGCTAAACCCAAACTGTCTCCTATGTAATCCGCAATATCCTGAATATCAGAATCCTGGTAGTAGTGCGCCAAAATCACCGCATTCTTCTCTATTTTCAGTAATTTAATGGCTTCGAAAAGGTCGAGGCGTGGGTCCACCGGCTCATTCACAAACCCTTGGGTATTTACTTCGGAAACGGTGTTAAAATTCGACATGAGATTTACAGGATTACTTGGGCAAAAGTACAGGGTAAAAACGGAAAAAAGGCGATTGTTATTATTTAAAAACCACTTCTAAAAATTGTCGTAAAACCATCAAGCGTTTTAATCAACAGTATATATTATAATATATTTATTTAAATAATAATATATGTTAATAATGTACTGTTCATAATGTGTATTCCTTTTTGTTAAAAGCATTGTTGAGTTCAGTTATTAGGCTTTATCCACAATTTTGTAAGATGAATTCACAGGGTAAATAACTGATTTATAAATACACCTTGTAATTACTAACAGTTGTTAATAAAGGTTGATGTTTACTAATTGTGAATAGAAATAAGTTTATTTCCGTGTATAAGAAAGTTTATAAAGACTAGGAAAAAAGGAGGCTAATTTTTGGTTTATAAATACCCATGATTAAGCCATACTGGTTTATCATTTCCAAATAATCTTATAGAATAGATATACACAGATTTTTGTGTTATGAACATAGGTATGAACAGGTTTTTTTCGTTGATATGGTTTTTTGGTAGTTTAGAAATTAGGGATACTCGATACTCGATTATAGATACTCGAGTATGGACATTTTATACTCTATTATGGTTTTTTCATCGAGCATCGAGCATCGAGCTTCCAGCATCTAAAAACAGACTAACTTTGTTCCGATGATTTTATTGACTCCAACCCAATTCCCCGACTACGAACTAATTGATTGTGGTGACTTTGAGAAACTAGAACGCTTTGGTAAATACATTACTATTCGTCCAGAACCACAAGCCGTTTGGAGTAAGAAATTGTCAATTCAAGAATGGGATAAAAAAGCGCATGTACGCTTTGTGCCTAAGAGTAGCTCTGCTGGTACTTGGCAGAAGTTAAAAGAGATGCCCGATCAGTGGAGAATAAAATATGATATTAATTCAACCAGTAGTATTATTTTTAGATTAGGCCTAACCTCTTTTAAACATGTGGGCCTATTTCCCGAACAAGCAGTGAACTGGGAATACATTTATGAAAACGTGAAGCGCATCAGTAAAGAAGTAGAAAAACCTAAAGTCTTAAATTTATTTGCGTACACTGGAGGATCCTCTTTAGCAGCCAAAGCAGCTGGTGCCGATATCACCCATCTCGACTCTATTAAACAAGTGGTTTCTTGGGCGAGAGAAAATATGGAGTTGAGTAAGCTTGATGATATTCGTTGGTTAGTGGAAGATGCGATGACCTACGTGAAACGCGAAGTGAAGCGAGGAAAAAGATACCATGGAATTATTTTAGATCCACCCGCATTTGGTCATGGTCCCAATGGTGAAAATTGGAAATTGGAAGAGATGATTAATGAAATGATGAAATGTGTTTCCGAGTTATTAGAACCCGAAAATTCATTTTTAGTCTTAAATACATATTCACTCGGATTTTCTTCACTCATCATTAAAAATTTAATTGAAGAGCATTTTGAAAAGAGAGCCGCTTCAGCCGAAATAGGAGAGATTTATTTACAAGCTACTAGTGGAGTGGTATTGCCTTTGGGTGTAGTGGCTAGGATTAAATAGGAGTTTTTTTCCTATTAAGATGGTTTTATCGGGTGTTGGAACTCTCTACCCTAATAATACGTACAATTATTTAACTCTAAAAACGTTTAACCATTACCTAAATTTCATTGTACATTTGTAACATGTCCACCGCCGAGAATAATTACCGAGAGTTGCTGGAGAAGCTGGACGCTTTCATCCGGAAGTTTTATACTAATCAATTGATGCGTGGCGGTATTTATGCTTTTACGCTCCTGTTGGTGTTTTTTATTTCCATTACACTGCTAGAGTCATTGGCTTGGTTTAATCCCACAGTAAGAGCTGTTCTATTTTATTCATACATCATTTCTACAGGAATTGTCCTCTGGAAACTAGTGCTTACCCCTTTGTTTAAGTTGTATAAGTTGGGTAAAACCATCAGCCATACAGAAGCCGCCAATATCATTGGACAACATTTTCAGCCCATTCGAGATAAACTGTTAAATACGCTCCAACTTCATGATCAAGTAAGTCAGGAACCCGAGCATTTGTCGTTGATTCATGCATCCATCAACCAAAAAAGTGCAGAGCTGCGCCCCATTGCTTTTTCATCAGCCATTGACTTAAGAAAGAATAGAAAATATTTGCCTTATGCCGCTTTTCCCCTTTTAGCGCTCATCATTATTTTGTTTGCTGCACCAAGCTTAATTACTGATCCCGCGAGCCGACTACTTCATCACACTAAAAAATATTCGAAACCAGCTCCGTTTCAATTTCAGGTTACTAACGAGAAATTACAAGTAGTACAATTCGACGATTTTACCATCGATGTAAAAATAAGTGGTAATGAAATTCCCCGCGATGTTTATGTGGAAGTAGGAAACAACACCTTCAAACTAGAAAAAGAAAATTTAGATAAGCTCCATTATACTTTTAGAAATGTACAGGGAAATACCAGCTTTCGTTTAATGGCAGATGGGTTTTATTCGGACGACTATACATTGAATGCAGTACCCAATCCGCTGTTGGTTGATTTTTCTGTTGAACTGAATTACCCCGCCTATTTAGGACGTAAAAGTGAAACTATAAAAAACACCGGCGATCTTTTAATTCCTGCTGGAACTCGTGCCACGTGGAACATCGGTACACAGAATACAAGCGAACTTCGTATACGCTTTGCCGATAGTACTTACATCTTGAAAGAAGGAGAAGAAAATAATTATTCATTAGTTCGAAAACTACTTTCCAGTAGCGGATATACCATCAGCACCCGAAACGAATTTATTCAATCGAAGGACTCGGTAGCCTATGTGATCAATGTGATTCCGGATCAGTATCCACAAATTGAAGTGGAAGAGCAACGAGATTCAAACTCCTACCAAAGAATTTATTTCAGAGGGATGGTGATGGACGATTATGGCATAAGTAAACTGCAATTCATGTATCGTTTTTTAAAGAAAGAAGGGCAGGATGTGCAAGAAGCAAGCAAAGCAACAGCGCTTGGATTTAATAAGGGTGTTGTTCAAGATCAGTTTTATCATTTCTGGGATTTAGCCAGCATACAACTAAATGCAGGCGATGAGATTGAATACTATTTTGAGGTTTGGGATAATGATGGAGTTCATGGTCCAAAAAGCGCTCGATCCACCTCTAGTGTTTTCAAAGCTCCTAGTGTGCAAGAATTAGCAAAAGAGAATGAGTCGAGGAACAAATCACTCAAAGAAGATTTAAGCGAGAGCATCAAAAAAGCAAAGGATCTCCAAAAAGACCTGAGCAACCTGAATAAAGATTTGTTGAACAAAAAGAACCTAAGCTACGAAGACCGTAAGAAGGTGAGTGATATTTTGAATCAGCAAAAAGAGCTGGAGCAGAAAGTGGCCGAAATTCAAAAGCAGCAAGACGAGAATGCGAAGCAACAAAATGAGTTTCGTGCTCCCGATCCAGAATTAGCCCAAAAGCAAAAGCAACTGGAAGAGTTGTTCGAGAAGTTGATGTCGCCCGAAATGAAGAAGATGATGGAAGAGTTGGAAAAGCTAATGGCTCAACTCGACAAACAGAAACTTCAGGATATGGTGGAGAAGATGAAGTTGGATAGCAAGGATCTCGAAAAACAACTCGATCGTACGCTGGAACTTTTTAAACAGCTGGAGTTAGAGGAGAAAATGAAAGAAACGGCCGAGAACCTTGAAAAGCTCGCCGAAGAGCAAGAGAAACTTGCCGACAAGAACGACCAGAAAGATGCGGAAAGTGAAAAACTCAAGGAAGAGCAAAAAGAGCTAAACAAAGACTTTAAAGACATCGAAAAGAGTTTGGAAGATATTGAGAAGAAAAACGAAGAGCTAGAGTATTCTCAGGAGTTGAAGGATTTTGAGAAAGAAGAGGAGTCCATCAAGGAAGACATGCAAGACAGCGAACAACAACTTTCCAATGGGAAAAAGAAGAACGCTAAGCAAAGTCAAAAAAAGGCGGCTGAGAAAATGAAAGACCTCAGTCAGAAAATAAAAAAGCAACAACAGGAAAAAGAGGAAGAGCAAAACGAGGAAGACATGCAGGCGATGCGCGCCCTATTGGAAAACCTATTGCGTTTTAGTTTCGACCAAGAGGGGTTGATGGAAAAGTTGAAGGGTGTTGATATCAACAATCCACAATACTTGAAGATGGCTCAAGAGCAACGAAAGTTGAAGGACGATGCAAAGATTTTGGAAGACTCCTTACTTGCCTTAAGTAAAAGAGTGGTGCAGATAAGCTCTCAAGTAAACGAGCAAATCACCGACATCAATGCCAATACCGAAAAGGCTCTTTTAAACCTACAAGATAGAACGGTTCCTCAGGCTCGAGCCAATCAGCAATTCATTATGACCGCTGTAAACAACTTGGCCCTTATGTTAAGTGAGAGTTTGGATCAGATGCAGCAAGAACAGAAGGAAAGTGATGCGAGCTGTGATAAACCAGGTCAAGGAAAACCAAAGCCTGGAAAAGGCAAACCAAAACCTGGTCCAACTGCAGGTGACGTTAAAAAGATGCAGGAAAAGCTAGGGCAGCAACTCAAGGAGATGAAAGAGAAGATGGAGAAAGGAAAGAAGCCCGGAGAGAAACCAGGAGATAAGCCTGGCGGAAAACCTGGAGATGGTATGAGCGAAGAATTAGCTAGAATGGCAGCTCAACAAGAGGCGCTTCGAAATGCCATTAACCAACTTAATATGCAAGACAATAAAGACGGGCAAGGAAAGTTGGGCGATTTAGGTAAGCTTGCTGAGCAGATGGAGCAAAATGAGAAAGATATTGTTAATAAGCGCATTAGCGAACTTACCATGAAGCGCCAACAAGAAATACTTACCCGCTTATTAGAGTCAGAAAAAGCAGAGCGTGAAAGAGAACAAGAAGAAAGGAGAGAATCCAACGAAGCTCGCGATATTCATAGTACACCGCCACAGTTTACCGAGTTCATGAAAATGAAAGGTCGTGAGACAGAATTATTAAAAACCATCCCTCCTGGATTCAACGGGTTTTATAAGAATTTGGTGAATTCTTATTTCCAAAACCTACAGAATTAATCCCCCGCCTCATCTATTCGTTTGTCGATTAGGACGAACAAGGTGGTGGAGAATTAGAAATTCAGGAATATAACCTAACACTCATCGGTTAGTAAAAAACTTTTCCATTACATTCGCACCTGCAGGAACTTTGTAGTTTCGTAGTCTTAAGAATCAATAAATGCCACTTCGGTGGTTAGTGACTAAGAAATAGGCAGTTTCAGCAACATGATTTACATGAACACAGAAAAGCAGACCTCAACTATGCAAATTGCCTCCCAGCCCGAGAGCATCAATCAGGTAGAGAAACTCATTGACGAGATTAAAGCCGAAAATAATTTACATGAAGAGTGTTATGGTAATATTTTAGTTGCCGTAACAGAAGCTGTAAATAATGCCATCCAGCACGGAAATAAATACGATGCTGATAAAATGGTAAGTATCTCCTTTGAAATTGACCCTGATCAAATCGCATTCACAATTTCCGATGAAGGTCAAGGCTTCGATTATATGAACCTCCCCGATCCTACCGACCCCGTAAACTTGGAAAAGCCAACAGGTCGTGGTGTGTTTCTTATGAAACATTTAGCCGACCAAATTATTTTTTCGGATAATGGACGTGTGGTAGAGTTGTATTTCAAGACAAGCGGTCATATCGCCGAATAAAAGCTCCTCCTAACAGCATTCGTCTCCTTAGTTCGTTTTTGGATTTTGCAGATGGATCATCGATCTTTATAAATGCCTTCAAACATTTCATTTTATAATGCGGATGTATCCTACGTTTTGCGAAGCAAAAACAGGATTCGTTTGTGGCTATCTGGTGTAATCAAAAAAGAGGGCTTTCGTCTCGGAGAATTGAGTATTATCTTGTGTAGTGATGAGTATTTATTTAAGATGAATGTACAGTATCTTAATCATAAGACCTACACGGATATAATTACGTTTGATCAGTCGGATAGCAAAGAAGAAGTTTCGGGCGAACTTTACATTAGTCTAGACCGAATCCGAGATAATGCCAAAGCCTTAAATATCAATTTATTGGACGAAATTCACCGTGTAATTGTACACGGCACCCTTCATTTGTGTGGCTATAAGGATAAGGATCCGAAATCAAAGTCTAAAATGACGAGCAAGGAGAATTTTTACTTGAGAAAGAGGAGCTTTTTATAGTTCCACGTGACTAAGTCTTCATCAAAATTAGTTTCTCGTTTCAGCTTTTTTAAGCCTTAGTTAGACTTAAGTCGGGTCTCGTTGCGCAGTTCTATTTTCTAAATTGCACATTTACCTGTTTATAACTCAGTTCATTATCTGTTAATTAGCTTGTATAATTGGTTGATATACAATATATTTGTTTTTATACACATAATGTGTATAGCATAATATAGCGTTTCACGTGGAACAATGAATGATCAAATATATGATATGATAGTAGTGGGGGCTGGACACGCAGGCTGCGAAGCCGCCGCCGCCGCCGCCAACATGGGCTCAACGGTTTTGTTGATGACCATGAACATGCAAACCATCGCTCAGATGAGTTGTAATCCTGCTATGGGAGGCATTGCCAAAGGGCAAATTGTAAGGGAAATTGACGCCTTGGGGGGCTATTCGGGGATTGTTAGCGACCGATCTGCCATCCAGTTTAGGATGCTAAATAGGTCGAAAGGACCAGCCATGTGGAGTCCAAGAACACAGAATGACCGAATGCTTTTTGCATCTGAGTGGAGAAAGATGTTAGAGCAAACTCCCAATGTAGATTTCTGGCAGGATATGGCGAATGGGATTGTCGTGGAACAAGGTAAGGTAACCGGGGTGACGACCTCCATGGGATTAATATTCAAATCGCGCTCTGTTGTGCTCACTAATGGCACCTTTTTAAACGGGATTATCCATATAGGAGAGAAGCAATTTGGAGGCGGGAGAACGGGCGAAAAGGCTTCTACGGGCATTACCGAACAGCTCATAGAACTCGGATTTACTAGCGGTCGGATGAAAACGGGAACACCCCCTCGAATTGATGGCAGATCGCTTAACTATTCGAAGATGGAAGTACAGGAAGGAGATACACATCCTGGTCGATTTAGCTTCACAAAAACACCCATTCCAACGACCCAAAGACCCTGTCATATTACCTATACCAACGAGAATGTGCACGATGTATTGAGGACAGGATTCGAGAAATCGCCCATGTTTACTGGTCGTATTCAAGGCTTGGGACCGAGGTATTGCCCCAGTATTGAGGATAAAATTTCGCGATTTGCCGATCGGGACAGACATCAATTATTTGTTGAACCCGAAGGCTGGGATACGGTCGAGATCTATGTGAACGGGTTTTCGTCATCGCTTCCCGAGGATGTTCAATTGAAAGCGTTGAGGCTTATAGAAGGCTTTGAAAACTGCAAAATGTTCCGTCCAGGTTACGCTATTGAGTACGATTATTTCCCACCAACGCAACTTAAGCCAACGCTTGAAACCAAGCTTGTGGAGGGACTTTATTTCGCTGGACAAATCAACGGAACCACCGGATATGAGGAAGCAGCCTGCCAGGGTTTAATGGCCGGAATCAATGCTCATCGCAAAGTGAATGAGGCTTCGGAAATAGTATTAGGAAGGTCTGATGCCTATATCGGAGTTTTGATCGACGACTTAATTACAAAAGGTACGGATGAGCCTTATCGTATGTTTACAAGCCGCGCAGAATTCAGAACTTTATTGCGTCAAGATAACGCAGATTTAAGATTAACACCTTTAGGATACGAAATTGGACTCGCAAAAAAAGAACAATTTGACGCCTCAAAAACTAAAAGTATTGATTATCAATCAATTGTAAAATCAATAAAAGAAACGTCTATTTCTCCAGAAGAAATAAATCCTTGGTTAGAAGTATTAAAAACAGATCCAATTCGTCAAAAACTAAAAATTGTAAATATTTTAAGTCGGCCTCAAGTTGGACTTAATGAAATGATGAACGCAATTCCGGTTGTCGAAAAGTTGGTAAATGAAATTTCAAAAGACGAAGAAACGATCGAGCAAGCTGAAATAAACATTAAGTACGAAGGTTATATTGAGCGCGAATTTGAGCTTGCGGAAAAGATGAATAGATTGGAAAATGTGGTCATTCGGGAAGACATTGATTATTCAAAAATCCAAAGTCTAAGTAACGAAGCTCGCCAGAAATTCACAGAAATAAGGCCTGCAACGCTGGGTCAAGCTAGTCGAATATCAGGCGTAAACCCTGCAGATATATCCATATTGATGGTTTATATAGGCAGATAAATATTTCTTAAAAGCCTGTGTGAACTGGGTGGTTCCACGTGGAACTAACCGTTAGTAAACCTTCGTCTACAGAGAAAAAGCGATTTGAAGCGATAAAATCGTGAATGGATATAACGTTATAGAATCGATCTCGATATCAGAAGTGTCATATAGCGGATAAATT
>JADKFA010000005.1 GCA_016717725.1 Bacteroidota bacterium
TGATTAATATAATTCATCGTAATTTTCCATGCATCAGAAGTTCCTACACCACTAACGATTAGGGTTGGATCTTCAGTCTTCAATCGACCAATCATGTCCATGTTTAACATGTAATTAACTTTTAATAAATCGATACTTGGATTTTTAGCAAAATAACCAGAACCCAATAGCCCTTTCTCTTCGCCTGAAAACGCCATGAATAAATAGTTATTGTTTTTGGGCCCGTTCATTTTGATGTATCGCGCTAATTCAATTACTCCTGCAACACCGCTTGCGTTATCGTCAGCACCGTTATGAATGGCGGGCTCTCCTCTGTACAACGATTCATCTCCACCAAGACCTAAGTGATCATAATGAGCTCCAATAACGATGGTGTTCTCCGCATTATTATCAAGGTAACCTAATACATTATTTCCAGTAGCTTCTTCTTTGATGATCTCAGCAGTCATGTCAACTTCATATTCCATATCTGATGTTTTAAAATGATAGATTTAGCACAAATCAAGTACATTACTGGAATTGAACATGGAGTCACTTTAATTTTAGAATCTAGAACGGGTTCTTTCATGTCCTTATCGGAAGTATAAAAAACAATTCCAATGGCACCTTTAGCAATAGCAGAATCAATTCTTGTTCTTAAATCGGCAAACTCTGCATATTTGGAGTGAGGCCCGCCTTTATCAGGAGTAGAAGCATCGATAACAAATATTTTTCCTTTTAAATTATCTTTCCGATCATAGTCATTATGATTTAAAGGTGCTGCAGAAATTCCATACCCAACTCGTACAGCTTTTCCCTTTGCAGAAGCATTTGCCGAATAGGCCAAGGGATAAGAAGCATGTCCTGTTTCAAGTTCGGTTCCGCGAACTTTTAATTTGGATTTTGGACCAGTTTTTAAACTTTTCGTAAAGGTGAATGGTTGTAAAAATCCTTTTTCACCTTTAGCCACTAAACCAATTTCTGTAAATTGTTTTATAATATAAATGCTTGATAATTTTTCTCCCTTTGTTCCCGGCTCACGTCCACCATACTCATCGGATGCTAAAGTGGAAATATGCGCTTTAATCAACGGCTTAATTTTGACAGAATCAAGTTGGGCAAATGCGTAATTGTTAAGTAAACAAATAAGCATTGTAAATATTAATACAGTTTTTCTGTTTTTCATTTTATTTAATTTCCTCATTTAGTATTTCAAAAAACTAACTCGACTTAATTCAATCTCCCATCTCCCATCTCCCATCTCCCATCTCCCATCTCCCATCTCCCATCTCCCATCTCCCATCTCCCATCTCCCATCTCCCATCTCCCATCTCCTCCCATCTCCCCTCTCCCATCTCCCATCTCCCATCTCCATCTCCCATCACCAATTTATCCAATCCACTGACGTACATCATCAAGACTCGGCATGGCAACCTCTAGTTTTATTTTTTCCGCATTCCACCTAAATCGTTAAAAAGCTTATTGGGATTAACGGCTTTTAATTGTTCTTTATTCTGTATGCCCATTTTGCGGAGTACATCATCCCAAGGAGCAGGAACACCATCTAATTCTTCCATTTCTAGATCTAATGATGTATTCACGAGTTCAGGTCGCATTTGAGGGAAGAACAATACATCTTGAATGGAATTTGAATTGGTCATGATCATACTTAGTCGATCAATCCCAATGCCTAATCCAGCAGTAGGAGGCATTCCGTATTCGATGGCGCGTAAGAAATCTTCGTCAAGTTGCATCGCCTCTTCGTCACCACGTTTCCCAAGTTCTAACTGTTCTTCAAAGCGAGCGCGTTGATCGATGGGATCGTTTAATTCGGAAAAGGCATTGCAGATTTCTTTTCCATTGCAGATGGCTTCAAAGCGTTCAACTAAACCTTCTTTGCTTCTGTGTTTCTTAGCAAGCGGACTCATCTCAACTGGATAATCAGTGATGAAAGTAGGTTGTATTAATTTCGATTCGCAATGCTCGCCAAAAATTTCATCAATCAATTTTCCGCGACCCATCGTCTCATCCACTTTTACTTTTAATTGAATAGCAGCAGCACGCATTTCTTCTTCGCTCATCACAGATATATCAACACCTGTAAAATGCTGAATGGCTTCATACATGGTATAACGTTTCCATGGTCGTGCAAAGTTTATAACGTTGTCGCCTACCCGAACTTCAGTAGTTCCGTGTAAATCCATCGCTACTTTTTCTACCATCTCTTCCACTAATTCCATCATCCAGTAATAATCTTTGTAAGCAACGTATAATTCTACTTGCGTAAATTCTGGATTGTGAAAACGCGACATCCCTTCGTTGCGGAAATCTTTTGCAAACTCAAAAACACCTTCATATCCACCAACAATCAATCGCTTTAAATAAAGTTCATTGGCGATGCGTAAATACAATGTCATGTCCAACGTATTGTGGTGCGTCTTGAACGGACGTGCTGCAGCACCACCATAAAGTGGTTGCAAGATGGGTGTCTCAACTTCGAGGTAGCCGTTGCCACCTAAATAATGACGAATAGAATTTACTAATTGTGTACGCTTGATGAATGTTTCACGTACATGCGGATTCACAATCATATCCACATAACGTTGACGATATCTTGTTTCTGGATCTGAAAATGCATCATACACCTCGCCGTCTTTTTCTTTTACAACGGGTAAGGGACGAAGTGATTTTGTTAGGATGATAAATTCTTGCACATGAACTGAAGTTTCTCCAGTTTGTGTTTTGAAAACAAATCCTTTGACACCAATGATATCTCCAGTATCTAATAATTTTTTAAAAACGGAATTATAAAGCGTTTTATCTTCTCCAGGACAAACATCATCACGACGAATATAAACTTGAATACGTCCACTTGCATCTTGTAGCTCCGCAAATGAAGCGTTGCCCATGATGCGTCGACTCATGATTCTTCCAGCAATGACTACGTCTTTAAATTGCTCTGGATTTTTTTCAAAGCCCTCATGAATAGCTACTGCATTGCTATTGATAGGATACAACTCTGCAGGGTATGGATTAATGCCCAGCTTGTAGAGCTCTTCAAGGCTCTGTCGACGAATGATTTCCTGTTCGGATAAGATTTGACTCATAATGCGCAAAATTAATTAAATTAGCCGTATGAGAGGCACCTACAGCTTCGGTTTTTACAAAGGCAATGTAAAATCTTATTTTTTCGGTCACACCTTGCAAAATATAGTTTTTTTAGGAAGTGTAGGTGATCGAAAATTTTCAAGCTTTATAGCGATAAGCCCATCTAAAAAGAAAGAGAATAACTCTAATGCCCAATGATAAATGGGGCAAAAAGATAGATGAAAACAAATTCCAGGAAGAAGCCAATTATAAATCCTGAATATACTTGAGCTGGAGTATGTGCTTTACAATATAATCTGGCGGAAGCGATGATACCCGATGCCACAGCAATACCAACCAAAGCAGGAATTGAAGTAAAATTGAAAACTAAAGCGAAACCATAAAATAACCCAAACATTCCACCTGCACCCATCATGTGTAGACTTATTTTCCAACTAAAGTTAATGACGATGGTTGACAATAATGCCAAGCAGGCACCCGACATGGCCAATCCAAATACGCGCGGCAAGGGCAAAGAAAACAATAAGTACGTGCATCCAATATAGCAGCATAATGTGAGGAAGTAGGGTAAGGGCCGTTCGTTTTTGTTTTCAAGTTCAAAGCTTTTTATGAATCCTTTTTGCCACAAAATCCAAGTGATTGTTGTCGGTAACAAGAAGGTCACAATAAAAAGTAGCATGTATAAAAAGTCTTGAAATTTTGGAGTCACAGCATAACTCAAATAATTGTTGCTATTGAATAAGATCCACGTTACATAAAGTGGAATAAAAACCGGGTGTCCAATGCCCGAAATAAATTGACTGATTTTATGTAAATAGGAATTTGAATTCGTGCTCATGCTAAACTTCTTTACGCAGTCGAGCTACAGGAATATTCATTTGTTCCCTGTATTTTGCAACCGTTCTGCGCGCGATATTATATCCAGCTTTATTCAAGATCTCAGCTAATTTTTCATCTGGAAGTGGATGTTTCTTGTCTTCGCTACCAATATGATCTTCCAATATTTTTTTAATCTCTCGACTTGAAGCCTCTTCACCACTGTCGGTAGCCAATCCTTCGGAGAAGAAAAATTTTAAGAGGAAGGTGCCGTATGGTGTTTCTACGTATTTGCTATTGGCAACACGAGAAACGGTGGAGATGTCGAGACCAACCATATCTGCAATGTCTTTTAAAATCATGGGACGCAAAGCACGTTCGTCGCCTTGTAAAAAATATTCTTGTTGGAAATTCATAATCGCTGTCATGGTTGCCAATAAAGTATGTTGACGTTGTTTGATTGCATCAATAAACCATTTGGCTGCGTCAATTTTCGACTTTATGAAAACAATTGCATCTTTACTTTCTTTCTTTTTATCTTTTGCATACGACTGCAACATCTCCTGAAAAGAACGAGAAATTCTTAATTCCGGATCATTTCTCGAATTCAATGTTAACTCCAGTTGATTGTCGATTACACTTAAAATAAAATCAGGAATGATGGTTTGACTACTCCGCGTATCTTCTGCAGATCCGCCACCTGGACGAGGATTCAATGTTAAAATTTCTTGAATTGCCTCTTTTAATTCTTCTTCATCGAGTGAAAGTGATTTTTGAATTTTCTCATAATGTTTTTTAGAAAATTCATCCATATAATCTTTCAAGATCTGATACGCTACCACTTCCGTTACCTGATCATGATGTCTGCGCTCCAGCTGAAGCATTAAACATTCTTGTAGATTTCGAGCAGCAATTCCTGGAGGATCTAGTGTTTGAATGACTCTCAACACATCTTCTAATTCTTTTTCGTTCGATTGAATATTTTGTGTAAAGGCTAAATCATCAACCACCGAATCTAAATCACGTCTCAAGTACCCATCATCGTCTAAACTTCCAATTAAATGTTGCGCTAATAAATAATGATGATTATCTAAAGCCAACATACCTAAATTAGAAAGCAAATTATCTTGGTAAGAAACGCTTACTGTGATGGGTGTCTCAGGACGTTCGTCGTCTTTGGAAGTGTTATTGGCGTTTAATTTATAATAAGGAATATCTTCGTCTTCAATATAATCAGCAATATCAACTTCGTCATTGCGAATGGCATCTTCTAAAGCATCCGCTTCCGCTTCATCGGCTGTTTCAATTCGTTCTTCAACTTCTACTTCAACTATGTCATCTTCTTTTTCAAGATCATCAAATTCATCCTCTTCCTCGTCTTGAACTTCTTCGTCAGCTAAATCATCCGGACTTCCTTCCTCAAGAGCTGGATTTATTTCCAACTCCTCTTTAATACGTTGCTCTAAAGCAGCCGTTGGCACTTGCAACAATTTCATCAGTTGAATTTGTTGTGGCGATAGCTTTTGTAAAAGCTTTTGATGTAAACCGAGTCTTTGCATAAGAATTCGTTTCGAAAATAATAAATGCAGATGGGAAAAGAGTGAAGTTTGGGTAAAAGTATTGCACTACTAAGTGAAAATTAGTGAAATATTTTAATTTAACCTTTTTTGGAATTGTATTTCCTTAAAAATCATGTATAATACATCTTTTCAAATAAAACTTCCAGATTGCAAAAAAATCAGTCTTTAAACGCAACGAACGCAGCGGCATCGCAGCGAAAGCAACGAACTAAAAATATCCGTAATCTAAATTATAGCAAATCCACCAATCCACCAATCCACCAATCCACCAATCCACCAATCCACCAATACCTCAATCTATATCATGAAAGATAATCTAAATGCTACGATGAACAATATCAAAACTCTGCATTCTTCGGCGTGCGTGGAAACGGAATTACATCTCTGATATTATTCATTCCCGTTACAAACAACACTAATCTTTCAAAGCCTAATCCAAAGCCAGCATGCGGACACGTTCCGAATTTTCTGGTTTCTAAATACCACCATAAATCTTCTTCGTGGATTCCCATTTCTTTTACGCGTTGTAAAAGTTTGTCGTAGTTTTCTTCTCGCTGTGAACCGCCAATGATTTCTCCAATCCAAGGAAATAAAACATCCATGGCACGAACCGTTTTTCCATCATCGTTTTGTTTCATGTAAAACGCTTTGATGTGTTTTGGATAATCAGTGAGAATAACTGGACCTTTGAAATGATCAACTAAATAATTTTCATGTTCTTTTTGTAAGTCCGTTCCCCATTCCACTTTAAACTCAAACTTTTTACTATTTGGTTCGAGAATGGTAATGGCTTCGGTGTACGTTAATCTTTTGAATGGAACATCAACCACATGCTGCAATCTTCCTAAAAGTTCTTTGTCGTACATGTTGTTTAAAAACTCAACATCATCTTTGCAATGATCGAGTGCGTACTTCACCAAATATTTTAACATGTCTTCTGCTAAGTCCATGTTATCTTCAATTTCATTGAATGCTACTTCAGGCTCAATCATCCAAAATTCGGCAAGGTGTCGGGGCGTATTGGAGTTTTCCGCTCTGAATGTTGGACCAAACGTATAAATTTTGCCCAATGCCATTGCAGCTAATTCACCCTCTAATTGTCCTGATACGGTGAGGTTCGTTTCCTTTCCAAAAAAGTCCTGAGTGAAATCAATTTTATTTTCAGCGTCTTTCGGAATCGCATTTAAATCGAAGTTCGTAACATGAAACATTTCTCCAGCACCTTCAGCATCTGAACCCGTGATGATAGGTGAGTGCAAGTAAAAGAAATTGCGATCGTTGAAATATTTGTGAATCGCAAAAGCTAAGTGATGACGAATACGCAATACCGCACCGAAAGTATTTGTCCCTGGACGCAAGTGGGCGATCTCACGTAAAAACTCTAAAGTATGGCCTTTTTTCTGCAATGGATAGGTCTCTGCATCCGCTTCACCGTACACGAGTAATTCTTGCACTTGCATTTCTGTTCCCTGACCACTTCCCTGTGAAGCAACAATATTTCCTTCTGCGCGAATGCATGCACCCGTACCAATGCTTTTCAATAGTTCTTCCGAAAATTGAGAAGGATCCACCACCAATTGCAGATTGTGAATGATGCTTCCATCATTTAAAGCGATAAAGGCAACGTTTTTATTTCCGCGTTTGGTGCGCACCCATCCCTTTGCAATGGCTGTTTTGCCAATGAAGGATGCATCAAGAAGCTCTCTTACTGAAGTATGTTCCATAATTTAATTCGTTGAAATAAAAGTCTTTAGTTTTAAATTGAAGCCTTATTTCAAGCATGCAAAGGAAACACATTTTGAGTAGGGAATCAAGGGAGCGGAAGTTAAAGTTTCAATTTGATTCAAAATGATATTACTTGCTCAAGGATACTTTTTTTTATTTCTTGCCAACTAATTTCTTCCCTAATATAGGATATTTCAGGATCAATATCAGCATCATCAAAAAAACTAAGACTTCGAAGAACCATTAGTTCATTGCCATCAAAAAATCTTTGAGAATAAAAATGTAAAAGCTCTTTTAAACTAAATTGTTTTAACAAGAAATATAGGTCAACAAAATCTCTTTTTCTTCCTCTACCTGCGGCATGGTTCTGGCTCCAATCCTTTAAGCCCAACATTTGTTGCGGAAAAGGCTTCAACGGAAGGATATGGATGACGAATAAAAGCCACCTTAATATCATTAATTAATAAGACTAATATGCGATTTGATTGAGAAACTATTTCAATCTTTCCTATTTTTTCTAGATTTTCTAGAATTAACTCATTCGACATTTCTCCTTTCATGAAGAAGTCCAAATCGTATGAAATTCTATGGCCAATTTGAAGTGAAAGTGCTGTTCCTCCAGCCAAAGAGAAAGAGTTTAGCGATTTCAAATCCGAAATTTGACAAAGTAAGTCCCAAGTTGAAGGAGCTACTGTTTCTCTGAATAACATCTAAAGTTTTTTAATGGAACATCTAAAACCAAACTTAAAAAGTGAACCGTTTTAATATCCAATTCTCGCTCTTGGGTCATTTCTTCTGCAATTTTATCCTTTCCATAAAAATGCAAAACCTGCTTCCATTCATTCAATTTGCCATACATCACCACTCTCATAATAATGTATCGAGCATGCTTTTGGAAATCAAGATTATTGGGGTTGGTATCCCAAAATAATGCGGGGTTTAATTGCATGTTCCAAAGGTAAAGAATTGTATTTTAATAATTTTATCGTACTTAATCGAGATTCTAATAAATTACATTTAATAATCTAACATCTAATCGCGAAGCCTCGCGACTAACATCTAACCCTGCAATATTCCACTGCGCTTCAATTGCAGGGCGAAGCATCTAACATCTAACACCTCTTGTGCCCTCTAGTGCCCTCAAGTGCCCTCTAGTGTTAAAATGGATTTCTATGTTTCGATCAATCATTAATTCAAACTAAAATCTATAAAACCCTAGCCTATTTTTCCCTAACTAAAGCCCACTCAGTCGCATGAAGTACGATAGCTTCAAAACTTTTATCATATTAATCTGTTAATTCTATACTAAAACACCCTAAATCCGAGTTTATCGTTCGCTTACAATTCCTTAACTTTGCCAACATCAATTGCCCTATGAATCAGGTTAAAGCCGGACCCCTCCTCGACAATATTCAGTTTCCTGCTGATCTCCGAAAATTATCGGAAGACCAGCTAGAACAAGTTAGTCAGGAATTACGTCAGTATATAATTGATATTGTATCGGTTAACGGCGGACATTTTGGAGCGAGCTTAGGGGTGGTGGAGTTAACTGTTGCTTTGCATTATGCTTTTAATACCCCAAAAGATCAACTTGTTTGGGATGTTGGTCATCAAGCTTACGGACATAAAATCCTCACTGGTCGCAGAGATCTTTTCCATACCAACCGCATTTACAAAGGGCTTAGTGGATTCCCAAAACGTTCAGAGAGCGAATACGATACTTTTGGTGTAGGACATAGTTCTACTTCCATCTCTGCTGCTCTCGGAATGGCCGTTGCTTCTCGACTCAAAGGCGATAAAAAACGTCAGCACGTAGCAGTGATCGGTGATGGCGCCATGACTGCAGGTTTAGCTTTTGAAGGTTTGAATCACGGCGGAGTAGAAAATTCAAATTTATTGGTCGTACTCAACGATAATTGTATGAGTATTGATCCAAACGTTGGAGCGTTGAAAGAATATCTCACCGATATAACAACAAGCCGTACCTACAATAAAATGAAGGACGAGGTTTGGAAGATTTTAGGAGTGATCTCTAAGTTCGGACCCAATGCACAAGCTGTTGCTTCTAAAGTAGAGAATACAATGAAGAGCGCCTTGCTCAAGCAAAGTAATATGTTTGAGTCATTGAAGTTTCGCTACTTCGGACCCATCGACGGGCACGATGTAAATCACTTAGTGAAAGTGATGAATGATCTCAAGAAAATTCCTGGTCCAAAAATTTTACATGTTCTTACTGTGAAAGGAAAGGGTTTTGAGTTAGCAGAAAAAGATCAAACCAAATGGCATGCTCCCGGACTTTTTGATAAAATTACGGGTGAAATTGTTAAGCCGATAAATGTTGTGCCTCAACCACCCAAGTACCAAGATGTTTTTGGACATACCATGGTTGAGTTGGCGGAGATGAATAATAAAATTGTAGGGATTACACCTGCTATGCCTTCGGGATGTTCGTTGAATATTATGATGAAAGCCATGCCCGATCGTGCTTTCGATGTAGGTATTGCTGAGCAACATGCTGTAACTTTCTCTGCAGGATTAGCCACTCAAGGTATGATTCCCTTTTGTAATATTTACTCAAGCTTTATGCAGCGTGCTTACGATCAAGTAGTGCACGATGTAGCCTTACAGAATTTACACGTTGTATTTTGTCTCGATCGTGGAGGAATTGCTGGTGCTGATGGCCCTACTCATCATGGTTCGTTCGACTTGGCTTTCTTAAGATGCATTCCTAATATGGTTGTATCTGCTCCTATGAATGAGCAAGAGTTGCGCAACTTAATGTATACTGCAAGTCATCCGGGGATGGGGCCTTTTTCTATTCGTTATCCGAGAGGAAACGGTGTCATGATTGATTGGCGCAAACCATTTGAAGCCATTCCAGTTGGGAAAGGAAGAAAGATTCGTGGCGGAGAGAAGGTTGCTATTTTAACCATAGGTCATCCCGGTAATTTTGCAGTACAAGCTTGCGATCAATTAGCCGAAGAAGGTTTATATCCCGCACACTACGATATGCGTTTTGTGAAACCGTTAGATGCTGCTTTACTGCATGAAATATTTTCAGAGTTCAAGCAAATCATTACCGTGGAAGATGGATGCATTCAAGGTGGATTTGGAAGTGCTATTGCAGAATTTATGATCGATCATAACTATCAAGCACAAATCCAACGATTAGGAATTCCCGATGCTTGGATTGAACACGGTGAACAAAAAGAACTTTATCGCGAATGTAATTTCGATGCACAAGCCATCATTACTTCTGTGCGCGAATTGATGTTGGTCGCGAGGCATCGCGACTCGATCGCTTAGTCGCTGGACATCGCGATTATTCTTTCAATTCTACTCCAGAATATTTGCGTAGCGCAGCCTTAGCGCCTCGAAAATTTTAACATCGCGCAGCCTTTGTGCCTTTGCGACTTTGCGAGAAAATTTAGCGAAGAAAACCATAGTGTGACGAAGCAGCTGCCCTCGAGAGCCTCAGGCAGCATCTTAAAAAATCCAATTTCTAATCGCGAAGCCTCGCAACTAAAATCTAAAATCTAAAATCCAACATCTAACCACTTCCTTTCCCTAAATCTTGAATAACTGATGCTACACATTCAGGAAAATACTTCGCCTCTAATTCTGCAATTTTACCTGCTATTTGTTGAGGCGTATCGCTAGAATTTAATGCAACTTTGTATTGTGCAATGATGGTACCTTCATCATACTTTTCATTCACATAATGAATCGTAATGCCTGTTTCTTTTTCTTGCGCTGCATACACAGCTTCATGCACATGCATGCCATGCATTCCTTTTCCACCAAACTTTGGGAGCAAGGCTGGATGCAAGTTGATAATCCTTTTCGGATAGGCGTGAACGATAGTAGATGGAAGGAGCCGGAGGTAACCAGCTAGTACAATAAAAGTGATGCCTTCGTCCTGCAGTAGCTTTAAAAAGGCATCGTGATTTTTACGCAACTCAAGGTTGAGATGGATGGCCTGGACCTTGTGCTCCCGAGCTATGTCGTAAACCCCAGCCGTTTCTTGGTCGCATGCTATGAGGCGTATGCGTGCGGATGGGTGATGTTTGAAAAGTTGGCAGAGACGATCTGCGTTGCTGCCCCTTCCCGAGGCTAATATGGCGATCTGCTCCATGGTGCAAAGCAATGATTTGCTTTGTGATTTCCAAAATTCGTTTGCTTATCTTTTTCATAATTAGGTGATGATGATTGATTTAATAATAGTTACGATAGGAACATTATGCTCTAATATGAAAATAGTAGTACTTGATTCTACTTGATTTGCCTTGGCCATGGGTCCGAGCATCATAAAAATGAGCGCTGTTAAGATCATGATGGCAATGAAGATTCGCTTGTGATTATGTTGTTGTTTTTTCATTGTTGTGTCTTTGTTCTTCAAGCAAGATATTGGAGTTATGTTGCTTTTCGAGGGTATGCTTTGACGAAAGTGCGTTTGAATAAGGTGAAAATCGAAATCAGCTATGTTAATTTTACCGTTGATGGCTTTTGAAGTATAGAAAATGCACTTTTTTAAATGAATAAAAACTAGCTTTGACTTGATGTAAGTGCATGATCAAATACATTTTTTAGGTGTCGATGAACTCATCTGCAGAAGTTAACCCGCTGACGATGAAAAGTGTAAACTAAAGGAAGAAGGGTTCATATGTAAAATTTAAAAGCCCATCTTAGGAAAACCCCCATCTTCATAGTGCATGCAAGTAGGTAGTTACTAGCTGATTAAAAATGCTTGGCATTTATTTTTCCTAACGTCAAGCCTATACTATATTTTTATACTTTAGTCCTAATCAAAATCAATCAAATGGTTAAACCACTCAAGAATGAAAAATGGAAAGTGATCAGCTTCAATAAGGGCATTTTTCGCTGCGAATATGCAGTTTCCGATCACGGTCGACTCGTAAGTTACACTACCAGTATTCAGGATGGTTCCCTCTTAAAAGGGACATTGATGGGTGGTTATCCAACACTGAAATTAAAGCCCGATGGAAAAAACATGACGCTATTTATACATCGTCTGGTAGCAGAGGCCTTTTTATCAAAGCGAAGTGATAAGTATGAATATGTGATTCATCTTAACTTCAACAAAGAGGACAATAGCGCTAAGAATTTGAAATGGGTGACAAAGGATGAGATGGAAAAGCATCAACAAAAAAGCCCTGCCGTATTAGCTT
Organism: Bacteroidota bacterium; assembly: GCA_016717725.1. Taxonomy (GTDB): domain Bacteria; phylum Bacteroidota; class Bacteroidia; order AKYH767-A; family OLB10; genus JAJTFW01. The sequence goes on from JADKFA010000005.1 coordinate 12,398, forward strand.
ATCGTTCCGTTAACCGTAAACAAGGTCATAAATTGACGGATGTGATGGTGAAAAAAATCAAACAGATGATGGATGATAAGAAAAGAACAAAAACCATGAAACAGATTGCCGCCCATTTCGGAATCAGTGAAATGCAGCTTTATCGCATCAAAAGCGGTGAAAACTGGGGTCATGTAAAAGCATAATTAAGGAAGAGCCGGTGTTTCCCGGCTTTTTTTCAATTCAAAGCCTTCTAGCATCTTCGTCTTAGGCTTTTGGAGATGATAATCGAGGATTTTTGATCTGAAAATTCAATTTTTTGGACTCCAAAAAATATTATTGTTTGAAAATCAGTGTTATAATATTTAAGACGGTGCAATTCTATTATTTATTACTTTTGCCCTCTGTCTTAACCAATTCAACAGAACAATGTCTGACATTGCAACAAGAGTAAAAGCCATCATAGTTGACAAATTAGGCGTCGACGAAAGCGAAATCACTAACGAATCAAGCTTCACCAACGACCTCGGTGCCGACTCACTGGATACAGTGGAGTTGATCATGGAGTTTGAGAAGGAATTTAACATTGCTATTCCTGATGATCAAGCCGAGAAAATTTCCACGGTGGGTCAAGCTGTAGATTATATCTCAGCAAACGTTAAATAAATCTTTCTTTCTTTCTTTAACAGGAGTGGCATGCAACTTAAACGCGTAGTCATAACAGGATTAGGAGCACAAACTCCGCTCGGTAATAACGTTGCGGATTATTGGGCAGGATTGCTCGCTGGAAAAAGCGGCGCAGGTCCTATTACCCTGTTTGATGCTTCTAAGTACAAAACACGCTTCGCCTGTGAAGTGAAAGGATTCGATCCCAGTCTTTATCTCGACCGAAAGGAAGCGCGTAAGCTCGACCGTTTCTCTCAGCTAGCCATTGCGGCCTGCGAGGAAGCAGTTAACGACGCTAACTTGCTTACGGACAAACCAGATCCCGATCGTGTCGGTGTTATTTGGGGTTCGGGGATTGGCGGATTAAGAACTTTTTTGGATGAAGTGATGGACTACGCCCGTGGCGATGGTACCCCTCGTTTCAATCCTTTCTTTATTCCAAAAATGATTGCCGATATTGCAGCGGGACATATCTCGATGCGTTATGGTTACCGTGGACCGAATTTTTGTACCGTTTCAGCATGTGCCTCTTCTACTAATGCCATTATAGATGCATTCACTTATCTCCGATTAGGGAAAGCGGATATCATTTTATGTGGAGGTAGTGAAGCCGCAGTAAATGAAGCCGGTATAGGAGGATTTGGTGCCATGCACGCACTCTCCCAAAGAAATGATGATCCAACAACTGCCTCTCGTCCGTTCGATTTAGATCGCGATGGATTTGTTTTAGGCGAAGGTTCGGGTTGTTTGATTTTGGAAGAACTAGAGCATGCACTGAAAAGAGGAGCAAAAATTTATGCAGAGGTAGCTGGCGGAGGCATGAGTGCCGATGCGTATCACCTCACCGCAACTCATCCCGAAGGGCTCGGTGCCTTTAATGTAATGCGTAACGCTTTGGAAGATGCAGAAATGAAACCTTCCGATATCGATTACATTAATGTGCATGGAACTTCAACTCCTGTAGGAGATCCGAGCGAAACAAAAGCGATCGGAAAATTATTTGGTGAAGATGCTTATCGATTAAATATTAGCTCTACCAAATCAATGACAGGTCATCTATTAGGTGCCGCCGGTGCCATCGAAGCAATTGCTACTGTTTTAGCGGTGAAGAATGATGAAGTTCCTCCAACCATAAATCATTTCACCGACGATCCTGCATTTGATCCTAAGTTGAATTTTACTTTCAATAAACCACAAAAGCGTGTAGTGAATGCAGCATTGTGTAATACTTTTGGATTTGGTGGTCATAATGCCTCCGTCATTGTAAAAAAGTTTAAGCCCTAAGTTTTGATTGGTCAAACTCTAATCCGATATTTTTTTAAGGCGGACGAGAATGAAAAATTATTTATTCGCTCTCTTCGAAATTTGCTTGGATTTTATCCCAGTAATTTATCATTGTATAAACTCGCCTTCTCGCATCGTTCACTAGCACTAGAAACAGTGGGAGGAAACCGTTTGAGTAACGAACGTTTGGAATATTTGGGCGATGCAATTTTAGGTGCTGTAGTGGCAGATTTGCTTTTTAAAAAGTATCCTTTCAAAGACGAAGGCTTCCTAACGGAGATGCGTAGCCGTTTAGTGAGTAGAGAAAATTTGAAAATTTTGGCAATGAAAATCGGAGTCGATGAAATGCTAAAAAATAATGCGGGTCCAGGTTCGTATCGAAGCATGTATGGCGATGCATTTGAAGCATACATAGGGGCCATCTACCTCGACCAAGGATATAAAATAACGCAGCAATACATCCTCACGAAAATTATTCGTCCCCACGTCGACCTGGAAGAAGTGGAAAGCACCGAGAAGAATTTTAAGAGCATGATTTTGAATTGGGGACAAAAGGAAAAGCATATCGTGCAGTTCGACACCATCGACGAAGATTCAAAGTCGCGCTTGATCACGATTCGTCTCACTATTGACGGAGAAGAACGAGCCACCGCCCAAGATTTTGTAAAGAAGAAAGCCGAACAAATCGCCGCCGAGAAAGTGTGCAAGGAGTTGGGATTGCTGTAGTTGTTAGATGTTGGTTGTTAGATGTTGGATTTTTTGACTAAGCCTGATCACGAAGTTATTGGTATTAGAAATTAGATGTTCAAAGTTGGATGTTATTCCTCTTTTCTTCTGGAATGGAGTTAGCGTCACGATGGTTTGTTATTTGTTTGAATTTTTCCTAAGTTGAATTGTCAAAAATCTAAAATCCAACATCTAACAGCCAACATCTTTCACTGGGACCCCCAATTTAAAATTGCATCGTAAATATTTTTGGTATAATTTAGCTTACTTATCCCGAATGAAAAAACTCCTGCCCCTTTCATTACTGCTTTTTCTTTTCGCACAATCGGGCGGACTTCTTTATCTGTATTCTCTTCAACAAAAATTTGTGCAGATGCACATGGAAGAGGAACTCAATAATCCAAATGCAAAGTTTGAATTTATAAGTATGTCTCGCCATGATTTTGAAAAGGGAAGGAAAAATTCTTTTGAAGTAAAATGGAATGGTAGGATGTATGATTTTAAAAATATTAATTTTTTTGGGGATTCAGTTTCCATGTTGGCAATACACGACACAAAAGAAGAATCGTTAATACATGAAATCGAAAAGTTGATTTGTCATGCCGAAGATAAAGGTCATGTATTACCGAGTTTATTGTTGAAGTTATCTTCATTGACTTATGTATCATCGTTGGAACAATTAGTTTATTTTGTCAAAAATAAATCGGTGGTGAATTGTCCAATATATATTTCTTCTGCTGCGTATTTAATTTCGCAGGATGTTTCTTCTCCACCACCCGAAAAAATTTAGAAGGTTATTTTTTTATCTTGTAACAGATCGATGTCAAAAGGATTTTTGACTTTAATTGATTGCGAGGTAAATATTGTCTATTCATGAAATGAAAAGTAATTTCTTCATTTTTATTGGATGGATGGATTTGTAATTGTAAGAATCTATTTTAAATTTATATGAAACTAAAAATACTGCTGATTCCAGCATTACTATATTCCATCGGTTCTTTCGCGCAATCGGAAGAACCAGACACTTCATCAACGAATTCGTTGAACGAAGTCATAATCTCCGCTAATAAATCGGAGGAAACACGACGTACCATCTCTCAACAAGTGCAACTCATCGACAGTCGACAAATTTCATTGGCCCAAGCACAAACCACCGCAGAATTGCTTTCCAATACTGCTGGAATCTTTGTACAGAAAAGTCAGATGGGTGGAGGCTCACCTGTACTCCGCGGATTTGAAGCCAATCGAATTCTATTGGTGATTGACGGTGTGCGTCAAAATAATTTAATCTATCGCGGCGGACATCTTCAAAATATTCTTTCACTCGATAATAATAGTCTCGATCGCGTTGAAGTATTATTTGGTCCGTCATCAACAATGTATGGTAGCGATGCTTTAGGTGGAGTAGTTCACTTATACACAAAAGCACCTCAATTTGCTACGGACGATAAAAAGTCGATGTTGAAAGTAAATGCATTTACACGATTTGGCTCGGTGAACGATGAGTTTACAGGCCATTTTGATGTGAATGTAGGAGGAAAGAAGTTCGCTTCTTTCACCTCATTTACGCATTCAACCTTTGATGATTTGCGTGGAGGTACAAATCAAAATCCATTTTATGATGGAGTTTATCCTGAGCGTCCCTTTTACGTAGAGCGCATTAATGGCGTGGATACTTTGGTGAAGAACACCGATCGCTACCTTCAAGTACAATCCGGTTATTCGCAATATGACATAGTGCAAAAATTTGCTTATAAAGCAAATGAAAACGTAACGCACGGACTTAATTTGCAATACTCGAACAGTACCGACATTCCTCGCTACGATCGATTAACAGATCCCGATGGTGCTGGTTTACGAAATGCTGAATGGTATTATGGTCCGCAAGAAAGATTGATGACCGCCTATGATATGAATTACACTTCTGGTGAAGGATTCTTTAACAAAATGCACGTAGGCTTGAACTATCAAAAAATTCAAGAGAGCCGACACCAGCGTCGTTTCAATAGAGATAATTTGCAAAGCCGAACCGAAGATGTAAATGTAATTGGTTATGCTTTCGACATGTTGCATATTGGCGGAGCGCACTCTATGCATTTTGGGTTGGATGGTCAATTCAATTCGCTAAAGTCGACGGCCGAAGAAAAGGATATTGTTAGCGGTACAATGCAACCGTTAGATACCCGTTATCCCGACGGCGACAATACCATGAATAACGCTGCCGTTTACTTCTCGCATTCTTGGAGAATCAATGATCAGGTAACTTTAAATGATGGTTTTAGAGTAGGAATGACTACTTTGAATTCGACTTTTGAGGACACTAGTTTCTTCAAGTTTCCATTTAAAGAAGTGAGCCAACAGCATTTGGTGTATTCAGGAAGTGTAGGAATAATTCATATTCCAAACGATGACTTAAAGTTTTCGATCTTGTTAAGCACCGGTTTCCGCGCACCCAATGTAGATGATTTAGCGAAAGTGTTTGAATCAGCACAAGGGTCTATCATTGTTCCGAATGAAGACCTTGAGGCGGAACAAACGGTGAATACTGAAATTGGAGTTACCAAAATTTATAATGGAGTTTCCAGCTGGGAAAATACACTTTACTATACCCAATTTTATAATGCCATCATCACCGATAAATTTCAATACCAAGGGCAAGATTCCATCTTATACGATGGCTCACTAAGTCAGGTAATGGCCAATCAAAATAAAGGCCGAGCATACATTTATGGATTCAGTTCCAGCTTCCGTACACGACTCATGGAAAATTTGCTGTTCTCATTTAGCATGAATTATACCTATGGTCGAGTTAAAACGGACAGTACGGATGTGCCCTTAGATCATATTCCGCCAATGAATATGCGTTTAGGTTTAAATTATGCGCACGCTAATTTTAGTTCCGATTTCTTTGTGAATTATAATGCAGCAAAGAAGTTGAAGGATTATTCTCAAAGTGGCGAAGACAACTTACAATACGCTACTTCAGATGGAATGCCGGCTTGGTTTACGATCAATTGGAGAGTATCGTATCAAGTGCATAAGCTGATTACCATTCAAGCAGGTGTCGATAATTTATTCGATACACAATACCGAACTTTTGCCAGCGGAATCAATGCGCCAGGGAGAAATATTTTTGGAGTGTTGAGGTTTAAGTTTTAGACTTTAAATTGGTTTGATAAGGAGGGGGGCTTGTGTTTCTTTTTTGGGGGGAAAAAGGGGTTATTTTTTGTTTTTGGGTGCTCTACACACACATTTTTTTTTTTTGGTTCAAATCCAATTGAACTTCTATGGTTTCCCCGAGGTGTTTTCTCTCGCTTCAAGATAGATCTTTATTTTATATATTATTAATTACTTCCCCCCCCAGTCAAACAGGGTTCAACTAAACAACTCCTGCAGATAATAAAAATAATTTGATTTTTTTATTCTGAATTTTATTTTTCTATTAAACAAGATTAGGCCCATTCGGGGCGGTTTTTAACTTATCTTGGGGGGGTGTTGTGTTTTTTCTTCTTTTATTAATCCAGCTCCATAAATCTTTTTTTAAACTCGAAATATTTGCGGGGTTTTTTTGTTTAATTTGGGATTTTTTTCAAAGAGTTGTATTTTTGGTTGTTTTTTTTTTTTTTTATTTTTAAACCGGGGGGTTGTATTTTACACATTTTTTTTCCATTTCCCTATTTACTAAAAACATTTTTTTGTTTTGTGGGTTCTTGTACTCTGGGGGGGGGGGGGGGGGAAGTGTTTTTTGGGCAATTAATGGCCCCTTCCCTTGTGCCCTTCTTTCTCTATTCAAATTATTAATTGTGGAGGGGGTTTGGGGTTGGCGGTTGTGCGGGGGGGCGATTATTGGGGGATTTGGTTTTGAGGGTTTTTTAATTTTTTTTCTTTCCATTAATTTAATCATTGGTGGAAAATTGGTAAATATATGTTTTTGGAATTTTAAATTATTTTTTTTTTTTTTTTTTTCTTGGTAAAATTTAATAATTATTAATTTGAAAAAAATTTTTTTTTTTTTTTTTTTTTTTTTTTTTTTTTTTTTTTTTTTTTTTTATTAAATTATTTTTCTTTTTTTAAAAATAATTTTTTTATTTTTTTTTTTTTTTTTTTTTTTTTTTTTTTTTTTTTTTTTTTTTTTTTTTTTTTTTTTTTTTTTTTTTTTTTATTTATGACTTATAAATAACCATATATTTATTTCTTCTTGATAAACATATAATACACCGGCAACCCCAATCCCACAATAAACAATCCACTCCAAGTGTTTTGTGGTTTTGTATAAAGAAGGATAAAGCAAATAGAACCTGCAATAAGGATGTAGAGCAATGGTAAAATCGGATACGCAATCACTTTGTATGGACGATGTGCATTGGGTTCTTTTTGCGTAATCTAAAAATACCAGCTATCGTTACAATATAAAAAAGTAAACTGGCGAAAGTACAGTAGTCGAGTAAATCGCCGTATGTTCCGCTCAAGCATAATGCACAGGCCCAAGCGGCTTGAATCCATAATGCAAATTCAGGAACTTCATTACGGTTAAGGGTAGCCGCTTTTTTAAAGAAGAGTCCATCTTTCCCCATCGCATAATAAACACGCGCGCCCGATAAAATGATTCCGTTATTACATCCAAAGGTAGAAACCATAATGAGCAAGGCCATTAAATAAACGGCACTATCACCAAAGATGCGTGATGCAGCTGCTGTTCCTACACGATCTTGTGTCGCGAATTGTATGCCTTGTCCAATCACATCTCCTGCCGCCGCATCGCCATGCAAAGGAAGTAATCCCAAGTAAGCGATGTTGGTGAGTAAATATAAAACAGTAACAATAGCAGTTCCCGCCAATAAACTTAATGGAATATTTTTTTGCGGATCTTTAATTTCGCCGGCAATAAACGTAACATTATTCCATGCATCGCTGCTGAATAAGGATCCAATAATGGCAGTGCCTAAAGCCAATACCAATGCGGTGCCAGCTAATTCACTCGTCATCCAAGATCCATTTATATTAACGGAAGTTTGTGCATGCCATAGATTGGAAAAGTTTTGTGCATACCATTCGAAATTCAATCCAACATAAATACCCGCAACGATCAAGAATAGCAATGCAATTAATTTCGCCGAAGTGAATACTACTTGAATTCTTTTTCCGTGCTGTATTCCCTTGGTGTTTATCCAAGTGAGAAAAAGAATTAATACAATGGCTAAAAATTGCGCAGTAGAAATTTTTACAAATCCTATGTCAAGCAAAATATTATCTACCGATATAGCCGGAAAAAATACACCTGAATATTTTGCGAAGGCAACGGCCACCGCTGCAATAACACCCGTTTGTATCACCGTGAATACCGTCCATCCATAAAGAAAAGAAGTAACCTTTCCCCATGCACGTTCAATGTAAACGAATTGTCCGCCAGCTTTGGGCATCATGCCCGCCAGCTCTCCATAACTTAGTGCAGCCATTACCGTAATGACGCCACTTAGAATCCAGAGGAAGAGTAGCCAGCCGGTGCTGCCTACCATCCGACTCATATCCGCACTCACAATAAAAATTCCGGAGCCAATCATGGATCCTGCTACTAACATGGTAGCATCCCAAAATCCTAAGGAACGTTTGAAGTGAGCATCGTTTCCTTTTTCCATATCCGATTTTTTCATTACGGATTATTTACTTTACTATGCTTGCGACTGTAACCGAAATAAATAATAACACCAAGTGCCATCCAAACAATTAATCGAATCCAAGTATCAATAGGCAAGAAGTACATCAACGCTAAGGCTGATAACATACCAAGAATGGGAACAATAGGGAAGAAAGGAGTTTTAAACGGACGATTAATATTGGGTTGTTTGTAACGAAGAACCAATACACCACCACACACAATGACAAATGCTAATAAAGTACCAATCGAAACTAACTCGCCTAATAATCCAATAGGAAAAATTCCTGCTACCAACATTGCAACAGCACCCGTTAGAATAGTCGTGATGTAAGGTGTTTTGTATTTAGGATGTACCTTGCCAAATGATTTAGGAAGTAATCCATCTTTCGACATGGAAAAGAAAATTCGAGGTTGACCCATTAACATTACTAAAATTACACTACTTAATCCAGCCAATGCACCAATCTTAATAATAGGTCGTAGCCAAGCTAAGCCATCGCCCGTAGCATCAATGGCAACTGCAATGGGAGCGGGATTATTTAATTGTAAGTAAGGAACAATTCCTGTCATCACCAAACCAACCAGAATATAAAGAATTGTACAGACTACTAATGATCCTAAAATACCAAACGGCATATCTTTTTGAGGATTGATAGCTTCTTGAGCGGCAGTGGATACAGCATCAAAACCAATATAGGCGAAGAAAATAATTCCAGCAGCACGTACAACACCACTCCAACCATACTCTCCAAATGTTCCTGTATTTTCAGGAATGAATGGATGCCAGTTTTCAGGGTTGATATAATTCCATCCTAAAATAATAAAAAGTAAAATCACAATTACTTTTACAACTACAATTACATTATTGATGTTTGCTGATTCGCGAATACCAATTACCAACAACCAAGTCATAATTCCAACAATGGCCATGGCAGGTAAATTTAAAAATGCTCCTGTTGCAGTGTAGGATTGAGTGGCTGCGTCGTAAAAGATGGGCGCATTGCAGAGTGCATCAGGAATAATGATTCCAAAATCTTTTAGAAAACTGGTCATGTATCCCGACCAACCTACAGCCACCGTACTGGCTCCAAATAAATATTCAAGAATTAAATCCCAACCAATAATCCATGCGATAAATTCTCCAAGTGTGGCATACGCATAGGTATAAGCTGATCCTGCAATAGGAATCATGGAAGCAAATTCGGAGTAACATAATCCAGCAAAAGCACAAGCCAATCCTGCAACAACAAATGAAATGACAACAGCCGGACCTGCATGTTGAGATGCAGCTGCACCTGTCAATACAAAAATACCAGCACCAATGATTGCACCTATACCAAGCATCACCAAGTTGGTTTTTCCTAAGGTTCGTTTTAGTGTATGTTCACCATCATGTTCACCTGACGATTCACGCATTAAACGATCAATCGACTTCGTTGTAAATAATTTATTAGCCATAATTAGTCTGGGTTGAACAACAAACCTAACAATTAATCGCCATTCAAAAAAATGGGTATGAATTAAATGCTTTTTAATCGAGTTTCTTATCTGAATCCATTTACTTTGTAAGTTCTATGGAAGCACTCATCATAGCCGTCTTTGTCATCGGGTATTTAGCAATTACGCTAGAGCAACCTTTGAGAATCAACAAGTCAGCCTCAGCCTTATTAACTGGTGTATTGGTTTGGGTGGTTTGGATCATGATGAGTTCAGAGTCGCCTGAAATGATTGTGGAAGAATTAATCCATCATTTAGGAGGGACTGCTGGAATACTTTTCTTTTTGTTGGCAGCAATGACCATCGTGGAATTGATTGATGCACATGACGGATTTACCATCATCACTTCGGCGATTAATACACGCAGCAAATCAAAATTATTATGGTTAATCTGTGTGATTACTTTTTTCTTATCCGCGGTATTGGATAATTTAACTTCCACCATTGTAATGGTCTCGCTTATAAGAAAGATTATTGATGACAAGGAAGATCGAATGTTATTTGCTGGAATGATTGTGGTGGCCGCAAATGCCGGAGGTGCTTGGTCTCCCATTGGTGATGTTACCACTACGATGTTATGGATTGGAGGTCAAATCACAGCTACCAATATCATCACCTCTTTATTTATTCCTTCCGTCATTTGTTTGATAATTCCATTGTTTTTTGCGGGAAGAAAAATGAAGGGAGAAATTCCTGCACTAGTAATTCAAGAAGGAGCAGTGTCTGTCACGACTCAACGAGAAAGAAATGCAGTTTTCTTCATTGGTATAGGTACATTATTGTTTGTTCCCATATTTAAGACAATAACCCATTTACCCCCTTTCATGGGTATTCTGTTTGGATTAGGTGTTTTGTGGGCAGCTGTTGAATTTATTCACAGAAGAAAAGAAGATGACCAAAAGGAATTTTTTAGTGTCTCAAGAGCTTTACAGCGAGTAGATACGCCGAGTATTTTATTTTTTTTAGGAATATTAATTGCGATTGGTGCATTAGAAAGCACGCATATCTTGAGTCAGATGGCCCAATGGATGAATGATTCAGTTGGAAATTTACCTTTGATCGTTACGTTCATTGGACTCCTTTCTGCCATTGTAGATAACGTCCCCCTTGTAGCGGCAAGCATGGGCATGTATGACTTAGCGGTTTATCCTACCGATCATTTTTTATGGGAGTTTATGGCTTATTGTGCAGGAACTGGAGGAAGTATTTTAATTATTGGTTCTGCTGCAGGTGTTGCTGCCATGGGTATGGAAAATATTTCATTTATATGGTACATCAAAAAAATTAGTGGCTATGCATTACTCGGCTACTTAGCAGGCGCAGCAATTTATGTGTTGATGCATTAGTCGCGAAGCCTCGCGACTGGCTTCTGACAATAATCTGAAATGGAATACAACTTACGAGCTAATTCTCTCTTTTCAACACAATAGGCACTAGAGGTCACTAAGTGCACTATAGTTTAATCGCTTGTATTCTCTTGTGCTCTTTTGTGTTCTCTAATGACCTCTAGTGTTTAAATTAACGTTTTGTTAGATGAATAATTTCGTTGCTACGTAGCCCCTAGTAGCCAGAAGCTAGCAGCTAAAACAAAATAACGTTACGGAGTTTTATTCACCAAAGAATCTATTGCGAAATATAAATCCTAATACCATCCCGGCGCATTAATCATTCCCTGCGATTGTAAGAAAATCACTAAAATAATCATGAGCAACATTCCAATTCCAAAAAACGTCATCAGCTTTTTATAGCGATTCGCATTTCCTTGTAATTTATGGTAGCGGTAAATATTAAACATGGCTTTTTCAGCTCTTAAAAAGGAACCTTCGCCTTTTACGATATAGTCGAATGCTCCGTACTTCATGGTGTTCACAGCAACATCAATGCGATCTTGTCCGCTGATCATCACGACTTCCATCTCAGGATAAATATTTTTTAATTCTTTTAACACGTCAATACCGTCCATGGCATCACGTACTTGAGAATTCAAATTATAATCTAAAAAAACAATTTGCGGAATACGAACTTTCGCAGCAGCTAAACATTCTTCTCCGGTTGGAAAATCATGTATTTCATATTTCGACATTTTGGATAGATGATCCTTCAGCATATCGCGCTGTAAAGGTTCGTCATCAACAACGTAAACAAGGGTTTTGTCTGACATAATTTTTTTAATTTCCTAATTCTTTCAGTGATGCTTCTAACTCCGATTGAATGAGTTCATATTGTTTGCGAAAATTTTCAAGTTGCTCTGGAATTTTATCGAGGTCCACTTGGTCGCCCGACATTCTCTCAATTTCTTTGATAAGATTTTCAGCACCTTTCGCTCCAAAATAACCAAGCTGTGGTTTTAAAGCGTGAGCCGATTGACGCAAGCCCGACCAATCTTTGTTCAGATAATACATATCCATTTGCTGTATACTCACAGGAGCACCGGTAATAAACATGCGGATGTATTTCGACATTTTGTCGCTCGCTCCTCCTGTTAAACTTCTCAGGTAGCTAAGGTCGGTTAATGTGGTTGGCTGATCCATGATTTATATAACGACAAATCTACTATAAATTTTTCATCAATGATTGATTTTTTTTTTGCTCTAGGAAATCGAATTATAAACCGTTTACAGTGTTCAGCGAAGGTATTGACCCTGCAGTATACTAAATTCATATTCAATTAACCCGCCAAATCAATAACGGTTTGTCTGAGCACGGCTGGATCAAAAGGTTTAGCCAAGTGCTTGTTCATGCCCGATTCTAGGCATTTGTCAATCTCCTCTTTTACGGCATTGGCAGTAAGAGCAAGGATGGGCGATTTGCTATTTATTCCATTTCCGCTTCTGATTTCCTTGGTGGCGGTATACCCATCTTTCAAAGGCATATGCACATCCATAAAAATAAGATCATATGCTTTTTCTTGGGCTTTATCCACTGCTTCCTGTCCATTGTTGGCAATGTCAATCGTGATGCCCGGAAATAAATCTTCCAAGGTATCCACAGCCACCATCTGATTCATGGGTTGATCTTCAGCGAGAAGTACTGTCAGTTTTTGTCGAAGGAAGCATAATCGGCTTTCGTAATTTTCTTTACTTCTTGGCCAATGTTATAGGGAATTAAAAACCAAAATGTAGTGCCTTTTCCTTTAGTGCTATTAACATGAAGTGATCCGCCTTGCAATTCAACTAATTGCTTGCTGATCGTTAATCCCAAGCCTGTGCCACCAAATTTACGAGTGGTATCGCTACTTTCCTGTGAAAAACTTTCAAATACTTTATGAAGTTGATCGGGAGCAATTCCGATACCCGTATCCTGCACCGCAAATTTAATCCATGCTGGATCTTCACCGCTTTCTTTTGTTACCAAAACATCAATGAATCCATTTTCAGGCGTAAATTTAATGGCATTGCCAATGAGATTGGTAAGTATTTGTGTGAGTCGTGTTGGATCCCCTTTTAACCACTTCGGTACATCGTCACCGATAGTATAACGTAAATTTGTTTTTTGTTCTTCTGCTTTAAGATGTAAAGTTTGATACACTACATCTACACATTCTTCCAAATTAAAGTCAATGGCTTCTATCTCAATTTTACCGGCTTCGATTTTTGAAATGTCGAGGATGTCATTGATGATATGCAAGAGATTATAACTCGCCTTACGCATAGCACTTAAATAGCGCATCTGTTCTTCTCTCGGATTTTTATCAATGAGTAAATTGGTCATCCCTACCACAGCGTTGAGCGGTGTACGAATCTCGTGACTCATATTCGCTAAAAACTGTTGCTTGAATTGCGCGCTGCGAAGTGCCATATCTTTTTCTTCAACTGCAACATTCAAATTCTCTTTTGCCTTTAAGCCTTCCAAAATTAATTGTAAGTCTTCAATGGTTTTTTGGATGGTCGTTTCGAGATCTGAAAAATCAATGGGTTTGGTTACAAAATCATAAGCGCCCCGATTCATTGCCGTCCGAATATTGGCCATGTCACTATAAGCAGATGCAACAATGGTTCGAACGGGTCTTTTAATATTTTTTACATTAATTAATAAAGTAAGCCCATCCATCACAGGCATATTAATATCTGTGACAATAATGCCAATAGAAGGATCTTCGTTGAGTTTAATTAAAGCTTCTTCGCCATTTAATGCGAAGCTCAATTTAAAATTCCCTTCTTTTACCTGTTTGCGGAAACGTTGCTTTACCAACATTTCTAAATCAGATTCGTCATCAACAAAAAGGATATGGGTGGATTCAGACATTTAAATTGAATAATGATTTGTTAAGGAGAGAGTAAAGTTAGGCTTTTTTTAATGATAATTAACTATCAATAATACTTATAAAATAAGAGACTGGAAACGATCTGTTTATTTGATTTTTATTTTGATGGGATCGAATTTCTTTATGCTGTTGTCTCCTAAAATGGCTTTTATGTCGGAAAATAGAAGCGACGTTCCAGCCTTAATTTTGTCTAGATGAAGTTCAAGTGGAACTGAAAAACTAATTCCTTCTACATTTATTTTCTGTAGTACTTTTCCTGTTTCAGTCAAAATAGAAATGGTGAAGGAAGAAATTTTTTGCTTTGGTTTATAAAAACCGCCAGGCATAAATAATTCTAAACTTTTAGCTTTTAAAAATTCTTCTTTCGTAAGTACAGTATCACGAGTTCCCTTGATCCCAATGGCATAGGAACCCACCTTTTTTATTTCATATATTTTTTCAATGATGAGTTTGTCGTTGTCAAAAACACGAAGCGTATCAAATCCAATTTCCGTATATTTCAGCAAAGCCCGCATGGCCATTCCAGGACGTACTTCCAACGGTCCCCCGCTGCGTTCCATTCGAATGTATTTCCCAGGAATATTACCATAAACCATGATCACATTTTCTACACCCACATACATGATTGCCATTTCATTTTATCTTAGCGATACCCCAGTAATTTCTCTTCCAACTTTTTAAAATCAATCGGCTTTGCCAGAAGTTCATCTGCCCCTAGTTGCATTGCTTTTTGCGTGTGCTCATCGTCGCCATAGGCCGATATCATCATCACTTTTAATTCTGGATATTCACTTTTTACTTTTTCTAATAATTCAAATCCAGTCATTCCAGGCATATTGATGTCAGAGAGTATTAAAGCAATGTCCGTACTCCCTGGTTGATGTAAAAAAGCCAAAGCCTCTTCTCCAGAAAAAGCAAAATCAATATTGATCTCACCTTCACGAATGGATTTACGGAAGCGTTGTTTGAATAATAATTCTACATCTTGTTCGTCGTCTACTACTAGAATTTTGAATGCCATGGTGTGGAATTTTTAGACTGTAGTTAATGGAAGTTGAATTATAAACTCGGTGTATTCGTTTTCTATACTTTGAATTTCAATTTTTCCTTGATGCGATTTAGTAATGATGTCGTAGCTCATGCTAAGACCTAGTCCCGTCCCTTGTCCTGATGGCTTTGTCGTAAAGAAAGGCTGAAAGATTTTATCTGCCTTTTCTTTCGGTATGCCGATGCCGTTATCTTTTATTCGTATTTCTACTTGATTGTCGCGTAATGCTGTTGTAATTATTAATTCGCTTTTGAATGAAGGATTTGTTGCTGATTTTTCTCGTAAGGCATAAAAGGCATTGTTGGCAATGTTCAGGAATACCCGACTTAAATCTTGAGGAATCATATAAAATGGTGGTATCGTCGACTCGAATTGTTCTTTCAAAGTACATTGAAAATCTTTGTGCGTCGCTCTTACTCCATGATAAGCAAGGTTTACGCTTTCGTATAAAAGTTGATTTATTTCTACTAATTCTTTTTCTCCACTTCCTTCTCTGCTATGTTGCAACATGCTTTTTACAATGCGTTCTGCACGTTTCCCATGGTGATGAATTTTTTTCAAACTCTCGTTAAGCTCTTTCGCCAATTCTGCTTTTTCTTGTTCGGACTTTGCTTCTAATAATTCACTCACCACGTCTAAGGTTCCCTCCGAAAAATTCACTACGAAGTTCAGCGGATTTTGTATTTCATGTGCAATACCCGCAGTTAGCAATCCCAATGAAGCCATTTTTTCACTTTGCAACAGTTGATCTTGTGTTTCTCGCAGTTGTTTCAATGTGTTTTCTAATTCTGTGTTGGAAGCCTGTAATTTTAAATTACTTTTTTTCTTGAAGAGATAACGGTTGTATAAGAAAGCAAGAAAGGCGAGCGCAGCGATGGATAATCCCATCAATAAATTTTTGAAGTTTTTCTGTTTGGCAAGTTGTAATTCTTGTCGAGCCATGTCACGTTGCTGTACTACTTTCTCTTTGGTGAGTTGCTCTACTTCTGCTGTCTTTACTTCTAGCGCTTCGTCTTTTTGATTTAACTCTACATCGGTTTTGGTGATGAGTTGACTGAGCTCAAGTTGTTGTTCGCCATCTGAAGAGGAAGAGTTTTGATGTTGTTTTTTAAGTAAGTCAATAACCAATTCTTTCTCCCTCGCTTGCCATTTGTTTTCGAAATCATTTAACTTAACCTTTGAACGCTTTCCTAAAGACTCTTTAATGCTGATGTACTTCTCATGAAACGCATCTGCCTTCTCAAAATTATTCTGATAGCTATATAATGTGAAAAGTTGCATGCAAGCATCCTTGGTGAGTTGATGAACGAGAAGCTGGTTGTCGAAAGTTAGACTTTTATTGAATTCTTCTAGTGCGAGTTCGAATTTACCTCGCTTGAAATAAACGAGACCAAGGTTCCTATGCAGTATACCATTCAAAGTATTTTCATGAGGAGAAAGGTTGTTGTTTAGTGCCGATTTAAAACTCTCTAACGATTTATTGTAATCATTATTTCGTAGTTGTAATTCGCCTAGTGAATTTAGAGAGATTGCTGCAAGCGTCGTTTTCTTTTGTGATGCGAACGATTTAGAAACTCTGCTATAATATTCTTCCGCTGATTTGAAATCATTTAATTCGAAACTCACTTGGGCGAGTTGCGACAATAAATAATCGTCTGTTTCACGTGATGCTTGCGAAGCAATTTTTTGATGTGCTTCCTTAAAGTAGTCTAATGCTTTTTCGTTTTGTTTAAGTAAACGATACGCTAAACCTATTTTAGCAAAAATTTCAATCTCCGTTTTTACATCTTTACTTTGTACAGCAGTTTCAAGTGCTTGTGAAAAATAGGGAAGTGCGTTTTGTGCCTGATTTTTCATCAGTAAATGCATGCCCAGAGCCTGTGCCGCGGACATGGTTTTGATTGGATTTTTTTGTTTTTGACCTTCTTGTAATTTTTTCCGAGTTGCGTTTTCGTCAATAGAAAAAGGAACCAGATTTTTTTGAAAGCGTGGATAGGTTAATTCATTGGTTATCCTATTTTTTTGAATCCATGAACTGAAGTCGCTTACCTGAGCAGTAAGTAAAGTTGGATGAATTAATAAAGCACTAAAAAAAAGCATCAAGGTTAATTGAAGCTTTGTCAAGGAGATATTGAATCGATTATTGCTCATCCGCTCCATGAATATGGATGCTGTTTTGATGGGCAAAAAGTAGTGAAAAAATATGGATTTAATTTTAGCGTTTTGCAGAGACGGTTACCGATACTTTTTCTCCTTTCTTTGAATTTTGTTTTGCCATTTCAAAAACATGTTGACGACTGCGATTTAATTGTTTAGCTTCTTCAACACGTTGTTCGTGAAAATTTGGAAAATTCATCAAGCTCGAAATATCCTCCAAGTTCAAACTTATCTGAGAAGAAATCTGTTCCACCTTTTGAAGGCAAGATTCAATCTTCTTTAACTCTTTTTGTTGATCTTTTTTGATTTTCATTGGGTTGATTGTTTTTTCTAGTGTAGTAAGCTAAGATAGTAGGGGATTAGCTGTCGATCGTTATTGTTTTTAAATGGTTTTCAACATGCTGAGGTGCATAAGGTTTGTGAAGAACTGTTTGCGGTATCTTAAACTTTAAAATATTTATAGTGTTATAACGTTGAATCCTCAATAACATTATTCTCCTTGACTAGATTATGAATTAATTATGTTTGGGTTAAAAAAAGGACTTGACAAGCGCAATTTAATGTGTAACTTGCGCTCCTATTAAAATAGCCTCTTTAGGGAGATTTAATGTGTGTATAGAGTTAATTAACAGAAAGATATGCGTCAACTAAAAATTACAAAATCGATTACTAATCGCGAAAGCGCTTCTTTTGAGAAGTATCTCCAAGAAATTGGAAAAGAAGAATTAATCACAGCCCAAATTGAAGTTGAGCTTGCTCAAAAGATTCGAGCTGGAGACCAAAAAGCATTGGAAAAGCTAGTTAGAGCTAACTTGCGATTTGTAGTATCTGTAGCCAAACAATATCAAACTCAAGGACTTAGCCTTCCAGATTTGATCAATGAAGGAAACCTTGGATTGATCAAAGCAGCGAAGAAATTTGATGAAACCCGTGGTTTTAAGTTCATTTCCTATGCCGTTTGGTGGATTCGTCAAAGTATTATGCAGGCTTTAGCTGAACAAGCTCGTATTGTGCGTTTGCCACTTAACCAATTGGGAGCCGCTAATAAAGTGAAGAAAGCTTTTTCTGAATTAGAGCAAAAGTTTGAACGTGAACCAAGTCCTGAAGAATTGAGCGCAGTGCTTGATCTTCCAATGGATAAAGTAGCAAATACGATGAAAATGCCAGGTAAGCACGTTTCTATGGATGCGCCTCTGGTTCAGGGAGAAGATTCCACTTTGTTGGATGTTCTTGAGAATGGAGATAGTCCAGGTGCCGACTCCGCTTTAATCAACGAATCACTTCAAAAAGAAATTAATCGCTCTTTAGCAACATTGAGTGAACGCGAACAAGATGTGGTTAAAATGTTTTACGGCATAGGTATCCAACACGGTCTTTCTTTAGAGGAAATTGGAGAAAAATTCGATCTTACTTCAGAACGTGTTCGTCAAATCAAAGAGAAAGCTATTAAAACACTTCGTCAGAACTCTAGAAATAAGCTGTTAAAAGCATATTTAGGATAAAATATTAATTTGAAAGAGCAGCGATGTCTAGATGTCGCTGCTCTTTTTTTGTTCCGTTTTTTTTGATGGTTTTTTTTGATGAATGCATTTATCTTTTTTGGTGTTGTGGCAATCAAAAAGTAACGCGTGATTCTAGTGTGGTTTTTTCAATGGGGAAACTATCATTTTTTTTGAGTGTTCAAAAACTTCGTGATTCTGTTCAAAAGATAAAGTCTATATTTTTGATTTTCTACTCTAATTTGTTTTCTTTTGTACTAAGCATTTCGCTTATCATTTCATCCTCCATTCACCCACCTTACATCAAAAATTTATGACCAACAACCACATTAACGACGAAATTCTATTGCAAGAAAACAAAGATCGTTTCGTTTTATTCCCAATTAAATATGACAAAATTTGGTCGATGTACAAGCAAGCAGAAAATAGTTTCTGGACGGCTGAAGAAGTTGATTTAAGTGTTGATTTAAAAGATTGGGATCGTTTGAATGATGGCGAACGTCATTTTATTTCGCATGTATTAGCCTTCTTTGCTGCAAGCGATGGAATCGTAAATGAAAATTTAGCAGTGAATATGATGAGCGAAGTACAACTTCCAGAAGCTCGTTGTTTTTATGGTTTCCAAATTATGATGGAAAACATTCACTCCGAAATGTATTCGTTGTTGATTGATACATATGTTAAAGACCCAGCAGAAAAACATCGTTTGTTTAATGCAATCGATACCGTTCCTTGTGTAAAGAAGAAAGCGGATTGGGCTTTGAAGTATATAAACAATGGATCGTTTGTACATCGCTTGATTGCATTCGCTGCTGTTGAAGGAATTTTCTTCAGTGGATCTTTCTGCTCTATCTTTTGGTTGAAGAAACGTGGATTAATGCCCGGACTTTCTACCTCGAACGAATTTATTTCTCGCGATGAAGGTTTGCATTGTGATTTTGCTTGTTTGCTTTATGGAATGTTGAAACATAAATTAACAGAAGCAGAAGTAACTGCAATTATCACCGATGCGGTTTCAATTGAAAAGGAATTTGTAACGGATGCACTTCCTGTAAAATTAATTGGGATGAACGCTGATCTTATGTGTAACTACATTGAGTTCGTTGCCGATCGTTTGTTGAATTCATTGAATTGTCCAAAAGTGTATAACCGCGAAAATCCTTTCGATTTTATGGAGACAATTTCTTTAGAAGGAAAAACAAATTTCTTCGAAAAGCGCGTCTCTGAATATAAGAAGGCTGGCGTAGGTGTTGATCCCGCCGACCAAGAATTGAAATTTAACGAGGAATTTTAATTGATTTTAATTGTTGTAAAATGGTTACAATGGTAGAGACAAGGCATGCCTTGTCTCTACCATTGTAACCAATAGGAATTCGCAACCAATAGGAATTCGCAACCAATAGGAATTCGCAACCAATAGGAATTCGCAATGATTTTAATTCGCTTTGAAAATTTTTCTGTAATCGTTCAGCAATTCCGATTCTACCATTTTAATTCTGGGAACCAACACACGATCTTCAATTAATCCGTGAATACAAAGGTCGCGCTCCAAATTCTGTAACTGATGCAATAAAATTCGATACGGCGTAATGTTCGTGAATGGCGGATCATGTGCCAAAATGGTTTGTTGTATATGCGTTAAATTCTTTTCAGAATCATCGTGATGGTCATTCTCGAATTCTTCTAAGGAAAAACGTTTGTTATTTTTAAAGAATTGATAAGCATTGATGCCCTTCTTGTGCATCTCTAATAAAAAATCAACATAAGGTAAGAGATGTTGTTCCTCCTCGCAAATATGTAAACTTAATTCGATTTTATAGGATGAATAAAATTCCATCAGTATGTTTAATAAGGGATGTTCATCACTGTAATCCTGTAATAACAATTGAATGCTTTGCTCTATCTCCGGTAGTTTCGTAAATAAATAAAGACGATGCGTTCGGCGAATGTAATCGACAATAAATTCAATGGGAAAATTTTGAAACACCCCAGCATTAAATTGCTTCGGCGATTCAAACACATGGCTCAATTCATCAATTAGATCGTTGAATTTGTTAATGTCAACGGATACAGAGTTGTTCGCAGGGAAACAGTAACGTTGGAGAATTTGTTCGGTATAATAATTTGGATACATGAAAGCGCGTGGTTAAGACTACAAAGATAGGAGTCCATTAACTTTTGTCCAGTGATATTTATCAACTATTGACTGAGGTTATAAACAGTTATACTAGGAGTTGGTATTATTAAATGAATGAAGAATTCAATTTGCCTTATTGAAATTATTTTATATGATAATCTTTTAATCTATATCAATATGTTTTTTTTCATGGTAAATCTATTGCTGTTGAGATAAAACAGCTTCCATTCGAACAAGAGTTTCTTTGATTTCTTCCTCACTCGTATTTTTACCGATGCTTATGCGAACACTGCTGTAAATCTCTGCATCACTCAAGCCCATGGCTTTCAATACATGCGAAGGTTGAGGAATTGCAGATGTACAAGCCGATCCCATGCTCATGCCTAAAGTTGGCAATTCTTTGATGAGTCGTTCACTCTTAATTTTTGGAAAACAAAGATTGCTGGTGTTGGGAAGCCTTGATTTAACACTTCCATTGATGAATCCATGTCCATACTCAATGCAGAGCTGTTGTTCTAAAAATGTTCTCCATCGGGAAGTATGTATCCCGTAATCCCACAAACCTTCGTTCGCAAGTTCACATGCTTTTCCAAATCCAACAATAGCAGGTACATTTAAGGTGCCTGATCGTAAACCGCGCTCGTGTCCTCCTCCCGTTATTTGGGCATGTAAAGCAACACGTGGACTTTTTCTTCTTACATACAAAGCGCCAATCCCTTTCGGACCATAAATCTTATGAGCCGATAAAGTACATAGGTCTATCGATTGTTCATCTACATTCACCCTCATTTTCCCAACAGCTTGTGTTGTATCACTCAGAAAAATTATTTTCTTCTCTCTGCAAATTCTTCCTATCTCTCCACAATCTTGAATAACCCCCGTTTCGTTGTTGGCCATCATCACTGCAACTAAGATGGTATCATTACGCAACAATTTTTGCAATTCTAACAAGTCAATTTTTCCTTCTCGATCTACACCTAATACACTGTATTCAATTCCTGCTTTTATTAAATCTTGAACGGTATCTAAAACCGCTTTATGCTCTGTGGAACAAACGATGATGTGTTTGCCGACTGATGCATATGCCTGTGCAATACCTCGAATAGCTAAGTTTAATGCTTCTGTTGAACCCGAAGTAAAGATAATTTCATCTTTTTCGGCACCAATCAACTGAGCTACTTGCTCTCTCGCTTTCTCTACCACCGCCGAAGCCGTCCATCCCCAAGCATGGGTAGAGCTAGCTGCATTGCCAAAAGCCTCAGTGAAATAAGGAAGCATGGCCTCCAATACGTTGGGGTCGACAGGCGTAGTGCTATTATAATCAAGGTAAATGGATTTCATGGGACTACAAAGTTCCGAAATGTAAGCCAATTTATGATGTTAAAAGAGGATGTAGGGAATCTTTCTTTTTCGTCAAATATTTTAAACGGATAAGAATTATCTTTGCCGCCATGTCTACCATTACCATAAAAAAGCTGAGCGGCGAAGATTTATTCAAGAATATCATCAGCCATTCCAAAGAGTACGGATTTATTTTCCAGTCGAGTGAAATTTATGATGGCCTTAGTGCTGTGTACGATTATGGGCAGATGGGTGCAGAGCTCAAGAAAAATTTGCGCGACTATTGGTGGAAAGCAATGGTGCAGCTCAATGAAAATATTGTAGGTATCGATGCAGCCATCTTCATGCATCCAACTACTTGGAAAGCTTCCGGACACGTGGATGCATTTAGCGATCCGTTGATTGACAATAAAGATTCAAAGAAAAGATATCGTGCCGATGTGCTCATCGAAGAACATGTAGCAAAAATTGAAGCGAAGATTGAGAAGGAAGTAGAAAAAGCAAAAAGCCGTTTTGAGAATTTTGATGAAACGATGTTTCGTTCTACGAATCCGCGCGTCGTAGAAAATCAAAAGAAGATAGATGAAATCAATGCACGTTTTAAGGCGGCATTGGAAGAAGATAAACTGGATGAGGTAAAACAAATCATTATTGATTTGGAAATTACTTGTCCTGTCAGTGGAACGCGTAACTGGACCGATGTGCGTCAATTTAATTTGATGTTCAATACTCAGTTGGGATCGGTGAGTGAAGAGGCAAGTACCATTTATTTGCGTCCTGAAACAGCGCAAGGAATTTTTGTTAATTTTTTGAATGTGCAAAAAACAGGTCGAATGAAAATTCCATTTGGAATTGCACAAACAGGAAAAGCATTTCGTAATGAAATTGTAGCACGTCAATTTATTTTCCGCATGCGTGAGTTCGAACAAATGGAGATGCAATTTTTCGTGAAACCAGGTAGTGATTTGCAATGGTATGAGCAGTGGAAGAAAACACGTATGGCTTGGCACAACAGTCTTGGATTTCCAGAAAGCAAATATCGTTTTCATGATCATATTAAATTAGCGCATTACGCCAATGCCGCTTGCGACATTGAATTTGAATTTCCATTTGGATTTAAAGAATTGGAAGGCATTCACTCTCGCACCGATTTCGATTTAAGAAATCATGAAAAGTTTAGCGGAAAAAAATTGCAGTACTTCGATCCGGAGGACAATGAAAATTATATTCCTTACGTGGTGGAAACATCCATCGGATTAGATCGTCTTTTCTTAGCAACCATGTCGCAGGCGTATATGGAAGAGATGTTGGAAGATGGAAGTTCCCGTGTTGTGTTAAAAATTCCACCATTCTTAGCTCCATACAAAGTAGCGGTATTGCCCCTAGTAAAAAAGGACGGCCTTCCCGAGAAAGCACGTGAGATCATGAATCAACTGAAGTTGGATCATCTGTGTATTTACGAGGAGAAAGATTCGATTGGGAAGCGTTACCGCAGAATGGATGCCATTGGTACTCCGCTTTGCATTACCATCGATCATCAATCGTTGGAAGACAATATGGTTACCTTGCGCGACCGCGATACCATGCAACAAGAGCGAGTGAGTATTGATGCGTTGATGCAACTGGTAGAAGCGAAAGTGAGTATTCGCGCTCAGCTACAGAAGTTGATGTAGTAGGTATAAAAGTGTAGAGGTTTTTTTATTTCTCATGCCTTGCTTACTCCAGTTCTTAAGTGTGCTTCAATGCAATAAAGTTGTGTGTGAATTTTTGAAGTTTCTTTTTCTTGAACTTTTAATTCAATCACCCTTTTAAAAAGTATTGGATGAGTAGTATAGTATGATTTATTTAAGCATGATAAGGACTCATTGCATTAAATGCTATTTATGGTGTTTTTTTGTGTGTATTTAATTATGGTAATTATATTTTATTACTTTTATCTTCCTATATCCAACCTCTATGAAGAAATATATATTCATTATCGTCCTTGCTGTTTTCTCATTAACGACTTATGCCCAGCAAGTATCCTCCTCTGTAATTCAGTATTTTCCACTGAAGAAAGTGTATGATTTGAGTCCGGGAGTTGATCAATGGATGCCGATTTTGCAAAATCAGAAATTGCCTAAGCCACATCCTGGAACCGATGAGCAAACGGTGCGCGAAGCCAAGAAAAGCATGGTCGATCTTTATTCGCATAAACGTGAACGTATTCCTTCCGCCAACCGATCAGCAACAGCTAATGCCCCTGTGCTTCTCAATAATTTTAATGGCAACGGGTTTAATTTATATGTCCCCAATGATAACGATGTAGCGGTTTCGAATGGCGGATTTGTTTCTAGTGTAAACAATACCATGATTTTTGGTAAAGACATCGTGACGAATCAAGTGTATGCATCGGTAACGTTACATTCTTTAGTAGCCTCGATGGGGTTAACACAAGAGGAATTTGATCCGAAGGTATTGTATGATCCAGGTGCAGATCGATTTATTTTAGTAATGTTGAACGGGTTTAATGATACCACCAGCGCGATCATTCTTGGATTTTCACAAACGAATAGCGCAGCAGGCTTATGGAATTTTTATGCTCTTCCAGGCGATGCCTTGAACACCAACCGCTGGACCGATTTTCCTATGATGACAGTGAGTAATGAAGAATTGTTTATCACAGTGAATTTATTGTACAATGATTCATCTTGGCAAACAGGATTTAATCAAACCATCATTTGGCAAATTGATAAAGAGTTAGGGTATCAGGGACAAACCTTAGCTACACAAATCCATGGAAATATTAATCATAACGGTGAGCCTATCCGAAACTTATGTCCCGTTAAAGGTGATATAGGAACGTATGGTCCCGGTGCATGGTTTTTGTCGAATCGAAATTTTAGTGCAGGCAATGATACCATCTTCTTAGTACATGTCACAGACACTATGGGAAGTGCAACACAGCAGGTGACCATACAGGCTTTGGTAAGTCCAGTACAATATCACATGCCTGTAGATGCAGATCAACCTAGTTCTATCGATAATTTAGGAGTGAATGATGCCCGAATTATGGGCGCATTTCTGCATGATGACAAAATCCAATTCGTTTTAGCATCATTGGATACAGGTTCTGGTTATGATGGAATTTATCACGGTACGATTTCACAAGTTTCAACTTCTCCTGCCATTGCAGTAAGCATGTTTACGGTCCCCACTACCGATGTTGCCTATCCGAACATTGCGTATGCTGGCACTTCACTTACAGATGACCGTGCAGTGTTTAGTTTTCTGTATTCATCTGCGACCCAATATCCCGGAACTGCAGCAGCCATGTGGGATGGTTCTTCATTTTCAACACACTCTGTATTACGTCAAAATCCTTATGCATGTAATATGCTTATTGGAGATGAACGCTGGGGAGATTATACCGGCTGCCAAACAAGATATAATCAACCAGGATATGTTTGGATTAATGGTTCGTATACTGTATTTAACGGAACAACTCGCACTTGGATTGGAGAATTTACCGTTACGACAGCAGCTGGTGTTGATGATCCCATAGATCAAAATAATTCTGTGGTTTATCCAAATCCAAGCGTTGATTTTACTACGGTAAAGTTTAATAATCCGAAAGGCGGACGCATAACGGCACGCATATACGATAATGCTGGAAAATTGGTTCATCAACTCTTTTATGGATCAGTGATGTCGGGTGAAAATGAAATTAGCTTTAAGACAGATGCATTAGCGGCAGGTTTGTATGTTGTTATTATTGCAGATGAAAATGGGGCCGAAATCGCGAAAGAGAAGCTAGTAAAGCGATAGTATTTAATTCTTGTAATGTTTTATTGAAAAGTAGAAATATAAAAAATATTCCATGAAATAAAATTTAAAATAGAACACGGATAACGCGGATAAACCATCCGTAGCTTAGCATTGGATGGTAAATATGATTTTCACAGATTTGCTAGTTGGATAATTAAAATTGACCTTGAGAAATAGAATTAAAAAATTGGCTGTTTTTCTCTATTTTTTCTCTAGTGTTCTCTAGTGTTCTCTAGCGTTCTCTAGTGTTAAAATGTAAGTTTTGTCTTGCTGAAGATACTTTTTATGTTGAAGGTTTAATTAGTTTAAAATCTAAAACTAATACCTATACACAGAATACTCAATCTAAATCGCGAAGCCTCACGACCAACATCCAACATCTAACATCTAAAATCTAACATCCTTCAGAATCTCCATTCTAAACTTTACAATTTTTGAAATTAAAGCCAGCGGCAGTTTTTCATCTAGTGGAAACTGCACCGATCCTTTTCCTTGTTTGTATTTTGATAATTCTTTGGAAAATTCTGCATGTCCGCTTGGTGTTGCATACAACCCAATATGATTTTTATATCCCGCAAAATAAACTACTGGTTTTCCATTGAATTTATAGGAAGGCATATTATAACTAATTCCTTCCGTTGCTTTGGGAGCTGCTTTTGTAATGGTATTTCTAATTTCTTTTAATAGCGTTTGTGTAGATTTAGGAAAATCAAGAAGGTACTCATCCACGTTCAAGTATTTCTTCGTTTTCATTGTTATTATTTTATTAATTGATGTAAACTCATCAATATGATAAAGTAAAAATAATAGGAATCACCCATCTTCCGAAATAAAATTAATTAATTAGAGCTGCAAAGAATTGGAAGACGATTTTGCTTTTTTGGATACGTCCATCTGCCCAATCCCCGCAGAAAAGATGATAAACATTAAATTTTTGTAATAAAATCATGATTTTTAAGGCTTGACTAAAATATCGCTTGCTTTCACTTTTTTATTGCCTTATATTTGTCTTCGGCTCTCCAATAAATGGGAGCTTTTTTTTACGGCAAGCATTATATAACTAACATAATTAAACAGTAAGGACCCCTTGGTTTGTCTGCGGACAAACAGATCTAACGTATGAACATGGATAGCACTCCGGTGAATCCTGAAGAGCAAAAGCCTTCAGACACCTTGGCTGAGAATTCAGCCCCTCAAATTAATGAATCATCTGAAAGTCAGGAAGTATCAGATACTCCAATTCAGGATTCCAATGAAAACAATGAACCTGTTGAAGTGGTCATTGAAGCAGCTCCGGCAGTACAGGAAGCTCCAGTAGCCCATGATGAGGATCATCATGAAGAAGAGGTTCACATCATCGTGACGGATGAAAGTCATGAAGAATTAGAAGCAGAGCCTGCCGAAGATTTTGGCCAAATGTCGAAAGAGGATTTGGTGATTCGCATGGATGCTTTCAGCAAAGAAAATGATGTAAATGCGGTTAAGAATAGAGTGCAAGCTGCTCGTGATTCTTTTCAAGCCATTTTTAATCAAGAAAGAGATATTGCTTTTGCCGCTTTTATTGAGGCAGGCGGAATCAAAGAAGAGTTTGATTATAAAGATACATTAGAAGAAAAGTTTTTTGATGCTTACAAAATTTTTCAAAAGCGTCGCTCCGAATTTATTTTGGGTCAGGAGAAAATTCGATCTACAAATTTAAAAGTGAAGAATGAAATTCTTCTGCAGATGAAAAACATCTTGCAAACAGAAGAAGATATGTCGAAGGCATTTAATGAGTTTCATGAGTTGCAAGCGAAGTGGAGAGGGGTAGGACCAGTACCACCACAAAATGTGAATGATTTGTGGATGACCTACAAATTGTATTGCGATCGTTTTTATGAATTCATTCGATTGAATCGTGAGTTGCAAGACCTTGAGATGAAAAAAAATCTCGAGATGAAAATGCATCTCTGCGAAAAAGCTGAAGAGTTATTGCTCGAGCCCTCTTTAAACAAAGCGATGCAGGATATGCAAACTTTGCAAATTAAATGGCGTGAAGTAGGTGCCGTTTCTCGAGAAAAAAGAACAGAAATTTGGGTTCGATTTAAAGCAGCTGTCGATAAAGTTTATGACAACAAACGAAGTTATATTGATTCGCAAAAGGAATTCTTCGAAAAGAATTTTGCAGATAAAAATGCGTTGATTACAAATGCTGAAGAGATCATCAAAGATAAATTCGCAAACCATCAACAGTGGCAAGCGGGATTAAAAAAGTTGTTGGAGCTTCAAACGGAATGGAGAAAAATTGGGCCTGCTGGTAAGGATCATAATGATTCCATTTGGAATAAATTTAAAGCTACTTGCGATCAGTTTTTCAAAAATAAAGATGAATTCTACAAGCAGAAAAAACAAGAGTACGCTGCTAACTTGCAACAAAAAACTGAACTGTGTATACAAGCAGAAAGTTTGAAAGAAAGCGATGCTTGGAAAAATACAGCGCAAGAATTAATCCGTCTTCAACAAGAATGGAAAAAAATTGGTCCTGCAGGGGATAAAAATGAAAAAATTTGGCATCGCTTTAAAGAGGCATGCGATGCTTTCTTCACGCGTAAAACTGCCCATTTCTCGGATCAAGATAATGCACAAGCAGGAAATCTGGAATTGAAAAATGCATTGATTGCAGAAGTTGAGAAATTAGAAGTGAATGCCGATCCTAATGAAGCTCTTGAGCAACTAAAGGCGTTCCAACGTAAATTCACTGAAATTGGATTGGTACCCATGAAACAGAAGGACGATATTCAGCAACGTTTTAGAGCCGCCATTCAAGTGCATTTCGATGCTTTGAAATCGACACCTGAATATCGCCAATCATTCAAGCGAACAGATCGTCCTGAGCGAAGTGAGCGTGGAGATCGCCCAGAAAGAGCAGGCGGAAGAGGTGAAAAATCGTATCGACCAGCAGCGGAAAGTGGTGGAAATGAGGAACAAAGGAACTTAAATAGCAAGGTTTCAAAGCTCTCTGGGGAAGTGCAATTATGGGAAAATAACCTCGGATTCTTTGCCAACTCTAAAAATGCAAATGCTTTAAGAGAAGAATACGAAAGTAAGATTCAACAGGCGAAAGACGAGATTAATAAATTGAAAGTTAGACTGAATGAATTGAAAAATGCCTGAAAAACATCATAATATTGTAAAATAATGAAGATTATTAGCCCTTCTGGAAGAAAATTCCACGAAGGGCTTTTATTTTTTGGGATTTATTGCTTTCACCTTCAATTGATTTTGTATTTTCGCTCTCCTTATCTGAATTCTAGGGTTGATTCCCAATAGTGAATTTAGCGTTTGATTTTCGTAACTTAGTAAACCAAAACAAAAATTAATCAAAACCGAATGAAAAAAATTTTAGTAATTGTAGGCCTTGCCATCGCATCATGCTTTAGCAATGTTCAAGCACAAGAGAAATGTTTAACTGAAATAATGTTTCAGGAAGCTGCCGCGAAAGACCCTTCTATATTAAAGAACAGACAAGATTTAGAAGATTGGACGCAAAATTATATTATGTCACAATCGCAATCGCAATCAACAAATAGTACTACTCAAGTGAATCGAGTGATTCCTGTTGTAGTTCATGTGATTCATTATGGTGGTCCTGAAAATATTTCGAAGGCTCAGATTTTAGATCAGATTCGTGTATTGAATGAAGATTATAATTATTTAAATGCTGATTCTGTTAATACTCCAGCCGTTTTTAAACCTTTAGCAGGTGTTACTAATATCGAATTTAGAATGGCTCAATTAGATCCAAGTGGTAATTGTACTGATGGGATTAATCGTGTGTATTCGCCTTTAACTTACAATGCTCGTAATAACGTAAAAGCTTTGAGTTATTGGGCAAGTGATAAATATTTAAACATGTGGATTGTTAGCAGTATCGAAAATTCGAATGGTAGTCCCGGTCAAGTAATCGGTTTTGCGCAATTTCCAGGTACGGGTCCTGCAGCAACTGATGGTGTAGTTATTAAGCATGACTTTATGGGTACTATAGGAACGGCTTCTACGAGTGATGCAGGTCGTACCTCAACGCATGAAGTTGGGCATTGGTTAAACTTACGTCATATATGGGGTGATGCAACTTGCGGAAATGATCAGGTATCGGATACACCTACTCAATATGAGGCGAACCTTTCTATATGTCCTACTTGGCCGCATATTTCGAATTGTGCAGGGAGTGCTCCTAACGGTGATATGTATACGAACTATATGGATTATACCACCGGAGGTTGTCAGAATATGTTTTCTGCAGGTCAATCTACTCGTATGAATGCTGCCTTGTCATTTACACCGTTTGGTAGAGATAATTTATGGTCTGCAGCCAATTTAACTTTTACAGGTACAGATGGAACTCCAGCTGTATTATGTTCTCCAGTTGCAGATTTTCCAGATCGTCCTAAGTTTGTTTGCGAAGGCGGCAGTGTTCAATTTTCTAATGCCTCTTGGGGTGGTGATGCAGCAAGTAGACTTTGGACTTTCCCAGGGGGAAATCCAGCAACCGACACTTCTGCTAATCCCACAGTTGTTTATTCCACTGCTGGTACGTATGATGTAATATTATCAGTAACTAATGCTGCAGGTACACATACAAAAACTGCAGTAGGAATGGTTATCGTGAGCCCAACGGTTGTGTCTAATACAGTTTTTCCTATGTTTGAAGGTTTTGAATCAGGTGTATTTCCTTCTGCGAATGATTGGCACACGTATGATGCTAACGGAGGTACTTTTTGGGACGTAAATAATGCGGCGGCTGCAACAGGTCAATACTCCATTAATTTGTATACTTATCAAGGTGCTGATAAAGGACCAGATGATTTTGTTACTAATGCTTTTGATTTATCCAATGTAACAGGAACATCAATGTCATTTAAATTGGCTTACGCTACAAAGAATACAACTAGTACAAATGACGATAAATTAGTGGTTTATTATTCTACTAATTGTGGGCAAACATGGACGCCGAGATATAGCAAGTCTGGTACTTCGTTACAAACTACAGTAGCTTCAGTTCCAAGCGACTTTTTACCAAGTGCTAGTCAATGGAGAACAGAAACTATTAATTTGTCTTCTCCATCAATTTCTACTAAACCTAATGTTCGTTTCCGTTTCGAATTCTCTTATGATACAGGAAATAATATTTATATTGATGATATTAACTTGTCTGGAATCGTTGGTGTGAATGAAGTGAATGCACAAAATTCAAATGTTGTGATTTATCCAAATCCAAGTAAGTCGGTAACGTATGTTGATTTTAATGTAACGAATCCTAGTGATGTTATTATTGAAGTGTTTGATATTCAAGGAAGAATCGTAAGTTCATTCAAGGATTATTTTTCTGTGGGTGATCATCAGTTTACCATGAACTCGGATCTTGAAAAAGGAGTATACATGGTGCGTTTAACTTTTGGTGATCATTCTGTGACCAAAAGAGTTGTTATAAATTAATTAATAGTAAATTATTATAATTATGGTTGCGCTCGTAGAGGATTTCTACGGGCGCAATTTATTAAATGGGAATAAACTACTTGACTAAAGAAGTATTCTAAATTAAAAATAAAAAATGATGAATAAAATTATTGCGACGATCATCTTACTAATTACTATTACTCAGTCTAGTTATAGTCAGCAAAACGATTATCGTACATGCGATACAGATGTAATGTGGCTAGAAGCACTTAAAAATGATCCTAGTGCCGCAGAAAGAAATGCGCAACTGCGTGCATTTAGAAAATTGTTTATTGATTCACGTGCTGCTGAAAAGGGAATTTCAAGTACAGGTGTAATTTCGTATCGTATCCCAGTCGTTTTTCATGTTATTCATCGTTATGGAACTGAGAACATCAACCAAAGCACAAATTTTGGATGGGGTGGAGTTGATGAATTTGAGTTTTCAAAAATTGAATAGCGACACTGGACAAGTGATCCCGCTTTTTCAACCCATTTTTGCGGATTGTGAAATTGAATTAGTGCTCGCTAATATCGATCCATTTGGGAATTGTACTGACGGGATTACCAGAACCTATTCAACTCTTACTTCTTCTGCAGGTGATAATGTGAAAGCATTAATTGATTGGCCCTCGAATCAGTATTTCAATATTTGGGTAGTTCAAAATATAGAAAGTGGTGCCGCTGGTTATGCTTACTATCCTGGAATTAGTCCAAACATTGATGGCGTAGTGATGCGCCACGATTATGTGGGTGGTATAGGAACCTCAAATGGATCTAATTATACAGAACGTTCTTTAACACATGAAGTAGGGCACTGGCTCGATCTTCCGCATACTTGGGGTTCAACAAATAGCCCAGGCTTACCAAGTAATTGTACTTCTGACGATGGAATTGGCGATACTCCAAATACCATCGGCACAGCTAATTTTACTTGTAACACTGCTCAATCAACTTGCGGTGCCATAGATAATGTTCAGAATTATATGGACTATGCTTCTTGTCATTATATGTTTACAGAAGGACAGAAGGCTGCTATGCATGCTGCTTTAAATTCTTCTGTTGGTGATAGAGATAATTTATCTACACTGAGCAACTGGTTAGCAACAGGAACAGAAATTGGCAGGACCATTCAAACATGTGTACCTACTGCCGATTTTAATAATCTTAAGCGAAGTGTGTGTGCTGGTTCTTCTTTGACCTTTAAGGATCTCTCGTGGAATGGCGAAGTTACTTCTCGCATATGGGCATTTCAAGGCGGAACACCTGCTACGGATACTTCGGCTAGCCCTACCGTTTTGTTTAGTACTCCAGGGATTTATAATGTAACGCTTACGGTTTCCAATGGGATCGGTACGGATATGCTTACACGAACGAATATTGTTGAAGTTTTAGCAAATCCTGGAGTGAATAGCGTTCCTTATGCTGAAGGTTTTGAAACTATTGCTTTTCCTAGTGGAGGTTGGAAGGTAGAAAATCCTAACAATAATAATGCATGGACCCTTTCGTCAACAGCGGCAGCTACAGGCATTAAAGCACTTCGTTTATTAAATCATAGTGGCAATATTTCAGGGAGCATCGATGAGGTGATTACTCCTTCATTTGATTTTTCCAATATTAGTGGAGCGCAACTTACATTTAAATATGCATTTGCTTCTAAAAATAGTTCAGATAGTTCTGAATTAAATATGTATTACTCCATTAACTGTGGTGCAACATGGACTAAACGTTTTGCAAAAACAGGAGCAAATTTGGTCACCGCTCCCAATACTACAAATAGTTTTATTCCAACTGCTAATCAATGGACATCAGTAACTGTTAATTTAATTTCAGGTACAATCTCTGGTAAACCTAATGTTCAATTTAAGTTTCAATTTAAAAATATAAATGGAAATAATATTTATTTAGATGATATTAATATTTCTGGAATTGTTGGCTCACAAGAACTGTTGGCGTTACAGTACGACTTCGAAGCTTTTCCGAATCCATCGAAGAGTAATGTTCAAGTGAAAATGAATTTGGAAAAGTCGCAAGAAGTGCAAATGGAATTGATGGATGTAACGGGAAGAGTAGTTTCTACTTCTTCTTTTGATGCATTGGCGGGTCCTTTTCAAACGGAAATTTCGAACCAGGGATTATCGGGTGTCTACTTTTTAAGAGTGAGTTTGGCTGAAGGACAATTCACAAAGCGTATTGTATTTATTCCATAAAAAAAATTGAAGCATGGCAAAGTATAATTGGAAATCTACTTATGTAATGTATGCATCGCCAGAAGATGTGTTTGAAGCATTCACCGATCCTGGAATCATTGAGCTTTGGGGTGGAGGACTTTCGGTGGTAGAATCTACTGTTGGAGGAAAGTTTGAATTGTTTGATGGATGGGTGAAAGGAGAAATGACACATTACATTCTCGATAAAGAACTCGGCTTTACTTGGAAACCTGCAGAATGGGATAAGCGAACAAAACCATCTCAAGTACATATTCGTTTTATGCCACATCAAGCAGGAACCGATATCGTTTTAGAACATACCGATTTTCCATCGCAAGAAGAATGTGATAAACACGCCAACGGCTGGATCGATTTTGTACTGGATCCGATGAATGATTATTTCACGATGGATAAAGAAAAGTAATACCAATTACAAGTATATTTTAGTTCAAAGCTGCGACGTATTTTTTTTGCCAAGACGATTTAAAAAAATCGTTGCATAGCCATAGCCTACGGAACTATTTTTTTAAGAAGTATTGGTGAAAAAGAGTCCCGATAGCTATCGCATAGGCGTCAGGCTAATTTAGGGTTTAGCAACGATTTGAAGTTGGTTTTGATGGCTATCATCCAATTCGTAGAGACGCCATTAATGGCGTCTCTACAGGAATTCACCCCCTTAATAGATCCCGCCTTCCATAAAATTGGATGAAATCCAATTTTATGGAAGGCGGGATCATCAGTACCAATCAATAAATTATTTTAGATGCATGACAAGTCAAATATTTTTGAAAGAAACTATAATTTTTAAGAGTGAAAAGTCTGTTAATTTTCCCTGAAAAATCACTTCTTAGCCTGACGCCTATGCGATAGCTATCGGGAAGCAGATAGGACTAAAATATACTTATATTTGGTATCTATGCCGTTTGCAAACGGATAATTAAACTCCGAATTGGCTAAGGCAAATTCGGAGTTTTTTTATGCCTATTGTGAGAGCAGAAAATGTAATTATCCCAAAAAAGTCATTGGACTTTTTTGCTCTATGAGCTGACGATTGATTTTGAAGCAATAATTCAAATAATGTTGTTAAAACGCAAGTAAGAATTGCTTCAAAATCAATGTCAGGGTTAATCCCGACAATTCATTGATGAATCAATGAATTCGTCGCCATACGGCACAATTGTCATTTCTAATGACAATTGTGGGATTATTTTGAATTTGTAAATTTTGATTTATATTTGCATCCTTGATAAACGGATATAACTCCTTTTATTAAGACATTAAATAATAAAAATATTTTTTATAAAAATTTAACAAAACAGTTTAAAAAGTGAATCATCTATAATTCGATTAATTAATCAAGGTAGGGTATCCTCTCCTTCTTCATCCTCTTTATTTAGGAGGAAGAGATTGTGCCTTTGGTTGATTTTGTGGGTAGATGGTTTTACTTCAAGGGAGTAAATGAAAAATCAAATTGAAATTTATCAAACTTTGGATCATTCAATTAAAATTGCCGTTCGATTTGAAAATGATTCCGTATGGTTATCTCAGCAGCAACTTGCTATTTTATTTGAGCAAACGAAGCAAAATATTAGTTTGCATATTACAAATTGCTTTTTAGAAGGTGAGTTGGACAAAAAGTCAACTGTCAAGGATTTCTTGACAGTTCAAACTGAAGGTAAAAGAAAAGTGAAGCGTACTATTGCTTATTATAACCTGGATTTAATAATTTCTGTAGGATATAGAGTGAAGTCAAAGGTCGGAACACAATTTCGCCAATGGGCTACAACTAGATTAAAGGAATATTTGGTGCAAGGATATGCAATCAATGAAAGACGCTTATTAGAAAAGCAGCAACAAGTAGAGTACTTGAAAACTGGAATCAGAATATTAAGTAGAGCAATTGAAGAACAGGTTAATGTTTCTGATAGCGAATCTTTACGAATTTTTGCTAAAGGTCTAACATTGTTGGAGGATTTTGATAATGAATTGTTAGATCAGTCGAGTAGAACTGAAGCAAAGATCAAGTACCCTAAATTAAAAGATTATTTTCATTTGATAAATAAAATGCAGTTATCAATAAATTCGAAAGTATTTGCTAAGCCAAAGGACAATAGTTTTGAAAGTTCAGTTCGCTTGATTGAACAAAGTTTTAATGGTAAAGAATTCTATATTGGGTTAGAGGAAAAAGCTGCGATGCTTTTATATCTTATTGTTAAGAATCATTCATTTGTAGATGGGAATAAGAGAATCGGTGCAGCTTGTTTTTTGTTTTTCTTAGAAAAAAATAATTTGCTGATTAATAAATTTCAACAACCCATTTTAAGCAACGAGGCATTGGCTTCCTTAACGTTGTTTGTCGCTTCTAGTCGGCCTAGTGAGATGGGAACAGTAAAGAAGTTAATTATTAGCATTCTTAATAGAAATCAATAGAAGGAGTCTGTCTATTTAACAAAAATATTTTAACTTTAAACAATTTATAAAATGGAATTAACGAAAGAGCAAATCGAAATTGTAAACTCATCGGGCAATATCAAAATTAATGCAGTTGCGGGATCTGGGAAAACAACGACGATTATAGAGTATGCAAAGTCCCGACCTAAGTCGGCAAAAATTCTTTACTTGGCTTTTAATAAGTCGGTGAAGTTAGAAGCGATGAAAAAGTTTGCCGAGCAAAGATTGACGAATGTAAAAGTGGAAACGGCTCATTCATTAGCCTATAAACATATTGTGATGGGCAGTGATTATCGAGTAAAGCCTTTAGCTACAAAACGCATGAAATCGCGGAGTTGTTGGGACTAAAGGGGAATGGGGAAAAGCATAATGAATTTGTGATTGCCAATCATATTCTGAAATTTATTGCATTTTTCTGCAATAGCGATAAGGAGAAAATTCAAGAGTTAAATTATTTGGATACCATCAGCGATAAAAAGGCGAGGGCATTCGTGCAATCTTTTTACGATTATATTGTAAAACAATCCCTGTTGTTGTTAAGCAGGATGGATAAAGGTGAAATTGAAATCACACACGATTTCTATTTAAAGAAGTTTCAATTGACAAAGCCCAATTTGAAATACGATTATATTTTATTTGATGAAGGGCAAGATTCGTCTCCTGCAATGCTTGATATCTTCCTCAATCAGAAGGCAACGAAGGTGATTGTGGGCGATACGAATCAACAAATTTATGGATGGCGTTATGCTGTAAATTCATTGGAAAAAGCCGATTTCAAAACATTTCATCTTTCTACTAGTTTTCGATTTAGTCAAGATGTGGCAAAGTTGGCTGTTGATGTTTTAAAGTATAAAAATCATTTACAGCCACATCAAGAAATTCCAATCACTGGAAAAGGAACGAGTAAAAAGATAATTAGTAAAGCCGTCATTGCTCGAACCAATTTGGGGTTGCTTCTAAAAGCAATTGAATATGTATCGGAAAATAAAAATTCGAAGCGTATTTATTTCGAAGGAAATATAAATTCCTATACTTATGCCGATGAAGGAGCATCACTCTATGATATTTTAAAATTGTACAATGGAAACCATCGATTCATCAAAGACAATTTAATCAAATCGATGAAGGACTTGGAAGATCTAGAAGATTACATCAAGAAAACCGATGATGTGCAATTAGGAATGATGGTGGAGATTGTTCGTGAATATGGAAATGAAATTCCGGGAATCATCAATAATATCAAACGGCAACATGTAGAGAACGATGAAAAGGAAAAGGCAGAAATGGTTTTTTCAACCGTGCATCGCTGCAAAGGAATGGAATATGATTCCATTCAACTTGTCAACGATTTTATTAATGAAGAGAAATTAAAAAAGCTGAAGGAAGAAGAGAAAAAAGATGTGGCTTACCTCAGTCGATTAAACGAAGAAATAAATTTATTGTATGTCGCCATCACGCGTACTCGAAACAGTTTGCATATTCCAGAAGCGTTGCTCCCTGCAGAATTTCCAGCATCTCCGCATATTCATGTGATGAAGG
Source organism: Bacteroidota bacterium (assembly GCA_016717725.1). Lineage (GTDB taxonomy): Bacteria > Bacteroidota > Bacteroidia > AKYH767-A > OLB10 > JAJTFW01. Next base: position 50,134 of record JADKFA010000005.1, read on the forward strand.
TTGTTGAAGAAGAGGAAGAAATTGAAGTTGAGAAATATATTAGCGACTATCGATTTAAAAAGAAAGTAGAGTCGTTGGAACGAGCTTATTCAGTAGAAGTAGTAAGAGAAAAACATAAGTCGGCCTATCGCCCATGGACACCTTTATTAGACGACGAACTCACCAAAATGTATTGCGAAGGTATTACAGTGAAGGACATGGCAAAACATTTTGGAAGAACGAAAGGAGCTATAGAGTCACGGATTAGTAAACTCGAATTAATGGAATTGTATGGGTAAAGAAAATGAATAAGTTTAAGATGGTCATAAAAAAGCGTTCATCTAAATAGGTGAACGCTTTTCTTATTATTTGAATTTGTTACGGTCGAATAAATTTACCGTGAAAGTTACAAATTATTAAAACAAACTAATCTCTGATTTTTTTGAAGTAAATTCCGAATATATTTTCTCTTCAATTCATGTTGTTATTTATGGATTTAATTTTTTACTGAGTGCGAATGCATTTTATATATAATGAGTTGAGAACACCAAGTTCAACGGTATTAGTTGTCATATCTTCAATTAAGATATCGCCACTTAACATAACTTCCATAGTATCACCAACAGCGCCATTTTTGATAATCGAAACAGACATATTCTGTGTTGTTGAATCAGTCCAAATAATGAAGTGGTTGTTGCCATAATCATACTCAATATCTAATGCTCCGTTTGGAAAATTTTGTAGAGAATAGGTGCCTGGTGTGAAGTTTGGGAAATTAAACAAATAACATTCTAGTCCTTGTGAGGGTGAATTAGTGAGGGCGGAAATATACATTTGATTACTGCTTGAATCATATCCACCTGAAAAATATTGAGGATTATTATAAGTTAAGTTGTTTGATGGGCTCGTTAGGTTAAATGAAAATGAAAGTCCTTGTGTGGTTGTCGTGTCACACAAAACAATGGTACCTACATCGAATGAATCTGGATTGCAGGGCTGCGTAAAAGATGTATCAAATTGAGTGTTTGAATAATAAACAGTAACAGTTTGTGAGCCACACTGAATATTAGTATTTACAATTCCATTGGGAGCATAAATAAATGAATTGCTAGTAGAACCATTGAAATGAACATAAGTATTCATTGGTTGATTATTGCAATCAACAAAATTGGCTTTAAATTTTCCGAATGAAATACTAATAAAAATAATATTGGGCACATTGTATGATTGTCCTGCGGTTAAAGCAGGAATACTTAAAATTGATGAGTTATCCCCAAGATATGTAGCGAAAATTGTAGACGGAAATCCACTGGGTACTTGGCCCGAGTAAAAACCGTTCTGATTAGTATATACACCTCCTAAGTAGTTGTAATAAATGAGCGCATTCACAATTGGATTTCCGTAATTATCGTATACATATCCACTAATAGTTGCAGCTGGATATGGATCATCACAATTCCACCAAGAAAAATGTTCCACTTGCCCTACATAATTATTTCCTTGTTTGGTAGCTATACCTTCTTCGATCCATAAACTTTTAGTTTCATCGAAATACCAAAGCGGAATGGTTGCAGGTGCAGAAGCTAATTGAGTGGATGCAATGGGAAGTTGGATATTGGCTTTTATTCCGGGACCTAACTGTAGTGGATTACCGTTATTGTCCGTGAGTTCTACGCCGATCATCCCATAGCTAATTAATTTTACCGAATTGCTTGCACTGTCCTCTGCCATTAAATCTCCACCGGGAATTAGTGCACCGAAATTAGGATCTGATGTAGTAAGATGTTTAGAAGTAATATTTACAGGTCCATTGTAAGGCAATCCTGTTGCAGTTACAAAAGCATTGGCTGGAAAAACAACCGTCGCTCCAGCATTTGTTACGGATCCGCCTGTAGAGCTTTGTATGCTCGTTGCAGCTGCTTTTTGTGGCATCACCAAATTGCAATATTGAACAGTAGAATTTCTTGGAATAAATCCACTCGAACGATTCCAATATCCAGCCTTTGTTGCTTTTACCACTGCTCGCGATTTATTGACACTTACTTTTTCAATTAAATAAATTCCGTTACCATCAGTTTGATCGATTTTGTTACCAACTTGAACAGTGACATTGGGAATACCTTGTCCATTCTCATCGTTGATTTGCCCGGCAAGGGAGATGGAATAAGTGTTTGAAACACTGGGTGAATCGTTGTTCTCATCTTTGTTGCAGGAAATATTAAATACAAGAAACAAGCAAAGTAAAATCAGACTAAAATTTTTCATAGGATGTAAATTTAAAATGGTTAAAACGTATAGTTTAATGCTATGATACTTTGTTAAAGTAACGATGCAAATAAATTCCAGTAAAATCCACAACTCACTCTGTGACCCTTACAGATTCACGAAAATATCAGGCTGATTTCAACTCAATCAACCTGGGCAAAACGATAAACACCACTACGACTACTTTTTGTATGGATGATCACCGTATAAATTCCTTTTGCTAAATATCCTTTTTCCCAAATTATTTCTTTGCCCTGACTCTCTTTATTGCCTATGCGTTGCGTCGCTGCATTGTACACTTCAATAGAGCGAATTTCTTCACCATTACGTAAACTAATAATTAATTGCGTGGATTCATTTTTGACTAAAATATTTTCTGCTGCAATTTCACCGATGCCAACACCAGTAATAATGTATGGTCCTGATGTGGCTACACAACCTAACGAATCGGTAATGGTAATCGTGTAGGTGCCATTGGAAAGTGCTGTCCAAGTTTGTGCATTAGCTCCTAAAATCGGAGTCCCATTTAAATTCCATTGATAGCTCGCTGCCGTAATGGAAGATGTCATGGTATTGCCGTTTGGAAAAATTACAGGTGCCGTAGTTGTTTGGTTCCACGGAACGAGGGCACTCCAAGTTGTACTAGCCGTAGTTCCATTATTTGCATTTGCAGTTTGATCTACAATGGTTGTTCCAGTTCCTGCATTGAATCTCCAATATCCTACTAATCCTGTTTCTTGTGCAACATCTAGAAGATGACCTCTTTTTGAATTAATTTCTGCTGTATCTAAAGCACGGTCCCAAATGCGAACTTCATCAATTTGTCCCGCCCAGTATCGTGTTTGACCTTGTGTTTGATCAGACAATCTGCCAATTCTAATTGGATAAGCCAACCCTTGTATCATTCCAAAAGGAAGTGCTGTGGCACCCTTTTGTACGCCGTTGATGAAAACTCGAACTGAATCACCATCATAAGTACCCGCTACATGATACCAGGTATTGATAGTCATTGCTCCAGTCAAACTGGTAGCAGTTATCCATGAAATGGGTGCCCCCAAAGAATCTTTACCGCAAACAGAGAAATTAAGTTGTCCATTGTTTCCGGCTCTCAAAACATAGCCTTGCTCGCCCAAACTCCAGCTGTGTTTACAAAGGATAGTTCCATCATAACTATTGGCCGCCCAACTGGTAGCCCTAACCCATGCCTCTACGGTAATCGCATTGGCAGGTGCCAAATTCACATCGGTAGTGAAATTTACGGAGGCAGCAGAGAAGCTTAAAGAGTTTGTGTTTGGTAAACAGGGCTGTGCATCAGCGTAGTGATTGAGCCCAATAAATAGAAGAAATGTGGATAGTAAACGCATGGTTGTTAATTTTATACTACGAATGTATGTTTTTTTATTATAACATCAAATATTCTGTAAAACAATTAGGGTTATAGTACGTTTTGTCAAGTATCTTTGCACTTGTATGACGTTAGAAAGCCTTTCTGGACTGTATTGTAATAGCCTGACCCGATATGATCGGTTGTTAACTCGTGAAGTAATGCTAGGGGATATTGGCTTGGGTGGGAATAATCCTATCAGAGTGCAAAGTATGACCACTACGGATACGATGGATACCCTTGCCACCGTGGAGCAATCGATAAGGATGATTGAGGCAGGTTGTGAATTTGTGCGTATCACCGCCCCTAATATTAGTGAAGCAAAAAATTTAGCGAATATCAAACAAGAATTGGCTAAGCGCGGATATAAAACTCCCTTAATAGCCGATATACATTTTACGCCTAATGCGGCAGAAGCTGCAGCACGTATTGTAGAAAAAGTGCGAATTAATCCGGGCAATTTTGCCGATAAGAAGAAATTTGCTTTTATTGATTATGATGATGCTGCTTACAATGAAGAGTTGGATCGCATCCGTGAACGTTTCATTCCGCTATTAAAAATTTGTAAAGAGTATGGAACTGCAATGCGTATCGGAACAAATCATGGTTCGTTGAGCGACCGTATCATGAGTCGTTATGGCGATACCGCACATGGTATGGTGGAGTCGGCGTTGGAATTTTTACGTATCGCCGAGAGTGAAAATTATCATAACATCGTCTTGAGTATGAAGTCGAGTAATCCACAGGTGATGGTGCAAGCTTATCGTACTCTTATTCAACGGATGCACCAGGAGGGGATGAATTATCCCTTGCATTTAGGAGTGACAGAGGCAGGTGAAGGAGAAGATGGACGTATAAAATCAGCTGCAGGTATTGGTACTTTACTGGAAGATGGTATAGGCGATACCGTTAGAGTGTCACTCACGGAAGATCCAGAATTTGAAATCCCCATTGCTAAAGCGTTAGTGAATCGATATCATAATCGCTCAACACATGCTCCTTTGCCAGAATTCCCGGAAGTGCAATTTGAAGATGGAAGGATTGTTTTAAATTCAGGAGAAGAGTTTGGGTTTACTCCTTTTGATTATGAGCGAAGAGTAAGTCGTGAAGTGAATAATATTGGAGCACATCAAGTGCCTCGCGTTATCGCTGATTATTCGAAGGTGGAAAAATTATCAGCCGCTTCTTTTTTTCCAGTTGGATATAATTATTCTGTTCCGACCGATAAATGGAATTTAAGTGATCAAGCTTGCGATTATATTTATACAGGAAACAGAAATATCGATTTCGAAATTCCAGGTACACTCGGAATTATTGTAGATGCAACTGCATGGAAGGAAAAAGATCGTTGTTATCCTTTGTTTTCCTTAGATGGATTTTTAGTAGCTGAAAATAAATCGAAGCAGCTTAATTTTATTTCGGTGCAGACAGATGGTATTACGGAACTTGGAAAACATCATCAAGTATTAAAAGATTCGAATGGAGTAGTGGTGCTATCTACCAAGAATGAACATGCAATGCCGGCATTGCGTCAAGCATTTATTTTGATGAAGCAGATGAAGTTCGATCTTCCCGTAGTCATTCACCGAAACTATGAAGGATTAACAGAGGAGCAAATTCAATTATACGCTTCCACCGATTTAGGGGCATTGCTGTTAGATGGTTTTGGCGATGGAGTAATGATTTCTTCTAGTACTTCCATCTCCCCGCAAAAGTTAAACAGTTTAGCCTTCGGAATTTTACAAGCAGCACGAACACGCATTAGTAAAACAGAATATATTTCTTGCCCCAGTTGCGGCCGAACGCTTTTCGATTTGCAAGAAACCACCGCAAAAATTCGTACCCGCACCGATCACCTCAAAGGATTAAAGATTGGTATCATGGGTTGCATTGTGAATGGTCCTGGTGAAATGGCGGATGCCGATTATGGTTATGTAGGATCCGGTCCTGGCAAAATTACACTCTACAAAGGACGTGAAGTAGTTCAAAAAAGCATCAACACAGAATTGGCTGTAGATGCATTGATCGATTTAATAAAAGAACACGGGGATTGGATCGAGAAATAATTCAGAACGAAAAGCAATCATAAAGAATCATAGCGAAGCCTCGCTACCATCATAAAAAATCAGTGGCCCATCAGAAATTTTAATTCAACTTGTAAATTTTTATTGAATAAAATTTATTTTCACTAGAACTCAATTTTAAAATATAAAATCCAGCATTCAAAAAATCCAAACTCACTTCCCCTTTTTCAATTTTCGATTCAAACACTTTCCTTCCTTGTAAATCAAAAATTTCTAGATGCCCACTTTTATTCACTTGAATAGATTCTGTAAACGGATTGGGATATACTTTAAATGATACAGGTTCTAAATTTTCTATTCCTACAATCCCATTCACTTTCCATGTTTCTGTGGTTCTTGCTGGAATGGAAGTGAGTCCAGTGCTAATATAAAGGGTATTGTTCCATGCGCCCGCCACAAACCCGCGCCGACCAAGTGAAGGCATTGGATTAAAAGGAATGTAAGCAGTAAGAAGTGTATGGTACATAAACATATCATTCTTAAATATATTTCCATTTTCATATCCACCAAAAAAAAGGGGATTGCTTCCTATTTCCACAAGTTGCGTATAGGCCCTACCGTTAAATGGTAAGGGCGGCATGACTGTCCATTGATCATTCACTGAATTGTACGAATATAATTGATCACTGTATGTGCCAGAGCTATCAATTCCTCCCAAAACATACCCCACTCCATTCACCGAACAAGCGCCCGCTCTCCACAATCCAGTAAAGGGAATGTCATTCATTTGTTGCCAGCTATCGTTGGTGATATTGTATTTCCATACTTCTCTTGAACTTGCTTGTGATGGATTATTTCCTCCTACAATAAATACATCGTTGCCGATGACAAAACAAGACGCGCCTCTTCTTCCTTGGCTAGGCATTGAAGTCATTTGTTGCCAGGAATTATTGGTGGGATCAAACCGAATTAAATCTTGTAAATACGTTGCGCCAGGACCAATGCCACCAAAGAGTAGCCGTAATTTGCATCACTAAATCCACAAGCATATTGTCGTTCCAATCCAGCATTTAATGATGTGCCTGTCGACCAGGTTTCATTGGATAAGTCTAGTTTATAGAAATCCCTTTGCGCATTGAAGCCGCCGTCTAAACCAGTGCCTACATAAAAAGTATTACCAATAATAAATCCTGCCGCATCGTCTCTCCCTGAGCCAGGAAAGTCGGGGAGAGCTGTCCAGGTTTGCGCATTTAAAGAGTAACAAAAAAGGAATAGGAGATTAATGAAGATGGATTTCATATTCAAAGATCATAATAAATTAGGTGATTATCACAACAACCTTCATTTCACTAAAAAATTGCCTTTTTCACCGTATATTTGTACTCGCAAATAAGTATGCAAACGGTCACCTTTCAAGATCTTGGAGAAATCGATTATAAGCAAGCCTGGGACTTGCAGGAATCTTTATTGGCTGAAACGGTTCGACAAAAAGTTGAGAACCGTACATTAGAATCCACTCAACATTTTCCTCCTCGTCATTATCTTTTATTTTGTGAGCATCCTCATGTTTTTACATTAGGTAAAAGTGGAGCAGAAGAACATTTGCTTGCCGATGAGCAAAAGTTGGAAGAAATTGGTGCCACGTATTACAAAATAAATCGTGGCGGTGATATTACTTATCATGGTCCCGGACAATTAGTCGGTTATCCCATCTTCGACCTTGATCATTTCTTTAATGATATTCATAAGTATCTTCGATTTTTAGAAGAGAGCATCATTCTTACTTTAGCGGAATATGGAATCGTTGCAGGTCGCGTAAAAGGATTAACAGGTGTTTGGTTGGATGGCGACGATATAACTAAAGCAAGAAAAATTTGTGCCTTTGGTGTGCGATGTAGTCGATGGGTAACCATGCACGGATTCGCATTTAATATTAATAATGATTTAAGCTACTTCAATAAAATTGTACCATGCGGAATTAGCGACAGAGGAGTAACATCGTTGTCCAAAGAGTTAGGAAGAGAAGTTGATATTAATGAAGTGAAAGCGAAAGTTTTATTTCATATGAAATCACTCTTTCTTTTTGAAGTAGTCAATTAATAAATTTTCTGATTACCTTTTAAAAATTGTTAAGAAATCGGTTCATAGTATTGGATAGCCATAGTTGATGGCACTTTTGTATTGGTTATATTTGTTGTTAGTGATAATGAATTCTAATCGATTAAATTCAAAAATAGTCATTGTTTGAATTTTGTTTGTTAGTTATTCAAATTGTATCGAGTCAACCCATCATAAAAAATTTATGCATCCCATTATGAAGAAATTATATATTATTTTTTTATTGGTTTTAACCCATTCTATTGCTACAGCGCAACTTTTATTAAAACCAAGTAATCTTACAGATCCTAATTTACCTCAATGGGTTCGATTGATGTACTCGGAAAACCCAAATGTGTTTCAGGTTGAAAAATCACATGATGATTATTATAAACTTCACGAGGAGGAATCCAATCAACATACTGCATATTATAAACACTGGCGGAGATACAATCAACCCTATGTACAAAAGGATGGTTTAATAAAAATTCCATCCCAAATGGAAAAAATTAACTTGCGAAAAAGTACACACAATGCTCTGCAAAGCACTTCTTCTAAAATGTTGGCTCCCTGGAATTTCGCAGGTCCCGAAAAGCATTACAGAGCTAGATATAATGCCGGCGATACGATTTCACAAATTTCATGGCATGCTAATGTATATTGTATTGATCAGAGTTTTAGTAATCCAAATGTACTTTACTGCGGAGGCGAAAATGGTGGAGTTTATAAAAGTGTTAACAAAGGAATAAATTGGAATTTTATTTCTTTGAATGAGGACATGACAACGGTAAGTGCGATTGCAGTAAGTACAACGGATGAGAACGATGTATTGGTGAATGCGGATCGAGAATCGTATCGCACTTTTGATGGCGGTGGAACTTGGAGCGCTCCTATTGCTACGTTAAGTAATTCTTCTGTTTGGCAATTTTTGCATAATCCTGCAAATAGTCAAATGGTGTACGCGGCCACTGAATTTGGTTTAAAACGATCACAGGATGGAGGAAACAATTGGGTCACAATTTTTAGCGGAGAGTGTCAGTCAGTTGCTGTAAAGCCTGGTGACGCAAGCGTAGTGTATGCATTACGTTATGATGCAACTTCTAAGATTTCTTATTTTTATAAATCTCTCGATAGTGGTGCAACATTTACAATTAAACCTACGGGTTGGTTTAGTGTACCCCCAATTGATGCAGGGTTAATACAATCTTATGGTGGTCGCATCACAATTACGGAAGCGAACCCAAATAGAGTGTATATATTGTTGGTTGGTCAAAGCCAATCAACAGCACAACTACAGTTAAATGGTCAAATTGGTGTATATAAAAGTGATGATAGTGGGGAATCATGGAGTCATCCACATGGACTTATCGGAATGCCATATGATCAGATTACTCACCCTAATATGATGTCGTTTAATGGGAATAGTAATACCTATAATCAAATTTATTATAACACTGCACTAATAGCATCTCATTTGGATGCTGATAAAATTATTGTTGGTGGATTGAGTATGTGGCGAAGTGATGATGGAGGTATTACTTTTCAACCAGTGGGAGGATACATAGGTAACGTACCACAAATTCATCCCGATAATCAAGAGTTTAAAATTTATAAAACATCTCCCACTACAGAGGAATTGTGGTGGGCATGTGATGGCGGTATCAACTATTCAACCGATTTTGTGAGTTCTCACGAGTCCCGAACTAACGGTATTTATGGAAGTGCATTTTGGGGTTTTGATCAAGGATGGAATGATGACATCATGGTGGGTGGCCGATACCATAATGGCAATGCTGCTCATAGAGATGGATATCCTCAAGGAGAATTTCAACAGTTGGGAGGTGGTGAAGCAGCTACTGGATATGTAAATTACAGCAATGAAAAGAAAACATACTTTAGTGATATTGATGGTGTGGTATTAGCTGATACTTTGAATGGCGTATCCAGTCGTTTTCCAATAAGTACAGAGCCGAACGAAAGTTATGTCGATAATTCAAGCTCAAGGATGGCTTGGGATTGGGATTACTGGAATGTTTGCTATTTGGGAAAAGATAATAAAATTTACAAAAGCACGAATGGTGGTAGTTCGTTTACCGAGTTGTTTTCCTTTGGTTCAACGGCAAGTGATAAAGTATATTGGTTCGAACAAAGTCGGGCGAATAAAAATGTATTGTATGTTCAACAAGTAATTGGTAATAGTAGTAAAATTTGGAAAACAACAGATAGAGGATTAACCTGGACGCAAATTGCACTGCCTCAAAATCAACGTGAACTTGTTTTTTCATTGAGTGGAGTTGATGCGGATGAATTATGGATTTGTTTTCCGAAAGGATCAAGTGGATCCAAAGTGTACCACACCTTGAATAGTGGAGCAAGCTGGGTGAATAAAACTACTAATACATTAAATGGATTCGAAGTGGAAGCTATGTGTCATCAATTTGGAACTGATGGTGGGGTTTATCTTGGCACTTACCATGGTCCAGTTTTTTATAGAAATAATTTCTTGAGTGATTGGCAAGTAGTCGGAACAAATTTACCGGCTATATCTTATCCATTGCGCTTAGTCCCATTCTATCGTGATAATAAATTGCGTTTAGCCACATGGCATCTCGGCATTTGGGAAAATCAATTGTATGAAATTTCAAATGTAATTGCAGATTTCTCAGCTAATTTCGAAACTTTTTATTGCCCTGGTGACACGATTCGTTTTGTGCCTCACTGTGTTTCTACATCCTCTGCTACCTACAATTGGAATTTTCCTGGAGCCAATCCAGCGAACTCAACAGCTATGTATCCAAATGTTGTGTACACAACAAGTGGGAGTTTTGATGTGACTTTAATTGTTACAGACAATGGAATGAGTGATACCATTTCTAAAACAAATTTTGTTCGAACGATAAATAATGGTGTGTTACCTATGCAGGAGGATTTTGAAGACGGAAATTTTGATGCTAATTGGAAATTGCAGGGAACAGGACTTGTTGCAAGTAATTGGGGTATTTCAAGCGGCGTGGGTGGCTTTGGCGCAAGTAATTATTGCATGGCTTTTAATAATTATGATTATGATGCAGGTGGAGCGCATGATGCGGTCTGGACCGCTAAATATGATTTATCAAATATGCAAAATGCACAACTTATTTTTGATGTAGCTTATGCTCCGTATGGTGGGCAATACAGCGATTCATTGCAAGTGCTTGCTTCCACAGATTGTGGAGTAACTTTTACTTCAATCTATTTTAAAGGAGGTGTAAATTTGTCAACAGCTCTTCCAAATAGCACTTCTGCCTTTGTTCCTACTTCAAGTCAATGGAGGAAAGATACAATCGATGTTTCTGCATTTTCTGGGAATAGCGAAGTATTATTTTCATTTGAAAATTTAGGCTACTTTGGACAGATATTATATATTGATAATATAAATTTGAATGCTACATTTACAAGTCTAAGTGAAAATAAAAACGAATTTGATTTTTTTGTTTATCCAAACCCAGTGGAAGATGAATTGTCATTGAAATGCACAACTATTGAGCATGAAAATAGGGAAGTGCATATTTTTGATGTGTTGGGGAAAGTGGTTTATCAGGGCAATTTTTTACCAAGCATAGGCGAGATTAAAATTCCAACTTCCGAATTGAAGAACGGAAATTATTTTATTCAGCTAAAAATAAATGATAAAACCGCTACCCGAAAGTTTGTTAAATAGAGTGATCGAATTATGTTATTTGTAGATGAAAATAGTGAAATGATAATTGTACAACTGAATTGGAGATAATGAAAACGGTATTGAAACGTATTTTGCAATTTATTGGCGCTACCATCCTGGTGTGCATCTTGTATCTTTTTATTTCTAATAAAACATGGATAATTAAAGCGCTTGTCTACAACTTTGTTGATATCGATGATAATGATATTTTTATTCAGCGCAAAGTGGAAAGTGGTATAGCCCAACCATGGCCCATAGCTTCAACCTACAATAAGCAAATATTGGATACCAACACGGCGAATGAATTGAGTCGCGAACGCAGTGTTGCTTATTTGGTGATCCATCATGATTCATTAGTTTACGAAGCGTATTGGGATGGTTATAGTGATTCTTCTTTGTCAAATTCTTTTTCTATGTCGAAGAGTGTAATTGGTATGCTTACTGGTGTTGCAATGAAGGAGGGAAAAATTAAAAGTCTTGATCAAACAGTCGGTGAGTTTATTCCTGAATATGCATCCAACAGCAAGGGAAAATTAACCTTGCGAAATTTAATTACGATGTCGGCAGCATTAAGTTGGGACGAAGCGTATTCAAGTTTATTTAGCGTGACCACCGAAGCATATTATGGAAAGGATTTGAAAGGTTTGATGGATCGATTGGAAGTAGTGGGCACGCCTGGCGTGAATTATTATTATCAAGGAGGTGCTACGCAACTTTTGGCGATGGTACTCATGCGTGCTACAGGGAAAAATTTGTCGGAGTACGCATCCCAAAAATTATGGAAACCACTAGGAGCTGAACATGATGCCGAGTGGACCGTCGACAAAGAAGATGGAATGGAAAAAGCTTCGTGTTGTATTTATTCTAATGCTCGTGATTTTGCCAAGCTGGGTGGGTTGTATTTGCATCTAGGAAATTGGAAAGGACAACAACTGATAGATTCCTCTTTTGTAATCGAAAGCGTTAAGCCAGCACCGTTATTAGACAATGGAAAACCAAATGTGGAGTATGGTTACCAATGGTGGATTTCTGAAGTGGATGGCGAAAAAATATTTTATTGTCGGGGAATTTTAGGTCAATATATAGTAGCCATTCCAAAAAAATAGTTATGGTTCGCTTGGGTCATCATCGAAATCAAGCTGATGATGGGTCACTTATCGACTTGCCTATTTACGTTCGAGGAGCCTTAAAATTATGTGCTCAGTAAGTATTTTAATTGCTTTTTTTACCATCTAAATGATTGCTTTACTTTTTAATGGAAAAAATGTAAAATTTAATCTATTAATTAGAAGGATTTGACATTATCTTTGCAACATTAGTAACGTAAAAACGTTAAAAGGACTTAGAGATTATGTTGAGAGATATAAAGCATATTGCTGTTGAGGATATTGCTATTGCAGTGATTCCTGTTGATTTGAATTTAGTGGAGGAAGAGCAAATATGGGAAGTATATATTTTGAATTTGAAGCAAACTCCTATCGAAAATGTGATGATAGCAAGTCAAGGATATGGAGTTTTTAAAGGAGAAGAAGTCATGACCTCTACCTTACGCCATTTTTTAGGAGATATGAGCCCATTAAGTTTTTCATTGATTGAACCCATCCAATATAAAGTTTTTGGATTAAACAACGAGTACTGGTTGAGCTTTTACATCAACGGTGAAATATTCGACAAGAAATATATTTTCCTTCCAGAATCCATCAACCCATCTTACTTCACACATATTCCATTATTAGAAAAACGTGGAGTGATGATTCGTTAGTTTTATTTGGAAATCAAATTTCACTTCTATATTATTTATTGCCTTTGCGAAATAATTTAGTGTTTCGATCTTAGAGCTTCGACTTTTGCGCCTTTTGGCTATTAGGAGTTTTGAGTTACGAGAAAAATTGTAATTTCAATTAATAGTTTCTTTTACCACAGAGTGCACAGAGTTTTTCACGGAGTAGACAGAGTAATTAATTAGAGAATGACCTTAGCGCACTTAGTTATTCGCAGCCTTAGCGCCCTTTAGCTAGAAACTTTGCGCCCTTTGCGCCTTTGCGAGAAAATTTAGCGAGTAACCTTGAGCCAACGTGAAAATTTTACATAGCCAAGACTTCCAACTTCGTTAGAAACTAAATCCTACACTTAATTTCACAACAATATTATCTTCTGCCTTTTCTAAAGCATATGGTCCATAGCGGTAGAAAGCTGCTAATCCAATTCCCGTGAATCCTGCCTTTAACAAATTGTCGATGTAAACACCACTTTCCATAAATCCTTTGTCAGCAATGTTTGCAACTAAGTACTGATCTTTTTTATTGATGTAATTTCCCCAGAGCATGTTATGCACTAAGCTAATTTGAGGATTAAATTTTTTGGACTTAATAAGTAAATCTCTAAAATTATGTCGAACATGAATTGCGATAAATTCAGAGTGTAAGAATTCATTGGTGCGCATGGTTTCAAAAGTGAAAGGTGAAGCAATACCTACATAACGGTTGCGATCGAAATTGATGGAGTTTGTTCCTTTGGCATTATAATACAATGAACCTGGAACAGCATCTGGTACATAACCCAAGGTGCTGCGAATGGTAAAATCACCGTACAAAGATGTTTTAAAAGTTTTTTCGACGAATGCGTCCCATCTTTCAAAACTATTTAACTGATCAAGTTCATCAATTCTGCCTAACGTATATCGCGCATAGAAGACGGGCCACTTACTTCCTAAACTTACTTCTCTATTTCCTGCCAAAGCTAACTTCTCACCGGGTGACCATCTTACCGTAACGCCTATTTCTTCCAAATTAAAATTTCGAATAATTAATTTTGCTTCTTCGGTACGTGGATAGGAAAAAGCATTGGTAGGAAAGGAAGTAATCTCTTGTTGATTGACAAAGAATGCAGTGCTTAAATTTCCAATCAGCCGACCGTTCAACACGACTTCCTTTTTTATATATTGATCCATTCTGCTGATGAAAAATGGATAGTAATTGGTATTTAAAAAATTGACGGGTGCCGGATCCAATTGTCTTCCTCCCGTTTCTATCACGTCCTCTTCATAGCTAAAACGAATCCAAGCATTTCTTTTTCGGTAAAGATGGATGAGAGCATCACCACCAAACTTTGATTTTTCATCTTTGAATCCATATGCATAATATCCGCCCACAGCAAATCGGTCAGTGAGAAAATCATTGGTATGAATTCCAGCACCCAACCTAACTCCTTCAAAATTATTTAGACGAAGAACTCTCGCTACATCAATATTTATAAATCCAATTGGAATTTTTCCTGTACCAATGATTCCGAAAATTTTTAATTTTCTTTCGAAGTTTTCTGCTTTACCTACACTATCCATATAGGTATAAGTTTGTTTCTCTTTTACATCTAATTCTCTTTCTCGATAGGTACTCCATACCGAATCGGATACCTGAGTTGCTTTGGGTGCCATTCTTAAAACCACAGATCCAAAATCTCTTTTTCTTAAGGGTGGATTTACTTTTACATTTCGTAAATAAGATCTACTTATTCCCATTACAGATATGTTATTCACTTTCATGTCGGGAAAAGAAATGAATGAATTTAATTGTTCAGGAAACCATACACCATCCTTCTTGGTATATTGTTGTTGTATACGTATTCGAATGGACGGAGAACTGTCAGCAGGAGACGCTAAAACATTTTGTAATGCCCATCCATCAGTACTGATGAAGAGATTTCCTTTTAATCCTACAAAATTTTTATTTCTGCGAGGGCGAAAGCTAATGGTATAAATTGTATTTTGATTCATCATTGTACTATCTTCAAGAATAAAAAGATATTTGCTGATGGCATCATTGCTCAGCGGACTTAAATACACATCGTTCATAACACTTACATTGTCGCCGTAAAGTGAAAAGGATTGCAGTTGGGTTCCTAAAAGCGCAAATTGTGGATTTTTCAATCCAGAAACACGAGTGGCCAAAATAATTTCTTCGTCTTTTCCTAGAGGCATGTGTTTTCGATGCGTAGCACTTTCTAACAGGAACAAATGCTTGTCTTCAAAAAAATCTTTTTTCGGTGACTTGGTGCTATCAATGGATACTTCTACTTTTTGTGTTGTAATTGCATTCGTGTCTTTGTCAGCAACAAAAATTAATTTGTTGTAGCTGTCATATGTAAAAGCAATGGCTTTTTCGGGATTATTTTTATCTTTATTCTTCAACACTTTTCGCATAATTACTTCGGCAGGATTTTCTCCTGGGAGTATTTTCACTTCTTTAATATTTATGGCTTGAGGTTGAATGGCAACATTCCAAAGAATGTTTTTTTCCGGAATTAATGTTTGTGTTTGAAATCCCAAATAGGAAAATACAATTCTGGAATTTTCATTAATTAATTTAATTGAAAAGTATCCATCAATATCACTGTAGGTTCCGTTTTGTGTTCCTTCTTCCACAATGGTCACGAAGGCGAGCGCTTGGTTGGAAAGTTGATCGGTAACTTTTCCTTTTATGGTTTGTGCTTGTAATGTAGAGTTAAATACAAGTATGAAGAGGAGGAGTTTTTTCATAGAAGAACGAAAATAGTTGAAAAAGGAATAGAATACGAGTGTACTTCAATTCCAATAGAAGAAATGTGAAATTGATGATCTGAAGTGATGAATTTCAGTGTCGATTCGTAGGTAAACGTTTATTGTCGTTTATAGACGGTTAAATCAATTGAGTTGATTATCTTTGGTTAAAAGATATAAAAATGATTAATTCCATTTCTTTAGAAAACATCCTTTGTCTGGACATCGAAACAGTTCCACAGTATGCCACTTTCGAAGACGTTCCGGAAGAGCTAAAGCCATTATGGCTCCGAAAAGCATCCAATCTTAAGCGCGATGAAGGTGCGGAAGAACAACATCTTTATGAACGCGCAGGTATCTATGCCGAGTTTGGAAAAATCATTTGTATAACCACTGGATTTCTTTCTATTAAGGAAGAAGGGCGGCAGTTTCGATTGAAATCATTTTATGGTGATGATGAAAAATTAGTGCTCGAAAATTTTGCAGCTTTGTTAAATCAAATTGCTGATTCAGATAAACGAAATAAAAAATCGCCAATGATTTTATGTGGGCACAACGGAAAGGAATTCGATTTTCCATACATGAGTCGGCGAATGGTGATCCACGGAATTTCTCTTCCTGCACAACTCGATTTGTATGGCAAGAAACCCTGGGAAATTCCACATTTAGATACGATGGAATTGTGGAAGTTTGGAGATTATAAAAATTATACGCCGTTGAATTTATTGGCGTATATACTAGGAATACCAAGTCCGAAAGATGATATTGATGGATCGCAAGTTGGTTCGGTTTATTGGAATGATAAAGATTTGGAACGCATAGTAACCTACTGCCAAAAAGATGTGGTAACCGTTATGCAGATTTTATTGAAGTTAAAAAATCAATCTTTATTAGCTTCTGAAGAGGTGATTTTAGCCTAATTTGCCTACTGGTCGATGAGATTAGCCAAAATATTATTATTTTTCATTGCATTTTAGTGGTAAAGTTTTATCTTTCCTTTCCGTAAATTGCACCTTAACCAACTCATATAGTATTTGTATCATGAAACAAATTTTACTCTTAATAGCTGTCATTCTTTTTTTTATTAATCCACAAGATGTGGAAGGACAAAATATCACAGTAAGCCCTAATTCAAGCGATTTTTGTGCTCCTGTTAGTGTTACTTATTCAGTGAATCCCCCATCTCCAGGAAATTCGATAGAGTGGTGGATTGAAGAATATAATAATTTTAATAATAGTGGAGGTGCTTCTTTGGTCTGGATGATTGGCTCTGGACTTTCAATACAAATATTTTCAGGATCTTTTGGTGCTGGAGCTTGGCTTCAAGCGAGAGAGGTTGATGCTTTGGGAAATATTGTGATGGCGAATCAAGTTTCACAATTGTATAAGGATAATAATCCTTTATTTATTCCAATTACTTCGACCTCGCAATTTGGCAATTGTTATTCATTAATGGTACCTCCTGTTTTTGATCCTTTGTCTGTTTTTCCATGGGGTCAAACAAGATGGGCCATGTGGTATAAGAATGGAGTCGCACTGGGTGTAAATTCATATTTTTTGCAGGGACCGTTGTTGGATTCTGCTTGGTATGAATTTAAAACGGTTCTTACTTGTGGAGATACATTATCAACAGGACCTTTTTATTTTTGGAGTCCTTCATTGCCTACTATTTCAGCATCAAGTCCAACAACAATCTGTCAAGGGGATACTACTATTTTAAATGCAAGTCAATCATTGACAATTACTGGTTGGTCATTGGATGGAGTCACTATTCCAAATTCAAATGGAAAGGTCTCAATTCAAGCAACACAAGGAGGAAATTACAAGGTTCATGTTCGATATTCTACAGGAGGTGGAGGATATTGTTATTTAGAATCCAATCCGTTTGCAGTGACTGTGCAACCAGGTGCTTTTATTACATCTACAGTAAACCAAGCGTGTAATGGAGATTCCATTTTGTTGAATTGCACCGCCGCAAATTCTTATGTTTGGAAAAAAAATGGAAATGTTATTTCCGGAGCAAATGCACAAACACTTTGGGTGAAAACAAGTGGTCAATACGAAGTTACTACAACAGGATTAACTTGCAATACGAGTTTCATTAAAACTATTACTTTTTATGCGAATCCAACCGTAGCGGTGAGTCCTTCAACAGCGCAGGATTTGTGTAGTGGTAGTGCGGAGGTATTAATAGCAAGTGGAAATAATATATCAACATATAGCTGGCTGCGAAATGGAACTCCACTCTTTGGTGCAAATGCCTCAACGTTGGTATTAACTAAATCGGGAAATTACAAATGTATGGTGGCTAACGTTATTGGATGTACGAAAACATCGGGGAACGTCTCGATCACAAATGTTTCTTCCACCTCTCTTCCTGTAAAAACATTAGTGCTGAATCCGGCAGCCTCCGGCAAAGATGCCTATATCTCCAGCGATTTTTTTAGTACTTCGACCAATTTTGGAAATGCGCCTACCATGGAAGTTTCTAATTGGTATAAATATTTTCGTACTGCCGAAAGGGGCTACCTAGAGTTTGATTTAAGTAGCATGCCACCTTCAAGCCCAATAGTAAGTGCAAATTTGAAGTTGTGGGTCGATACGATTAGCCAGAAAAACGTGTACGCTAACCTGCCTAATTCAATTCTTTTCAAACGTAATATTCAACCTTGGTCTGAGACGGGTGTTATTTGGTACAATTACCCAGACTCCAGCGATTTTCAATTTGCATCAGTGCCTTGCTCTACAATCACCTCAAAATCTTTTATAAATGCAGATGTTTTAAATTTAGTGAAGCATTGGTCTTATTTACCTTCCGATAATTTTGGTATGTTGATCCAATTTCATGAATTCAACCAATTAAGTTGGGCAAGTATTTTTTCTTCTGATCATCCAAGCGCGAATAAGCACCCAAAGCTTACTATAAAATATTATTATGCCGATATTATTTCAAGTGGAACATTAAATGTATGCAATGGTGGAAGTGTTAGTTTTTCTACCAATGTAGGGGCATATAGTTATCAATGGTATAAAAATAATAATCCAATTGCTGGTGCTACTACTTCTGGATATACGGCCACAACAGCTGGTGTTTATCATGTGGTAATTTCTGTACCCAGTGGATGTAGTGTTGCATCAGTGCAGAAAACAGTTACGGTGAATGCCGCGACACCCATCGACATTGTTGGCGATGGCTCCTTCGCTTTTTGTACAGGAACTACATTAACATTATCGGTTGATAGTGTAGCGGGACATACTTTTCAATGGAAAAAGAATAATGTAAATATTGGCGGAGCTATTTATAGTCATTTGTCTGTCACAACCCCCGGTACTTATGTCGTGAGAGTAACAAACGCGTGCGGACTTATTTCTCGAGATACAGTAGTTTGTACAGAAGTAATTAATCCTTCTCCGGGTGTAACCGCTAGCGGACCGCTAACATTCTGTGCAGGGCAAAGTGTTACCTTCACTGCGGCTGTGTACCCAGGTGTAACTCATCAGTGGAGAAAGAATAATGTGGATATTGTTGGAGCCACTAATTCAACGTATACTGCAACACAATCAGGAACATATTTAGTAAAACAAACAGCAAATGGATGTGTGAAATATTCTGCAGGTAAAATAGTGAATGTGAATTGTAGGGAGGGAGAGTTCCTTGCTGAAAATTATACTGTGGAAGTATATCCTATGCCAATTCAAAATGGAGCCACTATCGTTGTAGGTGGTGATGTGAATTATTCAGAAGTGCAATTCCAATTGTTTGATTTAAGCGGTAAACTCATTCATCAATTTGCAGCAGAAGGGATCTCCACAGAATTTCATAAAGGAAGTTTAATGTCGGGAATGTATTTGTTAAAAACATTAAGTGCTGATAAACCTATTGGAATTAATAAAGTTTTGTTAGTTGATTAATCCGCGATATTAAAATAGAAATAAATCAACTAAATTTCTGTACAAGTAGCGGAGCAAAAATTAAAACTCCAATAATTGCAGCTGTTACTGCAGTGATGAGCACAGCTCCTGCCGCTAAATCTTTTATTTTCCCTGCAGATGGATGTCGTTGTGGTGAAATGAAATTTACGATTTCTTCAATGGCGGTATTAAATGCTTCGGCCGCATGCACCATCCCGATGGCAAGAACCAGCACTATCCATTGTTTCAATGAAATATGTAACCAACAACCCAATCCAATAACACATAGTGTTGCGAAAAGATGAATGCGTACATTACCTTTTGAAGTGACGTAGAAATAGATTCCTTTCCAAGCATAAGTAAAACTTTTGACTAGCCTCGACATTCGGTTATATTTTGAAGCGTTTTAAAATCCTAAATTAGTGCGGAATAATTTTATGGCAATAGCCATTAATACAATTCCAAATACTTTTCTGATGATGCTAATTCCCGCTTTTCCTAATAATTTCTCGATGGGTTCAACTAATCGAAGCACGATGTAAACTACAATCATATTAACGGCAATTCCCACTAAAATATTTTCGGTAGAATATTGTGATTGCAGTGAAATTAAGGTGGTCATGGTTCCAGTTCCTGCGATGAGTGGAAAAGCAATAGGAACGATGGATGCGGTTTCAGGAACTTCGTCTTTGTACAATCTTATTCCTAAAATCATTTCCAAGGCGAGGAAAAAGATCACTAAGGATCCTGCAATCGCAAAAGATGAAACATCAATGCCAATTAAATTTAAAATGCTTTCACCCAAAAATAAAAAAACAGCACCATTATAATTAAAGATGCAATAGTGGCTTTTTCAGCATGAATCAATCCAACACGTTTTCTAGTTTCTATGATGACGGGCAATGAACCAATAATATCAATCACCGCAAATAAAATCATGGAAATTGAAAGAATATCCTTAAAGACAAGATTCATATTTTTTTAATTTAATAGGGTAAGTAAACGTAAATCAATATTAATACATCAATATTACTTCAATCCTCTTCCTTCGGCAAATAATTTAAATCGTTCTAGATAATCTTGAGACGTTTTCATGAAAGTTTTTTTCATTAATGGTCCAATAAGCCACATTACTCCCGAAAGTGTGTAGGTGCTTTCTGAAATATACATCGTTTTATTAGGTTCAATTTCAACAAAGGAGACTTTAACATCATTTTTCATTCCGTTCATTTCATAGTAACCTTCCATTTCATCAGGTAGATTATTGGAAACAATCGTTTCAATCATTTTGATTTTCCTTTTCCCCATTTGAAATTCCAACCTCGATTTTGCTCCTGGTTTTCCAGGTTGTCCTTCATAGGTTTCAAAGAGCACAAGACCTGGCATCCATTCTTTCAAATTTTCGGTGTTATCAAAAAGTTCCACCACACGTGCACGAGGCAAATTAATGTCGATTTGATTGATGTAATTCATGATTTCGTTTGTATAAAAGTAAAGGAATGAATTCTTACTCTTGCAAAGCTAATCTTAATACTAAAATAACTGTCTGCAAACACCCTAATAAATTGAATTTAAGTGACTATTTAACTTGATGTACTATTGAATGCTTGAAGTTTTGGAAATAATTTACGCAATCAAGATATAAACAAATCCTAAGTTATCCTTTTAATCCGGGTCATCTGTGTTAAAATTATGGATTTAGAAGTACTATGAATTGATATAAATCTAGTTAACTTTATTCAAGAATCTGCAATAATCCAATATGTAATCAAGAAGTCACCATATCTAACATCTAACATCTAACATCTAACATCTAACATCTAACATCTAACATCCAACATCTATCTCCCAAACTGTCTAAGATGATGATCCAAATGTTTCCATTGCAGTTGATCCCATTCGTTTTCATTCATTGCTCCAAAAAACGGATGTTTACCTCTGTCATTCTGCGGACCTGCTTCTCCAAATTGTTTTATTAGAGAAATTAATTGCTGCTTTTCGTTTTCAAATTCCAATGGAATATCTCCCACTTTAAATTCGGGTGCTGTTGGTAAATCTCTCTTAAATGGTTCAGGTTTTAGTAAACTTTTCTTCGCCATTTTTCCAAAAAGCAATCCAATCAATCCTTGTTTTAATTTTAGCTCACCTAACGCTACTTGTAATGGAGCTTGACAATGTCGAAGCATTTTTTTTACATCCATCTTTCCCCATTCAGCGTTAGAATCGGAACTTAACTGTTGAATTCGATTTAGAATTTCTTGACGATCTTGTGAATGAAATAGGGATGGCATGTTATTTATTTTTTTCTCGAGCAAAATTACTAAATACTATAAATGACACATATTATAATAGAGCCCCATCTCCCTCGCGAAGCTTCGCGATCCCATCTCCAATTCTCCCTTCGACAAGCTCAGGGAGCACCCCCATCTCCCATCTCCTTCCCGATAGCTATCAGGACTAATCACTGAACAATTATCTTTTTAATAGACTGATGTTCTCCATTGTAGATTTTCACCAAATAAATCCCTTTCGGATAAGAGGAGATATCAACTGATAATAAACCTGAACTCCGGGTTTGTTCCGTAAAAATAATTTTCCCAGTTAAATCAGTAACCTCTAATTTTAATGTTTTTTGGTTCCTGTCAAAGGATGAAACGGTGAATTTTCCAGCAGAAGGATTCGGTGAGATGGAAAAAAATTCTGTATTATTTTCGGCAATTCCGGTTGGAGTAGATATAGGTTGAAATCGGAGTACCTGAGGTTCCGGGGTTCCATCTACGGTAGTAACTCCAGAAACTAGAAGCGGTTGTTGAATGGAATCGTTGAACCAGTAGGTATAATCATCTTCGATTAAATAATCGATGATGGGTAGACCGAGCATATAAATTTTGATATGAAAATTTTCTATTACATGTACCCTTAACACATCAGTAAATGTACTGTTGGGGAGCATCAATGTGCCCTGCATATCGGCGTTGATGGTAACAATCCCGGATTCAATTTTTACAGAGTCCTCGCCTACATTGAAAGGGGAGTAGCGACCATTATAAGACGAATTAAAAGTTTGTCCAGCGGTGATCGGAAACTGAAACTCTTTGGCAAAACTTCCATTCTCATAAATACCGAAATTGCTGGCACTGCTAAACCATCCCAATCGCTTAACTTCAGTACTCGTATTTTGATAATAGAAATAACCAGGAGCACCACTTTCTCCGCGTGCGATGTTAGCAGAAGGAAACGAATCTTTTCCCATGTTAGCGGGAATCGTTGTAGGATCGATATAATAGAAATCATAGGATGTTCCAGTAAGAAATAACCCCGTTTGATCCCACAGTTTATTCGTTACGGGACCAGTCCCAATAGGGTCAAATCCGAAGGGATTTGCATTGACATAATGTATAGTATCACCGATTGACGGCAGTTGATTGGTTTCGGAAATTGTGATCAATTGAGCACTGGAATTTGATGCAAAAAAAATAGAGAGAAATAGAGTAAGCAATCGATTCATAGTGGATAGTTTTTAGTTGAGAATGTAAGTATATTTGAACTGTTATTGTACTAACAAATATAATATAATTCTCTTTAGCTTCTGGCTTCTGGCTTATATCTTCTTTATCAGCATCTAGTATCTAACATCCAACATCTAACCTCCTAAAAAAATCCCTCTCGCCGTTTCTTTCCCCTCCGGACACGCTTTTAAATTATTAATGAGTTTCAACGCTCGTTCAATTCTCTTGTCGGAATTCTTTACTCCAATTACATAGTAAATAATATTTCGTTGCTTCCCTCCACTAATATTCATAAATCGTTTTTCTGCCTCGGGATCTTGTGCGAAAATTTCAATGAGCTCCTCCGGAACTTCCATGCCGAATTCACTTTTATCCGGTTCAAGCGTCACATCAATTTTATCGCCCAACGCAATTGAAAATTCTTTTAGTTTCTTTTTGTTGATGGTAATGTATCCTCTTCCTTCACCCAAGGCCATCATGCCGCATTGAAATTTTGAATGTTTGTTGATGCTACAAAACAATCGTTGCTTATTGAGTCCGCCTAATTTTTTTACAATAGTAGCTGGAACTTCTACATAATGTACGCCCATCAAATAGTCGAGCTTACCAATGCGAGAGGTAAATGAAACTTTTGGAGTTGACATCTACTTAATTTTTTGAATAAATCCATCTACAGAAAAACACATCACGAAGAAACATTCGACTGTGAAACAATTTCATTTATTTCAACACAAAGCTTTCTAAAAACTTCGTGGTATAATTTCCTTTTCTAAAATCTTCGTTTAACATCAATTGTTGATGGAAAGGAATCGTAGTTTTTATTCCTTCAATTACAAACTCACTCAACGCACGCTCCATCGTTTGAATCGCTTCTTCACGCGTTTGCGCAATGGTGATCAACTTAGCAATCATGGAATCGTAATACGGAGGAATAGTATAACCCGCGTAAATATGTGAGTCAACACGCACGCCGTGTCCTCCTGGTTGATGCAATACCGTAATTTTTCCGGGGCAAGGACGAAAATCATTGTACGGATCTTCTGCATTAATTCTACATTCAATTGCATGCATCGTAGGAATATGGTTTTTTCCGCTGATCGGAACACCTGCAGCAATCTTTATTTGTTCTTTAATTAAATCGTAGTTGATTACTTCTTCGGTGATGGTATGCTCCACTTGAATACGAGTGTTCATCTCCATAAAATAAAAATCACTATGCTTATCCACTAAAAATTCAATGGTTCCAACACCTTCGTAATTGCTCGCTAAGGTTGCTTTAATAGCCGCATCACCCATCGCTTCACGTAATTTCTCCGTCATGAACGGACTTGGTGTTTCCTCTAATAATTTTTGGTGACGACGTTGAATCGAACAATCACGCTCACTCAAGTGACAAGCTTTTCCATATTGATCACCTGCAATTTGAATTTCAATATGACGAGGTTCTTCAATGTATTTTTCCATGTACAAACCATCGTTTCCAAAGGCTGCACCTGCTTCGGTTTGTGCATTTTCAAATGCTTTTACAATCTCATCTTCCTTCCATACAATGCGCATTCCCTTACCACCACCACCAGCAGTTGCTTTAATGATGACAGGGTACTTCATTTCCTTCGCCACTTTTTTTGCGTGCTCTACATTTTCAAGCAAGCCATCCGAACCAGGAATAGTTGGAACGCCAGCTTTCTTCATCGTCATCTTCGCATTGGCCTTGTCGCCCATGGCATCAATTTGCTCAGGGGTAGCACCAATAAATTTTACACCATGTTTTGCACAAATCGCAGAAAATTTTGAATTCTCACTCAAGAAACCATAGCCAGGATGAATCGCATCTGCATTCGTTAATTCTGCAGCGGCTAAAATGCGTTGCATGTTTAAATACGAATCACGACTGGGAGGAGGTCCAATGCAAACCGCTTCATCTGCAAAACGTACATGCAAACTTTCTTTGTCGGCAGTAGAATAAACAGCGACAGTGCGAATACCCATTTCTTTACACGTACGGATAATTCGAAGTGCAATTTCGCCACGGTTGGCTATGAGAATTTTATTAAACATAATGGAGTCTTTGTAGAAAAGGCATCTCTGTTTAGAAAATGCCTTTTAATTTTATTTACTTTAATCTTTGAGTTTTGGCTCTTCGTTAAAATAAAAATTCCAATTCCGAAGAGATGGAATATTTTTAAAAACGAGATGACTTTTTTAAGATGGATCAACGAGGAATAAAGGGGTATCGTATTCTACCGGTTTCATATTATCCACCAATACTTTTACGATGCGTCCCGATATTTCGGATTCAATCTCATTAAAAAGTTTCATGGCTTCAATGATGCATAAAACTTTTCCAGGTTTGATTTCATCACCAACATTAGCAAGGACAGGTTTGTCTGGACCAGAGGCGCGATAGAAAGTTCCAATCATTGGACTCTTGATGGTGATGTATTTTGAATCGTCAGCAACTGGAGAAGGAGTAGGAGCTGCAGGAGCCGCTGGGGCAGGGGCAGGTGCCGCCATTTGAGCAACTGGCATGGGAGCTGGTGCCGCATGATATATTTGCTCCACTTTAGGACTGCTATTTTTTATGGTTATTTTGAAGTCTTTCAATTCAAGATTAACTTCACTTACACCCGCTTTAGCTACAAACTTAATGAGCTCTTCGATTTCCTTTTTATTCATAAGGATAGATTATTTTGAATCGTTAAAAATAGAAGAAATCTTCAAAAATCAGCAACTTTTTCAATATTTCTTTAAAAATATGGCCTTTTTGGGCCTTTTTGGCTATTTTTTTGGCAATTTTCTGTTATTAATATTAGTTCAGTTTCATACAATTGTCAAATTAGCCTTGAAAAGGAAATGGTAATAAATGGCATTTTTAGAGAAACACAGAAAAAGAAAGTCCCGGTTAATTAAATAACCAGGACCATTCTCTATTTTATCAGGTCAATTGACCCTATATTATTCTTTAATGAATTTTAACGCTGTTTTGCCTGAAGGAGTAGTCAATGTCATATGATACATACCAGCAGATAAATTACCAACATTCCAGAACATTTTGCTCTCACCTTTACTGATCTGACCTAAATCCTGGTTCATGATAACTTTTCCAAGTACATCAGTAACGGTTACCATTACAGAAGAAGTTTCCTGTAAATGCAAGGCAAGATTGATAATGTCAGATGTAGCTGTAGGATAAACATAAGAGCCAACCAACGGATTATTCTGATTGTTTAAGCCTGTAGTGATAACGACCGGGAATTTGTTAGTATTAAGTACAGCTCCGGTTGAATTATTAATAACAACTGCAGCAATCCATAATTGACTTTTATCCCATGCAGCATTTGCTATAGTTGTAAACTGGTAATTGTATGAACTTCCTGAAGTAATAGCGGCTGGAAGGCTTCCACTTTGGCCACCGAATGTATTTAAAAGGGCACGACCTACGAAGTTATAATTCATAGATGCAGCAGGAACGGTAGTACCAAAGTTTTCAAAGCCACCCATTGGGCCATTCGCGCCACCTCCATAAGAGTTTGATTGACTGTACCCTGTTGTTCCCGAAACACTGTCTTCAGCAACAATTGCAAGGAAACGATAATCGCCATTTAGAGACTGATTGAAAGTTCCAGTGAGGTCAACTGTAATCTGATTGTTGGCAAGGCTAATAGTAGATATTCCAGATATCACAACCTCAGGAGCTAAAACAATTGAATTCATAAAATTTCCTTCAAGTTCTGATGGGTCAATTTCAGTTCCACGATTTGGAACAACGCTTGGGTAACCACCAATTAAGGCGCCAATGCCAGCGTCATAAGCTGTCAACGTCATCGGATCTGCATTGTGGACAGCAACTCCAACAAATTGAGAAGGGTAAGTCTCAGTCATATAATCCATAAAGACTGCACCGCGAGGACACCATTGACACCAGGTTCCTGTTCCTTCTTCCGCAAAGTACTTCTTGTCAGGATGAGGTGTTATACCTTCTACGTTATATGTTGTAGAATTATTAGCAGTACTAAGTTCTACAGCTCCATTATTGATATTGGTAATGGAAGTAGTAATCGTTTGTAATCCTGAAAGTGTATTGTAAGGTACAGTAGCCGTTAAAGTGTAGTTCGAAAGAGGCGCAATTGATAAACTGGTTAGAGATTGATTGTAGGTGTTAACTCCATCTGTCCATGAAAAGTCAAAAGAGGTAATTGGGATTGTACCCGCGTTGGTTAAAGTTGTTTGTACAGAAAGAGGGAGATTAGTTAAATATTTTGGATAGGCTGTAAACACTGGGCGTGCATCATCTTTACCTACTATTGTATTACTTACAGCCAAATCAACACCAACCAATGGTTCATAGATCGCTACATCGTCAATAGCCCATCCATATAACCAGCCACCTTTGTCATTGTATTTAAAACCGATTTGAACGTTGGCATTTCCTGCAAC
This sequence comes from Bacteroidota bacterium, assembly GCA_016717725.1. Taxonomy (GTDB): domain Bacteria; phylum Bacteroidota; class Bacteroidia; order AKYH767-A; family OLB10; genus JAJTFW01. The sequence continues at coordinate 77,975 of JADKFA010000005.1, forward strand.
ACTTGAAAGGTCTACAAGATTGGTCTGCCATCCAGTTCCGGAATTAGCAGTTACCACCTGAAGATCTGTAAATGTTACACCATTATCTAAAGTTGCAACAATTTTCGCTTCTTCAACCAATCCCTGATAAGCCAGATTGAAATAATAACAATCATAACTCATGAACACAGTAGTAAATGTTGTCAGATTCATGACAGGAGTAAGAAAAACATCATTGCTTTTATTGCAATTACAACCATCGTCATTGGTAGCTGCCATCAAGGTATGTGCTGCAATTGGAAATGATTGAGATTGTAGTGTATTGTTGTTGCCAACTTTCCATCCGCCATCAGTTGCCAGGGTAATATTAGACCAGCCAGCAGGAACAGCTCCGCCTTCAAAATCTTCTGTTAAGATGTTCGTTTGAGCCTGAGCCAGTCCGAGAGTACCAGCTGCAAACAATGCCATTAGTAGAATTTTCTTCATTTTTTTTTTGATTTTATAATTAATAGGTTTTTGATTTTTTTGAGTAAAAAGATGTTTCAAAAGTAATGTTTTTACTGATAAAACAATTATTTTATTTCCACTTAATGTATGTCCTATATTTGAACTGATGTACTACCAAATTGACCCTTGAATTTTCTTAAAAATAGATGCTAAAATAGTATTGCAACTCCTAAAACTAAAAAAATAGGTTCTAAATCAATATATTATACCAAATTCAAATATATTTTAGTTCAAAGCTACGACTTGTTTATTTCGAAGACGATTTTAAAAAATCGTTGCAATGCCTAAGTCTACGGAACTATTTTTTTAGGAAGTAATGGTGAAAAAGAGTCCTGCAGCGCCGTCGGCAAGCCTTTGGCGGCCGATGGATAGCTATCGGGAAGCAGAGAGGACTAAAATATACTTGGAGTTGGTGTAAGGTCAAATCAATAAGCAAATAGTTGAGCAAAGTAAACCTCAACCACTTCTTTATACTTTCGTTTCCCTTCATCAGAAAGAAAGGATTTGTCGATAAAGGAAAATAGGTCAAGTTTTCGATCTTTAAAATAAGATGCAAAAGAGATCAATAGGGGTTTGGAAATTCCCAATCGTTTTCCGAATTCATTAAAATTTAAATATATTTTAAGTATTCATCAGTTTAATAGTCTCATTAGTAAAAAAAAGAAATTAATGTAACTGAGAAATACTTAAAATGAAAGAAATATACCATTTGGTAGAGGCATCTTCGATTAGTTCCCTTCTACCAGATTTTTTATGGCTACCAAAATTGGATTCCACCCTTCACCATTATTAAAAGCTTCTTGATATCGTCTTTCTCTTTCAGCAACTTTAGAATAATCACCTTGCGTAACAGTAAATAAAATGCCATCGCTTTTTTCTTCTAATAAATAGGTAACTGTCAAATAATTTTCTGGAATATCTTCAATGGTTCCATTGGGATCAAAAACCGTGTAAACTAATTTTTGATAGGGCTCAAACATGAGAACTTTACCTTTAACAAAAACCATTTTTTGTCCTTCATAACTTCCTTCCCACAATACTGCTTCGGTTTAACCTTCGCAGTATAAAATAAATCTCTGCCAATTTTCCAATCGCTGATCGTTTCACAACCGAACATATAAATTTTTGTTTTAGATGGATTCACCAAGGCATCCCAAACATTTTCTTTAGAAGATTTAATAAGTATTGAATTGACAATTGTTTTTTCCATGAGCGTTAAAATTGAAATGTCTTGTGATTTACTCTATACATATGTTTTCTTTTGCAATATTAAAACATCCCATTTTCATTCACCATCACTGGAGGAACAGCCTGACCAAAATCCCACATTTCAATTATTTTCCCTTCTTTAAACTGAAAAATATGAATCAGTGCAAATCCGGGATCGTCCTTTTTTAGTGTTGCATGCGAGTGAACTGCTACCAATTCTCCATCTTGTAATATTCTTTTTATTTCGAAAGTTTTATCAGGATTATTTTTTGCATTTTCTTCGGTGGCTAAAAGTAAAGTCTGCGCATCTCCTTTAAAGTAGACATTGTGGTGTTTAAAATTGGTATGCAAATATTGATCAAAATAAATTCGAGCATTTCCTTTAGCCGCATTCATAAGAAATTGTTTAGCTATTTCTTTATAAGTAGTAGGTCCCATATTTATTTGGATATAAGGTAAAATTAGTGTTTTATTTTGTAAATCTTTAGAAGGAAATTTTTGATCGATGCGAATTCAATTGGCATTAGTGTTGAAAATTTTATTGAGCATATATTTATAGAAATCCCCTTAACTATTTTGTTTCTATTGGATAGAAATGATTAAATATTTCATGTATGTAAACTAACAAATTATTAGCGTTGCATTAAAAAAATTATTGCGATTTATTTTATAAAGAAGGGACATAATTAACCATCCTCTTGATGCGAATTACAATCAAATAGTTTCAACCAATTCCTTTGTACCGATACCACATCTGAATTTGTCTAATAGAATATATTAAACCGAAGGTCGCAAAAACATAGTATGTAGCTAGACAATATAGTTTATCAGTTTTCAAGGAAATTATAAGGCCAAAACACAAATAGAACTGGAATTGTAATTATACTTATATTCATAATCGTATAGAAATGACTTAATTCGCATTATTAAAATGGGATAATATTATTTTTTTATTGTAAAAAATTGTTATAAATTTCGCATCTACGAATTAAAAAAAGAAATAGAAAAGATGAAATTATTTACCTCCATTTTAGTACTGTTATTTGCAACAATATCAGGGTTTGCTCAAACCGGCACCTACACGCAAACAGTTCCAAATATGCAAAGTGTTTACCAGGCAACACCAGTAGTTTTTACAAATGCCCCTGGAAATGCTGCCAGCGGTACGATTACTTGTAATTGGCTAGGTTGTCAGGACGTAGGAATTGGAAATCCGAGCATGAACATCCAGATTTTTTTGAATGGTAATTATCAAACATTGGTTCAACAATCCGGAGTTAGTATGTGTGGATTTGTACCTTTTACATACATCATTCCTGCTACTACATTGAATACTGCCATTCAATCGGGTGGAGGATCGGTTATGTTACGCGTTTACGTTCAAGATGCATGCCCTTCAGGAATGGGATGTAGTTGCTGCAATGACCCATATATTAACGGACTTACTCTTTCCTATAATTATTCTGTAGCTTCTTTTACAGTTAATGATTCTACAATTTGTCCTGGAGAAAGTATTCAATTTTCAAATACTACCACTGGAACGGTACTTACAAAAAAGTGGTACTTTACAGGAGGAACTCCAGCTACTGCCACAAATAATAATCCTACGGTAGCTTATAATACTCCTGGAGTGTATCCGGTTTCACTGGTGACTACAAACGCTAGCGGAACAGATTCAACCATCAAGAATTCTTATATCACAGTTTACGCACCACCTACAGCCACCTGTACTGCAGGCGGAAATACTACTTTTTGCCAAGGAGGTTCGGTTGTATTAAATGCAAATACGGGTTCAGGTTTAACACATCAATGGCAAAAGAATAATGTAAATATTGTGGGGGCAACTTCTTCTAATTACACGGCCAACGCCAATGGTGTTTTTAGAGTATTTGTTACAAGCTCGGTTGGTTGTACAAATACATCTACTGGAATTTCAGTAACAGTAAACCCAAAACCGGTGGCTACAATATCGGCTGGAGGTGTTACTACATTTTGTCCAGGCGATTCTGTGGTGTTAAGTGCAAGTCCGGGCAGTGGCTATACCTATGTATGGAAGAAAAATTACACCACACTCGCTGGGGTTACTGGGAATACATATGCCGCCAAGGCTAGTGCTAGTTACAAAGTTGTTGTAACGAATGGATTTGGTTGCAGTAAAACATCTAATATTATTCCAGTAACTGTAAATACACCTGTAGCCACCGCAACCATTCAGGGATCTGCTTCGGTGTGTAACGGTAATGGCGTAACGTTAAAGGCAAATAGCGGTGCTGGGTTAACGTATCAATGGAAAATAGGAAGCACAAATATTACAGGAGCTACTGATTCAACATACACTGCCTATACCTCAGGAAGTTATAAAGTGAAAGTTACGAATAGTTGTGGATTTAAAACATCTACAGCGCAAACAGTGACCATACATCCTCTTCCTACTATTGCGATCGCTGCGAACGGTCCTGTAGCATTTTGTACAGGAGGTAGTGTTCTACTTTCTTCAACCGGTGATGTTGGACTCACTTATGTATGGACAAAAAATGGAACTGCAATTGCAGGTGCTACCTCTTCCAACTATACGGCTGGTGCTACGGGAGTGTATGCTGTAATTGCTACCAATGGATTTGGATGTACCAGTACTTCCAATACAATTACGGTAACGGTAAACAATACGCAAGCAAATATTACAGCAAATGGACCTACCACTTTTTGTGTGGGCGATAGTGTTGTACTTTCTGCTAATACCGGAGCCAATTTGACTTATCAATGGACACAAAATAATATTACCATCAATGGCGCAACTTCTTCTACCCACTCAGCAAAAACCGCTGGAGCCTACCGAGTAAATATTACTAATACTGCCACTGGATGTGTGAAAACATCAGCTGCAGTACAAGTCACAGTCAATTGTCGTTTAGGAGATGGTGCACAACTTGATGGAGTGGAGATGGAGATCAGTCCAAATCCTTTTTACAATCAAACCGAAGTAAATATTGTCCTTCCAGAAACAGAAAGTGGAAGTTTGCAAATTACTTCTATCGATGGAAAAGTGATTACAAGCGAGATGCTAAAAGGTGGTAAAAACACACTGCTAGTCGGTCAAGAATTAGAGTCGGGCGTTTACCTTATTCGACTTACTTCTGGTGGCGTAGAAAAAGTGAAGAGGATTGTGAAGTATTAGAATCCTAAATTAGATTGATCGAAAAAAATTCATCAATATATGATAACGTCCATTTAGAGTTATTCTAAATGGACGTTATTTATTTGGTATAATTCTTATTATAAGAATCTCTTTTTAAGTCAATGAGACCAAAAATAGTTGGCGTAATTAACAAAAATATTTAGTTAATTACGAGTATGCTATGGTGTAGTTGACAATGCTGAATATTGAGCCAAATCTTCCGTTCAGTTTTACATGTTCGTAAGAATCATTTTTCGACTTATATATTTTTCTCCATCGAACACTCTTACCAAATATATTCCCGAAACGTAGTTAATTAGTTCTATACTTTTCTCAGATTCACCACTTAAGTCCAGATGGTAAACACTTTTAATACAACTTCCTTGTATGTTTAAAATTTCCAGTTGTCCATTAGCGATTGTTTTACCAAAAGAAACCGTGAATCTTCTTTGCGTTGGGTTAGGATAAAGGTCTAACGCAGTATTAGCATTTTGTTCGGAAAGACTTACACTGGTGCAGGGTGTCGTTATCGTACCTCCACTACCGATAGTAAATACTGGGCTGGTAATAGTTGTTGTAAAATTAACTGTAGTAAGGTTTGGAATTGTTTTTATTGAGGGTGTAGATGTAATTGTAAGAGATTTACTTCCCTGATTGCATCCACTATTTCCATTCGCATCAGTCTTAATCATGTAAACTTCTTTTCCTCCAAATGCAATACCCATATAGCCGGAGATTATGTATCCACCATCTTGTGTCTGTGCTATTTCGTACGGAAATTCGTTTCCTGTAGGAACCCCTATCGTTTTGCTCCAGATAGAATCACCATTGGCATCCATTTTTAGGAGTAAGATATCGTAGATGGAAGAACTGTTCGCGCTGTTACCAGCAACGATATATCCTCCGTCAGTTGTCTGCATCATGCAAGTACCATAATCACCATATCCACCAGAAACTTTTCGTGTCCACAGAGAGTCACCATTAGCATCGGTCTTCACCATGTAGAAATCATAAATGCTCATATGAAAACTGCAGGTTGATCCAAAAAGCACATACCCTCCGTCAGTTGTTGTTTGAACATAATTTCCATAATCTGCGACGGGTCCTCCATACATCTTTATCCACTGAACAGATCCCAAAGAATTCGTTTTTGCAAGAAATACATCTACATTGTTTCCATTAATATTTCCCATGGTGCCGGCAAGAATATAGCCACCATCATTTGTTTGCTGAACATAATTGCCATTATTATCCCCGGCGTTTGTTCCAATAGTCCTGGTCCAAAGGGAATCACCGGACGCATTGGTTTTGATGAGGTAAGTATCATCGCCATTGGAGGTAAGTGTCGTTACGTTGCCAAAAAGAATATACCCTCCATCTGTAGTTTGTTGGACCCAATTTGCGGTTTCTACATCAGTTCCGCCATAGGTTTTTGTCCACAGCAAATTACCAGTGGAATCAATTTTCATCAATAAAGCATCCGAATTACCTGATCCAAAACTTTTCGTATATCCGGCAATGATATATCCACCGTCGGTAGTCTGACGCACAGATTTGGCTTCTTCGTTTAAGGGACCACCAAAGGTTCGCACCCATAATGAATCTCCTATACTATTTGTTTTAATTAATTTGATGTCCAGATTTGTTCCACTTTGTCGGCTATATCCGGCAATGATATATCCTCCATCACTGGTTGATTGAATGGATCTTCCTAGGTCTTCACCATAACTGGCTCCAAATTTCTTTTGAAAAGTAATCTGCGCTTGGATGTCGGTTATCGTAAAAACGAATACAATTAAACAAAGTAGTTTTTGAATCATACGGATTTTTTAGGAGAGGACATTTCAAAAGTAATAAATAAACGGATTATAAAAAAGGTAAAGGTGTAGATGGTGGTTCTCTTTTATGCGTTAAAGCCAAATGTAGCTTGAAGCTTGCACTCCTCGGCAAGCTCTGGTTGAAGCTTGAAATTTCTATCCGAAGCAAAATCAATTCGCTTCTGAAAAAAACTAGCAGCTAGGAGCTAGCAGCTTGAAGCTCTCCCATCCGAAGCCCAATTCTCACGTAACTGAAGTAATTATTTTACCTACCTTTATATTATGAAACACCCCCTCCTTCTTTTGTTTTTTTTCATAGTTGGTTTTGGGGAGATGGAGGCTCAATTCACGAATAATAATTGGTGTTTTGGTGATAGTGCGAGTGTGAGATTTGATTCCATTGGAAACTCTTACCGAAGTGGCAGTGGATTTCTAGGAGGCACCTCAAGTATTTCGGATTTATAGGATTCTTTTGGATCAAGTAGTAATACCACCAATACATTTACTGGTCAAATAAAAAAGGGTAAATTATTTAATAAACTTCACAATAAGTTATTTAATGGTGATACATTAGTTGGAGGCGAATGGTATCATGATATGTTAATACTTCCTAAATCAGTAATCGACAGTACCTTTTATGTATTTGTAGCGGGAGTGGTTGTACCTGATACTGGCTTATGGTATAGCATAGTTGATATGAAACTGCAGGGAGGTCTTGGCCAAGTTGTGCAAAAGAATGTACGCTACATCAATCATCCGGTACAAGATATGCTCACGGCAGTTAGGCATGGCAATGGCAAGGATTGGTGGTTAATTACAAGACGTTGGAGATCCAACGGTGCCGGAATAGGAAATGATGAGTTTTGGGTGTATCTTATTGACTCCATCGGCATTAATCCGTTGCCTATACAGCATGTAGGTTTAGCGCATCCTGATGGTGCAGGTGATATGAGCTTTAATAAAACAGGAGATAAATTAGCATTGTGCGGGTGGAATAATTATTTGGCAGTGTTTGATTTTGATAGATGTACAGGCATAGTTTCCAATGAAAATTTGATAGAGCAAAATGGAGCAATAGGTAGCCATCCATTCCGTGTATATACCAGTGCAGTATTTTCACTTGACGGCAGTAAACTCTATGTAAACTCATCACAGGAAATCTATCAAACAAGTGGAAAACTCTATCAGTTCGACCTCAATGCTGCTAACATTCCTGCATCAAGAATTTTGATAGATTCATTTCCTGTTTCAGCAGAGAATCATGGAATGGAGATGGGGCCAGATGGTAAAATATATATTAGTTGTGTATTTGACAGTATCGGATCTGCCTTCCATATCCACCAACTTTGTTTAATTACATCAACTCAAACCTAAGCGTCATAAACCAACCCGATTCACTTGGTCTCGCTTGCGATTTTCAACCGTTTAGTTTTTACTTAGGTGGTGCCCGAACGTATTACGGTTTGCCCAACAATCCAGATTACGAACTCGGCGCGTGGGTAGGCTCTCCTTGCGATACACTAACGGTAGGCATAACCGAAAACAACCAAAAAGAGGATGTGTTCTTCCAATCCTGGTACAATCCCGAGTGGAATATGATTCATGTGAATGCGTCGAAGTTGAAAGGGAAGAGCGGGGGTGTTAGGTTGTTTGTTGGAGGGGCGAGTGGTGGTGGAGAGGAAGGTGGATGTGATAGCAGGAGGGTATTTTACAACTGAAATTGTTATGAATGGAATTGCAAGTGGTGTGTATATAGTTTCGTTGGTAACTGAAAAGGATAAAATACAAGGAAAAATAATGAAATACTAGGAAGGTTACGAATTACGAATCGATACGAATGTCCGAATTACGAATCTCCGAATTTACGAATACACGAAGATAGAATTCTAGCACCTAAAATACTTACAGTTTAACCGCGGGGAACGCAAGGCAGGCGCAAGGGGCGCGGGGGTCTCAATTAATACTTTTCGAAGTGAAATTATTTCGCTCCTAAAAGCAATCCAAAATCCAACATCCAAAATCTAACCACTAGTACGCCCACTTCACCCAAATCGCTCCCCAGGTGAATCCACCTCCGAATGCTGCGATGATAATGTTGTCGCCTTTCTTGAATTTCTTTTCCCACTCCCATAAACAAAGTGGAATGGTGCCATTGGTCGTGTTTCCGTAACGTTCGATGTTTAGTGTTACTTTATCATCGGGTAAACCCATGCGTCGGGCTGTCGCGTCGATAATGCGTTTGTTAGCTTGATGCGGAATAAGCCATGCGATGTCGGAGCCAGTAAGGTTGTTCTTTTCCATGATTTCCGCACTCACGTCGGCCATCTTGGTAACTGCAAATTTGAAAACGGTTTGTCCTTCCTGATACACGAAGTGTTCTTTGGCCGCTACCGTATCTAACGTTGCCGGCTTAACGCTACCACCAGCCTTCTGGTGCAGAAATGCGCGCCCTGACCCATCCACTCTCAAAATCGAGTCCATGATGCCGTTACCTTCTTCGTTGGGCTCTAACAGTACCGCACCCCCGCCATCTCCAAAAATAACACAAGTAGCACGATCTGTGTAGTCAATAATACTCGACATTTTATCTACACCAACCACCAGCACTTTCTTGTGCGTGCCTGTTTCGATGAATTTGGTGGCGGTTGTTAATGCGAAAATAAACCCGGAGCAAGCAGCATTAACATCGTAACCCCATGCATTCACAGCTCCAATTTTATCGGCAATGATATTTGCTGTCGCCGGAAATTGCATGTCAGGAGTCGTAGTGGCACAAATGATGAGTTCGATTTCATCGGCACCGATTCCACGCTTTTTAAGCAAAGGTAAAATCGCTTCTACTGCCATATCGGAAGAACCAAGACCTTCCCCTTTTAAAATATGTCTTTCATTAATTCCTGTGCGCGACATAATCCACTCTTCTGTGGTGTCAACCATCGTCACAAGATCCTTATTAGAAAGAATATCGGGTGGGACCCATGCGTTCACAGCGGTAATTGCAGCAGTAATTTTTGTCATTTCTTATTGAGTAATGCTTTCATGAACCGCTTGAGTAATCTTCTCGGTTAATCCGGCAGTGGTCACTTTAAGCGTAATATGTATCATGTTTTTGATTGCAGTAGCATTCGAAATGCCATGCGCAATAATGACGGGTGCATTCACTCCTAAAACAGGAGTGCCGCCATAATTTTCAAAGTTGAAACGATCAAAATATTCATCCTTAATTTTTCTTCTTCTGATTAAACTGTAAAAAGATTCGGCTAATTTAAGGATGACATTGCCGACGAATCCATCACATACAATCACATCAGCTTTGTCATTAAAAAGATCACGGCCTTCGATGTTTCCAATAAAATTTATTTCTTTCGTTTGCTTTAAAAGAGGATGTGCTTCCTTGCAAAGCATATTTCCTTTTTCTTCTTCTTCACCGATGTTCATCAATCCAACTTTCGGATTTTTTATTCCATGAACATGCTCTAAAAACAAACTTCCTAAGATAGCGAACTGTTGCAAATGTTCAGGCTTGCAATCGGCATTCGCACCCGCATCTAAAAAAACACCTGTGCTTCCATCTTCCTTGGGAATAATGGAGCAAATAGCAGGACGAAGAATTCCAGGTATTGTTTTCACACTAAACATTGAACCCACCATCATAGCCCCACTGTTTCCTGCAGAGGCAAATCCATGAATCTCTCCTTTTTGAGGTATTCGAATCCGCGTGAAATACTTGAATCGGGCTTTCCGGGAATGGCACGAGTCGCCGATTCATCCATGCCGATTACCTCGGTGGTATGAACAATATCCACCAAACTCACATCGGCTCCTTCGGAAGTGAATAAATCACGAATGATTTTTTCGTCTCCAAAGAGCACAAGGCGTGTGTTGGCGGGCAACTCGGGCAAAGCTTGAATTGCGCCCAAAACAGGTTGTTTTGGAGCGTAATCGCCACCCATAATATCAATCCCAATTTTTATCAATGCATTTCAAGCTGAAGGGTTAATGTAAAGAGAGGTTGAAAATAAAGTTTGGCGTTTAAGCGCCACGCTCCATAATCATTTTTCCTTTGTACATTAATTTGTCTTCGTGCCAGAATGCGCGGTGCCATAAATGAGCTTCTCCAGTAGCGGCATCAATTGCTAAGGTAGGAGCAGTTGCTTTGTAATGAGTACGTCGCTTGTCCCTTCTCGATTTCGAGTGTTTGTGTTTAGGATTTGGCATAATTTATTGTATTTGTAATTAGTTAATAATCAGTTTAGTTTGATCTTCTTAAGCTCCGACCATCGAGCATCACCTAAGTTTTCGTTGTCCTTTTCCTCAACTTTTGTCTCTTTCTTCTTGATGTATTTTAAGACTTCAGGATTACAAGTTTCAATACCGTTTTCATCTTCCGGATGAACCGGGCAATAAGGAATTTCCAAGGTGAGGAAATCGTACAGGCTATGTGCAAGGTCAATTTCTATCGCTTTTTTGGAGATGTAAATCTCATCTTCATCATCATACTCCTCATTTACCTCTTCTACCATCTTCACAAGCAATGATTTTTCAATGTTGATGGGCATTCGAAAGCCTTCAAGACATCTTACACAATCTACCGCCACATCACCTATCATGCTCAAATTCAGATGCATGCCACCAGAATCTTTACGAAGTAGGACCTTAACTTCTACTTTAGCTTTTTTAATAATTGATTCTTCACGATGGGCGAAGAACGAATCATCAATACTAAAATCATACTCATGTATTCCTTCAGCCAGATGATTAAACCGGATAATGTATACAGAATCAGTCATTTCAGAACGTTTTAATATTCCTTTACGATTAAATGTAAGGGCTGCAAAGGTAAAGAAATTAACAGTTACCATGAAAGATGTTAGTAAGGTATTTTTAGGATATTGGCTAATCCTTCGCACCTGTTTTATAATCGCTTGCCCTTCCTAACCGCTTTTTAATGGAAATTCAAGGATTTACGTTGCAAGAATTGAGTCAGACTCCTACATTTGATCAACCAAACAATCAAGCTTTATCTACATTATGAGAAAATTTTATTCGCTTCTAGCCTGCCTTATCATCTACTTGCCACTTCAGTTGTCGGCGCAAAAATTTGAAAATAGCTACGATTTTCCTGGATCCGACGCTGGAAATGATGTAGCCGAATTATCCGATGGTTCAATAATTACCGTGGGATTGTCTAACTCCTATGGTGCTGGTGGATTTGATATGATGGTGATGAAAACTAGTAAATCAGGAAGTTTACTTTGGACAAAATATTTTGGTAGTTCAGGTGATGATGGAGGTAATGCAGTTACCATTGATTCAAATGATGAAATTTATTGCGCAGGATATAGCACTATTGGAACAAATAGAGATGGGTTTTTGGTTAAGCTAGGATCGAATGGAAATTTAATTTGGTCGAAGAATTTTGGTGGGACCGGTGCAGATGAGTTTAGAGATATAACCAATAAAGCTGGAAAATTTTATATGGTGGGAAATACAACAAGTGCTGGAGCTGGCGCGAAAGATATTTGGTTTTTAAAAACAGATGCAGATGGAAATAGTATTCAAAATAAGACTATCGGATTCGCTGCTGATGAAGAAGCAAATTCATTAACACTGACTAGCGATAATAATATTGTGATTGCTGGTCGAACAAGTAGTTTTACGAACTTCAATGTTTTTGCAACGAAAGTAAATCTTTCAGGAGACACACTCTGGACACGGAAATATAATTATTATTTAAATGGATCGAGTTCAACGTCAACTACAGCAAAAGGAATTGTTGAACTAAGTGATCAAAAGTTATTGATAGTGGGAATTGGTTGGGATGGAATTGGAAATTACTCGAGTACTTTTCATCTGAGAATAGATCTTGCTGGTAGTACAGTTTATTCTAAATGGACATCACTTTTGTCAGATGGAGGCGCTGATGTTGCTGCAGGGGCAAATGGAAGCTATTTTTTATTGATTAATTCCTGCAACTTTGGATGTCCTATTGTATTAAAGAAACATGATTCAGCAGGGACTGAAACACTTTATAAGATTTTTCAATACCCTGGTGGAAGTTCATATGCAAATTTTGCTTTGCCTGGACGAATTACAGCTATTGCGGGAAATAAATTATTGATAACAGGAAGCAGTTATTTAAGAGAATACAATTCGGATGTTTATTTATCAAGAATTGATACTAACGGGATCGCCTATACGACAACAGCACCCTTATTACGGCCAGTGGCCCAACATCTTTTTGTGAAGGAGGGAGTGTAACGTTATCCGTTCCTGCAGGGTACACACGTTATAGTTGGGGTCGAACGTTGTCAAGTAATATTGCTTATCTGGGTAAAAATTCAAATTCCATTGTAGTTTCCACTTCAGGATATTATTTCTGTACGTTATGGAATAATTTGGGCATGAGAACAACCGTCATGGTAAACGTAATAGTGACACCTACCCCAGTTGGAAATATTTCAGATTCTGGTCCATTAACATTTTGTGCAGCAGCAGGTGAATCGTTGACGCTAACTGCAATTACTGGTTATCCAAGCTATCAATGGATGAAAGATGGAGTTGCCATTCCAGGTGCAATCGCTAATTCATATTCTCCTACCACAAGTGGAAGTTATTTTGTGAATCTAACTAATTCTTGTGCTAGTGTTACTTCAGCAACAAAAATTGTAACTGTAAATCACATTGCAACCCCAGTAATTTCGTGTAGTACTTTTGATTGCTTTGCTGGAGGATCCAATAATTGTTATCCACCTGCCGGTTCGCTGAGTGTTCAGCCGATTGCTGGTGCTACTTATTCTTGGCAAGCTTATAATACAACGCTTCAAACAAGCACAAGTAATTTTTTAAATGCGCCTTACCCTCCTGGTGATTATATAGTAACTGCTACCAATGCGTGTGGTACTGCAACTTCCTCTAATTATAATGTCAATACAGCTCCTCCAAATATTTATTCAGGTAGTGCCATTGAATATTTTTCACCCATTAATGGTTGTGGAGTTGGTTCTAATGTAACATTATATGCTCCCGTTGGATCCTTCAGCCCTTATGCTTGGTATTTTAATGGTGTTCTTATTCCTGGTGCCACAAATTATTTTTATTCAGCATTGCAAAGTGGTAGTTATTCGATGAGTTACTTAGATGTTTATTGTTTTAATACTATTAATTTTACAGCACCAGTTAATGTTACATTAAATACCACGAGTCCAACGCTGAGTGCCCCTTCAGGAAATACGAATTGTGGAGGTGCGGTTCAAATAAATGCTCAACCTACGGGCGCGGGTATAACGTATACGTGGTACCGCGATAATGTTTTATTGAGTTCGGGATCTGCATCAACGTATAGCGCAACGATTTCAGGAAGCTATAAGTGTTTGGTAAATAATCCAGCCTGCGGGACTAAAATGTCTCCGCCTATTCATGTTAATACAGGTGCTCCTATTGGAACGGCAACCATTCAGAATGTTACTATTTGTTCAGGTACATCCACTGAGGTGGCATGTTCGCCTGCACAAGGTTCAAATTATACGTATCAATGGAAAAGAAATAATGTCGACATTGTTGGGGCAACGAATTATTCTTACACCGCAACTTTAGCTGGAAATTATAAATGTAATATAACAAATGCGTGCAGTACAATTACAACGAATACCGTTAATTTAAGTGTGGTGTCAAGCCCATCCGCTGTCATCACTCCACCTGTTTCCAATGTAATTTGTTATCCGTCATCATTATTGCTCTCTGCGAATTCAGTTCCGAATGCAACCTATCAATGGTATCGAAATGGAGTAAACGTTATTAATGCAACGCAACCACTATTGACAGTTACTACCGCTGGATCTTATACGATTGGAATTACAGCCAATGGTTGCAATACGGTAAGTGCTCCTGTTGTGATCACCGCTTTAGCTGGACCTTCTTCATCCGTGACTGCGAGTAGGTATCCCATTATTTGTTCAGGTGATTCTTTAAATTTAAAGTCTCCTTCTGCAGCTAGTACGACTTGGCAATGGAAGAAAAACAATGTTAATATTTCAGGAGCGACGGATTCAATCTATAAAGCAACTTCTAGTGGATCATATACTGTTGCAGTGACAAACGGATGTGGTAGTACAGTATCTACACCTATTAGTTTAGCGGTGAAAGCGAAATCAGCGGCAACAATTACGCCTCTAGGACCTACTACATTTTGTAGTGGAGATAGTGTGGTGTTGCAAGCTCCAATAAATGTTGACTATACTTATTATTGGAAGCGAAATGGAAATTTTATCGCGAATGCAATAGAATCAACCTATAGTGCCAAACAGCAAGGAAGTTATAAATTGGGATTGTACAATAAATTCGGTTGTTTAAAGGAATCAACTTCTTTAAGCATTCAAGTACCTTGCCGAAATGGCTCTGAATTAAATAATGAAAAGTTGCTTGACAATATTATTATTTTTCCAAATCCATCATCTACGGTATTTAATATAGAATGGGAAGGTGCTGGTGAAGAAAAAGCATTGCAAATTATATGCTTTGATTTGCAAGGTCGAAGTGTAAATATAGAATCTACCTCGAACTCAACTAGTCAAATTCAATTGATAGATGCAGCTCCAGGTGTTTATTTCTTGCAGATTTCTGTAGATGATAAATCAGTAACGAAAAAGATTGTCAAACTATAATTGCTCTCGAAATACAATTCGTGATTTTGATTTGAGATTAAGAAGTATGTTGGATTAATGTCGAACCGCAACTTTAGCAGTAGAAACACCCTGCGATGTTTTCATTTCGATGAAGTACATTCCTTCGTCTAAATTTTTTGCATCAAAGAAGAATTTGTTTTCACCCGCATTCTTGTTTCCTTGAAAGATGGTTTGAATCAATCTTCCACTTGCATCCAATAAACGAATTTGTATAGTTCCACTTTGTTCAATTTGCACTGGAATACAAGTCATGGCATTACATGGATTTGGAAAAATCGACTGTATTTCATTGGTAAATGATTCTGCATAACCTGTGGTTCCTGTCACTTCAAATTTCCAATATCCTGCAGGCGCTGGCATGGGTCTTACTTGTGATTTACCACTTACAGAATTTGCAGCGATATAATAATAAACGGTTGTTCCTACTAATTGTGCAGGAATGAGTCCTGTCCAATTATTAGCAATTCCTGTAAAACTCATATTGCTAGTATTCCATCCCATCAATGTATCCGTTCTCCAAAATAAAGTAGCATCATTTATTCCACTTCTGTGTTGTATGAGTGAATTCACCACATAACTATTTACGGTATCCGTTGTATTTTCTAGTGGTTGATGGCTGATGAGTAAAGGATCATTGGTTCCAACTTCTTTTGTGATGCAATGCAATGCACCTAAGGCACCAATCATGGAAGCACAATTGATGGGAACAACATTATATCCAGGTAAACTCTCTCTGTAAATACGTATGGCTGTGGAATCTTCCGAGATCCCATAGACAGGTAAAATAATAGTTTTATTGATAAAGGAACTGTTGGTATAAGTAAAATATTCTCCACCGTTATTCGGATATAAATTATTGTCATCTGGCATCAACACGCGAACCACTTTAAAGGGTGTTCCATAAATCGAATTATAATTTGCAAGAACAAACTGTAAGTTCGCTTCAATCTGCGGACCATCGGCAATTCCTGCTGGATATTGTCCAACAAGCAAAGTTTGTTCATCCAATAATTTCATATGCATATCGATATGATGTATTTGATCAAAAGGAAGTGTGTTCATGATGATATATCGGTTAATACCCATAAAATGATACATGATGGAATCTACTTCTGCTGGTGTGTGGTTGAGGCCAAATCCACCGCCCGGTCCATTTTCATTATACACAAGTGCTGATGAAAATCCAGTTCCAAATCCATCTGTCATAAAATTTCCACCAGTATGAACTAAATCCCAAGGAGAAGTCGTTGTTTGATAAAGTGGAGTACCTATAAAATTGGAGATGGCAACAGGAACCGCATCGTCGCTCGGACGAGGTCGGTTGTAAATCCAATCAATGGTAATTAATGAATCCACATCATTAGTGTATGCACTCCAAGGACCATAGTCGCGCGACCAAACTGAATTCACTGGTGCCGCAAGAAAGGTTACGTTTACTGTGTCGACACCGCCGGCTGCCAAATAACTTGTTAAGCTAGTTGGATTATCAGGAGTAGCATATACAACAATAACTCTGGTTTCTTGTTTAGCGGCACCTACTATTTGTCGAAGAATAGTGGGATAAGATTTCCATCCAACTACGAGTGCTTGAAGCTCTTCCCATTCAGCAATAGTTCTCACTGGACTAGTAGGAGGAATTACCGCAGCTGTGGAGGGATTGATTCCTCGACTGTTCATGTAGGAAGGAATAAGAGTTTTCTCGAATGATGACATCCGATGACCTTCTTGTGCTGAAGCGGGAATAGAATAAAATAATACTAAAAAGGCGAGGAGAGTAGTGGTTTTCATAGGTTGATTTTGATCAGCTAAAGATAACACCATTTACAATAGTATTCAAGTTTATTAGCCATATTGTATTATACCGACATACATAGACTTACGTTTGAACGTTGGAATAATCTTAATATGTATTATCGGTAAAAAATAAAAAATCCTGTCATTGTAAATGACAGGATTTTTTATTTAGATTGTATTAAACTATTGATCTTTCTTATTTAAACATTGCTTTCTTAATATGGACATTTCCTCATACAAACTTACTTTGGCTCTTGTTTCAGCAAAATCAAGTGGTTTTCGTAAAATATCAATCGTTCCATTTTCAAATTCATCAAAACATACGGTCTCTCGTTTGGAGATTGCAGTTACTAAAATGATGGGAATATGTGCTGTGGCTGGTCGTTTTCTTAATTCCCGAGCCACTTCAACGCCAGTCATTTCACCCAAGTGAAAGTCTAATAATATTAAATCAATATTTTCAATATCTGTCATAAGGAGTGCTTCGCTGCCACTGGTTGCAGTCAAAAATTTGCGATGCTCTTCATCGAGTATATTTTCTAGAGCAAGTAGATTTTCGGGTCTGTCGTCTACAAGTAATAAGATGGATTCTTTTTGCATGGGGAGTCCTATGAGGTTTGAGTTTATACTCTGTAAGTATAAATTAGTTGTATTTTTCATTAATTTTTTTATTGATTGTATTTTGTCAGAGACACCTTAGTGGTTTATTTGTACATCCATACTTTCATGAGTGAAAGTAATTGATCGGCATTTATAGGTTTGGTTAAGTAATCGGACGCCCCAGCTTCAATGCATTTTTCACGATCGCCATTCATGGCTTTTGCGGTAACTGCTATTACAGGTAGGTGTTCCCATTCTGGATTTTTTCGAATTTTTTGTGTTGCTTCATAGCCATTCATATTCGGCATCATAATATCCATCAATATTAAATCGATTTGTGGATTTTCACTTAATCGATCAATGGCTTGTATTCCGTCATATGCGCAAATCACAATTATTTGTTCTTGCTCAAGGATATTTGTTAAGGAATAGATGTTTCTCATGTCATCATCTACGATAAGAACAGTTTTGCCAGTTAGCATATTTTCCATTTTCGTATTGACTTCTTTGGAAAATTTATTTCCATTTTCAACTTCATTCAAGAAACTTCCTGCTGCATCAAGTACACGTTCTCTTGCTTTGATGGGATCAGCACTAATTAGGTTATCAATTTCGAGCATGAAATCATCACTGTTGTTTTCGAATATAAGTGCTGGAATATTCTTGAGCTGATGGAAATGTGCAGATTTAGACAACCAATCTTCATTATTTTGTTTTGTAGTTAAAATTAAGCCGGCGTAATGATTATGTTTAGCCAATTCTTCACATTCATCTAATGTGATAGCACATTTTACTTCTATATTTTTCTGATTCAGTTTTTCAATGATGCTATTTACTTCTTTGTTTTCGCTTCCAAGTACTAATAATTTTTTGTGTTCTTGGTGAATGGGATCGATAACGCGAAACAACTCTTCCATTTCTTGTTTGCCTGCTGGTTTATGTAAATAACTGGTAGCTCCCATAGCCAAGCCCAATTGACTTTTGTCAACCGACGAGATAATATGAACAGGAATATTTTTTAATGCTTCGTTTTCTTTTAATCTTTTTAAGACAGTCCATCCATCAATAACGGGGAGCCTTAAATCTAGAATAATTGCATAGGGTTTGTACTTACTAGCATAACTTAATCCTTGGTCGCCTTGCAATGCAATTACAGCTTTGTAATCGAATCGATGACATTGATTCATGAGCATACGCGCAAAAACATAGTCATCTTCAACGATGAGGATTACTTTATCTTTTCTTGAATATTGTTTCGATCATCACGTATTTCATTTATATCATAGGCTGCATCTTCTTCAACAACAGTAGGAGTTGTTTTTTCTTCTGCGTCAGATGAGCGCTGTGCTTTTGCAATGGAAACTGTATGTTCCTCAATGGGGAATTGAGAAGAGATGGGTAAGTGTATGGAAAAAGTACTTCCGACGCCTTCAATACTTTCTAATGTGATTTCACCACCCATCATATTCACTAGTTCTCTACTGATTGCTAGACCTAATCCAGTTCCACCAAATTTTCTACTCGTTGATCCATCTGCTTGTTGAAATGCTTCAAATACTTGCTTTTGCTTATCTTCTGGAATACCAATACCAGTATCTTTAACCGATAAACTCACTACTCCTTCAGACTGAAGAAGTGATTTCTCTTTAAAAATTGCATCAGGTGGTGCCAAGGCAATAGTGAATGATACGGTTCCTTCTTCTCTTGTAAATTTGAATGCATTTGAAAGCAAGTTTTTGATTACTTGTTCTAATCGGGTTTTGTCGGTATTTACACAAACGGCTTCTTCAGGTTGATGGATTTCAAAGTTTATTTTTTTATCAACTGCATACTCTTTGAATAGCATTCGGATATCATCAGCCACAAATTTTAAATCAAATACTTCGTTTTCGAATTCAATTTTACCAGCTTCAATTTTTGATAGGTCTAGAATTTCATTAATCAAATTTAATAAATCACTTCCCGATTTATGAATGATGGTAGCGTGCTCCGTTTGTTTGTCAGAAAGGTTTTTAGTTTTATTATCTGATAATAACTTAGCCAAGATTAAAATACTATTCAGAGGAGTTCGTAACTCATGACTCATATTGGCAAGGAACGATGATTTGTATTTATTGCTTTGCTCCAATTGCTCTGCTTTGAATACTAAACTTAACCTAGCATCTTCTATTTCTACGTTTTGTTTTTGAAGTAATTGTGCTTTGTCTTGCAGTTCAATGTTTACTTGTTGCAGCTCCTCTTGTTGAGATTTCATCTCCTCTTCAGATTGACGAAGTAGTTGAGATTGTTTGGTAAGTTCATTATTAATCTTTCGAAGTTCTTGTTCTTGATAAACTAATTCATCAGCTTGTTTTCTTGATTCTTCAAGTAACTGTGCCGTAATCAAATTGGCTCGCAAGCTAAATAAACTCGCTGCTATAGGTTCAGCCATTTTTTCAAGCATTTCTCTTTTCGCAGCGTCAAATGGTTTTACAGTTGCAACTTCAATTGCTCCCACAACTTTTCCACTTGTGATTAGCGGAATGATAATGATGCTACAAGATTTGGATTCACCCATTCCTGTGTCAATGGTAAAGTAAGGATCACTCACTTCATTCATTTCAATTATTTTGTTAGAGGCAATGGCTTGACCAATCAATCCTTCTTTTAATTCGAATCGTCGACTATTTAAAATTTTATTATTGAGTGCATAATAGGCCCCTAATTGGATGTGTAAATCGTTGAGATCGTCATTATGCAACAGAAAAATGGCAGCTTGTTGTACTTCTAAACGATCAACAATTTTATCAATGATACGATCGAGTAATACATTAAAGTCTTCCTGATTGGCTCTCATTATTTCATTGAGTTCAGAAAGTCCTTCCACAAGCCATGTCCTTCTAGTTTCTATTTCATAAGCCGCCTTCAACTGATTTCTCATTTGTAAAAGCGCATGGCCTTGAACATCATTCGATGAAAGTGGTGTGTAAGGATGGTCGAAGTTACTTTTACCAATTTCTTCCGCAAAGGTTGATGTTTGTCGAAACCCTTCCACCATGAAACGTAAAGCCTGCATCATTTCTCCAACGGCATTTTTTGGAAATTTCATGTTTAGTTCAGGTAATTCTCCTTGACCCATTCGCATAATTATCCCTCTTACATTAAGTACAGGAACAATAAAGGATCGCATAAGAATGAATGCAAGAAATAAAATGGAAACGATTATTAAAAATGCAAAACCCAGCACCATCACCATCAGAGAATTGAAGCTGTACAACATTTCATCTTGTTGTTTGGCCGCCATCTCTGATCTTTTCTCCATAATTAGTCGCAAATCCTCAGTAATCTTTTCTGAACGTGGAATAACTTCTCGTTCTAATATCTCTCCAGCAGAAAACATTTTTAAAGGATCTTGATAATCATCAAAATCATTTAACAAACGCATAATTTGTGAATGGAAGGTAGTTAATTCATGATATTCATCGAATATCAAATTCATTTTTGCTATGTGGGTGGTGTCATTCCAATATCTCATTAAGCTATTCATTCTCCCATGTAATTCTATATATACGGTATTGTTAATATTTCGGAGGCTATCTTTGTCTGCGCTGTTCGTAGGTAAGTACACCCAATTCGTAGTAAGCATTTTTGATGTTGTAACCAAAAGGTTAAACTTAGTCAATGCTTCCATCGAAGGATTTGTATTGTTGACTAAATCACTAGTTACATGATGACTTTTTGTGATAGTCATTGTACTAATAAGTGCATTAATACTTGCTATGGCTATAACAAGAAAGAATACTACATAAATCTTTCTGTCTATTTTTTTAAAAGCGCTTTTTTGATTCATGGTTATAGTATTATTGTGTGTTAAAGGCTAATTTTATTAAACTATTACTAATTTTCAGATTTTGCTTTTAATAATATTTTGATTGATTTCAAATCGCATCTGATGGTTTATCTCAATTAAATTTATACTGGAAAGCGAAGTTGGAATGGTTTTTTCTTCCGTAATTATTAGTAATCCATCGTGAGGAAAACTATTAATTTCGCTTTCTGTTTTTTTCCATTTAGATTTAGGGATGAACAAAATTTGAGAGCCAATAGCTTCACTTATTTTCGAAATGTTCTTTACTTCGAAATTTTTATCTAAAAATTTTCTGCCTTTAACTATTTCGTTCAATTTATCAGCTATTTCCGAGTCATTTAATACGCAAATTTGAAAAGTGGATTTGTTTAAGTTTGAACTAGGCCATTCAATTTGCTTTGTAAAATTATAAATGAATAATGCTTTAATTGTACTTTCGTTGTCCGACTCTTGAGTTTTCGGAAATGAGACAGCTGAACAACATACCAAAAGAATGCTAGCAAAGAGGCTAGTCATTTTTAGTTGGGTGATATGTTGTAAAAATAGCTTCATTGAAATGATTCTTAGAAATTCTGAAAGGTGATTTTTAATTGATATTCTCTTTGCATTCCTGGTAGAGGAGCATGATTACTACTATATGGTTGAATGAATACCTCTTCATCATTCAAGATGTTTTTTATTCCGAATCTGACCGTTAATCCTTTCATCTTTTTAACTCTATACTCAATATGAGCATTTAATAAAAGAAAACTTGGGTATTTGGTATAGACAGAAGTTTCATCTACAGATTGAACATTGGCAACGCCATATCGAGTAGATAGCCAGGTTAAATTACTACCAAGCTGGAAGGAAGAATTAATTAGGAAATGAGCCGAGAAGTTCGCTTTGTATTTTGCTAATCCTAAATGCATATTTTCTTTTCCAGGGACCGAGTAGATTTGTACATCATCTCCATCTTTAGAATTGTAATAGGATCCATTCACGTCAATTCCACCCCATTTTTTTTTGATTTGAAGAACCATTTCTAATCCATCAGTGCCTGTTGTACTTAAGTTTGTATACGCATCCGAATCTGTGATGGGCTCAACATAGTATACAATGGGATGACGTGTTTGCATATGAAATGCATTTAATGTAAGGTATGCATCCGAAGTAATTTTGAAACCTCCTTCAATTTCCATTACATCTGTAAATTCTGGTCTGATATTGATTCCTAAATCAATATTTTCTGTACTCGGCGCTCTAAAAGCTTTTGAATATAATGCTTTGATATGTGATGTTTTAAATTCTCTTGTTATTCCAATTCTTGGTACAAGTGCATTTTCATACCGCTTGTTGTAGTTAAATCGTAAGCCTCCAATTAAGTTAAACCATTTTACTGAAAAAAGTACTTGTGAAAAGATTGAAATATTCTCATTTACAAATTTGTTAGTGCCAGTGGTTTGAAAAATTTCGTTTTCTATTTCATTCGTTGAAATTTCTCTTTTAATAGTGACTCCAGAACTTAAATTAATGTTCTCATTGAAATCATTCACTGTATTTATGGCGCCAAGTACACTTACCGTATTCACTCTAAAGGGTTCTATATCTTCATCAAGTGCGTTTTTGGGAGTGCTCCAAGGATATTGTTTACTGATTACAATTCGAGGAATTATTTTAAACTTTTCATTGGCTTTGATTTCATATTTTGCTTCAATATTGTTAGATGTAAATTGGCAGTCGCTTTTTTGATCTGCTATTGCTACATAATTATCCCGACCTTCTATGGTGTAATTATCACTTATGATTCTTAATTGAAGTTTGCCAATGTTCCCTGTGGCATTTATAAATATATTTTTCAAGTCGCTATTCTTACTCATGTCATAACCATTGCCGTAAACATCTTTGTACAAGGAATGACTACGCAATGAGTTTATCCCATTTAACTTTATTGAGAATCCAGCTTTTTCACTTTTTTTGCTGAAGTAGATATTGACAGCAGAATTCGAGATTCCATTTTTGGTGGTACTTTGAGAAAATTGCCCAGCAATATCTTGACTTCCTAATTTAGCTGTTTTAGTAATTATTTTTATTACAGCATAGGCAGCATATCCACCATGTAGAGCTGAACCAGGCCCGCGAATTATTTCGATGCGTTCAATGTTATCAACCGGATAGTGACTGCCAAGCTGTAAAGTCGAATATAAACTTTCATTCATTTCTATTCCATCAATGAATAGAACTACTTTTCCTTCATGTGCCCAGTTTCCACGTACCGCAATACCCACTACTCCTTCTACATCCGCTCCAAATTCAAAACCAGGAACTTGTCGAAGTACTTCCATTAAATCACGAGCTCCTATATTTCGGATCTCCTCAGCCGTTATATACGTGATAATTCCAGGGGATTGGCGAGGTGTTAATTCTTTGATGGATGCCACCGTAATTTTTACGTTCATGAGTTCTTCTAAACTCATGTTGTCGTAATTCGTAGGATTGCTTTCCGTTGATTGACTTTTCATGACCGTAGTCTGAAATAGAAAAAAAATCAAGGCAATAATTCCTTTTAAGTGTTGCATGGCGATTAATTATATGCAACATTCTACGTAAATTCTTACGAATAGTTATAAAAAAAGGCTCCCGAATGAGCCTTGTAATAAGTTGAATGTAAGAGAGTTATTATCGAATCAATAGAAGGGAGCCTTTGAAAGAGGCACTGTTCACTTTTAAAACATAGAAATAGGTGCCCGTAGGACATGGTTCTCCGCTTGAATTTTTCTTTCCATTCCAACACCTGTTTTGATTGTCACTTTGGAAAACTTTTTCGCCCCAACGATTGTAAACAGTCCAAGTACTGCAATCTGCAAAATCAGTCTTCTTTTTTAAATCAAAGCAATCATTAATCTCATCTCCATTTGGAGTGAAGGTATTAGGGATTCCTTTGAGATATTCCGATAAATCACCTAAGTTTAATACAAGGGTGCTGGTGTCTGTACAACCATTGTTGATTGCTACTAGCGTGATGGTTGCATTTGATCCAAATGGATATTGATGTGACGGATTCTCGTCGGTAGTCGTAGTTCCATCTCCTAAATTCCAATGGTAATTTAATGCGTCAGTACTCAGATTGATGGTTTGAATGTTGATACCATCACAATCAACAATATTCTGTGTTGTGTCTAACTCGAATATCGATTTAGGTTGTGCATTGATATCAATGGTTACTTGATCGTCATCTGTACATCCGTTCATATCGGTTACTACTACCGTATATGTGGTAAGGTTTGATGGACTTGCTACCGGATTTGCAATGGCTGAATTATTTAATCCCGTTGTTGGTGACCATTGATAACTCAATCCTCCTGTACCTTGTAAAGCAATACTACTTCCATTACACAATAAGGTATCAATTCCTGCGTCGGCAGTAGGTAATGAATTTACAATAATCGTAACATTATCTGTAGCACTACAACCATTTGCATCGGTAACAATTACTGAATAGGTAATGGTAACTTGTGGGTCTGCTATTGGATTTGAGGTGTTGGTGTTACTCAAATTTGTCCCTGGACTCCAACTGTAACTAGTACCACCACTCGCATTTAATGTGGTTGAACTTCCAATACAAATGGCATCGTCAAATCCAGCATCCGCTAACGGTAATGGATTAACGATAATGATGACATCATCGGTGTTTTTACATCCATTCGCATCCGTTACTAATACAATATAGGTTGTGGTTGTCGTTGGAGTTGCAACGGGATTTGCAATTGATGAATTGTCTAAGGTAGAAGTAGGTGTCCATGAATAATTGATTCCTCCGCTTGCTGATAAATTCGCAGAACCTCCGATACAAATGTCATCATCAAGTCCAGCAAATGCAGGCGGCAATGCATTTACCGTTACCGCAAGGTTTACTGGATCTCCAATGCAGCCAAAACTATTTGTCTCGATAACGGTTACCGTAGCGGTTCCTGATCCACTCCAGTTACCAGTAGTAGATGAGGTTCCATTTCCACTCAAAATAGATCCTCCAGTAATGCTCCATTGGTAGGTTGAACCGCCCGTTGATATTACACTAAAGGAACCTGTATCGCTCACACAGATACTCACATTTCCTGTGATAGCGCTGGTTTGTGGTACCGGACTTATACTAACATAAATTGTATCTGATACACCAAAACATACGGTATCTGCAGTAACACTCGTTTCTTCATACCATAATGCAACAATAGCTGGGCCTGCCGTATTCCAATCTACCGTAACTGTTCCTGTTCCGTTTCCACTTACTACAGTTCCTCCCTGTGCAAACCAATTGTAGGTAGATCCTGGCGTATTTAAGTTAGAATAAACTTGTCCTTGTGCTACGTTAGCACAAAGTAATGTTGGACCCGTTGGTGCAGCAGGCGTTAAAATAATATTGATAGTAACAGTTAATACTACGGGTGCAGACTCACAACCAAGATCGGTCATTTCAGTAACAGTAATTGTTCCTGTACCAGCAGAATCCCAATTGATGGTTACATTTCCAGTTCCTTGACCTGAAAGTAAAGTTCCATTTGTAATTACCCAGCTGTAGCTGCTGTTTGGATTTGGATTATTTACTGAATACGGTACGTTGGTAACGCCCGGACAAATAGAAAGTACACCACTTATACTACTTAAAGTTGCAGCAGGATTTACAGTTAAACTGATGGTGTCTGCATTGCTACAATTATTGGCATCTGTACCATTTAAAATATAACTAGTGTTTGTTGTTGGAGAAACATAAATAGGTGTACCACTTCCTGCAGCACCACCACCAAGTGTAGTCCAAGTATAAATGCTCGCACCTGATGCATTCAGTTGAATAGAGTCACCGGCACAAATAGTATCGTTGGTTGAAGTTATAGCTACTAATGGTAATTGATTAACGGTAACTAAAATGGTATCTTTATTTACACAGGTTGCTGTACTCGTTCCAGTAACAATGTAAGAAGTTGTGGTAGATGGATTCACAGTTAAATTTGCACCAGCGCCAATGCTTGTACCCGGATTACTTAACAATGCCCAGTTATAAGTGTTTGCTCCACCTCCTTGTAAGGTTGTACTCGCACCTGCACAAATGGGATTGATGGTTACGCTTGCAGTGACTATGGGTAATGGGTTAATAGTAATGGTAACACTATCTGAAGAGTTGCATCCATTCCATGTTGTGTTTACAATATAAGTTTGTGTGATGACTCCAGGACCTGCATTGCTTACAATCAAAGTGGGACTTGAAATTGTACTGCTATTTAATCCTGTTCCAGGTGTCCATGAGTAAGTATAGCCTGAAGTAATTGGTGCACCTAGTAATAATGTATCTCCATTGCACAACGAAGTTGAAGTGCCCGCTTCAGAAATGGGAAGGGGTTTAACAGTAGCAAGTATTGTATCACGATCAATACAACCAAACCAATTTACTGTCATTACATAGGTGTTTGTGATATTGGTCACTCCACTATTAGTTAAAGTTAAATTAGGTTGTGCAATAGCTGAACTGCTCAGGCCTGCACTTGGCGACCAAGAATATCCATAACCAGAAACTAATGTCGTTCCAACAGTTACCGTTTGTCCCGAGCAAAAAGTAACATCATTTCCAGCTGCAGCGGTAGGTACTGGACTCAATATTACTTGAACTGTATCGGTAGAAGTACATCCATTCAATGTTGAAACCACAACATAAAATAAAGTGTCCGGATCAATGGCTCCTCCTGAAATGTTTAAATTTAAAGTTGGATTTGAAATTGTAGTATTGCTTAATCCAGTATTGGGTGCCCAGTTGTACGTATAGCCACTGGTGTTAGATGTACCCAGATTAATCGAGTTGCCAGAACATAATAATTGATTCGCTCCCGCATTGGATAATGGAATGGGTCTAACAATTACATTCACTGTATCTCTATCTAAACATCCAAACAGTGATGTGGTAACAATAAAAGGAACGGTATCATTTACAGTCTGTGAAGTGGTTAATGTTACCGAAGTGGAACTGGCAGTAGCACCACCCAATCCACCTGTAGGACTCCAAGAATATCCGTAATTAGTGATAGATCCAGCACCAATAGTTCCCGATCCTCCAGAGCAAAAAGTAATGTCGTTTCCAGCATTTGCTGTTGGCATAGGTCGAACAATAACTTGTACCGTATCACTGTCGCCACAGCCAAAAGTGTTTGATAATACAACTACATATTGTAAAGTGTCAGGAACAGAATTTCCATTGGTGAGTGAAATTACAGGATTTGAAATACTTCCATTGTTTAATCCTGTTGAAGGTGTCCAGGTATAGGTGTAACCCGTTGTTGGTAAGCTACCCAATGGAGCACTCGTTCCCGAACAAATAGAAACATTACTTCCTGCGTTGGCAACTGGAAATGGATTGGTAGTTATTACAATGGTATCTTTATTAGTACAACCGTTTAAAGAAGTGGTCAAGATGTAAGTAGTCGTTTGCGGTAATCCAGTACCGTTAGTTTATGTAACCGTTGGATTGGAAACGGTACTGCTGCTTAATCCAGTGGCCGGACTCCAAGAATACGTCACTCCCGATGTATTAGGACCGCCAATAACAGCGGATCCTCCAGAACAGAAATTGATATCGGCTCCAGCAACGGCTGCAGGTAAGGCACGAATAAATACGGGCTTTGTTAAGGTGTCAGCCGGACATCCAAATGGATTCACAGCGACTACACTTATTGTTGAATTTCCACTTCCTGTAAAATTTACACCAATAGCACCTGTAGTTCCACCCGAAGCTTGATTTCCATTTGTAACAAACCACGAATAAGTATAACCACTAGTAGTGGTAACATTATATGGAATTCCACTGGCTAAGTTTGCACAAATGGTATCGGGTCCATTGATGATGGTGGGCTTTACGGCTGGTGTAACATTAATGGTATAAACCGTATTAGTTGTTTTAGCCGGACATCCATTATCATCCACCACCGTGCTAAATTGATAAGGTGTTATTCTTCCTTGTGAACACGATGTGGTCCAACAAAATTGGCTACTAATACTTCCTAATCCACTAACATTATTTAATGTAGCTGGTGGATTGGTTAATATTGAATTAAAAATATCGCCATTCCTCACCATAAATAAACTGTCATTATTGGGATCGGTGAATGCAACATTAAAGCATAATGTTTGTCCCTCTTGAATGGTATACGTTAATGCGCTTCCGGCTGCTATTACAGGAGGTGGATTTACAGGGCAAGTAATAACAATTAATTGAATGTCTCTTCGCGTAACTCCAATCAAAACACCATTTCTCCATTCTTCTATTTCAACAGCAACAACGTAAAATCCAGTATTAGGTGCAACGTATGAAGCAAGTCCTGTCGCGGTATCGATGTTAATATAATCTCCTAATCCAAACGGACTCGTTACGCTGTAACCTGCGGCATACGTAATGTTTTGTATCGGCCATACATAATTAGCAGGAGGATTTGGATTGGGTTGTGCGGTATTAGCAATACCTGCATAAGGCGTTGCAAAATGATAAACAAGCAAATCTCCATCTGCATCAAATGCTTGATTTAATACGCTTATCGTATCTCCAGCACAGATGAATGGTACAGGAGCTACTGCAAATGTAGGCGCACTGTTTACAATATTGGGTTCTGGAACTTGTGCATAATACGCTTGACCAGTTCCTCCTGGATTATCCAAATTAGCAATATTATTATTACGACAACAACGATCTGCAACAAAATAAAATCCTGTAGTGTTTGAAGGAAGTGAAACAATATTCTGATAAATACCTTCTTCTACACATACACTTGGTAAAAAAGTACAAGAGTCATTTGCATTAGGAGGTTGAATAAATTGTTGACTTAACAGTGGTAGCGCAATGCTGCTCAATAATTGTTTTGGTCCGCCTGGATTTCCAGGGTTATCTTGGTAAGCACCAAAGTTCATTGTATTTGGTAGCGCAGAACTTCCTGGATCGCATAATCGGTAAACATAAAGGGTAACTCGATATTCATAGAGGCCACTGACACCATTAATACCTAAATATTCATAAGTTAAATTTCCTCCCATTAAATGGGATGCACTTACATTGGAAGTCACAAATAGAGCGACGAATAGTAGTGCCAAGCGCTGGGCATAGCGGATTACATTTTTCATGAAATGGGTCTTTTGTGTTTAGGTGTGGTTGTGTGGTGTAAAAGGGAATTGGTAGACCAAAGTAACCGATTCATTTTGAATTTTCAAAGAATTTGGAGCTATAGTTTAATGTACTTTGACCTTAAATAATTGGCTTATTCGATGAGGAGGACGTGCTTAGATGTTGTATTTTTCGAAAGTGGAATTTCATCCAATTATTATCATCGGAGCTGGACCAGCTGGAAGTACAACTGCTTTAGCCTTAGCGAAGAAGGGGCTTTCTTGCCTTCTTTTGGATCAAGCTGAATTTCCTCGAGATAAGGTTTGTGGCGATGCTTTAAGTGGGAAAGTCTTGCTTACCCTCAAAAGAATTGACCCTTTATTGGTAGATGGACTCGCAGCACAAGAACATACGCTCGACTCACACGGAGTAACTTTTGTAGCACCCAATGGCAAAGTTTTGAAGGTCCCATTTCGGAGAGAAGATAATAAAGAAAAGCCTCCAGGTTATATTTCTCGTCGCTATGATTTCGATAATTGGCTTTTTAATAATGCGAAAAATGCAAATGGTGTTCAAACGCAATTAAATGTTCGTATTGAAAAATTTAGAAGAGAGGGGAAGGATTGGATCATCAGTGATAAGGATGAAAAACATGTTTACAAAACTTCTTTGCTGATTGCAGCCGATGGTGCACATTCTCGTTTCGCAAAAGAGGTAGGCGGAATTCAAATGGAAGATGAACACTATTGTGCCGGATTACGTGGGTATTACAAAGGAGTGAAAGACTTAGATCCGAATGGATATATTGAATTGCATTTTGTAAAAGATTTTCTTCCAGGTTACTTCTGGATTTTCCCTCTTCCCAATGGATATGCAAATGTTGGCGTAGGAATGCGTAGTGATGTGGTGAGTAAAAAGAAAGTGAATTTAAAGGAAGACATGCTCCGACTCATTCGTGAATACGAACCCATTCGTAGTCGATTTGAAGGTGCAGAGTTAGATGGTCCCATTCGCGGATATGGGTTACCGTTAGGTTCCAAGAAACGCCCACTTTCTGGAGATGGATTTATGTTGCTTGGAGATGCCGGTTCATTGATTGATCCTTTCACAGGAGAAGGAATTGGCAATGCGATGATCAGTGGTTTGAAAGCTGCTGAAACGATTGAAGCATTGAATGGAAATTATTCCGCTGCTGCCTTGCAGATGTATGATGAGTCGGTGTATAAACGTTTGTGGCCCGAACTAAGCCTCAGTAAAAAGATGCAGGAATTAGTGAAATATCCATGGCTCTTTAATTTAGTGGTGAATAAGGCAGTGCGAAGTAAAACGCTTCGAGAAACCATCTCTTGTATGTTTGAAGATATTGATTTAAGAGGAAGATTGAAAGATCCTAAATTTTATTTGAAGGTGTTGATGGAGTAGATTAAATACTATTTACATTGTCAAGCACAGTAAAACGGTAAATTTTATTTATTGAATTTTTTTAAACATCAGCAAAATTTATTTCGAACTTGGGGTCCATTACCTTTTCAAAGCTTTCTCATACGAAATTTTTCTGAGAAAATCGTATACTAGAAGTAGTATAAAACATATACTAGAAGTAGTATAAAACATATACTAGAAGTAGTATAAATGTCAACTAAAAGTAGTGAAAATGCATTTTGGGGTTGTTTTGGATGAAAAATTCCGTACGTTTGACTTGCTTAGTTTATTGATTAAGTTAAATAATCAAAAAGTTAATTAAAGAGTTTCACATATATTGTTATTCCTAAATATTAATCAACCTATTTCAAACACTCTATCATTATGAAAAAATTCAAAGGATTCTTATTGCTCTTTTTAACAACAATTGCATTTTTATTGTCTTCAGATTTAGAAGGGCAAAGTGTTTGGGAATGTGGATATGATTCTGCGAATGCCGAAGCTTTAATACTGTCACCAGACTACCAACAAAGTCAAAATAATTTTAATGAACTTTGGCGTTCACAGATGACCCCTGGTGGAAATAACTTTAACGGGGGTGGGAGTCCATTGCCGAGGATAACTATTCCAGTTGTAGTACATGTTGTATATAATTCAAACGATGCATCTAATCTAGCTTTGAATATTTCTGCTGACCAAATTCGTTCTCAAATAGCAAAATTAAACGAGGTGTTTTCAAATATTGGTGGCCCTCCAAAATTCGATTCTGAGATAAGGTTTTGTTTGGCAAGTGCACCTTCTACTTTTTTTACAAATCCATCTGAACCAGGAATTATTCGTTACCCAATTGATTTATCTACTAACCCGCCTCAGGGTGCAATCTATAATTTTCCAGGTGGAATTGGTGCAGGTTTTACACTTCGATCTTTATTTCCTGTTGGATTTATAGCAGAAAATTATTTAAATATTTTTATTGTATATAATTTCTCAACAAGTGCAAATAGAGCAGGTCAATATATACCGATGGCCGATATCGTAGTGGTAAGGAGTGGGAATTTTGGAGATAATGGTCCTAATGCGCTTCCTATACCTCCAATCGGAGGATATCCATTAATGCAATTTGGAGAGCTTGGATATACAGCGGTTCATGAAGTTGGACACTATTTAAATCTCTCACATACTTTTTTAGATGGTTGTGTAGGAAATAATCCACCAGGATCAAGTACCGATGATTGTCTATTGAATGGTGATTTCATTTGTGATACACCCCCTTGTATACAAGCAAATTATATATGTGGACAGTCTATACCCAATTCATGCCCAGAACCTGGTACTGCTGTCTTTGACTTAGTTGATAATTATATGTATTATGCTGAAGAATGTGCACATGACAATTTTACCAGTGATCAAATTGCAAGAATGAGACTCTTTTTAACCACAATGCGATTTGATTTAGTTTCGAATGAAAATTTAGCTGCGACTGGTGTAATGGGGCCAAACAGTTGTGAACCTCCCATTTTTTTCTCTGATCTTTTTTTAACAACAGATCCAGTTGGATGTTTACCACCTGCTGGATCATTAACTCTTGATTTTGCTTCCACTTCAACATTATTTCCGGCGTCTAGTACGGCCACAAACTTGATTTGGACAATTACTCCAGCAGCTTTTTCTTCAAATACTACTCTTTCGGGTTTTCAAGCTACAATTAATACGGCTGGAATGTACACCATTTCACTTACATCAACTGATCCAATGTTTGGTGGTGCTGGCACGGTAACTAATACAATTAATGTATTTGTTGTTAATTGTGGATTGCCTTTACGTCCAGAGCATGCGGTATGGTGTTATCAAAACAATGTTCGTTTAGATTTTTCTTCTGGATTACCAGTAAGCACTCTTCCCAATAGTGCTATAATCGGTGGTAATACTAATGAATTCTCTTCCACTTCTCAAAGTGATGCGGTCACAGGTAATTTACTCTTTTATACTAATGGATTAAGCGTTTGGAATAATAACAATGCCTTAATTGGAAATATTTCAACAGCATTATATGGTTCACCGATTAAAGGCACTATTTCTGTGCCCAATCCAAATAATTTTAATTTCGATTTACAAACACGAACTAATAGCTATTTTATTTTTACAGTTCCTGCCTACGGTCAGTCAGGGAATGGAAGTTTGGTTTTTGGTGAGGTGGAAATTAATGCTGGAATGGCTACTTTAATTTCATCGAACAATACAATTCCTGCTGGAATTTTTAGCACTAATGTAGTAGAAGCAATTACAGCTGTTCCACATTGTAATGGTAGAGATACTTGGATTATTGTTCATGAAATTAATTCCTCAAACACTATTTCATATTTATTAACTGGAAATGGGATAAGTCTAGCTGTTCAAAATAATAGTGCGCCATTCCAAAATACGAATCCGAGTTCTGTTGGAAGTCGATTCTCGATAGAATCAGCTCCAAGCGGTGACGCAATTGCCATTTACAATTGTGCAGATGAGATCGTGTATTTTTATTCATTTGATAATTCAGATGGCACGATGCAATTTCAATCTTCAGTTCAAGTTCCGCAAGGTGCAGGTGTAAATACCTTGCAAGGGTCCTTTGCTCCTTTTATTACTGGTGGGAGTTATTTTTATTACGCAGTAGGTGCTGCAACTAATACCATGTATCAAATTGAATTACCTACGCTCGCTGCACCAAACCCAATTCAAAATATCCCTATTACTTTAGGTTCACCTCAACGAAGGTTGACTGGATCTATTCAATTGGGACCAGATAACTATATATATTTAAGCGCATTTAATATTCCTAATCCTCCAGATTCAAGAATGTTAGTAATTCGTGCACCAAATATTGCAGGGCCTGGCACTACAGGTTGCGACCCCCAACTTAGTAATTTATCGTTTAGTACGGGTCAGAGAAATAGATTTTCTTTGCCAAATTTATTGGATGCAGAGCGATCAACTTCATTACCATTTATTTTTTCAGCAGCTGCCACGAGTTGTTCCACCTATAATTTTAATGTTAATCCTTGTTGGAGTAATTATGTAGTCTCATGGAATTTTGGTGACGGGACGCCCATCTCTACGGGTCTAAATGTAAATCATACCTATTCTAATAATGGACAGTTTCAAGTTAGTTGTACTTTAACATTAGGAGGAGCAGTATTGACCTTTACTCCTCAAACAGTTTCGGTTCTTTTATCCACGCCTTCAATAACACATCCATCCGATGGTTGTATTTCTGCAAATAATCCATTTGAATTTTCTGTACCATTTTTTCCAGGTGCAACGTATTCATGGACAACTTCACTTGGCACTATGACTCCAGATCCTAGTAATCCAAATGTTGCATCACCGAGTTGGACAACAAAAGGAAATTACACAGTAACTGTAACTGTGACTTCTCCAAATTGTAGTTATACTAGTACCATTAATTTTTCCTCTTACTATTGTTGTACAACTAACATAGGTAATGTTTTGTTTAATCCCACTTTTAATACAGGACAAATTTCAAATCAGACCTTTACCATAAATGGAACTGCGGTGATTGATGGAGGTGTTCAGTTCACGAATTGTATTCTAAAAATGGGGCCAGAAGCAAGGATTCGAGTTAAGCCTAATTCTCTTTTACATATTGATCAGAATACTCAAATTTCTGCCTGTGATGGTGAAATGTGGGATGGAATAAATATAGTTGATAATACTGGAAGGTTAACAATGGATCAGAGTGTAATTAGAGATGCAGTAAAAGCAATTGAAGCTTTAAATGGTGCTAACTGGATTCAATGTACTCGTTCTGAGTTTACAAACAATTGGGTAAGTATACATTTGGAGAACGGTAATTATATGGCTTCTCATTTCGACGAAAATGTATTTAGCTCTGATGCATCTCAAATGCTTGTGCCTCATGCAGGACAAATTGGACGTACGGGATTTCAACTTAGAAATATTTTTGCAAATACCTATGTTAAAGTTGGACCCTCTATTTTAAATACTAGCAATGGTAATCTATTCCAAAATTTACAATATGGAATTGATTCTTACAATTGCAGTTTAATTTCTAATAATAACAACTTTCTAAACATAGTAGAGCAAACCTCTCCATTTAGTCAAACTCCGTGGCATGGTACAGGTATTTTTGCAGAAAATGCACCATGGAGTATTGGAAATTCTTCTACGAATACTATTGAAGTATATGAAAATTTCTTTAACGATTGTAAACGAGGAGTTTTTGTAAATAAGAATTCTAATGTTATTATAGATTCCGATAATGAATTTCATAATTGCAGTTTTGCCGCAGTTGAATTGAGAAATTTGAGACAGCAAAACGTAACGGTTCGTAATTGTAAAGTGTTTGATTTAGGTGCATTTGGTTTTAGATTTATTGATTGCTTTCAAATGAATAATATGACAGTAACGTTAAATGAAATTAGTATGCCTCCAACACCACCCAATCCGTTGGGAGGGACCTTTAATTTTAGTTATTTGAACACCGCCATGTTCTTTAAAAACCAAAGTCAGTTAAATTCAAATGCTTTAATTTCTTATAACAAGATTACTGATGCCCGTATTGGAATAAGTATACAGGGCTATGCGCAATTTTCACTTAGTCGTAATACCATTATCTTAAATCGAGTTGAAAGTGATTTCATTGGTTTGTTGCATCAAGGTATTGAGTTTGTGAGTTCCACACTAGGAACAATTGATTGGAATAGAATTACCTATACCAATGGCTTAAACACTACTTCATTAGATTATAAAGATCTTTTTCTGGGATTTAATTTGAGAAATATTAGCAATTCCACTATTATGCACAATACGATTACCAGAGTAGGCACTGCCGTTCGGTTTATTGGAAATGTAACGTTTAATGACATTTTATGCAATTCGATGGACGATTGTGCACTGGGTTGGTTCTTTAATAATTCCCAGGTTTCACCCATCGGAATCCCCGGTATTCCTTTTGAAAATGAGTTTATTAATTTTTCTAACAGAGCAAGGTCGGATAAGGATGCGAATGCGTCAATTACAGATTTGTATTTTCCAGGTGATGAAGTGGATTTGAACAATATTTATACGGCTTGGCCTTATGCTTCGACTTTGGTGATAAGTCCTTATGATAACCAACCCTTCCAAAATATATGCAGTGGCATTGCTACACCTGATCCTACAGAGGATATGTCGTATATGGAAAAAGTAATTTTAGATTCTATTCAATATCCCGTCCTTTACGAAATTAATCGTGATCGAGATTTGCAGTCTACTTACCGACGTTACCGCAGTTCGCCCGACTCCTCATATGCCGCCTATGTAAACTGGTTTGAGCAACTAGAGAATGGCAGGATTGGACTTACCGCAAAATTAATTGAGGCGCATATTAATTTGGATTCCATTCGTATTTTATTGGATGGATTAAGCGATGAAAGTAACCCCATATTTAACCAACTTCGTGAATTGTATGAGGTAGTATTGTACAATTTGGATCATCCCGATAATCCCATTCCACATGATACATCTTTCCTTTATCAATTGGCATTTATGGATGAATGGAACGGCACCGAAGCGGTGTATATGGCAAGAGCAATTTTAGAGTTGGAGGTAAATGACTTTTTATTAGGATTGAGAACAATGCCGCCCATCTCAAGTGCCGATAATATGTGTGATGACCTTTTAAAATTCTATAATTCATACATTGTTATACCCGTTAAATCCTCGCCAATCCAACTCGAGTATTTTGACAAAGTGGGGCGACTCATTTTTCAGGAAAAAACAACTGAAGACTTGGGCGCAGAAAAAATAAAATTATTAAAAACAAAAGCTGTATTTTTAATTAGAGCCATGCAAGGTAAATGTATAAAGGTGTATAAGCTGCCATGAGGAAATTAATTTTATTATGCACATTGTGTTTAAGTTTTCTAAAATTAAATGCACAATTCACAAATCTGAATTGGACATTTGGTGATAGTTGTGGTATTAAATTTAATGCTACTGGTATTGATTCAATTTACCGAACTTCTGTAAATGCTAGAGGTACTTGTGCCACAATTAGTGATTCATTAGGGAATTTATTGTTTTATGCTGCGTCTCCCGATTTGGAACATTATCATGCACCTACCTTAATTGATAGAGGAAGAATTTACAATAAACAGCATAACAAAATGGAAAATGGGGATTCTCTCTTTTGTTCTAATTGGTACAGAGAAATGCTGATTTTACCTTGGCCCGATAGTGTAAATAAATTTATTGTAATATCAAGTATGGCGACTTCTGGAGCAAAAATATCGTATTCTATTGTTGATCTTTCTTATAATAATGGATTGGGAAGGGTGTTTGATAAAAACACAGTAATTGATACGGGAAATATTTGTGATGGTATTACTGCAATAAGACATGGCAATGGCCGTGATTGGTGGATTTTATACAAGAAGTGGTTTTTTAACAATAATATTATTTATAAAATCTTGCTTACTCCGCAAGGCTTAAGTACCATTAGTCCCCAAAACATTGGACTTTCTTTTTCAAATGGTGGGCTCTATCGATTAATTCCATCACAGAATGGAAGCACAATAGTTGGATTGTGCAATTCATCCATGTCTATCGAAAAATTTTCTTTTGATCGGTGTACGGGTATGTTAAGTAATCATGTAGTAATTTACAATGGAACAGGAAACCCGCCCTATAGTTTTTGGGAAGGAGCCATAAGCCCCAACAATCGATTTTTATATGTAACAACCATTGGAGATCAATATTTATTTCAAATTGATTTATTAAATCCAAATGCTTATCAAAACAAAATAGTTATTGATTCAATTGACTCGTTAAGTTATTCAGGGTCTGCTATTCGCTTAGCTCCTAATGGAAAAGTATATCGCTCTAATTGGTGGTGTTTAGACAGTATCTATTGTTATCCTTTTTCCGATTCCGCATACTCTCTAGTAAATACACACCTAAGTGTAATTAACGAACCTGATAGTTTAGGGGTAGCCTGTAATTACGTAGGGCTTGGCCAATACTTGAATGGATTTAGAACTTACGCTGGTCTCCCTAACGATGTGAATTTAGGGTTAGGCCCATTGAATGGGAGTATTTGCGATACGCTTTCAGTTGGGCTTGGAGAAATAAAAGACGATATTCCCATACAAACATTTCCGAATCCTTCCTCAGGTAATTTTACAGTGAACATAAAGCAAGAAGGTATACCCAAAGAGGGTTTCCCTTATACTGTTTATTCATTGCACGGGCAATTAATTCAACAGGGCGTATTAAAATCACAAGCTACGTTAATTAATTTGTCAGCATTTGAAAGTGGTATGTATTTACTCAATGTAACGCTGCCAAAACAGGTAGTGCAAATTAAGCTGAGTAAGTTATGAGATTTGCACAAGAAACTTTCCATATTCAACCCCTCCAAAATATATGCAGTGGTATTGCTGCGCCTGATCCGTCAGAGGATATGTCATATATGGAAAAAGTGATTTTAGATTCTATTCAATATCCTGTCCTTTACGAAATTAACAGAGACCGTGATTTGCAATCTACTTACCGGCGTTACCGAAGTTCACCCGACTCCTCATTTGCGGCTTATGCAAACTGGTTTGAGCAA
This sequence comes from Bacteroidota bacterium, assembly GCA_016717725.1. GTDB lineage: Bacteria > Bacteroidota > Bacteroidia > AKYH767-A > OLB10 > JAJTFW01. Next base: position 116,734 of record JADKFA010000005.1, read on the forward strand.
TTGGAAAATGGCAGAATAGGACTTACCGCAAAACTAATTGAAGCACATATTAATTTAGATTCCATTCGTATTTTATTAGATGGATTAAGCGATGAAAGTAACCCTATGTTTAACCAGCTCCGTGAATTGTATGAGGTAGTATTGTACAATTTGGATCATCCCGACAATCCCATTCCACATGATACTTCTTTTCTTTATCAATTGGCATTTATGGATGAATGGAACGGCACCGAAGCGGTGTATATGGCAAGAGCTATTTTAGAGTTGGAGGTGAATGATTTTTTATTAGGATTGAGAACAATGCAACCTCTCTCAAGTGCCGATAATATGTGCGACGACCTTTTAAAATTCTATAATTTATACATTGCGATACCTGATAAATCCTCGCAAATCCAACTCGAGTATTTTGACAAATCAGGTCGACTCATTTTTCAGGAAAAAACGAATGAAGACTTGGGTTCAGAAAAAATAAAAGTATTAAAATCGAAAGCTGTATTTTTAATAAGAGCGAGACAAGGTAATTGCATAAAGGTGTATAAGCTGCCATGAGGAAATTAATTATATTATGCACATTGTGTTTAAGTTTTATAAACTTAAATGCACAATTCACAAATCTGAATTGGACATTTGGTGATAGTTGTGGTATTAAATTTAATGCTACGGGTATTGATTCAATTTACCGCACTTCTGTCAATTCAAGAGGTACAACAGTAAATATTAGTGATTCTCTTGGGAATTTATTGTTCTATGTTAACTCTCCTGATTTGTCACTTTACCTAAGTACCAACACTATTAATCGAGGTAGGGTTTACAATAAACAACATAATACTATGGTAAATGGTGATTCAATCGCTTCTCCAGGCTGGTACCGAGAGCTTCTCATTTTACCCTGGCCCGATAGTGTAAATAAATTTGTTGTGGTTTCTAGTATGACTACTCCTGGAGCAAAAATTTCATATTCTAAAGTCGACCTTTCCTTTAATGGCGGGCTTGGAAAAGTTGTGAGTAAAAATAATGTTTTAGATACAGGTGAAATTTGTGATGGTATTACTGCGATAAGGCATGGAAATGGTCGTGATTGGTGGATTTTATACAAGAAGTGGTTTTTTAACAATAATATTATTTATAAAATATTGCTTACTCCGCAAGGCTTGAGTACCATTAGTACACAAAACATTGGACTTTCTTTCTCAAACGGGGGTCTCTATAGATTAATTCCATCACAAGATGGAAGTGCGATAGTAGGATTGTGTAATTCATCCATTTCTATCGAAAAATTTTCTTTTGATCGGTGTACGGGTATGTTGAGTAACCATGTAGTAATTTACAACGGATCAGGAAACCCACCCTATAGTTTTTGGGATGGGGCTATAAGCCCCAATAATCGATTTTTATATGTTACAACCATTGGTGATCAATATTTATTTCAAATTGATTTATTAAATCCAAATGCCTATCAAAACAAAGTAGTTGTTGATTCAATTGACTCGTTAAGTTATTCAGTTTCTGCTATTCGCTTAGCTCCTAATGGAAAAATTTATCGTTCTAATTGGTGGTGTTTAGACAGTATCTATTGTTATCCTTTTTCCGATTCCGCATACTCTCCAGTAAATACGCACTTAAGTGTAATTAACGAACCTGATAGTTTTGGTTTAACATGTAATTACGTTGGGCTTGGCCAATACTTGAATGGATTTAAAACTTATGGGGCTCTTCCCAACGATGTGAATTTGGGACTTGGCCCGCTTGCAGGAAGTATATGCGATACACTTTCAGTTGGGCTTGGAGAAATAAAAGACGATATTCCCATACAAACATTTCCGAATCCTTCCACAGGGCTTTTTACAGTTAATATAAAGTATGAGACATTGCCAAAAGAAGGTTTTGCTTACACCATTTATTCCCTACAAGGGCAGGTAATACAACGAGGTGTAATAAAAGGAAGAACGTCATCTATTAATTTAACTTCGTTTGAAAGTGGAATGTATTTACTCAATGTAATGCTGCCGAAAGAGGTGGTGCAAATTAAGCTGAGTAAGTTATGAGACAAAGTAATTGTGCTAAAGCGAATAATCTTTGCCAATTGAATAAATAGTTAAATCCTATTTTTTTTTGAACGATGTCGACCTACATTAACATTCTATGTACTGATCAGGTCGTGCGACATATAAACTTCAAAATCAAAAGGTGATTTTAAATTTAAATGGATTATTTTACTAATCAACAAATTCCTCCTCTCCTTCCTCGCGAAACTTCGCGATCCTCGCTCTCGGCGGGGGTGGAGATGAGTTGCGAAACCTCGCGATGGAGGAGATACTAGAACAATATGAATTCTAAAATCTAAAATTATTTTTCTGCATAATAAGTAAATCTTAAATTAAATGATTTGCTTTTTTCAGAAACCCTAATTACCTTGCTTTTCCAACGTATTCTTCCCAACATTGTAAGCATATAAAGCAGCCGGCAAATATTGAATTTGAATTTTGTTGAGCTCTTTCGTACCGGTTTTGTCAATGGTGGTGACTAAAGCTTGTGTAAGCTTATTTTCGATGCAAAAGGAACTAAGGCTTTTCAATTCATTGGACTTCTCAAAATATCGATTGCTCCATTTGATTTCTACGGCCCAATCGGGTTGATTAGTTTTGTTGCTGATATTGATTAAATCTACTTCGCCATTTTTCCATCGAGCGTAGTGTGGTATGAAGGAGATGCGTTGCATCCATTGACTAAAAATAGTCGTCTCAATAAGTGCACCCATGCCATCCGCCTCCGCAGTGAGTGGTGCAAATAATGCACTTCGTATGCTTGAATTGGTAAGATAAATTTTAAAGAAATTTTCACGCTGAAACTTTCCCGCTTTTTGATCCACCCTTTTTACTAAGTGAATTAAAAAGGCTGCTTCTAAGTATGAAATGTATTGCCGTATTGTCGTTTTTTTTACGCCGCTTCTTTTACTGAGTTCGTCTATGCTGCATTCTTGTCCACTATTCCATGCGATGGTGGTGAAGAGAGAATTTAATTCTTGCACATCTTTAATTCCATACAATCCGGGTAAATCTCTTAGCAAAACTTTGTCGATAATATCAGCTCGCATAAATCGGGCTGGATTATTTTGTATTTCTTTATTGAAAATAACTTCAGGATAGCCACCAAAATTTACATATTCAATAAAGTGTTGGTTGAGTTCTGTAATGTTAGTCGTGGACGAAAACTTTGCAATGTTTCCTTTCCAGTGGATGGTGCCGGGTTGTATCAATGCATCTAATTTTTTTAGATGGATGTACTCAAAGAAAGTTAACGGAGGTAATATAAAGTCCGTGAAGCGACCGGCTCCACTTTCATTGCTCTTGAGTTTAAGTGCTGCAACTGCTGATCCACTGGCGATGAATTTTGATTGCTTGAAGTCGTCAACTACTGTTTTTAAATGTACTTCCCAATCTTTTAAATATTGGATTTCATCAATGAAAACATACCATCCCGTTGCATCCATTTTACCCGTTGCTTTTTGTGCCATGGTGAAAAGGGCGTCTATAGAAATAGTATTGTAGATGGGTGTTTCAATGGAGATGAATAAAATTTTTTGTGGCGAGACTCCTTCTGCAATTAATTTTTGAATGGTATGATAAAGCATCACCGTTTTACCTACTCTTCTTGGACCCATTAAAACCACTGCACGTTGCACGGTAGATTTTTTTATTAGTGGATAAAGTAAATTGAAGTAAAGCCGAGGGGCAAAGGATTTATAAATGGATCCAATTGGCTCGTTGTCCACCACGGATTTTCGAATTGTAAGCGTGTGATGATTTGCTCTTCTGAAAATGGCAATAATGTCATAACAACCCAAAATTAGTAAAATAAGGTTGGAAAAAAAACCTTATTTTACCTTTTTTTGGCAAATAAGAATATTATTCATTTTTTTTAACCTTATTTGACCAATATCAACAACATGTATTGATAGGACAATTTTATCGAATAACGTTGATTATCAAAAATATACAACTAAGAAATTTTTACTTTTGAGGTAGGTTAAAGATGTAAATTATTGATTGTCAATATTTAGGGCTCACTGATTAGTTAAACCATCTTGAGGGATCACAATCTATTTGCTAAAGATCTAGTTGAGACAAGGCATGCCTTGTCTCAACTAGGATTCTCTCTCTATAAATATCACGTCGTCGTAGAGGCAGGTCATACCTGCCTCTACGACGACGTGATTGAAAATTTAATGGATTATTTTCAATTATATCTTTACAAAAAAATTAGGGTAAATGAAATTATTTGAAACTCGACTATTTTTATTGCACGTATCCCCCAAAAGTAATATTTAGCCTAAAGTGGAATTTTACTTTTTCAATTTGTGAAAACAAGGAGCTCTATGATCCAAACTCAAAGTAAGAAACATCTTGTGCCTGCTCATCTTTTTGTTGCCAATAAGCAAGTGTAACTACTTTCCCTTCTCGCGTTCTTAAAAATCTTCCAAAAATAGCATTGATGGTATTATAGCACATATCGGTTACACCAATAGTAAACTCTGTAGGCGCAGCAGGTGGAGGTGGTGGCGCTGGTGATTCTCCTTCAGCTACGGGAGCAGGAGCTGGCACTTTAGGAATGATTCCACTAACGACTACCGTATACCCATTTCCTTCTAACAAAGGTTTGATGAAATTTACTCGATCCATGGATACAGCTCTTTCAACGATGCAGCATTTGATACCGTTCAATTCTTCAAATTCATGATTTTTATTAATGGCCATACTTTTATTCGATTAAATGCCGATGCTTAATTCGTAAATATAGGTGTAAAGATCTCCACTAAATCCAGTCAACAAAATTCCGACAATGCAAATGATAAGCGCAATACTTGGGAAAAGACTGAACGATATTTTTTGAATGGGATGTTCGTTTGCATCCATGAACATCGCTTTTACAATTCGTAAATAATAGTACATGGATACCACCATGTTAATGGCAGCAATTGCAATGAGTAAATAATTTCCTGTAGAGGCACCTGCTGTGAGCAAGAATAATTTTCCGAAGAATCCAGCAGTTGGTGGAATACCCGCTAATGAAAATAAAGAAATTGTCAAGATCCAACTTAAGGCTGGATTGGTTTTATAAAATCCTTTGTAATCGTTGATGCTTTCTTTTCCAGTGATAGAGGAAACAATGTTCACCACGCCAAATGCTCCTAAATTGGAAAAGATGTAAATCAATAAAAAGTAAATAACAGCTGCTTCACTTTCTTGTGATCCACCTGAAATACCAACTAAGATAAATCCAACTTGTGCTATGGAAGAAAAAGCTAAAAATCGCTTGATGTTTTGTTGACGGATGGCAAAGAGATTTCCAATGCCAATGGTGAATACGGCTGTAATAAAAAGTAAAATATACCAAACGTTTACCATCGATTCAAAAACTGTATAGAGTACCGTTACAAATACAAATGCTATTGCCGACTTTGATATCACCGATAAGAATGCCGCCATTGGAACCGGTGCTCCTTCGTATACATCGGCTGTCCAAAAGTGAAAGGGAACAATGGAAAGTTTAAATGCAAACCCAACAAATAACATCACAAATGCAAATACTTGTAATGGAGCACCCGTCAATTGTAAAGTTATTTCGGAAAAGGATAATGATCCTGTTGTTCCATACATCATCGATATGCCCATCAACAATAAAGCAGAGCTAAACGCTGATGACATAATCATTTTCATTCCTGCCTCCGAGGATGCGCTTTTGTTGAGATTGAAATTCGCTAATGCAGCCAATGGAATTGTTGATAGTTCTAAGCCGATGTAAAATAAAAGTAGATGCCCCGACGATAACATAAAGAACATGCCCAATACGGATGATAATAAGAGAATATAAAATTCAGGAGCATGTCGATGGTTGCGCGTGTAGGGATGTGCTTGTAATGAAATGATGAGCAATCCAAGGTTGAGAATATTTTTTTCAAGTTGTATTAATTCATTGGACTGAAACATCCCATTGAATAATTCACCAGATACATTGCAACAAAATCCAACTATTAAATTAATGAATAGAAGAATATTGATCATCACATGCCAACGTCCCGAGTTTTCATCGTTGCTTCCAATCTTTATTAGTAAGAGTAAGAAAAGAATGACACAGAGTATCAACTCATGTTTCATTAGGTCTATAAATTCATTTATCATTGTCAATCGTTAAGGAAGTAAGGTGCGACCAATATTTATCATGAGTCCATTTACATCCGGACTTATTAATTCATTTAACCAAAAGGGAGCAATACCAATAACAACAATTCCACTCAATAAGAGTACAGCTGCCGACTTTTCATTCCATGTGGCATCACTTAATGTCAAGTGTTGTTCGTTTACAATAGGTCCCATAATGGATTTTCCAGCAGCACGAAGTATATACACCGCTGTTACAACGATGGAAGCACAAGATAATATGGTTGCAATTCGGTAAAGCATTTCAGGATGTTGCCATGAACCCATAAACACAGTCATTTCAGCAACGAATCCACTGAAGCCAGGAAGGCCTAATGAACATAAACCAGAAATGATGAAGATGGTGGAGATGAAAGGCATCACTTTTAACAGCCCACCTAATTGTGCCACTAAACGAGTATGTGTTCTTTCATAAATCATTCCAATGGCGGCGAAGAAAAGGGCTGTCATTAATCCGTGTGATATCATCTGCATAACAGCACCAGCAATGGCAGTTTCGTTGAGCATACCAATTCCAAGCAATACAAATCCACAGTGACTTACTGATGAATATGCATTGATGTATTTCAAATCGGTTTGCATCATCGTTGCAAAGGCTCCGTAGATTATCGCGATGGTGGCTAACAAAATAATATAAGGTGCATACACATGCGCTGCTTCGGGCATTAAATACGTGGCAACACGTAAGCATCCATAACCTCCAAGTTTCATTGATATTCCTGCCAAAAACATTGACGCTGCTGTAGGTGCTGAACTGTGTCCATCAGGTACCCACGTATGAAAAGGAAAGAGCGCACCAAATATTCCGAATCCAATGAATGCAATGGGGAAGAAGATGAGTTGTGTGTTAAGCGGAACAGATGTACGAGAAATGGCGATGAAGTCAAAGGTATGTTGTCCATTCCCGATGTTGGTGCTGAAATACAATCCTAATAATCCTAAAAATACAAATGCAGAACCTGCCATCAACATTAAGGCTAACTTCATAGCACTGTATTCTTTTTTTCCGCTGCCCCAAATACCAATCAATAAAAATTTAGGAATCACAGCAACTTCTAAGAAGAAGAATAAGGTAAATAGATCAAGAGAGATAAAGAATCCGTAAGCTCCTGCACTTAATAAAATGAGCAGAAAGAAAAATTCTCGGCTCATCTTTTCCATCTTCCAACTCACCAATACACCTGCTAAAACAACAAAAGCCGAGAGCAGAATCATCGAAACGGAAATCCCATCTACACCCGTTGTAAAAGCAATGCCTAACGGAGTGAACCATTCAAGAGAACTGTAAAATACCATGGGTGCATTGTTTCCTAATGCTCTTTCCGCACAAAACGAATTTAATAAAAGTATAGACAATGTAAATTGAATGATAGCCCCACACAATGCAATGAGTCGCACTTGCTTCAATTGATTGAAGAAGAGAATCGCAATGGCGGTAAGTACAGGAGCTATGACTAATAGGTGTAAGTTCATCTTTTATTAGTTAACCAGATAAATGGCAAGTGCCGTAAAACCAAATGCTGCAATGAAGAAGTACAAAGCATAATCTTGCACTTTTCCTGATTGTATCGATTTAATCATATTAGATTTCCAAACTATTAATGATGCAAGTCCATTCATGCTTCCATCAACAATATTTTTATCTACCCAAGCAGAGGGTTGTGCAATTAAGTTGAAGATTATTTTTTTTGGTGATGAATAAATAGATTTCAGCAATATAAAATTTGTGGTAGGCAGTCTTATAAATTCCTTGGAAAGAAGCAGCTAATTTGTCGGGTCGATCGTTTTGATTTTTATAAAATAAAGTGGCAAGCGCAATCCCACTTACTGCAATAATAACAGGAAGAATAGCTGCAGATAGCGCAAATGGGATATGTAAATGATGTCCGTCACTGGAAACAAAAGTTCCAAAAGGAATGAATCCTGCTGTGATGGCGCCAACACTTAAAATAAGCAAGGGAATTTTAATGATCCAAGTTCCTTCGCCATGATGATCGTCGTGATGCGAAACCTTCGCTTCCTTCGACCAAAAGATGGTGTAATATAAACGAAACATGTAGAATGCGGTAATGCCTGCCGTTAGTAATGCAATATAATACACCATTGGATTTGCATGATGTGCTGCCGTTAATATTTCTTCTTTACTGAAGAATCCTGCAAAGGGAGGAATTCCAGCAATGGCTAAGCAAGCAATCAAGAATGTAATATGGGTGATGGGCATCGACTTTCTCAATCCTCCCATGTCTTTCATCTCGTTACTATGAATATAATGTATCACAGCACCCGCACCCAAGAAAAGTAAAGCTTTGAAGAATGCATGTGTGAATAAATGAAACATGGAAGCCGTAAATCCTAAGCCTACTTCATTTCCATATCCCGATACTCCCAAAGCAAACATCATGTATCCAATTTGTGACATGGTGGAATACGCAAGTACTCTTTTAATATCGGTTTGTGTGCAGGCTATGATGGCTGCAAAGAGCGCTGAAATGACGCCGGTCCACATCACAACTTCCAATGCACCCGGACAAGAAATAGAAAAGATAGGAAATAATCGAGCTACTAAGAATACACCTGCTACGACCATGGTGGCTGCATGTATCAATGCAGAAACGGGTGTAGGACCTTCCATCGCATCGGGCAACCAAATATGCAAGGGGAACATCGCACTCTTTCCTGCTCCTCCCATAAATACAAGGAGTAATCCCCAAGTTAGAGCACTCGCTCCTAAGAAACTTGCGGTAGTGGCAGAAACTAAATAAGAAGAATTATAAGTAGTTAATCTTTCAATCAAAGTAACGAAGTCTAAAGTTTTTGCTTCGAAACCTAAAATTAATATTCCGATTAAAAATCCTAAGTCGGCGAAACGGGTTACAATAAATGCTTTTTTAGAAGCAGCTACAGCGCTTGGTTTTTCAAAGTAAAATCCAATCAACAGAAAAGAAGAAACACCTACCAACTCCCAGAACATGTAAATCTGAAAAATATTTACTGCAATTACTAATCCTAACATAGAGAAAGTAAAGAGTGATAAAAAAGAATAATAGGTAGCAAATCGCTCTTCTCCCTTCATATAACCCAAGCTATACACATGCACCATCAAGGAAACTACAGTAACCACTACGAGCATCATTACCGAGATGGGATCTACTAATATCCCCATATCGATGGAAACACCTTCCGAAAAAGTAAGCCATGTCATCTTCCAAGCAACAATTTTTTCGAAACTTTCAGATACGTTCAGGAAAAAATATTGGAAAGCGGTTTGAATGGAAAGAATAGCGGACACCAATAGTGAAGTGGTTCCGATCATTCCAGAAAGGGATGATAAATATTTTCTACCAAAAATTCCAAGCAGCAAGAAACTGCCTAATGGAAGGAGAAGTATTAGTTGAATAGTATTTGCTAAACTCATAGTAGACGGAGATGATTAATGCTTTAAGTGATCTGCTTTTTCAGCATCAATATTTTTCGTGTTGCGATAGAGATTAATAATGATAGCAATAGCCACAGCCGCTTCTGCCGCAGCAATAGCAATAATGAAGATGGTGAAGCCAAGTCCCTCAATAGTGTCAGGAAATAAATATTTATTGAATACAATGAAGTTAATATTTACGCTATTTAACATCAACTCTAGCGACATTAACATCGCAATCATATTTCTACGCGTAAGAAATCCATAAGCACCTATAAAAAACAAGGCGGTGCTTAGCATCATGATATGTTCAATCGGTATTTCGCTCATTTGTTTTCAGGTTGTGCTTTCATCGCAATGACAATACATCCGATCATAGCTGCTAATAATAATACACTCACCAATTCAAACGGAAGTACGAAGCTCTCAGGAGTATTGGCGACTAATAGATATCCAATATTTTTTACTGAAGGATCAAATAGTGCTTCCGATCCTTTCATCCAATAATGATTGCATAATAAAGTACAAGTATAAGCAGCAGCTGAAATAACAGCAAGCCCTGCAAAAAGCGATCGTTTAGTCAAGGCAGATGGCATTTTAACTCCTTCTTGGTTGGTAAGGAAGATGGAGAAAATAATCAATACAACAATTCCGCCAACGTATACAATGACTTGCACCGCCGCTGCAAATTCTACTTCCATCCAGAAGAAAAGAGCAGCAATTCCAATCAGCGAAAATAATAACCAGATGGCAGCTCGGAATAATTTTTTAGTGGTAACGGTAAGGATCCCCGTAATAAGGATGAACGCTGCAATACAATAAAAGGCGATGGCTGATGCACTCATTATTCAATGCCCTCCATAATTTTAGATCCTGGATTATTCAACACCTTAGTGAATTCTCTTCTATCAAATACACTATGCTCATAATTGTTGGCCATGATGATTGCATCCGAAGGACAGGCAACAACACAAAGGTTACACATGGTGCACAATTCTAAATGATAAACAAAAGTATCAATAGCTTTTTTCTTTTTTCCTTCTGCATTGATTTCATTTTTGGTCACAATCTTTATCGTTCCATTCGGACAAGCTATTTCGCAAGCCTGACATCCGGTGCAACTATGTTCGTTCGCTTCGTTGTGCGGCATGATGACTTCCCCTTTAAATCGCTCGGCCAATACAGGACGCACCTCAGGATATTGTTCTGTAATGATTTCTTTTTGGTGCGTAAAATAATAGCCCGTCGTCTTCATGCCTTTCAGCAAGGAGCTAACGGTGAGGTATATGGTTTTAAAGTATTCTTTAATGAACATCTTACAATTTGTTATTATAAATGCCATCCCATAATCGCCATAAAGGTGACGAGTAAAAGATTGACCATGCTAATCGGTAATAAGTATTTCCACTCTAAGTTTAATAGTTGATCGACACGAAGTCGAGGGAATGTCCATCGGAACCACATAATCAAAAAGATCAAGAACATGGTTTTACCAAAGAACCATATCGACGATGGAATGAAATCCATCACATGATTAAAACTATCCCATCCTCCAATATGAAATGGCATCCATCCACCGAAGAAGAGTGTAGCATTAATAGCACATCCGATAAATATATTGATATACTCCGCTAAAAAGAATAATGCGAATTTCATTCCTGAGTATTCTGTATGAAATCCTGCTGTTAATTCCGATTCTGCTTCGGCTAAGTCAAACGGTGCGCGATTAGTTTCTGCAGTCACTGCAATTAAGAAAACAATAAATGCAATTAAAACCGGAAGATGTCCTTTGATGATCCACCATCCGTCAGCTTGTGAATTAATGATATCACTGATGCGTAAACTTCCTGTTAATATCACAATAGCTAAAATAGAAAGTCCTGCTGAAAGTTCGTAGCTCACAATCTGCGCTGCACTTCGCATAGCACCTAACAACGAATATTTATTATTGCTAGACCATCCTGCCATTAAAATTCCAATTACTGCGACCGATGAAACAGCAGCCACATACAACACACCAATACTCAAATCCCAAATTTGAAAATTACGAGCGAAAGCAATCGGTGCTAATACCAACATTGCAGCAATCATCACCATAAAAGGTGCTAAGTTGAATAAAAATTTATCGGCACCATCGGGAGTCAATCCTTCTTTCATAACTAACTTCAAGGTATCCGCTGAAGTTTGAAAAATTCCTTTTGGTCCCACACGATTTGGACCCAATCGAATTTGCATCAACGCGGCAACTTTTCTTTCCATATACACTAGCGCCAATCCTAAAAAGGCAAAAAGCGTGATGGCTGCTATGCCTACAATCACACTTTCAGCAGCAAATGCCCACGGCTCTCCTAAAGTATTTTGCAACCAAGTTTGTAGTAAAGTAGTGAGTCCTTCGAGACTAATCATCTTCTAGCTTTTTTGTTTTTTATCGATCGATATCTGGTATTACTAAATCTAATGTGCCCATGGTTGCCATGAGATCACCAATTTTTCCGCCTCTCGACATATGATCGAGAGCGCTTAGATTGGAAAATCCTGGGGAACGGAATTTTATTCTGTATGGCGTACTTCCACCTTCACTAACAATATAAACACCTAATTCTCCGCGTGCCGTTTCTACACGAGTATAAAAATCTCCTTTCGGTAATTTCAAAACAGCTTTTGTTTTTGCTTGAAATTCTCCCTCTGGAATATTATCAATCAACTGTTCAATGATACGCATACTTTGCATCATCTCGCCAACACGAACTTTATATCGAGCCCATGAGTCACCATCCGTTTCGATCACTTCATCAAATTGAAGTTGATCATAAATTTCATACGGATACAATTTGCGAATATCACAACTTAATCCACTTCCTCTTCCTGTTGGACCTGTGCAGCCATATGAAATCGCGTCCTCTCTTGAAATGTATCCAACGCCCTTTGTTCTGTTTTGGAAAATAATATTTCCAGTTACCAAATCATCGTACTCATGAATCTTCGATTTAAACAAACGTAAAAATTCTTTCACTTTGCGCTGGAAGTCGGGGTGTAAATCCATCATCACACCACCAGGCACAATATAATTCATGGTTAACCTTGCACCGCAAGTATCTTCCATCAATTCATTAATCATTTCGCGCTCTCTGAAAGAGTAGAAGAAAGGAGTGAAAGCTCCTAAGTCCATCGCCAAGGCACCCCACCAAAGTAAGTGAGAAGCAAGTCGTGTCAACTCATCCATCAACACACGGATCACTTGTGCTCGTGCAGGAATTTCAATTTGCAATCCTTTTTCAACACACAAAGCACAACCATGATTATTTATATGTGAACTAAGATAATCCATTCTGCTCGTCACATAAATAAACTGACGGTACGAAAGACTCTCACACATTTTTTCAATGCTACGATGAATGTATCCTAAATGAGGCTCCACCTTTTTAACGGTCTCTCCATTTAAGGTAATCACCAAATGCAAAACACCATGCGTGGAAGGATGCTGTGGTCCAATGTTTATGATCATATCACCCTGATCATTCGTTCCCAATTCTTCGAGCATCGCTTAGAGTTTTATCATGTTAATTGGATCCTCATAATCTTTGCGCAATGGAAAACCTTCGTGGTCAGGCGTGAGAAATAATCGACGTAAATCGGGATGCCCAACAAATTCCACTCCTAATAAATCATACGCTTCGCGCTCGTGAAATTCTGCAGTACGCCAAATGTCACAAACGGTATCTACAATTGGATTTGATTTTTCGATTTTTACTTTAATTACTACTTCATGTCGGAAAATCGTAGACGAGAAATGATATACTACCGACAAATGTGTTTTCCAATCAACGGCCGTTAAACAAAACAAATAATCGAAATGTAATTCGTTATTATTTCGAAGCAATAAAGCGAAATTTTTAAATCCCTCGGGATCGACATTGATCGTTAGCCATTCTGTGCCTTCTTCAAAATTCAATCCTTCTTGTAAAGATTCAAATTTTATTTTCAATTCATCTTTCGTCATATCGCTTTCGATTCTCGACTTATTGAGGTTTGATATCTTTAATTTGTTCTCTCGTTAAACCACTCTTGATTTTTTCTTGTAAAGAAATTAGAGCGTGTAGTAAAGCTTCTGGTCGAGGTGGACATCCCGCCACATATACATCCACTGGAATAATATGGTCCGCACCTTTCACTACGGAATAAGTATTATAAAAAAATGGACCACCACTAATGGCGCATGCACCCATGGCAATAACGTATTTCGGATCTGCCATTTGATCGTACAATCTTTTCAATACTGGCGCCATTTTATTCACTATTGTTCCTGCTATGATGATTACATCCGCTTGACGTGGAGTAGCACGCGCTACTTCAAAACCAAATCGTGAAAAATCATATTTAGCACCTGCTGTCGACATCATTTCAATGCCACAACAACTCGTAGCAAATGTTAAAGGCCATAATGAATTGGATCTTGCCCAATTAATCACATCATCTAATTTACTTAAAACGACTCCTCCTCCTGGAATTTCATGTATTTGTCCAGGGAAAGTTTCTGGTTTTTGATTTACATCCATTTTAATGCTCCTTTCTTATGCGCGTATAAAAATCCTAGAAATAAAATAAAGAAAAAGATGATAATATCTAGGAAGGCCATCCATCCAATTTCTTTAACTACTGTTGCCCATGGATAAAGGAATACCAATTCAACATCAAAAATTAAAAAAATTAAGGCGAAAAGGTAATATCCTACATTCATTTGCAGCCATGTTTGTCCTACAGTGGGCACTCCACATTCGTAAGCTTGACCCTTTTGTGCGTTTTGAGAACCTTTCACAAAGATTTTCGAAACCAAGATGCCTCCAGCCGAAAACACAATGGCCGCAAGGGTAAGTATGAGTAATGATGTTGCTCCCATAGATTGCCTCAAATTTAATTTTATTTTGTTAGCGGAGGATCAAAATTGATGTATTTGGATGTTTTTTCTTTTATCTGCTTCCTCTTTTTAAGATCCAAGAATTATTTTGATAAATTTTATTTTTAATCTCCTTGTTTTACGTGGTTTATGTATGAAATAATTCTAATATTGTGATATAAGTAGATGGTTTTAATCGCCAAGTAACAAATGTTGCAAACTGATCTAGGTCATTCACTTACTTTTGTACTTAAGTTGGAAAGCCATAAACGGGAATTCAATTACTTAGATATAACAATGATTTAAAATATGTTAGAAACAATTCGTCAACCTTGGCCTTGGTACATCGCCGGACCGCTTATCGGTTTAACAGTACCTATATTATTAATTATTGGGAATAAAACATTTGGAATAAGTTCTTCCCTACGTCACATTTGTGCTGCATGCATTCCTGCTAATATTCCATTTTTTAAGTACGAATGGAAGAAAGAAATATGGAATCTTTTTTTTGTAGCAGGAATTTTATTGGGCGGATTTTTAGGAATTCAATTGTTTTCAAATCCTTTACCCATAGAGATTGCTCCAAGTTTAGCAACCCATCTAAACCAGTTTGGAATCACTGATTTTACAGGCTTAGTCCCCTCCGAATTATTTAATTGGTCGGCGTTGTTTACTTTGAAAGGATTTATAATGATTGTTGTGGGTGGATTTCTCGTCGGTTTTGGTACTCGATATGCTGGGGGATGCACCTCTGGTCATGCCATCATGGGCTTGTCAACCTTGCAATGGCCTTCCCTAGTAGCTACTTGTTGTTTTATGGCCGGTGGGTTTTTAATGTCCAATTTAATTCTTCCTTATATTTTAAAATTCTAAAAACTGAAGACAATGATAAAAGAGATAAATCAAGATGTAAGAGAACTCGATACGATTTGTGTAAATGAAAGTCACCTCGAACATAAGTGGTGGCACAACTTAAAGTATTTAGTAGTGGGAATTATTTTTGGAATTATTTTCGTGAAAGCAGAAATCATTTCCTGGTTTCGTATTCAGGAGATGTTTCGACTGGAAAGTTTTCATATGTACGGAGTGATTGGAAGTGCGGTAATGGTCGGCTTGATCTCCGTATTTTTAATTAAGAAATTTGATGTGAAAACTATTTATGGAGAGAAAATTGAATTTCATCCGAAGAAATTTAATAAAGGAAATATTTATGGTGGGCTGATATTCGGAATTGGATGGGCCATCACCGGCGCTTGTCCGGGTCCACTGTTTGCACAGATTGGTTCGGGAGCAACGGTAATTATTGTTACTTTGTTAAGTGCCATTGCTGGGACATGGGTTTATGGTTATTTCAGAGAGAAATTGCCACATTAATATTAAAATTTGTAGCATGAAAGATCAAGAGAATAATTCGTCAAGGAGAAATTTTTTAAAGAAATCAGCCGCATTAGGAATTGGCGCTGCTGTGGTTCCATTATTGAATTTGAAGGCAGATGGGCTGGATTCTCTAAAGGATGAATTGTCGAATTCAATAGCTGGTTCTTCAACAAGCAAAAAAATTATTTTACTTTATACATCCGATATTCATGCGCAATTACATACACATGATGAGTTTTTTTGGGAAGATGGAAAAGGTGTCTATAAGAAACGTGGCGGTCTCGCTGTTTTGAAAACGATGATTAATTTTTATCGTTCTAAAAATCCAAAGAATACGATTCTCATTGATGGTGGAGATTATTATCATGGTCATGCCGTTGCTTCATTGACAGAAGGGGAAGCGATGATTCCTGTTTTTAATAATATCAATTTTGATTTGATGCTTCCCGGAAATTGGGAGGTCGTATACAAGAAGAAAAAAATGTTGTATGATATGGGTCATTCAACAGCAGCGAAGATTTGTGCAAATATGTGGCACGATGATGAAGATGAAAACAAAGGGGAATTGATCTATCATCCCTATTGGATGAAGGTGATAGAGGGAATTAAAATTGGATTTATTGGTTATACCGATCATCTTATTCCTAAACGACAATCTCCTGCATACAGCAAGGGAATTCGTTTTGAACATGCAGAAAAAAATGTATCCAAGTATGTGAAGTTTTTGAGAGAGACGGAAGGTTGCGCTGTCGTTTGTTTGGTGACGCATATGGGCTTGGCGCAGCAAGTAGGACTTGCCAATAATCAAGTAGTGGAAGGGGTAGATTTTATTTTAGGTGCCGATACACATGAACGCGTTCGTGAACCCATTCAATGTAAGTATTCGAAGGTTGTAGAGTGTGGAGCTTTCGGATCTTTCCTGGGAAAATTGGAATTAAGTTTTGAAGATGGAAAATTAAGTTCTTTCGATTATCAATTGTTGGATGTAGATCCTGCAATTTATAAAGCCGATGCAGAATTGCAGGGAATCATCAACAAAGTATCTGAACCATTTCATCCCGAATTGTCGCGCGTGTTAGGATATACTTCAACACCGTTAGTACGCTATTTTGTGATGGAAACACCCATGGATAATTTACTCACAGATGCTATCATGTGGAAGTTTAAACCAGATATTGCCTTGAGTAATGGTTTTCGCTTTTGTCAACCATTAAACGTCGATCAGGAGAGAGGTAAGGCAGCCATCACTAAAGAATTTTTGTGGAATATGTTACCTGTAGATAGTGAAGCGAAGACGGGAATTGTGACTGGTAAACAAGTGTGGGATTGGCTGGAGAAGGAATTGCAAAATGCATTCGCTAAGGATCCTTCAAAACGTTTTGGCGGATGGTTCGTTCGTTTTAATGGGATGGAAGTTAATTTTACTATCGGAAATGAAATGGGTAAACGATTGAACTTTGTGAAAATTAAAGGTGAACCAATTAATTTGGAAAAAGAATATTCTATTGTTGCCTGCGAGCGTGAAGGTGATCCCGATGATGTGCTTTGTAGAGTGGAGAAAGTGAAGTCGCCGAAGTTGTTAGGTGTGGTAATGCATAAAGTGATTGAAGAATATTTAGCAGCTCATCCTCTTGTTTCTCCAAAATTGGAAGGACGTGCCACCGCTACCGATTTTCCACCTACACTGCTTACCCAATTGCAAGGAACTACATACGAGTTTAGATAGGATACATGAGTTCGTTAAATTCAAATCAAGAGCAAAATCGAAAGGCAGCCGTGATCGTTGCTCGTGGAATGGTGCAGATGATGGTCGTGCTATTTATTGCTTTACTTTTATTGTAACATCGCATTATATTGATTTTACTTCTCTTTTTTCTGATGAAGTGGTAAAAACAACTGTCAGCCCATCTGCCCCAAATAAAAAGCCAATAGACGAAGTGAAAAAAATTTCGTGGATGGCTCCAGATATTGAAGAAGTGAACGACAAGCAAATTCTTTATGGTAGAGATTTAGTAATGCATACATCACTTTTTTATGGACCGAATGGAAAGCTAGCGAAATTAACCAATGGAATGAATTGCCAAAATTGTCACTTGGAAGCAGGCACGAAAGTATATGGAAATAATTATTCATTGGTGGCTTCAACCTACCCTAAATTTCGTGCTCGTTCCGGATCAATTGAGTCCGTTGAAAAACGAGTTCGCGATTGTTTTGAACGAAGCTTGAATGGCAAAGCTCCCGCCGATTCAAGTAAGGAAATGCAAGCGATGGTTGCCTATATTAAATGGGTGGGAAGTGAAGTTACAGAGGAGAATAAACCCGAAGGAACAGGGATTTATGATCTTCCGGTGTTGAAAAGAGAAGCAGATCCAGAGAAAGGAAAAATCGTATTTTCTACGAAATGTGTATCCTGTCATGGAGCTAACGGTGAAGGAGTACCGAATAGCGATTTTACTGAGTATACATATCCTCCTCTTTTTGGAAAGCATAGCTATAACAACGGAGCGGGATTGTTTCGTCTTTCAAGGTTAGCGGGTTATGTAAAGATGAATATGCCTCAGGGTGTATCGTATTTATCACCTCAACTAACGGATGAGGAGGCATGGGATGTAGCTGCTTTTATCAATACACAATCGCGCCCAAGCTTGAATATTCAAAAGGATTGGCCCGATATTTCTAAAAAACCATTCGACCATCCCTTCGGCCCTTATGCCGATGCATTTTCAGAACATCAACATAAATTAGGTCCTTTCGGTCCTATCAAAAAAGCCGTGAAACGGTAAAATGAAAATCGGTAAATTATTCTTCGTCATTTCCATTCTTATGGGAGTATTTATCTCCAATTCGTTTGGTCAATCGGATAGTCTTTCATCTGATAAAAAGGATAGTCTACCTCTCTCTGAAAATTTATTGTCAAAAGGAAAATTTCATGCACATATAAGAAGTTATTTGATGTCGACCGACAATGAAAAATCATTAACTGATTTTTATGCTGTTGCTGTAGGAGCAGGAATTGGATATGAGAGTCCTGTCATTCATCGTTTCCAGTTTGGACTCACAGGATTTTTTATTTTTAATGCCATCTCTTCAGATTTGTCTAAGCTTGATCCCGTGACTAAAATAGGAAGTCGATATGAAGTTGGCTTGTTTGATTTGACGAATCCATCGAATAGAAATGATTTAGATCGACTGGAAGATCTTTATGTAAGATATAAATATCATCATTCTAAAATTGAAGTCGGACGGTTTGAACTGAATACTCCATTCATCAATCGTCAGGATGGAAGAATGCGAGGTACCATTGAAGAAGGAATTTGGGGAGAGTGGAATGAATGGAAAGGATTTAAGATTGAGGGAGGATGGATTCGTAGAATATCACCGCGCTCAACAGTAAAATGGTACGATGTGGAAGATAGTTATGGGATTTATCCATCAGGAGTGAACGAGTTAGGAACGAAGTCGGATTATGCAGGATTTACAAAGTCTACCGGAGTTGGATTAATAGGTTTAACCATCCAGCCAAAAACGAATTTAAAAATTCAATTGTGGAATCAGTTTGCCGAAAATGTTTTTAATACTTCAATGATTCGTGCTGATTATTTAATGCCTTTTTCAAAGGAAGTAAAATTGCAATATGGATTTATGTTCATCCACCAAGAAGCCTTGGAAAATGGTGGAAATTCCAATCCAGCACATGCTTATTTTGGAAAGGATAATTATTCAAATGTGTATAGTGCTAAGATCGGAATTCTAACTAAAAAATTGGACTTCTCATTCAATTTTACACATATTAGTGACGAAGGACAGTTTTTGATGCCGCGAGAGTGGGGGAGAGAGCCATTTTATACTTTCATGCCAAGGGAAAGAAACGAAGGGTTTTCACAGGTAAATGCATTGAATACTCGACTAGCCTATCAATTTTTGGATGGTCAACTTAAAACAGGACTTAGTTATGGATGGATTAAATTGCCATCAGTAAATAATTTTGCACAAAACAAGTATGGACTCCCCTCTTATCATCAGATTAATTGGGATCTTAATTACTCTTTCGTTCATTACCTTAAGGGGCTTTCGATGCAATTATTAGTCGTCTATAAAAAGCAAATGGATACGCTGGAATTGCAGCCTAAATACACATTTAATAAGGTAAATATGTACCATTTTAATTGGGTTGTCGATTATGCTTTTTAGCCCCTCTGCTCTTTGAATAGAATAAAATGACCCATGTGCATAAAAAATATTCGTTTTTATAGGGGGTTGATTTAATATTAATTACTTTTACTAAGCAGTATGAAAGAATAAGGTCTATATGAATGTTGCAGGCATAGAAAATTTTGTTGTTAGAGCCTTGGGGACACAGTTGTCTCCTAAACTGCATTATCATAATTTGACACATACCATTGATGTGGTAAAGGGAGCATTAAAAATTGCAGAGCAAGAAGGTGTTGTAGAATCTTATGATTTAGTGTTATTAAAAACAGCTGGATTTTTACACGATATTGGTTTTCTCAATACGTTTGTTGATCATGAGGAGGAAGGATGTTTAATTGCTCGTGCTATTCTACCCGATTATAATTATGATGAAGAGGCTATTGAAATTGTCTGCAACATGATTATGAAAACAAAATTGCCTCAAAAACCTGAAACGCTTCTAGAGAAAATTTTGTGTGATGCGGACTTAGATCATCTCGGAAGAGAAGATTTTAAAGACGTTAGTAATCGACTTTTTGAAGAGTGGAAATCGCTTGGCAGGATAGATGAAAATATGGATTGGAATTTGATTCAATATACTTTTTTAGATTCCCATCATTATTGGACAAATACTTCTCAACGAAATCGGAATCATTTAAAATCACAATACCTACAAGAGCTAAAAGAGTTAGTTATGAGCAAATGATTTTTTTAAAACGAATTCATTCTTTTTTTAATTTTTTAAGTCGGTACTCGCTACCAATTTATCGTTTTGCATTCTGATTCGCTTACATAAAATACGAAGTATACTTCTTAAAACTTCGGTGCGTTCTTCCATCAACTCGTAAGCTTCTTCTTCCTCTAATTTTAATAACAAAGTATCGGTGGTGGCTGTAGCGGATGCCGAACGTGGCTCCGGGTCTAACAACGCTAACTCTCCAAAGAATTCTCTTTTACCTAAAGTTGCAAAGGTTTTATTTCCGTCATGGATTTTTACTTCGCCATTGTAAATGATATACATGCTGCTACCCGAATCGCCTTTGTCGAAAATAACTTCCCCTTCATTCACTCTTACTTCGCGAACGATCGGAATAATTTCTGCGATGATGTTTTCAGGAGTTCCTCCAAAGAGTGCTGTGCCTTTTAGCACCAACACCTTTTCAAAATCAGAGATGGTGTTTTCGTGTTTGTTTTTCATGATCTCATCAATATTAGTTTTAAAAGTTCCAGCTAATGTGCTGAAGTGATTTGGATGGTTTTCTTTGAAGTTCAATAAATAGTGCGCTGCAGATTCACGTAGCAATGAATTTTCAGTTTGCATGATGTTAACAGCATGAATGTAGTTGCTGTCGTGATAGGCTGCCGATCGTAATGCTAAACAAACAGTCCATCCACTATAAATATCTGTTCCATCTCTAAGTATGCTGTCTGGAATTTCATGCTTTCTTACTATATGAAAGTCTTGAAGCTTGTTAATTTTTTGTGCCGGTGAAATGTTATCGAGCAGTACAATTAATATTTGAGCGGTCTTACGTGGAATCACCTGTTCCATTATTTCCAATGCATTAGCTCTTCTTTCTTTTGAATTGTTTCGAAAAGCAGCAGAAGCTTCACGCATTATTTTGCGATTGTAAAGTAGTCCGGAAATGGTAATAATGCGTCGCTTACAATTTTCATAGTCGAAATTGAAAGCTTCATGTAATCGTGGATTCAAAGATGCATCTTCAATCCCTTCGAGCAGAGCAACAGCAAAACCAATTTCTTCTTTCAACATACGCTCCATGCGATCTTTTTCCCTAGACTCTAAAATATACTTCGAGATGCTGAGCACTTCAACAATTCTTTCCTTGAGATGAGGAGGTGTATGATGTAATATGGAAAATAAAAATTCGCCTCCCTTCGGACCGGAACTAATTTCTGCAATTCGAATAATATCCGAAAGCACTCCTTGTTTGTGTATGACACTTTGAAAGGGAATCTTTTTTAAATGATCGAAGATGGCATCTCCATATTTACTTAAACTTTCAATAATGTGATTAGAACCAGGAGCTATAAGCAAGAGGGCTATCAGTTGAGCAATGAACGCGGGTGATTTACTTTTTCCCGCAGCATCAATAGCGGCAATTTGCACCAACATTTCTTTTGATGCCATCAATCTAAAAATTTCCGATTCAAACTCAGCTAAATATTCTTGAGAAAGTATGGTTAATGCGGTTAATTGCTTTTTCGATTCATCACTCTTCAGTAAATGATGAATCGTATTTATCGCATTTTGTTGCTGCTCCATGGAATCTGATTTCAGAATTCCTTTAAGGATGGATTCTTGAATCAGTGTTGGATAAGTTTCAAATACATCTTGACTAATACTATTTTGAATTTCAGTATCTCCTGATTGAGCACAGAAATAAGCTGCCTCCGCCTTGGTTTCAAGATGCGTTTCGCTAAGGTAGATGTGTTTTACTTCTGGAAGGAATTCGTTCCATCCTCTTTTATTTAAAATTTTCAAAGCTACACGTTTTACACTATTGCTATCACTAGTTAAAACGAATTTCATTTCTTCTCTTAGTACTTCTGGAAATTTTTCATCCAAGGCAGTGATTCCATAAATGATATCTTCTTTCTGATGATTGTAAATACTGTCTTTTAAAAGCTTTGAAAAAGATGCCGATTCCATTGCAATTTCTGAACCCGAAATAAATCGATTCCGAATGGCTGTTGCCAAAGTTGAAATATAAAGTTTATGACTTCGAGTGATATTATAGATCCATAAAACTGACAAAATTAAAATTCCATAATTCAATAAATAAAAATCAATATTACCTCCTATGTTAAGGATACACCAAAGTATTAATCCAATGATACCAAGAGCCAGTGGCTGAATAAATCCTTTAATGATAGTATGTCCTTTTAATCGAAGCTGTGTAGGCAATGGCTGGAACATCGCCAAATATACTGGATCGTTCACCGAATATTTTGCTACACTTATGGCCATGAACATCACGCCGATGTACATCAAGTTGTTGTAAACATCGTTTTGTCCGCTACTCCAAAAAAAGAATCCTAATGAAAATAGAAAAAGTAACACAGGCATAATCAACAACGAAAATTTAATTCCAGTTTGTTCAGCCAATCTCCCCGACAATAAAAGTTTAAGCAAAATGATAAAGGCATAACCCACCGAGAAGAAGGTAGAAATGTATTTCGCTAATGACTCTTCCGTTTTAAAAGTACTTTGAACGTTATGTAAGAAGGTGAAGTCAATCAACGTAAAAGATGCAATCGTTAAGAACGAGAGTCCTGACAAAACGAGAATATAATGATTGCCAAAAAATCCAGTCAATAATTTTTTATCAGAAAATTGTTCGTGTGGAGCTTGTCGAACTTGTAAGTTTATATCGGGCTGCAATAATATTTTACGCAGAAATAGTGATGCTAACAAGATGGATCCTGTTGCGAACCAAAGTAAGTTGTAGATACCAACTATGGGGACCAAGACGGAAACAGATAAATATCCCAATAACTTCGCAGGAATATCACCCGAGCTAATCAATCCAAACAATCGCTTACCTTGTCGAACATCAAACACAATCGACGACATACACCAAAATTCTAGATTCGATAAAAGATAAAACACACGCTCACCAATAATAATGATGAACGGAATGTAAGTGATAGAATCAAAGTAAAAAGTACTGCGCAATAAAAATGGAATCAGTACCATGATGCCCATTACCATTAACAATAATTTGCGGATTGATAATTTATGTTCGAAGAAGGAGTAGGACCTTCCCACAATCATCATGGCAATGGATGATAAAATAAATGCTAAGGGTAATTGCTGTGAACCGTACTGAGTTAAAAACAAAGTACTAGCCACCGTAAATAGCAAGGCCTGACCAATACCGGAAAAGAAATGATGAAGTACCAAGTTTTGAACCGTGGTTTTCTCATCATTTCGGATGTTGAATAGTCTTAACCAAAAGGAAAGCTTGCTATTCATAAGTGTTTTGTGGGTTCCGAAGGATTTATTCAGCTAAAATAGGAAATACTATTGCTTGTGGGGTTGGGGACATCTAATTTCAATGAAAAAAGGAAAAAATGTCTTCTTTTGCTATCTAAAACGATAGCATGTTAACTCAAACAAGTTAAAAATCATAAAATGAACAGGAGAACTAGTTAAATTAGCTATTTACTCTTTCTACAAAGTACATATCAATCTCACCTTTATTTTTAGCTTGGATTTTACCTCTGTGCGTACATTCAAATTTGTCTTTGATGATTTCGTAAGTGAATCCGCTGATGTTTACTTTTCCAATTTCTCCGCTGCTTTCCATTCGAGAAGCGGTATTCACAGTGTCACCCCAAATATCGTATGCGAATTTTTTTATACCTACAATTCCTGCAACCACCGGACCCGTATGAATCCCTAAACGCAATTCAAAAAATGGTTGATCGAGTGCAATTCGTTTGGCTTTGTTTTTTTCGATGAATGCTTGCATTTCTAAACCCGCTTTTACAATGTCTTCCGCATGGGTTAAACTGGGAACGGGCAATCCACCAGCACACATATAACTGTCGCCAATGGTTTTGATTTTCTCTAATCCGTAGCTCGTAATGATGCGATCAAACTCACTATAACATTCGTTAATTTCTGCAACCAATTCTTCTGCTGTCAACTTTTCGCTGGCTTGTGTAAAGTTTTTGAAGTCGGTGAACATCACAGTGACTAAATCAAAACTTTTTGCTTTCGCTGTTCCTGTTGCTTTTAATTCTTCGGCTGTTTCCTCTGGTAAAATGTTTAAGAGTAATTCGTCGCTACGTTTTTTCTCTTTGGCAATTTTGTTGCGCTGACTTAAAAACACACCCGCAAATAAAAGTACAATGGTGAATCCACCAATAAAACTATTGCGAACAATTTTCTGTCTTCTGAGTTCTTGCTCTTGAATTTCTTTGTCTTTGGTGAGTAATGATATTTCGGATGATTTTTTATCGATGTCAAATCTAAACTGTAGCGTTCCTAATTTCTTTTCGATATCTAAATCGAAGAGTTTATCTTTTATACCCAGTAATAACGTTTGATATTTGTAAGCATTGCTAAAATCTTTTTTTAATGCGTAGGTAACGGCTAACCCTTCATAAGCGTCTTTGATTTGGTAATCGGATCCAATCGCTTTGGCAATTTCTTCAGCTTCATGAAAGTTTTTAAGAGCCATGGTGAGGTCGCCTTTTTCCTTATAGGAGGTAGCTAATCCTAAAAGTGAAATAGCCATGTCGTTTTTCGCATCTAATTTTTTCGCGTAATCGTATGCTTTCACTTGATACTCCAATGCCTTTTGGAAATTTCCTCTTCTACGATAAACTTTTCCAATGTTGTTTAGTGTGTACGGAGCACTTCCTGATCCTTCAAAGGCTACCAACGATTTTTCAAAGAATAGCAGCGCCGAATCCAAGTTGTTTTTTTCTAAATAGATCTCGCCCAAATTTACTGTCACCGTCCCAATAGCGTCATTATCTTTGATGAGTTCACTTAAGGGGAGAGCTCGTAAATAAAATTGCTGTGCTTGATCTTTAGTTGCTTTTTTGTTGAAGTACACAGCACCAATATTGATACAATTGGTAACAATTCGCAACGTGTCTTTCATCTCCTCCGCAATCTTTAGTGACTTTAAATAGTACTCAAGTGCATTGGGATCATCCCCTTGATTGAAATAAACCGCTCCTAAATTGCTTTGTAAATTAGCTACTCCTCCTTTGTCGCCGATGGAATCGAAGGCAAGAATGGATTTATTCCAATTGTCTAATGTTAAGATGTAGTCACCTTTGAAGTAGTAAGCCAATCCTAAATTTTTATAGGAGAAGGCAGTTCCTTTCATAAAATTTATTTCTTCCGATAAATTTTTTGCTGAGGTGGCATATCGAATAGCTTCATCGGGAGCATCGCTGAAATTAGCTTTGCTTAATTCCAATAAAATATTTACACGTGTTGAATCTTGTGCACTTGCATCCAACAATTTTTTTAAACTGTCGATGGGATTGGTTTGTCCAAAACAAAGCGACGCCGTCAAAATAAAAACTAAAATTACGGATGTGCTTTTCTTCATAATTCCAATCTATCGATGCATTGATTTGTGATGGATAAAGATATATTAAATTTTTATCGGGTAAATTGGAGTCTAAATCTCAAAATACATAATTTGTCTTCTTTATTTGGTTTCGGGGAGATTGGTTTTTAGTCTAAGAATTAGATCTAATTCATTGAAAATTAAGATACTCAGTATTTTTTTTAGATTTACAAATTAAAAAAGGTCATTGCTAAGAAGCAATGACCTTTAGTTTATTAAGTAGGAAGTGTTTTAATTCAGGTTATGTAATAGACTTTTTATGTTGCATAACTGATGTTGAAATCGTGAAAAACGATTACACATCAGGGTTAATCTTTCACAAAGCGGAGTGTAAATTCATCCGTTTCGGATTGGATTTTCACGAAATAAATTCCGGATTGCAGACCGCTGCAATCAAAATTCATGTCGTTTCCTAAACCATGAACGTTGACTTCGTACCTGCGCCCCGTTATATCTAATAAGGTAATCATACTTGGATTCATTTCAAATCCAAATGACTTTAAGTTAATAAGTCCAGTGCTTGGGTTTGGATATAAATCAATTTTACTTTCTGTGCCCGTATTGCTTATTCTGCTGTACCCAGGCACACAAGCAGTGGACGAAGAGCTCGCTGTTGCCGTGACTAATGTCAATGTAGAATTATAATATGTTTTTATTCCGCATGTCAATGGGGATCCGTTAAAGTAAACGGAGAAGGTAGTAGCTCCAGGTGAAAATAAAATGGGAGGATTGCCCAAATAGCTTCCCGAAGTAGAGATGTAATTATTAGACCCTAGCGGAACATAGAGTGGGGTACTATTGTTATTTAAATAGCTGAAGTTAGCTTTGTAATTAAATCCAGAAGGATCATTTACTAAAGTTTCTACACAAACCAGACTCGGAATAATTTTCTTTGCTCCATATCCTTTTGGATTGATGTAGAGAAGTCCCGATTGATAAGCGATATTGTAATTCGCTTTCTTCGGGAAATTCAAACAACAAACCGTAATTGGATAAACACCTGCAGATTGGTTACATCCTGTAGGTGAACTATAGCTTGGCCCAGAAGTAATGGTGGTTTGCTCATTGTTTTTCCATCCTGTAATTACCGAAGTAAATGTAGGTAATGAGTTGCCTTTGTAGATCCATTTTGTATCAGCTGCAACTAATAAATTAGCTTTCGTGACTGTGAGCGTTCCATTCTTTTTATCCAAAATATAGTTGTCTGCTGATCCACCACTCAATGTTATACTATACGTTCCAATATTTGAAGTTGGTGTTGCAGTGCAGCTTATAGTGGGTGGTGTGATGGATGTTTCATCATCACCATTAATGAATCCATCGTACGTAATTGTAAACGTCGGATTTGAATCACCATACTCTCTTGTTTTATTATCGGCTGTGGCAGTCAATATAGCTTTTGAAATGCTTAAGTCTCCACTTAAATAATTTACGATGTAATCCGTTGGAAGTATCAATCCAAGATTTTTTGGAACTATTTTATGATTGCCAAATGGATAAGGGAAGTTCACTATTTGTTGACTATTATCTTGTACTTCATATTGAATAATTCCATCTGAAATTCCCAATAGGCTGTCGTCATATCCAAATCCACTAACCGTTGATGTGAAGTTTAGTAAATCACCATATACTCCAGAATTATCATTAGCTTCAACAGTTAATGTAGCAGGTAGAATAGTGAGTGTTCCTAATCCGTAAGTAATATCAAAGTTATTACTTAAGAGAGCAGCAGGTACAATAGCATGTGTTCCTGCATAAGTACCTGTGATCATATTGATTCCTAAGAAATCATAAAGTGTATCATTGGCTGGAGCATTTGCATCTTCTTCATCAATAATGACTGCAATGTTTTGATTGCTCGATCCACCACCATCAACATTACTACTGTTTACGATGGGTGATCCATTTACTAACGCTCGCGCATTAACGACAGCCGTTCCATTTACTAAGGCTCTAGCATTTACCAAGGCTCTTCCATTTACCAACGCTCGTGCACTTACTAAAGGTGCGGTCGCAGAATCATCTTGATAATTAAATATGGATGCTGTTGCTACATCTACCAAATTCATCGTTTCATAAGTAGGTACTCCATTAACCAAAGCGCGGGCATTCACTAAGGCTCTAGCATTCACTAATGCTCGCGCGCTAACTAATGCACTTAAATTAGTGAGATCTGAATTTACTAAGGCTCTACCATTAACTAAGGCTCTTGCATTCACTAATGCTAATGCATCTACTATGTTTTGCTGATGATCATTAGCAAGTGTACTAAGTACCAAGGCTTGATCGGCAGGATCAATATTGCTTTCGTCGTATTGATAAATGAAATCTTTAATTTCAATTTTGTCTCCGTATGTAACAGTAGTGTCTTTAGCAATAATGTGTAACGCCAACTTTTCAATGGTTAATAATCCATTTTCAAATTCATAGTTAAAGAAAGTATTATAACCTGCATCCGTCACAGTTGCATTCGCACTAATGAAATAAATTCCAGTGTTGCTTAAGGAAGTAGCTGGAGTATTGAATGCAAGTGGTGTTAAACCTAAATCTGCATACGTTAAGCCTGAACTTGCTAATGGCACATTGTCTACTAAGATGGTTGCACTGAATACTGGTAAACTTTCTCCGTATTTTTTGCTTTTGTTGTCAGCAGTAATTTTTACATTTTTCTTGATGGTCGAGAAGAAATATAGGGTGTCTGAATTTCCTCCATCGTTTAAGAAAGGAACTAACGGTGGAGTATATACGTACACTGGATAATTTCCGAAGAAGGTTGGGAAATCTGCAGAGATGTTCGATGAGTTGATAAAAGTAGTCGGTAAGGTGTCTCCATTAAAAATAATGACAGAAGAAGTGGTGAAGTAATTTCCTTCAACAGCAGCACTTAGTACAATAGATCCAGGTACTATTGTGGTATCCCAAACTAAAGCTCCCGCCTGAGGTGAAGGTGCAGCAAAAGTGAGCATCGCATCAAATGGTTGAATGTATCCAGCTCCCGTATTGAAGTCGAAGCCCGGTGTACTCATGTCGAGTGCCGTGCTTGTCAATAAATTTTTCATTTGTGAAGGACTCACTACATCGCCATAAAACTTTTGCTTCGCACTTCTTAACAATGCACCTACTGCTGCAGCATGAGGAGCCGCAGCCGATGTTCCAAAGAAGTTTGGAAACACATCTCCATCAACATTCGGTCCGCCCAATTGTACTGTTGTATTTCCACCATTGGGTGCAATTAAATCCGGTTTGTTTCTTACCACACCATCAACAGGAGTTCCGCCTCGCGATGAGAAATCTTGAACCGTAGGAGGGTTTACTCCATAGTCAGGAGTGTTAAAATAATTGACAGCTCCAACGGTAATGGCACTCGCAGCGTTTGCTTGCCCAACAATAGTAGAAATACCATTCGCATGTTCGTTGAACGATAATTCTCCTCTAAATACAATTAATTTGAAGTTAGAGTTGATGGATCCTGCAGCACGAATGATAGTTAAGTTCGCTTGTACAGGAACCGTTCCAGGAACGATGAATGGCAATACTTCTAAAGGATCACCACCTAAATTGTTTCTGTTAAATCCAAAATACTGAGTACCGAATTGATTGGTCAAATAAATATCATAATCCGTTTGTGTTCCTGTGGATGTTTGTCCTAAAGAATAAATGGAATCCTGCCATTGAAGTACGATGGTGTAATTTCCTGGCGCCAAGGTCACGCTTAATAAATTATCACCACCACCAAAATCATGCGCTGTACCTGTTAGTCCAAATGGTGCTGCCATTGGATTATAAAAGTTTTGGTAAGATTTGGAATCGAAATTACCAGCAGCTACAAAATAACTTACACCCAATGAACTCACAGAATCTACCGCTTTGGCTATCACTCCATCTTGGAAGAAAGGAGAAGTTACCCAAGTAACATCATCCGCAATAATATCACATCCATTTTGAGCACATTGAATAACACCTAAAGCCATATCGCCTTCGCTAATGGTAGCAGTGCGGAATCCAAGAGCAGCATCGGGTGCAACATCATGAATAATTTGCATCATAGCACGACCTTCATCACTTCGTTGTCCGTAAGGATATTCTTTGATGATATCTACAGGTGTTAAATCATCATCTGGATTTCCAATTCCTGGTAGATCGCCATTGACGATATCTGTATTGGCAGGGTTACCTAAAATACTGTTATAACTATCGGATAATACACAAACTTTTACACCTTCACCAGTAATACCAAATGCTTCACGAACTTGTGGTGTTCGTTGTGCAACATCACCTTGTGATGTAGTCACTCCACTGTTAATTACAGATGGATAAACAGGGCGAACATAATTAATCATAGCTGCAGCAGGAGCGGTGCTTAAGTTAATTAAATTAGCAATAGGCATACGACCTGTAATGATTAGTGGATTCAATCCATTGGGGATCGTATCCGTTAACCCATAGCCAGGAGCGTTATAAAGGAGATTAAATAAATTTTGAGTTTGACCTTCTATCGAAATAATCTCAACATAAACGCTATCTCCACCAAAGAAATAAACATCGTTAATGGTATCAGAACCTACTGTATAATTTAAGTAAAGTGAACTTAACTCACATCCTAGAACACCATTATACTTCCCATCTGGACAAGGTGTATAGTAAGGTAAAATACAGGGTCCTTCTATAATAATTACTTGATCAGTAGCAATACATAAACTAGTTGGGTCGGTAACTGTTAAAGTATAAGTTCCAATTCCATTTACGATTGGCGTAGCTGTGTTTGCACCAGAAACAATATTTCCAGTTCCAGTAGTTGACCATGCAAAATTTGCATCCAGGGTATTTGAACTACCCGTAAGGTAACTTCCTAAAATCGTACATGTAATTGCATTTTCCGGTCCAGCCTCTGCTGTGGGAACTGAAAAATTGGAGGTCACTTCATCATCAATCGGTATTAGCATCCATTCACAGGATTACTAACGGTAAGCGTATACGTTCCTGTTGAATTTACGATAGCAGAAGCTGCTTGGCTCCTGAAACAATTCCAGGACCCGTCCACAAAAATTTACTCCACTCGTTGATGAACTTCCCGAAAGAGAAACGGTATTTGCTGCACAATTCAAAAGTTGATCGACGCCGGCATCTGCATGGGGAACAGTTGTGTTACTTGTAACATCAACTTGATCGGTTGCAGTACAACCATTGCTCGTAACAGTTACAGTATATGTGCCTATAGCATTAACGGTAGGGGTAGCCGAACTTCCTCCAGAAACAATACCTGGACCCGCCCATGAATAAGTAACTCCAGGCGTAGTGGATGATCCGTCTAACACAACTGAATTAGCAACACAAGTTAATATTTTATCTAAACCAGCATTGGCATTAGGTGTTGTACAACTACCTGGCGAAACAAAATTGATAGTTACTCCGCTGCAAATGATGACTTGAGTTCCACTCCACAGGGAACCATTTATTTCAGAATTACCAGTGCCCGATCCAATATTGATAGCGGAAAAAGGTGCATAAACATTTCCGAGCCATCTCGAAATTCCTCCGCCATAACCATTAGCAATTGTGAATGCTCCAGATCCTGTTCCATGTGTCTCTGAAAATATTCGAGATGCATTTCCTCCATTAATCATAGTAGCATTTACTTTACCTAAGCACATGTTCCCGTGAACATATATTTTAAAAGTTCCAGAGGTGCTGTTTTGAAAATTAAAAACAAAGCTATTTGCACTACCCGAATTGCTGATTGAACTAAATACATACACCCCTGGACCATTTAACGTAATGGTTTTATTTCCACTCAAGGTCATTTTTTTATAGCAACCCGGATTAAGTGTTGTTGTTGAACTAATATTTTGTGATCCAGCAGCGGGAAAAACAACAGGAGCAGGAAGAGTAGGTAATGCAGGTAAGTTGGGTGTTCCAATAATATTTCCTCCTCCTGGCATAGGTCCTGTGTACGAAGTTCCTGAGGGATGTGTAACCGAACCAACAATATTTCCACTATTAACGGAAATATTTCCATTAGCGTTGATAGAGCCCGCTAAGTTAAAGTTGGATCCAATGCTGATGCTAGTTCCACTCTGTGAACCCGCATTAGCTGCGGCAATACTTCCACCAACTGTATTGCTACTGGAAAGAATTACATCATTTCCACTGCGAATAGTTCCAGTTATAGAAGAACTTCCAGTAGTTTTAACAAGAACATAACTTCCTACCGTTCCTCCATTGATGGTTGTGGAAGACGAAAGTTGTACCGCATATCCTGGTGAAGCGGGGTTCGCACACGACTGTCCAGGAACAGTGCCGTTGCCAGCAAAAAGCACGTAATCATTGAGGTTTTGTACCTGTCCAAAACTATGTTTTGGGAAGAGCAAGACAAGCGTTGCTGAAATTGATAGCATGCAAAATCGAACGAGGTGGCGTTGGTTTGTTTTCATTGTTTTTTTGTTAATAAGAAATATATTTATTTTTTGTTTTTAGAGGCAAAGATGGATTCGGACTAGAATAAAATTTAGGATAGCAAGTTTATAATATTTTTTCAATTTCGCAATAGGAAATGGAAGTTAAAATGAAAAATTATATTAAAGTTGATTCATGTTCAATTCCAATAAAAATCAAGCTTTTTTGAGGAAAAAAGCTTGTAAATTCATGTTTATATAGGTTTTTTTATGGATTTTTTTAAGTTTAGATGGATTTAGGAAAACAGTAGAACTCATTTGCTTGTAAGTAAGGGGTTTTGGTAAAAGTTGGAAGTATCTAAATTAAATAAATTAAAACTTGTAAATCTGGGTTATTTTCTTACTTTTGAATACACAATTAATCCAAAACTTACTACTATCATATTCCTTTTACAATGAAAAAAAATCTAGCATTGCTGGCAATATTTCTATTGCTAGCCACTCACGCTTTGCCTCAAATGGTGCAGCAAATAGAATCATTTGAGAGTTCATCCATCTTTCCTGCTCCAGGTTGGAGACAGCAAAAGTATATAACGAATGTGAATGGTGAATTCGTGCTTCAGCCGGTAGCTACTGCAACAAATCCAACTCCAGGCGCTGCTCCAACGGGAGGTTTAAATTTGATGATGTTTAATTCTTTTACAGGAACTAACAATGACACTTCCATCATCATTACGAAGCCATTTGATTTTAGTAATAATGCAGGAGTGAATCCTCAATTTAGTTTTTATATGTATCGTGATAATGGTTTTGCTGCGCAGAATGATCATATTCGGGTATATATTAATACATCTCCTAACATGACGGGAGCTACTTTATTGAGTAACACATTAGGTACAAATAAACTGTCAAGGTATAATACGACAGCTCCTGCAGCCGTAGCAAATACTTGGAATTTGTATACGTATGATTTGGCTGCTGCTAGTTATACAGGTAAAAGATATTATTTTATCATTATGGGTGTTTGTAAGGATGGTAACAATATTTATTTGGATCGTGTTACTACAAATACATACCCCTCTGCAACAATTGCATCGGATGTTAGTATGAATTTGTTTTATCAAAATACCGCCATTGTGGGTACAGGTACAATGAACAGCATGGTTGTAGGGATACGATGTATAGTCGGAGGAAACAGTGGTTCTGGTGTGGTGAATGGTGCTTTGTCCACAGCCGTTAAATTAGATACACTCATGCTTAATACCAATGGAACTACTAACGTAACTAATATTGAGAATGCAAAAATTTATTATACCGGTGGAAGTATTTTGTTTGATACGACTTATGTAAGTCCTTTCCCGCTAACTGCTGGATCAGATGATTATCCGGATCGAAGATTTGGTCAAACGATCGCCATTCCTGGAACGAATCTCGATTTTGTGAATGGAGTAACCTCTTGTATTCATATCGAGTACGATACTACCTATTTCTGGTTGACATACGATGTAAAGGCAAATGCAACGCTTGGTGATTTTATTGATGCTGATCTTCGTGGATCTGCAGTTGGAGGAACTGCTGGTACATGTCCTTCGCCTGGGGGTACGGGTGTTTCTGTGATTCCAAATTCAGGAGGGTTTTCTATTCCGGGAGCTCGACTCATAGATGCTCCCTATTGTGTGGGTGCATACACAATTGGTACATCGCGTACCAACGGTTCTTATACGAATAATGATTACATCACTCATGTTATTTTAAATGGTGCAAATGGTACTGCTATAAATACAACAACAGGAGCTAAAAATGATAATACTGGTTTGCCATCGAGTCTAGCATGTTTAGTTTTTAATGGTGGACCTGGTTGCGACTTCACTGCACATCCTCCCGATTATGAAATATGGCCTTCTGTGTCAGGTCGAACAGTTGTCTTAACTCAAGGTACTGCGTACTCCGTTCAAGTGCGCGCTGGTACTTGGCCAAGTAATAATGATATTGCTGTCTTTGTCGATTACAATCATGATGGAGATTTTTTTGATGCGGGAGAAAAATTGGGTCAGGTTAGTTTACCTGGATTGGGAATTGGAAATATACCATTTACCGTTCCCGCCACCGGCTTTCTTGGTCGAACAAGAATGCGCGTGCGTGAAGTAACAGGGAATAGTAATATCGATCCTTGCTCTATAGAAACCTATGGAGAAATTGAAGATTTCACAATAACACTTTCGCCAAACTGTCCTGCTGGAATTAAATTGTGGCTAGGGAATACAGCGGATTGGAATGATCCAGCAAATTGGTGTGGTGGAGTTCCGGCAATTACCGATAATGCAGTCCTTGATCGTGTGCAAGTTTTCCCTCCTTCGGGAACTCCAACTCGACCCTATTTACATCCAATAATTAAATCAAACATCGTTGCAAATTCAAGGAATTTAACCGTTTCGACATTGGATTCTATTATGATTGATGCTCCTTCGCCGAGTGTGAATTCACTCAAAGTAGCAAAAGATCTAACGAACAATGGAAAAATTTTGGTGACGAATTCGTATTCGAATAATCTCGTTTTTGGGAATGGCACATTAATAAATAATATTTATACCCCCTTTAAAGCGCAAAGTACGGATGCACGGACTCAAATTATTTATTCAGCAGCAGAATTAGCCGCAGCAGGAATGTTAAGTAATGATAATATTTCTGGACTCGAGTTCACATTAGTATTTAAAGGAAGCATAAATGCATTTAATGGCTTTACGGTGAGTTATGCCTTAGTTCCTTTTAACCAACATGCTAACAATGTACCTTATGCAGGCTTGTTGAAAACGATTTATGGTCCAACGGCTTTCACTACCGTCTTTCCTGGAGTAAACACAATCAATTTGAATTTGCCTATCACTTGGGATGGAACCAGTAACTTGTTAATTCAATATTGTTTTGACAATACTATGAATATAGGTTCTAATGATGATCGAATTGCGATCACTCAAACAACAGGAATAAAATCGACATTAATATTATCTACTACAACGAATGCTGCCACAGGATGTGCCCTTGTTCCTGGAGCTGGTGTGACTGATAATTTTTTCTCTGGTTTAAATTCTTTCCGTCCTAATTTCACTTTCTTACTGGATCGACCTTATGGAAAAGCAATCATTAAAGTGCAAGAAGATTGGATTAATAATGGGACTTTTGTTGCAGGATATAGTCGTGTGGTAATGGATAGTTCCATTGCGCAAACTATCTCTGGATCACAGGTAACTACTTTTAACGAGTTAGAATTAAATAAAACGGTAAATACGCAAACGGTAACGATGTTAAAAAGAATCATCGTTGATTCTTCACTCATTTTGTCACAAGGTTTGTTGTTGATGAACGGTTATAATATTAACATGAATAACCCATCCGTAAGTACTGGAAATTTAATTTCTCCTCAAGGTCCTTTTGCAAGAACAAATGGATATTTGATTTCTGAGAAGGAGTTGTCTTCTGTATTTTGGAAAAGTATTAATTCAATAATTGGATATCGGGTGATTCCTTTTGGAAGTAATGTGGGCTCGCCAACGTACATTCCATTTTCATTCAATCATAAGAGCGGGAATCTTGGAAATGTAACCATCTCAACTTACAGTGCACCTAGCAATTTACCCTTTCCAAGTGCGGTAACTCATTTGAATAATACTGCCATTCCACCTGTGAATAATGCAGCGGCTACAGTCGATCGTTTTTGGTTGGTTCAAAAAACAGGAAGTAATCCAGTGACCGATATTGTCTTCCGTTTTTCTGCTTCTGAAAGACCTGTCGGAATGTCTGCATTCAATCAAGGAAAAGCGCAGCCGTTTCGCACGACTTCAAGTACAAATTCTTGGATTCGTTTAGTAACACCTTATACTACATCAACCTATACTCAATCTTATGGAACAAATGCTTCACCTGCATTCGATTCGGTACGTGTTGTGAATTGGGATTGGCCAAACGTGCCACAAAGCCCAGCACCTTATACAGATCCTGCAGGTGCCATTGGTAATTCGCATCCTTGGGTTGTTACTCTTAACACAGCTCCTTGTGGATATAATTATTCTTCATCGGGAATTTTGGTTTCTGTGACGAACGTGACACATGAAACTTGTGCCGGATTTGCAAATGGTTCTATTAGCATTTCTGTTTCGGGTGGCTCTGCCCCTTATGCTTATCAATGGAGTAACGGAAGCGCAAATCAAAATTTAAATAATTTAGCAGCTGGAACATATACGGTTACTGTCACTGATTCAAATGGAGCAACTGCTTCCACAACGGCTACTGTTAATGTAAGTAACCAATTGCCTTCTCCGTTAGGTGCTGTAAGTGGACCTACAACAATTTGTCCAGGTGCTAACAACATTACTTATGTTGTTCCAACTACTGCAGGTGCTACCAGCTATCTGTGGGTATTACCCGCAAATATGACTTTGGTTTCCGGACAAGGAACAAATGTTATTACCGTAAATTTTAATGCGAGTTTTACCACCGGAGTGTTGTGTGTTTCTGCTTCTAATGTTTGTGGTTCAACTACGTCTTCTTGCTTGCTTATTAATGCAAGTGCTCCAACACCAAGTACACCTTCTACAATTACTGGCTCGGGATATGGAGTATGTGGACTAACAAGAAATTACTCAGTAACCAATGTGGCAAATGTGAGCTACCTTTGGTCGGTGCCTGCGGGCGCAACTGTTGTTTCTGGACAAGGTACTAATGCTGTTTCTATACAATTTACTACTTCGTTTACTTCGGGTGCTATTTCTGTTGTTGCATACAATGTATGTGGTACAAGTAATGCACGTACTAAAACGATTTATGGTAAACCGTCAAAGCCAACTGTAATTAATGGACCAACACAATTATGTATTACAGATACAGTAGTTTTTTCTACGGTTGCCGTTTTAGGAAATAATACGTACACCTGGACAATGCCCACTGGTCTCAATATCTTATCTGGACAAAACACCACCAGCGTAACGGTGAAAATAGGTGCAGCTGCAGTGTCTGGCGATGTTTGTGTGAAAGCAAAAAACAGTTGTGGAAGTTCAGCCAATTTCTGTTTAGCCGTTAGCATCATTCCAAATCCATTAGCAATCGGAACCATTACAGGTAATGCAAATGGAGTTTGTAATTCAACGAAAAATTACTCTGTAGTCAATCAGGCGGGAGTAACATTTAGCTGGAGTGTTCCATCTGGAGCTACCTTGCTTTCGGGTCAGGGAACAAACGCTGTTAGTATTTCTTATAGCAATTCATTTGCTTCGGGAAACATTGTTGTAACAGGAACAAATTCATGTGGTAATTCGACGACCGCTTCTAAAACGATTACAGGGAAGCCTGCTATCCCAACAACTATTACAGGACCTACGAGTGCATGCTTTAACGGTCAAAATATAAATTATTCATGTAGTAATTCGACTGGAGCTACAAGTTATACGTGGACGATTCCTGCAGGTGCAACTTTGGTGAGTGGTCAAGGAACAAATTCTATTGTATTAAATTTTGCAAGTACCGTAGGAAATGTACTTGCATTGAAAGTGAAAGCGAGTAATGCTTGTGGTACAAGTTCAAATAAGACTTTGAACATTACCATGCTTAGTTGTCCTCGACTTGGTAATGATGAAACATCTGACCTTGTACTCTATCCTAATCCAGCCAAAGATGAAATTACATTGTCGTGGTTAACAAATGCAGAAGATGATTTTCAAATTACTTGCATCGATATCCTTGGTCAACAATTGATGAGTAAGAATTATGACAGCGCAGAAGTTGCATCAGGAATAAAAATAAACACTTCGAATTTCTCCAATGGCGTTTATTTCATTCGTATAATACAGGGAGATGTTGTTCGAACACGTAGGTTTGTGGTGAAACATTAAGTTGTAAAATTGTCATTGTAATCCCGAATAATAAATTCTAATTTGAGTTTTTATTCGGGATTACTTTTTTACTTTAGTTGTAATAAATCCCCAAATGTATTTTCATGTTGAGGTTTTCTTAAATCTTGAAAGAAAGCGATACTAAGTGTGATGATTTCGGAAAGACCATATTCTCAAAATTTGATCTAAAGCTTTCCTGACCATTGAATTTTTTGATTATATTGATTGTTTTTTGGAGGTATTTTCCTAACTTTGATTCAAAATACCTCATATCCCCATTAACAGATCTTAAATTTTTATCATGAAAAAATTCAATATCTTATTAGCTGTCTTTACTTTGCTAAGCACTTTTGCATTTCCTCAGGTGGTACAGCAGATCGAATCATTTGAAAGCGCAACTATTTTCCCAGCGCCTGGTTGGAGAAATCAAAAATATATAACTAACGTGAATGGAGCATTCGTGCTTCAGCCAGCAGCTAGTGCTACTAACCCCGCATGTGGTTCCGCTCCCGGTGGTGGATTAAATTTGATGATGTTTAATTCATTTGTTGGAACAAACAATGATACCTCCATTATCATAACAAAGCCATTTGATTTTAGCAATAATGGTGGAACAAATCCTCAGTTTAGTTTTTACATGTATCGTGATATTGGGTTTGCAGGTAACGATGATCATATTCGAGTTTATATCAATACCGCTCCAAATATGACTGGTGCCACTTTGTTGTCGAATACATTGGGTGCAGATAAAATGTCGAGGTATTATAATACAGCTCCTGCATCTACAGCCAATACATGGAATTTGTACACGTATGATTTAGCAGCAGCATCCTACACTGCAAAGCGTTATTATTTTATTATCATGGGCGTTTGTAAGGATGGTAATAATATTTACATGGATCGTGTTACGACCAATACCTATCCTTCTGCAACGTTGGCTAGTGATGTAAAGATGGATTTGTTTTTACAAAATGGTGCGTCGGTAGGTGAAAGTACAAACAATCACATGATTGTTGGTCTTCGTTGTATTATCGGGGGTACAAGTGGTTGTGGTGTTGTGAATGGTGCGCTTTCTACTGCCGTTAAATTGGATTCGCTTTTGATGAATACGAATGGAACTACGAACGTATTAGATATTGACGATGCTAAAATCTATTATACTGGTGGAAGTACACTTTTTGATTCTACTTATGTAAGTCCTTTTCCAGTTACTGCTGGAACAGATGATTATCCGGTTCGCCGATTTGGGCAAACCATTGCCGTTCCTGGTACGAACCTCGATTTTGTAAATGGAGCAACTTCTTGTATGTATCTTGAGTATGATACCACGTATTTCTGGTTAACGTATGACATAAAAGTTGCTGCAACATCAAATAATTTTGTTGATGCTGATTTGCGTAGTTCAGCGGTGGGTGGAACTGCAGGTACTTGTCCATCACCTGGAGGTACGGGTGTTACGGTTACTCCAAGTGCAGGAGGATTTTCTTTGCCTGGTGCAAGTCAAATTGGATTGCCGTATTGTATAGGATCATACACGCATGGAACTTCAGGTAATGTTTTTAGTTACACCAATAATGATTATATTCAATCGGTTGTTTTAAATGGTGCAAGTGGAACTGCAATTAATACGTCTGTTGGTTCAACAAATAATAATACAGGGTTACCTTCTAACTTGCCATGTTTGGTTTCTAATGGTGGTGCTGGTTGTGACTTTACAGCGCATCCACCCGATTATGAATTGTGGGATCCTGTAGCTGGACGAACCGTAGTATTGACTCAAGGAGCCGCCTATTCAATAGCAGTGCAAGCTGGAACATGGTTATCAAATAATAATATTGCTGTATTCATCGATTATAATCGAGATGGTGATTTTATTGATGCTGGCGAAAAATTAGGACAAGTAAATTGCGGTGCAAATCAAACATTGAGTATACCATTCGTTACCCCTGCAGCAGGTTATACTGGGTTAACGCGCATGAGAGTGCGCGAGGTTTTTGCCAGTTCAAATATTGATCCTTGTTCTCAACAAAATTATGGAGAGATTGAAGATTTTAATATTGTTATTTCTCCTAACTGTCCTATAGGATATAAATTGTGGTTAGGAAATACAGACGATTGGAATAGTCCTGGAAACTGGTGTGGAGGTGTTCCAACTATTACAGAAGATGCATTTGTAGATCGCCTACAAGTTTTTCCTCCTGCTGGAATTGCTACACGTCCTTATTTCTGTCCAACGATCAAGTCGACAGTTGGGGGTAATGCAAACAACTTGACGATTTCTTCACTGGATTCTTTAATTATAGACGCTCCAAATGCAAGTGCGAATGCATTAAAATTGAGAAAAGATATAATTAATAATGGCACCGTAAAAGTGATCAATTCATTAACTAAAAATTTGAAATACGGTAATGGAACAATCATCAACAATATTTATTCTCCTCTCAAAGCACAAAGCACAGATGCTCGAACGCAAATTATTTATTCGTATGCTGAATTAGAGTTAGCCGGTCTCATGCCGAATGATAATATTACAGGATTGCAATTTAGTCTGAATTTTAAAGGAAGTACTGCGGCTTTTGGAGGCTTTTCAGTGAGCTATGCATTAGTACCGTTTTCACAACATTCAAGTAATGTACCTTATGCGGGTCCATTTACTACGGTGTATGGCCCTGTAGCATTAACAACTACTTTTCCAGGAATAAATACTATCAATTTGTCTACTCCTATCGTGTGGGATGGATTAAATAATTTGTTAATTCAATATTGTTTTGATAATACAGCTAACATCGGATCTAATGATGATCGGATCAGCATTACCCAAACAACAGGAGTAAAATCAACTCTTATTCTTTCTTCAACAACTAATGCAGGAGCTGGATGCGCAATGATTCCGGGCGCAGGTGTTACGGATAATTTCTTTAGTGGTTTATATTCATTCCGTCCTAATTTCACCTTCTTAATTAATCGACCATATGGTAAAGCAATAATTAATGTGCAAGAAGATTGGTTAAACAACGGATTCTTTGAAGCGGGTTATAGTCGAGTACGAATGGATAGTACCATAGCGCAAACTATTGCAGGTTCACAACCTACAACTTTTAACGAATTGGAAATAAATAAAGGTGCTGCTTCTCAATTTGTAACTATGATGCGCGCTATTACTGTGGATTCATCCGTAGTTCTTTTACAAGGACAATTAAGAATGAATACTTACACTTTAACTATGAACAATCCAAGAGCTATGAGTACGAATGGAAATTTAGTAAATCCTAAAGGACCGTTTGAAAGAACTAATGGATTTTTAATCTCCGAAAATGCAACGGCATCTGTGATTTGGAAAAATATAAATTCGGTAATCGGTTATCGTGTAGTTCCCTTCGGTAGTGGTGCTGTGACAGCTCCACTCTATATACCATTTTCGTTTTTGCATAAAAGTGGTGATATGGGTGATATGGATATATCGACTTACAATGCTCCTGGAAATTTACCATTGCCGCCAACAGTTACACATATTAATAATTTGACGGGTACAAATAATGCAGCAGGTGCCGTAGATCGTTATTGGATATTAAGTAAAACAGGAGCAAATCCAGTTGCAGATATTATGTATCGATTTACAACCGCAGAAAGAGCAGCTGGGATGTCAGCATTCAATCAAGGGAAGGCACAACCCTATCGAACGACACCAATTGTAGATTTATGGTTGCGATTAACAACACCCTATACTACTTCAACATATACTCAAAGTTATGGAACTAGTGCTTCTCCTGCTTATGATTCTGTAAGAGTTACGAGTTGGGACTGGCCTGTAATTCCAACAGGACCGTCTCCGTATTTCGAACCTGCTAGCCCAATTGGGAATTCTAATCCTTGGTTAATTTCACTTAATAATTCTCCCTGCGGATATGGACCTAATTCTGCACTTTCCGTGAATGGTTCCATTACTCATGTAACATGCCCTGGAGGAAATGATGGAGCTATTGTGCTCACTGTAACTGGAGGCGTTTCTCCTTATGCTTATTTGTGGAATAATGGAAGTGTCTCTGCCAATTTAAGTAATTTAACAGCAGGTACGTATACAGTTACTGTTACAGATGCTAATGGATTAACAGCATCTGCTTCTTTTACTTTAAATGTACTCAATCAACCACCTGCACCATTGGGAAGTATTAATGGTTCAGCTTCGGTTTGTGCGGGTGCTTCTAACATAACTTTCACTGTTCCTACTTCGCTCGGAGCTACCAATTATCAATGGACAATACCTGCTAAAGCAAATATTGTTTCTGGAAATGGAACTAATGTTCTTGTCGTAAATTTCGCAAGTCACTTCACATCTGGAGTGTTATGTGTAACCGCATCCAATGTTTGTGGTACAACGGCTCCTGCGTGTTTGAATTTAATTTCCAATTCAGGAATTCCATCTACTCCCTCTACCATTACAGGTTCAGCGCTTGGTGTTTGTGGTTTAACTCGAAATTATTCAGTCACTAATGTCGCTAATGTTACTTATTTATGGTCGGTGCCTGTTGGTGCCACCCTCTTATCTGGTCAAGGTACTAATGCTGTAAGTATACAGTACAGCACTTCATTTGTTACAGGTGTAATTTCTGTTGTTGCATCAAATGTTTGTGGTAACAGTAATGCACGTACGAAAACTATTTATGGAAAACCATCTAAGCCAACTTCTGTAAGTGGCCCTATACTTTTTTGTATTTCTGATACCGTTGTGTTTTCAACGAATGTGGTGTTTGGAAGTAGTTCTTATAATTGGACAGTGCCATCTGGGTTAATTATATTAAATGGAAATGGAACGAATTCAATAACGGTTACAGGAAATGCTACAAGTGCGCTAGGCGATGTTTGTGTTCGTGCGCAAAATACTTGTGGTAATTCTGGTTATCGTTGTTTAACCGTTGAAGCAACACCAAGCTTAAGTTCTATTGGGAATATTACAGGGACAGCAAATGGAGTTTGTGGACTTACAAAAATTATTCTGTTGTTAATATTTCAGGAATAAATTATTCTTGGACAGTTCCCATAGGAGCAACTATTAACTCTGGTCAAGGGTCTAATTCGGTAAGTGTTACTTTTAATAATAGTTTTATAAGTGGTGATATCTTTGTCTCGGCCACCAGTTTATGTGGAGGCGCTGTAAATTCTTTCAAAACGTTGAAAGGAAAACCTACTTCCCCTTCAACCATCACAGGTCCTGCCAATCCATGTTTTAACGGGCAAAACATCTTGTATTCATGTAGTGCATCTACAGGGGCAAGTAGCTACACCTGGACGATCCCCGCGGGAGCAAGTATTGTAAGTGGACAAGGAACAAATTCTATTTTATTGAATTTTAATGGAACCATCGGTAATGTTTTAGCACTAAAAGTTAAAGCTGTTAATAGTTGTGGTACGAGTGCAAATCGAACATTAAATGTTACCTTGATAAATTGTCCTCGGTTACTGAATGAAGAAAGTAATCATTTTTTTCTATATCCGAATCCAACCCGCGACGAACTTAATGTTTCGTGGACTTCGTTGAAAGATGAAAAAATTCAACTTTCATGTATTGATATTCTTGGACAAACTATTTTCCAAAAGGAAATAGAGGCGAAAGAAGGAAAGAATGAATTTAAATTGAATACCAGTTTATTTTCTGATGGAGTTTACTTCCTACAGATTTCTGAAGATGGTAAATCACAAAGTAGAAAGTTTGTAGTGAACCATTAAGTATTTATTCGATTGTGCTACTTTTATTCTTTAACTGAAGGATGAAATGTAGCAGATTACAAGCAATAAACTAAGACCCTTCTGTTTCCTTTGTAAGGAAGAAGAGGGGTCTTGTTTTATGATTATTTGTTTGTAAATTGAATTTAATTGGGTTAATAGATAATTAGAGATCGTGTTTTTTAAGGTGAGGATATTAAAAAAAGTGCTTCCCTGAAATATGATTAGTTATATATGAAGATTTGTTGAAAACTCAAACGAAAATTTGTTATGGATTGATTTTTTGCTCTATCAATTCTTTTAGTTTTATGAAATAATTATTCAAATTTATCTCATGAAAAAAAATCTACAAGTTGCCTACTTTATGGTTTGTTGCTTACTTAGCATTCAAACCCTACA
Organism: Bacteroidota bacterium; assembly: GCA_016717725.1. GTDB lineage: Bacteria > Bacteroidota > Bacteroidia > AKYH767-A > OLB10 > JAJTFW01. The sequence continues at coordinate 161,345 of JADKFA010000005.1, forward strand.
TGCACAAACTTATCCTCCAGTGCCCCATATTTATGGGTCTAGCCCGTTTCAGGATTCTTTATGGGTTTTGGATGCAGGAACACCCGGTTTTCCGGTTGTAAACCAATTTGGCCCATTTCTAAACGGATCTACAATTACTGGTATGACGGGCTTGGCATTTGATCCATGCGGTTTCCAGAGTTATATCATTTTAAAAGTTAGTGGCGTAAGCGGAAGAGTTCTTGCAACAATTGATTTATTAACGATGCAATGTACTCAGGTTGGTAATTTAGGTGATAATTTTTCGAGTATTTGTTTTGATAGAAATGGACAACTCTTTGGCCTTACTGGAAATGGGGCTACCGTTCCAGAAGCATTATATAGTATTAATAAATTGGATGGATCAAAAACATTTCTTACAACTCTTGGGAATGGTGCGGATGGAGAAATCTTAAGTTATGACCCTATAACGGATATGTTTTATCATTGGTCGGGAAATGGAACTATTGTATATGAAAAATTTGCAAATGCTTCTCCTTATACTACTATCCCAATTTCAACGGGTTCTGTAAATGGTGAAATATTCGGCGCTCTCTATATGGGTCCTAACCAATTTTTACTTTCTAACATAAGTTCTAGTTTTAATTTTGTAGACACACTTGGAAATTATACCACTAATTTTGGAAGTAATCCAGATGATTTAAGAGGATTAATTATGCCTCCTGTTTTTGCAGCAAATACAGATACGCTTTGCGCAGGTGTTGGATCCGTTTCTATTGCATCAGCTGCAGCCGATTTGTACACTGTTATTTATCATTGGGGTGATGGAATTATTGATACATTGTTAACAGGTACGGCATCACATACGTATTCCGCACCTGGAAATTATTCTGTTGTTGTAGAATTGAGCAATGGATATTGTAATCCCGATACTTTCTGGACAACAAGTGTAGTTGTCAATAATATTCCATTGGTGAGCTTATCTGGAAGTTCAGTGCTTTGTCCTGGAGGTTCTGTCCTCCTTACAGGTTCTAGTGGAGGAACTAGTCAATGGTATATGAATGGAAGTGCTATACCCGGTGAAACCTCCCCATCGTATACGGCCACTACTTCTGGTTGGTATAATATGGTAAAAACAAACTTGAACGGATGTGGCGATTCTGCTGTAATTGGTATTGATGTAATTAATGGTTCAAACCCTGTTGTGAATCTAGGGAACGATACTACGGTTTGTGGTCAATTGATCCTAGATGCACAAAATGCAGGTAGTACTTTTTTATGGAATACTAGTGACACGACTCAAACTCTTTTGATTTCAGCATCTAATCTTTATTCTGTTACAGTAACTGATACCAATGGTTGTTCTGCTACTGATGATATTAATTTAATTGTGAATGCCCTGCCAATCGTTGCACTTAGTGGTGTTACTACTATTTGCAGTGGCGATAGTAGTCTTCTTTCAGGCACTTCTGGTGGAACCAGTCAGTGGTATTTAGATGGAGTTGCCATAGCTGGAGCAACTTCAGATTCATATTATGCTTCTCAACCTGGAGTATATAATATGATTAAAACAAATGCTAACGGCTGTTCAGATTCGTCTTCTATAGGAATTCAATTTGTCGTTAATGCATTGCCGTTAGTTACTCTTTCTGGAACGAATGTAATTTGCAATGGAGATAGTATTCTTCTTTCAGGAACCTCTGGAGGAACCAGTCAATGGTATTTAGATGGAGTTGCCATAACAGGAGCAACTTCAGATTCATATTATGCCTCTCAACCTGGAGTATATAATATGATTAAAACAAATGCAAACGGTTGTTCAGATTCGTCTTCTACAGGAGTTCAACTTGTCGTTAATGCATTGCCGTTAGTTACCCTTTCTGGAACAAATGCGATTTGTAATGGAGATAGTAGCTTGCTAACAGGTACTTCTGGAGGAACTAGCCAGTGGTATTTAGATGGAGGTGCCATTGTAGGAGCCACTTCAGATTCTTACTATGCTTCTCAACCCGGCATGTATAATATGATTAAAACAAATGCTAATGGTTGTGCTGATTCTGCCGCTGTGGGTATTGCTCTAACCGTATTACCATTGCCTGTTGTGACCTATGTTGAATTAAATGATACGGTATGTACACAGCAAGGTGTTATAACGCTTTCTCCCGGAAATCCTGTGGGTGGTTTGTATGCAGGATTATTTGTAGCAGGCAACACATTTGACGCAGGGTTGGCTAGCTCAGGTAGTTTTATATTGAGTTATATTTATACCGATGTTAATGGCTGTACTGATAGTGCTGCTTCTGTAATTGTTGTGGAGAGTTGTGCCGGATTACTTGAGAATTCTATTCTTGCGAATTCGTTGATAATTACACCTAATCCAGCCTCGGATCTTGTTTCTGTATTTTTTAATCCTCAATCATCTAGTGTTAATGGGCTCAGTATTTTTAATGATTTAGGTGAATTAATAGAACACAGACAAGTACTTTCAGGACAAATTTCATTTGACATTTCACATTTGAAAAGTGGATTTTATTTTCTTCAAATTCAATCTGGAGGTTACAAGGCTAGTAAAAAGTTAATAGTTATTCAATAGAGATGAATCGAAAGGTGGCTGGCATATAAATCGCGTCAGCCACTTTTTTTATTTTAATGTGTATCTAACCATCATGCGTTGCTAAATCTAAAAGGGATAAAAAAATATTTTTGGAGTAGTTATTCAGGATATTTTTTTATTCAATCATCTAATCGCGAAGCACGCGACCAATATCGAAGCCAAGGAACTAAATCTATTTACGAGGACTCAAAGCCAGCATCTAGCTCTGAGACTTGTCGGCTTCTAGAAGCATCTAAAGTCTAAAGTCTAAAGTCTAAAGTATATCATAATGTCTAAAATCTAAAATCTAAAATCTAAAATCTAAAATCTAAAATCTAAAATCTAAAATCTAAAATCTAAAATCTAATCGCGAAGCCTCGCGACCAACATGAAAAACTTCAAATCATATTTCATCATTCCAGCAGAACCATCCGATGTATTCGCTGCCATCACCAATCCGCTCACCATTCAATTATGGACAGGTGAAGAAGCTATAATGTCAACAGAGCCAGGATCTGAATTCTCTATGTGGGAGGGAAGTATAACTGGTAAAAACTTAGAGTTTGAGTCTAACAAAAAACTTGTGCAACAATGGTATTTCGGGGATCAGGAAGATGTATCCATCGTTACCATCAAATTGCATCCACATAAGCACGGTACATCGGTTGAATTAAATCACACCAATATTCCCGATGAAGCTTTTGATGATATTACTGATGGATGGAAAGAATCCTATTTCGGTGAACTTGAAGAATTTTTTTCTGGAGAGTGATTTTGATTAGATACAAACTCCTGCTTTCTAGAATTGGTATCCAACTAAAAAAGGAAAGAAGTCATCTAAGTTTTATAAACTCAAACGCTATCTTCTTCTTCTCTTTCTTCGTGATCTTCTTTCCCAGCGAAAAATTTAGAAAGTTTCTCTTTTACTTTTTCAACGGAAATATTTTGATTCGAAACATAAGTAGCTATTAGGAATTGAAAAAGTAAACCACCTATCATTTTTATTGGATTTTTTGTTTTGCCGAAGAGGAGTTTATTCGAGACAGCTCCTACTGCGATGCCTGCAATTTCACTGAACAAAGTATTTTTCACATCTGGTGAACTCGTCAGCTGAGAGAATGTCCTTTTAATTATATTGATAGGTTTTAAGCTATCATATTTATTACGTAATTGTTGTTTCAAATCAAGTAATTCCAATTCTTGTCTTTTTTCAAGCGCAGTAATTTCGATTCTTAATAGTTCGATGGCAGTAAGAGATTTCATGGTCATTATTTTTTCAAAAACCGATTGATAATTGCGTTATTCAAAGGTTCCTTGATCCATTGGTTTCTAAAAGTATAAAAACAAAGTGATAGAATTCCATAAAATAATGCAACAATTAAAAAACCATAATAGACTTTACCTACCATCTCTCCGATCCATAGCGCAATACCGATATTGAGTAGCATCGCAAATACACCAATAAATATAAAGAGTACAAAATACCCAGCTAAATAAGATAATACATCGGCAGTTTTTTCAATTGATTTTAAACGAATCAACTCAATCGTTGTCTTGCCGTAAGCTTCCGCTTTTTCAATGAGCTGTTCTGCCGATGTAGAATCTTCTTGCATAATGTAAATGTTGCCTAAAGATAGTAATTCTAAGATTACGAAGTAGCATTATGAACTGTTTTTCGAAAATCTTCTGTTTTCGATTTTGCTTTATTCACCATTTCTTCTCCATTATCAACCAAAGAATCTGATTTGTCAAGAATTGAATGATAAACATCATTCAATTTTTCTTTAATATCATCCATGTACTTGGATCCTTTTCCAGTGATCTTTTTTCTGGTGTTTGAACCTTTATCAGGGGCAAGTAAGATGCCTAATACAGCACCAGCAGCCAAACCCGCTAATACGCCTAATACAATTTTTCCTTCTTTCATGATTGTTGTGTTTTTTTGATTTAACTTATTTTACTATTTTATTTCCTGAGATAATCCTAAGTAATACTGCTATGATTGCAATAACGAATAAGATGTGAACAATACCTCCCGCATTGAATGCGAAGTATCCAATAGCCCAACCTATCAATAATAGAACGGCTATAGTGTATAGTATATTTTGCATATTTTAATGATTTTAATCAGTAATTTCTTAGTTAAGTGCAACTGAAACATAAAAGTTAAGAACTCCGTTTTTTGAATCGGGGAAAGTCTCTAACGAACCAGCAAAATCCTTTTGTTTGCCTACTGTTTTTGTACCGTAGCAGTATCGACCACCAATTCCAATTCTGCCAATGTCTACACCCCCACCTACAATTATTCCTAAGTCATAATCATTGTAATCTTCTCTTTTGATGTTGTGTTCATAATCGAAGAGAACTGTATTTGATTTGTTTTTTACTTTTCCACTTACCAACGCAGATGCATAGGGACCAGCATATACATTAAAATTTTCATTGAAATTTACAATAAGTAATAAAGGAATTTCAATATAGTTTAATGTGAATTGAGCCGTGCCTTGAGCAGTAAGATTGTCATAAGTTACTTCAGACCCCTTTGTTGTATAGTATATCTCCGGTTGAATAGCTATCATTTTGAAGATAGGCAGTTTTGCAAATCCACCTACATTAAATCCAACTAACATTTTAGTTTTGTCGGCGTCTTTAGTGTGTAGATCGGCAAAGTTTATACCTGCTTTTACTCCGTAAAGTACAGGATATTTTTCTTTTGTGCTGGTCGAGTCTTGAGCTGAACTTTTAATGCTTGTTGCAAAAAGCATTATAACGATCATTGCAATTAATTTTGAAGTTTTCATATTTTTAGTTTGTGTTTATAAGTTTAATAAGGAAAGCGAATATTTTAATTTTGTAGAATTAGAGTAGGTATTTTTAACTATTAATGTATGGCCAAACCAAGCGTAGATACCCCAGTTGATAAATCAAGAAATAATCCAACACGTTTTGATAAGTGATATTCTGTACCAATGTGAAAGTCTAGGAATAATGAATTCCCATGGCGGAAATAATTTTTATCACCATAATAGTCGCTATCCCACGAGCGAGATACGATAGCAAAGCCAAGTGAACTGGCTAAGTAGAAATCCCATCGAGCATTTGCATTTAATATTTCATCGAAATAATAGGTGCCTTTTACTCCAATAGGGATTACTACTTCATGGTAGTTATAATATTTGAAAGGATGATTTAGTGAATTATTACCATAGTAGTAACTTCTACTGAAAGAATAATAACTGATAAAGGGAGCCAACGTAAAATCTTTTGCCACATCTATTTCGTAGTTGATGTGTAAGACAGGTAATGTTTGACCCGCATACCCATAATAGCCTGCATAACCCCCAACCCCAAATCCTAAATTCAGTGATTTACCATAGGCATTGTTTTGTGTTGTTTCTTGTGCACCACAATAATTATAAGAACCAACAGATAGTAAAAATGCGAATAAGAAGGAGAATGTAAATAATTTTGAATTATTCATAGTTGGAGGATATATCATGATGATTCTGCAAAGTTGATGGGAATGAGGCAATCTTCCATTACACAATAAATGCTATTATTTACATGATTCACACATTTTGTAATTTTAGTATTGATGCTTTTAAGAGATTAAGTGAGCAGCATTTGATTTTCTTCAATTATTCGGAAGATATTTGTAAGCTATTTGGCAATGGCGTAAATACAATTTGTGAGGAGATAAATTAATTTGAAATTAAATTATAATAAAGTAGGATGATGGTTTCAATTTAATAAAAGAAGTGGCTACAAGGAAATTCTAATTTCGCAAGAGATTAGACTAAATTCATTATTTGTTTTGAATTTTATTTAGGTAAAAAATGTGTAGTGTTAAAGTAAAATTGAAAAATGAATAGTAACAATTTTTAAAAAAGTTTGAGAAATCATTTATGAATGGATTCAAAGGGAAAAGTCTAATGCATTTTGAAATGAAGAGATTTATTTTGAAAAAAAACTAGCGACAAGCCCTTGACTTGGTCGAAGCTTTTACTTCTTTTTTTTCTATTCTCAGGTAAACCTAGTATTATATAGGTAATCTTACATGAAAAAAATAAAAATCCCTCATTTAACAAAGTTGAATGAGGGATTTTTATTTTAATTTAATAGTTTTTTTTATAATTTAAAATACTAATAAGTAATATTAAAAGTCCCATTACTGATGGCATAAGTTACAATTGGGCCAGTAATTCCCTCCGCATTATAATTAAATGTTCCAATAATATTGTTGGTTGCAGTGTTGTGTGTATTGATAACAAGTGTTCCGGATGTTGAAATGCCCATTAGACCAAGACTTGGAGAATAATATCCCAATTCATTACCTGAACCATCTAGGATGTATGAACCTGGTATAATAGTTTCGGGCATCTGTAAAGTAACAATTTTAGTTCCTCCAGAATTTGAAGCATCTATTATGATATCATTGTTGGAAATACTCCCTTGGATAAAGTCTGGTACCCAATTTATATTGTCGATTTTTACAGTGAAGGTATTGCTTCCACCTCCGGTAGTTCCATCTTGATATGCAACATTTGTAAATACGCCTACAGTAATATCACGAAAGGTGTTATCTGAAGCACGATATCCCTTAAATGCAAATGTTCCTGACATACGTTTAGAAGTTGTATTTAAGGCAGTGATCGTTAGTGTTCCAGTGCAGGTTACACTTCCACTCGAAATCCAAGGCAACGAACTAGAGGTTGTTGCATATGATCCAACATTTCCCGAACCAAATCCAAGATCATATGTGCCATTCAAAGCAACATTTTGATTTACGGTAAACGTAATTCTAGAGGAGTCAGAGGCAATTCCTGTGCAAGTAGAAACATTGTTTATGATGCTTCCTGCAGTTTTATTGCTAAGCGAAGTCCAATTCACGCCATCTACTTTTGCTGACATTGCAGAACTCACAGTAGAGGTAGAACCGCCACTTGAATCGTCTTTTTTGCAAGAGCCAAATCCGAAGAGTAGTGTTAGAATAATTAATGTTGAAAGTTATTTTTTCATAATGTTTTTTTAAGTTGATTGTAAATGTAATTATTATTTAATTGTAGAAAAGGGTATTCTAATTTTAAATTGTTATAAGAGATTTCAAATCTTTAAGTGCAAATTTTGAAAATTTTTACTATTTTGTCTACATTAAGATAGAAATGTTCAGCAGGCAGAGCGCGAGTCCTGCACGCAGTCTTCGCCATCATGAGGTCGCGAGCAGATTACCGTGTGATCTGCAGTCCACCTTTGCTAGGGCTTTGGTGGATGATAGATGTAGCCTACAACAAAATCGTCCCCATGGCCTTTGGCATTGAGGCTTTTTCTTTTTGTTGCCCATTTGCAAGTAAACCTACCTTTTTGGTAGATAAACTTACATGGACACAAAAAGAACCCCTCTGTCCCACGGAGTATGCGTATTGTCGCCATTAAAAAGCGAGCAGAGTGCGAGTCCTGCAAGCAGAACTCGCGATCATAGGGGCCCCACCAACAAAACCCCTTCACCCAAGCCGTTGGCTTGGTCGTGGATTTTTCTTTTTGTTGACCATTTGCAAGCAAGCTCGCATGGTCCCAAAAAGAAAAACCCCCGATTCAACTTCGTTGAATGAGGGGGTTTTGTTGAGGTCGCGAGCAGATTCGAACTGCTGTACAAGGTTTTGCAGACCTCTGCCTAACCGCTCGGCCACGCGACCATTTGAGCGGGTGCAAACATAGTGAATTATGTTTTTTCCAGCCCTATAATTTTAATTCTTTCTGCTTAACGATGTCAGATACTTTTGGTTGCACTTGAGGATCAAATTTCTGCACTTTAACCTAATATATATCAGAAAATGATGATTTTTAGAGGAATACCTCGATGGATGTTGTATATTTACTACGTAATTTATTTTAGATCATGAAAAACAAAGCTATTGCTGGTTACCATATGTTAATGATTCTATCCGCTGTAGATGAGTATTTTAACGGAAAAGAAGATAAGGTGATTCGCGATTATATTATTGAAAATTTCCCTCCAAAAATGAATTTGGATACCGAAATGGAGATTTTAAGCCAAATTGACCCATCCGATTATCCTATTTATTTTAATAACGCGATGAACGATTTTTATATGGATTCAACCGCAGATGAACGTTCTCACTTTATTGATTTTGCCGTTAAACTAGTGATTGCCGATAAAAACATCACCCCCAAAGAAAATCTTTACCTGAACGAACTTTATAATGCCTGGGAAGAAAATTATTCTTTGTAATTATTATTTAGCTTTTAGCTTTTAGCTTTTAACTTGTATGAAGCTTGCATCAGCTTGCAGCCTGCAGCTTGTTCGAAGCAGAAAAAAAAGAAACCCCGAATTTTTTTACATCCGAGGTTTCTATGAATAATTAAATTTTATTTTTTCGATCCTACCATCTGCAGGAAAGATTTTTAATTGAAGGCATTAAATCCCGTTACATCCATACCCGTAATTAATAAATGGATGTCATGCGTTCCTTCATAAGTAATTACACTCTCTAAATTCATCATGTGACGCATAATCGGATACTCGCCACTGATACCCATGCCACCTAACATTTGTCGTGCTTCACGCGCAATCTGTAATGCCATATTCACATTGTTGCGCTTAGCCATGGAGATTTGTCCGGGAGTTGCGCGATTCTCATTTTTTAAAACTCCTAAACGCCATGTTAACAATTGCGCCTTGGTGATTTCAGTAATCATCTCTGCTAATTTTTTCTGCTGCAACTGAAAAGCACCAATCGGTTTTCCAAATTGAATTCGCTCCTGAGAATAACGAAGAGCTGTATCGTAGCAATCCATCGCAGCACCAATCGCTCCCCATGCAATCCCATAACGAGCAGAATTTAAACATCCCAACGGACCTTTTAATCCTTTTACATTCGGGAAAATATTTGCCTTTGGAACCTTTACATTATCGAAAACTAATTCGCCAGTAGCACTTGCACGTAACGACCATTTATTGTGCGTTTCAGGAGTAGAAAATCCTTCCATGCCACGCTCCACTACCATTCCGCGAATTACACCTTCTTCGTCTTTTCCCCAGACCACAGCGATGTCGGCGAATGGAGCATTGCTGATCCACATCTTCGCTCCATTCAAAATAAAATGATCGCCCGCATCTTTGATGTTTGTTAACATGCCCGATGGATTGGATCCATGATTAGGCTCTGTTAATCCAAAGCAACCCATCATTTCTCCCGTAGCAAGCTTGGGTAAATATTTTTTACGCTGCTCTTCCGATCCATATGTGTAGATGGGATACATCACGAGTGAACTTTGCACAGAAGCCGTTGAACGCACTCCAGAATCGCCACGCTCAATTTCTTGCATGATGAGTCCGTAAGAGATTTGATCCATGCCACCGCCGCCGAATTCAGCAGGAATGTACGGACCAAAAGCACCGATGCCGGCTAATCCTTTTATAATTTGTGTAGGAAACTCAGCACGCTGAGCATAATCTTCAATGATAGGCGACACATCGCGTTTTACCCATTCACGAACAGAGTCGCGCACAAGGCGATGTTCTTCGGTAAGTAACTCATCCATGAGGTAATAATCATGGCCCTGGAAACGATCTTTTGACATAATAATTTATTAATTCGAATAGGGTGCAAAAATAGCAAATACTATGGTACCATTACTTAAATAAATTATTTAAACGGAGATGGATTTTTAATACCTAAAAAGTCATAGGTTTAACTATGATAATTATTGTTTGATAAACTTGGCAATGGCTTTAAAGTCAAATTTATTGGTTACTTGAATCAAGTAAAAACCTGCATTTATTGCCTCTAAGGAGAAAGTGGGGTTTTGCTCGTTCGATTTCCAGCTTTGTAAAATTTTTCCAGATATGTCAATCAATGTTACCTCGTATTCTGAATTCACGGTTTGATCAAATGAGATGCTGAAATAATTTTTTGATGGATTTGGATATATCGATATTTTACCAGCGTCTTTTTGAAGTTGATTTACTGCTGTAGTCGGATATGTTGTAACGAAGGTGTTGAATACTTCATTGGTTAAGATGTATGGATTGCTATCAAATACAATAAGTGCACTGTTTTTAACCAAAGTAAATTCAGGCAGACTTTGTTTTGGTAAAATTGAAAATTGCATGTAACCTTGACTTGCCAAAGAATTAACGCTTTCCCAAAGTAAATTTATTTCATTAAACTTTGCGCGTAAAACTCTATTTTCATCAATACTCACCTCTCCATTATGACTCATGGAAAGTAAGTTGAAACTTTCAATATCTAAATGTGGGGAAAGGGTATCAATAAGCAATACCGAAAAGGCGGTATCATTTCCGGTATTTTGAAAGAGTAATGTGTAAATGAGTGTATCAGAAAAAAGTGTGTAATGAGCAGAACCCATTCCAATTGGAGAGACTTGTTTTTCATTTGGATCAAAAGAGCAGATGATTGTTTGCGTTAAGGTGTCTGTTTTGTATGGAATAATGTTTACTGAATCATAAACAGAGAAAGAAACGATTGATTTTATTTCATTGAATAATACAGAGGGAACTGTATAAGAAACATGAATACTTTTGGATTCTAATAGTTTTAGTGAGTCAATCTTCCAAAATAATGTACTGCCATTAGTGGAATCTGGAGTATGACTAAAACTTAAAATACCACTTTGAATGTCAGGTGTGAATGAAACTAATACACTGATTTTCACATTGCCATTATTTCTTACTACAATATTAGCAGAACTCGTAGCAGAACATCTTGCTTGACTTGAAGAAAAGGAAGAAGCATACAATAGAGTATCTGCAATTGATTTTAATGCAAAATCTAGCGAGTCAATTGGGACGGTATTTATGTTAAATGTATATGAAGATGAATCGCATGAAAGCGCAAGAAATGAATTAGGAACAGGTTGAATTACATGTGGACCTTGGGGTTCTAAAAAATGATATTTACCTAATAGATTAGAATAAGATTGGTTTCCATTTTCATCCTTTAGTTTAATATAGGGTAATGGAGTATCTAAACTGTCTATTATAGCATTAGAATTAATATCATGATATACATTTCCTGAAACTTGCAGTTTTTGATAGTTGGTTTTAGAGTTTATCGAGTCAAAAGTGATTTTTGTATAACCTCCATAATATCCTACAAACCAAATTTTATTATCATTTGATATTTGAAACCTGCCCGCATTGTTGTCAAAAAATAAATCCGAATTTTCCCAGTTATATTTGGCAATTCCAATTGAATCAACTTTTAAAATAAACCCATTTGAAATTAACCAATAGCACTTTCGGAAATCGTCATAAAATCCACCATATAAATAGGGGGTAACTGGAGAAATATTTTCAAATGAATAGTTATAAATCGACCAAACTCCATTTTGTTCTCTTTTCATAATATGGTCACCACTGTGAAACCATGTACTTCCGTCATTCAAATGAATCTGGGTTCGGATTGCTTTTAATTCATTGTATGGAATGCCAGTAATAGTAGAGTCCAATGCATACCATACATAGTTGCTATCTCTAGTCCAGTACAAACTAGAAGAAGATTTTCTAAAAAACAATTCTCGTTTCTTACTTAAAGTTAGATACCCATACCCTAGATTACCAAGGAGTGAAATGGTGCCATTATGAATATTATGGGCGTAAATTTCATTTGCATAAAAAAATATAATGAGTCCCCTCCTTCATAAAGAAATTGTATTTGGTTAACACTATTATAAGGAAGCTTAGTTTTTAAAAGGATAGTTCCATTTTTATACTTTATAATTGAATCATTTCTTAAGAAATAGATGGTATTTGTAGAATCCACAATAAAGTTTTTTGGTATGGGAGGCAAATCTGTAGCAGAAATTCCATCAAAAATCAAAGCTCCAGAACCGTTGGGATAAGATACTAATAAGCTTGAGTCGTAAATAGCTTGCACATTTGGACCAAACCCAACCGTGTGATTTATTGGATAGGGTAAATTAAATCGACTTTCAATACCATTTGTGTCGATTTTCGATAAATATGGCTTTTTATTCCCTTGAAGTACAAAAAGATTACCCAAAGTATCAAAATGAGCTGTATTTACATCTGTTAATGTACTATAGATTGGTGGAGTTGGTAATAAATTTCCCGAAGAGTTAATATAGTAATGATTGTTGTTGGCACAAAAGAAATAAATTTCATGGGTTTTTGGATTAAACGTTGGACGTATAGAATAGCAATTAGAGGGAATCGTGATTGAATCTATTAATATACCACTTTTAGTATAACGATAAAAGGATCGTACATGAAGTACAGTTGAACCTGAAGAATAAGTCACATTGTTGAAGTAATGAAAAATAGTGTCAACTAAAAATAAGTCACTTTCATCTCTAAGTAAGGAAATTGTGGATTTCCGAATTACGGGAAATGATGTATCAAATATTCCATTCTCAAAATGCTTAATTATGCGACTAGTTGAACTATCGGTTAATATAAATATTCCTGAACTGTCAGCTGTGTAATGTGATTTATAAAATATTTCAGGAGAATTATATTTGGATATGTTGATAGAATCCCATACGATGATTTTTAATGAGTCGGGAACAAATGCATGCATTTCATTGTGTTTAAAAAAATAAATTTTTCCATTTTGATCCATCTCAAAAAAGACGTCGTCTATATTGGAAACGTTAAATCTTAAAGAACCTTTACTTTTAGAAATGAAATTCTGATCTTTATATTTCAATACTTGACCTTGAGCGTTAATAAACCAAAGATGTCCCTTTTTATCTTTTAAGATTTTAATAAAATTATTGGATCTGAATTTAGTATTTGAATTTGTAGAGTTGTACCATTTTACATTATGGTTTACCATATTTACTTTGAGTATCCCACTTTCCATGGCAAGCCATGCCGTGTCCTCATCTATTAATATGCAATTAGAACGCCCAACATTTCCTAAAATTTCAGTCTTGAAACCTTGCGCTTTAAGTTGTAAATTCCAGCAACTTAAAAAAATACAACAGAAAATAGTGAGGAGTGTTTTCATAGATGGTATTCAAAGTTAAGTAGAATTTCTTAGATTCTACCCAACTTTTAAAATCGTATAACGTGTTGACATTCAAGAAAAAGGCCTTACGGGGCCTTTGAAAAAGGTACTGTTTACTCCATTAAACAAATAATCGAAATAAAATCATCGGAAATTTTTATTGGGCAATAGCCTGATCTAAGCACTATTTCGCTTCTGAATCCAAGTTTTCTGCTTATTTCTTCAGGCAGAGTGGTTCCTGCTTGAATTGGAAATTGAGTGAGTCGAAGTAGCTCTCTTTCGAAATTTTCATGTAATGAGTTTCTGTTAATGTGGATGAATATCTTTTGCTCTTCCAAGGTAACGCCAGCTTCAACGGTTCGAAAATTGAATTTGGGTGGAACAAAGCAAAGTCCAAATCCACTGTTGCAATCTTGCGAATAGGATGCAATTTCAAAATGAAAGGTCCAGGTGAAATTAAATTTTTCTGCTTGAGCAAATCCATATTGCTTAAATCCGAATAAGAGCAATGTAAATAAGAGGATGTTTTTTTTCATAATAAGGTTTTTTTAAGAATAGTTTGGTAAATAGTTTTCAAAAAAGGATTTTTAGTTTGATACGAATTGATTTTACAAAAAGGCCTTACGGGGCCTGAGTGCAATTTATTCAATAGCACAAGTAATGGTAATATAATCATCAGAAATTTCGATAGGATAGCGTCCTGGAATGATAGTCACTTCTCTCGTCAAACCAATTTTATTTGCAATATCCATGGGTAGTTGAGTTTCTTCTTCAATGGAGAATTGAAGAAGGTGAAGTAATTCTTTTTCTAAAGATTCGTTCATCGTGCTTCTGTGCAATTGAAATTGTATATGATTTTCTTTAGATGTGATTCCTGCATCCACTTGTCTTTTGTTGGCTACGTTAAACGTTATGCAAATTCCTAATCCTCCATCACAATCTCTTTGGGGAGATGCAATCGTTAATTTGTAAGTGATTTTGGATCTATCTGCTTGTGCAACACAAGTGAGAGAGAAGCTAAGCAGAAAAAGGAGTTGTAGTAAAATGTTTTTTTTCATAAGATGTGTTTTAAAGGTTTATATTTATTTTATGTTTTAATTTATTTAAGTTCCATTTCAGACTGTGCAAATATGTTGTCGTTGTTGATGTAAATGATGCGATAAGGCTCATTGCATTTTTTCAAATTTTCTTTTACAAGTTTATGGAGTCGTTTTGTTTCACGTATCATGAATCGATTCCAGATAAATACAACCGTGTAGGGTTCATTTTCTCCAACTTTTTGTTTCTCATGATCTTTAAAGGACTGTGCATGGTTTATTAATCGATCGAAACTTAAAAGTGTATCTAAAGGTGCTGCGGTCTTTGGAGGAAAAGTTGCAAAGTTATTGTCTATATTCCAGTTTAACTTTGGATATCCTGGTGCGTAGCAATTAATAAACCATTTTTCTTGAAACTGATTGTGTCCATAATAAAGTGCTTGAATTACTTGATAGTGATTTTTCTTTTCTTTGCGGAAAAGAAGTGTATCTTTAATTTCTAAGAAATTAATGTAATTCGTATCTATTAAGTAGGCTTGGTTTGTTGGAGCTTTCAGTTTTCTCAAATAACGTGCATGAAGTTTTTCATCCATTACTTTAGGGTCTCTAATACCCATTTTTAATTTTATGAGCGTTAAGCAACTACTTTGTGAAAGCATGGCTATTCCAAAGAACAAGTACAGAATATTTATTTTGAATTTTCTTTGCATAAGTTTTTTTTAAGAAGCCGGTAAGTGGTTCAATCCTTACCGGCTCAGGGGTTTTTGTTATTGGAAGGAGGCATTGAGTAATACCGTTCCCAATCGATTTCTCGATTTGTCGAGACGGTATTCGCCTTTGCGTATAATGACTCTGCTAAAGCCTAATTGTTCGGCAATTTCCTGTGGTAATACTTTGTCTTCGTATACATAAAAGATGTTTTCGTTTTCTTCAGCTGGTGAGTTATCATTAATGATATTCAGCTGTAGTTGACCGCGGACAGTTTGCACTTCAGCAATTCCCTCTCCAGTCCCAATTGTTTTTGAACTGCTAAAAAAGCGAATGCATAATCCTTTCTCTCCATCGCAGCCTTCTCCAATAGCTGCAGGCTTTGATCGAGTTCCAAAAACGAATCGAATTCTTTCAGCATTTTGAGCATAAGATTCAAGTGAGAGAAAGGCAAAGATTCCTAGAATGAAAAAGATTTTTTTGAAGTCTTTAGTTACAAGTGTTTTCATGTTTTATTTTTTTTGATATTGTTAAAGTAATTCATAGAAAATATTTTTTTAGAAACGTTTAGGCACGTGGGAGCCGATTCATAATGCTGTCATGACAGATTATAAAACCATAAAGATGGAATAGGTGCTATGCACCTAATTCCTTCTTGTTAATACAGTATTCATTTTTTTTGAGCATCGTTGGCAGTTTTTACATAAGGGTTTAGTTGTCCCTGCCGTTGTCGCTATTCGCTATCTATAAAATTTCTCTCTTCACAAAATGCTTAATTCGAAAACAAATGTAGACTAAGTATTCGACTTTCCAAATTTATTTCTTCAAAGAAATGAACATGTAATTGTTAATTGGAAAATTCAAGATTATTTTTTTCGTTTCTCTAGAGGAAAGTGTAGTGAGATACAGTATTCTCTTGTGACCTTTAGTGCTCTCTAGTGCCTTGTGTTATAAAAACCATTCTAATTATAGAACTCATTAACTTCAACTATAATTTCTTTGCAATAACTATCGTATGTATTTCTTGTTTTGAATTAGCATCTCCATAATTGACATGTAAAATTTGCGGAGGTTCAAATCCTGCTTCCTTAATCACTTTTGTTAACACAGTCAATTCATGAAAATAAAAATAGGTGCGATCACCCGTGCTACTTGTTTTATATCCCGATTGAGTTGGATCCCCTTCTACAAAACTTAAATAAAGTACTCCGTTTTTATTTAAAAGTGTTGAAGCATCTAAAATCAATTGTATACTTTCTTTTCCGACAAATACGGTAAACAGAATCCCGCGACAATTCCATCAAAGGTTGTGTTTAGTTTTAAAATGTCACGTGCATCCATCACTTCAAATTTTGCTGTTGGATTATTTTTCTGAGCCAATGCAATCATCCTTTTAGAAAAGTCTATTCCATAAATTGAAAAATCATTTCGTAGTGTAAGCAATTGTTTTGTGATATTTCCCGGACCACATCCAATCTCTAATATCGAAACGTTTGATTTTTCAATCGCCGAGCAAAACAATTCATAGCTTTCGTTATACAAAGTTAAATCCATAAATATTTCCTGATAAAGATCTGCAACTTTATTCCAAGTGTTTAGCGTTTCTTGATTCGGATTCATGGTAGTGAATTATTTTTTCATTAAAAGAATTTTAAAATAAATAGTTGAACTTATTCCTTCTTATACTTTACAATATTTGGTACTTTATCAAAGTATTGGAAATAATTTATTTCAAGTGTGGTCTCATCTTTTAAAATCAAAATACAATCGTAAGGCGGCCAGTTTGCCATTACCCCATTCACATAAACGCTGTCGTTCTCAACCGTGAATGTATATCCTGCAGGTTGACTATCTACTTTTATCATAACATAAGGACCGTGCTTTACAAATTCTAGTTTTTTAAGACTTGTGTCTACGGGTTTCCATATTCCCAAAATAGATGACGTTGGAATTTTCATTGCGTTTGTAGCCAATCGTAAACTGTCAATTGCAGTTTGTGCTTCTAACCCATTCGTAAGGAAAATTAGAATCATGCTACAGGCTACAAGCTTTAAGTAGATTGATTTAGTGCTGATGGGTATAAAGTATAGATTTTTCAATTAAATTTAATTGTTGAGTAAAATTAATCTATTCACTTTTGGCTATTCACTATTCTCTATTTGCTTCTTACAACTTTTAAATTGCGACCAAAATCTAAGATCTAAGATCCAGTATCCAGCATCCAGCATCCAACTACTGCAGCTTCACCTCTTCTACTTGAATAACTTCTTTAGTAAGTAAGTTCGATAAAACTGCAACTAAGTAAACATGATTCACATCCACATCAGACGGAGTTAATGTCGTCGAATAATTTTTTGTGATTTCATCACCCGTAGATAATACACCCAAATCCTCTCCTAACATTCCGTTAAATGATCCACGTAATACGTGATTGTGAACGTAGGTAGAGTCGTTTATACTTCCATCTTTCTGCCATTTTACAATGCTGTCTTCTGAAAAATAAACAGCTAAATAAGCTCCATCGGCAATATCGCTCACTACTTTTATTTTTACTTCAGCACTCATCGAATTATTTCCACTATTATAACTGGGTGTAATTTCAAGTCCAGCTTTTGCAAGGATGTTACTCCAATCAAAAATTTTACTTTCCCATCCTGCCCAATCAATAATCAATTGATCACTTGTACCTGGGTTAAGCATGCGTTGCACCATTCCTTTTGGGAAGGGTTGGCCTATTACATTGAAATCAGTAGCAATTTGAGTGGAAACAGAATTTCTAAAATCATAGGTGAAGTAGGGGGCATTGGGAGGATAAGGTGCAGCCCAAAAATCCGCGTGTACTGCTAGTATCACTAATCGTTCGCCATAAATGTCATGTAAGCGCTTTGCTTCTCTGTGAGCATTTGGGCAAGCCTGACAAGTATGACCTGTGAAGTCTTCTAATAAAACTTTTTGTACGATTGAGTCTCCTCCAATAGGTCCACCAGTTCCAGTAACGCCATAAGGTCCTTCTATTTTATCGCAAGCTGCAAGAATTGTGATTGCAAATAGGAGTATTGTGTATTGTATCTTTTTCATGTTGTTTTGCTATTAACTCAAAGGTAAGGATATTTTTTTGGGATATGCAATTAGAATCTACTGGAAACGGTAAGCGATAGTCCGTTGCTCGCAGGAACAAATCGACAAACACCCCCTACGCAAAGAAGTCCTGCGCGTTGACGTGCCCAAGCCAGACTAATGCGAGTTCCATCTTTTACATAATTTAAACTTCCATTGTAATAATGAAACTGCTTTTTGCTGTCTTTATTGCCATAATTCCATTCGTCGAAAGCGGTGATGGTCCAGTGTGGAGCCATATTAAATTCCACGAGGAACATAGCCCAGTTGCCACGGTCTTGTTCAGTAGATAAATGTTCCACATCAAATCGAATGCTATTGGTAGAGCTAAATTTGTATGTGTATTCAATTACGCCAAGATGTGAAGTTACTTGTCTCTCGTTTACTTTCCCTTCAATTTTTTCGCGGTCGTAAATCTGATAGAGGTAGCTTGCAATCACTTTACTTTTCTTGGATATTTTTTTTGTTACCTCAAAAGTTACTTCCTGATAATATCGATCATCCCCAACGGAGAAAAATTCAGTAGTATACCCCAAGGTATCATCTAAATTTTTACGATCAATATCGCTCACGGCAGCATAATTCATCATAATGGTTGTTCCATATTCACCTCCAAGAGTTGACTTTGGTTTGAAGTTGTAATAGATCTCGGAAGAGCCGCCCATCTCACCCAACGATTGTGTTGCAAATGGATACAATGTAGCCAAACGATATGTCTGTTGGCGATTTACGGCTGGCAAATAATTGATCTGTAAACGTGTCCCTGTCACATTTCGGTTGCTGCGGTAATCCATATTAGAAACGCGCTTTCCACTCAATCGAATTCCTAAACCTTTTTGTGTATAGGTAAGATTTGTGAATAATGCTTCCCCTGTATTGTAGGTAAATAAGTTGGCTTGCGATGGATCATTTATTTTGTAAGCGTATTCAGCATCAAAAGCTAGTTTTCCGTAGCGCAAATTAATTCTACCTGCATAAGCGCCCACATTTTCGGGCAGAATAAGAGATTGCTTATCATCTTTTTGAAACTTACTCACGAAACTACCGCCCACGCCTATACGAAATTTTGAATTGGCAAATTGTTCTATGGCATTGTTGATTTGAATTTCACCATCAACTCCTCTTACCACATTTTCAGGATAGGTGAAGAAATCTCTTTGTCTTCCAATCACTCCTTTAAATGTAATTCCATTTCTAGGTCGTAAAATCACTTTTAAGCCATCTAAAGAATTATCTAATCCTAAATTAGGCTCCCAGTAAGAACGAAAGACCAATCCACTCCCAAACTGCTCATAAAAATTCCCAGCAGTTACTGTGATGAAGTCATTAGAATAACTCACATAACGGTTGGTAATGCCATTTCCTTTGTAGCTAGGATCAAATCCCAAGAGAGTATTTAAGTAACTCTCGTAACGAATTCCTGCCGATAGATTCCCGTTATTGTAATTTAAAACCATAAATCCGTTGTTGAGATATTTCTCACGAACTTTTGGCGCATCAATAGCAGAGTCGGCCTGATAATATTGTCCATTTGCTTCAAAGTATCCCGAAAAATTACTCGGGGCAAGACCTTGTTGCGAATGAGCTGTGTAACTAATGAAGAGGAAGATTGTAATTCCGATTACCCTACGAATGGGATGTATTGACATTGGTTTCATATTGGAGGAGCTAAAATAGAGCAAATATCTTTATCCTATACCAATTCCATTTATATTTTAGTTCTAAGTTGCGACGTATTTTTTTACCGAGGCGAATAAAAAAATTGATGCATAGCCATAGCCTACGGAACTTTTTTTTGAGCAGTATTGTTGAAAAAGAGTCCCGAAAGCTATCGTATTAGCGTCAGGCTAATTTAGGGTTTAGCAACGATTTGAAGTTGGTTTTGATGGCAATCATCCAATTTGTAGAGACGCCATTAATGGCGTCTCTACAGGAATTCGCCCCCTTAATAGAGCCCGCCTTCCATAAAATTGGATTCATCCAATTTTATGGAAGGCGGGCTCATCTGTATCATACAACTAATTATTTCAGATGTGTGAAATGGCAACAATTCTTAAAAAGAAATACTACAATGTTTACGAGTGAAAAATTCGTTAATTTTCTTTAAGAAATTACGTTTTAGCCTGACGCTAATGCGATAGCTATCGGGAAGCAGATCGGACTAAAATAAAATTGGATTTGGTATTTAATTTAGAGATGGTTTTATTGGGGGATTGGGACTCATCAGCCGCTAGATTTAGTCATAAAAAAAGGGAGCTTTTGGCCCCCTCTTCTTATTTAAATCCCTTATTATTTCGTAGTTAACTTCTTAATTTCCTCGTACATCTTTTCGTCGTCACCCGGAGAATACGTATTTCTTTGCATCACAATTTTTCCTGATCCATCAATTAAAAATGTGTGAGGTACATTGTTTACATTCATGGCTCTTCTGAAATCAGAATTTGGATCTAATAATACATCAAATTCCCAACCTTTACCAGCAACAAAAGGTGCTACGGAACTCATGGTTCTGGAATCATCAATTGAAATAGCATAAATTTTTACTCCAGTTTCTTTCTGCCAATCAGCGTACGACTCATTCATATCTTTTAATGAAGCAATACAAGGCTTACACCAGGTTGCCCAAAAATCTATGATAATGGGTTTGCCCTCATTTTTAATATCTGCCGTGTTGAAGGGTTTTCCGTCAATATCTTTAATGGTGACGGGCGCAATGTCTGTTTTGTTGTCTTGTGCGATGCTGAAATTGAAGATAAAAAGAGAAGCGACAACGAGCCATAAATTTTTCATACTGTTAGTTTAAATTTTTAGAATTTCAAAAGTACAAAATTATTGGAGTGAAGGAAAGTATAATTTTTTAGCTTCATGGAAGCGTCACTAAAGAAAGTAGGTATCTCTAAAAATCTCGCAGACGAGGCAACACCGGAGTTTGCCGAGAGTAAAAAAGGATTTGAAAATTTTTGTAAAACGAAGTATCCGATGTTTTTAGTGATACCAAAATAAAAAAAGGGAATCAGTAGAACCGATTCCCTAAAGTTGATTGATTAGATATTTTTATTTAGATAAAACAACTTTCTTAATGATGCGTTGTGAATCAGCATCAATTTGAATGAAGTAAGTTCCGTCTTGTAAAGTGTTCATAACAACTTTATGTTGATTGCTCTTAGCGGTTGTGTAAGTTTCAATGATTTTTCCAGTAATATCATTGTTCGGTTTTAATATCAGGTAGTTAATTTTGAGATATAATTTTTATGATGAATATAAGTAAGGAATTAATTCCTGGATCAATTCTTTTAATAAATAGCACTAAGAAGAATCGCTATTCGTATAACAATAATACAATATTATGAAAAAGATTGCATTTCAAAAACATTTTCTTTTTATTCCAGTGTTTTTTTATTGATGGGCATTGACTCTACATTTTCACAAGTGCCCTATTTTGAAAAATCGATTAGTTAAATTGGTATGGATATCGCTTTTACCGTTAAACAAGATCCTGATAGTGGTGCGTATCTATTTGGTTAATAATCAAATACAAGTACTCAAGCCGATGACTTCGCGCTTTCGAAGTTGAGTCCGAACGATGATTTCTTCTAGACTTATTACTACTGTACCCCCGATGTTGATTTTGGTCTTTATATGAATTCGGCCGATTCTTTTGATTTGATCATTAGTTGGATCCACACCCTACCCATGGGC
This sequence comes from Bacteroidota bacterium, assembly GCA_016717725.1. GTDB lineage: Bacteria > Bacteroidota > Bacteroidia > AKYH767-A > OLB10 > JAJTFW01. The sequence continues at coordinate 183,493 of JADKFA010000005.1, forward strand.
AGTTTTCGGTGAAAATCAGGTTTTTGGTGAAGTCATGGGATTCTTTTGATGTTGTTAGGCAATTACTCTTTCCTGGATATGCCGATAAAAATTATTCAAGTCTTTTGATATCAGTAAGTTAAGAGATGGAAATTGTTTTTTAAATACCAAAGGTGAAGCGAGTCAGGAAACGGTCAAACTTTAATAAGATGAACTAATTTGCAATCAAATTGTCAGAATTCAAGCTAGGTATTGCTTTGTATAAGGAAGATTTTAGTATCTTTAACCCTCCAAAGCAAATAATATAAATGCGTATGAAAAAATTTACTCTTATTTTATTATCAGCAGTCGTGTTGGGAAGTTTAAGCAGTGCCGTTGCACAAACTTTTACTTTAAGTAACGTCGTTCCTGTTTTAGTACTGATCCATGGACACCTGTTGAATCACATGTAGCTATTTCCAATACTTCTAACTCTCTTAAAAGAGTTCGTATTGAAAGAATAATAAATTACATCCAGTCTGGACAATTTGAGTTCTTCTGCTACGGCGCAACTACTGGATTATGTTACCCTCCAGGAACTGCAATGTCTAATGGTTTAGATACCATCTTAGGAAACTCCATCGATCATTCGTTTAAAGCAACGTTAAGCCCTACAGGAGTTTTTGGTCCTGCATCTATTCACTATCGTATTTTTGATACTGACAATGTAGCGGATTCTATTGGTGTAGATTTAGCTTGGGACATCACAACTTCTCTTGGAGAAAATGATGAGGCATTTGGTTTGTCAAAGCCATTGCAAAATCCTGCTGATGCATTTACTGTTTATAATTACAATTTAAAGTCAGCTGATAATTCTGATCGCTTAATTGTATTTAATATGTTGGGAACAAAAGTGAAGTCAATGGACATCCCTGGAAAATCGGGAGCATTGGTTTTAACAACATCCGATTTGAAAGCAGGTATGTATATGGTTTCTTATATTTCTAACGGAAAAGTAAAAGATACAAGTCGTTTAGTGGTGAATCACCGTTAATCACTTGAAATAATTGATGGGAAGAGGGACTTTTGTCCCTTTTCTATTTTATGGTAAAATTTATTTATTGATTTTGGAATTGTGCAAGGATTGAAGTTCTGTGAGGCGTATGTCATTCGGCTCAACATAATTTCGGAGAGTTAAAATCGTTAAAAGAAAAAAATGAATCAAGAAGCATTAGATTATCATTCGTCAGGTAGACCAGGGAAGATTGAAGTTATTCCAAGTAAGCCTTACAGCACTCAACGCGATTTGGCATTAGCCTATTCCCCCGGTGTTGCAGAGCCTTGTTTGGAGATTGAAAAGAATCCAGAAGACGTTTATAAATACACCGCAAAAGGAAATTTAGTAGCAGTAATTTCGAATGGAACCGCAGTATTGGGTCTCGGAAATATTGGCCCCGAAGCGTCGAAGCCCGTGATGGAAGGAAAAGGATTACTCTTCAAAATTTTTGCTGACATCGATGTGTTCGACATTGAAATTGATCAAACCAATGTAGATGATTTTGTAAAAACAGTAAAAGCGATTTCACCCACTTTTGGTGGAATTAATTTGGAAGATATTAAAGCGCCCGAGTGTTTTGAAATTGAACGCCGACTGAAAGAAGAACTGAAAATTCCAGTGATGCACGATGATCAACATGGAACAGCAATCATTTCGGGAGCTGCATTGATCAACGCACTTGAAATTTCAGGAAAGAAAATTGAAGAGGTACAAATCGTAGTGAACGGTGCCGGTGCTTCTGCTATTTCGTGTACATCGCTGTTTGTTTCTTTAGGAGCTAAGCTCGAGAATATTATTATGCTCGACAGCACAGGAGTGATTCGTCACGACCGTGAAAATTTAGACGTGCACAAAATTCGTTTTGCTACCCACAGAAATATTAATACCCTTGAGGAAGCGTTTGTAAATGCTGATGTGTTTATTGGTTTGTCGAAAGGAAATATCATCAATGGAGATCATCTGAGAAGTATGGCCGCTGATCCAATCGTTTTTGCGATGGCGAATCCAGATCCGGAAATTATGTACGACGATGCCATTGCTGCACGTCCCGATATCATCATGGCAACAGGTCGCAGCGATTATCCCAATCAGGTGAATAACGTGATTGGCTTCCCTTTCATTTTCAGAGGGGCGTTGGATGTGCGTGCTACACAAATTAATGAAACGATGAAGTTGGCTGCGGTGCATGCTATTGCGCAATTAACAAAGGAACCCGTTCCCGAATTGGTGAACTTAGCGTACAACAAAAAGAATATTAGTTTCGGAAAAGATTATATCATTCCTAAGCCTCTTGATCCTCGTTTAATTCATACTGTAGCTCCTGCAGTGGCTCGTGCAGCTATTGAATCCGGTGTAGCACAAAAGCCCATCACCGATTGGGAGAAGTATGAGAACGATTTGAAGAAACGATTAGGTCTCGATAATAAATTGATTCGTGTTATTACCAACAAAGCGAAGCAGAATCCAAAGCGAGTTGTTTTTGCAGATGCGGATACGTACAAAATTTTAAAGACGGCGCAAATTGTAAAAGAAGAAGGCATCGCTCAGCCCATCTTACTAGGAAATAAAAAGAAAATTCAAGCGCTCATCGACGAGCATCAATTGCGTTTGGACAATATTCAAATTATTGATCCGCGCGAAGAGAGTCAGACCTTAGAAGAATTTGGAAAGTTATTTTTCGAGAAAAGAATGCGTCGTGGTTTTACGATGTACGAAGCGAAGAAGATGATGCAAGAGCGCAATTACTATGGCGCCATGATGGTAGAAACCGGACAAGCCGATGCGCTTATTTCTGGTCTCACACGTAATTATGTGGATACCATTAAGCCTGCACTTCGCATCATTGGTACCGAAGCGCATGTGGGTAAAGTTGCAGGGATGTATATTTTAATTACAAAAGATGGTCCCATTTTCTTCGCCGATACAACCATCAACATCGATCCTACTTCCGAAGACATTGTAGAAATCACCTTACTAACGGCGAGGGCTGTACGTCAATTTAACATTAAGCCTCGCATTGCCTTATTATCGTATTCCAATTTTGGATCGTCCAACACCGAAAGTGCATTAAAGATGCGAAGGGCCGTAGAAATATTACATGCGAAGTATCCCGACTTATTAGTGGATGGAGAAATTCAAGCGAACATTGCGTTTAATCCGCAGATGTTAAAAGACAATTATCCATTTAGCGATTTAGCGGAGCAGGGAGCCAACACACTTATCTTTCCAAGTTTAGATGCGGGGAATATTGCTTACAAATTGATGCAAACGCGTGGAGGCGCCGAAGCCATCGGACCCATCATTCTCGGATTGAAAAAGCCCGTACATATTTTACAACTCGGTTCCTCCGTGCGTGAAATTGTAAACATGGTAACCATTGCAGTGGTGGATGCACAATCAAGAGAATCGGAGTACAATGCCAGTATCAAATCGGATGCTAAAGCTGATAGTCGGACTGCGAAGACGTAAGCTGTAAACTTATACCTTTCTTGAATGAATATACTTAAAGGAATTATAATTTTCTTCCTATTTATACTTGGTGTACCTGCGATAGCATGTTCAAATTTTAATGTTGATGATACAATCCGTGATTCTATTACTGTTTCAAAAAAAATGGGGATTGGATTACATGTAAGTTATCATTACAACTATCCTAATGTTCATAGTACACCAGCGGTAGTTTTTACTTATAAAAACAGCGCATTTATAATGGGTCCGTGCTTAACACAAATTAAGAGTAATACATTAGTATATTCAGTTTCTCCTTTAGAGCAAGAGAGTGGAGGTGCCATGTTTGGATATATGTATACTTATAATCAAGTGAAAGGTCCAGTAGTACCTTTTTTTCAAACTTATTTTTATGGTTATGAAGTTTATACTATTGAGCATGCACTTGCATATACAGCAAAGCATAAACGCTTGGTCATTGAAAATACTGCTGGCTTTGGTGTGAAAATTAAAGCAGTAAAAAGCTTCGAAATTCAATTCGCAGGAATTGGTTCGGCGAATGGATTTTTCTTAATCATCGACCAGTTTGTACCTCTTTTAAATATGGGTTTGCAGTATCGGTTTAGATGATTGCTGAGATTGCATTAAAAATCCATTGATGGTTTTGTGGGGTTGTAAAAATTATTATATTTGAATATGAATAAACTGGAATATTTTATCGAATGCTTGACAACCTGTATTTAGGTAACTGATAAAATATAGCAGGTATAAGTAAGTTAGGTGCAAATTATGCTAAAGGTATTTGACAATCAAAGTATGCTATTTAAAGATACTCAACGCTATTTTTTTTAGAGAAAATTTAACAACTATTCAATTCCATGACCCTACAAAGAATCCTATTAATGAAATTCATGACTCTGTTTTTTTTAAGTCTGGCAGGAACAGGCATAGCACAAGTTCCTTTTGAGAAAAACTTACTTTACCCTACTAGCATCACAGCTACTGATGATAATGGCAGTATAATTAGTTTCCCATCGGCTGAAATTGCCAAGATTGATAGTATAGGTCAAATAGAATGGTCGAAAAGTTATAATACAAAATTTCAATATGTTTTTTATTCCCATGATACCGGCTGTGTAATTGTAAGCCTCGATTCGGCGCATTACAAGGAATTAATATTTAAGCTGGATAAAGATGGGAATGTTCAATGGGCGAATAATGTTCCTCATCTTAGCTTATATCTTAATGGCAGTTTCTTTCGATGCAGTTGAATTTCCTGATGGATCATTCTATACATTATATACTAATTCTGCTGGCGATGGTTTTCTGGTAAATAAATTCAATAGCAATGGACTCAGGGCATGGTCAAAAAAATTTGTAATGAATCAAAATTTTGCTCCATGGGGAATTGCTTTATGCAATTATAATAACAGTTTAGTAATCGCAACTGAACCTGTATCTATAGGTACACGTCGAGCTGCAGGATTAGTACGGATAGACTCCAGTGGAAATTTTTTGTGGGGAAAATATTATTTCAAAGAATTTGAATTCCGCTTAAGTAATGTGATCTCAACTTCAGATAACAACCTATTGGTTGAAGGTATGTATAAAAATGGCCCTCAGCGCACAGAATTTGCAATGAAAGTTGATGGAAACGGTGATTTTATCTGGGGAACAAGCTTCGGTCAACCTTATGGATGGTTGGAATATCTTGCAGAAACACCCGATCATAATTATATATTGGCTGGTCCTGATTATTTTTATGATCCGCAATCGTTTTTCAATGATTATCTGATAGTGCTGGACTCTTCAGGTGCTTTAATTCAGGCACGGAGCTATGATATATCCGGCAAGTCAGGAATTAGTGATCTGGCAATTGAACCTGACGGAAATTTATTACTAATGATGTCTAAAGATGCAAATGGTTATGCAAATATTATCAGAACAAATGCACAATATGATGCCGTGTGTGTCATAACATATTTCCTTTTATACAAACGACATCCTTTACGCTTGATTCAATTATTCCAATGACCGATTCTTCCACTTATTTTACAGTTGCTGATTCGATGACAACAATTAATAGTTACACTGCAACGGTTCTATTACCTGATGCCTGTTTGCCTACATTTAATCAGGAAGCAGTATCTTTTGAAGAGGATCAAATTACTATAACAAATCATCAATCCTATATTTATACTGTTGAAGCTCCATTCTTTTTTAAATCTATTATTACTCTTTACGACATTACTGGAAAGAAAATAAAACGAGAAAATTTCGATCAGAATATACAATGGGATTTAAGTGAATTAACTAATGGGATTTATATCATTGAAATAAGAAATAAGCAAGGGAAAAGTGTAAAATGCAAACTGATAAAGTAATAATGGTAAACGTTATGAGTAAATTGAATTTTATTATTTTTAACCGTAATAGTTATTCATGCATAATTCCGCACTTCGCAAATCTGTAAAAGTTAAGCGACATTCACCATCATACTTTGACCATCTAATAAATGACAGAAAATACAGAAAAGAACATTTGAAGAGCCGACAAGCAGTCATTCTGAAAATACATCAAACGAAATTCTAACTAAGAAAAATCCAGAAGGAATTAACCCAAACAAGGAAATAGAAAATATGGAAGTACATCATCATGCACATCACAATGGAAAGAAAAATTGGAAAAGTTATTTCTGGGAATTTTTAATGCTATTCCTGGCTGTGTTTTGCGGGTTTTTAGCAGAGTACCAGCTGGAGCATAAAATTGAGAGAGACCGTGAAGAGGTTTACCTAAAGAACCTATTCGAAGATTTAGAAGATGACGTAAACCATTTTAATGAATACGACAGCATTTCTTTTAAATATTTTTCCAACATAGATTCTCTGATGATGCTGATGAAAAGTCCCGACAGAGATAAGCATCTTAACAGAATTTACTATTTGGAAAGAGCGGCTACAATGAACGTGAAAAATTTCCTTAGCTATAATTCGCGTACCTACGAACAAATGAAACACTCCGGACTTTTGCGGTTAATAAGAAATCAACAAGTGGCGGATAGTATTTCAGCTTACTATTTTTCATTACAGGCAATTGACTTGCAAAACAATATTATCAAAGACAGGATAACAGAATACATGCGTGAGGCAGGAAAAGTTTTTGATGCACAAATATTATTTCAAATCTTCAAAACCAAACAGGCGCCCAATATTGATTCATTAAAACTTATTACAAACAACGAACAGGAAATTAATATGTTTCTGACAAACGCCCAATACTATTATGGGGCACGTAAACTACAACAAGAGGCTTGTAAGGAAAGAGGTAAACGCGCACAACGGATATTGGAGCTGATGAGAAAAGAATATCACTTTGAATAACCTCTTTTCTAATATCGAAAATGAAATCTTCGAAAGCACAATAGCACGAACCTGCTTAAAGCAGGCAGGCGCATAACATCAGATTAAAGAAATAAAAAAGGATATGGTAATGTACGGTTCAAAAATTGATGAGCTTCTAATAGGTAGAGTAGATAATCATAAAGTAGTGCGTATAAACCCTTCTTTTTTTACTTCCATGATCTTACCTTCGTCATTCGATAGTACACTATTATATTTTAACCATCTAATTAATGACTGAGAATACAGACGCAGAACATTTAAAAGAGTCGACAGGCTCTCACGCTGAAAATACATCAAACGAAATTCTTACTAAGGACAATCCAGAGGTGATTAACCCAAACCAGGAAACAGAAAATATGGAAGTACATCATCATGCACATCACAGCGGAAAGAAAAATTGGAAGAGTTATTTCTGGGAATTTTTAATGTTGTTTCTCGCTGTTACACTTGGCTTCTTTTTTGAAAATCAACGAGAGCATTACATCGAAAATCTTAGGGCTAAAGAGTTTTCAAAATCTTTGATACAGGATTTAGAGAATGACATCATTGCCATTCAAAGGCAAACTAAAACAGCTTCCATGTTTATTGGACTTGCTGATAGCTTGATAAATTTGAGTCCTACCAAGTTAGAAGGAAAGACTTCAGCTCAATTTTCTTTTTATACTCGGTTTATGTATTGGACGGGATCTATCATTTGGAACAGGGCCACGTTTGAACAAATTAAGAATTCGGGTGGTCTTCGGTATTTTAAGAATCAGCAGTTGCTGGAAAAGTTAATGAAATACGATGGAATAATAAATGAGATCGAAATGGAAGCTTATAATCATCAGGTTCGGGGGAATTTGTTAGTGAATCATATCAATCAAATTTTAGAACCGGCCTATCATCAGAAATTGTCAAAATATTTTTTATTTTCCTATGACACTATTTCAAAGAATACAATGGAAAGTTTGTTTCCAGCCCATCCGGAATCACTGGAAAATAAAAGGAGTGAAATAAGAGAGATGTTAAATATGGTTGTTATTCAGCAAAGAAATTTGCAGAGAGATATTGACGATGAATGGCCGCAAGCTGAAGTAATGGCAAATGAACTGATCAACGATTTTAAAAAAGAATATCAAATTCATTAGTTAGTATAAAGCACGAATCTGCCTGCATTGGCATGTGTATCACAACATAAATAAATTCAGCTCGGAAGGTTGCAATAGACAGTGTTTCGTACTCCTTAGATATTTTAAATGTTTAGAAAATTGGTATCTTCAAATTAAGTTTTAAGGTTGGGTTCGCTAACTATCGGAATCCTTCCATCGAAAAATCCGAATCGTTAAATATATATGTGAAATAATAAGTCAATAAACATAAATAAAATGAAATATATCTTAACTTTAATTTTATTGGTTTTAGCAAACTTGTCTTCTGCTCAACCAAAAGCTGGAAGTGATACTATAAACACAAATCCAAATTACAACAAGGATTTGGCAGATAAATTAGGTGGAGATGATTATGGAATGAAAAGCTATTTTTTGGTAATTCTGAAAACAGGTACTAACGAAACCACCGACAAAGAATTTATTAATGCAAGTTTCAGAGGGCATATGGATAATATTAACCGTTTAATTCAAGAGGGAAAACTAATCGTAGCAGGACCACTTAAGAAGAATGAAAATAATTATAGAGGGATTTTTATTTTGAATAATATTAAATCATTAGAGGAAGCAACTCAATTAATGCAAACAGACCAAGCCATTAAAAACGGATTGTTGGACTTTGAAATATTTACTTGGTTCGGTTCGGCTGCGATTCCTGAATACCTGCCTTTTTCCGAAAAAATTTGGAGATCAAAACCTTAACTAATAGGATTAAAAACAACACATACGGTGAGCTTTGAAGATTGATTTTCAAATTAGAATAAGTATCTTTGAGTTAAGATTTATGGTGTTACAATCGATAATTATAGATCTACATTCATATTGAACTAATCGCGATGCATCGCGATTAAAACTAAAACTATGAAAAAAATTCAATTCAAAGTAAGCATAAATGCACCAGCCAGCAAAGTCTATAATACAATGCTTGGTATTGACAATAAGTCAACTTATGAGCAATGGACTGCATTGTTTAATCCAACATCTACTTACGAAGGAACTTGGGTTAAGGGAAGTAAAATTCTATTTGTTGGAGTGGATGAGAAGGGTGAGAAGGGAGGTATGGTTTCCAAAGCAGTTGAAATCATTCCCAATCGATTTGTTTCCATTCAGCATTATGGTCTTGTAAAAGCGAACAAGGAAATTACAGAAGGACCCGAAGTGGATAAGTGGGCAAACGGATTGGAAAATTATACCTTCGAAGAAAACAAAGGCCCCGATAGCTATCGGGGTACTTTACTTACGGTTGACTTAGATACTACAGAGGATTTTATAGAGTATATGAACGATACCTATCCAAAAGCACTCGAGAAGTTGAAAGAAATATGTGAGAAATAAAATTTAAATGGAAGAGTTATTCTTCTTGTTGGCATTTGTGCAAGTTGATAGTTCAGTACAACGAAATTCGTCCTTTGCACTCACTCAAGTGAATTTAGCTATAAATTGTAAAGCAATTCAATGACATTTAACAACCATAAATTAACAAAGTTGCTTCTCTTTAGCTTAAGTGTTTTAATGCTTGTTAATACTCTTGACTTTGTTTTCAATATTTATGACGTGAGTTATTTAAGGAAAATTATTTCAGGAGCAAATGTCACAGCATGGGAAGATAATTTTTATATTTTAAAGAACCGAACCGAACGGTGGGTTTCATTTTCAACTACTATTTTATATTGGATTATATTTATTCCTTGGTTTTATTGGAATTATAAAAATGTATATTTAAGAGAAATTGAACAAGCTCCATTCAAACCAAGAATAGTTCCTTTCTCCTTCATTTTACCAGTATTTAATCTCTACGGACCATATAAAATTATGAAGTTTATATGGTACGGAAATTCTGAGACAGAAGAAGAAGTTAAAATAGGTTATAAAAGAATTAAACTTTGGTGGTTTTTAAGTGTTTTGATATGGTCTGCAACTAAATTGTTAGGGCATAAATATAGTAATGCAGAAAATGCTGACCAATATTTAACATTCACATATTGGTATCTGCTTTTAAATGCAGTCAGCATTCATTGGTCAATATTAACGATGCAAATTGCAATTGACATTCGCAATATGGAAAATAAAATTCATGTAAGTCAAGTAGACTTGCGAGGCAATAAGTAATCTACTACTAATAGCATATTCTATTTAGTTGTATTTTCCCGCTAGGGCGGACAAGCTGTGTTTCAAAGGCTCTAAATAGCCTATAGGATTTGAATTTAAGTAAACTGTAGTTTTTCAAATCAAGGTTTGTAGAAGAACATGAATTTTTAATAGGCAGAAATTCTAATTCATATTTTTCCCAAAGTCAAATATCATTGTTTATCTGACAGATGTCATAGTTTTATTGGGATTTCATGACGATCTATGTGAAAATATTTTGGTGAGTTGGGTCTAGAGGGAAATTGAACTAAATTGAGATTATAAAACAATAAGAACATGAAACATATTAAACATTTTTCGGAAATAAGCATACACGACCTTTCCAGTGTGGGTGGCAAAAATGCTTCACTGGGCGAAATGTATTCCTCGTTACTGGGCAGAGGCATTCGTGTTCCTGAAGGTTTTGCAGTAACAGCGGATGGGTACAAGCAGTTTATTTCTGAGAATAATCTGGCATCTTCAATGAGCGCTTTGTTGGCGGAGCTTGATGTAAAAACATTTGATAATTTATCCTCCATTGCATCGCAACTTAGAACAAAAATTCTGGATGCAAAATTTCCTGATAATTTGGCATATGAAATTAGAGAAGCGTATAGTTTGTTGGTGAAAAATGCAGGGGAAGAAAAAACATATGCCGTTCGTAGCAGTGCTACAGCGGAAGATCTGCCTTCTGCAAGTTTTGCGGGTCAGCAAGAAACTTATTTGAATGTTAAAGGGGAAGAAAATTTAATTAAAGCTTGTCAACGATGTTATGCTTCATTATTTACCGACAGGGCCATAAAATATCGTTCTGATAATGGTTTTGATCATATGAAGGTGGCTTTGTCTATTGGTGTGCAAACTATGATTCGTTCTGACCTTGCTTGTTCAGGAGTCATGTTTACTATAGATCCTGATTCAGGTTTTGATAAGGTGGTACTAATCTCCGGGGCCTGGGGTCTCGGTGAAAATGTTGTTCAAGGCACAGTAAATACCGACGAGTTTTTAGTGTACAAACCCTTTTTGGATAAGGTTAAGAATCCAATCGTTTCACATAAGTTGGGTAGTAAAGAGAAAACGATGGTGTATTCTAAGTTGAGCACTTCGGAAATTATAAAACCCGAAGATGCTATCATCAACACAGACACATCGGAAGAGAAAAGAAATGAATTTGTATTAAATGATGATGAAATAATTCAACTCTCAAAGTGGGCATGCATCATTCATGATTATTACAATCGCCCAATGGATATTGAATGGGCTAAGGACGGTCTCAATGGCAATTTATTCATTGTACAAGCAAGACCTGAAACGGTTCATAGCAATAAGAAACAAACCGAATATAAGCAGTATACGTTGTTGGAAAAGGGAAACAAGTTATGTTCGGGGGCTGGTTTAGGAAATAAAATAGTTTCGGGAAAGGCAAGAATATTGCACTCTTCTTCTGAGATCATGAAATTAAATGTTGGTGAAATTTTGGTCACCGAACGAACCGACCCCGACTGGGATCCTGTAATGAAAAAGGCAGCCGCCATCATAACCAATCAAGGAGGTCGTACTTCTCATGCCGCCATCGTTGCTCGTGAATTAGGAGTCGTAGCTGTAATTGGAACCAGTAACGGAACACAAAAAATCATGGATGGACAAATGATCACCGTTTCAACAGCAAAGGGGGACACAGGAGAAGTTTATGACGGTCAATTAAAGTGGGAAGAAAAAGCAATCGATATCTCTTCGATTCCAAAAACAAAAACAAAGGTGATGTTTATTCTTGCCCATCCAGATAGAGCTTTCGGATATTCTGTTTTACCAAACGATGGTGTTGGTCTGTTGCGAGTAGAATTTATTATTAGTAATTCTATCGGAATTCATCCCATGGCATTAAAACATTTCAACTCCCTCGAAGACTCTAATGTAAAAGCAAACATTGAAAAGATAACTCACCTTTTTAGTAATAAAGAGGAGTTCTTTATAAATAAGCTTGCCGAAGCAACTGCAAAAATTGCTGCAGCCTTTTATCCCAAAGAAGTAATTGTAAGGATGAGTGATTTTAAGTCGAATGAATACGCAAATTTATTAGGCGGAAAACAGTTTGAGCCGAATGAAGAGAATCCGATGATAGGGTTTAGAGGTGCGTCACGGTATTATCATCCTAAATACAAAGATGCTTTTGAAATGGAATGTAAAGCCATGAAAGTAGTAAGAGAAGATATGGGATTTACTAACGTTAAATTAATGATTCCTTTTTGCCGAACAATTTCTGAAGCAGAAAAGGTAATTGAGGTAATGAGTAATTGCGGACTAAAAAGGAAGGAGAATGGATTGGAACTTTATGTGATGATAGAAATTCCGAGTAATGCATTGCTTGCAGAAGAATTTGCCAAGCATTTCGATGGATTTTCTATTGGATCAAACGACTTAACACAACTTACGTTAGGTGCCGACAGAGATTCGGAATTGTTAAGTGAAATATTTAGTCCTTTTGATCCTGCAGTCATGCAACTCATTGAAATGACTTTAAAGAAATCAAAAAAAACGAATACGCATACAGGACTCTGTGGTCAAGCACCTAGCGATTATCCAGAGTATGCAAAATTTCTTGTTAATAACGGAATTGATAGTATTTCATTTAACCCGGATTCGCTAATCAAGGGAATAGAAAATATTGCCGAAGCAGAAAGTAAAATCGCATCTAAAAAGACAACACATGAATCATTCAATTGAAAAACTATTTGACCTAACAGGCAAAGTAGCTATTGTTACGGGTGGAGCAATGGGCATTGGTAAAGGTGTTGCCATCCGATTAGCAGAAGCAGGTGCTAAAATTATGATCGTTGATATTATTGATCATAAAGATGCAGAACCCACATTACAAGAAATCAAGAATCTTGGTGGGCAAGTTTCGTATCTAAAGGCCGATCTTAGGGATATTAAAAATCTACCAAGCATAATAACTCAAACATTAAAGGAATTTGGTGATATAAATATTCTGGTGAATAATGCGGGTATATTTTCTTATTGCCCTATTACGGAATTAACAGAAGAGTTATGGGACAACACACATAACTTAAATCTAAAAGCAGTTGCCTTTCTCTCAAAATTAGTAGTCAGCAAGATGATCGAGAAAAATCACGGTGGTAAAATAATTAATATCTCATCGATAGATAGTATTAAACCTTCGGGCAATTTATCGCAATACGACTCTTCAAAGGGAGGAGTTCGAATGCTAACAAGAGCTTTTGCAAAAGAAACAGGGAAATACGGAATAAATATAAATGATATTGCTCCAGGAGGTGTTAATACGCCAGGCGGAACTAAAATAGCAGGAGAAAATTTAACTGCCGAACAACAAAAGGCGATGAAGACACAAACTGAACAGTTTGTAAAAATGTTGCCATTGCAGCGCATGGGCGAACCTCAGGATATTGGCAATGCTGCTTTATTCTTAGCAAGTGATGCTTCCAATTACATGACAGGAAGTACCTTGATAGTGGATGGTGGTTTGTTAATAATGTAAAAGGGATTTCACTACTTTAAATAAACCTTTGTTCTTTTTAATTACCTTTCGCAGCTAAGGATAGTTCAATTTTTATGTTAAATTGAAAAATGATAACGAAAGGATTAGAACTAGAATGCTATTAACAAATGAGTAAAGGATTAACTAGTGAACAAGCTGCACAAAAGCTAAAGTCAGTTGGATATAACGAGTTACCCTCGTCTGAATCCAAGGACATTCTTCAAATTGCCATTGAGGTTTTTAAGGAGCCAATGTTTTTACTGCTGATCAGTTGTACTATCTTATATATTCTTTTAGGAGATACCACAGAAGGGATCATTATGCTTTGCTGGGTTTTGGTGATTATCTTCATTACATTTTATCAATATCAAAAAACGGAAAAAGCCTTAGATGCGCTTAGAGTGCTTTCATCACCTAGAGCATTGGTGGTACGCGATGGAAAGAAAATAAGAATAGCGGGACGTGAAGTTGTCCCTGACGATATTATATTACTCAATGAAGGTGATCGAGTACCTGCCGATGGAATTTTGATTGAATGTAGTAATCTTACCATCGATGAATCCATGTTAACGGGAGAGTCAGTTCCTGTTGTAAAGACATTGCATCAAGATATTAATTTAAGCCATAATGTTTACAGCGGTACCCTCGTTGTAAAAAGGAAGAGGTGTTTTAAAGTTAAAGAAACAGGCATCAATACAGAGTTTGGTAAAATTGGAAAATCATTGCAGCTCATAGAGCAGGATCAAACGAACCTGCAAAGCGAAATGAAAATCTTGATTCGAAGGTTGTTCATCATTGGCATTGTGGTTAGCATCGTTGTTGTAATTGCATATTTTGTGACCAGAGGAAATATTCTGCACTCCCTGCTCAGTGGTTTAGCAGCTAGCATGTCTATTTTACCTGAAGAATTTCCTGTTGTATTAACTATATTTTTGGCTATTGGTTCGTGGAAATTGTCTCAGAAAAACGTGTTAACCAGAAAGCCAAGCGCCATCGAAACTTTGGGTTCAGCCACTGTTTTATGCACCGATAAAACAGGTACCATCACACAGAATAGAATGGAAATTGGCACTGTATTTTGTAATAATGAATTATTGAATAAGTCATTCTTTCCAGATAATATAAACTTATTTCAAGAGTTAATTCATACAGCTCATTTAGCATCTCAGCAAGAGACCATGGATCCTATGGAGAAAGCGATTGGTAGTTGTTATGAGACCTATTTTTCAAAATCGAAGGATCCTTTTCAATTTAAGAAGGAATATCCTTTAACCAAAGAGTTATTTGCAATGACGAGGGTATATAAATCATCATTATCGAATTATGAATGTTTTTCTAAAGGGGCACCTGAAGCTATTGTTTCTCTTTGTAGGTTGAATAAAGAGGAGCAAGCTGCTATTTTAAATACAGTGCAGCAGCTGGCCGAGAAAGGACAGAGAGTTCTAGGTGTTGCAAGAGCTAATTTTGAGGGTGCCATTTTGCCGTCATCACAAAAAGATTTTACATTTCATTTTGTGGGTTTATTAGGTTTCGAAGACCCAATACGACCAGAAGTTCCAAATGCCATTCGCGAATGTTATCATGCCAACATCAATGTAATTATGATAACGGGTGATTATCCGGCGACAGCAAAAAGTATTGCCATGCAGGCGGGGATGAAATCAAGTGATCTTGTTTTAACAGGAGCTGATTTAAAACAAATGAGCGATAAAGAACTAAGAGAAAAAATAAAATCGGTAAACATTTTTGCTCGTATTGTTCCTGAGCAAAAATTACAAATAATAAAAGCACTTAAAGCTAATGGTGAAGTTGTAGCCATGACAGGCGATGGAGTAAATGACGCACCCGCTTTAAAAGCAGCCGATATTGGTATTGCTATGGGACAACGAGGAACTGATGTTGCCAGAGAAGCTTCCTCACTCGTATTAATAGATGATAACTTCAGCTCTATAGTAGCAGCCATTCGCCTTGGTCGGAAAATATTTGACAATCTTCAAAAAGCTATGTCATACATTATTGCGATACATATTCCCATTATTGGTCTAACATTATTACCTGCATTTTTTTCTGAACTCCCCATTTTATTAATGCCTCTACACATTGTATTTTTAGAGCTCATTATTGATCCGGCTTGTTCCATTGCTTTTGAATCGGAAAAAGAAGAACTTGGAATTATGAATCGTCCCCCACGGAGTTCAAAGGAACAATTCTTTGGTTTTAGGAAAATACTTACCAGCGCATCGATGGGGGTTTTGCTGCTGGTTATGGTTTTGGTCGTCTATTTTGTTTCGATTGGGGAAGGACATAATGAAGGTGAAATTCGTGCTATAGCCTTTGTTGCATTAATTGTTGGCAATATGTTTTTAATTGTCACTACACTTTCAAAAACCCGAAATGCCATCGCTGTCATCCTTGAAAAAAACATCATGTTGCTAATTATACTTTTGTCAGCTACGGGATTCTTAATTTTACTTTTGACAATTCCGTATTTAAGAACAATTTTTAGTTTTAATTATCCTGGAATAAATCATTTTATTATTCCAATATTAGGTTCGTTAAGCGTTCTATTAATATTAGAAGGCAGAAAATTTTTGAAATTAGATAAGTCTTTATTACATTTATCAGATAAAGGGAAAATCGAATCAGAGAAGTAATGAAATTCGAACAGTGTTTATTATTATCGCAATAATTTTTAAGTGATAATTTTTATTGATCATTGTATATTTCTTGTGAAAAAGGGTTGAGCATTTTAGAAAGAGAGTTTTTTTTGTGGCCCAATATGCTCAGGAATGCTATTGGTTAGCTCATTGAGTAAAATCTATGCCGAGCTACTCATTTAACCCCGACTTCCTTATTTGGGATTAAAATCACGTAAATTGACAAGGATAAGTGATTTTTTTGTTCGGGTTGCCGTATAATGCTTCTTTTTAGCAGTATTTGAGCTTCATTTCGATTGCAACTAATGAATCGGTATCCCATTATTGTTCTTGTTCTTTACATTTTGATGATAATTTTAGTTATATTTGTTTGGATTTGATTCCCTCTCTGTAAGTTTACAAGCGAGTCCCAGAGGTAGCTCTTACCAATTGAAGTAATAATATTGCCTTATTAAAAAATTGGGAATTTATGTGTTTCTCTGCCGGTGCAAGTTTTGGAGCAGGAGTTGTTCTTTCTGTAATTGGTGTGGCATCAATTAAGAAAGCTAAATCCTCATCGCAAATTATTTTTGCTAGTATCCCTTTGATTTTTGCTGTTCAGCAATTCACAGAAGGTTTTGTTTGGTTGTCGCTTACAAATCCCAATTATGCTTCATTGCAGAAAGTAACAACTTATAACTTTCTATTCCTTGCTCAAGTAGTTTGGCCAATATGGGTTCCATATGCCATTTTAAAACTTGAACCTAAAGAAAGGAGAAGGATTTCAGAAAAGATTTTAGTAGTTATTGGTTCCCTTGTGTCCATTTATCTTGCATATTGTTTATTGGCTTTTCCAGTTGAAGCAAAAATAGTAGGATACCATATTACTTACGAGCAAAGTTACCCGGCTGCAATTAGTAACTTTTGCGGATTTCTTTATGTTGTTGCAACTATTGTCCCTCCATTCTTTTCACGTGTCAGTCGGATGTGGATGCTAGGAACCACTATTTTAATTTCTTACGTAATCACAACATTATTTTATGAAGATTACATTGTTTCTGTTTGGTGCTTTTTTGCTTCCATTATTAGCATGGCAATTTACGCCATTATCTATGAACTCAATAATTCAAATAGATTTGAATTTAAGAATAAAACAAATGAAATATCAAAGCCAACATTAACGTAATGATAATATTATTTTAAAATTTTATACCAATAAAAAAATGAAAGTCATCCTCCTCATTGAAGACAATAATGAAATTCGCGAAAATACTTGCGAATTGCTCGAACTGAAAGGGTATGAAGTAATTTTTGCTGCCAATGGAAAAGCTGGACTTACCTTAGCGAAGGAAAAAAAACCTAGCCTAATTCTTTGCGACATTATGATGCCAGAGGCTGACGGATATGAAGTGTTTAACGAATTAAGAAGTGATGCTGAAACAGCAAATATTCCTTTTATCTTCCTTACAGCAAGTGTTGAAAAAAAGGAAATTGCTGCTGGTTTTGCAATGGGAGCAATGGGTTATATCAAGAAACCTTTTGAGCCAAAGGAATTATTTGACACGATAGCAGCGTGCCTTGTTGAAGTTTAAACTTCAACCAAAAAAAGGGAAGCATTTGCTTCCCTTTTTTTATTCCAACAAGTTTTGCCACTGTAAGACAATCAAGAAACTTTGATTTCCTTTGCTGGTTTTGAAACTGAAATTTCCTTTTTAGGAAGAGTGATGTTTAATACACCATTTTCATACTTTGCATTGATTTTGTCTGGCAAAGAATTTTCTGGCAATGTAAAAGAGCGACTGAAGCTAGAATAGGAATACTCCTTACGAGTATAATTCTTTTTTTCTTCATTGCTTTCCTCTTCTTTTTCCGAACTGATGCAAAGCACTCCATTCTCCACCTCCACTTTGAAATCTTTTCTGTCCAAGCCAGGAGCAGCCATTTCAATTTTGAATTCCTTATCGGTCTCATTAATATTTACCGAAGGAACTCGGCTAGCAAATTCAAGTCCACCGCCATTGAAATCTAATAAACGCGAACCAAATAGTTTGCCTGTGTCAAATAAGTCTTTTGTCCATGTTGGAAGCAAACTTTCACTTTTTAATAATGTTGTCATTTTTTTTGATTTTAAGTGTTAAACTAACAATTGTATTACAATGCAAACGTATTAGTAAGTAAGAATAGATTCAATGACGATCGTCAATATTAAAGATGATTGAAAACAGACCTACTAGTTGGGGGTATTTGCACCCAAAATTCACTGAAGGAGGTGGCCGTAATACATACTGAAATTTGGATTCTATTTTCAATAACCACAGCAAAGTGCGCCTGCAGTGATTTTATAAATCCAGTAATTTTTTGTTATGCCAATTCCAGTTATATTTTAGTTCAAAGCTGCGACGTATTTTTTTACCATGACAAATTAAAAAATCGTTTCATAGCAATAGCCTACAGAACTATTTTTTTAAGAAGTATTGGTGAAAAAGTGTCCCGATAGCGTTCGACTGAGCTCTCGCCGAAGTCTATCGCATTAGCGTCAGGCTATATTAAAGGTTTAGCAAAAATTTGAAAATAGCAATCGCTAAACCCAATATGTAGAGACGCCATTAATGGCGTCTCTACAGGAATTCACCCCCCTTCATAGAGCCCGCCTTCCATAAATTTGGATGAAATCTAAATTTATGGAAGGCGGGCTCATCAGTACCAATCAATAAATTATTTTAGATGCATGACAAGGTAAATATTTTTAAAAGAAAAACCATGCTTTTTAAGAGTGAAACGACTGTTAATTTTCCCTAAAAATTACTTCTTAGCCTGACGCCAATGCGATAGCTATCGGGAAGCAGATCGGACTAAAATAAAATTGGATTTGGTGTTAGTACTGATTTACAGAATATCAAGTGCAACACTTGAAAAGGTGATTGCAAGTAATTGCATTTAATTTCCAAAAAATGTATATTTGTTTTGCAATTGGAGTTCTTGGTATGACTGATAATCCTAGTTATGAATGGTGGCAAATAAAGGTTGAATTGAATGCAGTCTACAAACCAATAAGTACCAGTATTAAAATTATTCTTAATCAACAAAATTGCATATGAAAGCACAAGGCAAAACCGTGATGGATATTTTATTAAACCAACCTGAAGAGAGGCTTGAACCCTTTAATAAACTCCACGATGTAATTGTAAAAAATTTGCCAAAAGGATTTGAACCTGCCATTAGTTACGGTGGATTGGGTTATGTAGTGCCTCATAAACTTTATCCAGCAGGATATCATTGTAAACCCGAAGAGCCGTTGCCGTTTGCAGGTATTGCCTCGCAAAAAGCATCCATTAATTTTTATCATATGGGTATTTATGCTGATCCAAAATTATTAAAGTGGTTTGTAGACGAATATCCTAAACACAGCAAACAAAAATTGGATATGGGTAAGAGTTGCATTCGTTTTAAAAAGCTGGATGAAATACCATACAAGCTGATTGGTGAACTAATGAAAAAGATGAGCGTAAAAGAATGGATTGAAATGTATGAGAAAAAGTTAACCCCAAAAGCAAAGATTAAATGATGACCTCGCTTATTTTCCAGTAGCGAATTTATTTGGTGAACAGGTAAAGAATTCTAATAGCATTTGAATATATTTGTTTTTGCAATAAGCAAATCCTGATTCATCAGATTTATCCGTGTCATCCGCGTTCTGGGTTAAAGCATATGAATCTTAAAAATTCAAAGTTGCGAACTTTATGCCGCAATGAACAATCATTATAAATCATAGCGAAGCTTCACGATCATAATAAAATCAGCGGCCCATCTATCATTATAAAGAGAAGATCGCTATCGCAACAACAGGATCGTTCTCACCACCTGTTCATCCTTCAGCCTTCCATCTGCATAACCCTTGTAATTTACTTTAGCTACATAAATTCCTTCGGGCGCTAAAGAATTTTTATAAAGGCCATCCCAAAAATTTGTTATGTCATTCGCAACAAAAACTTCCTGTCCCCAACGATTATAAATTCGTAATTTGAATTCTTCTAAAATGCAATCGCTAGCGATGTTGTAATTTTCATTTTTAGAATCTGTGTTCGGACTAAATGCATTTGGAATCCAAACATTACACGGACAATTTTCATAGGTGATGTTGATTGTATCACCCGCAACACCACAATTATTGTTTGCGTTAACAAAATAAATTCCAGTTTGCTTGACAATGATGGAACTTCCCATCTCCCCCGTCGACCAATAAAACGGTTCAACTCCTGTTGCTGAAATAATTTTTTCTTCACCAAAACAAGCGATACTAGTATCTGCAAAATTTCTACAGTCGGTATTTCATTAACGTGAATATAATCGGCTTTCACAATGGAATCGCTGCCACATTCATAATGGGTAACAAGAGTCACATCAAAATCTCCAGCTGCATCATAACAAACCGATAACGGGTTTTTATCGGTTGATGTTGATGGATTTCCATTCTCAAAATACCAAGTGCGGGAAATTCTGTTGGCGTCGGAGGTATCTTGAAAGGCAATGCAATCATCAACACAAATGGAAAGCTCATCACTCAAAAATCCACTAAACGTGACGGGTGGATCACTTATTTTCGTTAAGCTGATATCATCAACATCTACATAATCGCTTTCGGCTATCTGCATGCATGTAGGCGTTTCGGTGCTATCGTTGCAAAAGAAACCAATCATTACCATATCGTAACAACTGTCAGCAACAAAATTCATAGTAAAGGTTGTATAAGAACTCACCTGAATAAGGCTGGGATCAATTTGTATTTGTGGACGGAAAGTAGCACAACCACGCAAAGGCGCAGATGGAGGATGAATGCTTTTAAAAAAATAAAATCCAATTGAAAAACAATTGAGAGTGGGTGCAGGTAAATTGGTGGTAGGGTACAACCAATGCGATTCAATCTGATAGGTGGCTCCTGGAATTAAAGTCTGGATTAAGGATCCTTTAAATGTTTCTCCATACCAACCCATTCCTGGATTCCATACGCTGGGAGGAGAATTTACCAACCCAATAACCCCATCTCCGTTTCTAGGAATCCCATATACTCCAATAGTGGAAGGTGCATAATACCCGCAGTGATAAAAATCCGCAGTGCCAATCGCCGAATCCCAATCGGTGCAACGATTAATTTGTGAAGTATAATTTGGGCATTGATTGTATAACTCGAAGCCAGGATTTTTAAATAGATTTTGACAAAATCCATCTGCCGAAAAAAGGGATATCATCATCCCTAAAAGCAACCAAATAGAAATTCTGTTTTTCATGAAATACAAAGATTGACTTTTATTCGAAATAATTTGTCAAAATAATGTCTTCATTTCGGTTCTAGCCCATCTAAAAACAGCTAAAAAAGATACATTTGCTCCATGTTTGATTATTTCAACGGTAAAATTGCCGGACTCTCGCCCACCGAGGTAACGATAGACTGTGGAGGAGTGGGTTACCATCTGCAGATTTCACTTTATACGTTTGGGCAATTAAAAGATAAGACCAGCGTTCGACTTTTTGCTCATCACGTGGTGCGCGAAGATGCTCAAATACTCTTTGGATTTTATGATCAAGAAGAGCGTTTCATGTTTCGTGAATTATTGAGCGTCAGTGGAGTAGGTGCCTCAACAAGTAGAATCGTGTTGTCATCGATGTCGGCTTCCCATCTCCGCCAAGTCATTGCATCTGGAGATGTTGTAAGCCTGCAAAAAGTAAAGGGAATTGGGGCAAAAACCGCCCAAAGGATCGTTATCGACTTGCAAGATAAGATGAAAAAAGGGATGGTTTTGAATGAAATAAATACATCTCCAACATACAATACTGAAAGTAATGAAGCGTTAAGTGCTCTCCTAACCCTCGGTTTTGCCCGTGCGAGCGCCGAAAAAGCAATTCTACAAGCCTCTAAATCATTGGGATCGAATTCCAAAGTAGAGGATTTAATTAAGGTTGCACTGAGCCATCTATGAAACTAATAGATTGGTTAAGCGTAGAACTTAATATAAACGTTCCCTGTAAGGTTCGTTACCAAAAAGAATTATGCTATTTTTGGCGCGCCTCGTAGTTGACCACCTAACCTTGAAATTACCCGTTTGAAGCAGATCCGTTCGTACTCATTTATCATTTTTTGCTTCACGCTGCTTATATCTTTGGTATGGGCATCTGGATCAGAAATCGTTTTTAGTCCATTCGATTCCATGCCCTTTGCGGCAGGCGACTCGGATACTGCCAGTGTGCAGTTGCCTTATCCTTTTGAAGATCGTTATGCCGATCCTTACAATAGTAACGCACCCAGTAGTCCACTTTATATGGGCAACCCAAGCAATATTCAAACAACCATTGAGTATAATCCAGAAGAACGTCAATACGATATCAACGAAAATATTGGAAGTAACTTTTTCCGTAGTCCCAGCTACATGACTTTTGAAGAGTTTAAGGAATCGGAGTTTGAAAAAAGTACCAAAAACTATTGGAAACAAAAGGCAAACGCAGAAAATGTTGCCGCGCGTAAAAGTGGTTCTCCAAGAATTTATGTGGGTGGAGAAGCCTTTAACCGAATTTTTGGAGGAAACACCATCGATATTCGTCCGCAAGGATCTGCTTCATTAGCTTTTGGATTAAATATTTCGCGTTACGATAATCCAACATTACCAGAGCGTCAACGTCGTATCACCACTTTCGATTTTCGTGAGCAGATTCAAATGAATGTGATTGGTAATATCGGCGAGAAATTGAAGATCACTACCAACTATAATACTCAAGCCAGTTTCGACTTTGAGAATCAAATGAAATTGGAGTACACTGGTTATGAAGATGAGATTATTCAAAAGATTGAAGCAGGTAACGTAAGCTTACCTCTCAATTCACAGTTGATTCAAGGTAGTCAGAGTTTGTTTGGATTGAAAACGCAGTTGAAATTTGGTCGACTCATGGTAACTACATTGCTTTCTCAACAACGTGGACAAGCATCCAACATTGAAGTGAAAGGTGGAGCAACTACTACGAAGTTCGATATCCCCTGCGATCAGTATGAGGTAAATAAACATTATTTCATTGGACAATATTTCAAAGATCAGTATGATGTTTCATTGGCCGATCTTCCTTTCATCAATTCATTAGCGTCTATTACTCGTATAGAAGTATGGGTGACCAATAGAAATAATAGTACTGATAATACGCGAACAGTTTTGGCGGCGATGGATTTGGGAGAAAGAAATTATTATGAGCCCACAAATTACATCACGAATTTATTTAACGTCACTGTGCCGTTTCCGCAAGACTCAGCCAATAGTTTGTATTTTCAATTCAATCAGATTCCGGATTTAAGAGATGTTACTTTAGTGCAAAATTCAATTGCGGGAATTTCGGCATTAAGTCCTTCACGTGATTACGAAGTAGTTCAAAACGCACGTCGATTAGCCACTACAGAGTATACCTTCAATCCACGTTTAGGATATATCTCCTTAAATCAAGCACTCAATGGGAATGAAGTTTTAGCAGTTGCTTACGAATACACTATTGGCGGAAAAGTATATCGTGTGGGAGATTTGACGAACACAGGTATTGAACCACCAAAAGTATTGTTCATGAAACTTTTGAAAGGTCGTGTGAACAATACGAAGCTACCTACTTGGGATTTGATGATGAAGAACGTGTATGCGTTAGGCGGATTTCAGTTGGATAGAAAAGATTTTAAAATGGATGTGTTGTATTATGTAGATACCATCGGTAATCGACTTAACTACATTCCAACAACTTCCGCACAAACTAACGTCTACGCCAAGCCGTTAAACCGACTTTTCAATTTAGATAAATTAAATAGTAATAACGATCCGCGTCCCGACGGAGAGTTTGATTTTATTGAAGGCGTTACGATCAACAGTAATAATGGTCGAATTATTTTCCCGGTTCGCGAACCTTTTGGATCGTATTTGGAAAGCAAGTTTAATGATTCAGCTGCAGCAGCGCCGTATGTGTACGAAGCATTGTATGATTCAACACGGATTTTCGCAATTCAACAAGCATCTAAAAACAAGTTTAGTTTAAAAGGAAGTTACATCAGTAAATATGGTTCTGACATTCCACTGAATGCCATCAACATTCCGCAAGGATCGGTGAAGGTGACAGCGGGTGGTGCTCCTTTAACAGAGAATGTAGATTATACGGTAGATTATAATTTAGGTCGTGTAAAAATCATTAATCAAAGTATTTTAAATTCAGGAACTGCAATCAACATTGCTTTAGAGAGTAATTCACTGTTTAGCATTCAATCCAAAACTTTATTCGGTTCACGTTTTGATTATACGGTGAATAAGGATCTTGTTTTAGGAGGTACTATTTTACGATTGAACGAACGTCCCATCACACAAAAAGTAAATATTGGGGATGAGCCTATCGCCAATACTATTTGGGGTGCGGATGGAACATGGCGAACAGATTCGCGTTGGTTAACTCGAATGATTGATAAACTTCCTGGAATATCAACCAAGGAAGTTTCTACGATTACCGTAGCAGGAGAATTTGCAAACTTAGTTCCTGGAAATAATAAAGCAATCGGAAAAAATGGTACGGCTTATATCGACGATTTTGAAGGAAGTCAAAGTACCATAGATTTACGAAATGTTGGTTCTTGGATTCTTTCATCGGCACCAACAAGATTATTACCAGAGGCGGATAGTGTAAGTTTAGACTACGGAAAGAACCGAGCAAAATTTGCTTGGTATATCATCGATCCATTATTTTATCGTGATCTGTCAGGAGTAACGCCTCCGAATATCGACGACAATGCCATCTCCAATCATTTAGTGCGTCAAGTTCCAGAGAAAGAAATTTTTCCAAATCGTGAAGCGCAGCAAGGACAAACCGTTGTGCTTCCTGTATTCAACATCAGTTATTTCCCAGAGGAACGTGGACCTTATAATTATGATGTAGTTCCAACTTCTTTAAGTGCAGGTGTTAATTCGGATGGTAAATTGAATAATCCAGGATCACGTTGGGGCGGAATCATGCGTAGAATTGAAACGACTGATTTTGATGTGGCCAATATTGAATTCATTCAATTTTGGATGATGGATCCATTCAATAGCAGCTCTCAAAACACAAGTCAAGGCGGTGGAGATTTATATTTCAACTTAGGAAATATTTCAGAGGATGTATTGAAAGATGGAAAACTGGAATATGAAAATGGACTTTCTATTGATGGAGATACTAGTCAAGCAAGTAATACCATTTGGGGATTTACACCAAAAACACAACCGCCCATTATTTATGCTTTTGATAATAGTCCCGATGCTCGCCAATATCAAGACGTTGGTTTTGATGGTCTCAGAAATAGCATGGAGCCCTCTTTTTTTCAAACTTATTTAAGCGATTTACAAGCCAATGTAAATGCTCAAGCGTATGCTGAAGCAGCAGTAGATCCATCTTCCGACAACTATCATTACTACCGTGGCACAGATTACGACAATCAAAGCTTAGGAATTTTAGATCGTTATAAAAAGTTTAGTAATCCAGATGGGAACTCACCTACCGATGCACAGTCACCAGAGAGTTATCCAACCGCTGCAACTACAATTCCCGATGTTGCTGACGTAAATAAAGATTTCAATCAGGAAAGCAGCGAACAATATTATCAATATCGCGTGTCATTGCGTCCGGGTGAGATGCAAGTTGGACAAAATTTTATTGTCGACAAAATTACACGTACAGTAAACCTGCCAAACGGAACATCAGATCAAGTAACCTGGTATCAGTTTAAAATTCCAATTCGCGAAATCAACGGTACAAATCCAAATATTACCCGCATCGGTGATATTGAAGGGTTCAATACTATTTCTTTCATTCGTATGTTCATGACATCTTTCGATGAGCCCATGACATTACGTTTTGCGCGATTGGAACTATTGCGTGGTGAGTGGAGAAAATACAATTACGATTTGCGTTCCATTGGTGACGTTATTGGAACAGATCCAAACAATGCCACCTTTGATATCTCTGTTGTAAACATTGAAGAGAACGGAAAACGTACTCCCATCAATTACGCTATTCCTCCAGGAATTTTACGTGAGATCAATATTGGTTCAACCACACTTCAACGTTTGAATGAGCAAAGTTTATCATTGAAAGTTTGTGATTTGGAAGATGGTGATGCACGAGGAGCTTTTAAAAATTTAGAATTGGATTTACGTCTGTATGAAAAGATAAAAATGTTTATTCATGCTGAAAGTTCTGGCGATCCTGATGCATTGAAGAGCGGCGATCTGAATGTATTTATCCGAATGGGTAATGACTTCAGCGAAAACTATTATGAATATGAAGTGCCATTAAGCGTTACACCATGGGGAACAACATCGCCAGAAGCTATTTGGCCAGAAGCCAATAATATCGAATTGGAACTCGAGAAGTTTGTAGATATGAAACTGCGGCGAAATAAAGCGGTAGATAACTCAGGTGGCGCATTGAATATAACTAGTCTGTATTCTGAAGGAGAATCAGGCACCAATCGAACGTTTAGTGTTCGCGGAAATCCATCTCTCAGCTCTATTCGTTCCATCATGATTGGAATTCGGAATCCAAAGTTGGATCCGCTAAATCCAGGAAGTGACGATGGTCAAAAGAAATGTGGAGAGGTTTGGGTCAATGAACTTCGACTTACCGACTTCAGCAAGAAAGGTGGTTGGGCAGCTAACGGTCGCGTCAATGCTAAATTGGCGGATATCGGAAATGTCACCGTGGCCGGACAACATAAATCTGCCAACTTTGGTCCTTTAGATCAAAAGGTAAGCGAGCGTCCCGTGAATTCAGAAACTACTTTCAATGTTACCTCTTCATTATATCTCGGAAAGTTTCTTCCTCAAAAAGCCAATTTAGATATTCCTATGTATGTGAATTACGGTACCGTAGTTCGTAATCCAGTTTATGATCCATTAGATCAGGACGTGTTATTTACTAAGTCATTGGGTGAAGCCGATAGTAAGAGCGAAAAGAGAGAAATTAAAAAGCGTTCTCAAGATTATACGCAAACCAAAGGAATCAACTTTACCAACGTAAAGAAGAATCGTAATGCAGGTGCTAAGGCGCATATTTATGATGTAGAAAATTTCAATTTTACCTATGGTTATGATGAAGTATTTCATCGTGATATAAACATTGAGTATGATGTAGTGAAAACACATCGTGGTGCTATTGGTTATAATTATAATACGACGCCCAAGTACATCGCTCCTTTTGAAAAGGCACCCATAATGAAATCCAAATACCTGAAGCCGATTAAGGATATTAACCTCAATTTGATTCCTACGAGTTTGAATTTCCGTGCCGATGTGACGAGGATGTATGGTGAAAAATTATTTAGAAATAATACTGGTTACAACGATATCATTCGTGATACTTTCTTCAACAAGAATTTTGAGATGCGTCGATTGTATGATTTCAAATTAGACCTCACACGCAGTATTAAAATTGATTTCAACGCAAATAATTTCTCTGTAGTGGATGAGCCCGAAGGAAGAATTGATTCGAAGGATGATCGAGATTCAATTCGGAGCAATATTTTCGGAAAGAATTTCTTCATGGGAAGAAATAAAAACTATCAGCAAACAGGTAATGTGAGTTATCAAGTGCCATTGAATAAGTTCCCTTTTACCAATTGGATTTCGTTAAATGCGCGTTATGGGTTTAACTACAGTTGGACAGCAGGGCAATACTTACGAAACACCGAAGGACTTTTCACCACAGATCCGCGAACTGGAAATACCATTCAGAATTCTAATACGAAGCAGCTCAATGGTAACTTTACCATGACTACTCTTTATAATAAAGTGCCTTGGCTAAAGAAGATGAATTCTCCTAAGCCAAAAACTCCGCTTAAACCAAAAGTTAAAGCAACGGATCCAGCTACTACTCCTTCCGATAGTTTAAAGCCAAAAATTCCAATCCCAGCAGAGAAGAAACCGCGAACCACACCTGACGCAGTTCGATTCTTAGCCAAAATGATTATGGGTATAAAAACGGTTGGCTTTACCTACAGTGAAACCAATGGAACATCACTCCCAGGTTATGTAAATTATTCTGATGTATTTGGACAAGATCTTAATAATAACTCTCCAGGAATTGGTTTCACCGTTGGATCTCAAAGAGATATTCGCGAGCGCGCAGTTCGTGGAGGTTGGATCACAGCAGATTCTACTTTAAATAACCCATTAACTCGTACTTATTCTTCAAATTTCTCGGGTCGTGCTTCTATCGAACCATTTGATGGTATGAAAATCGAATTAACGGCAACACGACAATTCAGCCGAAACAACTCGGAATTCTTTAGATATAATGGAACCGGATTTGAATCCCAAGGAGTTACCGAAACTGGTAATTTCAGTATCTCCGTTATTGGATGGGGTACAGCCTTTGTAAAAGACGATTCCAAAACCTACGAGAGTGCTACGTTTGATAAGTTTAATGAGAATAGAAAATTAATATCTGAACGATTAGCAGCACAAAACCCTAATTCCATCGGCCTAGCTCCTGCAGATACTTTTGGTGTTGTGTACAATGTTGGTTACAGTGGCACCCAACAAGAAGTGTTGGCTTTAGCTTTCTTGTCTGCCTATACAGGGAAGTCACCAACTGGAATTGATTTAAATGTATTCCCTCGAATTCCTTTGCCAAACTGGAGAATCACTTATGATGGTTTAGGCAAGCTTCCTTTGTTGAAGAAAATCTTTACATCGGTAAACATTACGCATAGTTATCGCGCTACCTATAATGTAAATTCATTCCAACGTAATGCAAGTTATATCGATTCTGAATTTCCATCTGTGAAAGATATCTCTGGTAATTTTGTACCCAAGCGTGAGTTGGCTCAGGTCTCTTTGAGTGAACAATTTGGTCCATTAATAGGGGTAGATGTTACTTGGAAAAATAATATTCAAACGCGAGCTGAATTCCGCCGTGATCGAAATGTATCGTTAACGTATGCTGGGGTACAAATCACCGAAGTAAAAGGAAATGAAATTGTATTAGGATTCGGTTATCGTATGCCAAAGTTCCGTTTACCTTTTGGACTTGGCGGGAAAAAGAAAGTAGCAGGAAACAGTTTAAATCTCACAGCCGATTTTTCTGCTCGACGTAATATAACAATCATTCGTCGATTGCTTGAAGGCGTTAATCAGCCAACCGCTGGATTAAATGTTTATTCTATTAAAGGCGCTGCTGACTACACGGTAAACGAGCGATTAAATGTTCGATTATTTTATGAGCAAACCATAAATACACCAGTCATTTCTACGTCATTTCCAACCTCAAATGTGTTGACAGGTATTGAAGTTCGCTTTTCTTTATCCCAGTAATCGAAAATAATATTATTTTTGTCCAAAATAGTATTATGAATATTCCAGCAGAACTAAAATACACCAAGGATCACGAGTGGATTCGGGTGGATGGTGATATAGCCACCATTGGCATTACTGATTTCGCTCAAAGTGAATTAGGTGATATCGTTTATATCGAAATTGAAACGGTTGGAGAAACCGTTGATAAGGACGCAGTTTTCGGAACTGTTGAAGCTGTTAAAACAGTTTCAGATTTGTTCATGCCTGTGACAGGAGAAGTGCTTGAGTTGAATGCAAAACTCGAAGGTGCTCCTGAATTGGTAAATAAAGATCCTTATAACGAAGGATGGATGGTTAAAGTAAAAATTTCAGATATTTCCCAACTCTCAGATTTGTTAAGTGCCGACACTTATAAGTCTTTGATTGGTGGTTGATACTTCTAAAACAAGATTCTTTCAATACAACTGGCCCGGCATTAGCTGGGCTTTGTTGATTCTGATCCTAAGCACGATTACACCTCCTTCAATTGAGATTCCTAATCTTTTCGACTTATTAGCTCCCGATAAAATTGCACACTTTATTTTTTATGCGGTCTTCGTTATCCTTTTTACCTATGGGTTTAGCAGAAGGCCTTCAGGAAATAGATGGTCGAGAAATCAATTTAGCATTCCGTTTATTGGTGGAATACTTTATGGGGGATTGATTGAATTGTATCAAGGATATTTCCTCACCAATCGGACTGCAGATTACGTCGATTTTATTGCTAATTGTATCGGTTCTATCATTGGATGGAGATTGATGCGATACCTTTCAAAGCGAGAATATCTTACCAAATAGGACCTTTTTGCTTATTTTTCTCGTTTTTTCTTCCATTTTAATGGGTAGAAGCACCAATGTAATTGGTCAACGGTGTTGTTTATTTCATGGATTTTTTTAACTTTGAAAATAAACTCGGTCTCTAATATCTATTCGTATGTATGCAACTTCTACTCTAAAGAAGGAGCAAGCAACTCACTTGATTGATAGGAAATTTCCTTTTGCCTTTTCTACCCTAATCTTCTTTTTTATTGTGCTTCCTTCTCTCACAAATCTCTGTTATGCACAATGGTTTAATTGGCATGATGAATCTACCTCTCGCTTAATCGTAAGCTCTGTGGCAAATAGTGATGCCGAAGAGAAGGATATGTGGGTTGCCGATTTAAATAATGATGGTCGCGATGATTTAATTGTAGCCCGTAAACAACCTTTCTCAAGTCCATCCCAACCTGGCAAGTCAACATTGCTTCTCATGAATGTGGGAGGGATTATGACAGATCAAACTTTGCTATACGCTCCTCAGCTGATCGACTCGATCAGCTTTGCTCGTGATATTTTTGTTGGCGATTTTGATGGTGATAATTGGAAGGATGTGGTGATAGCAAATACTTTTTTACAGCAACCTCAATATTTTAGAAATAAAGGAAATGACTCTTTAGGTAATTGGTTAGGCTTAGTGGATGAGTCGTTATTGCGTTTCCCCGTTCTTACCGAGGATCCAGTACGCTTTTGCGCACTTTGGGGAGGTGATGTTACTGGAGATGGTCACATGGATCTCTATTTCGTGAACTATCGCCAAAATTCTTCTGGTGGTGCCGCACAGGATTATCTGTTAATCAATAATGGTACAGGATATTTTACCAATCAAAGTGCAGCTCGTCTGGGAACTCTTCGAAATTCCGCTTTCGGTACTGCGGTACAGTTAGTCGATATAGATAATGATGGAGATCGTGATATCATCAAGAATTCAACTCTCTATAATGTTGCACCCTGGAATGCACGAGGAGTAATTGTCTTGTTTAATAACGGAACAGGAACATTTACGAAATGGATAAATTTAGTTCCAACGGGTTCACCTTATATGTTTGATATCGCCGATTTTAATTCGGATGGAAAGAAAGATTTTTATGTGGTGGATGATGGCAGCGATTATATTTTAAGAGTGACTACTATATATCCTGATTCTAGTTTGACTGTTGTTCGTACCAATTTAAATTATAGTTCTTCGAATGGTTTCGGAGGTAATGTGCATGTTGCTGATCTGGATTTGGATGGTGATATGGATATTGGCGTTGCCGATGTGGATGTGGATATTCCACCTTGTAATAGCAGTCGTCGAATGGCCATCTATCGAAATGATAACGGTGTTATGGTGGATGTGTACGGTACTACTGCATATGCATGGGCCGATAATTCTTATGACTTTGCCTGGCTCGATATTAATAATGATGGATTGAAGGATTTTATCACGGGTTACTGCGCAGGATATGGTGTGTTTATGAATGATAGCTGTGAGTTGGCACCTAACAATGCCGATTATGATTTAGATGGATTGCCAGATGCATGCGACGCCTGTCCTACGAATCCCGATCCAAATTGCGCTCCCGTTTCGGCATACCCTACCGTTAGTCTAGATGATAATATTGCTCGACAATGGAATGAGATGCTACTCGCTTCGATACGTCGTGATTTTGCACGTCCAACCGTTCATGCCAGAAATTTATTTCATCATTCCTCGGCTATGTGGGATGCATGGGCAGCTTATGATAATAATTCTATTGAGTTTTTATTGGGTAAAACTGTGGGTGCATTCACTTGTCCGTTTACAGGAATTCCTGCATCATCCAACATCGCAGAAGATCGACGCAAAGCTATTTCCTATGCTTCTTATCGGTTATTGCGTCATCGTTTTGCTAATTCACCACAGGCAGCATTGCTAATGACAGCTTACGATGTTCACATGGACTCTTTAGGTTATGATAAGAATTTCATTGATACTATTTATGCTTCTGGAGATGCACGTGCATTGGGAAATTATATTGCTGCTAAGTATATTGCTTTTGGTTTACAAGATGGATCTAACGAACAAAATGCATACGCGAATACGAGTTATACTCCTGTAAATCCTCCGCTCATTGTGGATCTACCTGGAAATCCAAGTATGACCAATTTAAATCGTTGGCAACCGCTCACCCTTGATTTGTTTATTGATCAAAGTGGAAATCCTATTCCTGGTGCTACTCCAGCCGCTTTGAGCCCTGAGTGGGGACAAGTAATTCCTTTCGCTTTGTCGCCTGCTGATATGGTGATAAATCAACGTAATGGTTTTAATTATAAAGTATATCACGATCCAGGTCCTGTTCCTCAATGGCAAGCCGACGGTGGTGGAAATACTTCGCAATATCAATGGAACTATGCATTGGTGTCCGTTTGGTCATCACACTTAGATCCTGCGGATACCACTACTTGGGATATTTCACCAGCTACACAAGGAAATAGAAATGTTTTGCCAGCTAACGTTGCCGACTATCCGAACTTTTATAATTTGTTGAATGGTGGAACTACGAATGTTGGTCATACGGTGAATCCTGCTACCGGATTGCCATACACTCCTAATATAGTGAAGCGTGGCGACTTTGCTCGCATCTTAGCAGAGTTTTGGGCCGATGGTCCCGATTCTGAAACACCTCCCGGACATTGGTTCGGAATTTTTAATTACGTTTCCGATCATCCTGCAGAAACAAAACAATATAAAGGCAGTGGTACCCCCTTAAATGATTTGGAGTGGAGTGTGAAAGGCTATTTTGCTCTAGGTGGAGCAATGCACGATGTAGCTGTTTCCATTTGGGGCATTAAAGGATGGTATGATTCTCCTCGTCCCGTTTCTTCCATACGTGCCATGGCGGATCTTGGTCAATGTACCAATCCCTTAGATTCAAATTATCATTTGGGAGGTCTTCCTTTAATTCCTGGTTATATTGAAGTAGTTCATCCTGGCGATCCGCTAGCAAGTGGTACTACCAACGTCGGAAAAATAAAATTGAAAGCATGGCGTGGTCACGAAGTAATTAATAATATTGATACGGACGTGGCTGGCGTTGATTGGATCCTCGCTGAAACTTGGCATCCTTATCAACGAGCATCATTTGTTTCACCACCTTTTTCTGGATATCTATCAGGACACTCAACCTATTCTCGTGCAGCTGCCGAATTAATTACGGATTTCACGGGTGATAGTTATTTCCCAGGAGGCATGGGTGTCTTTCATTGCGCTCAAGATGAATTCTTGGTTTTTGAAAATGGACCAAGTGTTAGTGTTGATTTGCAATGGGCAACGTATCAAGATGCAGCAGATGAAAGTTCGTTGTCTCGTATTTGGGGTGGAATTCATCCTCCTATGGATGATATCCCCGGAAGAAAAATTGCAATAGAAGTTGAAGCCGATGTTTTTGCTAAAGCAGAAACGTATTTTATCAATACACCAAATGATGGAATTTTTGATGTTCCAGGATGCATGAACCCATTAGCATGTAATTATAGTTCTTTAGCCACGCAAAATAATGGAACTTGTATTTTGCCAGTTACCTATTATAATGATTTTGATGGAGATGGTTTTGGCGATTCATCTGTAGATTCAGCGGCTTGTATTTCGCTTAGCGGATATGTATCCAACAGCAAAGATTGTGATGATTCTGTTGCTACGATTAATCCCAATGCTACCGAATTTTGTGTGAATTCAATTGATGATAATTGCAATAATATTGTTGATGAGGGTTGTGGAAATGGATCGTTTCATTTAAAGATGTTGATTGAAGGATTAGTTCAGAATGGTGGATTTATGATCAGCACTTTATTCGACAATGGTATGAATCCTGATCCGAATTCAAGTGATTCGGTATATGTTGAATTGCGTACTGCAGCAAGCCCTTATTCGTTGGTGCATAGTCATCATGTATTGCTTTATAGAAACGGATTTGCCTCTATCCCTTATTATCCATCCGTAGGTTCTTATTATATCGTCGTTAAACATAGAAATGGAATTGAAACATGGAGTAAAAATCCAGTTGCTTTTAACGGCCCATCTGTCTTCTTTGATTTTTCGAAACCTTAAGTCTGAAAAATCGTATACGCGGAGTTAACAGTAGGAATGGATATGATTGGAAAATTTCAATGGATGAAGGTCTGTGTGGTTTGTGGAATAATTATTTCGCTTTTTAATTATTCAGCACAAAGTCAAATAAATTACTCCCTAAATTGTTCAGGAGGATTTTCCTGCAATGGAAATAGTGGAGGTGCCGTGGCTATTGCTGTCATGGAAAATCAACATACATTGTCGATATCGAGTACAACGAATTATAATTTTATTTATGCTCCAGCAGTGTTTGGTGCCGATATTTACATCACCGCACTTTCTGGAAATTTAAAATATGTTTCGAATCCAGATTTAGGATGCGCCTCTTATGCCCCAAGTACTTTTGCAGGGAAAATTGCAGTAATCGACAGAGGTGTGTGTTCCTTTGAATCGAAGGTATTGAATGCACAAAATGCAGGAGCTAGTGGTGTAATTATCGTGAATAATACGCCTGGCCCTCCTTTTGATTTAGGGGGAAATAATACGTTAGGCGTTACAATCCCTGCCGTGATGATTAGTCAAAGTGATGGACTACTCATAAAAAATTTATTAGCTCAACCCGTTATTGTACATGGAGCAACACCACAATATACTTATCAGTGGAGTTGTGGGGCAACCACTCCTAAAGTAAATGGATTGAAAGCTGGAAATTATGTGGTGACCGTTTTGGCAAATTATATTGATACGTTAACTTGTGCAACACAAGTTCTGGAAAATAATAGCTCAGTAAATATTGTTACCAATTCGTCTTTGATCAATTGTCCGTTTGAATCTGTTGAATTATCTACTTCTGTATTTAATAATGCAATATCAATGAATGGAACGAATCAGTGGATAAATCTGAATGCAAACGTGACTAACTTAAATGATGCAAGCTTTACCATGGAAGCATGGATTAAAACGAGTTCTGGTTCAGAGAGTATTATTGTAAGTAATAATTCTAATACCACTTGGGAAGCAGGTGAGCGCGCATTTTTTATTAATGATATTGGACTGCCCACATTTTCAGGATTTGATAATGGAAGTATCACAAGTTCTATGGAAGTTGATGATGGGAATTGGCATCATGTCGCCGTGGTGTGGGATTATTCAACTCCTCCCGGCATAGGTAAAATTTATGTAGATGGATTTGATCGAACTGTTTCCATGAACTACACTGCAAGTGCAAGTGCAAACATGGGTACTTTTAAAATTGGCCGACCTAATTACTCGAGCAGTGAAGCGCCAGGTTTTTTTGATGGAGAAATAGATGAAGTGCGTATATGGAATGTATCAAGATCTGGATTTGATATTCGATCAGGAATGGTTAGTCCCGTGAACGCAAATGAACCCGGCTTGTTAAGTTATTTTAAATTTAATGAGATGAGCGGTAGTTCTGTGTTGAATGCTAGTAATAATTTGGCGAATGGATCTTTTGTAAATTCTCCACAACGTGTAGATGCATTCAATTATTTGTGGACTCCTTCAGGAGATACTTCTTCCACCATTACTGTAAATGCAGCAGGGACGTATTCAGTAGCTGTAAAAGATTATTTTAATTGTTGGGCAACGAGTGATCCTGTTTCGATAAATTCAGTTCATGTAATGCCTAGTGGTGCAATAACTATTTGTAATGGAGATTCATTAAA
Source organism: Bacteroidota bacterium (assembly GCA_016717725.1). GTDB lineage: Bacteria > Bacteroidota > Bacteroidia > AKYH767-A > OLB10 > JAJTFW01. The sequence continues at coordinate 219,692 of JADKFA010000005.1, forward strand.
GTTGGATGCCGGTGTTAAAACAAATCCAATTTTTGGTTTCTCAGAACTATTCGATATCGACAACTGGAGTACAATACACAGTGCAAATGATAATGGAAGCATCAACAGTAACAATGTTCCAAGTTCCATTTCGATAACTTCAAGCAATACTAATGCTATTGGCTCTCCGTCATCCTACATCGATTTTTGTCATACTATGAATGGTGATGGAGCTTTGGAGTTTGATTGGTCGTACACAAGTGTAGATGGACCTCAAACTGATTTTCCAGAAATCAGTATCAATGGTACTCCTTCTTCGATGCCTGATTTTACATACGGTTCGGGCGGACCCATCAACCAAAATGGTATTGCCAGCCTTCCTGTTTTAAAAGGTCAAAATTTTTGTTTCCGAATGAATACAACCAACAACCAAGGTAATTCAGCAACATTAACTATTTCTGATATTCGTTTTCCCGATTCTTTTACTTCTTATTTGTGGAGTACAGGTGCTACTTCTCAAAGCATTTATGTAAAAAATGCAGGCTCCTATTCAGTAAGTGTAGAGAGTAGCAATGCATGCATTGTGAGTAGTTCGCCTGTAATTATTACAGTAAACAATAGTCCTAAAATAAATTGGTATGCCGATGCCGATGGTGATAGCTACGGAAATGAAAACATCGATTCAAGTTATTGTTTTCAACCCATCGGTTATGTTTCAAATACAAAAGATTGTAACGACACATTGAATTATATTCATCCTTATGCCAGTGAAAATTGTTTTAATAATATTGATGATAACTGCAATCTAATTATAGATGAAGGGTGTGGAATGGGTGGTTTCCAATTAAAGTTAATGGTTGAAGGTTATCATCAGGGAGGAGGATTGATGGTCTCCACGCTTTTTAATAATGGTTTACATCCCAATCCTGAAGCGAGTGATTCAATAATTGTTGAGTTGCATGATGCAGTTAGTCCATTTGCATTGGCGAACTCCAATCAAGTAATATTGTATCGAAATGGTTTAGCAGTTATTCCTTTTTATCCAAGTAGCGGAACCTATTTTATTGTTTTGAAAATTAGAAATGGAATAGAAACATGGAGTAAAAATCCAGTGTTGTTTGATGGAAAGAGTGTGTTTTACGATTTCTCGAATTAATAATTTTTATCCCACCACCGTATTCCATCCAAACTTATCCGCAATAGTTCCTTTGCGCATTGCCGTTAGCAATTGTTGTAACTTCATGCAAACACTGTTGCTATCGTAAGGCGGCAAATCAATCGTTTTTTCTTTGAGTCCAATGGCACAGATAGGCGCTGTTACTGCAGCGGTACCCGCACCAAAAGCTTCTTGTAAAATTCCAGCATCGTGAGCTGTTAAAATTTCTTTAGCACTAATCTTTCTTTCTTCAACGGTGATGCCCATATCACGAGCCATCATGATGACAGAGTCACGCGTTACACCTTCTAAAATAGTTTCTGATAGTGGAGGTGTGATGAGTTTTCCATCAATCAAAAAGAAAACATTCATGGTTCCCGACTCTTCGATATTTAAATCTTCACTCAAGTCAGTCCAAAGAACTTGATCAAATCCATTTTCTCTAGCAAGTTGAGTGGCGAAGAAGGCGCCACCATAATTTCCAGCGCATTTAGCAGCTCCCGTTCCTCCAATAGCAGCACGACCATATCGATCTTCAATCTTTACACGTAAAGGCTTCGGATAAAATGGCGGAACTGGTCCCGTCATCATGATCATCAAATACTCTTCTGATATTTTTACACCAAACTTTTCTTCATTGGCATAAATGAGTGGACGAATGTAAAGTGAGCTACCATCTTTTTCAGGTACCCAGCCTTTATCCACTTCAACCAATGCTTTAATGCTTTCTTCAAATAATTCAAAAGAAAGTGGAGGCATACACATCCGTGCAAGTGTGCGTTGTAATCGATCGAAATGTTTTTTTATTCGAAAGATTGAAATCTTTCCATCCACCATTTTGAAAGCTTTCATTCCTTCAAAAACACTTTGCCCATAATGTAATGCCAAGATAGTAGGCATCATAGGAATGGGACCAAATGGAACAATACTTGGATTCTGCCATGCTCCGTTTTTGTAAGGAGCAAGAAGCATGTGATCCGACATGTGTTTTCCAAAATCTAATTCATTGAAATCAACTTCAGATAAAGTACTATTTGTATTTTGTGTAAATGAGATCTTTGTATTTACGTTCATTTTTTCATTTCATATATACTTCTTAAAATAATTGAAGGAGAAGTATTTTATTCTAACTTGGATTTGTCGTATTTAAGATTAGTGGCAAATTGTTTTGTGAAAAAACAATTTGCCTTTTACTATCCTTATTGTTTAATCACTTTTACTGCACGCTTACCATCCACTTGAATGAAGTACATACCCGTTGGAAGTTCCGAAGTTGTGATTTCGTTAATGCCAATTAAAATAGGAAATGTTTGGATGGATTTACCACAGATATCAACTAAACTCCCCATTCCATTTTCTTTGCTGAGAATTTGAATTTCATTTGAGAAAGGATTTGGAAATGCATTGATGATATTTTCCTCGCCAAGTTCATTCAGTGCAGTTACTAAAACGGGCTTTAATCGACACGCGGCCACTTCTTCATCAGCATTTGCTACATATACGGTCGTTCCTGTTAAGATAATTCTTCCATCTGCCATCACAGTCATTCCATTGCACTCTTCATCTACATTGCCTGGAATGACGGCCTGTTGTACATAAGCAAGTCCACCAAAGGAAAGGTCGATGCTTCCCATGGTATCTACTCTTGAAACAAAAAATTTACTAATGCTGCTTGAATCATCGGAGTAGCCTGCTAACAAAATTTTATTGTCAGACTGCACATATAAATCAGAAACATGATTTGCAAATCCACCAATATTGTAAACGTATTTTCCATTGAATCCAAAGTTGGGATCAAATGTTCCATTCGTCCTATAACGAGCAACTCCAATATTACTATTGGCGGTAATCAGTTTTCCAGCAATCACAATTCTTTCATTCTGATCAAAGGTTAAAGAACCCATCTCAGATTTTGTTTGAAATATGACAGTGGCCACTCCTGTACCATTAAAGTGTTGTCTAAAGCACCCGTTGAGTCAATACGAACTATCATCATATTGGTATCTGAAGTTCCTCCAAAAACAATTTTTCCATCAGCTTGTATTTTAATTCCTCGTCCATAATCAGGAGTACTGTCTGGATTAAACAATAATTTTCCATCTCCACTAAATGAAGTTACTAACTGACCTTGTGGATTTACTTTGATGATTGCAAAATCATTGTCGTTTTGTGAATTGCTTGTTTGAGTTGTACCCACTGCATAAATATTTCCGTTTGCATCAATATCAAGCGCGTTGGCAACATCAGGTTGATTTCCTATGCCCAATAAATCGACATATTTTTTTCCGTTGCCATTGAAAGTGAGGTCAGGATCTCCAGTGGAATCTAACATCGCTATTAACATGTCTTGACCATTATTTCCGATTCCTGCACTTGCGATTGCAATTTTTCCGTTAGGAGCAATTTTAACTTTCGGTGTATGGCCAGCAACGGAAACTTGACTTCCAATTTTGATAAAGGCCACACCATCTCCACTGAACGATAGATCAAAGCCACCATTCGTATCAAGTCGAACGACACAGATTTCGTAAAAACCAGTAACTTGGATTTTTTCCTAATCCAGCCATCACCAATTTCTGGTCAGGTTGTAAGTCGCATCCGTACATGCGATCAACATTGTTAAAGAATATAAAACTCAATAATCCATTTCCATCAAAAGTGGAATCGGGAATGTAATTATAAGTTTGGGCCTTTACTTGAAGGCTTCCAAAGAGAACGACAATGAGTGTCAGTGCGTAGTTAAAGTGTTTTTTCATTTTGTTTAGGGATGTACTACAAAGTACGTGAATTTTTTTTCCGTTAGCAGCCGCTCATGTATTAAATGAAGTAATCTGTTGATAGCGTAATGTTTATGGGTAATAATTCGCCGTTTTTGTCCTTTTTAGAATAGGTCTTTTGGCTCTGTTTGATGTAAAAAAGGAGTGGATTTTTGTTCCAATGAACAAGAAAAAGAAACCCCCAACTATGAAGTCGAGGGTTTAATGAGTAGGATGATTCAAGAATTATTGAATTCCAATTTTTTCTACACGTGTTCCTTTTTCATTGATGACACGAATGAAGTACATCTGCTTTGGTGAATTTGTGAGGTCAATTTCACTTTGATACTCCACACCAATAGCGATATCGTCTTTATAATAAACTGCCTTTCCTTGGATGTCGTACACTTCAATTTTTATTTTACCACTTACACCCGAAACAGAAATGTTGAATTTACCTGTGCTCGGATTTGGCATAACTTGTAATCCAATTTCATTTTTATTTTCTACGATACTTGTAATTTGAAAAATAGTTTTGGTAGCAACATCGTTAGATGCATTTGCATCATCCGTTGAAGTAATTAATGCGTGTAATGTATAATCATTTTGCACCGACATGTCCGCCGTTTGAGAGAAAGTATGTTCTATACTATCTCCAGGGTTTAATGTAATAAATAATGTATCCGTCACTATTCTTACACCATTGAGGAAATAACTAAAACGAGGATTTGTCAATGGAATAGATCCGGTATTTCGTACCATCGCTTTTACAATTTCTGCAGCACTCAAAGTAGGTGCACCAATTGGAGCTGTAATTTTTGTTGAACTCGCATCCGAGTAATCTGTAAAGCCCTGCGCCGAATCACTACTCTGCACGAGATAAGTATGAATGCGGTAATAAGGTTCAGTATGACTACCTCCATTGTATCCAGTGTTTAATAAATTGGTATAACTCTGCAATGTATAGGCTATTGTCGCGTTGGATCCCGGTGTAACATTCCCAGTGATGTTATTGATGATCGGAATTACTTCCTGGCCTGGACACCATCCTGCACGACTTAATGTCCATGTGCCGCTTTGATTAGAGCAAAGGTTAGAACCGCAATTTGATTTCCATAAGAAATGAGGGAATGATGCGCCGCCATTAATATTTAATTGATGTGTCATTTGACTAAATTCTGCTGCATTATTTGTATTTCCTTGCCCATGACCTGAAATCGTCATTCGAGTAATTACTGAATTGCTTTTTGGATCAATAGGAATACTGAAGTTAGGAAGTGTATAGGGAATGTTTGGATCCCCATAGATATGATAATCGGTACTCCATAACGGAGTAATCTTGTTAAATGGATTTGCCGTTGCGGAAGCAATAAATTCAAAAGTCACATTCAGTAACCAACCCGATGGGCCCCATACTTGAATAAAGGTTTGAAGTTTTTGTTTTCCTACTAGTAATGATTTAAAATCGGTCACGTCAACATTCCATGGTCCACAAGCTTTTCCATATGGAGTTACAAAACGTCCTAGTTCATACTCTGCTCCATCTTTGAATAAAGATATTTTTCCTGCTTGATCCCAAGGATCGCAACCTGTCGTTGGACAGTTTACCGAGATGTGCATGATGATTTGACTCCACTTCTCTGGTCCTTCAGGAAAGATTACCTCTGCGAATTTAGTTTGCCCATTTCCTGCAAAATCATGTTGCACTCCATTCACTGCAACTAAAACGTTTCCGCTAGTCGGTTTTGTTAAGGTTGCAACTGAATTGTCATTTCGTAGGTCCGCATCGTTAGAAAGTAGAGTAGTGATTGAATAATTCGCAGTTGTTAAAGCTGATAAATCTTCCACCTTATTAAAATTCAAGGTGTACGTTTCATTGGGTAGTAGTGTTGCTGTGATGGTATCCGTGAACACAGGACCATTGTTAATAGCATACGAAACAGGTATTACTGAAAGTGCATTGAATCCAGTGTTTTTTATTTTCGCTTTTAGTCGACTTGCACCAGCAAAGGCAATTAAATTATTGGGCGATTCTATTCCAATCACGGTTACATCATTCAAGATTTTCTCATAACCACTCACCCATGCATTTGGCAAAACAAAATTGGTGAGCGTTCCATTATTTCCATTTACAGTAGCATCGTTGATAGTTGAATTCCCTAAACCTTCATCCATTTTATAATAGGTGGATAAGCCAGGTTCTGCTCCAGTAAAGGAAGTTGACATGTTCGTGATAATATCATTTTGTGAACGAGCAATATTCCAAATTCGAACTTCATCAATGGCTCCATGGAAAGATCTTCCGCTCCATGTAGGGTTATCACCAATGATTAAATTTACAGTAGAAAATGATAATGAAGAGGCTGGTGTACGAGCAATTAATTCACCGTTAATATAAAGTAATACATTACTTCCGTCAAATACTCCAGCAATATGATACCATCTTCCCGTCAACATCACAGATGCCGACGATGCCGATTTCCAAGAGCCATTATCCGAGATCATGAATTCAATACTTCCATTGTTTCCACATCGTAATACATACCCTCGATTGGGAGCATCTACATCTTTTGCTAATATTGAACCGCCCGAAATGTTATTTTCCCAAGTCGTTGCATTGATCCATGCTTCTACAGTAATTGCTGATGTGGGATTCAATGTTGTGGCATTTTGAATAATTATTTTATCATCTACACCATCGAAATTAATTCCGAAATTCGTTCCTACGGCAAAATTGCTTACTGTTTTTACGATGGTGTCATTAGTAGGAGTAACATCACCAACCAATCCAGTATACGTTTTTACAGAGTAGTTTTGATAGGTGGAAAGGTCGGCCGTTTGCGTAAATGTATATGTGTATGAGCCGAAGGGGGTACTGG
>JADKFA010000006.1 GCA_016717725.1 Bacteroidota bacterium
GAAGATGAAAAATATCTTTTATTTATGTGTCGTAAGGGAACCCAGGAACAGAAATTCTTTACAAGGATTTAAATCAACCAAACATGGCTCCTAAAATATTGTTTAAGGATTTTAATTATGAGTATGGTGTAGTTGACAATGTTGGAAGTAAAATTATGGTGAGCACAAATCAACAGCTCAAAACAATCACTTAATTTCTCTCGATCTAAATTCTTTCAATCCTGAAATGATTACGAGAAGCAATGGAAAATATTAGTTCCTGAGACGAAATCGTTGTTGGAAAATGTTTCTACCGCAGGTGGAAAATTATTTTGAATTATTTGCAAGATGTATCTTCTCATGTGTATCAATACAGTTATGAAGGAGTGAAAGAACACGAAGTTGAATTACCTGCTATTGGCTCGGCTTCTGGATTCGGTGGATATATTGATGATAAGGAAGTATTTTTTACATTTACTTCTTTCACATATCCTCCTACCATTTATCGGTATAGTATCGCCGATAAAAAAGTTTCGAAGTTCCGTTCGTCAGGCGAAGTTTAGTCCAGATGATTTTACGACAGAACAAGTATTTTACACAAGCAAGGAGGGTTCGAAAGTGCCGATGTTCATTGTCTATAAAAAGGGATTGAAACGAGATGGAAAAAATCCTACACTGTTGTATGCTTACGGTGGATTTAATGTGAATTTGAATCCCGGCTTTAGTGCAACACGCCTCGCACTCCTCGAGCAAGGTGCCATTTATGCAATGGCAAATATTCGTGGAGGTGGTGAATACGGCGATGCATGGCATAAAGCCGGAATGTTATTGAAGAAGCAAAATGTTTTTGATGATTTTATTGCTGCTGCCGAATATCTCATCAGTGAAAAATATACTTCGTCATCTTTTCTCGCCGTGCAAGGTGGATCTAACGGTGGACTGTTAATTGGCGCCGTCATAAATCAGCGCCCCGAGTTATACAAGGTTGCATTTCCTCAAGTAGGTGTAATGGATATGTTACGCTTCCACAAATTTACTGTAGGTTGGGGATGGGTAGTGGAGTACGGATCAAGTGATACTCTCGCACATTTTAAAAATCTTTATGGGTATTCTCCCATCCATAATATCAAGCCTGCAAATTATCCGGCGGTGATGGTAACTACTGCCGATCATGACGATCGTGTAGTGCCAGCACATTCGTTTAAGTACATTGCTACGTTGCAAGAAAATCAAAAAGGAACTAACCCAGTACTCATTCGTGTAGACGTGAAAGCCGGACACGGAGCCGGAAAACCATTGAGCAAAACCATCGATGAAGTAGCCGATACGTATTCGTTTATGCTGTTCAATATGGGTGTAACACCGAAGTGGTAAATTGGCAAATTGGCAAGTTGGTGAGTTGGTGAATTGGTCTCTCGATAGCTTTCGGGAACAAAATTAGGTCCCGATGGCTATCGGGATCAGAATTAGTTTGCGAAGAAGATTCTAGAAGCCAGATGCAAGCATCCAGAATCCAGCATCCAGCATCTAGCATCCAGCAACTTAAATACGGGTTGAAATAAAAATTTAGAATAAATTAATGCGATGTCGATAATATTACTACTTGGATCCGGAGGCCGTGAACATGCTTTTGCGCGTGCGTTGACGATGAGCGCTCATTGTGAACAGTTATTTATTGCTCCCGGAAATGCTGGAACCGCCATGCTGGGAACTAACGTTGATGTATCACCGAACGATTTTGAAAGTATCAAAATATTTGTTTTGGAGAACATGGTAGAACTCGTTCTCGTTGGACCCGAAGATCCCTTAGTGAATGGCATTGTTGATTTTTGAAGCGGATGCTTTGCTAAAACATATTCCGGTTATTGGTCCTTCTAAGATGGGTGCACAGTTGGAAGGAAGCAAGGAGTTCAGTAAAAATTTTATGAAGCGTCACGGTGTTCCAACTGCAGCGTATGCAAGTTTACGTTTGCGAAGTTAGAGGAGGGATATAAATTCCTCGAGACATTGCGTCCACCTTATGTGTTAAAAGCAGATGGTTTAGCTGCAGGAAAAGGAGTTCTTATCCTCGATCATTTACAAGAAGCAAAAGACGAATTGAAAGCCATGCTCGGCGATTCAAAGTTTGGTAAAGCTGGAGAGAAAGTGGTGATTGAAGAATTCTTAGATGGTATTGAAGTGTCGATGTTTGTTTTGACGGATGGTAAGAATTATAAAATTTTACCAGAGGCGAAAGACTATAAAAGAATTGGTGATGGTGATAAAGGATTAAACACAGGCGGAATGGGAGCCGTAAGTCCGGTTCCGTTTGTAGATGCATCCTTTGTACATAAAGTAGAAGAGCAAATTATAAAACCCACCATTCGCGGGTTAGCAGAAGAGAAAATTAATTACCGCGGATTTATTTTTATTGGATTAATGAATGTAGGTGGTGAACCCAAAGTAATTGAATACAATTGCCGAATGGGCGATCCTGAAACGGAAGCGGTTGTACCACGCATACAAAATGATTTCTTAGCATTGATGCAAGCAACGGCAACACAGCAACTCGATAAAATCGATTTCAAAATTGATTCCCGCACAGCTGCTACCGTAGTCATGGTGTCGGGCGGCTACCCAGGAAATTTTGAAAAAGGGTACACCATAAAAAATCTCGATCAAGGTAGCGATACCATCGTCTTCCACGCTGGAACAAAAATGAATGGAAAGGATGTAGTCACGAATGGTGGTCGAGTATTAGCCATCACTTCTCTCGGAAATTCCATCGAAGAGGCCCTCCAAAAATCATATGCCGCCGCCCACCACATTAATTACGACTATGCCTACTACCGCAAAGACATCGGGCAAGATTTAATCTCACTCATTAAATAATTCGCGGGCCCGCTGCGTTACCGTTGGCCTTGACGCCCACCGACGTTGGGTTTAAATGATCCAAAAAACCCGCGCCATCGTCGTCGACATCACTCCCTACGCGGAGGCGAGCATCATCGTAAAGGCCTACACCGAAACCATGGGGCTCCAAAGTTTTTAGTGAACGGTGTACGCAAACCCAAAGCACGATTTGCCAACAATCTTTTTCAACCGCTTACCATCATAGAAATTGTTGCGTACTTTAAAAAGCAAGGTGGATTGCATCGCGTGTCTGATGTATCTGCATCACCACCGTTGGTTCATATTCCATACGACACCATCAAAACAACAGTCGCCTTATTCCTCGCCGAAATTTTATATCGCTCCATCAAAGAGGAAGAAGCAATCCCGATCTATTCGGATTCATTGACCACAGCATTCAAATCCTCGACCTCCACCCAGAAACCACCAGTCGATTCCATTTAATTTTTTGCTTACAACTTACACGCTATTTAGGATTTTATCCGAGCGGAAGATTTTCAAACTATACGCGATGCTTCGATTTAAAAGAAGGCGTTTTTCGAGAAAGCAAACCCATGCACCCTTACTTTGTCGACTATAATTTAAGTCAACGCTTCGACGAACTTTTGGAACAAACGCTCGAAGACACGCACGAAATGAAAATGACTGCTGACGAACGCAAACACATTCTCCAAGCCATCATCACTTACTTCGAACTTCACCACACCCAAGGATTCAGCATTCGTTCGCATGAAGTGTTGGCGGAGTTGATGAGTTGAGTTTCGTACGGGATTTTTTTTCGAAGTGTTTTTAGTACAGCATCTTGGTTAGCTTCGGTTCGGGAGCACTTCGTATAGGAGTCAATTGAATTTAAAGGATGAGCCACAATTCGTATTGACTTGGATATCCAAAATACTAGAAATAACGTCGCCATTTATGGCGACGTTATGAATCCGCATCCTTATAGGCCGCGTCCCATAAATTGGATAAAGTCCAATTTTATGGGACGCTGGCTCTAAGTAGAGGGAGAGTATACCTGTAACCTCGCCATAAATGGCGAGGTTACTTTATATATGAGAAAGAATTAATACTTCTACTAATAGTTGTTGAAACAGTAAATTAGACTGACGCGAATAAATAGTACTAAGGGACGGCAGCTCAACTCCTATTTCTTCCTAAAAACAATATTCACGAATATTCCACTGCGAAAACCTACCATTTAACAAACCTCCCCGTCAGCACTTCCTTCTCCGTACTTAATCTCACAATATAAACTCCATCCGCTTGAGAGGAAAATAAACTACTATTCGAAAAATAACTTCCATCCGTTTCAGATGAAATACTTTCCATTAACTGTCCATTAATATTATAAAACTCCAATGTTGCATTTCTTCCTTGTAACTCCTCGGCATTCACAAAAACTGTTTGCCATGTCTTGTCATAGTAGAGTTTTAACTCTTTATTTTTAGGGAATAAGTCAATTAATCCTACAGCGGTAAGGGTGTCACAAGGACTACCGTGTAATGTGTCTAGTTCATAGTTGTAGTTATTAGGGAGACCCACATATGCCTTATGTCCACCTAGGTAAAATGAGGATACTTGAAGGTCACATGAAGCACCGAGACTATCAGGATAATTAATTACAGTTAAATTGGAATTAGTGTTATTTATAGTTGATGCACAATATAAATAGTCTGTACATCCATCTGGAACGTTCGAAAAGACACTTGAATAAATCTTACCATCTGGAGCTAGCTTTAATGATCCAGGTGTATCTGGGTCGGAAAAAATATGAATGGTGTCAGCGCTCAAAAGGAAATTTGAATTATTAAAATCAAATTGGATTAAATAGTTGGAATCGCCAGCAGCTCCTTGGTAAATTAAATAAGTATATATTTTACTTTCATCGGGAGAAACTTCAAAGTCCCAAAATCCCAAGTAACTAGAAGAAGTCGAATATATTTGTCTGTTTGAAAAATCCCATTGCATCTATCAAAATTGTACCTTTCAATAATTCCATTTGGAGCAACGTTGTACAAATGATCTACCAAGCTAATTAAATTTTAATCGATAAAAGCCTTGTTTGATACATTTGGTCCAATGAATTGAGTTGGATTTCTTGTCACTCCAGATGGACTAATTAAATATGCAGTAATATCTTTAGTAGGGATTGTTTTCCAATCTTGCTATTACCCACCAATCCCTACCGTTACCATGACGAACGGCAGTAATACCATCACAAATCGTATCATTTCTAAGCTGCACATTTTTTTGAACCACTTTTCCAAGTCCTCCATTAAATGATAAATCTACGATAGAATAATATAGTCCATTACTGGTTGAGCAATGCCAGCACAGAAAATATAAAACGATTAAAATTACCAGGATCAGGAATAATTACCATTTCTTGGTACAACAACCTGCCCTAACCAAAGAGTCTCCACTTTGCATTACGACATGATTATTACTTATAACAGTACCATCCGTGAAAATATAATTGGATTCAGCCATTAAGACCAGTTTGGAGACCCACAATAAAAAGCAAATCACCCAAACTATCACAAATACTGGCACAAGAACCTCGCACTCGTAGTACGCTGTTTGCAGCTTGTGGATTCGCCAAATTTTTGAAATCAATTCCAGCGCTATCTCCGAATGCCCAATAACGGTCGGTGAATTGAGCGGAAAGGGAGGTGGTGAATAAAATAGAAAATGAATAAAATTCGTAGCATGCAAGGAATCTTGGTTGGGTAAATATATGGGTTTCGAACGGAAAATTCTATTGATTTGTTTTTCGCTCGTGATCTGATGGACTCCGGTTCGGGAGCACTGCGTATAAGAGTCAATTGAATTTAATGGATGAGCCACAATTCGTATTGACATGGATATCCAAAATACAACTGAACACCGCCAAACAAATCTAACTTGTATCAAACGAAATAACGTCGCCATTTATGGCGACGTTATGAATCCGCATCATTAATAGGCCCTCGTCCCATAAAATTGGATGAAATCCAATTTTATGGGACGAGGGCTCTAGGTAGAGGGAGTATACCTGTAACCTCGCCATGAATGGCGAGGTTACCTTATGGGCGAGGGTGAATTAATATTTCTACAAGTGGTTGTTAAAACAGTAAACTTGCCTGACGGAATGCTTAGTGCCTAATTTCGATTGCTATTGGAAGCAACATCTTACCAATAACATCTTTTTCCCTAAATTCGTAAAAATTTCGGAATGAAAAAGCCCATCAAAATAAAACCCCTCAATTTTTCCGGCGACTTCAAATACGCCCCTGCGCCGGAAGGGACGGAACATATTCAATTAAAGGAGAAATATTCTTTGTTTATCAATGGAAAATTCGTTGCTCCATCAAGCAAAAAATATTTCGATACGATAAACCCATCTTCCGAAAAGAAAATTGCTTCTATTGCAGATGCGAATGCTGCGGATGTAAATTTAGCAGTGAAAGCAGCTCGTACCGCTTACGATAAAACTTGGTCGAAGATGCCCGCTGCAGAGCGTGGAAAATACTTGTACCGCATTGCCCGAATCATTCAAGAGAAAGCGCGTGAGTTGGCTGTGATTGAAAGCATGGACGGCGGTAAACCCATTCGTGAGAGTCGCGATATTGATGTTCCTTTAGCCGCTGCGCATTTTTTCTATTATGCAGGTTGGGCCGATAAGTTAGAGTATGCATTTCCAGGAAAGAAGGCAAGCCCCATTGGTGTAGCTGGACAAATTATTCCGTGGAACTTTCCTTTGTTGATGGCGGCATGGAAAATTGCTCCCGCTTTAGCCTGTGGAAATACTGTTGTGTTAAAGCCTGCTGAAACAACGCCTTTAACAGCGTTGAAATTAGCAGAGATTTTTCAGGAAGCAGAACTTCCGCCTGGTGTAGTAAATATTATTACTGGTGCAGGTGCAACCGGTGCAGCCTTGGTGAATCACCCCGGTATTGATAAAATTGCATTTACAGGTTCTACCGATGTGGGAAAGTTAATTCAAAAAGCAATTGCCGGAACCGATAAAAAATACACACTCGAGTTAGGTGGGAAAGCCGCTAATATTATTTTTGAAGATGCTGCCATTGATCAAGCAGTAGAAGGAATTGTGAACGGAATTTTCTTTAATCAAGGTCATGTATGTTGCGCAGGGTCTCGACTCTTTGTTCAAGAGGGCGTTGCGAAGGAAGTGATCCGCAAATTAAAAGATCGTATATCCACCCTGTTAGTAGGCGATCCCATGGATAAGAATACCGACATCGGTGCTATCAATTCGAAGGAGCAGTTGTCAAAAATTAAATCATTAGTGAATGCCGGAATAAAAGAAGGCGGTGAATGTTGGCAACCTGATTGCGCTATTCCCTCGAAAGGATATTGGTTCCGCCCCACCTTGTTTATGAATGTGGCACAATCACATCGCATTGTGCAAGAAGAAATTTTTGGACCTGTATTAGCGATTCAAACTTTTCGCACGGTGGAAGAAGTAATCGAGAAAGCAAACAATACTCCTTACGGACTCAGTGGTGGTGTATGGACCGATAAAGGCGCGAAAATATTTAATGTCACTGGAAAAATTAAAGCCGGTGTGGTGTGGGCGAATACTTACAATAAGTTCGATCCTACAAGTCCTTTCGGTGGATTTAAAGAGAGTGGAATGGGTCGTGAAGGCGGACTCCATGGATTAATGCCTTATGTAAAACTTTCTTAATATTTTTCTAGATCAAATCAGAGATGGCAACAAAAACAGCATCAAAAGTAAAACCGAAAGTAAAAGCAACGGCTAAAAAGCAAATCTGCTAAAAATAAAACCCACATCTGCCAACGGGTCGACTAACGGTCATGCAGTAACGTCAACACGACTAGACGTTCGAAAAACGTATAAAATTTATATCGACGGTAAATTCCCACGCACGGAGTCAGGAAGAATTTATCCTTTGAAAGATGCGGCTGGAAATATTATCGCCAATATTTGTCGTGGATCAAGAAAAGATTTACGAGAAAGCATTGTTTCCAATCGCAAAGCGCAGTCGGGATGGTCGAGTAAATCTGCCTACAATAAAGGACAAATCTTATATCGCATCGCAGAAACCTTAGAGAGCAGGAAAGCACAATTTGTTGACATCTTGTGTAAGCAAGGAGATTCTGTTATAAATGCTAAAAAGGAAGTAGATACTGCCATTGATGTTTTAGTTTATTATGCAGGATGGTGTGATAAGTACATTCAAGTATTTAGCTCCGTGAATCCAGTAGAAAGTTCACATTTTAATTTCTCCTATCCCGAACCAACCGGTGTTGTTACCGTGATGGCTCCCCAGAAGCAAGGTTTATTAGGTATTGTTCATTTAATCGCGCCCATGATTATTGGGGGAAATGTATGTACTGTATTTGCGAGCGAAAAATACCCCATGACAGCAGTTGACTTAGCAGAAGTATTAAATGCTTCCGATGTGCCTGGTGGTGTGGTGAATATCATCACCGGCTTGCAAAAAGAATTTATTGGACACGCTTCATCTCACATGGATGTGAATGCCATTCTATTTTCTGATCTCGATCAAGTACAACGAAAGCTCATTCAAGAAAACGCATCGTTAAATGTGAAACGCGTGTTGGATTTTTCGAAAGAAGATATGTTATCACCGTATCGAATTTTAGCTGCCCAAGAAATTAAAACAACGTGGCACCCCGTTGGGAATTAAGTCCCGATAGCTATCGGGATCAGAATTCAGTCGCGAAGCTTCGCGATCAGAATTAAGTCTCAATAGCTATCGCATTTACAACAGGCTAAACCTAAGGTTTAAAATAATTCGTAGATAGTTGGATAGCTAGCCGCGAAGCCCCGCGACTAAATTGTAGAGACGCCATTAATGGAGTCTCTACAAAAAATTACCCCCTTAATACAGCCCGCCATCCATAAAATTGGATATCATCCAATTTTATGGATGGCGGGATTAACTATGTAGGTCGAAACTCTATTTCGAAAGCTGTTGAGACTGAACTTTATCATAAATAGCCCAGATTCTTAAAAAAAATTTGCAAAGAAGGTGTTTGCCACCTACTTTTGCGGAGTGAGCGTTCACTAACTTAAGATATTTGTTATAATATCAATAAGTTATGAGCAAAATATATTAGAATCCGAATATGCAATTTATAAAATGATAGAGGAAATAACCGATCGTCAGCAGGAAATAATCGAAGCCGCTTGTAAGCTTTTAACTACATCAGGAGTAGGAGGCTTGACGATAAAAAACCTTGCCAAGGAAATGCAGTTTTCCGAAAGTGCGATCTATCGACACTTTGCGAGTAAGGAAGAAATCATCATTAGTCTGCTTCAATATTTGGCAACGACCATGGATGTTCGTTTGACGAATGCAGTTTCAGATATCCAATCACCAAAAGAAAAATTTCAAGCCATCTTTAAAAATCAATTTTCATTTTTTAGTGAGCATTCATGTTATGTTGTCGCTGTTTTTTCAGATGGATTGATGGAAGAAAGTCAGCGCATCAACGAAGTAATTCTAAAAATCATGGGCGTGAAAATGAAGCATGTGATGGCAATCATTGTCGAAGGGCAGGAGAAGGGAATTTTTACGGATGAAATTTCAGCGGAAGAAATGATACATCTTGTCATTGGAACTTTCCGTCTGCAAATGTTTAAGTGGCGTGTAGCCAATTTCCAATTTGATATTAAAAGTGTAGGTGAAAAAATGATTCAATCATTGCTCATCCTTCTTCTAAAAAAATAAAGAAAATATATAAATTGAAATAAAATGAAACATAGAAAATTGAGTAATGTATTATTTATTTTATTCATCATCGCAAACACAACGATTTTTGCACAAACTCCTCCTTTTAATATTTATATTGAGCCGTTGAACATTCCTAATCTCGGAGGAATACAATCCTATGCTTATGGACAGCATAATGGCAAATGGTTAATTGTAGGAGGTAGATTGGATGGTTTGCATCAGCGTCAACCTTTTGCTTCTTTTCTTGCATCTGGAAATAATAATCAAATTATTGTGGTGGATCCAGTTGCGATGCAGAAATGGTCAGTGCCCAATTCATCCTTGCCAGTTGCAATACGAGAACAATTAAGTTCTACTAATATGGAATTTCATCAGGAAGGAAATTTTTTATATTGTGTTGGTGGATATGGTTACAGTGCAACAGCAGGTGATCATATCACTTATCCCAATTTAGTAGCCATTGATGTTCCTGCAGTAATTAATGCTGTAGTGAATGGAACTGGTTTTACTTCTTTCTTTCGTCAAATTACGGATCCACTTTTCGCTGTCTCAGGTGGACATTTATCAAAGATAAATTCTACCTATTATTTAGTCGGTGGGCAAAATTTTATCGGAAGATATAATCCAATGGGACCCACTCATGGTCCTGGTTTTTTCCAAGAGTACACCAATGCGATACGGAAATTTGATATCAGTGATAATGGCACTACCATTAATATTAATCATCACGCTGCTATTGTGGATACAGTGAATTTGCATCGTAGAGATTATAATGTAACGGATCAAATTCTGCCTGATGGATCAGAAGGAATAACTGCGTTTTCAGGAGTATTTCAATACGGTATTGATTTGCCATATTTGAATTGTGTGAATATTGATAGTACTTCTTATGTGGTGAATAATGCTTTTTCACAATACTATAATCATTATCATTGCGCTGTGGTTCCCATTTATGCGGAAGCAAAAAATGAAATGCATACATTGTTTTTTGGTGGTATCGCACAGTATTATGATAGCCTTGGGATTTTAGTTCAAGACAATAATGTGCCCTTTGTGAAAACCATTGCACGCGTTACACGTGATGGCAGCGGATTAATGTCGGAGTATAAATTGCCTATTGAGATGCCCTCATTTTTGGGAGCAAGTTCAGAATTTATTCCTATCGAAAGTAATCCTCGTTATGCGAATGGTGTATTTAAGCAAGATAGTTTACTTGCTGATACAACCTTGTTGGGATATATTTATGGTGGAATAAGCAGCAACGATCCCAATATCTTTTTTATTAATACGGGAGCACAAAGTAGTGCAACGAGTCAAATTTTTAAAGTGTACCATATCAAAAATTCTACGCAAGGGATCCATGATCTAAACGAACAAAGTGTGGGTACATTGAAAATGACGGTCTACCCCAATCCCAATGATGGTAATTTTACAATCAAGTATCAACTTGTAAAAAATTCGGATGTGAAAATAAAATTAGTAGATCTGAAGGGAAGTATATTTGAGGAAAAAACTTTACATAATCAAGAGATAGGAGAACATCTATTTGAAAAGGAATTAGAAGAATTGAAATTCGGTGGCGTTTATTTTTTAACCATCGAAACGTCGTATGAAAGCGCAACGCAAAAATTAATTCTGACTCCCTAACAGAAGGATCAAAATGCACCATACATATATTTTGTCAATATTGTTATCATGGAATTAAGTAAACTACATCAAACAGATAAAGTAGTGTCAGCAAAGCCATTTTTTAAAATGGAAGAAGGTATCGCAACCTCCATTCAAATTTTAAAAGGGGAACTGCTGAAAGAACACGTCACTAAAATCCCTGCACTTTTATTATGTGTTTCTGGAAAGGTAATCTTTGAAAATGAACAATCTCACAAAGAAACATTGCTCTCTGGAGATTACATCCTAATTACTCCAATGGTTAAACATTGGGTGCAAGCAGAAGAGGATAGCCAGTTGGCGTTGTTGAAGTAATTTTGAAGTGGAAATTTAGTTATTAGGCAACCAGTTGGCAATTTGGAATTCAGTCCCGATAGCCATCGCATAGGCGTCAGGCTAATTTAAAGGTTTAGCAACAATTTGCAGTTGGTTTTGATCGCGAAGTCTCACGACTAACATCCAATTTGTAGAGACGCCATTAATGGCGTCTCTACAGGAATTCACCTTAATAGGCCGCCTTCCATAAAATTGGATGAAATCCAATTTTATGGAAGGCGGGCTCATCAGTACCAATCAATAAATTATTTTAGATGCATGACAAGGCAAATATTTTTAAAGAAAACTATAATTTTTAAGAGTGAAAAGACTGTTAATTTTCCCTAAAAAATTACTTCTTAGCCTGACGCCTATGCGATAGCCATCGGGATAAGAATTCAGAGTTTAAAATGCAGAATTGGGATTCTAATCTCCTTGGGCTGTTAATTAGTTAAAGTCGAATGCAAGATTTGAGACGAATCTTAGGAGATAAAAATTTCAACCACCGCAAGAACTTCGATATTTAATTTAATCAAGAAATGTAATTCTATAATTCTAAGACAAGAAATGTATTACGCAAAGCTTCTGCTAATTCTGAATTCTGATCCCGATGGCTATCGGGACTGAATTAACTAATACGCTCTCTCATTCAATCCCGAAACATAATTCACAAACGCTTTACACGAAACTCTGTTTCCTCCAGGAGTAGGATAGTCTCCACTGAAATACCAATCGCCACGATGGTCGGGACAGGCTTTATGTAAATTAGCAGTAGTTTGGAAAATCACTTCTACTTCGGCATTGATTCCCTCTGGCGTTACCAACTGAGCAACACGAGCAGAAATTTCTTCATCAGTGAATGGCGCATAAATTTTCTTCACTACATTCTGCGCATCATTTCCTTTAGTAAGTTCGAGTTTGCATTCTTCAAAAACTTGATCAATCAAGTGCTCCATGTTGCGTTCTTCAATCAAACTGATCACCGCTTTGAACGCAATCAAATCGCCAATCTTCGCCATATCGATGCCGTAACAATCGGGATAACGGATCTGCGGTGCCGAAGAAACAATGACTATTTTCTTTGGACTCAATCGGTCTAACATGCGAATGATACTGTTGCGCAACGTTGTTCCTCTCACGATGGAATCATCAATCACCACTAAATTATCGACGCCTTGCTGTACGGTTCCGTAAGTGATATCATACACGTGCGCCACCATATCCGTTCGATCACTATCATTGGTGATGAATGTACGAAGCTTAGCATCTTTAATTGCAATTTTTTCTGCACGCGGTTTATAAGAAAGTATTTCATCCAACTTCGCTTCGTCGATGTTATTACCCATCGCAAGAATTTTTTGCTTCTTCACGTCTTTCAAATAATCTTCCATCCCTTTCATCATTCCATAAAACGCAACTTCAGCGGTATTGGGAATGTAGGAAAACACTGTATGCTTTAAATCTTTGTCTACCGCTTTTAAAATCGTTGGACATAATAATCTACCCAACATCTGACGCTCACGATAAATATCTTTATCACTTCCTCTTGAAAAATAAATACGCTCAAATGAACATGATTTTCTCTCTAAGGGCTCACGAATCATTTCTTCAAACACCTTTCCATTCTTCTTAATAATTAAAGCGCTTCCAGGTGTTATTTCTTTAATACTTTCACTCGGAACATTAAATGCAGTTTGAATTTGTGGACGTTCAGAAGTTACTACCACTACTTCATCATCAGCGTAATACCAAGCTGGACGGATTCCAGAAGGATCTCTCAATACAAAAGCATCGCCATGTCCGAGTAATCCCGCCATGATATAACCACCATCCCATAACTTGGAAGAGCGACGAAGAATATTTCCAATATCTATTTTTTCAGCAATGATCGGACTAATATCTTTTTTCGAATACCCGTCCTGCTTATAGCGATAGTATAACAAATCATTCTCTTCATCGAGCCAATGTCCGATATTCTCCATCACCGTCACCGTGTCCGCTTTCTCGCGTGGATGTTGTCCGATGCTCACTAAATCGTTGAATAATTCTTCAACATTAGTTAAATTAAAATTTCCAGCAACGACTAAATTTCGCGTCATCCAATTATTTTGTCGAAGAAAAGGATGACAAGTTTCGAAATTATTTCCTCCAAAAGTTCCATAACGTAAATGACCTAATAAAAGTTCGCCCATAAATTCAGCGTTCTTTTTCAAATAATTTACATCATTTAGTTTCTCGGGATTGTTTTTTTGAATTTCACGAATGGGATCATTGATCACGCCAAAAATATCGGCAATCGCATTTTTTTCAATGGAACGATAACGACTGATGTATTTCTCACCCGGTTGCATATCGAGTTTGATACAAGCTACACCCGCACCGTCTTGTCCACGATTGTGTTGCTTTTCCATCAGCAATGAAAGTTTGTTCAGGCCGTATAAGGCTGTCCCGTACTTTTCCAGATAAAAGTCAAGTGGTTTTAATAATCGAACGAGGGCTATTCCGCACTCGTGATGAAGAGCATCGCTCATGTTTCCTTTCTAAGCGGCAAAATTACGGAATCTATTGCTATTTTACTATAATTTCTTTCACCTGATTTTTTTCAATGATTTTTATTAGCAATTAATTGTTAATGAATTAGGCTAGATACTGACTTTAGTATGGAAATATTCGAACGAATACCTCTAAATTTGCGACATTCATTAAAATATGAGAAACCACCCCCGAAGTATTATTTTTCTCTTAATACTTATAGCTATTGCTTCTTGCACAACCGAACCTAAATTGGACAATGTTCCAGTAATTTCTTTCAGCACACAAATACAACCCATTATTTCCTCTCATTGTAATTTTAGTGGGTGTCATGGAGCAAGCCCAGAAGGACCAGGGTCATACCAAACTTACGACCAAATAATGGGATCCATCAAAGCTGGAAATGCGCACGGAAGTAAATTGTATCAATCCATTACTCGCCGTGGTTTTGTGGAGCACCGTATGCCACCAAGCGGTTATCAGGAAGTAAGTCCTGAAAACACAAAATTGATTTATTGGTGGATTGAGCAAGGTGCAAAAAATAACTAAGTTTATTATGAAAAAATTGAATAGAAATAAATCAACATATTTAGTTCTTACTCTCCTCAGTGGGTTCTTGTTTTTTATGTCGTCGTGTTATTATGATAGCGTGGAGGAATTGGATCCTAACTTTGGTTTAATTGGGAATTGCGATACCTCGGGTACCATTTCATTTTCTCAGCAAGTAAATCCTATTATCACTACTTTTTGTGGCAGCACAGGTGGTTCCGCGTCTTCTTGTCATGGAACAAGTTCAACTAGTGGAATTCCTTTAGTTACACATTTAGATATTTCAAGTTCGGCAAGTGATAATTTGATGGATGCAATTCGTCATATCAATGGTGCATCTCCTATGCCAGAAGGTGGTGGCAAGCTGGATAATTGTAGAATTGCTACTATTCAAAAATGGATCGACGAAGGAAAATTGAATAATTAATCGCTATGAAAAAATCTTCTTATATCATTCTGTTCTTCTTAAATTTTGTTTTCTTCTCGGCTTATGCACAAGAAGACTTAGACAGTATCTTAAATAGTGCACAGGAAAAACAGAAAGTAATTACACTCGCTACATTTAAAACAACGCGCGTTATTAATTTCCATACCATTGAAACCGTTGGAAAACGTACCCTTGATTTCAGAATATCTCATCGATTTGGAGTCGTTAATTCAGGGTTGGATGATTTTTGGGGAATCGATGGTGGCGCAAGTATTCGTTTGGGATTAGAGTATAGTTATGATGGTCGTTTGATGGTTGGCTTCGGACGAACGAGCTATCAGAAATTGTTAGATGGATTTTTAAAGTATCGCTTGTTGCGTCAAACCGAAGGAGATGAAATGCCCTTAAGTGTTACTCTCTTTGGTGGAATGTATGCAACGATGGCAAAGGATCCACTTAAAAAGGTAACAGGCTTCGATCGTTACGAACATTTCTACAGTCGACTTTCTTACAATTACCAAGCGATAATTGGTCGCAAGTTCGGGCCGAATTTTTCTGCTCAAATCGCACCTTGGTTTGTGCATATAAATCAAGTGGATTTGTTGAAAGATGCGAATGATATTTATGGTTTCTCAGGAGCTCTTCGTTACAAATTCACAAAACATATGGCGCTCACTGCTGAATATGCATATCGCTTGAATGATTATACGGATCGTGATTTTTATGATTCATTTGGAATCGGTTTTGAAATTGAAACTGGCGGACACGTATTCCAAATGCATGTGACCAATTCATTCGGTCTGAGCGAAAATCAATTCTTGCCGTACACCGATACGAAGTGGAGCGATGGCGGAATCCGAATTGGATTTAATGTTTCGAGAGTGTTCACGCTTTAATTCAGAATTCAGTCCCGATAGCTATCGGGATCAGAATTGAATTTTAAAATTGTAAATTGTAGATTGTAGCTTTTAATAATCTTTCACTAAAATTTCAGTGGGGATGCCCAACACTTCGTTAAGCTTTCGAATCATTTCAAGCGTTAGTTTTCTTTTTCGATTAAGAATTTCACTCACTCTACTCTTTAGACCCATCACCTCCGCTAAATCTTTTTGTTTGTATCCGAGTTGTTCCATTCTGAATTTGATGGCTTCAATAGGATCTGGTAAATCAATAGGAAATTTATCTTTTTCATAATTGTCGATTAAAAGTGAAAGTAATTCTAACTCATCGCCTAATTTCGAATTTCTTTTCGCATCAAATATTGCCTCTAAGCGAGATAACGCTTTTTGGTAGTCTTTTTCAGTTTTAATAACTTTCCAATCCATGATATTAAATTTTTGAGGCGTCTATTTTATCGTACTGAGAATGATTTCCAACAAACCGAATCCATAATATACCATAGTGATAATTTATTTTAACTATGATTCTGTATTTATTCCCTTTTATGTTAAAGACAACTCTATTGTCCTCTATGAAACTTGCAGATGGATAATCTTGCTTGATTTCTCTTGGGCTTTGCCATTGAGCTTCTTCACATTCTTTATACCATGTTTTAAGTTGCTCTTCACAATCTTTGTGCTTGGTCCAGAAAGTTTTTAACGTTCTCTTTGCAATCACTCTCATAATACAAAGATATGAAAAGTTCCCAAAGTTGGAACTTTTTGATTAAAATTAATTTTTGCCATATTAAAATATTTTTTCGAAAAAGGTTTTAGTTTAATAACTATATAATTCTGAATGCTGTACGTCCTATAGGAACAATGATTTCTCCAAGCTCAACCACTCCAAAGCCGATCCATTTAATAACCTTTCTTTGATTTTATCATCATACGGCATCGAATCTATGAGTTTCCCAGGTTGTAATTCTCCCAGCGGAAAGGGATAATCAGTTCCTAAAGCAAGTTGATTCGGTCCCATCAAATTCATGAGGAAGTCGAGCATCAAAGGATCGTGTACCAACGTATCCAAATAAAATTTGTCTAAATACTCTCTGGGGTTGATGTTATTGTCGACCGCTACTAAGTCGGGACGTACATGAAATCCATGCTCGATACGACCGATGGAAGATGGAAAAGATCCACCTCCATGTGCGAAAGCAACTTTTAGTTTAGGAAGTCTTTCAAAGATCCCACCGAAGATCATAGAGCAAATGGCAAGCGAAGTTTCTGCAGGCATTCCGACGAGCCAGGGAAGCCAGTATTTACTCATCTTCTCTTTCGCCATCATATCCCAAGGATGTACAAAGATCGCTGCGCCTAACTCTTGTGCTGCTTCAAACACAGAAAATAATTCAGGTGCATTTAAATTCCAATCATTCACGTGTGAACCAATCTGCACTCCACATAATCCCATCTTCATGCATCGTTCTAATTCTTTTATCGCGAGGTCGGGAGCTTGTAAGGGAATTGTTCCTAAGCCGATAAATCTTTTCGGATAGGCGTGAACGATAGTAGCGATATGATCATTTAAAAACATACTTACTTCTAAAGCATCTGTTGGTTTTGCCCAATATGAAAACATAACAGGAATGGTGCTCAACACTTGTACGTTGATGTGGTGGTGGTCACACTCCTTGATGCGGGTGGTGGGATCCCAACAGTTGTCTTCGATCTCACGAAAAAAACGATCGTCGATCATCATCTTCGCGCAACACGGCTTATGATGATCTAAAGAAATAAATCCCCCATACCCAAATTTTTCTTTAAACTTCGGCAGGTTTTCTGGAATGATATGAGTGTGTATATCTATTTTTAACATTGGAATCAATAATGAACGCGTAACTGGATTTTGCGGATTAATTATGATTATTATGATTTGTTATGATTCTTATAGGAAGCACTTAAAACTTTGCGCCGTTTTTCAGGAGTTTTACCAAAGTTAAGTAATAATCCTACTTCGATATCTGTTGCTTTTAAATAATTGATTAATTGAGCGTCATGTTCTGGACAAAGTCCTTCTGCAGCTTTTATTTCAACGATTACCTTATTCTCTACGATTAAGTCTGCAAAATATTGCCCTACTTTATAATCATCATAATAAACGTCGATTGGATGTTCTTTTACTACTTCTAGACCTTCTTTTCTAAGTTCTATCATTAACGATCTGGAATATACTTTTTCCAGAAATCCAAACCCAAGAGTATTATAAACCCTATAAAATGCTTTTAGTATTTTTTCAGTAATTTCAGTATGTAAGTAATTAGACATGTGTATCAGCGTTCATCTTAAAAAATCATAATAAATCTGCGTTCCATCAAAGATAATATGAGGTCGATAAATTTATTCGGTTATAAACGAATACAAACGTTTGCTTAAATATCGAACTGGATGCCTTGTGCCAGTGGTAATTCTTTGGAGTAGTTGATGGTATTGGTTTGTCGTCGCATGTACACTTTCCATGCATCACTTCCCGATTCACGACCACCGCCCGTGTCTTTCTCTCCACCAAACGCACCACCAATTTCTGCTCCCGATGTACCAATGTTTACATTCGCTATTCCGCAATCTGATCCTTCATGCGACAAGAACGCTTCCGCCTCTTGTAAATCTCTTGTGAAGATAGACGATGATAATCCTTGTGGTACATCATTTTGTTGCGCGATGGCTTCTTCCATCGTTGCATATTTCATCAAGTATAAAATGGGAGCAAAGGTTTCTTCCTGCACAATGTGATAGTGATTTTCTGCTTCAATGATACAGGGAACTACATAATTTCCGCTCTCAAATCCATCTCCACTTAACACTTCACCGCCAAATAAAACTTTGCCACCTTCTTTGCGTGCTGCCTCAATGGCATTCGTAAAATCTTTTACCGCACCATTGTCAATGAGCGGACCTACTAAAGTTTTACTATCTAACGGGTGGCCTATACGAATATGTTCGTAAGCCGCTTTCACCTTTTGTGTAAATTGATCGTATATGCTTTCGTGTATGATGAGTCGGCGGGTGCTGGTGCATCGTTGACCTGCAGTACCCACGGCTCCAAAAACAACTGCACGTAATGCTAAATCGAAATCTGCTTTTTCAGAGATGATGATGGCATTATTTCCACCTAATTCGAGTAACGAACGCCCTAAACGTTCCCCAACAATTTTTCCTGCTCTGCGTCCAACTCGAGTTGAACCCGTTACTGAAATTAAAGGAACACGTTTGTCAGCTAAGAAATTATCACCTACATGTTTTGAGGAAGCGATGATTAAATTTAAGACTCCTTCAGGAACATTATTCGCAGCTAAAACTTTTTGAATAATTTTATGCGTTGCTACCGCACACAATGGAACTTTTGAACTTGGTTTCCATACCACAACATCTCCACAAACCATGGCTAACATGGCATTCCAAGCCCAAACGGCAACTGGAAAATTAAAAGCAGAAATTACACCGATCGTTCCGAGTGGATGATATTGTTCGTACATGCGATGACGTGAGCGCTCACTATGCATGGTTAATCCATATAACTGACGTGACAATCCCACTGCAAAATCGCAGATGTCAATCATCTCTTGTACTTCACCTAATCCTTCTTGGTAAATCTTTCCCATTTCAAAGGAAACCAATCGACCCAAAGGCTCTTTATATTCACGCAAAGCATCACCCATTTGTCGAACAATTTCTCCACGTTTCGGTGCAGGAATCATTCTCCATGTAGCAAATGCTTCTTGAGATGTTTTTATAATATGTTCGTAATCGTCAGTTGTAGCCTGTTGTACAGAAGCAATGAGTTGCCCATCTGCAGGAGAAAAAGATTCGATAACCTCGCCACTCGTTTTAATCCATTTTGTGCCCGTGCTAGCACCATAATTCATTTTGTCAATGCCTAATGCTTTTAACATTTCTTCGACTTTAAAGTCGTTGGCCGCAATCGTTTCGTTTTTCATATGATTCTCAATTTGAGAGTGCAAAGATACGAAGAATGAGACGGGGTTTACTAATTGCGATAGGAGTTTAATAGAATTGTCTAGATCTTAATTTATTGATAGACAGATGAATTCTTTGTAAATTTGAATAAAGGCTTCAATCTTGAAAAGCATAAAATTAAATATTAATGGTAAATTTTTGAGGATGTTTTTATGTTTAAAGGAGTAGAATAAAAATGTTGATGAAAATAGGTTGAATTTAATTTTATTTATTCACCGTGATGAACACTGCGAATAACATTCACTTTCAGTTTGCGTTTGTAATCTTCTTGTAACCATTTTACATAGCTCTCAGAAGTTTTGCTCAAACATCTTGTAAAGCAACGAATGCGATATTCTATTTCTTCTTGTAACAAATCAGATAATGCTAAGGCTCCATCTACATCCTTACTGTTTTCGACACACATGCGCACATGTTGAAGTAAGGATTTCTCAACGACAATACGAGGACGTTGGTTGGTATTGATGGCTTGTCGATGTTCGTATTCAATGTCCATGGTAATGTCTTCCGATTTGCGAAAATGTTCTCGTAATTCTTCCGGCATAATGTATTTGTAATTCCTTTCAATGAGTTCATCATTCGGAATACTTTCCAAATACATTTCTGGATTTTGGAAAATGGAATTCCAGTCGACAGGCTCATCCCATAAACCAAAACGATTTAAATTATTTCCTAAATCAACCACCATAAAATCACTTTTATTAGGCAACACGCGAGAGCCACGACCAATCATCTGAAAATATAAAGTGAGCGATTTTGTTGCACGATTTAAAATGATACACTCCACTGTGGGTTCATCAAAACCTGTTGTTAGGATACTCACCGACGTTAGTATGGCATCCGGTTTTTCTTTGAACCATTGTAATATCTCTCTTCTTTCCTTCGTAGAGTGTGTATGATCAAGATGTTTAATTTCATATCCAGCCTCCTGAAATGTGGCATAAACATATTGTGAAGTTGCAATTCCATTATTAAAAATCAATGTTTTTTGCCCACGCATTTTTCTCGATACGCACTTAATAATTTATCTTGCATCGCATGATTATTATAAAGTCGTTCAGATGAACTAACGGTATAATCCCCACTGCGTCCTACTTTCAGCGAATTTAATCCAACGTGATAATGATAAGTAGTAGCCTTTGCTAAAAATCCTGAGCCAATCAATTTTGAAATGGATTCACCAACGATGAGTTCATCGTAATTATCTTTCATGCGAATATTTACATTCGAACTTAGCGGAGTTGCTGTTACACCGAGGACTACACCCTTCTCGTAAAATCGAAATAGTTTTCCGAATGAATTATAATGCGCTTCATCGACAATCATCAATCCAATAGAATCTAAGTTCAAAATTTTATCTCGCAATCGATTGTTAAGTGTTTCCACCATTGACACGTAGCACATATAATCATTCGGCACCGGCAACTCTTTCACCGCGCTGTTGATGACCATATTATTTACGCCAAATTCTTGTAGCATCTTCGCCGTTTGTGCACAAAGTTCAAGTCTGTGAGTGAGGATTAGAACTTTTTTCCCTGTTGCCTCAATATAACGTCGAGCTATCTCCGAAAAGATAACTGTTTTACCTCCGCCTGTTGGGAGTTGATACAACAAATTGTATCGAACCGGATGATCTTTCAGTCGAAATAAAATATCTTCAATGGCTTTATGCTGATAATCATAAAGCTGTTTGCCAATCAACTGCTCCTGTACTTCAATACTGCTATCTGTCTTCATTCGGTTATTTGGAATTCGCAAAGATAGGTAGGATGAAGGGATATAATAAACTATATATGTTGATTGTTTGAAATAGGATTAATCGATTTTATTGTTTTGAAGATGTAATTTTTTTTGACTTTTATCATTTAAAATTTGATTTTTAAGATTTGGTGTTTTAAGCATTTTGGCCCCTTTTTAACAATATTTCACCAAATTCACCTTCAAATTGTTCTTTTACCCGTTGAGAGGTCATTTATTCTCTTTGAAATGTATTACCTTTATTTCCCCAATAATTTTTTAAATTTTTACGTAGAATGTTGTCAGTGAAAAATTTATTTCAGTTATTGCTATTGCTTTATTTTTTGCAGAGTATAATGCAAGAGCACAATTGAGCAGTTGCTCCAATGCCGATTTTGAGCTGAATAGCTTTGCAAATTGGACAGGGACTACCGGTTCTTGTTGTCCAATAAATTCTATTACCCCTGGAATTGTCCCTGGCCGGCATACCATCATGACAGGTCCCGGCACTGATCCTAATACAAATGGAGCGATAACTGTAGTTGCTCCAGGAGGAAATTTTCTGCTCGCTTAGGTAATGATGATACGGTGGAGAAGCAGAACAATTAAGTTATCAAATAGCAGTTGATGCATCGAATGCATTGTTTATTTATCGTTATGCTGTTGTGTTGGAAGATCCAAGTCATACTGTAGCAGAACAACCTCGTTTTGAAATAAGAGTGTATGATCAAAATGGATTAGCTGTAGGATGTGGTTCGTATAATGTAGTGGCCTCAGCTGGAATTCCTGGATTCGTTTCGATTGTGAATTCTCAGGCAGTACCGTGCATTATAAAGATTGGACCACAGTTGGAATTGATTTGTCGCCATACATCGGACAAATGTAACCATCGAATTTTCTACCGGTGATTGCGCTATGGTGGACATTTTGGTTACGCATATGTGGATTGTTATTGTAGTCCACTTATTATTTTGAGTGATCTATGTGCAGGAGCTAATTCTACCATATTAACTGCTCCTATTGGTTTTGAATCTTACAGTTGGAGTACCGGTGAAACGACACAGTCAATAGCAATAAATAATGTGGTAATTGGAACACAATATCAATGCACCATGACTTCTGTTACTGGATGTACAATTACTTTAACTACGATTATAACGCCAACTATTTTAGCTCCGCACTTTGGTCAAATTACAAATTGTCAAAATCAAACGCAGTTTAAAGATTCATCATCAGTCACAGTAGGAACACCCATCAACGTATGGAAATGGGATTTTGGAGATGGGCAAACTTCCAATTTGCAACATCCTTCTCACAGTTATGCAGCTCCCGGAAATTATAATGTTTCATTAATTGTAACGAATATGGGAGGATGTGCCGATACGGTGGAATATGTCATTACTACTATTCCGATTCCTCAAGTTAATTTTAATTCTCCTCCCGTTTGTCCGAATGATGTTTCAAGTTTTTGGATGCAAGTGGAAGTTCCAATGGATAATGAAATTTGGAATTGGAATTTTGGAGATGGTGCAACAGATACCATTCAAAATCCTTTGCATACCTATAATTTGCCAGGAACGTATCCCGTAACTTTAATAGTTACTGATTCATTAGGATGTAAGGATACACTCATTCAAAATATTTCTACATTACCTGGCCCCGTAAGTGATTTTAGTTATCTCTCCGCTTGTGTAAGTAGTCAAATTAATTTTACAGATATTTTGTCTGTTGCTGGAACTGTAATTGCAGATTGGGAGTGGAACTTCGGTGATGCGAGTCCGTTAGTAACCGGAATTTCAAATCCCAATCATTTTTATCCAGGTCCTGGGACGTATAATACTTCACTTGTCGTTACTACTGTTAATGGATGTAAGGATACAATTGTTAAGCCAGTAGATGTACAGTCTGTTCCAGCGGCTTCTTTTACAAATTCTATTGTTTGTGCAAATCAATTCACTCAGTTTACAGATGCTTCTGTTACCAATGTTGGAATAATTACTGCTTGGCAATGGAGTTTTGGTGATGGAAGTCAAGTCGCGCTCACACAAAATCCAATTCATGCATTTCCTCCCGGTAATTATAATGTTCAATTAATAGTAACAGGTTCTAACGGTTGTACCGATACCTATATCTCAAAATGTAAATGTTTTGGCAGGACCAACTGCAAACTTTAGTTCTACTCCTGTTTGTCCGGGTAGTTCTTCCACTTTTAGTGATTTATCATTGAGTGGGGCTGGAATCATTAATTCATGGGAATGGAATTTTGGAGATGGATCTCCACTAACCAATGTAGTGCAATCCACAACATATTTTTACTGATGCAGGGACGTATGATGTTTCTTTAGTTGTTGCAAGTACTAACGGTTGCGCAGATACGACAACTATTCCAATTGCTACAAGTCCAATCCCAAATGCTGGTTATTTTATTCCTACAGGATGTGTGATGCTCCTTTTTTTTTCCTAATTTAAGTAATATACCAGTAGGAGCATATCCTCTTATGAATGGAATTTTGGATGATGGCTCACCTGTGCTTATTCAATCAAGTCCAACCCATGTTTATTCACTTGGAGGATCTTATTTTGTTACCTTGGTTGCTATAAGTAATTTGGGTTGTAGAGATTCTATTGTGCATGAAGTGATCGTGTTGGATCTGCCTCAAGCTGATTTTACAGTGAGCGATATTTGTTTGGTGATACTGCCAGTTTTACAGATGTTAGTTTAAATAATCAAGGAAGCATTTTGGATTGGCAATGGACTTTGGAGATGGATCACCCGTTTTGTTTGGAGTTCCCAAACAAGTCATACTTATCCTTCTGTTGGCACTTATTCGGCTAGTTTAGTTGTCATGAATACTGCAGGTTGTTTTGATACGATTCAAAAACCGGTTCTTGTGAAGGAATTGCCTATTCCATCTTTTAGTACAAGGGTCCTTATTGTGTCGGTTCTTATTTTTCATTAACAAATACCTCTACATTAAATGGTGGAGCTATTCCAAAGTCAGCAGTGGACAAATTCAATTTTTGGAATGTATACCAGCCAGAGTCCACAAGTTATTTTTGCACAAGCCGGGAATTCAAATAATTAATTTAATTGTTACCGGAACAAATGGATGTGTAGATTCAACAACTGGAAATGTTATTAGTTCATAGTTTGCCAACTGCTAATATGACTTTGCAAAATGTTTGTGAACTGATAATTCCCTTTTCTTAGATCAGAGTGTTTCATTCATCACCCATCACTACTTGGATATGGACTTTTGGAGATGGAGATTCTTCTTCATTGCAACACCCTCAACATGTTTATTCAAATGATGGAACGTATCAAGTAATGCATCAAGTAGTAGATGCGAATGGATGTAAGAAAGATACAACGTTAAACATTATTATTTTTCCTAAACCATTTCCTCAATTTACTACTTCCTATGAATGTGTGGGCACCGCTTTTTCATTTCTAAATACTTCTACTATACCCAATGGATATTCAATTGTAAATTCATTTTGGAATTTCGGAGATGGATCACCGTTAGATACGAATTATCATCCCAGTCATATCTTTCAAACTGCGGGAAATTATTTGATAACTTACATCGCGGAAAGTGATAGAGGTTGTAGAGATACCATTTTGGATTCCATTGACTGTTTATCCATTGCCAAATGTTGCTTTCTCTTCCGATACCGTTTGCGAAGGAAATTTAACTTCTTTGAACAATACTTCCACTATTGTAAATGGAAGTATTGTCGGTTATGATTGGAATTTTGGTGATCAAACTACTTCAACGCAAACGATCCTCAGCATATTTACCCATCAGGCGGAATTCATCTCTACGACATTGGTAGCTACTAGCGATCGGGGTTGTATTGATTCTCTCACTCTGCCCGTAAGAGCATGGTGGCTACCACAACCCTTGTTACAAGCTGATGTTGTAGAAGGTTGTGAACCACTTCCAGTTTCATTTGTGGATTTATCAACTTCTCAAGATGGATCTGTTGTTGAATTGGAATTGGGATTTGGGAAATGGTGATACAAGCTCTTTGCAACATCCGGGAACCTTATATGAGAAGATGGATTGTATGATGTTCATCTGAATGTAGTTTCTTCATATGGATGCATCAATGATACAATGTATTCATAATATATTTTGGTACATCCCTTACCGATCGCTCATTTAGTTATGATCCCAGTGAACCAAGTGTTTTTGTTCCTTTAGTTTATTTCTATGATCAAAGTGTTTGGCTACCGTTTGGCATTGGAATTTTGGCGATACCACCTTTTCGTCTGAGCAAGATCCAACGCATAAATATAAGAACCCAGGGATCTATACTGTTCAGTTAATTGTTGAAAGTGAATTTGGATGTTTAGATACTGCGTGGGATGTGATCGATATTAAAAGGATTATGCCATCTGGATTCCGAGTGCATTTTTCCTAATGGTGATGGTTATAATGAGACATTTACTGGTAAAGGATTTGGTTTTAGTCATTTCACCATGCAGATATTTAATCGTTGGGGCGCACTTATTTTTACAAGTAATGAGGTAATTAAAGGGATGGGATGGAATGTATCAAGGGGAAGAAGCACAACAAGATGTGTACCTGTACAAAGTAGATATTAAAGATGATTTAGGAAATCCGCATACTTACACCGGTCGTGTTTCTATTGTACGCTAAAGCAATTTTCAATTTAAAAAAGTTGTATCGACCAGCGATACTGATAATTTTCACCGGCATCTAAACCTTGTATTCCTTCTTTCTCAGCAATTTTTCCGGTTGCTTGAACTCCATCCGCAATTCCTTGCCAAGGTTCAATGCATAAAAAGTCAGCACCCTTTGCAGCCCACAATCCAAGAAATGGACATTGGTTTACAGTTACCTTAATCCGTGTTGATGTTTGTTAGAATGCAAATGAATTTTATTGGAATTAATTTTTTAAAAACTAAAGCATCATTTGAGAAAAGTTCTTTTGTAAGATGGATTTTGTTGGAATTAAAAATGGAGTAGGAGCAGTCAATCAATCCCTCTTTTAAAGGCCAACGTCCCGAATGTTCTTCTTTATCAAATTCTAAATAATAGTCTTCATAACTATCTCTGAGATCTCAAGAGGAACTCGAAATGCAGGATGTGCACCCACCGAAAAATACATTTTTTCGGGTCCAGTATTTGTCACTGAATAGGTAATGATTATTTCAGATTCTATTAATTGATATTGAATATCGAAATGAAAGGTGAATGGATAATTTTTTCGGGTATTTCATCGTCCGATAAGCGAAAAATAATTTGATCATCTTTTTGTTCCAAAAGCGAAAACATTTTTTCTCTAGCAAATCCATGTCGAGGTAAAGAGTATTCTTTTTCCTGATGGGTGTATCGGTGTTCTTTCAACTGTCCAACAATAGGAAATAAAACAGGGGAATGTTTTGGCCACGCGTCTCCGCCTGCCATAAATATTGCAACCGATGTTGCTTATGATACAAGCTGCAAAGCTCTGCACCTAACGGCAACACCGCAATTTTTACTTTTCGTTCTCTAAAAAACTTTTTTACTTTCCATTGCTAAGTAACTTATGGTTTCAACTAAATTTTCTGATTGGCCCTGATCTATTAAGATGCAGCGTTACGTTATTTTTTAAGATTGATTGTTTTAGCATATAGTTACAAAAGTAGCACTTGGATGACACAGAACTACCGTAGCAAGCGATGTTCATTACGATTAGCGCGATTTAATTCGCAAATCTGATTATTCGTGAATTAGCGAATTCGCATTATTCGTGTCCCGATAGCTATTAGGATCGTAACCTATAGTTTAATACAAACGTTTTTTCCTCCGTAAAAAAATTCAAAGCTTCAAACCCACCTTCTCTTCCAACTCCCGACGACTTTACACCTCCAAAGGGTGTGCGGAGATCGCGCAAGAGCCAGCAATTGATCCACACAATCCCACTGTGTAATTTGGCAGCTACATGATGTGCTTTGGTAAGGTGTTGCGTCCATACTGATGCTGCTAAACCGTAATTTGTACTGTTTGCATAACAGTACTTCCTCTTCGGTATCGAAAGGTTGCAGTGTAACTACCGGACCAAATATTTCTTCTTGATTGGTTCTGCAATCATATGTAAGTCCTTCGATGATGGTAGGAGCAATGAAATATCCTCTGCAAACTCACCACCTAACTGTACTCGTTTTCCACCGTGAAAAATTTTCCCTCCTTCTTCTTGTGCTAGCTCAATATACGATAGAATTTTTTCCATGTGCGGCTTCGATACAATAGCACCCAACCAATTTTTGTCATCGGAAGGATCTCCAACTTTTAATTTCTTTACTTCTTCTAAAAACGCGAATTTAAATTTTTCATACAGTGGTCGTTCTATAAATATTCGCGAACCGCATAAGCAGATTTCTCCTTGATTTGCAAAGGAAGAACGTACTGTTGTTTTACTGCTTTGTCAAAGTCACAATCAGCGAAAATGATATTTGGATTTTTCCTCCTAACTCAAGGAAAGTTTTTTAAACATAGGTGCTGCCACTCGAGCAATGTGTTCTCCCGTTTTAGTACCTCCAGTAAATGATATCGCTTGAATTTTTGGGTGTGCTACAATGGCAGATCCTACTTTTGTTCCGAGTCCGTGAACAATGTTTAAAACGCCGGCAGGAATTCCTGCTTCAATAGCTAATTCCGAAAGTAGATAAGCAGTCATGGGTGTAATTTCACTCGGCTTTGCTACCACACAATTTCCAGAAGCCAAAGCAGGTGCAATTTTCCAAGAAAATAAATACAATGGTAAATTCCATGGCGAAATACAGCCTGCAATTCCAATTGGAGTTCTCAGGGTATAATTCAATGCGACATCTCCCATCGAATGTGTTTCTGTGCTCTGATGCAAGGCAGCCGTTGCATAGAAATGAAAATTGTCAACTGCCCTAGGAATGTCCACTGTTTTTGCGAGCCAGACGGGCTTACCGTTGTCAATCGATTCGGCGATTGCAAATTTTTCTAAATTTTTTTCGATTAATTCACTTAAGCGAATTAATAAAGCAGAACGTTTTTGTGTTGGTAAAGTGCTCCACAGTGGAAATGCTTCTTGCGCTCCTTTGACCGCGAGCTCAACATCTTGCTCATCACTATCCGGAATCAAACTATACACCTTGCCAGTTGAAGGATGGTAATTGTCGAGGTAGTTTCCAGAGATGGGCTCAACTAAAACTCCATTGATATAATTTCTTTTTTTTTGCATTTATTGGGAATCTTGTGATTCAGGTTGTATTAATTCACTAGCACGCATTATTAATTGGAACCCCTTGAATTGGAGTGTAAAAGTAAAGATTTTGAAATTGTCTTAGTTGTTGTAGATGTAATTTATTCTCGTTATCTTGCGTTAAATTAGGCATTACTCCCCTTACATGCTTGTGTATCTATCTAACAGGTTGAAAGACTTGTTATCTCACGGAAAATGTCCATGCCGACTCTATAAATCATCCAACTTCCGGTGGGTGCTTGGGTTGGCTTTGGATACTTTATAGCCAAATTTCTTGGCTCAAAATTCGGATACAATAAAAGTGGTTTCTTATAATCTTTTGCGTTATCCGGATATTAGTTCGGGAGCAGCAGCAGCAACAGATACTTTAAATAGGCATCCTCATTACCGAAATATTATTTCAACCATGAACCCTGATATTTTAGTAGTTGAGGAAATTCAGTCAACCGCTGGATTCACCTGGTTTTTGAATGGTGTAATGAATGCAAATCAAAATTTATATAGTGGAGCTACTTTTGTGAATGGTCCCGATATGGATGCCGGTTTGATTTTTAGATCAAGTAAATTTCAGTTTATTAATACAAAAACAATTATCACCGACTTACGAAATATTTATGAATTTACATTGAGCATATTGTCCAGTGATGATACACTTACGCGTTTATGCAGTGCATCTGAAAGCTTCCGTTGGTTCCGGCAGAAGAGCAACAGCGCTTAGTGGAAGTAGATAGCTTACGAAAAGTTACCAATGCTTTGCCTCTGGGTTCCAATTTTATTGTGTGTGGTGATTTTAATATTTATGGTTCTCAAGAACCTGCATACATTAAATTATTACAAGTACAGCCGTGGAACAGGGCATTTTTGTTGATATGATTAATTTATCGGGTATTTGGAATAATAGTTTGTACTCCTCACATCTTACACAATCCACCCAGAACAAGGAAGTTTTGGTAGTGGATCAACAGGCGGAATGGATGATCGTTTGATATGATATTATATTCGAAAGCAATTTCAGAAACTGGTTTGTGGGAGGTGGTTCCAAATTCATTAATTCCATTTGGAAACGATGGAAATCATTATAATGATTCAATCAACAGTCAACCCAATACTGCAGTGAGTATTGCTATTAGCAAATGAACTGCACCAAACATCCGATCATATTAAGTAACGATGAAACTTCTGTATCAAATCACCTGAGCAAGCGAGTTTAGATGTGGGTGTACATACTGGTTGGTGACAAATGGTAGTTATTGTCCGACTAAATGGAAAGATGTACAAGTTAAAGTTAGAAATTACAGTTCTTCAGCTATTATTTTGGAATAAGTAGTGTTGTAGTGAATGCGACGGTGGTGAATCCTTTAAGCTCGCTCAAGAATTTTACTATTACATAGCTTCAGGTCAAATGTAATGCGGGTCAGGAGATACAGTTTGTAACTTTAACTAATAGTTATGATTAATGACGACCCCAGGAAATTATAACGTTAGCGCGTATACAAAAATGATGAATGATACCAACTCATCTAATAATGCATTGTCAGTTAGGTAATTTTACTGTGTTAAATGGCTCTCCTGCGATAGCTAACACCAAGCCGGATACATCCAAATTTTCCGACCGGAATTTCGGTGACCTTGACTGCAAATAGTGGTACGAGTTATTTTGAGGTCAACAGGAGAAAACATCGAATGCTATTGTAGTAAACACATCCCGGAAATTATCAGGTTACAGTTGCTTATCGGGAGGTTGTACTTCTCAATCAAATATTGTTGTCATTAATACTGTTACTAGCGCTTCGACTGTCATCTTGTTTTCTGAGAATATGGGTACTGTTACCACCACTACTTCCATCGGCGCATGAGACCGCCGAAAGAGTTCAAAACCTGAATTTTACGATGACGGGGACTTCAGATGTACGTGTCCACACAAATTTCAAGTGGGTACGTTGGAGCTAGTGCTAGAGCAAATATTTTTACGAATATAGTAGGTAGGCATTTAACGATTTCCGGAATTAATACTTTGGGTTTGTCAAATATGTCTATTGACTTTGGAATTTAAAATTACAATGGCTAGCAACGGATCAGAATTAAAAGTACAGGTAAGTGATGACGGAGTACTATTTACGGATTTATCTTTTACAAGTATTTCTGGTGGTAGTGGTTAGTGACCTCGTACAGCATCGGGTGTTATTCCTCAGTGTAGTAATTTGAGATTGCGATTTTATCAAACATCACAAGTGTACAGTTTAGGGTTAGATGATATTGTCTTTGGGTATGTTCCAACAAGTACTATTTACTCCTTCAGACTCCTTGGTGTGTCCCGGTGATTCCAGTTTTACTTTCTGCTTCTTTCCAGAATAATTATTTGTGGAGTACTGGAGCTACTACACAAAGTATTTATATTCATCAAGCAGGTTCGTATTACGTTTCGGTTGATTGTATTTTATCAACAACAAAATTATTCAAAATTGTGTAAATGCTTCTCAATTGCATTTTAGTGATTATTTTATTGAGGGGACTTTACGTAGGAGGAAATGAAATGACACCTCGATTATTTAATGGAGGAATTTCTTCAAATACACACTGGACTGTGATTCGGTGATTTATAAGTTGCATTAATTCTGTTCACCTTTAATTTAATGGGATCTGTTCAAGAAGTGATGGATGTTTTTGGAAATATTACTTCCCAATTCCCAACTGACGCACTAAATCAATTAATATTTTATTGTCTGGCCCACACGACAGATGAATGGAATTGAGACCTGGAGTAAGTGGCCGGACGTATTGATGAGCGGAACAACTATCAACTTTGACTTTTCTGCTCCTAAAACCTTGACAATCACATTTCAGATACGTTGTCTAAATCAATGACAATACAACAATGCTCGCTTGTGAACTGCAATTTCCAACGATGATGCGTACATGTTGTCCATCATGCATCAGCAGTTCCTTCCACTGCATATTTGGGCATGGTTTAGATTTCATATCGCTCTTTGAATAATTGATTTCTCCATCTTGTAAATTTCTTTTACTTCGGATTCATCAATCGCTTCAATTCCATTCTACTGAGCTGCACGTTAGCCGGGTGTAATGGGGTCGTTGATGTCGAAAAGCCGCTTCACGATGGTCGCGTTGGTTTTCTATGAAGTGGTTTCGGTTACTGGTTTCTTAGGGACTCAATGTTTACTTCGGTCACAACCTTTGAAGTATAAAATAAAATAGAGAACAACTAAAATTCCTAAAAGGATTAGGATCAAGATATTTTTCTTCACGTTACACCCATCTTCCTTCACACAGAAACTACCAAACAAGACGTTCTTCCTCCATCAACTGGAAGATTTGTTCCCGTAATATGGGAAGCCGAGGAAGTTAAAAAAGCAATGGCATTCGCAATTTCTGATGGATCTGCCAAAACGACCATCAGAATTTCTTTCCATTTCATGGGTAGTGGTATTCTCTGTATTGCCCGTATTTTTGACTTATTAGGAAATGATGCTTTGTAAGCACGAGTAAAACAGCAGCACCTGGTAAAACATTGTTACTGTTATGCCAAGTGAAGCCACTTCACCTGCTAAGGTCTTCGACCAATTGGCAACAGCCGCCCTGATGGTAGTAGAAACACAAGTCCTTTTAGCGGTTGTTTTACCGATGTGCTTATAACATTAATGATGCGACCATATTTTTCTTTCTTCATCCCCTCTAACAGTGCCTGTGCTCAAAATGTGATTACAAAGCAAGTGATTGGAAAAAGCCAGAAACAAATTCTTCCGTTTTAGCTTGAGCTATTGGCCAGTCAGCTAGGTGAATGTCCTGTATTGTTAATTAGGATATGGAATAGGATTATTCAACTTTTTACATATCCTTCTAAAATAACTTTCAACTGATCGGGATTTGCAAAATCGGCAACCAGATAAGAATGATTCTGGCTCCTGTTTTATGAAGAGATGCAACGGCATCTTTCCAATTTCTCTTCATTTCACAGCCCTTTCGTCACATGAAAAGGCATAAGTTGTGTGGCTGCCGCAAAACAATTCCTTGTGTACTACCACAAACTAATGCCGTCTTGCCTTGTAAAGTTTAGATCCATCATATTGCGAAGATATTATTATTTAGAGCAGTATTATAAGGAATTGAATGAAAAAAGTCAATATTTGTTTTGATTTTCTAAGTTTAGTAGTCCAAAAAAAAAAAAGAAATAATTATGGCCCGTAGCCCAAGCTTTCAATCTGAAGAAGTGGATCGATGAAAATCGTCATTTTATTAAAACCTCCTGTTGGAAATCAACAGGTCTATAAAACCAATGACGATTTTTATCTCGTGATGATTAATGGGCGGAGATAAGACTCCAAGGAAAGATTATCATTGGGAAGAAGTAGAGTTGTTTTATCTGATTGAAGGCGACATCGTAGTGAAAATTATTGATGAAGGGAAGCAACGTGATATTCATATTAAGGAAGGCGAAATGTTTTTGCTCCCGCGATGTGTTCCTCATTCACCGCAGCGCGGAATATAAATACCATCGGATTAGTTATTGAGCGATACCGTGATCAAAAGGAAAAAAAAAGGAGGAGATAAGTGCATGTGGTTTGTGAAAAGTGCAATGCGAAATTGTATAGAATCTTTTAGTTTAGAAGACATCGTGAATCGGTTGCCTGCTGTGATGAGTAATTTTTATGCTTCTAAGATCTTTGTACTTGCAAAGAGTGCGGTACCAGTAATGGGCTCACAACCCGTTTGCTTAGGAATTTCTAAATTACAATTTTAATTTTCAAGCTTGATGTGTTTGCAGATCCATCGAGGGGAGAAAGAATAGCGCCAATCAATAAATAAGGATAGTAACTGAGCATCCTCCACAATATACTCAGTGTGGGAGCGAGGCCTTTTGAAATAAATTCTCCTAAAAAATCGGTGAACATAAATTCGTTAATCCGCTTCCTCCAGGTGTAGGGCTTAGTAAAAATGATGATGCCCATGATGACTTGTTTCCCAGGCAGTACAAAATCATTTTAGCGCAATTGGTTCCATGAAACGCATGTAAGATGCAATTCACGATCGAGTAACAGGCAGTAGGGGAAACAAATGTGGCTCCTAAACACCACATCCAATATTTTCTACTTTTATCTTTTAATCCGTTGGATGCAATTACTAATTGATCGCCGGTTTCTCGTGCTTGCTTTTTCCATCTTCTTACTAGGGCAGAGAACATATACAGCAATAATTTTTTATAAATTGTGGATTTACAAATAGTGCATGAGCCACAAATAATTTATAAGCGAGAATTAAAATAGACTGTCCAGAAAGTATAGAAGACACTATTTCCAAAACTAGTGTTCAGATGAATTCAGAAAAGTGCATCCATACTTGCCATAAAATAAACGAATGGAGCCATTATAGCTACAGGAAAATTCCATCTAGAAAGAAGAATTGAGTATAGCGGTTATGCTTTCATATGAAGTCCTTCTCGATTTAAAATGAAAATGGCGAAAATAAATCCACCACCAATCATGCCGAGGCTAATACCAGAACTAAATTCCCAGAGCATAATAACGATGAAAGCGCGTTTCCAATCCAGGTATTGATCGGTGAGCACGCGAATACGAATCATGTAAGCCCAATCACGAATGACGACGGAAACGATAGCGAGAAAAAACCAAAAGGAAGAATTTAAATTCCATTTACTGCGGAAAAAGCTTCTTTATATCAAAATCTTTTAAAAACAAAATGCAGTTACGCAAAGTCCAATCAATATGGGTAAATAATTTTTGGGAGAAAACTTTTAAAATTTCTCAGGGGTCAGTCTGCATCCTCTTCGGTTGGAGCTGCTTAACTAAGAGTTGCCACTTCAAAGCAATACTCACCACAAAATTATTAAAGCCTTCACCATGAAAGATGAGTAAGGATCTATTCTGAATAAGATCAAGTAATGCAAGAAACGTGGTAAAGCATGTAACTTACTGGTACATTCTTCGAAGAGTTCGATGAAATTTACCTGTGGTTTTTCAGCAAAGTTTTTGAGATGTATTTCTTTCTGGCTATCGATTGAAAATGGATATTGAACAACAGTATGCATAACTTTATTTTGATTGTCTTCAAAACGCGACATCACCTTTTCCCGAAAGTTGCGATAAGTCGATATAAAGTCAACTGATTTAATTCGCCGGCATACGTAGCATCTGATGTCGCATTAAATTTCGCAAGCTCTTGCTCCAGGTTACCTCGATGAAAACGCATCATGCGTTCATCTTCCATCGCTCTTAACTCTTCTGAAGCCGCTTTAAATTGTTTGTAATCGAGCAGTTGTCGAACGAGGTCGTGACGCGGATCAATCTCATTACCTTCTTCGTCTTTTTCATAACGAGGTAG
>JADKFA010000007.1 GCA_016717725.1 Bacteroidota bacterium
ACAGACAGAAATAGAAAAACTCGAATTCCCATTTAATAGTTGGATGGTGTTAATTTTGTACGAAGGTAATATGAAAATTCGGTTGTGGAAAGGAGTTGTCACTGAAAAGTCATTCCCAAGTTGCCTGTAAACTACTTTAATTAATGGTTATGTTTCTAAAATTAGGGATAATACTTGCGGAAACAATATTTTAATCATAGTTTTGATTTAAACATCTTAAACTATGAAATATTTCTACCTCCTCATTGCCCTCCTCTTGTTTGAAGTTTCAAATTCAAATGCGCAGGTTATCATCGTTCAAAATGGAACTACTGCTTTAACTACGTCTACGTTGGATTCGGCCATTCTATTGGCGCAGCCGAATGCGTATATTTATTTGCCGGGGAATGCAATTTATTCGTTGGGTGTGAATATTAATAAGAGAATAAATATTATTGGCAGCGGCTATAATCCTGATTCATCTCTTGCTACAGGAATAACAACAATTAATGGCAATTTTTCTGTGTTAAATAATTTCAACGCAGATTATAGTACTTTTACGGGATTATTTTTTAGTGGCAACATTATTAATGGAGCTAA
Organism: Bacteroidota bacterium; assembly: GCA_016717725.1. Taxonomy (GTDB): domain Bacteria; phylum Bacteroidota; class Bacteroidia; order AKYH767-A; family OLB10; genus JAJTFW01. Next base: position 580 of record JADKFA010000007.1, read on the forward strand.
TCACATATCCTTTACTAGATGCAATTTCAATAAATTTAGTTTTAATTATAATTGTAATAATATATATCTTGTAGAAAATATTATTAGAGGGGGTATTAATGGAAATGCTGCTTTAATTTCTAATGCAATAATTACTAAGAATATTATTCTGCATGGCAATGGGTTTAATTGTATTGAATTTTTCAATGGAGGTGTTGAGTTTTCAAATAATATTTTTCTTGCAAACAACCCGAACAATCCAATATTTTCTACTGTTAGTAATTGCTTTGTCCGAAATAATATATTTACACAAAACAGTTCTGTAACTTTTTCAACAAGTGGGTATGGTAATATTTATTCTAATAATTTATTTATCCGACCAGGCGGATTTAATATGGATGGAATTGCTACAAATAATATTTATAATGAAAGTCTCAATAATATTTTCATAAATGTTCCATCAACTTTAGGTTGGTTTTCTAATTATAATTATCATTTGTCACCTAATTGTCTTGGAAAAAACGCAGGTTCTGATGGAACTGATGTAGGCATATTTGGATCATTACAGCCTTTCAAGGATGGCGGTGTTCCATACAATCCCCATTTTCAGATTGTGAATATTCCTGGAAGTACTGGCTCGAATGGGCAATTGAATATTTCAATAAAAGTGCAGGCGCAATCAAATTAGTTTTTTAATAATGTTGCGGTTTAAAATTTTAATGTTGCTGCTTTTTCCTGTTATTGGTTTTACTCAAAACCATATAACAAGCTATGAATATTGGTTTAATGATAATATTGGAGGTAAGCAAATTGTTGCTATGGCCCCGACAAACTCATTAGATATAAACGTTGGGATTAACGTTACCAGCTTATCTCCGGCATACATTCCATAACTCTCCGCGCTTTGGATGATAGTAATTACTATTGTGTTCCGGTTACAAAATTATTTATTATTGGTGGTGATATTGTAACTGGTTATGAATATTGGTTTGATGAAGATTATTTTTCAAAATCCACTATAAATGTATCCGGCGCTTCACTTATTGAAGAGTCATTAGTGGTTTCAGTTGCAGGGCTTTCACAAGGATTCCATAAAATTCATTTACGTGCTTTTAACGGAAATTTACTTTCCAGTTCCGTTGTTTACACGTCAAATATTTGTAAGCAATGGAGGACTAATTACAAATCTCGAATATTGGTACGATAATAATTTTCAGGCAAGAATTACACAATCTTTTTACCCGCTCAATCTCATCTTATAAATCAACCATTGGATGTAACCACTTTAGATCAGGGGTATCATTTGCTGCATTATAGAGTGAAAGATACGAGTGGCATTTGGTCTGTAGCTAAATCACACCTATTTTTAAAGAATACGATACAAAATGCACTTATCACCGGTTATGAGTATTGGTTCGATCAGAATTTCAGCAGCCGGATTACTCGTAGTATTGTACCATCAGTAAATCCGATAATAAATGAAGCTCTCGATGCTTCAACATTAACAAACGGGCTACATTGGTTTTATATTCGAACGAAAGACAGCACAGGTTTCTATTCATCACCAATTAGTGCATTGATAGCAAAGGTTGATTTTCAGGGAATAGGCAATGAGATAACGGGATATGAATATTGGTTCAATTCCGATTTCACTAACCGGGTCACCCAAAACACAACGTCAGCTGGAAATGTTGTACTTTTAACAAATTTAAGTACCACATCTCTGGCAGATGGCTTAAACAGAGTCAATTTCCGATTCAAGGATAAAGCCAACCAATGGAGCATCGTTTACACTCAGGAATTTGAGAAAACCGATTCGGTAAATCAAAATAACCTGATCATTAACCCCAGTTGTGATTTGCCGCTGGTGAATTCGAAAATTCCATTTTGGGCAGAAGTTGGAATAACCGGTTGGACCCGTGGTTCAAGCAATCCCATTCTTTGATGGCCCATTTTATTTCAATCCGCCATCAACCTCCAGCGCTGAGTTAAAACAGGAAATTAATCTAAATCAATTTAAATGTAAGATAGATCAGGGTACCCAACAATTCAGATTTAAGGATATGTCAGAAGTCGACTGAAAGTCCAATAGACCAATCAACAGTTACTATTGAGTGGAAAGATAGCTCAGGATTAATTTTACAAACCTACAGCAGTGGTTCAATTGCAAACACATCAATATGGCAATTGATTGATACTTTATTGAACAGTCCGATACTTAGCCGAAGCGCAAGTGTCCGTTTAATTTCCACTCGATTGACCGGTACAACCAATGACGCACTTTTTGATGAGGTGTCACTCATCCCAGTAACAAACGTTCCCTGTAATTTATCATCCGGCATTTCTATTCAAGGTGATTCAGTTTTCTGTCAGGGAGGCCTTATACAGCTCACTGCATCGCTTTCATGCGACACGACTTCCGTTAGTTATCAATGGCAAGGTCCGAACGGCTTCACCGCTTCCACAAAAACAATTTCAATCAGCAATACAACAACATTAAATAGTGGCTCATACATTTTAACCATTACAAATATTTACGGAGAAACCGCGAAGGACACATTAAATGTACTGGTTAAAGGAATAGGTACTTATGGTGTAATCTGCCCTGCCAATAAAACAATCAGCACTTCAACCGGAAGTTGTTATGCAAACAATATATTTTTAGGTTCACCAATTGTAAACGATAATTGTACAGGGGCTATTTTAACGAACGATGCCCCTTCTGTTTATCTACTTGGTATTACTCCAATCACTTGGATGATTGTTAATTCTGCCAATGATACAGCCACCTGTATTCAAACCATCAATGTTGCAGACAGTATTCCGCCAGTAATCAACAATTGTCCTTCCCAGGTTTATACAACAAATCCTGTTGTATGGAATGCCATCACAACTATTGATAATTGTGGACTAGCAACCTTTCCTCCAATTACCAACAAGGGGACACTTGCCCATTGGTCAAACACAGGTAACCTATACTGCAACAGATTCATCCGGAAATACCAGTTCCTGTAGTTTCAATGTAAATATTGTTCCTAATTGTACGCAAATCTACTATCCAACAAATGGAGCAACCGGTATTCCACTTTCTACTTTTTTAGGATGGGCAGCCGGTGATTCAGGAACTACGGGATACACTATTTTCATTGGACAAGATACTATTAACCTTACTCAATATTCCACCAACAGTACTACCTACCAAGTAAATCTGTTATCCAATAAAACTTATTACTGGAAAGTAGTCCCGTTTAATGCATACGGTCCGGCGCAAAATTGTAGTTTCAGTTCATTTCAAACCTTTGTATGTACCCAGGCATCCATCACCAAGTGGTAATTATACGCTTTGCGAGGGTGCATATATTACAGCGATAGCTTCAACGGCAGAAGCCTACCAATGGTCAAATGGAGATACCAATCAAACTGTTCAAATTAGCGGTGCTGGCAACTATTACGTAACCGTTATTGATTCGAATGGATGTCAATCAACGAGTCCAACATTAAACATAACCATACAACCAAAGGTTCGGATTGTTGCCAACGGACCCACAGCTATTTGTACCGGGACTCAGCTTACCCTTTCTTCAAGTCATCTAGCTGCGCAATATAATTGGTCTATTGGCTCCAATGCTGCAAGTATTGTCGTTAGCCCCACCGTAAATACATGGTACTTTCTGACCGGGACAACCAGTGGCGGATGTACGGTAAATGATTCAATATTAATCATGGTAAATCAGGGTCAGGCGGTACCGGTAGCAGCTATGTATCCAATCAATGGAACCTCTAATTTAAGTACCGATGTTTTTGTTTCCTGGTTACCGGGAAATCCTACCGGAAACAATGTGTATGATATTTTTCTATGGCCTACATCAGGAAGCCAGCCTATAGTACCAACGAAAAGTAATTATACCGGAGTTAACTATACATTTTCAGGTCTTGCACCTGCCACCACTTACAATTGGAGAATAAAAACAAAAAATGGTTGTAGTGAAGCAAATGGACCAATTTTCAGCTTTAGTACTTCGCAATTGCCGGACTTAATTGTTAATAATATCTCTGCGCCATCTGTTGCCTATTCGGGTACCCCAATATCGATATCCTGGCAGGTAACAAATGTGGGGTTAGGATCAACAGGGGCGAATAATTGGATTGACAATGTTTATCTGTCTACAGACACTATTTTTCATCCTGCATTGGACTTTTTTATTGGAAGTTCGGCAAATCAGTCAGCATTACTTAATATCCAATCTTATTCCTCAAACATAAATGCAACACTACTCAATACAATAGCTGGGAATTATTATGTGATTATTAAATCAGACGGACAAGAAAGCTTATTGGAAGCTATTGAATCGAATAACATAAAGGTTCGTAATACACCAATAGGAATACTATTATCACCTGTTCCTGACCTTAGAGTATCTTCCGTAATAAATCAATCCAATACGTTCAGCAGTATTCCGGCATCACCTGTTGATATTCCAATACAATACACAGTTAAAAATCAGGGAGACAACGGTATCCTAAATAAAACCTGGTTTGATGATTTTTACATTTCAAATTCACCTTTTTTTGATCCACAAACCGCGACGTTCTTAGGTCAATTGAAAAATATAAATAAAACAGTACTTGCAGATAGCTCATATACTAATACTACCACTATAAGGGTTCCATACTATGTGAATGGTGTGCATTTCATTTACGTACGCACTGATGAAGGCAATAGTTTGTTTGAAGGTCCATTTGAAAACAACAATATCAATAGCAATTCAATAAACATTATTCTATCTCCACCACCAGACCTTCAAACAACCACATTAACTTGTCCAGACACAATAAATCTATATCAAAATATCACTTCGGTATGGACAGTATTAAATGCTGGTCCTGGGATTGCCGCTGGAGGGTGGAATGATAAAATTTATTTTAGCAATGATTCTGCTGATTGGAATCTGAATCATGCAACTTTATTATCATCTTATTCTCATACAAGTGCATTAAATAATTTATCTATCTATTCAGGTAGTTCAAACTTTATGATTCCTGATTCTATATCCGGAATACGATATTTATATGCTAAGACCGATGCGGACAGTACCGTTTTTGAATTTACGAATGAGAGCAATAACGTAAGAAGAAAAGTTTCTCCGGTAGTTGTAAGAAAGCCCGATCTTTCAGTTACCACCGCTATCCTCCCATCTTCCATTACAATTGGACAATTAATTACAACAAGCCATACTGTTAAAAACAATGGACCTGCTCCTATTTATACTTCCAGTAGTCACCGAGATGTAATCGTATTTTCGAACGATGCTGTTTTTTCAATCAACAATGATGTAATAATTTCCGACATTTATTATAATGACGATTTACCTGTTGATAGTTCTAAAATTTACAATCGTACATTAACTATGCCTTCAATATCGCCAGGGAACTACTTCATTTTTGTTGCAACGGATCGGAATAATAACATAAAAGAAAACGATGAAGGGAACAATGTTTATCTGGCAGGAACTATTCAGGTTAGTTTGCCTCAAGCTCCTGACCTTACAACCTTTTCAATGAATTTCATCCCTGATACTATTGTTACTCTATCGTCTTATTCGCTAAACGCTTCTATTCGTAACATTGGACCTGGCGTAGCATCAGGGCAATGGATGGATGAACTTTTTATTTCAAAAGATTCTGTATGGAATAGCGGTACTGCCTTTGCACTGAAATCCGAGACGCATAATAATTATTTGAACCCCAATAATACCTACTCTGATCTTTTTACATTCACAATTCCATCCATTAGTTTATTAGGAGGTGCAGATAGCACAAACTACTTTTTTTGGCATCGCTTAGATGTAAATAATACGATCAATGAACAGGTTGGTGAAAACAATAACATTTCGAAAAGTAAACGGGTATTTTTAAGAGATAGCATAATTATTCTTCCACCAGTAGATTTGAAACCTATCGGTCTTATTATATCTGACACATTAGATGCCGGTACGCCTGGTAACCTGACATGGGCAGTTCAAAATTTTGGCCCTGGTAATCTATCTGCTGTTTGGTCAGATGAGGTGTATTTATCATTGGATACAATTTTAGGAGCTACGGATATCCAACTTCTCAATTATAGCACGAGCAGACTACTAAATGCTACAGCTTCTTATTCACAAAATCGGAATTTTACGTTGCCTTCCGTTTTAAGCGGATCTTATTTCGTATTTATTAAGACGAATGCCGGAAATATAATAACCAATGAAACCAACTACTCTAATAATATTTGGTTGGCCAGAAATGTATCCAATACTCCGATAAAAGTTTTTATAAAGCCTATCATACCAGTTGATCTTCAAATTTTGTCATTTAATGCTCCCACTAACGTTATTGCCGGACAACCTATTTACATCCATTATTCTTTTGTAAACAATGGACCAGGAACCATCAGTAATAAAAATATTACTAATAGCATCAGACTTGGCTCTAGCCCAAATATTCAGACATCAGCTATCGTTGGAAGTAACACAATTAATTTCACTATTCCTCCTGCACAAATCTATACTGATAGTATACAAGTAGTAATTCCTATACCAACAAATGGAGTATTTTATTGGGGGGTAATTATAGATGATCTTGCCATTATACCTGAAACCAATGAATCGAATAATTCGCAGTTGAATATATTAACAGCTACGACACCACCACCTGCTGATCTCATTGTTGACCAGATAACCATGCAAGATTCTGCATCATCCGATTCAAGTATTACTATTAATTGGAAAGTCAAAAACATCGGTCATTATTCTGCCTCTGGTGTAATTAATGAAGGCATATATATATCGAAAGATCGTGTATGGGATGTAAATGATCCATTACTTCGAAATTTTACTACAAACGTGAACGTTGCCCCTCAAGGTGAAATTAACAATCAGGCAACTGTATCTCTAACCGAAGCATTAAACGGCTTTCAACAAATTATTATTAAAACGGACCTGTTGAATTATATCTTAGAATCAAATGACAGTAACAATACAGGTATTTCCGAGGATAGTATATTCATTAATGTCAGAGAGCTACCTTTGAATTTATGGGTAACCGACTCGCTTAAAAACAACAGAAGATTAACTTATAAAATAATTATTCCTGATTCACTCGAGGGTAAGGCTCTACTTGTTAAATTAAAAGGGGGACAGTACAATATCAGAAAATAAACTATTCTTAAGTTTTAACAATGTACCTAATCAGGCTAATTTTTGATGTTTGCATCCATTTCTCCTGGAGAAGCCAACCAAGAAGTAATAGTTCAAAATACTGTTGAAGGTGAGTATTACATTTCAGTATATGGAAATTCAAATTATCAGGAAACAATGCTCAGCCAATTCAGTTATATGCAGCCATACTTCCTTTTTCAATCACAAATGTGGATGCGAACAAAGGTGGTAATACAGGAACCGTCACAATTAAAATTGAAGGCGCTTTATTTAATAGTGCCATGCAGGTTAAACTAAAGCCTGTACTAGGTGGCAATTCTATTGTGGCCAATAATGTAACATTTGTAAATACGGGGAAAATCTTTGCCCGATTTGATCTAAGGCAAAAACCGATTGGTTTATATGATGTAGAATTAACAAAATTGGACTCATCTACAGCTATATTAATAAATGGCTTTACCATTGAACAAGGTAATAGTGGAGGGTTTTATGTGGGTGGCATTACAAACAGTGGTCAAACAGGTAGTGCTAACGCACCCGGTTGTGATCCCGGCGCCGGAGAAGGAATTAACCAATTATTACAAATTGATGTTAACTCGCCATCATTTGCCCGTATTAATACTCCACTAATCCTATTTGTAAACTTTGGTAATGCCGGAAATACCGACATCCCTATACCTACTAAATTTCTGATTAGTGAAAACTCTGTAGCATTAGCTCTTAGCCCTTCGGACCTGGTTAAAAACGAAGAGCAATTATATTTAGAATTCAGAGAATTTAACGGACCAACGGATGTATTACGAGCAGGAGCAACCGGATCCATTCAAATATTTACGGGAGGTCTGCCGGCAGGTATCAGCAGGTTTGTAATAAAATAAACAGTCATGAAAAGTTCAATTTATAGCATTTTCATTCTCGTATGTATTCTGAGTTCAGTTACAGGGCTGGCGCAGAATATTAACAGAGTTAACGTTATTGGCCCAATGGGACCAATGTTAATACATTCAGCGGCAATCTTTATCTTGAAAGAACAGATATTGAAATTCCGGAAGAAAATTAGATATGAGTGTATCATTTAGATATAATGATGTCGATTATAAACAAAACCTGGGCTATGGAAACGGGTACGCTTTAATTATTCGATGTCATACCAAATCCATAACAATGTTATAATTGTGACCTGGAGTGATGGACGAAAAGAAACTTATATTAAGGATACAGTAAGTAATATCACATATACACCACCTACTGGTGTATTTAGCATGGTCACAATATTCGTCAGGAAATATAAACCACAACTAAAAACCGAATGGAATACTTTTTGATGATTCTACTCATAAACAATTGACCAAAATTCAAGAGCCGAATGGCAATTTGTTGGTTTTTGGATATACTGATTCACTTGTTAGTGCCATCTCGGATGGATTGGGCAGAAGTATTCAATTAATTTATACTGGTCCCTATTTAACGCAAGTTCAGGATGCAAATGGCGTATTGCGAAATTACTTTTATCAATACGATGGATATGGAAATTTAAAGCAAGTAACGGATCCTTTAGGTAATTCAATTCAATATATGTACTTGATAAATGGTCAACTTTCAAAAGTAATTGATAAAAACAGCAATGCCATTGACATTATATATAACCCATCCTTTTCTGTAAAAGAAGTGATTTCATGCAACTCACGGAAATCCTTCACTTATTCAAGAGCAACCGGAACTACTAATGTCGTTGATTATCTTGAAAACGGGCAAAATCAGGTTACCAAATATATTTATAACATAAAAGGAAATCTCATTCACAAGGAAGGTAATTGTTGCGGGTTCAAGATTTCTTATGAATACGATGACAACAATAACATAGTTAAAAAAATCGATGCAAATGGTAAAATCTACCATTTTAATTATGACCATTTGGGTAATTTGTTAAAGGAAACTGACCCAATAGGAAATACGATCAATTTCACCTACGACACCACCTTTAACAACCTAACTTCTTCAGTGGATAAAAACGGAAACCTCACGACCTACCTTTATGATAACAATGGAAACTTGATTGAAATAAACAAACCAGAAGGTGTTAAACTACAATATACCTACAGCGCAAATGGAGATATGCTGACATCAAAAGATGGTATGCAGAACATTACAAACTATACTTATAACATTTATGGATACAACACAGCTATTCAAAGGCCTTTGGGCTCTAATACAACGTTTACCTACGATACGAAGGGACGGAAATTATCTGAAACAGATCCAAACGGAAACATAACGCAATTTAATTATGATTTGTTAGATCGACCTACATCGAAAACAGATGCCTTAGGAAATACGTCAGGCTATACCTATGATCCCAATGGCAATGTTTTAACCTATACAAATGAAAATAATCATTCAACCACTTTTAACTATGATGCATCAGACCGTCTTGTAGCAACAACGAATGCACTTGGTAAAAGTAAAACCTTTAGTTATGATGCCATGGGAAATCTTACAAGTACTAAAAATGAACTTGGCAATGCAACCATATATACATACGATAATTTAAATCGAAAAGTATCCGAAACGAATCCAGAAGGTGAAAAAATACAATACGCTTACGATGGTAACGCAAACCTGTTAACCAAAACGCTTCCTAATGGTAATGTAATAAACTATACTTATGATGATTTAAATCGACTACTTTCTACTTCAGATAATATCGGGCCTATATCAACGAAGACGTATGATTCCAATGGCAATATATTATCTGAGGCGAAAAAGCATTACCGACCCCCTGGGTTCAACTGCTTCCTATTTATATGATTCAAACGACAACATATTGTTCACCACGGATCGTAAGGGTAATCATACAACATTTAGCTATGATGCGTTAAATCGTCAGGTTTCGAAAACCGATCGTTTGAACTACACAACAAATTTCACATTTGATCTAAATGGCAACCTAATAAGTATGACCGACGCAAATAATCATACAACATCTTATCAGTATGATGCTATCAATAGAAATACAAGAGAAACCTTTGCGGACGGAACATTTCGTTCATATAGTTACGATGCTGTTGGCAATATCATTTCACGCATAGATGGAAATGGACATACAACAACCTACAACTACGATGCTTTAAATAGGTTATTGAAACGTGATTACTCAGGGACTAATGATGACTTGTTTAGTTACGATGATTCTGGTAGAATGATTAGTGCGGTAAATAATGATGCGACAGTAAACATTTCCTATGACAATGCTAATAGAATCATATCAGAGACCCTGAATGGTAAAGCCACAGGATATAATTATAATATTCCTGAAAATAAAAGAATCTTGCATTACCCAGGAGGCCGAGTAATTGAAGAAGTATATGAAACACGTAACAGATTAATTGCTGTTAAAGAATCAGGTTCTTTGATTGCAAGCTGGGGTTATGACATAGGAAATCGAAATACTTCATTAGAGTATCAGAACGGTACTAAAACCACGATGACCTATAATGCCAATGACCAGATGCTTTCAATGCTTAGTAACCCAGCAGGTTTTATTAATTATAGTTACGATTATGATAAGGAACAAAATAAGTTATTTGAAATGAAATTTCACGCTCCAATATTTTCTGAGCAATATATTTATGATAATGAAAACCGATTAACTCAATTTAAAAAGGGAGCATTAACAGGACAAAACATTCCTACACCAATTACTCAAATACAATACAATTATGATGGTGTAGGAAACAGAAACTCTACAAACTTTAATGGGGTAATAACCAATTATACAGCGAATACTGTAAACGCTTATACGGCCATTAATAGCACAGCAACTATTAGCCCATTGCATGATAGCAATGGTAATCAAATATTTGACGGTACTTACAATTATACTTATGATGCAGAAAATAAATTAATTGCCGTAAATAATGGAGCCGTTGCTCTATATAAATATGATGCACTTGGCAGAAGAATTAAAAATATATTGAGTTCATCAACCGTCAATTATTATTTCTCCGGCTTCCGTGTAATTGAAGAAAGAAACAGTGCAGACTCAATTACCAAATCTTACACTTATGGTATTTGGATTGACGACATACTAACAATGACTAAAAACAATCAGACTTATTTTTACCATCATAATAATTTAGGTTCTGTTGCATCTATAACCAACAACCTTGGAGCATTGATAGAAAGTTATGAATATGATGCTTATGGAAATTTTATTATATATGATACTCTTAGTAATATATTAAGTACCTCGACCATCGACAATGTTTATTATTTTACTGGGAGAGAAAAGGATCAAGAAACTGGGAATTATTACTACCGATTTAGGTATTACAATTCAAATATTGGAAGGTTTAATTCGTTTGATCCATTGGGTTATATTGACGGATTTTCAACTTGTATTTACACAAAAAATAATCCAACAAATTTTATTGATCCATTTGGATTATTTAAAGATTGTTCTAGAGAATCAGAGGCTGCGCAAGACCACGAGAGGATGAAAAGAGAAACAATGTTTGAGGATAAATTAAAGTTAGCTGCTGCGGCTTTAGCTGTATTTGTCGCCGCACCAATTGTCGCTCGCAAAGGTTTTGTTAATTCAATTGAATTCGCCCTTGGTTTATATTTTGATGTTTATTCTGCATTTAATGGTGAATATTTAAATGCTACATCTAAAGATAAGGCTGAATCGGGTTATAGTGTATCTGAAAATGAGAAAGAACAGCAAGAATCAACGAATAAAAATGACAAAAATGTTTCCAATAACAAACCTCCTAAGAAGATTAAAGGCAAAGGGTGGCGATATGAAATAATTGATGGTATTGTACATTACTTTTTTTGACATCCAGAAAAGTAATGTATTGTTATTTTAACTCAAAACCGAATATGACAAGTATAATATATTTATATAATAAGTTCCATAATATTAGGAGGTTTGGTAGTAATTTTGATTTGCTTATAGGACTAACTAGTCTCCTAATATATAAAAGAGCCATTCTAAGAATTTTACTTGCTTTATTGTTATCTAATTCGCAAACTGTTTTTTCACAGAATACAATCCCATGCGATGAAAGTAAAGGTACCCAATCCACCACCCAAGGTTCACCAAATGATTCTATATCTGGCCCTGATGACGGCATTTCACTTTCTTTCCAAATCGTAGTGCCCATTAGCCGTGACCCTAATGAAATTTGGGGTCCTACCGGATACGAAGATGAAAGATTTGTTGCAAAAGCAAATCCCTTAGGTTACACAATTTTGTTTGAAAATGATCCTGAGTTTGCTACCGCTCCTGCTCAACTTGTTCATATTACTTACCCAATACATTTCAATCAAAATATATCCTCTTTTCACCTGGGGGATTTTAGCCTGAACAATAATACATTTACTATTCCTTATAATAGTACCAGCTATTCTGCCCGTTTGGATATGCGTGATTCTATTGGTGTTTATGTGGATGTAACTGCTGGTATAGACATCACAAACCAACGAGCATTTTGGATTTTGAAGCAATTGATCCCGCCACTGGAATTCGTCCGTTTGACCCTTTAAAAGGAGTATTACCTGTGGCCGATTCACTATCGGCCGGCAATCTTCGCGGTCATGGATTTGTTAATTTCACAATTTCCCCTAAAAACTCAACGGTTACCGGTGATACCATGCTTGCTCAGGCAAGTATCATATTTGATATTAATGATCCGGTGATTACCAACACCGAAAAACACACCATAGATGCAGTAGCACCAATCAGTGATCTCATTGTTCAATCTTTTTTCAATGATACCTTAACACTTAAATTGGTCGCTAGTGATGATCCCGGCGGAAGTGGACTAGCTTACTATGATTTATACTTAGCTCAAGACAGCTTAAATTATATAACCTACCTGGTCAATCATAAAGATTCCCTCGTGAAACTAACAGGCTTACCCGGTAAACAATATTCCTTTTTCTCTATTGCCACTGATAACGTGGGGAACCGGGAGTCCATGAAGAACGGAGCTGATGGCAGCTTTTTAATTCCGTTGGATACGAATTATGCTCCAATCGTTTTCTATAGCGGTGATTCATTAAAACGGCTCAATCAGGTTATTTGCGCAGGCTCAACCATTAATTCCTGCTTTACAGTTTTAGAAGTAGACTCGGATTTGGTGTTTTATAATTTCCCGGAATTTCCTAAACACGGAAATGTAAATTATTCATTCACATCAAATGGTGTATGTGTAAATTATTTGCCGGATCAATCTTTTGGTGGTCTTGACTCTGTCCTGTTTACAGCTTGCGATCTAGTGAGCGGCTGTGATTCCGTTTGGATAATTTATCAGGTAGACAGTCTTTTTAATTGGTATGCAGATGTGGATCTGGATGGTTACGGTGTTACAAGTTCCGCCATCCATGCCTGTTATAAACCAAATGGCTACGTGAGGGATTCGGCAGATTGTAATGATAACGAGTACATGATTAATCCCGGAGTACCGGAGTTATGCGATACCATCGATAACAACTGTAATTTAATTGTTGATGAGTCTTGCCTAGCAGGAATTAACATAAAAGTTTTTATTGAAGGATTTTATAATGGACCTGGCACAATGGCTGCTGTGCTTGATCCGGTGAATAAGCCACATTTATGTGATTCCATCATTGTTTCGCTTGCGAGTCCAAACGCACCTTATTTACCGTTATTCACAGATAGCAGAGTAATACGCACCAATGGCTTAGCTACTTTCTATTTCCCGGCATCCATCGTTGGCCAAAGCTTCTATATTGTTGTTAAGCATAGAAACTCCATTGAAACCTGGTCAAAGTTTCCTTTGACATTTGTTTCATCTGTTTTAACGTTTGATTTTACACAATGAGTAGATATTAAGATCTTAGCAATTAATATTGTTTATAATTTATTATATTTATTCCGAATATTATTGTCCAAGCAGTCTCGCACAAAGGGATTTAGTTAACCTTAAAGCAGAATTGAAACCATCAATCAATCAATTTATTTCCTACGAAAAGTGTTAATACAATTAATGTAATTCTAATATATATATGTTATGCCACTATTAATTTTTCCATCAAGATTTCACGAAGATTATTTAGAGTTTCTTAGTTATAAACTGGACCCGCGTCTATTATTGGAAAATGCCCTTGAATATAAAAACATCGAAACGTCTAGTCCATTAAAGAAGGGATTTAAAAGGTGCATTTATTTAAATTTTTGTGGTATAGCTGCTTCAACGTTGTTTCCTAAAGATAATAATGATAGGAAAGGATCTTGGTTTCAAATGCATTTGAAAATGTGTTTAAATCACTTCAAGAGTTCAATAATAATAAGACTTTTGTAAAGGTGCAATTTCTATTTCCATATATTTACTCTGATTTTGTATATACATTAATTGAAGCAGAAAATTCAGGTAATTTCCATTCATTTAAAGATAGCCCATTCGATCTCAACTTTTCAAAGTTGCGTAATATGGATATGGCCGATATTTATAGTTCTCTAATTCATATAGCGCAAAAGAATAGCCTTGAACATATTCAATCGTTCATTGAAAAATATGAATTAAATTTTGAAAAGAATGTCAATACGATTCAAGTTAGATTTACACCAATAGGATTAAATATTTGTACTTTTAGAATTAATAATACTTTTTTTACTGATCCTATTTTAGCTACAAGAAAGGATATTAATAGAAATAAACTTTCTATCACTTATCCGTTAAACTGTTTTACGAAGGAAGTAGTTAACTTACACGGAGAGTACATTGTAAATAAGTATGATTTTGAAAAAGTGAAAGAATGTACTGACGGTCTTGAAGGAAATTTCGAATATTTATGGCATCATCCGTCTACTTTATATTGTAAAGATGCTACAGAATATGACGGACAAGACGGATTGCTAAGTAAAATAAGGAGACCCAATGAATTACATCTTGATCAGAAAGTATTAAGACTTAACGATGCCTGGAAAAAGAACCAAGAAGATATTCATCATCATCATTTAATCTCTAAATTTAATCCAGCTTCTTGGAAAGGTCGAATTAGATATTGGCTTAAAGACCATTTAAGAGATATTAATATAAATAGAGGAGATAATGAAGTGATTTTTATAAGTTGTTGTTGGGTGAAAGTTACATCTTCGCATTATAGCCCAAGTAAAGAGGCGATAAGCATTAAGAATTGGTTGCTGGAAGACTTTAATAGAAGTGTTAAAGTAATTTTACTTGATGTTAATCCAGGCATGTTTATATCGGAGGAGTTATATGAGAAATTGAATTCGGCAACATTGGGAATATTCTTGCTAACAAGTGAAATAAAAGTTATAGATCACGATAATGAAATAGAATATTCTCGCCCCAATATTTATCATGAAGTAGGATATTTAATGGCTCGTTTAAAATCCTGGAATAATGGTGGGATTTTACCTTTAGTTTCAAATATGGTAAACACAGGCAGTAATCTTATGGACCAATCAAAAAGAACTTTAAATTTAGAAATACTCGAAAGCAACTATATTCATGTATTGGATTGGTTGAATCGCACAGCCGTATTTTTATCGAAAGAAGAAATTATACTGGCAGTTAAAAAGCATATAGTGAGAGTTGACTTAAATCCTCATATTGAAACGGAGTACAAGGAAAAACTAAAATTACTATTGGGTGAAATAATTAAATAAAACATTTAAAAATGGTGCGATATACTTTACCTATTAATATTCTAATTTATCTTTCCATGAAAAATGAAAACCCCCTCACCACTTTCCCAGCAAAAACATAGGCTATTTTTGGTCTCTTTACCTTAATGTTTACTCTCTAAGTGTAACCAACATCATCCAAACGAGAAAAACTGCAACTTACATCCAACAACCAACAACCAAAACCAAAAACCAACAACCAACATCTAACAACCAACATCCAACATCCAACAGCTCACTTCGAGACAATCACAAACTCCGTTCTTCGATTCTTCATTCTGCCTTGCGACGAAGCATTATCCGCAACGGGTTTCGTCTCGCCAAAACCTTTTGAGCTTAAGCGCGATTTATCAACTCCATTTTGAATTAAAAAGTCAGATACAGATTGTGCCCTGGATTCTGATAAACTTAAATTGCTGGCTGGTAAACCAACATTATCGGTATGTCCATAAACCGCAACACGCATCGTTGGATTTTCTTTTAAATAATTTGCAAAATCTAGAATGATCGCCTTGTCTTGTGCGGTTAAAGTTGAACTTTCAATATCAAATAAAATATTATTGAGTGTATATGCTCCTCCAATTTCCGTTTTTTGAAGTTGAATATCTACCTTTTTAGGTTCAAGCTTTGTTGTATCATCTTTGGAAAAGTAAGCGGAATTGTAAGCGTATCCTTGCTTTTTTACCGTGAGGATATAATCCTGATCGAATAAAACAACAGAAGCATATTTACCACTAGTGCTATCGTAAGATACATCTGCAAACTCTTGTGTGGATACATTTTTTAAGGAGATGGTTGCTTTGTTAGGGACATCGTTGTTTTCGTCTTTTAAATCCCCTTTAATAAATAATACACGATCGGGTTTTGCAGCTGCGTGTAAATCGAAGGAGTAAATATCATATCCACCTTTTCCTTGCAAACTATTGCTCGAAAAATATCCTTTTTGCCCATCGGTACTCGCGAAGAAACCTAATTCATCGGCTTCAGTATTTATAGGGTATCCTAAATTCATGGGCTGACTCCAGGATCCATCTGCTTGCAACTTGCACTTGTAAATATCATAACCTCCTAATCCAGGTAAAGCATCACTACTAAAATAAAAAGTTTTGATGTCAGGATGAATGAAAGGTGTTTTTTCATTTCCTGCAGTGTTGATGGGGCTGCCAATACTTTTCATAGGTCCCCATTCACCGTTATCTAATTTTTTACTGAAATAAATATCGCTCGTTTGACTCACCGAATCCCGAATGCTGACAAAGTATAAAATTTTTCCATTGGGAGAAATGCTGGGTTGACTTTCCCAACGATTGGGATCATTGATGGTAGCGCCTACACTGCGCGGCTCCGACCAAACACCTTTGGTTTCATCGCTGGTATAAATGTCAAAGTTTCCGTTTTTATTTACAGTGAAATATAAATGTTTGTTGTCGATGGTGATGGTGGCTCCCCCTTCATTATTCGAACCATCTTTATTAAATGGAGGAAGCATCGCCTCTCCTTTGTCAAAAACACTATCTTTTTTCACACTGATCATAAATTTTTCTACACTCGCAGGAAAAAGTGAACCTCGCTTTTGTTCTTCATAACGTCGTGTGAAAAAACAATATTCCTGATCAGGAGAAATAATAGCTAGGTATTCAGGATTTGGTCCAGAGATGTTGTTTAAAGGCTCGGGTTGAAACGGAACAGGAACCATCATAAACTTAGCTCGCTGAATTTTTTGAGACGCGTCACGAGCGTTTTCTTCTTTAACTTTGTTGAAGTCTAGAAACGATTCAAAATAAAAAATAGCTTTTTTGAAGTCTTTAATATCGTAAAAATAATCGGCTAAACGATAATGAGCATCCGCACTGGCATCTGGACACACTTCGATGAGTTTTTCGTAAGCCGATGCCATCACTTTATCATTATGATTTTGCCATGCTACATCACCCAATAATTTATAAGGGTCAGCAAATGTGGAGTCTTCAGCAATGGCTTTCTCGCAATATTCTTTGATTGCGCTTAGCGGTTTTTTGTCGTGGCGGGCTTCGCGTGCTTTCTCAAAATACTTAGTTGCAGCCTTGTTTTCCGAGGGTGGACAAAGCGATTTTGATTGCGCCATCAAAGAAGATTTGACCTGACACAAAATAAACAGAATGAATAGTATCTTTTTCAATGGTTGTATAACGCAATTGTTAAGACAAATATGATGTGTTTTAAGCTTAAATTTTAAAAACTGAACATTTAATGTCAACAATTGGTTGTGATTAACTCCATAAAATGCAAAAAGGTCGGCTAGGCCGACCTTTTTAATAGGATTAGTGTTTAATTATTTCTTTACCAATTTTATTGCAGAACTGATATTTTTTCCTGCAATCAATCGAGCCATATATACTCCATTCGACCAGCTTTCACCCATCATTAGGTTTTGATTTCCTAAGGTTGAAATCATTCTTTCTTCCGTCAATCTACCGCTCATATCAAAAATTTGCAAGGTCGATTTTTGCTCTAAGGAATGAATCGAAATCATTACTTGGTTGCTGAAAGGATTTGGAGACGCACTTAGTTTAATTTGAGCAAGAGAATTGTTGTCGTCGATTCCTACTACTTCTACGATTTCAAATTTATCTAATCCTCCTTCCACAATATTAAATACGGGACCTGGATCACCTACATTCACGATAAATTGCATAGTTGCATTGGGTGTAAGATAGGAGTTGATAGCTTTCGATTGAGGAATCCATTGGGAAGAAGAACCATTCGGTCCTAAAGCTTCAATAAGAACCGTGTTTGTACCATCGGTTAAATAAATTTTCATGGAATCATCAGGTGCTCCGTTCGTTGTGCCACCATTATAAAACCATCTGTAGTAATTTACATGTGGATTTAAATACGTACTCATGTCAAAAATAGGAGAGGTTAAAATCGTGCTCCCTTGATCCACATCATTGTCCCAAGCACCTCCGCCACCATTATCTGTAACAAATGCCCAAGTACCACAATCAGTTGAAATATCAACACCAGGATTAGCAGTTTGACCTTGGTTATTAGTTGCTATTGGTGCATCTCTCTCCCATAAGTTTCCAGAAGGACCACTTACTGTCCAACCAAAATCAAGAACGAAATCATCGTAATAACCTTTATCTAGTGTAATATTAAAGGGATTACTTCCATTTACATTTTGATTACTACTGCAAAAAGTACGATGTCCCCAATGTCCAACCGTTATATCATAAACACCTTGAAAAAATCCGGGAATGGTAAATTGACCACTCTGGTTAGTCGTGATGGTATTATTGAATTGTGTGTTTTCAAAATACACAGTTGCATTTGCAATTGGATTACCCGTTCCCGTTTCTAACACTGTACCCGTAACTGTTACTGTTGGAACAATCGTGTTTAATTGAACATCTAGTGTAGTTAATATACCATTCTGAAGAACTACTCCCGTAATGGTTTTAGTAATATATCCAGCTTTAGAAAATGAAACATCGTAGGTGCCAGCAGCAGCTAATCCTGTTTTATAAAGTCCAGTGATTTTTGTGTTTTTAACAATGCTGGGACCTAAAATGGTTACAGTAACATTATTCAGTGGCAAAGTCGTGTTGGTGTCGGTAACAAGTCCTTCTAAATAACATCCACGAACATAGGTAGGAGCCAAAACATACAATCCATTGTTAATATCAGAAACAACAATATTCCCAGAAGGTAAATAAGGATATACTCCCCAAGCACCATTAAATCCATTTCCTGTTCCCTGAGGATAGGTATCATAATGTCCTGTGATAATCATATTGTCAGGATGACTCACATCTACAATGGCAATTCCATCTTTGTACCAACTGATGATTTCAAAATCATTTAAAGTATGTGTATTGTGAATAATAGATCCTGATCCTGGAGTTAATTGAACACGATCCAATTCAATAATGTTGTTCAAGTTTGTAATGTCATATGATCCTAAATATGAATTTGGATTTTCATCTGTTGTGAAAATAGCAGTACCCGCATCATTCAACCATAAGTTATGAGTGAATTGTGTAGGTGTTATTTGACTCGCTAATAAAACAGGATTGGTTTTGTTTGTTACATCAAAAACTGAAAAGTAACCATCATAAATATGTGCACTGTATAATGTATCATTTCTCACGTAGCCATCGTGAATATAAGTTCCAGGAGTATGTCCTTTGTAAACTGGATTCCAAGGATCCGCTAAATCGCAAATCAATGCAGTTCCATTGAATAAATTAGTTCCATAGAGATAAGCATGCCCACCATCCACATGCAAGGCATGAATCGTTTCAAGTGAATCGTTTAAAGCGGGACCTCCTGTCCATTGTTTAACTTGAATGGAATCTGGTAAGTATCCTAAATTTACTATTTGCAATCCATTGCAACAACCTTCTGTAGTTACGTAGGCATAATTATCCATCGTTTTTACTTCTCTCCAAATAGAATTGGTTCCTGGAACCGTAAATACTTCAATGGGTGCAACTGGATTCGTAACATCCACAATGGATAAACCGGATTCGTATCCAACCAAAGCATACTCATTACCAAGTGAATCTACATAGCCGCCAATATTGGATAAGGCATCATTAGGATAAGCCAAGTTTGACTTAAAGGTAATATTGGTTTGGGCTGATGAGTTCAAAACCAAGGTTAAACTCATCAGAAAGAGTACTAATTTTTTCATGTTTTTTATGGGGGATTGTGTAGTCAAATATACACCGATTTTTTGGAGCAATCCTATAAATATTGAAATAATACAAGGATGCGCCAATATGTTTCAAGTGAAGACAATTACTATCGATTATTTCAATGGATTGGAAAGAAATTAAGTGGAATGAATCATTTTCATCAAATTCTCTTTATAGCTACTTCCGATAGGTAATCGGTTTTGGTGCAATTCCAACTCATTGCCCGAAATACTCTTGATGGAAGAAGAATTGGCAATATAACTTTTATGGATCCGGATAAATTGATCGGAAGGTAAGTTGGCTTCAAAAAACTTCATGGTATGAAGCGTTACTATCATTTTTTCGTTGGTGAAAATTTTTACGTAATCTTTCATTCCCTCAATGTAATGGATGTCGGCGAAGTTGATACGTATCAATTTCTGATCACTCTTCACAAACATATAATCTGGTTGAGCTACGCGAGCCACGGGCAAGGGTACACGAACTCTTTCAATGGCTTTGTTTACAGCTTTCATAAATCGCTCCATCGACACTGGCTTCACTAAATAATCAACCACATCTAAGTCATATCCTTGTAGTGCGAAATCAGGATGCGCCGTCGTAATTATTACCGCAGGAGCTTTATGTAAGGACCTCAAAAAATCTAATCCTGATATAACAGGCATTGATATGTCCAAAAACATTAAATCAATAGCTTCATGATTTAATACTTCAAAAGCTTCTAAAGCATTACTACATGTAGTGACTACCTCAATCTCTCTTATGTTTTGCAAGTAACGCTCTAGTACTTCTTGAGCTAAAGGTTCATCGTCAACAACAATACATTTTAATTTGTTCATGTGAGTTCGATTTGAAGGTTTACATTAAATTCTTCTTCGTCATGCGTAATGGCAAGCTGATGTTTTTGTGGATAGAGTAGCGATAATCTCTTTTTTACGTTGTACAATCCAATGCCAGCTTCTTTTTGATGGAGACCTGATTGTTCATCGGTTCCAATACTGTTTTTAACTTGTAATGCAACTTTATTGGGTTCGATGGTAAATCGGATGTGTACAAAACCATCACTGAAACGTTTGTCTATTCCATGCTTAAATGCATTTTCAACGAAGTCGATGAATAGGAGTGGTGCGATGAGTTGCTCTTCCACTTCTCCTTCCACTTCAATGCGAATATCATAGCGATTATGGTAACGGATACGTTGTAATTCTGTGTAACTTGTTATGAAGTCAATTTCCTTGCTTAACAAAACTTTTTCTTCATTTGCCTGATATAAAACGTAACGCATAATGTCACTTAATTTTAATACCATCTCCGAAGCTTTCTCCGAATTTTTTAAAGTGAGTGAGTAAAGATTGTTTAATGTGTTGAATAAGAAATGCGGATGAATTTGCGCTTTGAGAGCATTCAATTCAAGTTGTAATTTTTCTTTTTGAAGTTTTAGTAATTCGTTTTGCGTAATGAAAGCTATCAGTGTATATTTTAATGCATACGTCAGAATAACTACAATTAAACCTTCTAATAAATCGAAGTTTGGTGTCATGTTTCCTACAAATCGAGTCATGCGTTCGGGCATGTTCTCTCTCGGTATGGTAGTCAGTAATTGGTAGTTCAAAAGAGAATAGCCATAAATACTTAACCCTGTAATGGTGAAGTAGGTAATATATTTTTTCTGGTTGAGTAATTTAGGAACGTACAAATAAAGGTGAATGTACACCAAGGGTACCTGACTTAAAAAAACAATAAGTACATAAGCTAATCCCCATTTTACTCCCCAGAGTGAATAGGTATCGTAAAAGGATCGAGTTAACCAAACTACCCAAAAAAGAGAATGTAAAATTATACTCTGCGCTTTCTTGTTGGGAAGACGGGTGTAAAATTTTTCTATGAGTTTGTCAATCATCTAATCAAATATACTAAAGCTACCGGATTTGATTGGGTTTTTTAGTCAAATACTATTTAAGCCCCGACCAAATAAAGAAACCGTCGGATAAATGAATATTCGACGGTTTCTGAAAGAGTTAAAGGAAAATGCAATTAAGCGTTTTCTGTTTTTTTAGCATTGCGTTTACGCTCGTTATCATCTAAATAAATCTTACGCATACGTAAAGATTTAGGAGTGATCTCAAGGTATTCATCTTTTTCAATATATTCCATGGCTTCTTCTAATGAGAAGTTGGTTTTCGGAGCTATTCTAACGTTGTCGTCACTACCCGAAGCACGCATGTTGGTTAACTTTTTTGCCTCGCAAAGGTTGATTACTAAATCATCAGGGCGAATATGTTGTCCAATAATTTGTCCCCCATAAATTTGTTCACCAGCATCAATGAAGAAGAATCCACGATCTTGCATTCGGTCAATAGAGTAGGGAGTAGAGGTACCCGTTTCTTTCGATAATAATACTCCTGCCATTCTACCTTGGATACTTCCTTTCCAAGGCTCAAATCGTGAAAAACGATGCGCCATAATAGCTCTTCCTGCTGTAGCCGTTAAAATATTACTACGTAAACCTATCAATCCACGTGCAGGAATATCAAACTCTAAATGTTGTAAGTCACCTTTAGGTTCCATGATTTTCATTTCACCTTTCTTCTGAGTCACTAATTCGATTACTTTTCCGGCTACTTCTTCCGGAACATCTACTGTTAAATGTTCAATGGGTTCGTTTTTCTTTCCGTCAATTTCTTTGATGATTACTTGGGGTTGTCCCACTTGCATCTCATAGCCTTCACGACGCATGGTCTCAATTAAAATGGATAAATGCAATACTCCACGACCATAAACTAAATAAGCATCAGGTGAACCTGTCTCTTCAATTCTCATCGCTAGGTTTTTCTCCAACTCTTTGTACAAGCGATCGCGGATATGCCTCGACGTTACAAATCGGCCTTCCTTACCAAAGAAAGGAGAATTGTTAATCGTGAACAACATACACATCGTTGGCTCATCTACATAAATCGGTTTCAACGCCTCTGGATTTTCAAAATCAGCGATGGTATCACCAATATCGAAATCTTCAATTCCAGTGATCGCACATAAGTCGCCACTAAATACTTCATCAATTTTACGTCTTCCTAAACCTTCAAAAACCATCACTTCTTTCACGCGCATCTTTTTCATGCTACCATCTTTCTTCATCAATGTCACGGGTTGATTTTCTTTCAACGAACCACGGTTCATACGACCTATCGCAATTCTACCAACATAAGTGGAGAAATCAAGAGAGGTAATTAAAAGCTGAGGTGTTCCTTCTATCTTTTCAGGGCCAGGGAAATATTCAATGATGGTGTCCAACAAAGGAGTAATGTTGTCGGTTGGTTCTTTCCAATCGAGACTCATCCATCCTTGTTTTGACGAACCATATACCGTTGGGAAACTTAATTGATCTTCTGTTGCATCTAAATGGAAGAATAAATCAAAAACTTTTTCATGAACTTCATCAGGACGACAATTTTCTTTGTCAACTTTATTAATTACTAAAACGGCTTTCTTACCCATCTCTAAAGCTTTCGATAATACGAAACGCGTTTGAGGCATTGGACCTTCAAATGCATCCACAAGTAAGATTACACCATCCGCCATATTCATAACACGCTCTACTTCTCCGCCAAAATCGGCGTGACCTGGTGTGTCAATAATATTAATCTTGATTCCTTTGTAGTGAACAGATACGTTTTTAGCAACAATTGTAATCCCTCTTTCACGCTCAAGGTCGTTGTTGTCGAGGATCAAATCACCCGTTTTTTCGTTCTCTCTAAATAATTCTGTTTGATGCAGAATTTTGTCCACCAAGGTCGTTTTTCCGTGGTCAACGTGGGCAATAATGGCAATGTTGCGAATAGCTTGCATGTTAATTCTTTAAGTTTTTTGATTATCTTATTGATAATCAGTTGTTTTTGTTTTCCTAAAAGGTTCTGCAAAGATATGCTTTTTAGTCGGCATCAGGAAATGAATTTTTTGTTAATCAATGACCTTTCATGTAAAGCTCTACGAAAAGAAAGAGGTAAGATGGGAAAAAAGTATCCTTCATTCTTCCTTTTTATTCGTTTCAATGGTTGAAGTTGGTTGTTATTACGATGGAAATGTTAAAACCTTTCTTGTTTTTGAAAAGGGTAGGTTGAAGTTTGTGTATTTTTGTCTTCACGAATCATGAAATTAAATCCAACCTTTACACTTGCTTCCCTCGCAGAAATGGTGAATGGAAGAGTCATCGGTAATCCGGATGCCGTAGTTACCGGAATCAATGAAATTCATAGAGTAGAAACTGGTGACCTTACTTTTGTAGATCATCCAAAGTATTACGATAAAGCTTTGCAGTCGGCAGCCACATTCGTTTTAATCAATAAGGAGGTGGAAGCACCTGCAGGCAAAGGACTAATTTTTTCAGATGATCCCTTTCGCGATTATGTTTACCTCACTCGAAAGTTTATGCCTTTTGTGCCTTCGTCGAGTGCAATAGATCCATCAGCAAAAATTGGTAAAGGAACCATCATTCAACCCAATGTTTCCATCGGACCCAATGTAATTATTGGTGAAAATTGCATTATTCATAGCGGTGTTGTCATTTACAGCCATTGTGTATTAGGTAATCATGTTATTGTGCATGCAAATTCAGTGTTGGGTGCAGATGCGTTTTACTTTAAGCGACGACCTGATTTTTATGAAAAGATGCATTCATGTGGTCGTGTAGTTATACACGATTATGTTGAAATTGGTGCATGCTGTACGATCGATCGTGGTGTTTCTTCAGATACTATCATTGGAAAAGGAACGAAGCTCGATAATCACATTCAAATAGGGCACGATACCATCATTGGAAAAAATTGTTTGTTTGCCTCTCATGTTGGTGTGGCAGGATGTGTTAATATTGAAGATGAAGTAATCTTGTGGGGTCAAGTAGGATGTCAGAAAGATTTAACCATAGGAAAAGGTGCTATCGTTCTCGGTCAATCGGGAATTGCAAAGTCGATAGAAGGCGGAAAAGTATATTTTGGAAGTCCAGTGAAGGAAGCTCGAGAGAAAATGAAGGAATTAGCATTGATGAATAGATTGCCCGAGTTGTTTGAAAAGATAAAATAGGAGGTTGCAGATGGATCAACAATTGAAGCGAGAAAAGAGCAATGATGTGGAGTTGTATGTGAAGAAACAGCAATTGCATTGGTTGCTTCAAATTACCAAAGCCATCAACTATAATATGCCAGCAACTCAGCTTTTTGAAATTTATGAGATTGTAATGCGCGAGCAGCTAAAAGTGCAAAATTTAGCGTTGTTTGTTCATGAGTCGCAATGGAAAAAAATGTTGGCGTATGGTGCTCATGAAAATTTCCTGATCAATAATCAAGAAGTTTTGGAGACTCGTTTTTCCGAGCTGAATCAGCTTCAATTTAATAATGTGCAACTGCCCGATTGGGTGCAAGGCTTCGAAAGTATTATTCCGGTTTATCACAATGAACGAGCCTTGGCGTATGCTTTCATTGGCGATTTGCAACATGATGGAATTAGTCATATGAAGGAAGTGCTTCCTTTTATTCATACGATCACCAATATTATTGTGGTGGCCATCGAAAATAAACGCTTAACAAAAGATACTATTTTGCAAGCGCAGATGCAACGCGAAATGGAGTTGGCAGCAAGGATGCAAACCATGCTTTTTCCTGCTCATTTACCTGCCGATAAACGCGTGGATCTCGCGGCAACCTATTTGCCACATCAACAAGTAGGAGGTGATTACTATGATTACATTCAACTCAATGACGATGAATTGATGATTTGCTTAGCTGATGTATCAGGAAAAGGAATTTCTGCTGCTATTTTGATGTCTAATTTTCAAGCAAATTTAAATGCGAAGGCGCATCATTTTACAACATTAAAAGAACTCGTGATCGACTTAAATGCAAGCGTAAACAAGAGTGCAAAGGGTGAAAAATTTATTACCGCATTCATCGGTGTTCTCAATACAAAAACGCATCAGTTTCGCTACATTAATGCGGGACAAAATCCTCCGTTTATTTTATCAAACGGAAAATTTCAATTATTGGAAAAGGGAAGTACAGGATTGGGAATGTTTGAGGATCTTCCCTTTGTGAACGAAGGCATTGCAGAAATGAAACCAAACGATGTTTTATTTTGTTATACCGATGGAATTGTAGAGCAGGAGAATGAAGTAGGAGATACTTTTAGTTTGGAAATTTTGATGGAAATGATTCATAAAAATGAAGATGTTTTCACGATGAAAGATTTACATTTCCGTGTGTTGGATACCTTTAATGAATTTAGAAAAGATACCGAGGCTATTGACGATGTAACTTTATTGAGTTGCAGAATTCTCCCCAATCTTTGATTCTTTTTGATCGGTATCAAAAATTTGTAATGCCACCAATACCGCTATAAATCCCCAAAAAGGTACGGATGCTTTTTCAGTATCTAAAAAATAGTTGAGTACACCATGTACCCAATAAGTGACTAAGCCCAATAAAATTCCTCGCGCTAATAATACATTTGAATAATTCCTAGTGCGTTTTAAATAGTTGGAAGTACTCTGAGCAACTGCAGCAATGAGTCCTAAAAAAAGAAGTGGTGCCATAAATCCTTGCTCTGATAGTGGTCCTAAATATTCGCTATGCGAACCTCCTCCTTCCGAGAAATTGGTGCTAATGGCCGAACGCTCCGAATATTTTTGGTAAGCACCATACTTGAACATATACGTTCCAGGGCCGAATCCAAAGATTGGTCGATCAGCAAACATTCGCAAGGCACACGCCCAACGGTTTAATCGTTCTATATTTGAATCATCACTCGAAATATTTCCGATGGATTGAACATGCGCTGCATAATCGTCCGACGAAACTTTTTCGTTGCTTTCTAACTGCATGGTGATTTGCGTTCGGAAAAGGAATGCTAAAAGAATCAATAAAATGAAACCACTATAAATTAAAGCTGATTTTAAGCGTAGAATAAAGACTAAATAACAACACAAAGCAGCTATCAATCCCACCCAAGCTGCACGAGTATAACTTAAGATGGTGGCGGTTATTAAAATGGCTAATACAAAGCCTGAAATAATTCTGATGTTTTTCGTTCGGGACTTGTCCACTACAAAAGCAATCATCACCGGAATGAAAAAGCTTAGTACAGCAGCATAAGCTGTGTGGTCATTGTAAAAGGGTGTCATAGCGGTATGCGCGATTTCCTCACTGAAATCTGCATTGGCGTGATTGAGGATCGTGTAGCCAATAACTAAAAGTAGCGGAATGGTATAGTACCATATAAACTTGCTAATATTTTCTTTTTTAGAAAATAAATACAAAAGCATAAAGTAAAAAACACTGATATAACAGTAGCGAGCTAGTGTCGATTTAAAAGAAACCAAGGGCATACTACTGGTAAACGATGTAATCGTATACCAGAGAAGATGTAAAAGAATGATGATAGTAACAGGATGTTTTAATATTCTTTTATCTAAGCCACCATCTAAAAAAACTTTTAACCAAAAAATAATGAATAGCGCAAACATGAGTGGTTCGGATGGTAAGCTAACACCTATCCCGACACTTGTTTGAGCTAAGTTGAGCGATAATGGAGTAATCAATACTGATAAAAAGATGATTGAATCGAGACGATAGATCATCAACAATAAAATAAAAAAAACCACCGGTAATCCAGCTAAAAAGACCATCCCCTTTAACATTCCCCAACCTAAAAAAAGAGCGAAGAGCACTACTAAAGCATAAAACCAATTGATTTGATCTTTGCTAAATTTAGTAGTGAACATCGAACTATTCATTCGTTTTAAGAATTTAGTTCTTTTTCGAAACGATTTTTAAAATGCTCCTGATAAATCATCACCAGAAGTGCAAAAAGTAGTACACCCGCAGTGAACATTAACATAATTAAAGTACGTTTAGGTGAATCTTTGCGCTCAGGTGGTGTTGCTTTGGAAATGACATTATGAAATTTCATTTCTTTTCTGGTGTCGGTTAAGGCTTGCTCATAGCTCAATTTGTAAGCGGAGTATTCACCACGCACTTTCCACAAGATTTCTTTTAAGAAGACGTATTCTCCTCCTTTTTCCTCTAGATTCTTACGCGTTGTTTCAAGTTTTGAATTGGCACCCCCAGAAGCAACGGCACGGTAATATTCTCTGGAGAATCCTTGCACCATATTGTCAAATTCAGTAATGCCGTATTTAATTCTAATTTCTTTTATGGCATTCTCTAAAGAATCAACCTCCCTTTTTTATCCCTCATTTGCTTTTCAATAATGGTCACTACTTCATTGGCACGAACTCGGACTAAACTAATTGCTTTTTGGTCAACAAAGGATAATATAGAATCGCACATAGCCGCAGCCGTTATTGGATTCTCATCTATTATGCTAATTTCAATCGACTCGAATTCTGTTTTTGAAACTGAAATGTTTTCTTCGATTCGTTTCATGATCTCGAAACGAGGATAGTTTCCCGTACTATCTACATCATAATGGCTGTACAGATCAAATGCATTTACTAATTTCATTCTCACATCTTCCGAGTGTAAAAGCTGCACCATCTGTTCAGTAGCCGTTTCTTTAGAATACGTTTGAAGGTTTACTGGATAAATAATTGTTTGTGCCTTAAACATAGGCTTCATAAAAACAGGAAGTGTAAAAACAAAAGATATAAGGATGGAGGCGATGCCTACATAAATTAACTGCTTTTTCCATTTAACAATGAACTGCATTAATCGTACTGCATCTAATTTTTCTGACGCTTTAGGCGTTGGATTCATGTGGTTGTGATTTTTGGGATGGCTAAAATAGTCTAAATGGATGAATTCAATGTAAGTAGTTAATTATCACCGTATTTAATGATTTTAAAAAGTTCTAGTGGTCGAATAAGATGAAGAACTAAAGCCAATAAGAGACAGGCTCCTGCTGCAAATCCAGCTCTCCAAATAAAGTAACTTTCAAACTGACTCGTAAACCAAAATAATGAAAATGCGAGTAGGATGAAGGTGAGATAACGGATTCCTAAAGCCCATCTAATTTTGAATTTAAAAATTGAATGTGCTAATAAAATCTGTGCGCCTGCAGTTAAGAATTGAGTGAATAGGCTAGCAATGGCAGCTCCTTTTGCTTGATATTTAGGAATGAGTATAAAGTTCAATACTATGTTTAAGACCATTCCGGTCAATGCAACCATATTCAATTGTTTTAAATTTCCATTCGCCGTGAGCAACGTTCCGAAAATGTAAACGGAGCTAATAGCTAAAAAGCAATTGATGATCAGCATAAATATTATCGATGATTCTTCTACGTGTGCATGATACAATAATCCCATCAAATCGTGACTGTAAAATACACCACAGGCCATCACCATAATAGCCGGAACCGCAATGAATGAAAAGGAAAGTTCGGCTAATTCTTCAATCGGTTTTTTGTGTTTTAACATGTGCGAAAACATGGGAAGCAGTAACCCCGAGAAGAGAAATGCAATCATATTGGCAGCATCTAAAAGCCGATAAGCCTGCGCATAGATACCAGCTTGCTCTGCTCCGTTGGGTAAAATCCTTTCAATCATCACGGAGTCGATTCGATTGTAAAAGGTCATCAACAAAATCAAAATGGCAAAAGGATAACTCTTTTTGAGTATGACAAAGAAAAATTTTGGATCCCATTTTAAACTCAATTTATTTACACGAGAGGTTAAAATCAAAAAGGTGAATATAGCAGTGATGACATAAGCGAAAGTTTGCGCCCAAACAAACCATTCGATCTGAAATGGACTATCGGTGATGTTGCCCCAGAGCAAAGCACCACATAGAATAATCATAATGAACCGATCTAAAACCGAAATCATACTATCGGTTTTGAATAAATGTAAGCCAGCAATATTCGATCTTAAGTACAAAATGAAGGATATTAACGCTTGATTTAAGAGCATAATGCAGAGCATTCCAAGTTCCCATCCTCTATAACCAAATGCATAAGCTACTAGTAAGCTGATGAGGAAGTAAACAAAAGAAAGAACCAGACGGAGCACCAATATTCCAGATAAGTGCTTTTGTAATAGATGGTTATGTTGAGCAATGTTGCGATTATTGTAATTGGTAATTCCTACATCCAGTAGTATATTGAAGAGAAAGGAGAAGTTGAACAAGGCTGCATATAACCCGTAAGATTCAGCTCCAACGGTATTTTGAACGGCTCGGTCTATTCCCAAAAGCCAAAAGGGCTTAATGAGAAGATTCAGGAATAAAAGAAATCCCAAATTGGTTACAAATTTTTTCTGCATGTCTTGTCTAGCTCGCAAAAATATAGCAATTTAGATTCGCAGGAATTAAAATGTCAAAATGTTAGAGGCCTCCTATAATTTAGAAGTATTAGAAGCTGGTGTTGATGAAGCGGGAAGAGGCTGTTTAGCAGGACCTGTAGTGGCTGCAGCTGTCATTTTGAAGCCTCAAACCACTTACGATTGGTATGAAGTTTTAAACGATTCTAAGAAACTTCCCGAAAATTTGAGAGAGAGTTTGAGGAAATTAATTGAGAAGGACGCACTTTCTTGGGCAGTTTCGATGGTGATGCCAGAGGAAATTGATCGAATAAATATCCTGAATGCTACTTTTAAAGCCATGCATGAGTCCATTGGTAAGTTAAATCCCGAGCCTGAATTTCTCTTAATCGATGGAAATCGTTTTCCTCGTTTTCCTACCATCCCGCATCAATGTATGGTGAAAGGAGATGGAATTTATTTAGCCATTGCAGCGGCTTCCGTTTTGGCAAAAACACATCGTGATGCCTACATGCGAAAGTTACATCTTGAATTTCCACAGTATGGTTGGGACCGAAACAAAGCTTATGGTACGGATACACATGTTCATGCCATTAAAACATTTGGATACACACCACATCATCGAAAATCTTTTCAATTGAAAGAATTGCAAATGTCTTTGTTTTAATTTTATTTTTTGTGGATGGGTTGATCCAACAAAACATATTTAAATCGAGCTATTGCAGTATGATCAGGTTCTAAAAATCGTATAATGGCGGATGGTTGTTGATGGATCTCATTTCCATAAACGAATTCTTCTGTTTCTTTTAATACGGGCTGTGTATTAGGTCCCTCCATTGCCCATAATTCAGAGCGAATTTTACGACCATCATTGTAAAAATAAACATAAGTTACACAGTTGTCAGCACTATAACAGGTTGAATTACTCGTCTCTTTTTCGTTTTCATCGTATTGAATAATTTGGCGGGTACTAGGATTGGGATCACGTTTGTAAAACCATTCAATGATGTAACTATTGGGCTTTGTTGAGGGTGTCCGCTTAAATGTGTAGAGTGGTTTTCCATTGGAATCAATTAATGAATCGGTATGCCATGAACCTAAGGAATCTGAATAAATAAAGTTCGACTTGGTGCGAGTTCCGTCATGATTTCTATGTCTTTTTTCTACTAAAATATTTTTTTCATTGTAGATGTATTCAATGGAGGATTTTTGCTCGCCCCATTTTAATTTATACAACAGTTTGCCCATGGCATTAAAATCTTCAATGCTTACGGTGTCGCACTTTTCAAAATTTTCATTGCAATGCAAAGTCATGACGGTATATTGAGCAAACGAGTTTGTGTTGCTCAGGATGTTAACTGTCATGAATAAACAAATAATTTTTAAGCAGCTGAGTTGAACTTTCATAAAGTAGAATGTAATCCCAAAGATAAGATCAATTTTTTATTTATTGTATGAATTACCTTAACCCATGCCTCCTTTAATTATTTGCTGTAATTTTGCATGGTAATATTCCCCTTGTCAGTATTGTCACATCCAAAGCACCTTAGTATTCACGATTTTATTTATCATTTACCTGATGAATCTATCGCCAAGTTCCCCTTGGAGAATCGGGATGAGGCTGCTTTGTTGGTGTATCGGGATGGCGATATTCGAAAGGATATATTTAATAAGTTAGATGAACAACTGCCAAGTAATTCATTGTTGATTTTTAATGATTCGAAGGTAATCCATGCACGTATTTTATTCCGCATTTCTGAATCGATTCAAATTGAATGTTTTTGTTTGGAACCTGCTGATGGAATGGCCGCAGCCGACTCCTTATCTCAACACGGACCCTTGCGTTGGACTTGTATGGTGGGTATGGCGCGAAAATGGAAATCAGAAAAAATTGCAAAACCATTTTCAGGGAAGGATGGAGATGGAATTTTTACTGCATCTAAAATCTCGAATGAAGGAAGAGATTATTTAATTGAGTTCGATTGGGATAATAAAAAGTATTCTTTTTCTGAAGTTCTTGAGTTGGTTGGCGATTTACCTATTCCACCGTATTTGAATAGAGCCCCTCAACCAGAAGATGAACAACGTTACAATACGGTGTATGCAGGAGCAGAAGGATCTGTAGCGGCTCCAACGGCCGGACTTCATTTTACGAAGTCGATGCTTGAAAAATTGAAAGGTAGTGGAAAGGAATTAGGGTATGTTACCTTGCATGTAGGCGCAGGCACTTTTTTACCCGTGAAAAGTTCAACCATGGAAGGACATGAAATGCATGCTGAACGTATTGATGTGAGTGTTGAAACCATTGCACAATTGGCAAATGCGTTAGGGAAAAAAGCGATTGTTACTGTTGGCACCACCTCTACAAGAACCATCGAGAGTTTGTATTGGCTAGGGATTAAATGGATGAAAGAGGGTAGGGGTGAAGATGTGTTTTTTGTTAACCAATGGGAACCCTATGAGTATAACGTTGATGAATTACCGTCGTCAGCAATGGTTTTTTCCTTTTTGGAAAAGTGGATGAAGGAAAATCAACTTGAATCCCTCTCAGGATATACAAGACTTATGATTGCTCCTGGTTATACTTTTCAAGTGGTGGATGCTTTAATCACAAATTTCCATCAACCAGGTTCCACTTTATTATTGCTGGTAGCCGCTCTTGTTGGCGATGATTGGAAAAGATTTATGAGTTCGCATCACAAAATCATTTCCGCTTTTTTAAGCTTTGGAGATTCGTCGTTACTCTTTAAATAATTAAGAATGCAGTCCCGATAGCTATCGGGATAAGAATTGTGAATTGTGAATTGTGATCCCGATAGCTATCGCATAGGCGTCAGGCTAAGAAGTAATTTATTGATGAAAAACAACAGTCTTTTCACTCGTAAACATTATATTTTTTCTTTTAAAATTATTTGCGAGATCGCGCATCTGAAATAATTTATTTTAGGTTTGTGGCGCCTCCCAAAATGGATTTCATCCAATTTTATGGGAGGCGGCAACCGAATTCCTGTAGAGACGCCATTTGGCGTCTCTACATATGACCACGATTGCTTGCAAATTTTTGCTAAACCTTTAAATTAGCCTGACGCTAATTCGATAGCTATCGGGACTAAATTCTAATCGCGAAACCTCGCGACTAAAATCTAAAATCTAAAATCTAAAATCTAAAATCTAAAATCTAAAATCTAAAATCTAAAATCTAAAATCTAAAATCTAAAATCTAACATCTAACATCTAACATCTAACATCTAACATCTCACTCCTGCCTCGCCCTCACCTTCCCCGCCAAATACCCCGGCGTATAGTAAAATCCAAGAAGATGTTGTGTTGCTAACGTATAAATGGTAGTGCTTCCTAAAACAGGTTGCGAAACAATGTTGGCAAGACCGAAATTAATTCGACTTTCAAAACTTAAGGTTACTCTCTTGTTTACAGCATATCGAAGTCCGGCACCAAAAACAGCTCCACCATCCCAAGGGTAAAATCCTCCCGTACCTTTTTTTTCCATCGCTTCCCCAGTAACGGCTTGTAAACACAGATCGTTGGTGAATTAATACACCAACAAATGGTCCGGCCGATAAATTCCCTTTTAATTTCCTTCCAAAGGTAAAATCAAAAAGCAGAGGAATCGTTAAGTAGTTGTAATGAATTTCAGCATTGAAAAAGCCTAAGGGTTCCCCTTCCTCATCAAAAAGCGGCATAATGCCACCTGCTCCTTTTGACTCGTAAAATAAATTCGACTTTACTGCCCAATGATTACTTAATGGATAATAAACTGATGGACCTACGACGACTCTAGTCGCTGATTTTAAAAATGTTTCTATGAAAGGATTGCCATATAAATTCACGAAATTTACTCCTGCAAGCGCACCATATTGTACAAATCCCTTTTTTGATTGAGAAAAAGTTAGCTTACTTACGAATAGCAATAGGAAGAGTAATTTTTTCATCGATGAGAAAGGTCTGGTTCAAAAATACCCGAAACATTCGATCAAAAGGGAGTGCTTCATTTGGTTTATGCACAGGGATTGTTGAAATCGAAAATGAAGGATAAAGCTGAATATTGCTTCTAAAATGCTGCGTTTATCTACCAATCGCCCATAAAATCATCCATTTGCCTGCGGTCCTTCTTGGTGGGTCGACCAGCTCCTGGAGTTAAAGCATAAGATGACATGGCCGCTTGGTGGAGTCTGTTTTTTTCTAATTCCTCAGGTGGCGTTTGATCTGCATAAAAATCTTTTACCAGCGGTGCCCCCATTCTTTTCTGCGTCACCTTAAGAACATGAATATGTTGATGCCAAACTCCACGATGTAGTATAATATTTTCACCCACCTTTACCGATCTGCTCGCTTTTACATTTAACTCGCCTATTTTCACCCTTCCACGCTCGCAAGCATCCGCCGCCAAAGCGCGTGTCTTATAAAGCCGTATCGCCCACAAAAACTTGTCGATTCTTATTTTATCATTTACAGGCTCCATACCACAAATATAATTCAGAATTCAGAATTATGAATTATGAATTCTCTCTCCCTCTCTTTCATTCTCGTATTCTCCTTCACGCTAGTTATCGCATAGGATTCAGGCTAAAAAGTAATTTCTTTGTTTGGTATTGATGAGCCCGCCTTCCATAAAATTGGATGAAATCCAATTTTATGGAAGGCGGGCTCTATTAAGGGGGTGAATTCCTGTAGAGACGCCATTAATGGCGTCTCTACAAATTCGATTTTAGTCGCGAGGCTTCGCGATCAGAATTTCTGCTAGTTCAACCGCTTTCAGAATCTCCACTGTAACAGGTACTCTGTGAGAAAGGAGCGCAAGCGCTCTATATTCTCCTAGCGATACCTCGCGATCTCCGCCCTTAATTCTGAATTCTTAATTCTGAATTCTGAATTCAATTCGTATTTTCGTATCGATTCGTATCGCGAAGCCTCGCGACGTAACCCTATGCTTAACGCCTCTGCCCTCAAATCCATTAAAGATAAAGCGATCATCACCGTTCGCCGTTTTCCACTTCCTATTCTTATTGCAGGTATTGCTGCTTGCTGTTTGATCTGGTTAATCGACTCGAAAGAGCGCGATCCTTATTTTTATAATGTGATCCATCTCGTGCTTACTTTGTCTCTTGCCTTGCCTGCATTTACTGGTCTTTGTTTTTTTAATGAGCGGAGTAAACATCCAATACATCTTCAATTGCTCGGACAAGTTATTTTGATCGCTCTTGGTGCTTGGTATTATTATTCTATTCCCGTTTCGTTTGGTGAAAAAGATGCCGCAAAACATGTAATTTTAATTTTAAGCATGCACCTGTGGGTGTCATTTGCTCCCTTTGTTCGATACCGCGAGATTCAAGGTTTTTGGCAGTACAATAAATATTTATTTATTCGATTTCTTACCTCTGTATTATATTCAGGAGTGTTATTTGGAGGATTGTCCTTGGCCATCTTTGCAGTGGATCAACTTTTTGATGTGAAAATAGATGAAGAAAATTATGCCCGACTATGGGTCTTAATTGCAACTATTTTTAATACTTGGTTTTTTCTTTCCGATTTACCAGAGGATTTAGATGGGTTGGATCAATCAGTAGATTATCCTAATGGATTAAGGTTATTCACTCAATTTGTTTTGCTTCCTCTCGTCACTATTTATTTGTCGATTTTATATGTCTACATGTTTAAAATTATCATCAGTTCTAATTGGCCAAAAGGATGGGTTTCTTATTTGGTGATTGGATTTTCTACTGCTGGAATTTTAGCATTGCTCTTGGTGTGGCCTCTGCAAAGCAACGATCGTTTTAAATGGATTAAAGCCTATGTGAAATACTTTTTCATGGCTCTGTTCCCGTTGATCTTGATGTTGACGTTTGCTATTTATATTCGAGTGAAGGACTATGGTATTACGGAAAACAGATATTTCATCGT
The DNA here is from genome assembly GCA_016717725.1 of Bacteroidota bacterium. GTDB lineage: Bacteria > Bacteroidota > Bacteroidia > AKYH767-A > OLB10 > JAJTFW01. Next base: position 37,303 of record JADKFA010000007.1, read on the forward strand.
TGTTCTCGCTTTGTGGCTCTTCGCAAATGCGCTTTATTTTTTATTGAGTTCAGTTAAAAACATTAAAGTGATTCCAATGTCATTGTTTTTTGTAGCTCTACTTTCAGGATTTGGTTCTTGGAATGCATTTACGGTAAGTAAAAACTCACAATCAAATCGTCTCTTAGCTTTTGCTGAACAGTATGGAATGTTAAAGGATAATAAGATGATTCCTTTAGCTAAGGGTGTAGTAATTCCTGATTCTGTATTGGTTGAAGTAAGCAACATTACGTTCTATCTTATCCAAACACATGGCATTGAATCGATGAAGCCGTTGCTGTCTCAAAATATTGACTCTCTTTCTTCGGTTAATGGTAGATATGATTTAGCACGTAATGTGATGGCGAAGTTGAATTTGAAATATACAAATGGATATGAATCAAAGATCGATCAAGCGAATAGGTTTAATTATAATTGCAAAGACAACTCAGATCCTTTGGAAGTGAAAGGATACGATTTTTATAAATCGTTTGATTTTTATGATGAAGGAGAGAAGTTTTCAAAAGAGTTAAAGATTGATTCTGTACGATGGTTAACTCTTGCTTTTGATGATGACAGTTATAAATTGTCATGCAAGTTAAATGATGAGGAAAAAATTGAATATGACATGAATTCGTTATTTGAAAAATTGTTTTCTAATTATTCTAATTCTAATTATTCTATTCCTAAAAAGGATTTAACGATCTATTTTGAGAATGATAAATTTACATGTAAAATAGTTTTTAAATCAATAGAAGGTGAATATATTATGCAAAGGAAAATTGATAAGCTAAATCATGTTAGGATGGATGTACTTTATGCAGGACGGTAATGTCTTTTCCTAAAATCGCTATAGCGCGTTAATGGAATTGTCATTACCTATTTATATCGTTCTGCGTACAAAATACTATTTTTTCTTAAATACAGTATAACCAAGTAATCCAGTAATTAATACAAGGATAATAAATACGAAAAATATTGTTTTTGCTATCGATGCTGCTCCTTCTGCAATTCCAGTAAAACCGAATATTGCTGCAATGATGGCTATTACGAAAAAGATTGCTGTCCATTTTAACATAAGCGTGAATTTTAAATTGCTATTTTATGTATTACTAATTGAGGGAAAGAGACAGATAAACACTCATGACTCCATTTTTTGCATCTGGGAAAGTATAGTTCGTTCCCAGAAAGGACCTTTCTTTTCCTACTGTAGTCATGCCATGATTGTAACGAAGACCTAAACTTATTGCCTTGAAATCTAACCCTAATCCAACAGCAAGACCTAAGTCAAACTTGTTGTAATCATCGGTGTCAAGATTATCTTCAAAATCAAAGAGATTTACATTAGTTTCGTTTTTCGCTTTGCCACTAATTAAATAAGCTGCATAGGGACCCACATGAATATTTACAAAGTCCGTTATATTTATCACTAATAGAATGGGTAGTTCAACGTAATTCAAATTAAATTGTGCAGTGCCATCCACAAATAAATTGTTGTACTTCACCTCTGCTCCTTTCATTGAATAGTAAAGTTCGGGTTGCAGTGCAAAATGTTCAGATAGTGGTAGTTTAGCAAATAATCCTAAATTAAATCCTGTTAGCATCTTGGAATCATCAACATTATCTGCATAAAGCGTTTATAAATTCAGACCTCCCTTAATACCTATCCGTGTAGGGATTGAATCTTGAGCTTGAATAGATAAGTTAAGTAATAAAAGGATATTTAATAATGCTAAGCTAAATAATAATTTTGTGTTTGTTTTCATAAGTTTATTATTAGGGTGGAGTAAGATTATTTTAGATGTATTTCTTTTTTAAGAGAAGTGATTTTTAAATAGGTTTTTATTAATTTATTGCAATTATTTACAACCACAATTATTTACTGCAACTATGATACAAAGGTGGACCCAAATGCTTGTAAAAAAGTTATATAATACTTGGTAAATTTTACATAATTCACAGGTGCATGTCGATTAGACATAAATTGGATCACTTGGTGAAAGATATTTAAATGTGCGTCCAAAGCCTTTTGTAGATAAATCCAACATTGGGTTCTTCAATTTTCTTTCAAAAGAGAAATGGCTTTAATCAGATGAATTTTTTCAGTGAATTGTTGGTCACGAACCCGAAAAGTATACGTTCGCTATGATCCAGATATTTATAAGGGAATTAATAATCCTTTACAATTGAATTTGAAAATGTTTGTCGATCTCTATGAAAAGAGCTGTTAACTTTAAAGTGTTATTCGAATTTATTTAGATTATTAGATGTGTGAATTTTATATTTCAAGAATAATATACAGTACAAAAAAAAGGAAGCTGTCTCATCGAGACAGCTTCCTTTTTAATAAGTAATCTGTTTAATAAATTATTTAGTCACTTGTAATTTTCTGCTGAATTCTTTGTTGTTTATTACAAAACGTACTGTATATAATCCTGTTTGGATCTTAGAAAGATTAACTTCTAATTGACCATTTTGAATTGTCATTTGCTCACTTGATACTAATGAACCTTTGATATCGTACATCTGCACAACCATCTTACCTTGACCTAAAACAGCAGCATCAATAACGATAGTAGCTTTGTCGCGAGCAGGATTTGGGAAGAATTGTCCTATTCCATCTTCAGCATTAACATCAGCAATACCTACACCAACACGGGAGATTGTTGCACGAATCATTAAGTCTTCAATTTGACCAGAACGGTAATCTGACATTGTACCACCTAAGATTTCGAATGTACGGTTACTGAAAGGAGCAACTTGATTTTGTCCCAATGCAACTTGGTCACCATTCATATTCCAGCTAATATAAAAACCACCACTATCAATTCGGATAGGTTGAGTAAATGTTGTGTTAACAAATGCTGCTGGTGTAAAACCTGGCGCAACATTAATTGAATCTAATAATGTTCCAGCAGTATTGTTTGGACCGTTATCAGCAAATACTTTAATATGATATCCAACAGATAATAGATCTTCAACTATATACATAGAAGTTTTTGTGAGGTCACAAGGATAGAAAGGAGGAATGAAGTAGTTAGCACAGCCACCGTTTCCACCGCTCCAAGAAATTCCACCAGCTGCAGCAGTTCCATTGTCATAAACTAGGTTAATATCTACTACAGTAGTATCCACAACTTGTAATTCTTGTGTTTTACCATCATTTCCTGCAAATGCATCACCACCTAAGGTAGTTGTATTGATAAAACGGAATGTACCCGCATTAACTGGAATGAATGGATTAGCAAAATTGATTAATTGAGTTTGGCTAGGTTGTAACGTATCGGTTGTAAAAGTATTTGAAACCTGAACTGAATTATTTGCAGCTCTTACAAGTCCAGAAACGTTAAATGGATTTAATACAGTGTTACCCGCATTCACAACTTGTGAACTAAGTAAATGCGCACCCGTAGCGTTTTTAGAAATAAATACAGCACCGGTAACTTCATTGTCCGCATATAAAGAAGCAGCATCATTAATTAAAAGAGTAGTAGATGCTGGTGGGTAGAATTTTATAGCATAGGTAGTTGCAGGGAAAATGTCAAAGTAAGGATTTAAACCATCATTACCAGATCCATTTTCAATTCCAACACATACAAATCCAGCAATTGTACTATTCAAACCAGTTTGAGTCTTGTACTGGTAAGTGATTGAACTGTCGTTGTAATCTAAGATAATTTGGAAGGTGTTATTTCCATCATAAGGAGGAGTTTGATTTACCCAGAAAGGTACACTGTCAAATGTTACCACAACTGAATCTAATCCAGGACTCGTCCATTTCCAACATTTACCAGCATTTTGAGCAGCTGGTAATGGAGCATTGTCAAAATTTAAATCTGACATTAATGCTGCACAGAAATTGTTTTTAGCATCAGGAGTTGGAATTACAGGGAAAGCTGGTGCAAACGTTGTATTCGGGTTGAATACGATGTACCCATTAGATCCTATCCAAAAACGATCTACTGTATACCAGTAATATTGGAAGGGAGCAGGAAGTGAGAAGGGCCAACTGCATTATCATCAGATAAACCCGTAACTAGTTCTGCACTGGGATTAGATGGGAGATCAATCCAATTGAAAGTTGGTCCGTTTGGATCATTACTGTCTCTCCAAACATTTCCATAAGCATCAGGTCCACCTGAAGTTTGTGCGTAAAGTCCGATAGTCGATGCTAAGCAGACTACTAATAGTAAAATTTTTTTCATATTGTTTTATGTTTTTTTGGTTTCTAAGTTGATCGACTAAATTAGAAAATTATGAGGTAAAGTGGTTGTAAAAAGAGGTAATTTCTAAAGAAAAATATTTTTTGAGAATTTTGTATTTGTAAAGCATTGATTATAAGTAATTTTAAAAAATATTTCATTTGTTAAATTACAGGCCAAAACTGAAAATTCCAATCAATCCACCAGTCGTTATCGCCAGCAATTTGTAAATGTTGAAGCGATGGTCGCTTCCTGATTCAAATAATATAGTGGTACTGATATGTAAAAAGATGCCAATTACAAGCGCCATAATGTTGTTATAGTAATTTTCAAAATTTCCTAGTGCTTGTTCTTGGAAAAGAATTCCTAATAAAGCACCCAGTGGAGCCATGGATGCAAAAATTGCTAAATAAATAAATGTTTTGGCTTTTGATACCCCCGAGGCAATCAACATACTCACTAATGCAAAGGCTACTGGAATATGATGTAAAATGATTCCATAAAGTAAACTATGTCCATGACTATGATCATGCGTCGCACTTAATTCGGAAACCGTTGCTAATGGCATTCCCTCTAAAAAACTGTGCAAGGAAAGGCTAATCATCATCGTTAATGGAAAGGCGCCATGATGATGCGCGTGTACATGAATATGTCCATGTTCTATTCCTTCTGAAAATAATTCTAAAACAATTTGCAAAAAGAATCCAAGCATGATCCATATGCCAATGGATGCACCACTGTTTTTATAAACTTCCGGCATTAAATGTAATACGCTAATTGCAAATAGAAAGGCTCCAGAAAAAGAAAGAAGTAATTTTAAAAAGTTTTTAGATGGATTTTTTATAAAAAAGTAAACGCCACCGCTGAGAATAACTGTGGCAAATAACAGAAATAGATCGAAGTAATTCATGTTATAGTTTTCTTGTTACAAAGATGAGTCTTTTTGATTGATCTAAATTAAAATGATGAAGAGAATAATCTCCATATATCTCTAATACATTAAGTCCAGCCTTTGCAAAAAATCGCAAGAAATCTTCTGGATACAGCAATCGAACCTCCTCTGTAAATTGAAAGGCTTTTCCTTGGTCTTCAAATGAAATATTTTTCACAATTTTCTCCGCTTCAATTTTTTTGCTGATTTGAAATTGAATTCCATCCACCTCCTTGGTTTGGTTCGACACGATGTGTTTTTCAGCATAATGTGAATTTAAGTAATCAAGGATAAAATATCCACCCGACTGCAAGTTTTTTGCTGTTGATTGTATCACTAATTCGTTTTCATGCTCTCGTTCAAAATAACCAAAGCTTGTAAATAGATTAAATACTGCATCAAAATAATTTGTGCGTAATACTCTTCTCATATCATGTTTGAAAAATTGCAGATGATCATTTTCAAATTTTTTGCAATGTAAAATATTTTCTTCTGATAAGTCTGCTCCAATTACATCATAACCGCATTGATTTAGATAAATGGAGTGCCGTCCTTTTCCACAAGCCAAATCCAATACTCTGCTCGATTTTGGAAGATGAATGCGTGTCAATAAAAGATCGAGAAAATCTTGGGCCTCTTTGTCGTTTCGATTTTTATAAAGGAGATGGTAGTAAGGGGAGTTAAACCAGGATTCAAACCAACTTTCAACTTTCATTTCTTTGTATTGATTTTAAATTCACCAATTTAACTTTGACCACTTTTTTTAAGTCTAATCCAAGCTTTAAATATACTAGTTTTTTGTTAATGAGTCTATTAAGTGCTGTAATAAATAACTAGATTATTGGATTTTGATTTGCAAATTTATGGTTTTTAGGTATCGGTAGGTGATCATGGGTTGAGATATCTTTTTTAATGAGTTACTAACTCTTTTCTCTTTTCGCTTAAAAGGATGGAATATTCGGTTTATTTTTGATGCCAATGAGTAAGTTGAAACGAAAAGGTTTTTTCCCGCAAAGTTTGAAGGTATGGAAGCATAAGCGAACCTCTCCAGGTGCCGCTCCTGGTGCCATCAATTTGGCAGAAGATGCTATTGCTCCAGTTCTCCACGTGACCTCCTATAATACCGAATTATTATTCGAGATGCCTTTCGATAGTCTTGATCAAGTTCAAGAGCGAATCGAAAAGTATCCAGAAATGATTCATTGGGTAGAACTAAAAGGCTTTGGCGATCGAAGTTTATTGGAAAGATTTTGTTATGAATTTAACATCCATCGTCTAGAAATGGAAGATGTGATCAATACCTATCAACGTCCTAAATTGGAGGAATTCGATGATCACTTGTTTATTGTCACTCGTTTGCTGAAGATGAATGAGGGCACCTTGCAAAACGATCAGCTTTCATTGTTTGTTAAGGATAATGTTGTGATCACGATTCAAGAATATTATGACGATTATTTTGAAGCTATTCGTACTCGTATTCGAAGTGGCAAAGGGCATTTGCGTTCTTCTTCATCCGATTATCTTTCGTATACTTTATTGGATTCTATTGTCGATACCTATTTCCCATTACTCGAAGTGCTCGGTGAACGGTTGGATGAATTGGAGGATGAACTTTTTACTAAACCCACTCGGAGTTCACTGCAAAGAATTCAACAAATTAAAAGAGAACTTATCGTCCTTCGTCGTTCCGTTTTTGCAGAAAGAGATAAAGTGAATGATATTTTGAGAAGCACTTCTGGATTTATCTCCGATCAAACGAAATTGTATTTTAGAGACACTTATGATCATACCATTCAAGTAATGGATTTGGTAGAGAGTTATAAAGAGATTACCGCCTCACTGATGGATATTTATTTATCAAGTGTAAGTAATAAACTAAATTCTGTGATGAAAGTGTTGGCGGTTATTTCAACCATCTTCATTCCGTTAACGTTTATCGTGGGAGTATATGGAATGAATTTTCCAAATGCAGATCCTGAAACAGGTGAAAAACTTCCACTGAATATGCCTGAGTTGTATTCACCTTATGGTTATGTAGGCGTGATGTTGTTTATGCTCATTCTGGTTTTAATTCAGTTGTATGTTTTTTGGCGTAAAGGATGGATGGATAAAACCTGAGATGATGGAAGCCCAGAAGAGATGGTTTGTTAATGTGATTTTACCTTTGCCTTTACCCGATTTGTTCACGTACGAAGTGCCGGAAGAATTAAGGGAGGGTATTACACCAGGAGTTCGTGTGGTAGTGCAATTTGGAAAACAAAAAGTGTATTCTGCTCTCGTTTTTGAATGTCATCATCAAGCGCCACTGCAGTATTCTGTAAAGGAAGTGTTGGCGGTTTTAGATGAGCTTCCTGTAGTCACCCAGCAACAATTTAAACTGTGGAAATGGATGTCAGAATACTACCAATGCGCCATGGGTGAGGTGATGCTTGCTGCATTACCATCGGCTCTGCGCTTGGAAAGTGAATCGAAAATTTCACGTAATCCTTCTTTTAATCATGATACTTCAACACTTACCGATCATGAATATGTGGTGTATGAAGCATTGGAATTAAAAGAAGAATTAACACTGAAAGAAGTAAGTAAAATTTTGTCGCTGAAGTATGTTCTTCCCGTAGTGAGAAGTATGGTGAATAAAAATGTACTATTGGTGCATGAGGAAGTGGAAGAAAGAGTGAAGCCTCGTTTTGTGGATGTGATTTCGTTGAATGAATTGGATTTTCCGGAAGATGTACTTGGAGAGTTGATGAATAAGTTGGAGAAGAAAGCACCAAAGCAAAGCGATCTCATCCTCACCTTTTTGCATTTGAGTAAGGAGATGGATGAAAAGTCAATTTCAAAATCTCTCTTGTTAAAGAAATCTGGAAGCAACGCTACTGCATTAAACGCACTTCTTAAGAAGGGTGTACTGGTATCCGAAAGGAAACAGGAAGATCGAATTCAAGCGTATACAGGTAAGTTGATTCCGCCGCTTGTGTTGAATCCATATCAAGAGAAAGCTTTGTTAGACACAGAACTCACTTTTGAGAATGGAAAAGTCGGTCTCTTGCATGGCGTAACTTCTTCAGGAAAAACGGAATTGTATGTTCATCTGATTCGAAAAAAACTTGATGAAGGTAAGCAAGTTTTGTATTTGTTGCCTGAAATTGCATTAACTACTCAGTTGATCACTCGAATGCAAAAACATTTTGGAGATCGATTGCTGGTTTATCATTCACGATTTAATGAACAGGAAAGGGTAGAGGTATGGAATAAATTGTTGGCTGATAATTTGACCGGCTCGTCATCTTCGTTTATGGTGATTGGTGCTCGTTCTTCTGTTTTTTTACCGATGCAAAAGTTAGGGTTAACCATGGTGGATGAAGAGCATGATCAATCGTATAAACAAGTTGATCCTACACCTCGATATAATGCCAGAGACGCAGCCATTGTCATGTCGGCTTATCAAGATGCCTCTGTTTTATTAGGAACCGCAACGCCAAGTATGGAGTCCTACTTTAATGCGTTGTCAGGAAAGTTTGATTTGATAACCTTAGATCGACGTCACGCTGAGTTGGAAATGCCCTTGGTGAGTATTGTGGATATGAAATTAGCCCGCAATAAAAAACAAGTAAGCGGAAATTTTTCTCACGCACTGCTCGATGAATTGAAATTGATTTTAAACGAGAAGCAACAAGCCATTCTGTTTCAAAACAGAAGAGGATTTGCTCCGTATCTTGAATGTAACGCATGTTCATGGACACCACTTTGTACTAATTGTGATGTCAGCTTAACCTATCATAAGTTTAAGAATGAAATTCGCTGTCACTACTGTGGATATGTACAAGCACCACCGCAAAAATGTTTGCAATGTGGTGATCAAGATATTCGAATGAAAGGTTTCGGTACAGAACGGATCGTGGAAGATTTGCAACTCATTTTACCCGATGCGAATATTGCCCGACTCGATTATGATACGACACGTTCAAAATCGGGTTATCATCAAATTATTTCTTCTTTTGAAGAAGGGAAGATTGATATTTTAGTGGGGACACAAATGATTACGAAAGGACTTGATTTTGATCGCGTGCAGTTGGTGGGAGTATTGAATGCAGATTCAATTTTACATTATCCAGAATTTCGTGCTCATGAAAGAGGATTTCAATTGCTAAGTCAGGTGAGCGGTCGAGCAGGTAGAAAAATGCACGGAAAGGTTTTAATTCAAGCCTACAATGTAGAATCTCCTGTACTTTCTTATGTGCTGAATCATGATTTTAAAGGATTTTATATGCATGAATTGAAGGAACGATTTCGATTTTTTTACCCGCCTTATTGTCGTCTGATTGAAATACGATTAAAGCATCGGGATGAAAAAAAAGCCGATCAATTATCAAAAGAACTTACTGCAGAATTAAAAAAAATGTTTGCAAATAGAGTCTTGGGTCCTACCATTCCATACGTTAACCGAGTACGGAATTTTTATTTACGTCAATTGCTAATAAAATTAGAGAAAACCATCAGCGTAAATGAAGTCAAAAAAAGTTTACAAACTGCTCTCGAAGAATTCAAAAAACGTCCCGAAAACCGACAATTAATTATTCAAGTAGATGTGGATCCTTTATAAGCTGCTAGCTGTCTTTCGAAATATATGGTTTATTACATTGATCTAAATTTTGATGGGCCACTGATTTATTAAGATGATAGCGAGGCTTCGCTATGATTTTTTATGATTAATCTTATTTCCTTAATACTTTAATTTCATTTTCGGGTATTTGCGGTTTCGCGTATTCGTAATTCGTATATTCGTATCAATTCGTAATTCGTAACCAACTAGTATTTCAATATTTTTCCTTGACTCTTTCTTTCTCACCAATTGCAAAGCGCAGCAATTTACCAATTTACCAATTTGCCAACTCGCCAATTTAGTTCAGCTCCAACATAATTTGAAAATACATCAATCGTCCAATCAGCGGACCTCCATAAACTTCGTAATGTAAATTTTCTAAAATATTTGTACAACCCACTTTGAAAGTGGTTTTGATATCTGGAAATTTCTTGTTGATTTGTGCATCAAGTATTCCGTAATCTTCAATCTCTCCTGTGAATTGTGGCGATCCTTCAAATAAAAACCCTTGCACATATTTATAATTAAATCCAAAACCCCAGTTATTTCCGATTTTATTCTCAATTTCTTGACCTGTAAGTCCAACATTAAATTTGTTTTTCGGAGTATTAAAAGCAGGAATTAAAGGATCAGTAGATCCATGACGATCCAATTCATTCCAGGACCAATTTCCATTTAACGTATAGAATTTACCAAAGAAATAACTCATTCCAATGGTGAATCCTGATGTGGTAACACGATCTTTAGAATTAGTAGCTACTCTGTAAATATTATTTAAATAGGGTTGAGGAAGCCCGGGTACAATACTAATATCAGCACCAAGTTTGTAACCAATAAAATTAGTATAACTACTATAGTATGCATTCATGTCAATAAACAACTTTTTGAATAAAGTAGTTCTGTATCCAAATTCAATGGTCTTAACCTCCTCGGGTTTAACAGCGGATACATTGAAATATTCTAAAGTATCATTGTTTTGATAATTCAAGGAGTTAATGAATGATTGAATAGTAACCAGTGAGTCGTAACCGTTAATGTTGCCGATTAAGATAGCCCTTCCAACTTGGTAATATAAATATTGATCAGCAAGTGTTGGATTGCGTATTGCCGAACTTAATGATACTCTTAATGTGTTTTTTTCATCAGGATTGTAAATAGCCGATAGCGCGGGTGAGAAAAGATAGTCAAAGTTTTGATTCTTATCCATGCGCATCGCTAAATTTAATTTGAGTTTATCATACATTATTTTTTATCAACTCCAAAATAAATTCCGTATTCATGGAGTTTGATTTCTCTTCCACTTGTATCTGAAAAAATAGTTCCTCGGGAGGTGGGTAAGTATTGTCGGAAATTAGCTCCTGTTGTGAATAGAAAGCTATCGATATCAAATTTGTATTCTGCGTGAATATGTGCTAATGCAGATTTGTCAAAAAAACGCGACCCCCCGCCTGCGAATGTCTCGCGGGAAGTGATGCTAGTAAGGGCAGAATCGAAAGCGACACTGCCAGGAATCAAATAAGCTTGGTTCCCATTGGTGGGTTGTCCGATTCCATTTGCAAATACTTCTGCATTCCCATGGTACAAAATCAAAGAGTCATAGTAGTTATTTAGTAGAAAAGGATTGATTGATGCTAAATAAGCAGTGTATAAAATTGAGAATTGCTCTGGAGACATAGGAGGGTTCGTTTGTACTGGAGCTTGGGGATAACCTTGATAGTTGGGTGCATCCAGAAAGAATTTTTTATTCAATTCGAACAAATAGTCATCGATCCAATCAGCATTGTCTTTCACTGAGTTTTGTAGGAGTAACGCAGTGAAAAAAGCGTCGTATGATTTACCTGCATCTTCGTTCGTATAATAAGCTCGAACAAAAAATTTATTTTCTTTTCTTAATTCTAAGCGGTTTTGAAAAAATTGAATGTCTTTTAAACTATAACGATTATCTCCCTGATATACCGTAGTACCATATCCAAAATTAGAACTGGCAATTAATTCAGTCTCTTTGGCAATTTTATAATGAACAGCATAATTTAACTTTAAATTACGAGTGTTATAATCAACTATGTCCTTTTCAGCATAACCAGTTCTATAAATAACACCTGCACCTGGAAAAATTCTTGGAACACCACTGAAATCTCCCCCCGAATAATATTCGTCTCCATAAACATTCACAGCATCATAACCACCTGGATTATTAACATTATTTTTTGATTGTGGTGTTGCTGAACGATTATCCGCTTCCCAATCGTTAGCAGTGAAATAACAGATGTTGAATTTCATGCCCACTTTGTCTTCGCCCTCTTTGTTTTTTAGTACTGCTGCGTAACGTATGGCGGTTTCGCGTAAATCCCTAGAACCCGTTTTGTAGCTAAACTCTAATCCTGGCTTTACAAATGGACTCCGAGTGGTCATGCTAATAACCCCGTTAAATGCATTGGGTCCATAAAAAGCAGAACTCGCTCCAACCACTAAATCTACCTTTAAGAGGTCCAGTTCAGAGCAACCTAAAAAATTGCCTAATGAAAAATTTAACCCCGGACTTTGGTTATCTACTCCATCAATAATTTGCAATGAACGTACGGGGGAGGTGCTGTTAAATCCTCTTGTATTAACTACTTTAAATCCTAAACTTGCCGCTGTCACATCCACTCCTTTTAATGCGCCAAGTCCATCATAAAAGCTGGCTGCTGGAGTTTGTCGAATAGCAATAATATCCATGGCTTCCACAGTTAAAGCCGATTCCCGCTGTTTTTCCGTTAACCGCGACTCAACCACACTGACTTCTTTGAGTGCTTTTTGGCTGGAAATAAGAAGAATGGTTAATGGTTCTGTTAAACTATTCACTGTTATTTCCTTTGGGTCAAATCCTAAATAAGAAACAATTAATACAATTGGTGTGGCCGAAATTCCTTCCAAAGTGAATTTTCCATCCAGATCAGTTGTAGTTCCCATATTTCCCCCTTTCACAGCTATGGTGGCTCCAATTAAGGCTTCTTTAGTTTTGCTATCCTTCACCACCCCTCTAAGCGATTGTCCATAGCTAACGAGAGAGAATGAAAGGATAAAAAATAGGATGAGCGTGGTTTTAAACATATTCTTCTGCTTTTAATCGGATAGGAGCAAAAATATTAATTTGGTTTTTAGCGTTTACGATGATGTGAAAGTACAAAATCCTATCTATCTAAATTAATTGACCCAAAACTAGAAATGAACAAGAAGAATTTGCATTTTTGTAACATGAATAAAATAATTGTTGGAATTCTGTTTTTGATTTTGCCCTTTCAAGGAATGGGTCAATGGAAAAATTTCCAGGTCTTTAAGGGTGATACCATCAATCGTGTCGATATGAAGGGGCTTAAACAAGGGGTTTGGAAAAAGTATTACCGAAATAATACCTTGTGCTCTGAAACTGTGTTTATTAATAATAAGCCATCGGGTACTTCTCGTACATGGTATGAAAGCGGAAAATTAAAGGCAGAAGTGTTTTTTGAGAAGGATCAATTACATGGTAAAGGACTGTCTTATTATGAGTCGGGAAAAGTGCTTGCCAAAGGCAATTATTATGATTTAAAAAAGGATTCCACCTGGATTTTTTATGGGGAAAATGATTCGGTAAAAGCTATCGAAATTTATAAAAAAGGTGAGGCTACTGGGACGTGGAAAGTGTTTTATGAGGATGGTAATATTGCGGAATTTAAGAATTACATGAAGGGGAAAAGAGAAGGTCTTTATCAACAATTTAATGAAGTGGGTAAGGTGATTTTCGAGATGCATTATAAGGCCGATAAAGAGCATGGTCAGGTGAAAATTTATTACGGCAATGGCAACTTACGTGAAACAGGTGTTTATAAAAATGGAGTAAAGGAAGGTCCATGGATGGAATACGATATGGAGAGTAAAGTCATTAAGAAAGAAGTCTATAAGAAGGGTTTTTTGCAAAGTAGTCCCAAATGAATTTGTTGATAAATTAGATTTTTCTATGTTTTTCAATCCGCTTTTTTTAATATTTTTCAAAGGAATTAAATAAAATCTGAAGCCTTATGGAGAAGAAGTTTGAACTGAACGAAACGGTATCGTTGAGCAATGAAGTAAATACTAGTAAGCAATATTTAATTTCTGGTTTTGAATTGGATTTAGATTCTCTCATTATTCATATTGATCAAGCCCATATTGATATGTTAAATACAATGGGTTTTGATGAGGTACCCGAAAGTTTGCATCTTCTGGAGTACGTTGAACGATTTTTCCATCAGAATGAGATGGAGAAAATTCAAAAACGTATAGCTTATGCTAACGAGCGTCGTGATGATCCTGAATACTACGATCGCATGGAAGTTCAATTATTGGATAAATCTGGAAATATTTGTTGTTGTATCATTAACACTTGGAGTTTAAGACCAGGAGTAATTAAAGGCGTTGGTCAGAATATTACGGATTTAAAGGGAGTAAAGGAAATTATTACGGATCAAACCGCTTCCTTGAATGCTGTAATTGAAAGTACAGATGAAATTGTTTTTATAGTGAAATGCAACGGAGATTTAATGTTGTTTAATAATCATTTTAAAACAATGATGAATAATTTTTTTGATATTGACATTTTCTCAGGAATGAATATTCTTCCCGAACTTCCTGATTCAATTAAGGAGCAATGGGCATCTTTAATTCAAAATGGTTGCATGGGGAATAAGCAAACTTCGGAATTGTCAATCTTAAAAGAGGATATGTTTCATTTTGAAATTTCTGCAAACCCTATCTTAGTTAATGAAGAAGTGAATGCTGTTTCGTTTTTTATTAAGGATGTAACCGAAAAGTGGCGAATGAGTACTTGGGAATCTATTGAAAATGGAGTTTTTGAGCAGCTGAGTAGAAATGATGGCATGAAATGCGTTTTTGATTCATTGTTAAATGGGGTGAAAAGGATTTGTCCTGCTATGCTTGGTTATGTTACTAAAAAGAATGATACCGATATGGAATTGGTATGGGTAAGTCACCCTTCTCTTTCCGAAAACTATATCAATAAAATTCCATTCATTCCAATCGGACCTTTAAATGGTTCTTGTGGCTTGGCCGCTTATTCGATGCAACCTGTATATATTTCAAATATTCGTGAATTTGAATGTTGGGAACCTTATCGTGATATCACCTTACTCCAAGGATTTCAAGCTTGTCATTCTTTTCCAGTTTTAAGTAAGGAGGGAATGGTGTTGGGTACCTTGGGTGCTTATTTTAAGGAGATACATGAATTGTCTGATTTTGAAATTTCCTTGTTTAAAAGAGCAGTGAATATGGCTAGTGTTATACTTGAAAAGTTTTCATTTGAAAATGAAGTGTACGCTAAAAGCAAACAATTAGAAGAACTCGGTTATTCTATTCCAGGAGTGATGTATATTGTAAAAATGGATGCGGATGGTAATCGGAAGTTTGAATTTGTGAGTGAAAGAGTTGGTGAATTCATGAAGGTTTCAAAGCAAACAGCTTTAGATTCTTATTCAAGTATTGTGTCCAATATTGCAGAGGATGATAAACTCATCTTTCAAGAAAAATTAAAAGTCTCTCTCGATACCCGACAGCCACTTAATACAGAGTTTCGATTGCGTTCGGATGTGAATCCTGAATTCCATTGTTTTAACTTGCAATCCGTTAATCGCTATAATGAAGATGGGTCTGTTATTACTTATGGTTCCATTTATGATATTACGTTTCAAAAGAAAGTGGAATTGGAGTTGAAAAAACAGCAAAAGGAAATGAAATCCTTGATTAAATGTTTGGATGAAGTGGTTTATGTGTTGGATGAGAATGATGTTTTTTTAGATGTATTTGCTGAGGATGAAACTTGGTTATTTAAAGATAAGAAGAGTCTTGTAGGAAAGAAATTTGCTGATGTTTTGGATCATCATGTTTGTGATTTATATCTGGAGGCTAAAATAGAGTTGTTGGAAAAACATGAGTCAGAAAATTTCAGTATGCTTTTTGTTAGAAATGGTGAAGAATTGAATTTTTGCTCTCCGATTAATTCAGGTAAATAAGTCATCACAATTAATCTTTACAGCGAGGAATTTTACTGCTGATTTAAGAACCATTGAAGTTAATAAAAAGTTAAGCAAAATTATTGATGAAGCATCGGATTATGCTCGTTCGGTTCTTTTGAGTTTAATTTTATTACGAAGGAAGTTTTTGGTCGAAAAGTATTTTTAATATTCTGGGTTGGAAAGATGAACTTTCTCCAACAGATTTGTATCTAAAGTATAAAGAAGCTGTTCATCCAGATGATGCTACAGTGTTTTTCGATCTGTTGAATAGTGTTTCTGATGTTAGCCAAGGGTTTTAATACGAGCTTAGAATTAAACATGCGGATGGAAATTATATTTGGTTTCAAACTAAAGTAAAATTAGATAGTTCTGCTGATGGTTCACCTGCGTATTTGCAAGGAATAACATTTGATATTACTAAAAGGAAATCTTATGAATTGGTGATGCAGCAAAAAAATAGTTTGTATGAAGCTATTTCATTGTTGTCGCAGGAATTGTTTACTGATTCGGCTATTCTAAGTACAGTTGAAAAAATTCTTCCAAAAATAGGTGCAGCTTCTGAAGTAAATAGAGTGTATATTTTTAAGAACCATCCTATCGAAGATGATGGAGTGTTGCGATTTTCTCAAATCCTAGAGTGGAATGATGGACTTTTTCCAGCGCAAATTGATAATGAGTTAATGATTAATTGTTCTTATGAAGAAGTTGGATTTGGTAGATGGATCGATGTCTTAAGTAAAGGCGAATCAATTGTGAGTAATATTTCTGAATTCCCTCAAGCTGAACAAGAAATTTTGAAGGCTCAGGATGTTGTTACGATGGCTGTCGTTCCAATTTTTGTGGGGGATGAATGGTGGGGGTTTTTAGGCTTGGATGAATGTAAGGGACCTCGAACTTGGGACCGTGGTGTCGTTGAACTCATTGAAAGTATTTCACGACTTATTGGATTGGCATTAATGCGCAAACAAGAGAATTCAACGTTGACCGAAAATAAAGCTAAGTACAAGGCTGCCTTTGAAACCATGAATGAAGCTATGATTATTACGGATAGTGATGGAGTTCATATTAATTCGAATGAAGCAGCAAAGAAATTATTAGGTATTGAAGAAGGACAAAGAGTAGGAGTGTGTGCGGTATTAAGGCAAAATGGAAATGTGTTGATTCATCCTGATGGAAGTGAATTTACTGAAGATGAATATCCAATCAATAGAGTGACGAAGAAGAACGAAATGGTGAAGAATGAAGTAATAGGAGTGAAAAATGTAAGTAATGAGGTGAATTGGATTTCTTTAAATGCAACTCCTCTTTATGATTCTACTAACCACGTATTAACCGGATCGATGCTTGTGATTTCTGATGTGGGTGAAAAAATACGTTTAACTGAAAAACTAGAGGAAAGTAAATCTCAAATGCATATGTTGGAAAAGAAAATTCCAAACGATATCGCAACTAGTTTGGATTTAGTAACGCAAATGATGCACTTGCAAAAGCAGTTTATTACTGATGAAAATGCGCAACTTGTTTTAGACGAAAGCACCAGCCGAATTCAAACCCTTAAGCAATTGCATCTTTTTTCAGCTAAAGACAATGGATCTGAATTTTTAAGAACAGAATCTTTCTTTAATGCAACGATAAAAAAAATGATGGAGGAAGGAAATGAGAAAGGCATTTCCTTGAATTTAAACTTGGATGCTAACGATATTTTGTTGCCCATTAGTAAAGCATTGCCTTTTTGTTTAATGGTGAATGAGATTTTGTCAAACTGTAGTCGACATGCATTCACAGGGAAATTGACTGGCGATATTTCTATAGCGTTCAAAAAGCAAGGTGATTATTTTATCCTTGAGGTAAGTGATAACGGTAAGGGATTACCGAAAAACTTCGATTGGGAGAGGTCAAACACATTCGGCTTCCGCTTGATTCAAAAATTACTCGTTCAATTGAAGGCGCAGCTACAGTTACGAACGATAAAGGTTGTAAGATGATGGTCACTTTCCCGAGTTAATTTTGAAAATTAATGAATTTGAAAATTTGAAAATGTTGTGATGCAGATGTATATTTATGAATTGCATATTACTCGGGAATCCCAATTTATCATCCTAATAGCTATCGGCACACCAAATCTCCAAAATTCCAAAATCTCCCAATCTCCGATTCTCCGACTCTCCAATCCAACAATCCATCACCAATCCACCAATTGCCTACGCAATTGCTTCCACCGATTTAATCCCCGGAACTGCTTTAATTAAAGATTGTTCTATTCCCGCTTTCAACGTCATCGCACTCATAGAACACGAGCTACAGGCTCCTTCTAATCGTACTCTCACAATGAGATCGTCGGTGAGTTCTACAAAACTTACATTTCCATTGTCAGCTTCTAAATAAGGTCGCAGTTGAGCTAGCGTATCTTCAATTCGTAAAATGAGTTCACTCTTATTCGTGTTCATTAGTTGTTTTCTGGTTTTTGTAATTTGTGTTCGCGAAGCTTCGCGAGGTGCTTACTTGGCATTTCGGATCGCCACTTGTTGCGCTACGTTACCCGCTAAAGTTAAGAATGCTAATGCTGCTGGGTGTTGCATATCGTTAACAATAGGAGTACCCATATCTCCGCCTTCACAAATGCTTTGTACGAGCGGAATCTCTCCTAAAAATGGAACATTCAGTTCTTCTGCTAATAATTTACAACCTCCATTTCCAAAGATGTAATATTTGTTATTGGGTAATTCCTTTGGTGTGAAGTAAGCCATGTTTTCTACCAATCCTAATATGGAACTTTAATGGATTCCATCTGGAACATCGCTATCCCTTTTTGCATCGGCTAAGGCAACGAGCTGCGGTGTGAAACAATCACTACTCCGGTTACCGGAACAGTTCCCTAAGGTTAAATGAATATCACTTGTGCCCGGAGGTAAGTCGATGAACATATAATCTAATTCTCCCCAATCCGCATCGTTGAACAACTGTTGTAATGCTTTTGATGCCATTGGACCTCTCCACACAATGGCTTGTGAAGGATCGGCTAAAAATCCAATGGATAATAATTTCACACCGTATTTTTCAACGGGGATCATATATTGTCTTCCGTTTCTTTCGTTGATGAATAAGCGTTCGTTTTCAACACCGAACATAATGGGTTGTGATGGACCAAAAATATCAGCATCAATCAATCCTACTTTGGCTCCCGTTTGAGCCATAGCCACTGCTAAATTGGCTGCCACCGTCGATTTTCCCACACCACCTTTACCAGATGCTACGGCAATGATATTTCGAACGCCAGGTAAAAATTCTTGTGTAGAAGGACGCTTAGTGGTAACACTTGCTGTCATGTTAATGTTCACTTCAGCTTCTTCATCCACCATATGTATAATCGCATTACGGCAAAGCGTTTGCAATAAATTCTTTCATTGGACATGCTGGTGTTGTGAGCTCCACAGTGAAACTTACTTTTTTCCCATCTACTTCAACATCTTTAATCATGTTTAAGGTTACCAAATCTTTTTTCAAATCCGGATCATCAACATGGCTTAAAGCCTCTAGCACTTGTTCTTTCGTAATCATATTTTTTACACTTTCCGCTTATTGTAATCAGGTAGCAAAGTTAGAAATATAGACTTGATTCTAAGCTAAAATAACCTGCTTATAATCATGAAATAAAATTATTATCTTTATGACTATCAATTTCTTATAAATTTTACATTTTAATATATTTGAAAATCCAAAACTTTATTTACATTTGATTTGTATTTTAATTTATTCTCTTATGAGACCTTTCATTACTTTTTTATTAGTTCTTTTCAATTTGCCTCAGGTAGAGGCTCAGATAAATATAATTATACTTCACATACACAATTCCAATTGGATATTGATTTAGGAATCTATTATAGATAAAGAAATAAAGCAATGATGATAAAAATAAACTCGATAAAGAAGAAGTTAAACAATTTAAGATATTTTAATTTCTTTAGAGTAATACTTCTTGTATTGTTTATGCCATTAAGTGTAAATTCACAAATAAATTTAATTCCAAATAATTCGTTTGAAGATACAGTAAATTGCCGTGTTAATCTTAGTGGAATGTATGGAGAACAAATTTACGCTTTGACCGATTGGTTTCCTGCAGCTGAATCACCAGATTATCTTAATTCTTGTTCAAACAATCAAGCAAACGTTCTAGTGGAGGTTTCGGTTATCAAAATGCAAGAAGTGGTCAAGCTTATGTTGGATTTTATACAATTATACAGAATAGTTCCCTACCAAATTATAGGGAGTATGTAGGCGTTCAGTTAAATCAAGCGTTGTCTGTTGGGACCAAATATTATTTCCAGGGTTATATTGCTGCTACTTATGGTGGAATACAGAATATACGATATTTTTCCAATAACATAGGAGTATTTTTATCAAAAAATTATTTTGAATCTCAACAAAATCCATTTTTTTCCAAACAATAATCCCACTGGAAATTTTGATTCAGTTTTAACAGATACAACTAATTGGGTCCTTTTTCAATTTTCATTTTGCAGATAGTGCATATGAATATTTATACCTTGGCAATTTTTATGATAATTTAAATACTGACTCAATTTTACCCTTTGGATTCACATCTGGTCAAGGTGCCTATTATTTTATGGACGATTTATGTTTATCTACCGATTCCAATTTTTGTGAAACCATTTTATCAATAAATAATCAACAAGAAAACCCATTTATAATATATCCAAACCCAACAACTAGCCACTTGTTTTTAAAAAATGTTAAGCAATCTCAAATGCTTTTTATTTATGATTTAATAGGGAGGCAAATATTTTCACACTACTTAAAAAGGGAAGATTCAATTTAAATATAAAGTAATTTACCTGCAGGAAATTATTTTATTAAAATGGAGAATCCTAAATTTAAATCAATAATATTTCAAAAACTTTAAAATTAAAATTATGAAAAACAAACGAGAAATTAATTTTAACAATTGCGATTTCACTATTGTGCAGTAGTCAAATTGTAGCCCAATGGGCTTTAGGAGGTAATGCTGTCACGACAATTGAAAACTTGGCACTACAACTAATTATGCCTTACCATTTATTACAAATAACACAGAGAAAGCAAGGATTACTACAACAGGCGAACTTGGTATTGGCACTACCTCTCCAGGAGCGTGGTTACATATTTTAACTAATGGTAGTGGAACTGCCTTTTCAAAAGATGCATTTACAACTGATGTCCCCACTGGTAGTGACACATATTGGAGGATGCAAAAAAACGGAAGTGACTATGCGAGATTACTTTCATTTACTGTAGGAAATGCATTTTATTCAAGCTCCAAAGAGGACATTTTGAGATTTGCCTCTGGAACCAGAGGAAACGCCACAGGTGCAATGGAAGTTGAGAACAAGGAGGTGCGGATGCCGGTTATGTAGGGATTGGGAATTATAGCTCATTTTCCCTAGTTGTAGATTGCACTTACACGAAGTGACTGCTTCAACAACTATTGCATTTCAAATTTCAAATAATTCAACAGGTTACAGTTCGTCAAGATGGATTTAGAATATTAAATGACAATTCTGGACGTGTGACTATGTATAATTGGGAAGATGATGACATCGCCTTCGGAACAGGAAATTCAGGAGGAGGAGGTTGCTGAATGAACGCATGGTGATTAGTAGTGGATAAATTATGGTGTAGGTGTTGGTACAAATTCTCCTGCAGCTCATCTAGATGTTTATGACAATACTGACATTTCAACTAGTGGTGATGATATAGGTTTTGAGTCGATGAAATTCTTCAAACTTCCAATTCAACCAACCGGGCAATTGGAGCTAATGTTCATGCAGAGAATGGACATCAAACAATAGGAATAGAATGCAATATTGATAATACATCTTCAAATACGAATGTTATCATGCAAGGTATTTACCAACGTTGTAGAAATACCAGTACATCCAATGTTAGCGACGCTTACAATTTTTATGCTCAGAATGATGGCGCATGTACACCCATTAGAAAATACGGTTTTGCTGCCTTTATGTCTGGAAGCGGATCAACTAATACTTATGGAGGATATTTTAATTCCAACAGCTCTGCCGGAAATAATTTTGGCGTTTGGGCTTCTGCCCCTGACCAAACATGTACAGGTGGTACCAGTGGTTCACCCGGTTCTTGTAGTGGAGCAGCAGGTTACTTTAATGGTGAAGTTTGGGCATCAGCAGATGTATATGAATTTTCAGATGCCAATTTAAAAGACAACATTGTTGCAATTCAAAATGCATCTAGTTTATTGTCGCAATTTTCACCAAAACAATATACGTTTAATCATCAAATCCATCCTAATCTTCACTTGCCTTATGGAACGCGCTATGGATTTATTGCACAAGACGTAGCCGCCATTGCTCCAGACCTTGTAAAGACTTTAAGTACCCAGCAGAATATGATTCTGTGGGAACACCGCAAATCCAGCATTTAATAGTTTAGGCATGAACTATACAGGCGTAATTCCACTTTTGGTTGCTGCGGTTAACGAGCAAAAAGCAACTATCGATTCGTTGATAAATGCATTGCAAAATCCTACACCATTGCCTAACATTAATCCACAAAATTCCCAGAAGATTTCTTTATCTAATGTTTCAAGTATCATATTGCTTCAAAACGACCCCAATCCTTTCACAGAGAGTACACGAATTACATTCCAAATTCCAGATGATGTAAGAGATGCAAAAATCATTTTTACATCATCAACGGGTTCGATTATCAATACTGCGATAATCAATGAAAGAGGTGCTGGCGAATTGGAAGTTTATTCTTCAGAATTGAGTAAAGGATTATATAACTACACATTGGTTTGCGATGGTAAAGTTATTGCGACTAAGAAAATGGTGAAACAGTAGAAGTATTGTATTTATGGTAATGAGGCCAAAAATAGTTGGTGTTTTTCACAAAATTATTTAGTTAATTACGAGCATGAACCCAAAGAGGAAGTAGGCAATGCTGAGGATCAACCTACCAGCAATAGGGTTTATGGATATACAATAATTCAGGGGACTATGTTCCCTGTTTTTATTATTAGCATCCTTAATGGCTAAAAAACCTATTCATTGTTTCTAAAGTAAATACCAACGAATGAAATTCTTTCTGTGCTCTTTTGTCATTCCACGATGTAATAGCAAATGACTTTTAAATGTCCAAAGAATGATTCCAAACCATTGGTTGACTTGGGTACTCTGTCATTAAATAGATATTGAAAGAGATTAGGCATTGCATTTTTAAGACAAAGACCTCCTAACCATTTTATGTTTAAACCAATACCTTCCTGTTGTTGAACTGATAGATTTCTCTTCTACATACATCTTGTACGTTCTGTACCAATCATAGATTGACTTCATCCATAATTGTGCGTCTTGGTGTGTTTTAATTAGAGATAACTTATTGCATATTGCCAGCAAAACCATTCCAGCCTCACTCTTTGGATTTGTTGTTAGCCATATTTTACACTCCCTCTGTACGTGAACTGTGCATCGTTGAAGTATTACATCCTTACATACTTCTTTTGCTGCCTTTAAAATAGCCCTGTGTCCATCACAAGTAATACTTTCGATTTGAATTCCTAGAGATAGCAAATTCTCGAGATATTTCCTTGATCTCTACATAATGTTCCCCATCGGTAATCCGATAAAGCTGATGAACTTAATTTGATTATCTCGATATATAATTAAACAAATGTCATTACTGAAATAAGTACCATCAATCAGTAAGTTTAATTTTTCACTGGGGTAAAACTTTAGCTCTGGGGCTTTAGATAAATAAAGATCAAAAAAGCCTTTTCAAGTACGTACACTATAACCATTTTTCGTCACTAAGATAATTTAATGTTTGTCGATTGAACGCTTATTTTGCGAAACCATACAAATTGATTTTTAGTGCGACAGATTTATTTGTCCTGGTGAACAGCAAACCACAACTTTTGCATTTAAACCTTTGCTTATTATTTTGCTTCCCCATTTTATAACATTGAAACTTTTGCAGCCCCAACTTTTTTTTGCTGATTTCCATGAACAAAAGGAAATTGGAATCGATTCCAATTTCCTTGTTATAGGCATTTGATAATAGAATATTTAATAGGGTTTTACCAACTATTTTTGACCATTATACCGTATTTATAGATAAATAATAAGCCTCTCAATAAACATTGCGAGGCTTATTTTTTTTAAATAAATTTTTATAACTCTTTAACCAAGTATCTAAGGTTGAAATATATTTTCGCTTATCCCTTTTTTCCCAAACCGGGCTTCATCCATTTCGCCAAAGCAAATCCTCCGAAGAAAACAATATTGTAAAATAAATCGCCTATCAAAGTTCCTTTGAAGAGGGAATAGCAGCTACATAACAATTCATCAATCCAGTGGAAGTGTAACCATAATATCCCTGTGGTCAAGTACCGAAATTGGTAAGTAAGAAGAAGATAATGGAACCCGTTAAGGAGGCTACCATTATTGTTTGACGTTGTTCTTTGCCACGAAGGTAGAATCCTAAACAAGTGATGAGAGCCATACTAGCATAAACAAAAATCATATCAGGATAAAATCCAGTTCCCAAAAAAACTTCAAATATGATGTCACTGATAAATATGGAAGTTATTAGAATTAAAAACGCCCATTTTTTTTTCTATTAAATACGTCCCACCAAATAAAGCCATTGCAGCAAGCGGAGTAAAGTTTAAGGATGTGGAAAGAAACGGGAAACGGCTCCTAATAGGATGAAGAGGATTAAAAACTTATTTCTGTTATCGAGTTGCATAGGTTCGTGGATTTAGGGCAACTATAAGCATACTATTTTTATTTAGATGAGCACATTGAAGATCTTATTGCTCCTCCGTCCAAATCTCTAAGGCTCTTTCTGCTTGTAAATGAAGCATCTCTTCTCCGTTTTTTGTTTGAGCCCCTTGGAGCCGAGCTTTTTTTAGAAACAATGTTTCTAGCGGATTATAAACTAAATCGAATAGGAGGTGTCCTTTCCCAATGCCTTCAAAAGGAATATCTGGACAACCTTCCAAATTAGGATGCATGCCTAAAGGAGTCGTATTGATGATGAGGGTATGTTCAGCAATGAATGAAGGGGGTTAAATCAGCATAAACGAGTACATTCTCATTCTCATTCTCACTCTCCTCTCATTTTCATTCTCATTCTCATTCTCACTCTCATAAGTTCGGGATACCATCTGAAAAGAAATATTTAATTTTTGCAAATGAATTGCACCGCTTTTGAAGCACCGCCATTACCTAATATTAATGCTTTGTTTTGATGGGATTGTAGGGGGGAGTGATGGATTTTTCAAAGCCAAAAACATCTGTGTTGTATCCCATTAATTTCCCATCCGCTAAAACCTTAACCGTATTTACGGCACCAATTTTTTTTACTTCTCCGTACATCCATCTAAAAGGAAGAACCGAACGTTTATAAGGAATGGTAATGTTCATCCCATCCAATTTATATTCTTGAACTAGGTCACGAATTTTAGCAATGGAATCGGTTTCTAGGTTGATGTATTCATAGCCTTCCCACTTAGGATTCGAAAATTTTTTGGTGAAATATTGTTTCGACCAGGAATGACCAAGCGTTTTTCCAATCAGCGCAAAGCGAGGCATTAACTTTTTGAAAATTTGCTTTTCAGAATACTGAAGACCATCGGAAGAACAGAAAGTACAATGATCATGATCACCACGAGTTCAAAATGTGCTTTTACCCAAGGGCATTTGTCCAAATAAATATCCGCAAATCGACATACTGCTGATCCATAAAAAACCACCTGCTATATCGTAAGGTAAAAATTTCGTTTTATAACTCATCTCCCCTAAACCGGCAAACGAAAGGAGTAAAAGGTTCTAACAATAGGGAATGAAGCGAGCCATGATGATCGCCTTGGTACCATGCTTTTCAAAAAACGCATGGGTGTCGTCTAAATATTTTTTGCTTCACAATTCTTTTACCTCTAAACTTAACTTCAGTTGCGCGAACACCTAAAAACCGACCTACCGCATAATTTACATTATCTCCCAAAATGGCTGCAAAGGATAAGAGTCCAATGAGTATTCCTAAATTTAATCCAGTAGCTTCATTCGCACACAAGGCCCCAGCAGCAAAAAGCAAAGAATCGCCTGGAAGAAAAGGCATAACGATTAATCCAGTTTCAACAAAGATGATCAGAAAGAGGATGCCATAAACAGCAACACCATATTCTGTAACCATGGTTGCTAAATGGTCGTTGATATGGAGTATAAAGTCAAAGAATAGAATGCATAAATTGGAATTAAGCAACGATAATAGAAGGGTCAATCTCTTTGCTATAAGCCATGATTCCTCCCTTTAAATTATAAAGATTTTCATAACCAAAACGTTTTTCAAGCTCATTAATAGCAGCCGCACTTCTGGATCCACTTCTGCAATGAACAATAACAGGAACGTCTTTACGAATTTTATCGATGTCGGTAAGAAGGTTGCCTAAAGGAATCAATTCCCCATCTATATTACACATATCAAATTCATGCTCTTCACGAACATCGATCAATTGAAAATCGACACCGTCTTCACGCATTTGTTTTAGCTCGGATACAGTTTTTTCTTTCATATCGGTTTTAATTCTGTTTTCTTGGGTTGTGGAAGGCTAGGTTCTTCGTTTATTGGAGAATGTAGCGACTTATCCAAATATTGAAAGAAGGTGTCGCTGCGTACTCCAAGGCGTAAGGTTTCTAAAGCAATTACCTCCTGTGGCGAAATATTTCCTAGGTTTACATTTGCACCAAACAGTTTGATAAAATAAGCTTGTTGTGATTTTTGTGGCGTTTCCCAAATGATCTTCTCTGGGGCAACCTTCGCAACAATTTTATTGATCAACACAACATGTGCTTTTCCATTAGGACGATAAATACCCACCGTACCACTTTCACGTGCTTCAGCAATCACTTTCCAGGCTCCAGCTTCCAATTCGGCCAGCATCATTTCAATCCACTTGTTAGGGCGAATTAAAATTCCTTCTTCTTTGGATCCAACTTCACTAATAACCGTGACGCGTTTACTCAACCGCTCGATGTAATGACATTTTTCAGGATGAGGCATGGTGATGGATCCGTCGGATACTTCAGCGTATTCCATCTTAAACTTATCCAATAAGCGAAGGTAATCTTCAAATTGTCCCCTCACTACAAAAGCTTCGAAAAGTGTTCCGCCAAAATATACAGGCATGCCCACCTCTCTGAAAAAAGCTAATTTATTTTCAAGTTTAGGAGTGATTAAAGAACTGCCAAAACCGAGTTTGATGATATCAATATAATCACCACTACCATCAATCAGGTTTTCACATTCTCTAATACTTAGTCCTTTATCCATGACCATTGTTAAACCAGCAATACGTGGTTTAACATGTCGTTGTGGAATATGTGATAATTCAAAGTTCATGTTCTTCAAATTTATCTGTTATTTCTAATGATGTCCCCAATATGAGTGTCGAATTCAAGTGAAGGCAATAATTCAAATATAATAGCAAATCCAGCAGGGTATTTTTCCATTGTCTCAGCGAAACGAACGTATGCATCTTGTTGGTATCCTGCCTGATATAAATAAACGACTTGTCGATATCTTAACTCCTGATTATCATGATGATAAAAAAGAGCAGTGTTAATAATTTCAGAAGCTTCGAAAGGTCGATTTAGCTCAGCAAGTAACTCTGAATAGGAAATCCATCCATCTTCATTTTCAGGATCAAAATCAATTACTTTTCGGTAGCACTCTTCGGCTTCTTCATAATTGTTTAACCGGTACTCACAATCGCCCAAACCTAACCAATATTCTCCGTTTTGGTCATCCAATTCAATGGCTTTTTTGATGTAATGAATGGCTTCATACCAACGATCTTCTTCCTCGAAGGTAACGCCAATACCAAACCAAGCTTGCGACATCTCAGCGGAGAGTTTCACCGCTTTTTTGTAGTAAGTACGAGCCGTTTCAAACTCATGTAAATTCTCGTAGCATTCGCCAATATTGTAATAGGTGAATGCGTCGGGTTTACAATATTCAAAAGCAGTTTTATACTTTTCAATGGCTTCAGTGAATTTTTCTAAAAAGGATAAAGCTTGTGCCATGTCCAAGAGGGCAGGAGCAAAGTCTTCTTTAATGAGCAAGGTATAATCATAAGCGGTAATCGCATCTTCAAAAGAACCTTGCTTGGTGTATAAATCACCGAGGTAATACCAAAGCATATATCCGTAAGGATGTTCGTCAATGAGAAGCTTGTAAAATTCAATGCCTTCAGGAATGCGTTTGCTAAATTCCAAACTCAGTACCATTTCTTCCATGGCTACTTCGTTCGATGGATTGGCAAGTAAACAAAGTTTGTAGTAATCAACAGCGCGACTGTATTCCGACATGTTTTGATACGTAATTGCCAGACTCAAATAAATATCATCTTTTTGTTCATCGGCCATTTCTAATGCCTTGCGAAAACTTGCGAGGGCACTCGGGTATTTTTCAAGGGCGTTGTAAATATTCCCTCTCAACAAATGAATTTCAATATCAAATGGATTTACATGTTCTACCTTTTCCAAGAGGGTAAGTGCACCTTTTTCATTGCCCATTAAGGCAAGGAGATGGGCTTCTTTTAAAGTAAAGTTTACCGAGTGAGGATGTAACGTAAAGGCATACTTCGTCACTTCAAGCGCCTTTTCAAATTCAAGTCGCTCTATAAAATGATCTATTATTTTCACTAGTGCATCAACGTCAAAAAAAGTAACGTTCCTGCTTCTCTCGCATTTCTCGTATTTCTCTATGGATTGCTGGATATGCTCACTTCGCTCATCCATGTTTTCCATTCGTCATCATCTTCCTCCATACAGTCGAATCTTGCTGCAAAGGTAGGGCTTTTATCCTGTAACCTCATTCACTATTCCTCTGTTTTTACGCTGATGGATTTAAATCAAGTTAAAATTCAGTATATTAATTTGTAATAAGTTAATTTTTAAATACTTAAACAATGTTTCTGGTGTAAGATTTTAGTAATTTATACTTGTCATTTTAGAGGCATTTTGTTCATAAATAAGATGGGATACTTGGATGTTTCTATTCTAATCAAAAAGAGAATCAATAACAATTTACATAGTAAAGCGTTGTAATTTTGTAAGCTAAACAATTACTCTCTACAGTCATAAATGCAAAGCAATAAATTAAAAGAGATGGTAGTGGTTGGTGCTTCTGGTTTAATCGGTAGTAAGTTGATGGATTTATTGGTAGCTGATGTATCCAGTTCACAAAAATTTGGGTACTTTCTCGAAAAGAGGTCGAATGGAAACAAAAAAGTACAATGTATCATTACCGATTTCAATCATTTGGACAGTATATTCCTATGGTAAAAAGATGCTCACAATGCTCTTTTGCTGTATCGGAACCACCATCAAAAAGGCTGGCTCTCAGGAAGCTTTTAGAAAGGTAGATTATCAAATTCCGCTCGATTTAGCAGCTTTGGCAGAAAAAGCTAGAATCAATAAGTTTATTGTCATCTCTTCTTTGGGTGCTGATCCATTATCTAATAATTTTTATTTGAAGACGAAGGGTGAAATGGAAAGAGATCCAATCAAGGGATACAGTTTTCAAAACTCAGCTTTTGTTCGTCCTTCTTTACTCTTAGGTCCTCGACATGAGTTTCGTTTTGGGGAGCGTTTTGCCCAATTCTTCATGGTTCTTTTCTCTTTTTTTGATGGTCGGAAAACTAAGAAAATATAAGCCCATCCACGATTTTAAAGTCGCCAAAGCCATGATCAGTATTTCCAATTCCCTCAACAATCAAAAGATTTATGAGTCAGAAGAGTTGGCTTATTTGGGGACTTGAAATTTCTGTAAACATTTTCTAGTGATATTGACAAGCTACAAGCTGCAAGCTCACGATGCTACTAAAACATTCATTTTGTCAAAAAATCCCGAGGGATGCATGATTAGCTGCGATCGAATCAGCATGCCAAATCCCGAGGATGACATAATAAAGCCACGTTGTTGCGATCGGATTACCACGAAAATATTTGAAACTAGTGTGTTGATTCAATAGTTGTTGGCATGTCTATGACCCTTTCGGGTTTTGTTTTTGGATAAACCTGTTTTTCAAAGGATTTTTAGAAAGTATATTAAAACTAAAAGAGTCTTAAACGAACTAAAAAATAATCCCCCCTCGCTTGTCTGCCGGGCCTTTGGAGAGGGTCGCGAAGCCTCGCGAGGGGAGAGGCCAATGTCATTAAGTTAAGCATCAAGATGCCGAAGGCATCACATGTTTATAGAAAAAGACCGCAAAATATACGACCCCGAAGGGGTCGAACAACAACAAACCACATTTTTTCTATAAACATATGACCCATTCTGGGTCAAAATTTCTTAACTTAATGACATTGGGGGAGAGGCTGATATTCTAGGAAAGCGAAATTTAACTCGTGATACGAAAAAACCCTTTAACAATTCGATTTCTCTTCTCGTTAAAGGGTTGTTTTAAATAATGTATTTTTTGAACCTCTATGTAGAGGTGGTCTTTAAGTTTTATTCTCAGTATTAGTAGGAACAAAATGTCTAACAATTTCCATGCTCTTGGAGATGATGAATTCAATCAATACATTGAACGTATGTCGAGCATTAACCTGTAATGTTCCTTCTTTTACTTTTTCAGTAGAGTTTACCTCCTGAACATTAAAACTTGTTCGAATTGCTTCAGCTTCAACATTCACTTCCTTAAGTGGAATGAGGGATGTATTCACCTTTATACAAAACCACTTCGGTTAGGTACTGAGCTCTAGTCGGTTCTACGAATCCAACTTTTTGAATATCTCCATCATTATATATTCCTGAAGCATTGATAGTTACTTCGTTCATTTGAATGGATGGAATAAGTGATCCTTCATAGAAGTAGCTTCAACAATTGTCGCCTTCTGTACGACTTGCTGATATTTCCACTTCTTTTAATTGGATCGATGGGATCCAAGTATTTTCGAAACGAGCCGCTTTACTATTTTCTCATCAAGTGATGGCAGCTTGCACCTGATAGGTAGCTGATGAAGAAGTAAGAACAGAAACACTGCACGGGGGTTGAGGTTTGTTTTCATGGCTTTAATTTTAAAATCTCCTTTGAATTGAGATGAGTTTGTTTATCTTTTTTTCGACTCTGCAAATGTACATAAACGAAAAGGTACTTTGCAACACATAGTACCTTTTAAAATGCTAATATGTTGATTTTAAGGAATATTATTTTTAATGAAGGTTTCAATTTTGTCTAATTTTTGTAATTTTTTGAATTTTTAGTAAAGATGAAACGTTCTTTTTTTGCATTTAATATGGATGAGATGAACAAAGATGCATTGATGTTACAGGAATTGTAGTTATCTAAATGTTAAAGGAATTGCAATCCCGATAATTATCGGGAGGCAATCCCGATAGCTATCGGGAGGTGAATTGGTGATCCCGATAGCTATCGGGAATGAATAGTTGAATTGGTGAATTGGTGTCGCGAGGCTTCGCGATGGTGGATGTCAAATTGGTGAATTGTTGTCGCAGGCTTCTCGATAGTGTTTTGGCATTGCCTTAATGGTTCCGATTTCTATCGAGAAATGACGCGAGTCATCGCTCTCTTAATTGCCGTTCTTTGCGGTGGAAACATAGTTTAGTCCACTTTGTCACCTCTTCAATTTACCTCATCTTCAAATTTTCAAATTAGCGAATTTTCAAATTAATTAATCTCTTTTTAAAATCTTTTTCCTTTTAATTGCGTTCTTTTGAAGTATGAACTTACTTCAGCGAATCTTTCTATTCTTTTTCTTGATAGCCACCCCTATGTCTTTATCAGCACAAAAGCGGGAAGTGATTAAGTTGGATCAACTGCTCACAATCCTCAATAATAAATCGGATTCTTTGCTCGTTTTGAATTTTTGGGCTACGTGGTGTAAGCCTTGTGTGGAGGAGATGCAAGAGTTTCTTCGAATTGAACAAGAGCTTGAAAACAAAAAGGTTAGGTTCATTTACTTGAGCCTCGACTTTAAGAGAGATTTTGAAACAAAACTGGTTCCATTTGTGAATAAAAGGAAGATGAAGAGCGATGTTTTTCTGCTCGATGAACCCGATTACGATGCCTGGATTAATATCGTGGACCCGAGTTGGCAAGGATCCATTCCTGCCACTTTGCTTCTCACCCCAAATGCTGAAAACCGTCATTTCCACGAGGGACAGTTGACTTATCTTGAATTGAAAAAAATAATAAACACATACTTACCATGAAAAAAATAGTCATCCTTCTATCAATGGCAACTTGTCTATTCCTCTTCTCCTTCACAACTGATAAGAAGGGATATCAAGTTGGAGATGATGTATCCGACTTCAACCTCAAAAGTACCAGTGGCGAAATGGTTTCACTAGCCAGCTATAAGGATGCAAAAGGCTTTATCATCATCTTCACCTGCAACCATTGTCCATTTTCGATGGCTTATGAGGATCGAATTATTGCTCTTCAAGCAAAATATAAGGCAAAAGGATTTCCAGTAGTTGCTATTAATTCTAACAATAAGGATGTTTCTCCCGAAGATTCTTATGAAGAGATGATCAAAAGAGCTGCCGAGAAAAAATTCAATTTCAATTACCTCTACGATAGCACACAAGAAATTGCTCATCAATTTGGAGCAGCCCGTACTCCTCATGTATTCATTGTGGAAAAGCAAAAATCAAATTTGAAAATGAAATACATCGGTGCCATCGACGATAATACCGACGAGCCCGAAGCCGTAACCAAGAAATATGTTGAAACGGCTGTCGACCAAATTTTAGCTGGTCAAGAAGTTACTACCCCTATGACAAAAGCCATCGGTTGTACCATTAAGTGGAAGAAATAGCTTCTGGATGCTCGATTCTTGATACTCGATTCTGGATTCTAAATTCGTTATAAGCATCAAGCATCCAGCATCAACATCGAGTATCGAGCATCGAGCATCCAACATCGAGCATCGAGCATCGAGCATCTAATAAAGTTTGTGGCTAAAACACTAATTTCGCACTCCGTTTCTTATTAAAGTACTTAGCCTAGATGCCATTTAAAAGCCCCGATATTAGCTCCCTCGATCCGCGATATTTTATCATTATCAAGGGCGCTGCCATGCATAACTTGAAGCATATTGATGTAGCCATTCCTCGAAATAAATTTGTGGTTATTACTGGACTTAGTGGTTCTGGAAAATCTTCGCTTGCTTTTGATACCCTGTATGCAGAAGGTCAACGACGTTATGTGGAGAGTCTCTCTTCCTATGCCCGACAATTTATTGGCAGAATGGATAAGCATCAAGTGGATTATATTTTAGGAATTTCTCCAGCCGTTGCCATACAACAGAAAGTGAATTCTCGTAATCCGCGTTCGACAGTCGGCACCAGCACAGAAATTTATGATTACATCAAATTGCTGTTCGCCCGCATTGGTAAAACCTTTTCACCCATCTCAGGAGAACAAGTGAAAAAGCACAATGTGGCGGATGTGGTCGACTTCATCGTTAATTTTAGAGAAGGTCGATTTCTTGTTACCACTCCATTGCTTAAAACGGTGGGAAGAGATTTATCCGAAGATCATTAATTCACTTTTACAAAAGGATTTACCAGATTGCTGGTTGATGGGCAAACGAAAGACATTGAAGAATTTCTCTCCGAAGGGGTGGATGTGGAGGTGGCAGTGAAACCCATCAAAAAAGTAGCCGCAAAAAAAGCGGCAGCTAAAAAATCATCAAAGAAAAAAGTGGAAGTAGAAGGTCCAGAAATGGTGGAGCATGAAATAGTGCCCGGCTTCTTCCTCTTAGTCGATCGCATTGCCATGAATCCAGAACCCGACGAGGATTTGTTGGCGAGAATGTCGGATTCCGTTCAAACTGCCTTTAACGAGGGCGATGGGATCTGTCGAGTTTTTCAGTTGGACGAAGATGGATCGACTATCGAGTATGATTTCTCCAATAAGTTTGAGTTAGATGGTATCACGTTCGAAGAGCCCAGTGTTCACCTTTTTAGTTTTAATAATCCCTTTGGAGCATGCAAGCGCTGTGAAGGTTTCGGTTCCGTAATTGGCATTGACGAAGACCTTGTCATTCCCGATAAAAGTTTGTCGATCTACGATGGTGCTATCGTTTGTTGGAAGGGCGAAAAGATGAAAACTTGGAACGATAAGCTCATCATGGCAGCTTATAAATTCGATTTTTCAGTACATAAACCTTATTACGAATTAAGTCCATCTCAAAAAGAAGTGCTCTGGAAAGGAAACACATTTTTAAAGGGCTGGATCACTTTTTTAAAACGTTAGAAGAACAAACATTCAAAATTCAGTATCGAGTTATGCTTTCTCGCTTTCGTGGGAAAACCTTGTGTCCCGAGTGCTTGGGTACTCGACTTAGAGCCGATGCAAACTTCATTAAGATCACAGGTCGGTCGGTAACTGATATCGTTTTAATGCCCGTGAAAGAAAGTTTAGCTTTCTTCAAAACCATTCAGCTGAATGAGCAGCGGATCAATTTAGCAACATCCTTGGGTAGCACGTTGGTGGGTTCTATGTATATTTTAGATGAACCTAGTATTGGATTACATCCTCGCGACACACAACGTCTCATTACGGTTTTAAAAGCTTTACAAGAAGTTGGGAATACGGTCATCATCGTGGAACACGACGAAGAAATAATGCGGGCTGCCGATCAACTCATCGATATCGGTCCCATGGCGGGTACGCATGGCGGGGAGATGGTTTTTCAGGGCACATTTTCAGAGATACTAAAAGATAAAGAAAGCTTGACGGCTCAATATCTCAACAAGAAGGAAGAAATTGAAGTACCAGCACAACGTCGTCGCTGGAAGAAATACATAGAAATTAAGGGCGCTCGGGAAAACAATCTTCAAAATGTGAATGTGAAGTTCCCGATGGGCATTATGACCGTGGTGACCGGCGTAAGTGGTTCGGGAAAAACATCGTTGGTCAAGAAAATTTTGTATCCAGCCATCAAGAAATTATTGGGTGGTTATAATGAAAGCACGGGTAACTTCGATCATTTATTAGGAGACTATGGTGATATCAATGGCGCCGAGATGATCGATCAAAATCCAATCGGTAAATCGTCAAGGTCGAATCCCGTTACCTACATTAAAGCTTATGATGAAATCAGAACGCTTTATTCCGATTTGCCTTTAGCCAGAACCCGAGGATTAAAGCCTTCTCATTTTTCATTCAACGTGGAGGGCGGTCGATGTGAAGTTTGCCAAGGAGAGGGGATGATCACCGTGGAGATGCAATTCATGGCCAACATTCATCTCAAATGTGAGCACTGCAAGGGAAAGCGATTCAAATCGGAGATCTTGGAAATTGAATATCGTGGAAATAACATTTTTGATATTCTCAATCTAACCGTTGATGAGACATTGGAGTTTTTTGCGGACTACCAAGGTCCGAGTAAGTATAAAAGTTTGCATCAAAAAATTAGTAATAAAATTCAACCGCTGGCTGATGTTGGACTCGGCTACATCCGACTTGGGCAAAGCTCTTCAACACTAAGTGGAGGAGAAGCGCAACGCATTAAGCTGGCCAGCTTTTTAGGCAAAGGAAATTTTGCAACCAATACACTTTTCATCTTTGATGAACCTACTACAGGATTGCATTTCCACGATATCCGTAAGCTATTAGCCGCTTTCAATGCGCTCGTTAAAAACGGTAATACACTCATTGTCATCGAGCATAATTTAGAAGTCATCAAATGTGCCGATTGGATCATCGACATGGGTCCAGAAGGAGGAAATCAAGGCGGAGAAATTATCTTCCAAGGCCTTCCTGAAGATTTGATAAAAGAAAAAAGATCCATCACTTCAAAGTTTTTGAGTGAGAAATTGGGATAGGTGACCGTTGGACTGGCTATTGGCTTACGTGGGAATTTGTTTAACTTAAGCTTGTTGTTGACTTTGTTAAAGGTGTTTTTAATTGCCCTTGAGCATGCTAATGTTTAAAAATTAGGAGCCTAATGATATTATTCCTAAGTTTGATTATAATTTCATATAATTTCAATTGAATTTCTTTAAGGTTTTTATTAAAAGGGTTATGTTTTAATATTTTCCTTTAACATTAAAAATTTATATTATGAAAATCAAACTAATTTTTATTGCCTTCATGTTGATGTGTTCCGTTAAAACTGATGCCGGAAGCTTTGAATGGGCTAAAAATGTATCTCATGCCTTGCGAGGATACTATGCGACTAGCATAAAATCTGATAACAATAATAACGTAGTCATTGGAGGTAGTGGCAATTTTTGTTTAGCTTGTCCTGCAAGTTTTATTTCTAAGTATGATTCTATAGGAAATGAGACGTTTTACAAAGGATTATCAGATTACTCATCTGTTAATTCGGTTGGTTTAGATTATATTGGAAATGTTTATTTATCAGCTACATTTTCAAACAATAATGCAAAAGTAGGTCTTGATACTTTTAGTTATAACGCAAATAACACTTGGAGTGCAATAATTAAACTCAATCCTCAAGGTAATTTAGTTTGGTGGAAACCATGGCCAGGAAGTTTTTCAATTAATATTGCTGTCGATTCAATTGGTAATGTTTTTGCCACCAATGGGGATACACTACGGAGATTTAATTCTAATGGAGTATTAAATTGGACAGTACCAGTGAATGGTGATTTGTTGGATGTGGAGCGAAATTATTTAGTAGTTTCATCTTCAACTCTTATACAACGTTTGTCAAAGTCAACTGGTTCTATAAATGGATCAACAAATGTAGTTGACTGTAAAGATGTCGCTTTAGATAATAATGGAGATATTTATTTTACAGGAATTAATGGTTTGGGAAAATTAGTGAATTTGAGTTTAGCATGGAATAATCCACAAATTATTGGAGATAAAATTGATGTTAGAAATAATTCGATTTGGACATTTAAGAATTTTAATCTATTAACAGATTCAATAGATAGTGTTGCTACTTTTAGGGTTAGTACTTCTGGAATTATACTATTAAGTGATACAATTTTTAACTCAAGAATGGAATTCATCTCTATTGATGGCTCAAATAAAGTTTTTTTTGTAGGGGATCTGCGAGTAGAGAGTTCATTTGCATTTTGGAAGCCTTTGTTCGTGTATAAGAATATTTTTACTACTAGTTCTGGATTTATTTTAGGAAGGTATAATGCACAGCCAGAAATTAAATTGGGGTTCGATAGTGTTTTTTGGAATCCAAATGATCCTTGGATCGGTAACTGGCTGGGATATAAAAGATGTCCTGGTACTTCATTTAATGTATCCTATAGATTGCACGACGGAGTTTTTTTAGCTGGCAATGTAGTTTTTGTTGAGTTGTCCGATGAGTTGGGTTCATTCTCGAATCCGCTAGTAATAGGAGCGGGAGGTGGTTCGTCTCTTACAAATACTGTAACATGTCAATTGCCTTCTAATTTTGTTAACGGATATGGATATAAAATTAGGTTGAGATCAACTTCGCCTAGTTTATTTAGTGTTCAGACTACCACTGATCTTTATATCGATGCACCTAATTCTACTATTTCTTTAAGTACAAACAATCTAACTTTTTGCTCTAAAACAGAAACATTAACAGTTAATTCTGGTTGGTTCCCACAATGGCAGCTTAACGGTGTAAATATTAGTGCGGCTACAAATTATGATTTTAAACCTTCTGCTTCTGGGATTTATCGTTGCTTAGTTTCTGATGATAATTGCTCTCGTTTATCAACAAATCAAATTGCAGTTACTGTTAAAGCATTGCCTAATGCTGCTATTAGTCCTTCGAGTTCAACTGAAATTTGTATTGGAGATAGTGTCGCTGTTTCGGTTCCTTTAAATCCTAATTATTCATATCAATGGTACAAAAGCACAAGTTTACTTTCGGGACAAACTTCAAACCAATATATGGCTAAAGCAGCTGGAAATTATAAAGTAGTTGTAACAGGATCTAACGGATGTACGAAAACTTCTTTAGCTTCAAAAATTAGTGTATATCGTCCAAAAATTAATGCTTTTGGACCTACTTCATTTTGTTTAGGGGGAAGTGTTGTTCTTGGAGCAAGCAATGGGAGTAGTACAGCCTGGCAATGGAGAAAAAATAATATTGATATTGCGAATGAAACTAACCAGTTTTTTGTGGCAAATTCTGCAGGGGATTATAAAGTGCTAACTACAAGTAATGGCGGCTGCACAAGTTTATCCTCTAAGGTTAGTGTTGTAGTAAATTGCCGAGAAGGTGATTTTGCAAAAAGTGAATTTGAAATATTTCCAAATCCAAGTAATGATTTCATTTATATTACTGGATCTATCATTGAGAAAAGTGGAGTGATTTCAATATATGATCTTGCAGGTCGAATGGTTAAGTCATACATTTCGATTGGAAGTAATAATAATTTGGAAGTGGAAATAAGTAGTTTGGAAGATGGTTTGTATGTGATTTCCTATGAAAGTGGAAATAGTGAAAAAGCATTTAGTCGC
The DNA here is from genome assembly GCA_016717725.1 of Bacteroidota bacterium. Classification (GTDB taxonomy): domain Bacteria; phylum Bacteroidota; class Bacteroidia; order AKYH767-A; family OLB10; genus JAJTFW01. The sequence goes on from JADKFA010000007.1 coordinate 75,587, forward strand.
TTTATTAAGGAAGATTGACTTAGTATTATACTTATTAAAAATACTTATTAATTAATATGCACTAGATGAAAGCAGTTCGCGCAATGCTCCTTTTACTGTTTTTTATAGGTCTACAACCTACATTTAATAGCCAAGCGCTATCCACAACTTACGCTGTAGATAAGTTGGAGTTATTGGTTTATATCTGCAAAGGTCCGGCTTCTAAGCGTTATCATGAAACACCAAACTGCCAAGGATTACGAAGTTGTTCTACCAAAATTTACGAAGTAACTATTTCAGATGCTAAAAATCTTGGTAGAACGGCTTGTGGGTATTGTTATTAGATTAATTTAATATTTTCAAGCAATAAATAAACATTTTCTTGTTAAATAGAAAAAAATGCTATTTTTGATTAAACTTATAAAACAAATATCATGAAAAAACTTTTAGTGTTCTTCTCAATTATTGTTCTCCTTTCATCTTGTGCAAAGGACGGTGACCCAGGTGCTCAGGGCCCAACGGGTAACGCAAATGTAAAAAGCAAAACGTTTACAATTACACCAGGTCAATGGCAGTCAACGGGAACAGCTGGAGTTGATTATGAAAAATTTATTGATTTGTCATTCTCTGATATTACTCAAAGTGTGATTGATAATGGAGCGGTTCTAGTTTATCTAAAAGCTTCGGATGGGAGTATAGGGCAAATCCCTGTTAATATTCCAGTTTCAGGTAATTCTGTAAATTTCGTACCGTCGGCTGAAGTAGGGTCAGCTACAGTTGAACTTTTTTTAGGTGATTATCAAATTCCTAATGTTTCAATTAATTATGAATTCAAAGTTGTTGCTATTGATGGTACGGCAAGAATAACACATCCTGAGATTAATTGGAATGATCCTCTTTCAATTTCAAAAGGATTACAAATTTCGATGTAATTTTCAAAAGCAAAGGAAAACACCATTATGTTAGTTCTCTATACATGATGGTGTTTTTATTTTGACCTGATGCGTTAGTTGTTTGTTATTATTAAAAGCTTACTATTTTAAATTCAAATTATCTATATAGCTCAGTATGACTAGAGATTCAAAGAGTTTTAAATCAAGATTGTTTTTCTTTTTAATGAGCTCCATGTTATTATTTGGTTGTAAAAGCTATGTTCAAGTTTTTGATACTACTGGCATAGGGCTAAGTATTGAAGATAAATTTTATGTTTGGGAAACAGATTCAATTAAAATCACTTATAGCTTTTGGGAGAAAAAGGGTTTAATGACTTTTGCTATATTTAATAAAAGCAGCATTTCACTATATATTGATTGGAAAAAGTCCTCATACATTGATAATTCGGTTAAGTTGAATTATTGGAGTGATGAGATTAAAAGTAAATCTTCTAGTGCATTTGGGAGTTATTATTACAGAGGGCCATTAGTAAGACCAGGTTTTGCTTTGAGTGAAACTTCTGGAATAACTTCAGCTATTATTTCAAAGGAAGAACGCATATCATTTATTCCACCAAAGGCACAAGATTTTCGGGCTCAATTCTATATATTACCTGTTAAACATTATGCATTGGGAGTAGGTGTAGATTATATGGATGTTGCTAGAAATGATGATACATTATTAGTAACAAGGGTTTACAAGAAGGATTTTACTAAAGAAAAATCACCCATTTTATTTCGGAATTTTTTAACCTATTCTTATACTGAAGATTTTAAAGTTGAATATTATATAGATAATGAGTTTTTTGTAAATCGAATCGTTGAAATGCACAAAAATCATTTCCAGTATGTTCTTCAAAAAAACTCAAAGAAAGAATTTTTTAATTTGGCAGAGAAAAATGGTTTTGATTTAGTATGTTTTCCTTATAAAATGGCTACTTCGTTTTACATTAACATTCCAATGGATTATTCTATTGAGCAAATGACTAAAAGCAACAAATAAGTTTTAATTGAAAAAGCGAATAGTCCATTCAAGTTAAAACACTATTATAAGTCAATTACAAGATGTGCACCGTATCTTCCAAAATAAAATTCTGTACTTGTATTAGTAAAGTTCAGTATCTTAAACACAGATGGATTCATTATCGATTAAACAATGGAAGAGAAGATTTTATATTAGGGATAACAATGTTCCCTACAGATTTTCTAGATGAAAATTTTGATGTGAATTATGTTACCATTGAAAACCGATTGAATGAACCAGATGCTTTTGATTTGCCGATGAATTTTATTGAAAAAGATAAATTATCTGTCCAGCTTTTTGCAAGGAAAGTAAAGAAGGTTATGATTTTGAATATAATTATGAATACTTAAATGGAAAGTGGAGTTATATAGAAAATTATTGTTTTGAATATAGAAATACTTTCGACGAAGTAAATGCAGGAAAAATTAAAACACCATTTATGAACTTGTGATTATAATCTCTCGCTGCAAATCTTTTGTGTTCTCTTGTGTCCTCTTGTTTCTCTAGTGCCTGCCTGCTGCATCGCTTTTGCTGTAGCTTCAGCGGAGCAAAGCAGGCAGGTTAAAAAAAATCACCAAATGGAGAAAATTATTAATTTACGATAATCTACATGAAGCTTGAAGCTTGCAGCCATTTTTCCATCCGAAGTTTAAATTTTAGGTGCCGAAAAATCATCTAACATCTAACATCTAACATCTAACCTCCAACATCCAACCTCTCCCCATAAACTAAATGTTTAACGAGTAAACTCGCCATCCACGGACCCATCATCACCCCTTTGGATCCTAAGCCATTAAAAATATAAAGTAAGGGTTGATCTTTATGTTGCTTAAGTAGAGGTCTTCGATCAACAGTGCTGGGACGAATGGATGCAAAGTGTCCAGTGATGCGATAGGCGGGAGAGATGATTTTTTCGAGCGAGGCAATTAGCTTTTCTTTCCCTTCTTGCGTTGGGATTTCATCAATGGTATTGAAATCATAAGTAGCACCGCAGATGTATTGATATCCACCCAACGGAATTACTTTTACATTTCCATGAAGTATACAATCTTTAGGCAATCCATCCGATTCTATCTGTAGTAATTCTCCTTTGCATGGTTTAAATGGAAGATGGTTGAACATGGGATGTGTAATTGCATTCACGCCGCTGCAATCAATAATTTTGGAAGCTTTGTATTCTCCCCATGTGATAAACTCTTCACCGAAATTTACTTCTTCGTATTTTAAAATGCCTTTATGAAATGAATTTTTTCCTTGCAAGTATCGTTGTATGGTATCCAAAAATCTTCTGGTATCTAACCAGCCGCCATTCACTACCCATCTGCCGCCAAAGGGTGCTTTGGATCCTTTAGGTGCCGACGTAGCATCGCATTCGTCTTTTACATACTCCGACATTCCCTCACTCGCACTACGGCCTGCCCAATCGTTGCGATGACCGATGTCGTGATAGATTTCAAAGACAGGATAATCTTCGAAGAATTTATCTGCGAGTTTGTCTTCAATGTCTTTGTAAGTGGCTTTTGCGAATGGAATAAAAATATCGGCGTTCCACGATTTTACAATGCGCCGACCTGTAACCGGATGAATCATGCCTGCAGCAATACGCGAACAAGTATTTTCTAATTGCGGGTCTATTACTAAAACCCTCTTCCCAGCCTGTAATAAAAACCAAGCGAGTAAACTCCCTGCAAGACCTTGGCCCGTGATGATGAAATCGTATTCCTTATTCAAGAAAGTAATTTTAGTTTTTCCTCTTCAGGAAAGACAATTAAGGTTTTTCACCTTTGTAAGTAACAATAGCAATTTTATCGCCTGTGGCATTCATCGTCATTCGATAAAAGGTTCCGATGGTTTCTGAAAAATCACCAATAGGAATCCATTTTGTTTCTTCCAGTTTAGTATCGTACATATACAAGATGCCTTTGTCGCTGCAGAATATTAATTCTTTAGGTCCCCAGCAATAATCTTCAACTCCCGCTGGGAATTCAAGCATGGGCATACGCTCTTCATTACTCATGTCGTAACGCATCAATGTGTTTTTGCCATCGCTTCCTTTCTGAACATACGTTAAAATGTTAGTGCCCGGTATAACGGCGAGGCATCTACCAAAACCACCTTCCATCAAAATAATACTTTGTTGTGGAATCATATCAAACTGATGTAATGTACCCCCAGCTCCATTTAGCATAAAGGCCCCCACTGTGGTATCATTCATCCAGCAATAGTATGCCAGTGAATCTTCATTGGGCATCAATAATTCGTAGTTAGAACCATCTAACTTCATTTCATACAATTTTTGAGCGCCTTCCATCTCAACGATAACTGCTGAAATTTTATCTTTCGCAAAAGGAATAAGCTGAGGCTGGTATTCACTCTCTGGAGTGTTAGTGACCTGACGTATTATTTTCTTCTTGATGTGAAATTCGTAAATGTCACTTTGGATGGTGTCAGGACGAGCTACAAAGTATAAAAATTGTCCGTCTTTGCTAAAACAAGGTTGATTATCATAATAATCATTTTGAGTGACGCGGTAAGGGGTAGTTGCTATGTGTTTTCCGTCTTTTTGTACGATGTCAAGAAGATATATTTCTGACGAATTGGATTGAGCGGAAACGTGGAATGAAAGGACAACAAGTATTGCCCAAATAGATATTTTTTTCATAATGATTTGCATGTTACAATATTAATGGATTTAAACGGCTTTGTCAACTATTTATCGTCCATTAGATGAATATTTGTTTAAACAATGTTATTTTTGGCCACTGATTTATTATGATTGTTAAGATTTTTTATGATTTATTTATAGAAGGATTTTATTTTTGTTTTTTATAAATGCTATTTTTCGATAGTTTACCCTTAAATCCAAGCCTTTTTATTCCAATTTCCTTAAATGTTAATTCTAAGACAATTGTATCTTCATTGGCAAGAATCATCCTTCCTTCATCGATTTCATCTTCAAAGAAAACATCCCTCAATAAAAATAATTTTCCAGGTGAAGAAATAAATAGAATGCTGCTAAGCAGGAATACTCCAAAGTAAATTTTAATTGGCAAAGAATGTTCCTTTTTTCTAAGCGACCAAACGGAAATAAGGAGTCCGCTGCAGAATGTAACAAGCATTAATGAATGGTGAAGCGGCACATCTAAAGAACCAGAAGAAACGTAATAATGAGTAATGTGAAATGAATAAGAATAGGAATTCGAATAGCGGTTGGCGAAAATCTTTTGGAGACCATCCCGATTAATAGCGATGCCACCAGACTCATCAAGTAAAGACAAATACTAAAAATCAGAAGGGTAGGACTCATACTATTTTTCCGAATTTTTCTGAACGAAGTTTTTCCAAGCTGTACAATTCATCACGGTATTTGGCAGCAGCTATGAAATCAAGTTCAATAGCCGATTTATCCATGTTTTTACGAGCAAACTGTATGGCTTTATCAAGTTGGTCTTTACCCATAAACTGTACGATGGGATCAGCTGCCGCACTGATTTCTGTTTTTTCTAAATAAGCTCGAGAGAGATTTCCACTTTTGCTTTCTAAATGTTCAAATATTCCGGACTTCGCTTTGTTCAATGCAGTGGGAACAATTCCGTTGGCTTCGTTATAAGCCATTTGTTTGATTCTACGTCGTTCCGTTTCTTCAATGGTAAGGCGCATGCTGTTCGTGATTTTTTCAGCATACATAATTACTTTGCCATTTAAATTTCGAGCCGCTCGACCTGCAGTCTGTGTTAATGAACGGTTACTTCGCAAAAATCCTTCTTTATCGGCATCCAATATGGCCACAAGCGAAACTTCGGGTAGATCTAATCCTTCTCTCAATAAATTAATACCAATCAACACATCAAACACTCCTAAACGTAAATCTCTTAAAATTTCAACACGTTCTAACGTTTCAACTTCGGAATGAATATAACGGCAACGGATATCCAATTTTGTCAAGTATTTTGCTAACTCTTCAGCCATCCTTTTTGTCAAAGTAGTAACCAGAACGCGCTCTTTTTCTTGATCACTTTTTCAATCTCTTCTAAAAGATCATCTACCTGATTATGCACGGGTCTAACTTCTATGGGAGGATCTAATAATCCTGTAGGACGAATTACTTGCTCTACAATAATTCCATCGCTTTTTTCTAATTCATAATCAGCAGGCGTTGCGCTCACATAAATATGTTGTTTTGGAATTTCTTCGTATTCTTCAAATCGTAACGGACGATTATCAATAGCTGCAGGTAAGCGGAATCCATATTCTACTAAATTAATTTTACGCGAACGATCGCCACCATACATAGCACGAATTTGTGGAAGAGTAACATGACTTTCATCAATCACCATTAAAAAATCGTCAGGGAAATAGTCCATCAAGCAGAAAGGTCGTTTACCTGTTTCGCGTCCATCAAAATAGCGAGAGTAATTTTCAATGCCTGAGCAGTACCCCAATTCGCGAATCATTTCTAAATCAAAAATGACGCGATCTTCGAGACGTTTGGCTTCTAAGTTTCTGCCTAAGCTTTTGAAATAATCGATTTGCTTGACTAAATCTTCTTGAATTTCATGAATCGCATTTTGTTGTCTGGCCGGACTTGTCACAAAAAGATTAGCAGGGAAAATGGCTAAATGGTCGTGTTTCTCATATTTTTTTCCGGTAGATGGTTCAATCGTTGAGAGATCTTCTAATTCATCTCCAAAAAAACTTATCCTATAAGCAACATCTCGATAGGCTGGGAACACATCCACCGTATCCCCTTGAACTCTAAAAGTTCCCCTTTTAAATTCATCGCCTGCACGGGAATACAAGCTACTAACCAACGAATGCAAGAATGCATTTCGCGAAATTTTTTGTCCTACTTGAATGCGAATAATATTTTCTGCGAAATCGGACGGATTTCCCATTCCATAAATACAAGAAACCGAAGATACCACAATCACATCTCGTCTACCTGAGAGGAGGGAAGTGGTCGTGCTTAATCTTAATTTTTCAATTTCTTCATTGATGGCTAAGTCCTTTTCAATATACGTATTGCTGCTCGGCATATACGCTTCAGGCTGATAATAATCGTAATAACTAACAAAGTACTCTACTGCATTTTCAGGAAAGAATTGTTTGAACTCACTATATAATTGAGCTGCCAACGTTTTATTATGACTCAGAATTAAAGTGGGTTTACGAACATTATTGATTACGTTGGCTACCGTAAATGTCTTTCCAGAGCCGGTTACCCCAAGAAGGGTTTGGTGTAGATCTCCATTTTCTAATCCGCTGGTTAGCTGATTAATAGCTTCGGGTTGATCTCCAGTAGGAGAAAAATCCGAGATAAGTTTAAAATCCATTGTTCCAAAGATAGTATGTCCAAGTCTTTGAATACGAAGAATGCACTAACTGTTTCACAAACCCTTCATATTTTTTTGGGGATTACATGAAGGATTTTTATACCTTCGCCCCTCCAATAATCAAATCAATGAACTTGAAAAAAAGCATATTACCAGTTTTGGCAGCCGCCTTTATGGTCGCATCATGTAACGCCCAAAACAAAAAAACAGAAATTAAAATGAGCAGCACTATTGATTCAGTTAGCTACGGACTCGGCGTAGCCATCGGCAACAACCTTAAAACTAGCGGATTTGATTCTGTGAAGGTAGATGTGATGTCACAAGCTTTAAAAGATGTATTTGCAGGAACTGCAACTATGAAGCAAGAAGATGCTGATCGTATTATCCAAGGATTTATGGCAGAAAAACAAAAAGTAGCAGGAGAAGCAGAATCAAAAAAAGGTGAAGCATTCTTAGCAGAAAACAAAAACAAGCCAGGTGTTCAAACTACTGCGAGCGGTATGCAATATATCGTATTGAAAGAAGGTACCGGAGCTAAGCCAGGTTTAAATGATAAAGTGACTACTCACTATCATGGAACTTTAGTGGATGGAACTGTTTTCGATAGTTCTGTTGAGCGTGGACAACCAGCAAGCTTCCCAGTTAGTGGAGTAATACCAGGATGGACAGAAGCATTACAAATGATGCCAGTTGGATCAAAGTGGAAGTTATTCCTTCCTTCAAACCTTGCATACGGTGAGCGTGGAGCAGGAGGTAAAATTGGACCAAATGCAACCTTGATTTTTGAAGTAGAATTAATTTCTATCGATAAATAAAAATTATTGAATAAATGAAAAGGGCTGGATGTGAATTCAGCCCTTTTTTTATTGTAACCTTAAGGATTAAACTACTTTATTTTGAACGCTGATAAATCGAATAAATCGGATGTCCACGGATTTGATCCTAGACCATTTTGCTTTGTCCTTTTTTGTTTACCTGTAGCGTTCGTTGCGCTTGCCTGCAATTATCAGGTTTTAAAAATTCACCATTCACAATTCACCTCCCGATAGCTATCGGGATCACAATTCACTACGATACTTTCCAATCCGGAGGATAAACCGACCTCGTAAAAGCTTTTGTTCTTACTAATCGTCGTAAAATTTGAAACCGAGACGGCTCACCTCGTTCTTGACGAAGTTGAAAATACTCTCTTAACCGTTCCTTTTGTTCCTCTGAAAACGAAATAAAATGCAATGCATTAAATTCTTGTATTCTCATGGCTTTATTCTATAAAGAACAAAGCTATACTCCATAATTGCTGTTACTACTTACTTTTTGATGAATGGGTAAGGATAAAGGGTGATATCCATAATTACATAGGTAGTATTCTATCTCCTATTAACGAAAAATAGACACAATTGGCAGATCATTCCTAAAAGAAGATAACATAAAAATAATTCATAATTCTTAATTCTGAACTTGCCTGTAGCAAGCAGAATCTGATCACGGTAGCTATCGCATAGGCGTTAGGCTAATTTAAAGCTTAAGCATGTAGGTAGTTCGATCGCTAAATTCTATAAGTAGAGACGCCATTAATGGCGTCTCTACAGGAATTCACCCACTTAATAGAGCCCGCCTTCCATAAAATTGGATGAAATCCAATTTTATGGAAGGCGGGCTCATCAATATCAATCAATAAATTATTTCAGATGCGTGATCTGCCAAATATTCTTAAAGGAAAAACTATAATATTTACGAGCGAAAAGACTGTTACTTTTCTTTAAGAAATTACTTCTTAGCCTGACGCCTATGCGATAGCAATCGGAACTTAATTCTTAATTCTTAATTCTTAATTCTTAATTCTTAATTTTAATTCTTAATTCTTAATTCTTAATTCTTAATTCTTAATTTAATTCTTAATTCTGATTGCGAAGCCTCGCGACTGAATTAATTCCGTACTCCAGTCCATTGAACAAACAACGTCTCAGAAATTGACATTACATTATTTTTAAAGAAGTATCTACCTCCCCAACTATAATTTACACGACTATATTCTGTTTCCACTCCATTCTTTGTGACTTTTATTTTGGTGATGATTCGATTTCTTTCCACAATATCTTCTCTTGTGATATTCTCAGATTCGGAATATTGTGGACCATCTCCAGGGGCTTCTGCTGATGAATTTACAGAGATATTCGGAGCATTGTTTTCACTTCCTGTCGCTGGTAAAATTCCACCTCCTTTTGCATCTTTATCAGCGGTATAGGTGGGAGCATTTAATTGATCTTGATCCCCATTTCCTTTTCTAGTTGGAGGAGGTGTTTCCCCACCATTCACACTTCCTTTATTCGGTTGTTCAGCGCCTGTATTTACTGTGCCAGAAGGAGGAGGTTCATTCCCTGTATTTGTTTTACCTGATGGAGGCAATTCTTCGTTGGCTTGATGGTTGGCTGCTATGGATGGATTAGTTTCCGTTGCTGCTCCTGTATTCGCATTTTCTTGAACATCTCCATTTGTGGTAGATGTACTTGCGGTAACAGGTGCAACACTTTCATCACTTCCAGATTGTGTGCTGGGAGATGTGCTTGCAACAGATGCTGTATCCTCAACTTGGTCTTCTTCTGTTTCATCGCGAGTAACCGATGATAAAATCGATTTCGAATAATCGGTTTCGAAATTGAATTCATCTAAGTTTTGATCATACTTAATCTGAGCAACCGCTTGATTGTAGATGACCATATTCTCCTGATTTTGAAGAAAGAGTTTGACTCCGATCTTGTAAGGGTCAAATCCCGATGAAATTCGGCCTGCAGGAGCCTTGGTATTTACTTCAATCGTTTTGCTGATGTAGCCAGGCTTAGAGAAAATGAGCGTGTACTTTTTATTAAAGTCTAGCTTAAAGCGCATCTTGCTTGCCCCACTTTGGGTGAAGGCATCTTTCCCATCTTTCTTAACTTTAACAATTACTTCCGACATATTTCCTTTTTCGATATCCAGTTTAACTGGAATTTCAAGGAAATTTTGCTGTGCGGAAAGAGGTCCGACCATGAGCAGAAGCCCAAGTAAAAGCTGAATTTTCAGCCATTTAAATTGTGGCATGAGGTATAACATAAGGCAATCGTTGGTTAGTTTGCTTAAAATCATTGCTTTTTTTAGAGCAACTTTCTCTCGCGTTTTGAAGTAGAATGTTGAAATTTGTTCCCTATGAATAGAGCCCCATTTCTCAAACAACTTCTGATAGGCAAACTACAATGCCTGATAATTTTAATGAATCTATTTTCTGTTATTTCTTACAGTCAGACACCAGAACGTGGCGAGACTATTGCTTACATCAATAAAACCTTAGGCGATCGATATAAAGTGACATGTAAAAACACAACCTTGGTGGTTTCTTTTTACAATGAAAAAGGAGAGATCGTACGTGAAGATAAGGTGCCAACTCCTGATTTGGATTTAAAGATTAATTACGAAGCAGAAGATGGTTTATTATGCATTCCTTGCATGAAAGATCAACCAGAATGTTTAACAAGAGTGCTAACCTTACAAAAAATAAAAAAGGGATATGGGCGTTTAAGTATTCCTGTAAAGGATGAAAAGATGTTTAATTCCTTAAAAAAAGCATTTGAACACTTAATTAGAGCCACATCAGAAAATGGATATAAGGAAGCCGTTATATTGGATTAGTATTTCAATCATCTTGTTTAGCTCCTTTTCGTTGCCCGCGCAGGATAAAAAGAAATCAGACTTGGCTTATAAAAAAGGCATGCAACTTTTTACTCAAGGAAAAACGAAAGAAGCAATCAAATCATTTGATATCGCTATCAAAGAAGACAGTTCTTACGAAGACGCGTGGATTAAACGTGGATTTATGAAAGGAATGTTGAGTGATTTTGAAGGAGAGTTGAGCGATTACAATCATGTTATTAAATTGTATCCTGATCATGTGCATGCTTATGTTTCCCGAGGTGGGGCTTATAATCGGTTGTCGGAATATGAGAAAGGAATTGCTGATTTTAATAAAGCATTAGAATTGGATCCCGACAATCAAGAAGCCTATAACAATCGAGGATTTGCAAAAAAAGGTTTAGGGGATAAAGAAGGGGCATGTGATGATTGGAATAAATCAAAACAAAAAGGAAACGCAGAAGCAAAAATCATATTAAAAAATAATTACTGTAAATGAAAAAATTAATTTCTTATTCGCTTGGGAGTGTCTTGGTTTTTACAATCTTATTATGTGCATTCAGTTTTTCTGATTCAGGCGATGATTTAAATAAATGCTTGGTGAAATATAAAAGTGAATGGTCTAAGCCTTGTTCGCAATGTGCCGATTATTCCAAAAGTTATAGAGCTTATTTTCGAAACGATTGCACGGAGTTATTAGATGTAAAAGTAGCAGCTCAAGAAAAAGATAAACGCTGGAAAACATTTTCACGACTTAATATGCATCCAAATGATACCATCGTAGGCTATGCCTGCAACGGAACCGGAAAATATTTGTACTGGGTACGTCGAACAGGTGATGACGCCATCGTTTTTCCATCCGATGAAGAAATAAATACCACCTTTGCGAAGTGAGAGGTTGGATGTTGGATTTTAGATTTTAGATGTTAGAGGAGTCCAGATAGCTATCGGGAGGGAGAATCAGAGTGAGAGCGAAGTTTGAGAGTTTGAACTCATTTTTTAATTATGTGAATCAATTTTCGCACTTTCGCACTTTCGCATTTTCGTGATTTTCGCATTTTCGCATTTTCGCATTTTCGCATTTTCGCATTTTCGCATTTTCGCATTTTCGCATTTTCGCGTCAATGTAGATCTGCGAAGTTAGACTTTAGTTGTTGCAATTAACGTTTTCGAATTTCACACATTCGTTTATTAATTCTATTCGTCTATTCGCCTATTCGCCTATTCGTAATTCGTACATTCGTATCGATTCGTAATTCGTATCCTCTCGTAAACTCATCGAAACCCTTCATACACCCCCAACCCAAAAAGCGCAAAATCATATTTTACTGGATCATTCTTATCCAGTTTTTTTAAGTTAATGGTTAATTCGGTAACTGCTTTCCAGTCGTCTTGTTTTCGGGTTAAAAGCCCCAGTGTTCTGGCTACTCTTCCTGAGTGAATATCGAGGGGACAATACAAATCTTTCGGTTTTATCTTTTTCCAAATACCAAAGTCGACACCCGTTTTATCATTTCTTACCATCCATCTTAAATACATACATATTCTTTTTGCCGATGAATTGCGAAGAGGATCAGCAATATGTTTTCCTGTTCGACCAGGAGCTGCGAAAGATAAAAGTTCTGTTCTAGCCTGATGAATTGCTATTGATAAATCAAGTTTCTGTTGGATCCCTTTTGAAAATACATCTTCAAGGCTAGAAGAAGAGTTGTAGAGCGTTTGTAATGCCTTTAACATGTACATGGCATCAATTCCATTAAAAGTACGATGTACAAAATCACTGAATGATTTTCTTTCTTTTAAGGTATGATCGCAGATAAAATTATACGGTTGTTGATCCATTCTGCGCATCATTTCTTGCGCATTCTTTAAAATAACTTTTCGTTGTCCCCAAGCAATTAATGCAGTAAGGAATCCTGCTATTTCTTTGTCTTCCTTTAGATGGAATAGGTGTGGGATGGAGATGGGATCATCTGCAATGAACGATGATGTGTTGAATTGAAGAACTTTCTCCTCAAGAAATTCTTTCAATTGCAGAGGGGAGAGTGGTTTCATGAGGCAATAATATAGAAAATATTCTTTTCGCAAAAAAAAGAAAGTATAATATAAATGGAGTAAATCAATATAAAATATGAAATGCACTTTTAAATCAATTTAAAATTAATTATCCCGTGCTAAAAAGAAGAGTACAAGTCAAAGGTGATTCGAAACAGTGCGCTGGCCATCCATTCCGCTGCTTCGCAAAAGCGTCAAGACTAAGTTAAAGGTTTAGCAACAATTTGCAGATAGTTATGATGGCTATTATCAAATTTGTAGAGACGCCATTAATGGCGTCTCTACAGGAATTCACCCCCTTAATAGAGCCCGCATTCCATAAAATTGGATGAAATCCAATTTTATGGAATGCGGGCTCATCAATATAACAACAGATTATTTCAGATGCGAGATCTGGTAACCATTCTTAAAAGAAAAACTATTATGTTTACGAGTGAAAGTCTGTTGTTTTTTATTTATGAAATTTCTTCTAAGCTTGACGCCTATGCGAAACTTTTGGACAAACTGAGTGTTGTCTACCTCAAGAACCTCAGGAATTAAATACAAAAGGAATGGAGTTGGCCCCAATAGTGAAGGGCTTCCTTTTGGGAAGCCCTTTCACCGTCCACCGGGTTAGCGGCTGGAACAACAAAACCCTTACTGAGAACAAATGTATGCCTGCAGCTAAGTCAAATCAAGGGACAAGATAGAGGCACTTGGAACTTTAAAGCAGATATATATCCGATTTTTATATTTTTAAATCATTGTTATTATTTGAATAACAATAACTTACAACTGTATTTTGAATTATTGTTTTGGATTTTTAATGATAGAAAAGAGGGGAATAATAGCTATGTTAAATTTTTAAGTTGTTGATATACAGTATTAATTAGTGTAATGCAAATTGGATAAAAAGACAAAGTCCCGCCATGGCGGGACTCGGTCTACACAGAAAAGCCAAAACAATTACTGTTGAATAACAAAAACCCTTTACTTCTGCTAAAGTAAATGGTCGGTATATCATATCAAGGGACAAAGAAAGATGGTGTGGATGCTTAAAAAGCCGTATATCACATAGTAATTTAGTAATATTAAAGGTAAGTTGTTGACATTTAGGATAAAAAAAATGTCTGAAAAAGTCTAAAAAAGGATATAAATGTTTATCTTCGAATTAAATGATATTCTCCTTCAGCGTCTTGAATGAGAATATATACAGGAGTGTCGTTTGGATTAGTTGTTGAATTGAGTATATCCAACAGTTGTCCCAACACCAAAAACAATTCCTGATTGTTGATCAATAACAACAACTCCACCCTCAGAAGTGTTAACACCAAGTGCAAATAAAAGCGCAATAATTAGATCTAACATGAGTATTTACAATTTAATAGTGTAAATATACTAAAATTATGAGTAACCACAAAGTAGTTTCAATATTAATTTCAAACCTGAGCACCAATGAAGTCAAATCGTTTGTTAAGGATTTAAGCCTAAGGACAGATGTGAGTAGTAAGTTGTTGAAAATGTTTAAGTTATTAAGAAGGAATAAGGGATTCGAACAGGATGAAGTTATCAAGGTGCTCTATGAAAATCTTGATAAGAAAAGTATCGAATCATACAGGAAACTTTGCGATAGAATGATGATTAAGTTGCTTAATATGATAGTTGATTTTGAGAATTTTAGATTGGACAAGAGTAATTACTCAGAATATTATTTTCATAAAGTACTTGTAAATCGAAACATTTATCTTATTGAAATTTTAAAAATTAAAAAGTTGCCTCTTGATTGGTTAATAAAGCAAACTCAGAATACCTTGAAAATTTGTGATGAATTTGAGTTTCTTGAGGAGGGAATTGCAGTGCAGAAAAGTAATTTGTTGTTTCACTATGCTGTTGGCGATCTTGATAAAGTGGAAGCTTGTCATCTCGACTTGAAAAGAAGACTTCAAAATTCTAAATATTTTAATGTAGCTGAATTCTTTATTTATAAGTATATAGAGCATGTACAACATAAGTCCATAGATGATAAATCTAAAATTAATGAAATTCAATTAGCAATTGTAGACTTAGAAAAGTATTTTATAGCCACTAATTTACAGTCAATTAATTTTATCTTTTTAATGTTGAAGTTGCAATTGGCACATTATGAAGAGCAGTATGAACTTGCTGAGCAAATTATTTTGGAAATTATTCGTATCTCAGATCAATATTCCACATTGAAAAAGAAAGGGAAATTTATGCAGAATTATATGAACTTGGCCTACACCCAATTTTATTTGAATAAGTTTGAAGAGGCCTATCTAAATGCTCTAAAAGCAACAACAGAATATTTAGATCAAGATTTTGTTTTGAATAATAATCGGGAAGCTTGTGTCTTCGCATTAATTTATTTAAACCGTTACTCGGAAGCAGAAGTATGGATTGCAAAAATGTTATCATCGGGCTCAGTAGGAAATAACCCCGAACAATTAAGTAAGCGTCATTTGATGATGGGTGTATTAAAGTACTTGCAAAATGATTTTAAAGGAGCTTTTAAGCATTTGCAATTTACCAAGGAGGTAGAAACGGACCGCGAAGGATGGAACCTCGGTATTCGGATGCTGAATATTTATCTAACTCTTTCTACCGAAAAAGTAGATCTCGCCGATCAACGCATCAACGCTATGCGTAAACACATCGAACGTACTTCTAAAATGCGCAATTTGCGAAAGCGTGATATTATCATTTTCCGGATTTTAAGCCACCTCTCGCGCTCTGGATTTGATTTTAAGGAGACTTGGGAGGAAAGAAAGAAGGATTTTGCGCTCTTGCGTTCGAACACCCCCGACTGCTTTTGGGTGCCTCGAAGCCATGAATTGATCATTTTTGACCAGTGGTTTGAGGCGAAAATGAATAATAGGCCCTACACACCCATCTTCCCAAGCCCTCAGCCGCAATTAAACAACGTTGTTGATATTTCTGTGGCGGAAGAAGCTTAATTTCAATAGATTTTTGTATTTTAGTCTTTCCAAACAATCACTAAAATATGAAAACAACCATGCGTCTTTTATCCTCTTTGCTTGTCATTATTTTCAGTATTCAGTTTACTTATGCTGCTTCCTGGACACCATTAGCTACTTCGAAAGACACGAAGTCAAAGGCGATTGTGATTCAATCAAACATTACTTCGAGTACGGTAAAGCTAACATTAAATGGATTTTATTTGAATGAAGTGAGTACATCAAAAGGTACAGCTTATTTACTGAGTAGTCCTGGCTCTAGCCCAATCCTGAAAGAAGGTGCTCCTGATCTGCCCTTATTTTCTGCTTCATTGGTTATTCCTGATGATGGACAAATGACCATGCAAGTGACAAACTCTCAATTTGTGGAGTATCACAATGTAGAACTTGCACCGTCAAAAGGAAATGTAAAGCGAGATATAAATATTGCGGATGTGCCTTACCGTTATGGAAAGGAGTATCAGAAAGATGCTTTTTATCCGGCTGATATTATGACTTCGAGAATTCCACATGTGTTCAGAGATTATCGTGGGCAAACCATCTTGTTTCAGCCGTTCCAGTATAACCCGATTACAAAAGTGTTGCGTGTTTATACTGAAATAACGGTGCAACTGAATCATGCACCTAGCCAAATTGGTACCAATGAATTGGAACGCGCAAATCCTTTGTCAAATGTAGATGCGAATTTTGCAACCCTTTATAAAAATCATTTCGATAATTTTCCTTCTGTTACCTATGTGCCACTTATTGAAACAGGTAAAATGTTGGTGATTTGCCCTGACACTTGGTTTTCTATTATTCAACCTTTGGTAGATTGGAAAATTCGGAAAGGTATTGAGGTGGAAGTGGTGGATGTACTTACTGCAGGTGGAACAGCAACCAATATTCAAGCTTTTATTGCTAATAAATTTAGTAATAACGGTATCGCCTATGTGATGTTAGTGGGAGATGCACCTCAGCTTCCTTGTCTTTACGCTCAAGGTGGTCCTTCCGATCCGAGTATGGGTTATGTACTCGGTAGCGATTCGTATCCCGAAGTAATGATCGGTCGATTGTCGGCTGAAACAGATAGTGAATTGCAAACGCAAGTGGATCGAATCCTGACTTATGAAATGAATCCGAATCCTGCTGGTACTTGGTATAATCAAGGCGTTGTTATTGGAAGTAATCAAGGTCCTGGCGACGATGGTGAGATGGACTGGGAACATGCTGTTAATATGCGCAGTGATTTAGTTGGCTTTACCTACGGCAACGTTTCGGAATTATACGATGGTACTCACCCTGGAACTGGAGATGCTCCTGGCGATCCAACGAATATTGATCTGTTTAATTTGTTTCAAAGCGGAATTGGTTTAATGACTTATACGGGTCATGGGAGCAGCACAGCTTGTTCTACAACAGGTTTATCAAATAACGATGTTGCCAACATGACCAACGAAAATATGCTTCCGTTTATTTGGGCAGTAGCATGTGTGAATGGTGAGTTTGATATGGCAAGTGGCCCTTGTTTCGCTGAAAAATTTATGAGAGCACAACACAATGGTCAACCAACAGGAGCCATCGGTACTTTTATGTCTTCCATCAATCAAAGTTGGGATCCTCCTATGGATGCACAAGATGAAATGGTAGATATTTTAGTGCAGAGCTATACAAGCAATATGAAATTTACTTTTGCAGGACTCTCTATTGCTGGATGTATGCAAATGAATGATAATTACGGTGCCGCAGGGGATGAAATGACAGATACCTGGCATATTTTCGGTGATCCAACATTAAATGTTCGTACTGCAACACCTCAAGTAATGACGGTAAGCCATGCCGGTAGTATGCCAATGGGTTTAGCTTCTCTCAATGTAAATTGTAATTTTAATGGCGGTTTAGTGGCTCTTTCCATGAATGGCCAGGTACTAGGTGCAGGAATAGCAACTGGAGGATTTGCGCAAATTAATTTCCCTGCAGTTACATCTCCCGACACCATTTTTGTGACCGTTACTGGATTTAATCAGATTCCTTACTTGGGTCAAGTATTGGTTATTCCATCTTCAGGTCCTTATGTAATTTATCAAAGTAGCACAGTTCATGATAATTTGGGAAACAACGATGGATTAGTTGATTTTGATGAAACTATCGACCTAGATTTAAATGTCGAAAATGTTGGTATCGCCGATGCAAATAATGTATGGGCTATACTAACTTGTAGTGATCCGTACATTACAATAACTTCAGATAGTACTTACCTTGGAACGGTAATGAACAGTTCTCCTATTTCACAACTGAACGCATTTCAATACATCGTTGCCAACAACATTCCTGATCAGCACATTGTTCAGTTTGTGTTGGTGTTAGCTGATGGATTAGGTAATTCTTGGTCATCATCATTTACACAATTAGTGAATGCTCCTGATTTAGCAGGAGGAATCTTAACCATTGATGATGTCATAGGTGGTGATGGAGATGGGATGTTAGAAGCTGGAGAGACGGCAACCATCATCATTCGTTGTTTGAACAATGGACACAGCGATGCTCCTCTTTCAGCAGCCGTGCTCAGTACCATTAGTTCATTTGTAAATATTAGCGTACCTACATTTAATGTTGGTCTTATTCTAAAACAGAATTATGTAGATGCAAGTTTTACTGTTGGTTTGCTTAGTAATGTGACAATTGGAACCAATTATGATTTAACATTAGATCTTAGTTCAGGAGGGTATTTAGCCAATAAACTTTATATGGGCAGTGCAGGATTGATTTTAGAAGATTTTGAAACCAACAATTTCAATAAATATAGTTGGAATATGGGAGGAAACGAACCTTGGATCATCAGCACCAACACACCATTCGAAGGAAATTATTGTGCCACCAATGATGATATTAACGACAGTGAAAGCAGTGAATTAATTTTGAGTATTACTGTTTTGATTGATGATTCTGTTACGTTTTGGTATCGAATGTCGAGTGAGCAGGATTGGGATTACTTACGTTATTCAGAAGATGGAAATGAATTAGGTGCTTGGAGTGGAATTACATCTTGGTTATACACTGGATTTCCAATCACCTCCGGATCGCATACCTTGAGATGGATTTACGATAAAGATTCTGATTTCAGTTCTGGAACCGATCAGGCTTGGTTAGATAATATTCGTTTGCCTTTTGGTACACAGGTTACAGGAGTAGCTCAGGTAACGCGTCAGGATGGAATTGCTGTATGGCCAAATCCATCGTCGCAATATATTAATGTTTCCATCAAAGAAACCAATGCTCAATCTATTTCTTGGCGCTTGCAAGATCTTTCTGGTAGAGAAGTAAAAGCAGGAGTGCAACAACAAAACTTTAATTCGAATTATGTATTTACCATTAATGTTCAAGGTTTGTCATCTGGAATGTATATTTTAAATCTGTCTAATTATTCGATGCAAAGAAGTGTTAAGGTGAATGTGAATTAATATTTTTCTATTCAATCCTTAAATTTTTTTAACTGTTGAATTGAATCAGTATAAATTGAAATTCATTTCTAATTAGAATGGATTTTGAAAAATTGTTAAGATTATGCCTATTAAGTATGTAGTACTTAATAGGCGTAATTTTTTTAGGGATTTATTTTGGGTTGCCGTTTTAAAAATAGATGCATGTTTTTTTGTTGAATAAAATTCATGACTAACCGTATTAAAACGATTGTGCAATATTCTTATTTTTTCAATTAAAATTTTAATCGTTTAAATTAAATTGAATTGATTTTGTTTGTTTTTTTTAATTATTTTCACTGCTCGATTTCGATACATTTTATTAATAGAAATAATTTCAATTAATTTTTAATCATGGAAAAATATAAAGATAAATACCGAATTGCCTCCAGTCGATGTCAGACCTGGAATTATGGTTGGGATGGAGCCTATTTCATCACCATCAACACCAAAAATAAATTACATTATTTTGGGAAAATTGTGGAGAAAGAAATGTATTTGTCACCGATAGGTGAAATTGCAAATGATTGTTGGTTTGAAATTATAAACCATGCAAAAAATATTAAGTTGGGATCATTTGTTGTTATGCCCAACCATATTCATGGAATTTTGATTTTAGATGGGAATAATCGGTTTGTTCGAAATTTTGGAAACGTTGGCGAAAACGAAAACGAAAACGTTGGCGAAAACAAAAAAAACGTTGGCGAAAACGAAAAGCGAAAACGTTGGCGAAAACGAAAACGTTGGCGAAAACGAAAACGTTGGCGAAAACGAAACGTTGGCGAAAACGAAAACGTTGGCGAAAACAGAAACGAAAACGAAAACGTAGAGACAAGGCATGCCTTGTCTCTACGTTTTCAACATGATCCAAACGCCGCCAACGATTCCAAAATCAGAACCGAAAAAAACAATCAAATGAAAAAAACCCCATCATCGCCACAACCATTAATAACACCAGGAAAACAAAGGTTTCGTAATCAGGGTAAGAATACCATTTCTTCGATAATTGGTTCATATAAATCGGCCGTTTCTAAACATGCCCACCGTCTGGGATATAATTTCGCATGGCAATCGCGTTTTCACGATCATATTATTCGTGATGAAGCCGAATATTTGAGAATTTCAAATTATATTGAATCCAATATATGCAATTGGACAAAGAAAAATTATTTCGATACAGGAGATGTGTATAAGAGAAATAGAAAAAATTAAATTTTGTTGTGATCAATAAAATTTGCAAGATTCGAATATGTGAATTATGTAACTCTTTTCTGAAATTGTGTAACATAATTTTTATTTAAATCGCTCAACTTTGTTTATTGAAAATCCTTCATCTACCTAATCCATATATCATGAAAAAATTAATAATTTGTCTGTTAATTACTGTCAATACATTAACTTTTCTTCCATCAACCTTAATGGCCAATGAAGGGAAAGTTACTGATTCATTGACTTTGGTCCAACCCGTTGATTCTTCAAATTCCAAGGAGCTTCTAGCAAGATTGGAAGAAATCAAGGCAATGGATATGTCGGCGATGAGTCGAGTGGAAAAGAAAGAACTCCGAAATGAAGTAAGAGAAACAAAGAAGCTATTAAGAGATAATGAAGGTGGAATTTATCTTTCTGTAGGAGCGATCATTATTATTGTTTTGCTTCTTATCATCTTGTTGTAGTTTTATTAAAGTAAAGTTGAAAGCACGCAGTTAGTGTTAAGAGGCTAATCGATTTTTCAAAAATTTTCTTAGCAGAATTGTGTCATTGATGTTAAACGCTTTTCTAATTCCAAAATCGTATTTTATTTTCTGAATGATTCATTGTCTCTCCAGTATCCAGTTTAACATCTATTCGCGAAGTCTTGCGACTAACAACTAATCGCGAAGTCTTGCGACTAAAAACTATTAACCGCTCTTCGCTCTTACTCTTTAATAAACTTCGCTGATCCAACAAGTTTGTTGTTTTGTATTACAGTTGCAATGTACATTCCAGATGGCAACGATGCACATTCAACTTTAACGGTATTAAAATAGGAGTATAATGTTCGATGAATTATTTTTTCTCCTAAAATATTATAGATGTTTAAAATTGCATGTTGGTTAGAATGTAGATTATAATCCATCCAAAAATAATCCTGAGCGGGATTTGGTTTTATGGTTAATGAAATAGCTAAATCAATATTATCATTTACTGATGTCAAAGTATCACATAAACTTCCTGTTTCAGCGCCTAAAAAATAATTAGGATAATTGGGCATTGTAAAAGAATTAAATGTAGGTAGGACTAAACAATGCTGACATACATTACAAGCTAGACCCCCGCTATCTGGAAAATTGATGATATGCATCCTATCGGTACCGTTGCTTGTATTAATATAAATTTTATCATCACTTGCCAACATGGGTAAATAAAAAGTGGTTGCAAAAGGAGGTTGTGGACTGTAAAATGAGTCCCACTCGGCAACCGTAATTTGAGATGCTGCAACATTTGTTGCCCATGTATCAAATTGGTATAGAAACAAATTACTACTCATGTATAAATATCTACTATTAGGACTAAATACAACTCCGCGTGGAATCATACTATCTAAAACTGGAATTTGAATGGCATTACTCATCACACCAGAACATCTATCGAAATCATAAATTAATAAATGATTTCGATGATCAACGAAAGCATATTTATTTCCATCGGGACTAAATATTACATGACGAAAAGATGCGCCAATTAAATTAGGACCTAGCTGTTGGTTAATGGGGCCGATTAGGGTATCAGGTGTTACCAAAAAGGAATAGAACACTCCTCCTGCATAACGTGGAATTAGTACCCACCAGTCGCGACCATTGGCGTGTTTAACTCCTTGTACCTGTCCAGCAGAAAGCGTGTCGTACATAAGTGGTAATTCACGCTGAATAACAGCTCCACGACCACTGTCTAATGTCATATCTATGATAGTATGTCTTAGTTTTAATGCATTTTCGAATGCGATAACTCCATTGTTCCATGTTGTATCAATAGTTACATGAAAGATATTATAATAACGAGTTTCATTCCCTGGCTGTGGAATCACCAACATAGTTTGAGCTGCTGGTTGACCATCATTATACCATTGTGTTAAAACATAAGAAGAATCTATACCTGCACCATTTAGCATTGTATCATTATTGTCGTTGCAAATAGAAAATCCATTACTATAAAATAGTAAATTGCCTGCCAAATCTGACATTGTGATTGAAGTGCGGTTAAAATCCAAATTTCTTTGTTGAAAGTAAGATGTTGGAATGCCTCCAAAAAAATTTAGAGTTGTATTTCCCCATGGAGGAGGTGACTGAATAGCATAACCAGAAATCCAAAAATTACTTAGTCCTTGTGAATAAACACAAGGACTAAATAGCAAAGTAAATAATAAGAAGCAAATGGATTTAATACGTTTCCTTGCAATGGTTTGGTAACATTGATTCTTAAAGAAAGACCTGAATTGGTGGAAATTCAACATAATCGCTTTTTCCCTAATTTATATGATACTCCTTGCGCAACATTCTCAGCAATTCAGCATTGATTTCAATATATCTTTGGAAATGTACTTGGCGAGTGGAACTTACAACATTGGCTGTGTAAAACATTAAAGAAGATGTAATACTATTTTTATTTAATGTTTCAAGTGACCTTAAATGAAAAACGGTGGTGTCGCTATTTTTTTCAAATTCCTGGATGCCTTCGAAAATAGTCTTATTCCCTTTTTTTAGCATACTATCAAAATTGTAATCATAATGATCAATGACGATAGGATTGATGTACTGTAATCTAAAACTACTTTCCAATTCCTGTCGGTCGTAGATGTTTCTAATCGCTACGGTAACATCACCAATCAACCTTTGTAACTCTTCGTTTTTAAAATAGCGTAACGATCCCGAATTTTTTAACTGATCCAACATGACTGTTCGTGGTTCAAATTGATAAGGCGTTCGGAAGCTAATTCCGTACTCGAAATTAATTGCGAATTCTCTTGGAACATGAGTCAAACTGCTATCTTGAAAATAGGCTATCATATATTTTAGAGCCTTTTCTTGCTTTTTCCTATTCTGTACTTTTAATGCAGCCGTTATGGAATCATTTAATAGTTCATGATAAAAGCTTTTTGATAGCTCTCCAGCTCTGTCTCTTTCTATTTTATGTTCCAACTGGTACTCTGCCAGAAAACCGCAGAACACAGCAAGAAATAACATTAAAAATTCCCAGAAATAGGTCTTCCAGCTTTTTTTTCCATGATTTGAATGCGCATGATGATGTACTTCCATTTTTTATTTAAATTTAATTTGTGAAGTTAACTGTACACTGAAAGAAGTCGAAGGAATGCTTCAAGCTCCAAGCTTCAAGTTCCAAAAATCGAACATCGAGTATCGAGTATCGAGCATCTAGCATCGAGCATCGAGCATAGCATCGAGCATCTCACTTCCCTGCTCGTTCTCCTACAAAATGATCTTTGTCTTCTTTGAATAAGACATTAAATGTAGTTAAACTTCCGTAGATTCTCGTTAGGTATTGTTGCAGATTAATTTTTTCTTCTTCGTTTAAATTTTCACTTGCATTGATGCGTTGTTCCATCACTCGTAATCGATCGCGAAGCATGATGATTTTATTAAAGAAAGCGTCAATGGGAACTTCCTTGGGTTGTAGTCCCGCTTGGCCTGGAACTAAGATTAATTTTCCACCTAGCCATTTGTTTCCTAGGGGAACGGTTTCTTGTAAATCGCTATGTTTTTTAATGATGTTGGTGAACACTCGCTCTACTTCTGAAAAGGAAATGAGATCCGTATCGGCTTCCACAGCATCTATTATTTCCAAGGCATTAAAACTTTTAGAGATTTCTAGTCTTCCATTTTCATTGAATACCACCGTGTAGGTCTTGGGTTTTACGTTTATAACGACTCCAATTCCAAATTCGGGGTGTCGAACCCTCGATCCAATTCCTAATTCTTCGTTCATACGTTTATCTTTGCTTGATTGCAAATGTATAATTTTGATAAATGATTCTGAAAATTCATCCAAAAAATCCTGAACCTCGCAAAATTGCAGAAGTGGCAGCTATTCTCGCCAAAGGTGGTGTAGCTATCGTTCCAACAGATACAATTTATGCTTTTGTTTGTGATTTGGCGCAGTATAAGGGCTTTGAAAAAATTTGTAGAATTAAAGGACTAAAACCCGAAAAGGCGAATTTTTCCCTTTTGTGCAAGGATTTGAGTAATATCAGTAATTATACTAAGCCTTTTGATCGATCGATTTATAAATTATTGAATAAAGCACTACCTGGACCTTATACTTTTTTATTAGAAGCCAGTAGTGAAGTGCCTTCTCTCTTTCGTTCTAAGAAAAAGACAATTGGTTTACGTATTCCCGATCATCCTATCATTATGGCTTTAATTGATGGATTAGGACGCCCATTGATTTCAACCTCATTGCACGATGTTGATGAGATTGTGGAGTATCCTAGCGACCCAGAAATGATCGCTGAGCAATGGGAATCGATGGTCGATGTTGTTGTGGATGGAGATTTCGGACATATTGTAGCGAGTACGATCATTGATTGTACCAGTGGCGAAGCCGTGTTGTTGAGGGAAGGCGCTGGTAGTAGCGATATTTTATAAAGTTCGTTGAACTTTTCTATTTATAAATCGTAAAAGTAAACTATGAAAATTTTAATTGTAGGCGGCGGAAATATGGGTTTGACCTATGCCAAAGCTTTTATTAATTCTCACGTTGTAACCCGAAGTCAATTGATGATTTTGGAAAAACGTTGAGTAAGACAGACGACCTAAAAAGTTTGAATATAGGAGAAATCTATAGTGATTCTACCTTCTGTATTTCAAATGCCGATTTGATCATCTTAGCTGTAAAGCCTCAAGATTTTCCGCAATTGATGGAGAGTATAGTGAAGGATGTTCGACCCAATCAAATATTTTTGAGTATCATGGCAGGTGTTAAAATAGATACGGTCTGTCAAGGATTAAATATTTCGAAAGTTATTCGCGCAATGCCCAATCTTCCTGCTCAAATAGGGCAGGGGATGACCGCATTTACGGCTACGGATGCCGTTAGTCGGCACGAGCAAGCGATGGTGCAAAATTTATTGTCAACCACAGGGAAAACATTGTATGTAGAAAAGGAAGAAATGATTGATGCTGTTACTGCAGTTTCAGGTTCAGGTCCCGCTTATGTATACTATTTTATGGATGCGATGGTGAAAGCGGCGATGCAGATGGGTTTTCCAAAATCAGAAGCCGAATTATTGGTGATGCAAACTTTTTCTGGAGCCATTTCGCTCTATCAGCAGTCGGAATTAAGTTGTGATGAATGGATTCAAAGCGTTGCATCAAAAGGAGGAACTACGGAAGCGGCGATTGCTTCTTTTTCTCAAAATAAAGTAAGTGATTTGATTGGTGATGGACTTCATAAAGCACTCGATCGCGCAGTGGAGTTAGGAAAATAATGAATCGGCGAGAAAAAAATATTTGAATTATCTCATGCAAGAATTACATATTTCATTTTAATGATTTTTACATGATTCAGATTTTTTTAACCTGCCTGCAGCAGGCAGGCACTAGAGAAAAAGAAGGGCGCTAGAGTGCACTATAGAAATAAGCGAGAGGACTAAATGTTTTCTCAAACTTTGCGACTCTGCGCCTTTGCGAGCAATTTTCCTTCGTTTTAAAGCTAAGACACGAATGAAAACAGATTATAGTCAAATTAAAGTTCAAGCCTCTCCCCAACCCCTCTCCAGAGGCGAGGGGCTCTAGTAAATTAAAATTTATTAAGTTTCAAGTAGTGACTTTTGCCTTGTGATCTTTAGTGCTTCAAGTGAATGCATGCTGCAGTAAGGATCAAAAAAATTACTTATAAAACGTTGAATAATTTTTACCTAAAATTCCCCTTGAAGCTTGTAGCCTGAAGCTAGCAGCCCAACCATTATCCGAAGCGAAATTATTTATTCTTGAAAACTTTCTAACTAATTAACCTTTCACCGCCCTAAATGCATCTGCAAAAAAGGAAATAATGTCACCTGAAGTCATACTGTTTGGATGCGTTTTTTGAGCGCAATAATCTCCTGCTAAACCATGTAAATATGCGCCACATAAAGCGGCTTTGAGAGGAGATAATCCTTGAGCCAATAATCCAGTAATTAAACCAGTAAGCACATCTCCCGACCCACCTTTTGCCATTCCATGATTTCCTGTTGGATTAAAAAACAGTTGACCATCCGGACAAGCTAACGCAGAATATTTTCCTTTTAACAAAATATAGCAATTGTATTTTTTAGCGATCTCTATTTGTTTCTTGGTTCGCTCAAACGGATCCGCAATTTTTCCAGCAAGGCGATTGAATTCTCCTAGGTGTGGAGTGAGTATGCATTCTGCAGGAAGAAAGTTGAGCCACGTAGGATTATCCGATAAATGATTGAGCGCATCTGCATCCAATACCATCGCCGATTTATAATCTTGAATCAATCGCTTTACTACATTTCCAGTTTGATGGTCCATTCCTATACCAGGTCCTAGACCAATTGCGCTATAGCCTTCAGGCTTGACGATATCCGTTAAGAAGTGAGAATGTTCATCGGCATTACACATTGCTTCAGGAGCCGCTACTTGTATGGGTAAAACGCAATCTTTGGGTGTTCGCACTGTCACCAATCCAACACCACTACGCAAACAACTTTGTGTAGCTAGTAATGCAGCACCTGATTTCCCAGTACTTCCTACTAACAGTAAGGCATGTCCGAAAGTTCCTTTGTGTCCAAAGGATGGTCGGCTACCAAGCATTGAATTAATAATAGCATCCGTGGGTAATTGAGCGACTGCAGCAGTATCCTTTTCAAATTTTTTGTCTAAATGAATATCTAATATTTCAATGTTCCCCGTGAGATGGGCATATTCAGGGTAGAAAAATGCTTGTTTCGCATAGGAGAATGTTAAAGTATGACGCGCTGCAATCACATTTTTTAACTCTACGGTTGCCTTGTCACAGAAGAGTCCACTCGGAACATCAATGGAAATAATTTTGCAAGGTGAAGAATTTATTTCTTGAATAATTTCAGCCACAGGAGATTCGATGGGTCGGTTTAATCCAATACCAAATAGGGCGTCAATAATTATTGTGGAATCCTTAAATTCTGGTACTTGCTTGTTGTTGGAAATGGATATGGTAGAACTTCCGTTGATGGATTTCCATGCTTTCAAGTTCTCCGTAAAGCAATTTGTTTCTTTACCTGTTTCTTCGACAAGGTAAACATCAATATTTTTCCCTCTACTAAAAAGTTGTCTCGCTATGGCTAACCCATCTCCTCCATTGTTTCCTTTGCCACAAAAAATGGCGAAAGAAAATCCAGGAGCATAATTTTCGAGTATCCATGAGGTGCAGCATTCAGCAGCATGTTCCATCAATTGGAGTTCAGAAATATTTTTATGACGAAGGGTTGCTTCATCGGCTTGTTTAATTTGTTGGGAAGAAAATACTTTTATCACTCTGATAATGTATAAACCTGTACATTCTTTAATTCCGATGTCGTTTTTAAATCTTCTCCTATGCCGTGAATAGTATAAACTATTTTAGCTTCACTTTCTAAAATTGTTTTAATGAGTGAAGGCCAATCGGCATGATCACTCACATAAAATGGAAAGTCGAATCGCACATGTTTCTCGTCCCAACCCGTTGCAAATGCTCTTAAAAAATGTGTTCCAGGACGAAAATTTAGTAATACAGGAGGAGGAACTAAATAAATAATTCCTTTTTCATTTTTAAATTGCTCCCGTTTGTAAGGTTCCCATTTTCCTAAATCAAAACCCATACTCTCATAAATTTTATGATAGGCTAGCATCTTCGGGTGAATCATCACTCGTAAATGAGGATGAATGTCGTTGATGAGTCGTGTGAGTCGCTGAGATTTTCCTAAGTTATAGGCTCCTATCATTAGGTTAACGTCTTTGTATTCTGATAATGAGGCAACACTTTCTTCAGCAGGAGGATGAACTTTATTTTCTTTTCCGAAAGTTACTTCCGTAATTAACACATCGCATTTTACTATTTCAAAAGGCTCACAGCTTTTATCTAATTCACGTTTATAATCTCCTGTGTAAACATGCGTGATGTCATCTTTTACCCATTTAATTTGTGAGGAGCCGAGCATATGTCCAGCACCATGTAGACTAAAAGGAATATTCTGGATCAAAAACGTTTCTCCAAATGAAACGATGTGAATAGTTTTAGCGGCGTATTTAAAACGTGACTTTATTAATGCAGCAGTCCCTTCACTGCAATAAACGGTTTCATGACCTTCCACCGCATGGTCGCCGTGTGCATGACTAATGATAGCACAGGCAACTGGTTCTTTTGGGTCTATAAAAATATTGGTTTCAGGAATTCGAAAACCTTTGGTTGAAGTATCAAGCGGAGGTGTTGTGTTCACTTTGCGATATTAAAAGTTCATGCAGATGCAATATCTGAGGAATCAGGAATTCTTTTTCATTGTTTTGGATGATAAAGCTAGCAAATTTTCTCTTCTTTTCCATAGACCACTGTCTGGAAATGATGGACTGAACTTCTGATTCGCTACGTTTGTCTCTCTGTATCACACGTTTAATTCGCAAATTGTCAGGAGCATCTACCAAAATAATAACATTCAAATCTTTGTAAGTACCCGATTCTAGTAAGATTGCAGCTTCGCGAATGGAGTAGGGCGCTTTCGGAATATTCAAAAGCCAGCTTTCATAATCCAGCAAAACGAAGGGGTGTACTAGTTGATTGAGTTGGATTAACTCTTCTTCTTTATTAAAAACTATTTGAGCTAAATAATTGCGATCTAAGGTACCATCTACACTAAAAGTAGCAGGTCCAAAATGATCAATTAGTTGGTTTTTTAATGCTGCATTTTCTGCCATCATCCATTTTGCACTTCTATCAGCATCAAAAACAGAAATGCCTAAAGCCTGAAAAATTTTGCAAACTGTTGTCTTGCCTGAGCCAATTCCTCCTGTAATTCCAACGCGCAGCATGTTAATTGAATGATTTAATAAGTTTATTTACTTGTTGTGGTTCAACCATCACTCTACTCGCCCAATAGGGAGCATGTTCAACATGAATAAAAGCTTTATCATCACTTCCTGCATCCATCATTTGAACTACTCTGAATTGCTTAAAGTGTGTTTGGTTGTATTTACTCATCGGAACCATGCATGTCACCTGAACGGAAGATGGAATGAATAATTCTCCATATTTCGTTTGAATAGGTACGTCTAATTCTATTTCTGTTCCTTCTTCAACTGGTACCATCAACCAAACTTCATTTTGTAATAAACGATAAGATTCAAAAGGTTTTTTTAATGTGACTTTCTTAAAAACGGAATGAGAAACATTTTTTATTGTTATTGTTTCGGTGTAGATATCGGTTACCATTGATGGGATTTTATTATTGGAATATACCCATACACTATCGGGGTAATAGACGGAAGGACCTGATTGAATAAAGGGCGTTTGAAAACTCATTCTGAAATTCCCTTTTACTGCCAATTTTTTAGAATAAAATTCTACTCCTGAAAAAATAAGTTGTGCTGGCTTTATTTCTGAAATGGATATCTCCTTAGAAAAATCATACAATAACATTGAAATGGCGTCTTTAGACGAAATGACAGTATCCTTGGTTCTTGAATTAAGATAAGGAGTATGAATGGAAAATTTTCGTGCAGCAGTATGAAAACTCCATAATGAAAATCCCCTTCCTTTTACTTCGACTTGAATGGAAGGAGGAAGGGGATGAGTACTATTCTTTGAGATTTCTTTGTCGTAAACAATCGGTATAATCACCGTTGTGCTATGAACATTATTCAGCGCATTGATCACCCAAATAAAAGCAGCCAACAAAACACAAAGTGTAAAACTTAGACCTTGTCGGTTGGTATTGGAAATGATTTTTTGAGCTAGTTTTCTCATGCTCTTTCAGTGGGTACTAAATTGCTGCGTAGGTTTCGTCCGAAGGAGTCCTGCTTACTGTTTCAATTATTATTGATGAAGTACTGAAAGTGATCATAAAGTAAAGAATTACTTCTTTACTTCAGCAGTGGGGGCATATTGCTTGGTCACCTCAGCAGAGATCGCCGACTTTTCAATCTTTACTTTTACATCATCAGCTATTTCAAGAATAAAAGTCTTTTCTTGTACTTCAATAATCTTTCCATGAACTCCACCGATGGTAACTACTTTATCACCTTTTTTGATACTTTCTTTAAATTGCTTTTCCAATTTCGTTTTTTTCATCTGAGGACGAATCATGAAAAAATAAAATACAACGATGATCATTAAGATCATCATCATTTGTTGCATAGCACCGCCACCGGCCGCTTGAAGTAGAATGGATAAGGTATTCATAAATTAGAATTATTTTTTTTGTGTTGATTTTATTAAATGGATTATTATTTTTCCTTCACGGCTAATACTTCTCCGCTGATGGTTAAAATTTTAGTAGTGGGTACTGTGTTTGCCAAAATGGTAATGTCTTTTACTACTTGCCCGGCAATGCCCTTGCTTCTGAAGGTTACTTTTATTTCACCTTCATCACCTGGATGAACTGGATTTTGCGTGTATTCGGGTTGAGTACATCCGCAGGAACCTTTAACTTGAGAAATAACCAAATCAGCATCACCTTCGTTTCTGAATTTGAATACATGAACGATTTCTTCTCCTGAATTAATAGTGCCAAAATCGAAATTGTTTTCTTCAAAAGAAAACTTGGCTGCTTTCGATTTAACTTCGTTGCCAGAAGCAGTAGCATCAATATTGACGATGTCAGGATCAACTTGCTCTAATTTTTCTTTAGAATTATTTTCTCCGCATGAAGTGATTAGAATGCTTATTGCGAAAACAAAAAATAAATGATTTTTTTCATGTTTTTCTATTCTTTGAGTCCTCTTCCTCTTTTTTGAATTTTCCCTTCTTTTTTTAGCTCTATAACGAGTTTGTCAATTACTCCGTTAATGAAGGATTTGCTATTTGGTGTGCTATAATCTTTTGAGATGTCGATGTATTCATTGATACTCACCTTAACAGGGATCGTACTTAAATTCATGATTTCACAAAGAGCCATTTTCATCAGAATAATGTCGACCATCGCAATTCGTTCCGCATCCCAGTTTTTGGTTTTGTCAGCTATGAGTTGATGAAAATAACTATCGTCACGAATCGTTTTCTGAACTAAATCTTGCATGAACTGAACATCATCTTCAGCATCTTTATAAAGAGGTAACAATTGATAGGTGTTAGTTCCCTTTCCGTTTTCGCAAGTCTTAATTACAATGCCTTCGACCAGTTCAATGCTCTCTGCCCAATAAATATTTTTTTCTTCCAGCACATGAGGAATAAATTCTGTTTTAGAAAAAAATTCTTTCATGATCCATTTTAAGGCACTCACTTCTTCTGCGGAAGTGTGATTTTCCGATTGAATAAAAAGTTTTGTAAGCATCCTGATTTTTTAAATGATGAAAAGCCTTTTTGATGGAATCATTATCTTGTTGCCAAGTGATTTTTCTCTTTTTGATCTGATCATTAAAGGTCTTGTCGTTTTCCAGCCACTGAATAAATCCTAAACTTTTTAAAGTATAAGCAGCCGTTTTTCGAATTCCTGTCACCATGGATGCAGGAGTGTCTTTGTAATACATTTCCTCTTGATGAGCTAACTCCAATAAAAATTGAAGCTGTGTCAAGTAGAGTTCGTAAATCTTATCCGTCCCGTTTAACAGTTCTTGCTCTGTGCGACGAATGTCTTTGGGTTCTGATTGGTAAAAGGCATATAATGCCTGCATAACACGTATGCGAAGATGCCTTCTGCTTAACATGGATTTTTTTAAGAACGTTAATGGTTATTCAATTCGGCAGGATGCCGGTTGATTACATATTCGATTTTACTTTGCTGATATCAGAAATTCTTTTCTCCGCAAGTTTAGTAGCTGCTAATTGAGTATAAATTCCTTCTGCACGCGCAATCTTAAGGATCTCTAATGTAACAGCGTAAATATGCTCTGTTTGCGTCAAAGCACGTTGACGATTATAGCTGATTAATTCAGAATATACATTAATCAATCCACCAGCGTTAATTAAAAAATCGGGAGCATAGATGATTCCTTTTTCCATCAACATGGGTCCGTGAATAGTTTCATCTGCTAATTGATTATTAGCTGCACCAGAAATTACTTGACAACGCAATTTATTGATGTTTTCTGTATTTAAGGTAGCACCTAAAGCACAGGGAGCATAAATATCCATGTCCATGTCGTAAACAGCATCCGGGCGAATTACTTCAGCACCATATTCTAAACTTACCTTTTTTAGTTGCTCTTCATTAATGTCAGTGATATAAACAATCGCATTTTCTTTGCGAAGATTTTTTACTAGATTTTCACCTACGTGTCCAACACCTTGAACCACCACTTTCTTTCCACTTAAGTTGTCATTTCCCCAAGCAAATTGTGCCGCAGCTTTCATGCCCATGTAAACACCATAAGCAGTCACTGGAGATGGATCTCCACCACCACCCATCGATTCAGGTAAACCAGTAACATGTTTGGTTTCCATGGCAACGTATTCCATGTCCTTGGTACTCGTGCCCACATCTTCAGCGGTAATGTATTTACCGTTTAAGTTGTTTACAAAACGACCGAATTTGCGGAAATAACGCTTCTGACTTGTCTTTCTTACTATCTCCGATGATAACCGCTTTTCCACCACCTAGATTTAATCCAGAGATAGCAGCTTTATAGGTCATCCCTCGTGATAATCTTAAAACATCATTCACAGCTTCCGCTTCCGATTTATAACTCCACATACGAGTTCCACCTAAGGCTGGTCCTAATACTGTATTATGGATCGCAATGATGGCCTTTAAACCAGTGTCCGGATCATTGCAAAAAACCACTTGTTCGTGGTTGCTGTCAGAAATACTTTCGAAAACATTGGTATTAACCTGTGCCATCGCTGGCTTCTTTTCTTTCACATCTATCATGTACAGGAGTTGTTATTGGGTGCGCAAAGTTATGTCTTTTTGTAAAATAAATTACTAATAAATGCCTTTATGCTATTGGATGTTATGTCTATTTTTACCGAAGGTATTCTCTAGAGAAGCTATATAAGTTACCAAACAACAGAGTGTGAAAGAATTAAGTGCCTTAAACAAGTATTTTATAAAGTATAAAGGACACCTTTTGGGTGGAATATTATTTGTGACTATCTCCAATCTCTTTGGAATTTTTCCAGCTCAGCTCACTCGTAATGCTTTGGATGTAGTACTCAGTAATATAGATACTTATCAACTTTTTGATGGATTTAACGCTCAGGCTGGAGTTTACAAGATGCTGATGTTCAATATATTTATATTTGGAGTCTTGGTGCTTTCGATGGCTTTAATGAAGGGCCTTTTTATGTTTTTCATGCGTCAAACCATTATTGTTATGTCAAGGCATATAGAATATGACCTAAAAAATGAAATTTATAGTCAGTATCAAAAATTAGGACTCGATTTTTATAATCGCAATAATACCGGCGATTTAATGAACCGAATTAGTGAAGATGTGGGTCGGGTAAGAATGTATGTTGGACCAGCCATCATGTATTCAATAAATATGATTGTTTTGTTTGTGTTGGTTATTTGGGCCATGTATAGTGTAAATCCACGGCTAGCAACTTATGTGTTGTTGCCATTGCCAATTTTGACTTATTTAGTCTATTATGTTCACGATCGAATTAATAAAAAGAGCGAAAAAGTTCAAGGTCAACTTTCCGTATTATCTACATTTCTACAGGAAACATTTTCGGGTATTCGTTTGATTAAAGCATATGCTCGTGAAAAAGATTATCAGGAATATTATCAAAAGCAGACTTCTCTCTATCATCGTTTTTCGATGGATCTCGTAAAGATTAATGCTTTTTTTATGCCTACGATGGTTTTATTGGTTGGATTAAGTACAATTCTAACTGTTTATGTTGGTTCGTTGGAAGTAATTGCCGGCCGACTCACCGTAGGTAATATCGCTGAGTTTGTCATTTATGTTACTATGTTGACCTGGCCAGTTGCTTCCTTAGGATGGGTGGTAACAATCATTCAACGAGCAGCAGCTTCACAGCAACGAATAAATGAATTTCTAAAAGAAGTTCCGTCCATTCAACCCGGAAATATTCAATGTAAGGAATTAAAAGGAGAGATTGAGCTCGCCCATGTTACCTTTCGTTATGAAGAAAATCGTCAAGCTGCTTTGAATGATGTGTCGTTTAAGATTCCTGCAGGCTCGTCATTAGGAATTATCGGCAAAACAGGCTCAGGAAAATCAACACTGGTGAATGTGCTATTACGATTGGTGGATGTTAATGAAGGTTTGGTAAAGGTAGATGGTATTGAAATTAAAAATTATGATACCGATCAATATCGAAAGAGAATTGGTTGTGTACCGCAGGACGTTTTTTTATTTTCAGATACCATCGAAGAAAATATTGCTTTTGGAATTGATTCACCTTACCCAGAAGGAGCCATTGTGGAAGCTGCAAAAAATGCGGATTTGTATCAAAATATTATGGAGTTTCCGTTGCAGTTTAAAACGATGGTAGGTGAGCGTGGAATCACTTTGTCGGGAGGGCAAAAGCAACGACTCTCTATTGCAAGAGCTATCATTCGAAATCCTGATATTCTAATTTTTGATGATTGTTTGTCAGCGGTAGATACAATTACAGAAGAGAAAATTTTAACCAATCTAACTTCCATCATGAAAAATAAAACTACGCTTTTTGTCAGTCATCGTGTGGCAACAGTGAAGTCATGTGATCAGATAATTGTATTAGATGAAGGTAAAATTGTAGAAAGAGGAAATCATGAAACATTACTAGCCAATGATGGATTTTATCGCCATCTCTTTGAATCACAATTGATGGAAGATGAAATAAAGGAATCTAAGTTGTAAACTTATTTTAATGGAATGCATTCTTTTTGCATTACTTCGAACTGTGTAGGTTATTCGATATATAGCGTGCTGCGTTCGATGTGACATAAGCAGTAATAGCATCAAAATCAATAGTATATTTATAGTATTTAGTAAAGTTTGTGACCAACGTATTACTATTTAAGTTGACCGTGTAATGACTGAAGCGGTAAATTGATGAAATTCTAAGCATTAATTTTTTTTGTTCAACTATTTTTAATTAATCTTGCTTCTTGTAAGCAAACAAATTATATGAACGAATTTGACAATTCAAGTCGCGAAGCACATTTCTCTAAAAGAGTAAGAGCTGGTAAAAGAACTTATTATTTCGATGTGAAAGCTACTCGTGGAAACGATTACTACTTGACCATTACAGAAAGTAAAAGAAAGCCTGGCGAATCAGAAGATCGACCATTCTTTGAAAAGCATAAATTATTTCTATACAAAGAAGATTTCGATAAATTTACTGAAGGTTTGCATGAAGCTTTAGGATTTATCAAGCAAAAACGTGAAGGTGAAGAAGGTACTTCTCCAGAAATGTATCGTGAGTCATCTGCAACTACAGAAACTTCTCCCTCTCATTCCACTCCAGAATTTGTTGATCAAAACTCGAACTTCACCGATTTGAGTTACGACGATCTCGGAAAATAATTTCAACCCCTATTGGAAAAACCTTCTCGTCTCGGGAAGGTTTTTTTGTTTGTAGGGTTTATAGAAATCTAAGTCGTTATGCAAATGTGCTATTACCTGCTGGCTTTCTGCCGTTAGTCAAGTTGTATCTCAATTTTATTCTGTCTAGTGTCGATGTGGAACCAATTTTGTTTGTTTGGGTTTGGCATACATTCTTTAATGTCTAAGTCTCTTGCAAATCGGCTTAAAGCCTTGTCCCCAAATTTTAAAATCAATTCATATTCTGTTTGTCCGTCTTTGCCAATAAATACTTTAAGTTTAATTTGTCTATTGTCGTTTACGAATTCTTTAGAATAAGTGTTGTCAGGCTGGTTTAACAAAACTCCGTCACAACAAAAGCCTTTGATTTGGTCATTTTCTGAAAGCTCAAATACTTTGCAGATTTCATATTCTAAAAATTCGCAAAAGTCTTGGTTTAACATTTTCAATTATTTCTGTTGTCAATTGGCGTTGTCCTAGCTTGCAAACATCTAATCTAGTATCGAGCATCTAACATCTAACATCTAACATCTAACATCCAACATCCAACCCTGCAATATTCCACTGCGTTTCAATTGCAGGGCAAAGCATCTAACATCTAAAATCTAAAATCTAAAATCTAACATCTAAAATCTAACATCTAAAATCTAACATCTAAAATCTAACATCTAAAATCTAACATCTAAAATCTAACATCTAACTTCCAACATCCAACCCTGCAATATTCCACTGCGTTTCAATTGCAGGGCAAAGCATCTAACATCTAACATCTAACATCTAACATCTAACATCCTTTTTCCAGCTCCATATTAATCGTCAACACCAACCCATCCAAATCAATTTTCAAATCATTAAATTGAAGAATAGCTTGATTAAAATCTTGCTGACTTCGTATTCCTTCTGCAAAGTCACTAAATTTTTGTGCGTATGATGAAGTCGTTAACAGTTTCACTGGTGATTTTAATTTATGTGCTGCATGATAGGTTTTTTCGGGATTAGATTCTTGTAAACCATTCCACACTTCGTCTATCAATTGAGGCAGTTGCTGGCTGAGCATTTTCAAAAAATGTTGCACATCATTTTCATTATGATTGAAAACAGCATATAATTTTCCAATGCCAACAATTTCATCTTGTTCTATATCTTCAAACTGAAAATCTTTTTTGATCTTGGTATTTTTGGAAAGTACTTCAAATAAATCTTGTGGACTATAAGGCTTTGTTAAATAATCATCGATACCTGCTTTTCTTGCGTTTTCACGATCATCATCGGAAGCATTTGCTGTAAGTGCAATGATGGTAAGATGAGAGCCATTATTTTCTTCCAAACGAATCCGATGACTTAATTCGTAACCGTTCATTCCTGGCATTTCCACATCGGTAAGCATGACATCAAATTGAAAATTGCGAGTCTTTAAAAGGGCTTCTTCCCCTGAACCTGCAATCTCAATACGTTGAATACCTAAATTACTTAAGATTCTTTTTCCTAAAAACTGATTTACTTTATTATCATCCACCAATAAAACCCTCAAATCGGCATTGAGCAAAGTTTGCAGGTGTTTATCATCTTCACTCATTTTATTTTCTGACATCAAGATTTTATTTGGATTAGCGAAGTAAAGTAAATGTACCTAATTTTTTCTTCTTGACTTTTATTCCTTCACTATCTAATCCCTGATAATTGATACGATAAACATATACTCCAATCGGTGCATCTTGGCCTTCGTAAGTTCCATCCCATCCTTCTGTAGGATCTTCTGTATAGAAAATTTGTTGACCTCTGCGATTAATAATTTTAAAATTGAATAAAGGTGAATTGTTTACATAGGGTCTGAAAATATCATTGATGCCATCACCATCAGGAGTAAATGCATTTGGGATATAAACAGAAGGTTCGCAAATCTCTAGCACTTCTAAACTGATCGACTTTCTACAACCATTCGCTCTCGTAATTTCAACAGAATAAATGGCAGGATATAGAATGGTAATTTCTCTGCTTGTTTCAAAAGTAGGCATCCATAAATAGGACAACGCATCGCCAGCATCTAGTGTTAAACTATCATTGTAAAAAAAGCAGTACAATGAATCTTCGCCAATATCAATAGGAGGATTTAACAAAAAAGATGGAAATGAAATGGAGTCGGTTCGGGAACAACCTGCGTTTTCCACGGTTACAGAATACATTCCTGTATCGGTGATTCCAATGATGGGTAATGTATCTCCCGTTGACCAAGTATATTTTATTCCATCAGTAGTAGTAGCATCTAGCAAGATGGTGTCGCCTTCACAAAGTGGAGTATTAGGGCCTAAATCAAAGGAAGGAGGATTAACAATTAATACTCTTACACTGTCTGTACCAAAATCTGTGTTGAGAAAATAGGTGGTGGGTGTGGTTGGGTTAATTTGAATCGTTGTGTCCAAACTTAATGTGTCATTGGGTGCGCTTTCATCACTCCACCAAAAGGGAACATTGCAATCGGCAATGAGTGAAGTAATTTCGTTAGGACAAATAATCGTATCTCCTAAAATATTAATTGTAACGTCAACTTTTCTTACCACTATATCATCAAAAAAGTAATAAGCACTGTTGTCGATGCTTGCACAATTACTTCCTCTTGTTCCGTAATTTGTTTTTTGCAAAAGTGGGTCGTTGTCATCCCTGAATAACCCGAGTGTAACATAATTTTCACCTCCAATGGCCAGATACATTCCAGAAACTAATGTCCAGTTGTTAGTGTCCACAATTTGTGCTGAACTTTCTAGTTGAGGCGTAAATGTAATAGCATTCGTTCCCGGTTGCGTTGGAATATTATTTGTCAGCAACATGCCAAGTGAGTTACAAGCAAAGCGAGCACTGTCGGCAAGTTGAGCATAAAACTCTAAATAATAAATTCCGCCTGCCACCATTGGAATAGCAAGTGGTACTGAAATGTATTCACGGTAACCATTTAATAAATCAAATTGCAAGCCCATGTATTTGTTTCCATTCTTTCGTTCGTCGCAATAACCCGCAACGTTATTCGGAATATTCACAACATCACAAGGGAGGATTGGACCACTCGATTGATTTCGTATGTATAAATCGGCTGATCCGTTTAGCCCTAACCAAGGTTGTGCTAAATTCCATTGTCCTGCACCAGTGGGTGAACCAATG
This sequence comes from Bacteroidota bacterium, assembly GCA_016717725.1. GTDB lineage: Bacteria > Bacteroidota > Bacteroidia > AKYH767-A > OLB10 > JAJTFW01. Next base: position 114,826 of record JADKFA010000007.1, read on the forward strand.
GTAGTTTCAAAACTTGGATTGGGTACTAAATTTTGTGCATATAACTTTCCACCGATCATCGCCATGATCAACATCCAATAACTCGCAATTACTTTCTTCCTCATGGCAATATTTCAATATCTACAATTTCAATTCTTCTTTCCATCGCAGCTTCTTTGCTATAGATTGATTTTCGAGTGTCTTTCAATTGGTCACTTACTGATTTGTCAGCATCATCTTCACCTTTTGGAAGAAAGACAATTTCTAACTTTTTGTCATTAATCCATTTCTTGAAAAGATCATCTTCCCACTTCTCCCAATAATTCTCAAGACTCCGAATTCTACGATTTGACAAAATTAAGTTATAACGCCGTTCTGCCAAAGGACTTGCACTCCCTAAAATGGTTATTTTTAACCGAGTGGGGCTGTTACTTAATAAATAGAATAATTGAGCTGTAAACTCTCTTAATTTGCTGAAATTCAGGGCAACAGAATCATTAAAGAAGTTGATAATTACATTTCTTAGTGAATCATTCGGTTGTTGATTGGCATACTCATTCATTCGCAAAAGGTAATTTGTCGCTAAATGATCGTACTCTTTATCCGTATTCGATCGGATACTTTTTGGATCAGGATAGTCATTGTCGAAGTATAATCGAATCGGAAAATTGAGCTTGATGGATGATATTTTAGCTTCTGTAGGAAGGTTTTCAAATAAGCTACTTGAATCTTTGAAAGCAATTATTGAATCATTTGTTTGGATGGAAGTAGTATGGATTGATGGTATGATAGGTTGAATTCGAAAAATATCGTAGCAACAAGAAGAACCATTAAGCTTTTCAGCAGGAGGGCGATTACTCACTAAAAAAGCCTGATGATTTTCACCATAACTGCGAGTATAGTATAAATCGTTGTAGCCACTATTATATGGCGGAGGTAAACATTGCGCAAAATTTTTCTCTATTGAAGTAAATCCAATTTGATACAAATCAAGTCCACCTAATCCTTCATTTTTCTCTGTTGAATAATACAAGCTATCAATTTCAATATCATAAAATGGCGACCACTCATCTTTTTCTGTATTCACTGTTTTTCCAAGATTGATGGGCGACTCATATTGATTTTGTGATTTGCGTTTACTCATCCAAATATCCATTCCACCCAATCCTCCTAATTTACTACTCGCAAAAAATAATAAATAACCTTCTGATTTATTAGAGGTAATATTGGGTTGAGTGGATGTTCGTCCTGCAGGATTTATTTCCGATGATAATTTAACAGCTTCTTTCCATTTTCCATTTACAAATTCCGATTCATATAAAGCACAAATTAATTTTCCATTCTCGTCAAAAAGACATCTTGTAAAGACCATTATTTTTCCATCTGGACTGATGGATGCATTCGCGTCATTAAATGCTGGCATGTTAATAGACTCGGGAAGAATTTTTGATTTTGCTCTTGAAGCTTCATCTGTTTTCATACTTGCAATTCGCGAAGTAGAAATTTTAACATTTTTTTCAACGAGTGTATAGCGTAGCGAAGAATAATATAATAGTGAATCGCCTAATGCTGCTGGTGCAAAATCGGAGTAGGCAGTGTTTACATCGCCTGATTCAGGATACACTTCTATCCATGCTTTTTTTGAAGCGAGTATTTCAGCATTCTTATAGTCGAGAAATAAATTATTCCAAGTGTTTTCTTGCGTAGCATCTATCTGTTTCAAGCTGTCAATACTTGTATATGCAGAGGAGAAGTCGCCCAATCGTTTTTGTAAATCAGCTTTTTCAATAAATGCTTTTACCTTAATTTCTTTTTCGGGTTGATGAGCTATACAGCGTTGAAACCAGGTTATGGAAGAGGCATAATTATGTAATAACTTTTCGGCACTTCCTATCTTAAAACAGAGTGAAGCATCTTCTTCATATTCTAATGCTAAGCGATAATTATTAATTCCACAAAATGGATCATTTCGTTGGATGCACTCATCACCAGCATTTATGTAAGCCATTTTGGATTGAGAATAGGCTATTTCATCCATCAATAGAAGGACAACCAATGAACCAATAAATAATATCAATGTCTTCATTAGTACACAGGGCAAATTATATGTTTTTGAGGACGAGCTTTGATATTTTTTGTGAGATAGACCAAGCTAAATTCAGGTCCGCCTCTGCCATTGTTCACGGTTTTGAGTGATGAAGTAGTTACATCATAGGAGAACCCAATTCTAAATTTATTCCAGTACACTGCTACAAAAGGAATGAGTGCATCGTCCCATCGATCATTGAGTCCAATACCAAACGAATAATTTTTTCGAGGTTCTTGCATCAAATCAATTTTAAATTCAGCACCAAAATTTAGCGCACGATATTCTTGCTGCATCATAAATACTGCAGACGGTAAAAGAGTTAAATTGGAATTTAATTTAAAGGTGGGTGTAGAATGTATTTGCCATAAAACAGGTCTGCGTACTTTTTCTGAATAAAAACTTTGGTTGGGTCTATTGATATGTGTTGAAGAAAATCCAAGATCCCACGAGTAATTATCTTTGATCATTTCCCAACCTAAGCCTAACCCTATATCCATCCACATTACTTTTTCACCCGCACTATTTTCTCCAGTAGGAGCAAGTGGATCCCATACGTCACCGTTGAATTGGTTATCGAATGTTAGTTTGCTAAAATCAACACTGCGTTGACTTCCCCCAAGCATAATTCCTGCTCTTAAAAAATGGATGGAATCATTGTTGATGGGTTTATTGAAAGATGTAAAAAGTCGAATGTCCAACGTGCGAAGTTGTCCATCGCCAGCATCATCATGATTGATGAGTATACCCGCACCTAATCCTTTGAGTCGTTCGTTAAGCATGGTTAACTTTAGATCTCCACCTATGGAAATTGTTTTATAGGGTACGGTTACAGAATTCCATTGTCGACGTAACATTCCATTTAAACGTAAATCAGCAGGGAAATTTCCAGCATTTGAAGGATTCAAGTTTAACGCCGATTGAGGAAACTGAGAAAAATGTATATCCTGTCCATTCATCTCTAAAGAAGATAAGAATAAAATGACAACGGATATGTAAATATTTTTTTTCACTTAGCGTATCAAGGTTATATTTCCTTTTTTTCTAAATTCTGCTTTGTTATAACAGGTAGCCTCTACGTAATAAACATAAACATCAGGTGCAAGTAGTTTTCCTTGGAAGGAGCCATCCCATCCTAATAACGTGCTATTTGTTTCAAATACTTTTTCACCCCAACGGTCGTATATCGCTAAATATACTTTTTCGATGGTGTTTCCTCTCACAAATAAAATATCATTTTGATGATCGCTATTTGGTGAAAACGCAGAAGGGATAAATATTTCAGGTTCGTCACAAAGCACTTCAATCACTTGTATCGTGATGGTGTCTTCAGCTGTACAACCGTTGGCATCGGTAGCAATCACCGTGTAGGTAGTTGTAGAGGGAGGAGTAGCAATGGGATGTTGGATATTATCATCATTCAATGAATTGGAAGGTGTCCATTGAAATTGTAATCCTCCCGCTTGAATAATTCCATGGATGGATGTTGACTGACCTTGATAGAGCAGTGTGGTATCGGCGGTTGCATCTACTGTAGGAAAAGAATCTACATAAATTACAATTACTTGGTCTTGTATAGTGCAACCCAATTGATCAGTAACGACTACTGAAAAGGTATCTGGACATAATCCAGTTGCAGTAACCGAAAGTTGGTTTTGCGGATCATTCCAAGTATATGAATAATTTCCGTTTCCTCCAGCAACAATAGCTGTAGCTTGTCCAGCACAAATTCCACCACAATAATCAGGGAGAGAATTGATGGAAACAGATAATGGTAAAGGTTGATTAATTTGTACAACAGTATTTATTGTACATCCGCGGCTATCCGTTACCGTTACTGAGTAATTTCCAATGCAGAGGCTATCCGCAGCATTCGTAGTTTGTAAAAGTGGATCATTCCATTGATAAGAGTAGGGAGGCCATCCATTCACAGGATTTGCAGTCGCCACTCCATTACATTCTCCATTGCATCGAACAGCTTGATTATTTATAGTTGTATTCAAAGCAGGGAAAATGGTAATTGGATTTGTGATGGTATCAATGCAACCTCTTGTTGAGGTGGCAATGAGTGAAACCACATAATTCCCTGCCGTGGTATATTGATGTGTGGGATCCGTATTGGTAGCCGTTCCACCATCTCCAAAATTCCAGTTCCATAGTGTACTAACACCGCTCATGCTATTGGATGTATCATTGAAAGAAATTGTATTTGAACAGGTGTCCATGGTAAAAGTAAAGGATGGTGTGTAATCAGGTAAGATGGTTACGGTTCCAGTAGTAGTATCCGTGCAGGTAGGATCCAAATTGGAGTAAGCAATTAAAGTAACTGTGTACACTCCTGTATCAGGATAAACGAAAGTAGGAGAGAAGGCATTGGAAGTATCATTTGTGCTTGTTGTTAATCCAAAATCCCAATGATAAGTACCTGCATTAAAACTAAAATTTTGAAAGGTAACCGAATTACTTCCGCACCTGATTAACGGATTTTGTATGGCAGCAACCACCAAAGTTGGACAAGGAACTACGTTGAGTTGAAAATCTCTTCGTGTATATCCAACCAATATTCCATTTCTAAATTCCTTCGCTCTCACACCCACCACAAATTGCCCCAACGTAGAGGGAAAGGCAGTGAGTAAACCAGTAGCCGCATCAATGGAGAATGGGGGTGTCCCACCAAGCATATCGTTTTGAGAGTAGGGAAAAGCAAAAGTGACATTTGGATAGGGTGGTCCTGCAGGTGGTTGTGGCATTGGATCAAGAGGAGTTGCTCCATCAAAGGGGGTTACTAATTCATATAAGATGGAATCTCCTTCAAAATCGAAAGCTGAATGATCGAAAATAAATTGTGTTCCTGCGCAAATAAAAGGAGGAGGCCAATTATTGAAGACTGGATTACTGTTTTGAGAAAATGTATTGGTGCCAGCAATCCATGCTTCATAGGTTGCACCAACTGCATTTGGAGTAACAATATTCAAGATGGTCATGTTGCGGCAACAACGTTGATACGATAAAATGTAACCTCCGCTAGAAGGAGGTAGTATCATCGTATCTGTATATGTGGTTACCTCATAACAAACATCTAAAGGAGGAAGAAAACAAGGGGAGTTGATAGTAGGAGGGACCGTATCGAGCGAAGTGAAAGTGAAAAGTTTGTGACGAATAAAAAGATTAGTCAACGCATCAAAGACGCCAACAGAAGCCGGATTATCAAATGGAGGAACCCCGTTGTAGCAATCACGGTATACCGTTAAATTGATTTGGTAAACATTATTTCCAAGGTATTTGTAATTCAACTCTCCACCCACAATATGTGTAGCTGTACTCTGAAATGGGAGTGCAAATCCTGTGATAAACAGAACTAAAAATATTTTCAGAAACCGCTTCAGAAACATTACTCAATATTAAGGAAAATCAGCCTTTATATCTGGACTTTTCTGTAAAAATATTTCAACAAGGAAAAGTTTATTTTACTTTCACTGATAATACCTTTTCCTCCTCTAACCAAGCTTCCAAATGATCCCCTTTTTTCACGGGTCCAACCCCAGCGGGTGTACCTGTGTAGATCAAATCCCCAATTTTTAGAGTGAAATAAGAGGAAACAAAGGCTATGATTTTATCCACACTAAAGATCATATTTGCTGAATGACCATCTTGTTTAATCTCTCCATTTAATTTCATCTGGAAATGAAGATCTTGAATTGATTTTTGCATGGATTCAAGTACAATGAATTTCCCCAGCGGAGCCGAACCGTCAAATCCCTTAGCCAATTCCCAAGGAAGTCCTTTCGTTTTTAATTGACTTTGTAAATCACGTGCTGTAAAGTCAATTCCTAAGGTGATTTCTTTATAATAACGATGGGCAAACTTCTCGTCAATATGCTTCCCGAGTTTACAAATTTTTACTACTAACTCAGTTTCATAATGAACATCATTTGAAAAAGAGGGATAAAAGAAAGGTTGCTTATTCGGAATTAAGGCAGTTTCTGGTTTTAAAAAGATGACTGGACTTTCCTCCACAGCGTTGTTTAATTCCTTGGCATGAGCCTCATAGTTTCGACCTACACAAATTATTTTCATGGCTGAATTAACTGAAGTTGTTAGATGGTAAATCCTTAAAATGTTTTTTCTTATGAATAAAAAATTCATAAACTATACTCTTCATATAAATGCCACGAGAAGGATGTTTTAATACTTGGTGCTGTTGTTTTCTGCGTTTTGAGAAATTAGTTAAGACATAGCGATAAAAAGAAAGGTGAGATTTTAATACAGCAGCCGTATCTTTGAAATCACCATCAATAAAAAATTTTAAACCAGCTAAGCCATCTAAAAAAAGACGGGTTGGAATAAGCCATATAAGTTGATGTCCGGGTAGATTTTTAAAAAGCATGAATAAATTATTTCTAAAATTGAAATAGGTTTTTCTTGGATTGCTTTTCGATAAGGTTCCTCCACCTACATGGTATACTTGACTTTCGGGTACTACATATATTTCTTTTCCTGTTTGTTGAATCCTCCAACATAAATCAATTTCTTCCATGTGTGCAAAGAAGTCATCATCAAATCCTCCATGCTCATGAAACACCTTTGAGCGAATAAATAAACAAGCTCCGGTAGCCCAGAAAATTCGTTGAATACTATCGTATTGTCCTAAATCTTCTTCTAAGCAATTTAAAATTCTACCTCGACAAAAGGGGTAACCTAAGTAGTCAATGTAGCCTCCTGCAGCCCCGGCATGTTCAAATAAATTTCGCTCTTGATAAGATTTGATTTTGGGTTGACAGGCTGCAGCATCAGGATGATTGTCCATAAAAGTAACCAATGGTTCCAACCAGTTTTGGGTAACTTCTACATCTGAATTCAATAATACATAATACTCTTCTTTTATTCCTTGTAAGCCACGATTATAACCACCTGTAAAGCCATAGTTTTTGTCGAGTAGTACAATATCAATTTCAGGAAACGATTCGGATAGAAATGAAATTGAATCGTCGGATGAAGCATTATCAATGATCACAATTCTTGAAAGTGAATGACTATATCGAATTACCTCTGGAAGGAATTTTTTCAAAAATTCTTTTCCGTTCCAGTTGAGTATGACAATTGCAATTTTTTTCACAGGCTACTTTAAAATACACAGAGCCGGAATTACCGGCTCTGCAAAAATATCATAATTAATGGGATTAGTCCTATCTCGGATTTTGAAATATCTGTTCAAAATTATTCCCATAGGTATTTCTTGCTTTGGTTTTGTCAAAATCGTTCATGGTTTCAGTTCTTTTCTTTAAAATAACCATCCATTGTGATTCAAAAACTTCTCCTTTTGCATCGCTATGTAGGAGCGAAAAATCATGTCCTCCAATTTCTGGACAATAGAATACAAATTTACGATTGCTTTGGTTTTTTAATGTGTAATAATGCCATACTTCATAAGGGTATGTACTTGGTTCATTATAAGCTTTCGAAATTTGATTCGGAGCGCCGTAAACAAGATAAACTCTGCCTCTTTCGGTCATATATCCTTTCTTTTTACCGATGGTGTAACTGGCATTTACTAGATCCACTTCTTTCTTGTAATTCAACCAGGCAAGTTGTGGATTTTGTGCATTTCGCTTCTGCCAGAAATCATAAAAATATTGTTGCATAAGCTTGGTGTCGGCCATCTCCAATTGATTTAAAGCAAAAGTGTTTTCATTCGGACTACTAATTGGCCATAGACATCGAATGTATTCAGCCAGCGTATCGCGCTGAGAGATTTCTGCAGCGAAAGTTGTCGATACATCCAACTTCATGTAATTTAAATCACCTGCATCTTGAGCCAATGTTAGTGGACGACTTCTTTGAAAAAAGCATTCTTTTGATGCTAATAAATTATTTTCCTTGTCACGAATACTAACTACAAGATTATAATTTCCAGAAGGTAAATCTGTAATGTCGAATTCGGTTAATAATATCCCTGCATCCTTCGGACTTTGTTTTGAAAAATTTGAATTCGCATCAACAATTCGATGGCTTTCAAAGTTTACAATTTGATAAGTAAGTAGAAAATCAGTTGTGCCTAAAACTGATTTTGTATGATAATATTCACAATAAAATTTTAATGAATTTTGGTTAGCTCCATAAAAATTATCAACGTAGGGTACAATATCATATCCATTTTTTGACAAAGGGCTTTCTTTATCCGATACTGTATACGAGTTGATCAATTCGATATCCGAAATACTGATCACATTCGTGTAGTAATTAACGATCACATTTTGTCGAACCAAATAGGGTTTTGTTCCTGGAGCATTGTTATCTCTTATTTTTAACTCCATCGTATAAGTACCATTGGGTAACGAAATACGGTGTAAATCAGTGAAATTACTCACTGCGTTAAGTGTATCCGCAGTTTGTGGACTTAAAAGATTGAATTTATCAAAATAACGGATACTATCTCCTTGAATAAAAAGGATACTAGCTTCAATAGAAGCTTGATAAAGAGCATCTCCATTCTTCTTATAATGAACAGAATGGCCGTCAACAGCTAAATAAGTTTCAATATATGGACCGTTTTGTGGTGCTAAAAAAGTTGTATAAGAAAAATTTGCTTGAAGATTCTTAGCTTCAAGAGAATACATACTTAATAAGCAAGAGCAGATCAGAAGTAAGGTTGACTTTTTCATGAACTTAGGTTTGAGATCAAAGGTATTTAATTAATCTATTGATGTTGTCATGTTTTCGTCACATCAAATCGATAAAATAATCACCTAAAGGTATTAATGTTGTGAATTGGGTCAATAGGTGAGAAAGTAATCGCTGATAATGTCAATGTGTACATGCTTTGCTAACATGTTAGTGATTAATATTTAAGAGTAGTTTGCGCATAGTAAACAAGTTGTTGTCGAGATTGTAAATCACTGAATAATCAGCATTCTGCAAGAATTTTTATTTTTTCTAAAATTGGTAATATAAAATCATATAATTTCGCACCCGGAGAGTTGGCAGAGCGGTCGATTGCGGCAGTCTTGAAAACTGTTGAAGGTAACACTTCCTGGGGTTCGAATCCCTAACTCTCCGCAATGATTTCTTAATCGCCTCGTTGCTAACGCAACGAGGCGATTTTCATTTTGCCCAACCGCAAGCTCGCTTGCAAGGTTGAGGCTAAATGAAAATAGTCCAGCGCTATGCGCTGGCGATTAAGAAATCATTTAGCTACCCCCAAGACGGGATCACCCAGCAGCAGAGCAAAGCACGCTGCTGGGTAATCCTTGCCCAACCGCAAGCTCGCTTGCAAAGTTGAGGCTAAATGAAAATAGTCCAGCGCTACGCGCTGGCGATTAAGAAAACATTTAGCTACCCCAAAAACGGGATCACCCAGCAGCAGAGCAAAGCACGCTGCTGGGTAATCCCTGCCCAACCGCAAGCTCGCTTGCAAGGTTGAGGCTAAATGAAAATAGTCCAGCGCTATGCGCTGGCGATTAAGAAATCATTTAGCTACCCCCAAAACGGGATCACCCAGCAGCAGAGCAAAGCACGCTGCTGGGTAATCCCTGCCCAACCGCAAGCTCGCTTGCAAAGTTGAGGCTAAATGAAAATAGTCCAGCGCTATGCGCTGGCGATTAAGAAAACATTTAGCTACCCCAAAAACGGGATCACCGAGTGCGTGCTTTGCTCTGCTACTCGGTAATCCCTTCCCAACCGCAAGCTCGCTTGCAAGGTTGAGGCTAAATGAAAATAGTCCAGCGCTATGCGCTGGCGATTAAGAAAACATTTAGCTACCCCAAAAACGGGATCATCGAGTAGCGTGCTTTGCACTGCTACTTGGTAATCCCATTTTTAAGCCGAGGCAGGTAGGATCAAGGCATGCCTTGATCCTACAGATTGATCCTACAGATTGCCCTACAGATTGATCCAATAATTAAACGTAAATACTTGAATCATAAATTTTTACATTTTTATGATAAATGCGTCTACCGAATAGGTTATTTATAAATCACTTTTAATACCTTTATTCTTTAAATCAAATAATCATGAAAAACTCCTTACTCATTTGTTTCTTTTGTGTCATTGCTGGACAAAATTGTCAAGGACAATGGATCCAACAATTGTGGACAAATCCATCTTTTCTCACCACCAACACCCCCGTACAATTAATAGCTGAAGTTGATTTTCCTTCTGGCGACTGTAAGGATAAAACGTTGAATGTTTTTCAAGCAGGTAATTCAATTTCTGCATATGCTATTCATTGTTTAGGTGTTTTAAGTTTTATTTGTAATGATAAAGATACTTTCAACATTGGACTTTTACCTGCGGGGACATACACTTTTTATTATCAGGTTGATGCCGGCATGTCACCATCTCCTTGTACTCCTGGCATTGTACCTGGACCATCTGATTCGTTAACCTTTGTTGTTAATTCAGCGAGCGGTAGTATGGAATTGGAAAAAGAAATATTTGATCTGTTTCCTAATCCTGCTTCAAGTATGCTGCATTTAATATTGAATGGTAATTTAACTGATGGATCCTATAGAATTATGAATAATATAGGCGCTTTGGTGCAAGAGTCATTTGTTAAAGGTGATAATATGCAAATCGACATAAGCCAACTTGCTGATGGACTCTATACTTTTATTTATGAGGATGTCGCTAAGAATATTTCTATCAAGAAATTTGCGAAGAAGTAATTGCTATTTCATTTTGAATATAGTTTTAATTATGAAAAGAGGAAATTATTTTTTAAACAGATGAAACTAATCGTTTACTTTCGTGTTATATTGAACTTATGAATAATGTGATTCTTGTCGATGAACAAGATGTAGAAATAGGAATAGCTGAAAAGTTGAAAGCTCATCAAGACGGACTTTTGCATCGTGCATTTTCAATTTTTATTTTTAATTCAAAAAATGAATTGCTCATTCAACAACGAGCTCAAGGGAAATATCACAGTGCTGGTTTATGGACAAATACTTGTTGTAGTCATCCGTTGCCTAAGATGGATTTGGTAGAATGTGGGAAACAACGTTTGTTGGAAGAGATGGGCTTAAAAGTGGATGATCTTATTGTCAAAAATTATTTTATTTATCGAGCTGAGTTTTCGAATGGATTAATTGAACATGAACTTGATTATATTTTAATCGGTCATTCGGATGATACTCCAATTTTAAATCCAGAAGAAGCACAAAATTTTAGTTGGATTTCTTTGGATGATCTTAAAGCCAAAATTATAATGAGCCCACATCAATTTACTTTTTGGTTGAAAGAAATTTTCAACCGCGAGTTGATGTGATTTGATCGCGAAACCTCGTGATGGCACGATATTTTGAATGTGTTTTTTCAACATTTCTTTTATGTATTAGTAAGGTTTAATTTTATTTCAGTGATTTGATATTTGTAATGAATGATGGCTTTTTACTTCATTCAATTTTTTATTTTCTGTTATCGAGTTGTTTTGAAGAAGACCTTTCATCTCTTTAATTCAAATATAAAACAATTATTTGTGTAAAATAATGGTAATCAATTATTTGTATTGATTAATTCATCTTCTTGCTTCGTATTTCTTACATCGTATATATTGTGATGGAATGAACTCAATACTCATCTTGATCTCGCTATAGATTTGTTTTTACCATAAAAGTATTCCTGTGAAATTGTCCCAACTAACAGGTGGTAGAAACGAAAAAAGAGATGTTATGAGTCTAAAACTACAAAGAAGCTTGCTTATACTGACAGCATTGCTGTTCATCCTTCGGGCTGATCCAGCAAAAGCGAGTCACGCTATGGGTGCTGACCTGACTTATGAATGCCTTGGTGGAAACACCTACAAAGTGCGATTGTCGTTTTATCGAGATTGTATTGGAATTTTAGCTCCGGCTAATATTTATGTAAACATTCGATCTGTAAGTTGTGGTCAAACATTAGGTGTTACCTGTAATCCCATTCCAGGCACCGGTCAAGAAGTAACGTATTTATGTCCTACCGCACAAAGTACTTGTAACGGTGGAACATTTACCGGAATTCAAGAATGGGTGTACGAAGGTGTGGTTACGCTACCGATGCAATGTAACGACTGGCAGTTTTCTTATTCTTTATGTTGTAGAAATGCTGCTATCAATACCATCAGCAGTCCAGGATCAAATACATTTTACATTTATGCTTCTTTAGATAATACCATCACCCCATGCAATAGTTCTCCTACCTTTACTAATAAACCAGTTCCTTTCGCTTGCTTAGGTCAACAATTGTGTTTTAACCATGGTGCAACGGATCCTGATGGCGACTCTTTAGTTTATTCTTTAGTGAACCCTCGTCAAACAGTAACTAACGATGTAAGTTATATTGCTCCTTATAATGCAACGAATCCATTAACAACTTCGGGAGGTTTTCAATTCAATCCGCAAACAGGTGATATTTGTTTTACGCCTACTCAATTACAAGTTACGGTAATGGCGGTGTTAGTTCAGGAATATAGAAATGGTGTATTGATTGGTTACGTAGTTCGCGATATTCAAATTACAGTATTAAATTGTACGAACGATCTTCCAACTTTAACGGGAATTAACGTAACTACTGATTTTGATATGACAGTATGTGCAAATGAAAGTTTTTGCTTTGATGTATTCTCAAACGATATTAATGCCGGACAACAAGTTGGATTGTTTTGGAATAATGCGATTCCAAATGCAACTTTTACAACAGCGGGAAGTCCGCATCCAACAGGAACATTTTGTTGGACACCCACGCAAGCTGATATTAGCAATACAGCACATTGTTTCACAGTACGAGTGAGTGATGATGCATGTCCTTTTATTGGATCGAATACGTATTCATATTGTATAACGGTCACGGGTATAGTCGTCGACGCCGGGCCCGATCAGTACATAGCTTGTAGTGATCTTGCCACCGTCACCGCGAATGCAAGTGGTGGAAATCCTCCTTACACTTATTTGTGGAGTAATGGATTTACGAATCCAACACAAACGGTTGGAGTAGGTACGTATGTAGTTACCGTTTCTGATGGTACTTGTTCAAGTACCGATACGGTAGAAATTATTGCAGCCTTTCAACCCATAGCTGATTTTACTTGGGATGGAGCTTGCGGAAATGCTCCTGTACAATTCACAGATCTAAGTACAACAGCAGGAGGAATGCAAAGTTGGACCTGGAATTTTGGTGATGGTACTGGATCAATTCTTCAAAATCCAACGCATACATTTCCAGGAAGTGGAACGTATAATGTTTCATTAATTGTTGAAAATATTTATGGTTGTACAGATACACTTGTTCTTCCAGTGGTAATAGCTCCTTTACCCGTTGCTTCTTTTAGTACTGATACCGTTTGTGCGGGATCTTATATCAACTTTACCAATACAAGTACACCCGCAGGATCAGGATGGTCGTGGTCGTTTAGTAATGGTGGATCTTCCAACTCTCAAAATCCTTCGGTGATTTTAGGAGGACCTGGAACGTATACTGCCGTATTAGTAGTTACCGATTCAGCAGGATGTACCGATACAGTTACACAAAATGTGGTAGTCAATCCACAACCAGTTGCTGCATTTACAGTCAGTGGAAATAATTGTCAAGGTGCACCTATCACTTTTAACAATACATCGAGCGGAGCAACTGGTTATACTTGGTTGTTTGGAGATGGATCTACTTCAACTTTACAGAACCCAACACATACTTATGGAAATAACGGATCATACACCGCAACTTTAATTGCTATGAATGCATTTGGTTGTATGGATACGATTCAACAAACAGTACAAGTCAATGGTCCTCCAGTAGCTTCTGCTGGTCCGGATGTAACGATTTGTATTGGTAGTAATGCCGTGCTTACAGCAAATGGTGGTGTAACATTTAATTGGACACCAGGAGGAAGTACGAGTAATACAATATCGGTTTCGCCCTCTACAAATACTTCTTATTCTGTAATTGTTACGGATGCCAACGGATGTTCGGCAACAGATACCGTTAGTGTTTTAGTAAATCCGTTGCCTACTGCCACCGTGAGTCCTAATGTGAGTATTTGTCAAGGACAAAGTGCTACATTAACTGCAAGTGGTGGCGTTTCATATAGCTGGAATCCATCTGGAAGTGTTACAGGTACTATCACCGTTTCCCCAGGTTCTTCTACAACCTATGCTGTAAACGTAATTGATGCGAATGGATGTCAAGCAACCGCTTTCGTAAATGTGACGGTAAATCCTAATCCAGTAATCAGTTTACCTGCTGGAGTATTTATCTGTAGCGGAGTAAGTGCTACTTTAAATCCTGGAGCAACTGGAACAAGTTACTTATGGAGCAATGGAGCAACGAGTCAAACCATCAGCGTGAATACACAAGGTTCGTATTCGGTAATCGTTACTAACGCTGCCGGATGTACGTCAATGGCATCTACGCAAGTTACGGTGGGAGGACAAGTCATCAGTAATAATAATACTACGTCTATTTGTCAGGGACAAACGGCTTTGTTGGATGCAGGTTTTGCTGGATCAACTTATGTATGGAGTACAGGTTCTACATCGCAAACAATTTCGGTAAATGCAGCTGGCGTTTATTCGGTAACGGTGACGGATGCAAGTGGATGTACAGGTACTGTAGCCAATACGGTTCAAGTGAATCCATTGCCTCAAGCAGCTTTTACACCTAACGACGAATGTTTAAATGACTCCGTATTTTTCCACGATGCGTCTTCCGTAAATGGAGGAAGTATCACTTCATGGAGTTGGGATTTAGGAAATGGAAATATTTCCTATGCTCAAAATCCTATCTTAGTTTATAATACTCCAGGAGCCTATAATGTAGTGTTAACGATCACCACAGATCAAGGTTGTACTTCCACATTATCTGATACATTAAATATTTACCCAATGCCTACCGCTGCCTTTAATTTTACGCAGGGATGTATTGGAACTAATATTCCATTCGTGGATCAGTCCACCGTTGGATTTGGAAATATTGTAAGTTGGAATTGGAATTTTAGCGATGGAACAACGTCAACATCTCAAAATCCTCAGCATGCTTTCACTACAGCAGGAAATTACAATGTCTCACTCGAAGTTTCTACTCCTGGTGGATGTAAAGCGATCCTAAGCAGAGTAGTACAAATTTTCCCTGAGCCAGTATTGTCATTCACTTCTACACCTACTACTATTTGTTTAGGTGGATCCGTTACCTTAAATAATACTAGTACTTCTAGTAATGGAGTCATTAGCAATTGGCAGTGGAGTTTCGGAAATGGAACCACTTCGAATCAATTGAGTCCAACTGTAAATTATAGTGCGGCTGGGAATTATACCATCACTTTAATTGGAACCACTACACATGGTTGTTCTGACACATTAACTCAAGCGGTAACCATAAATGCATTGCCGTCGGCTGATGCAGGTTCGAATCGTGCTATTTGTGCCGGAACTTCTACCACATTGACTGCTACAGGTGGTGGTACCTATTCATGGTCGCCAGGTGGATCTACAG
The DNA here is from genome assembly GCA_016717725.1 of Bacteroidota bacterium. GTDB lineage: Bacteria > Bacteroidota > Bacteroidia > AKYH767-A > OLB10 > JAJTFW01. The sequence continues at coordinate 130,349 of JADKFA010000007.1, forward strand.
CAAGTGCAATTACTGTAACGCCCATTACCAGTGGAATGTATTATGTGATTGTAACTAACGCCAACGGATGTACGTCAAGAGATAGTGTACGAGTAAATATTAATCCATTACCAGTCGCCAATGCGGGTCCCGATAGAGCGATTTGTGTTGGAAATAATACTACGCTTACGGCAACGGGTGGTGGAACGTACTCCTGGAATCCAGGTGGTGCAACAACACCTACTATTACGGTTTCACCCGCTTCTACTTTAAACTATATTGTTACCGTTACTGCTGCGAATGGTTGTACTCGTAATGATACAGCTCGTGTAGTAGTAAATCCATTACCTACAGCCAACGCAGGTCCTGATAAAACCATTTGTTTTGGAACAACAACATCATTGACCGCTTCAGGTGGAAGCACCTACTTATGGCAACATAATGGAGCTACAACCGCTACTGTTTATGTGAATCCATCTACTACATCTTCGTATATAGTTACTGTTACAAGTTCTGCAGGATGTTCAAGTAGAGATACAGTGCAAGTAAATACAAATCCAACACCAACTGTGGTAGGATCAAATGCGTTTTTCTGTACTGGATTTAGCGCAACCTTGGATGCAGGTAATCCAGGTATGACTTATTTATGGTCGCCGAGTGGAGATGTTACGCAAACTGTTGGTGTGACAGATCCTGGTGTCTATTCCGTAGTTGTGACCAATGCTTTTGGTTGCCAAGGTTCGGGAACATTTAATGTTACCGAGGGTGGTACGGGTTTAAGTGGTACTCCAATAAATGTAAATACATGTCAAGGTACAAATGTTACCTTGGATGCAGGAAATCCAGGTATGACGTATTTATGGTCGACTGGAGCTGCATCTCAATCCATAAATGTAGGAAGTACGGGTACTTATCAAGTAACTATTACTGATGTCGGTGGATGTTCGGCATCTTTCACAAATAATGTGGCTGTGCATCCTTTGCCAACAGTAAATTTTACTACTACGCCAGCTTGTTTAGGTGATGCAAATACTTTTGCAAACACATCATCTATTGCGAGTGGAAATATCATCGGATGGCAATGGAACATCAATGGAAATGCTTCCTCGATTGTTCAAAATCCAACGGTAGTGATACCAACTGTTGGTACCTATCCTGTAACTTTAGTTGCTACTTCTGGTTTTGGTTGTATTGATTCACTAACGGGTAGCATTACCGTAAATCCGTTACCTATTGCTGATTTCACTGCACCGGATGTATGTGAAGGAAGCGCTACTCAGTTGAGTGATGTATCAACAGTGGGAAGTGGAAGCATTTCTACTTGGGCTTGGCAATTGGGTGATGGTACCACATCATCATTGCAAAATCCACAGCATACATATGCCAATGAAGGTGTGTATAATGTTACTTTAATTGTTTCGAGTGCTTCAGGATGTAACGATACCATTTTACAATCCATCACCATCGATCCAATGCCTGTTGCCGATTTCGTTGCCAACGATGTTTGTGAGGGAGATTCAGTTCAATTCATTAATAATTCTCAAATATCAAACGGATTCATCAGTGATATCAATTGGGATTTCGGAGATGGAAATACAAGCTCATTAAGCGATCCTGTCCATTATTATACTTCACCAGGATCATACACGGTAACCTTAAGTGTTGGATCGGATCAAGTATGTGAAGATATCATTGCAAAAACAATTGTAGTAAATCCAAAACCTACTGCCGACTTTATTGCAAGTCCAGTATGTGATGGATCTCCAATTCTCTTCGTCGATAATTCAAATGTTCCAACAGGTGTTGTGAATGGATGGTATTGGGAGTTTGGTGATGGTTCATTCTCATCTACGCAACAACCCAATCATCAATATGCAAATCCTGGAATTTATAATGTGAGTTTAGTAGCCAGCACCGATAAGGGTTGTAGCGATACGTTGAATCGTTCAACAACTATTAACGATATTCCTCAAGCAGGATTTACCGTGGCCAATGCATGTTTAGGTAGTCCAGTGGTGTTTAATGATACCACATCAGGAACTGCAGGTGCCATCACGAATTGGGCATGGAATTTTGGAGATGGAAATACATCGTCTAGTCAAAATCCTGCCCATACTTATAATTCTACGGGGACCTATACCGTTAGTTTGATTGTTAGCAATGCAAATGGTTGTATTGATACCGTGAATAGAAGCGTCAATGTTTTCCCAGTACCAACTGCAAATTTCTCTAGTAATGATGTTTGTTTAAATGGCAGCACTAACTTCTTCGATCAATCTCAAATTGTAGGAGGAGGAACTTTCCAATATGCTTGGAATTTTGGTGATAATACAACAGATACTTTAATGCATCCTCAGCATGCCTATGCTGCAGCAGGAACGTATAATGTAAATTTATCTATCACCACTCCGTATGGTTGTACTGCCAATGTAATGCGAAGTATAACTGTATTTCCTTTGCCAACTCCTGATTTCACTGCAGGAAATGTATGTTTGAATTTACCTGTGCAAATTATCGACAACTCATCGGTTACTCCTGGTAATTTATCGGGATGGTCTTGGAGCTTAGGAAATGGAACGACAAGCACCGCACAAAATCCAACCGTGTTTTATCCTGCTGCTGGATTCTATACCATTACATTAGAAGCGACATCGAATCAAGGATGTAAAAATACCATTACTGATTCAGTAGAAGTGTACGCTGCACCAAGTCCGCAGCCAACCGCTGGAACAGGTTGTGTAGGCGATAATATTCCTTTTGCTGATACCAGTTCAGGTGCGAATAATAATATTGTAAATTGGGATTGGACTTTTGGTAACGGTACTACAGGAACGTTAGCGAATGAAAGCAGTACGTATGCAAATGCCGGAACTTATGTAGCCACATTAACAACAACCAATTCGAATGGATGTAGAGCAACGGCCAATACGAATGTGATCATTAACGATTTACCTGTAGCTGGATTTACAGCAAGCACACCTTGTTTAAATAGTCCAGTACAATTTACAAGTACTTCTTTTGTTCCTGGAGGAACCATCACTGGCTACTCTTGGAATTTTGGAGATGGAGTAGGTACCTCCAGTTCTGCGAATCCAACTTATGTGTACACGCAAGAAGGAACTTACACCATCACGTTAATTGTAACGAGTGATGATGGTTGTAATGATACCATCACTGGAACAGTTCTCGTTAATCCATTACCGGTAGCTCATTTTTCTGAGATGAGTAATCCAGGTTGTGGTCCTATCGTAGTGCCATTTACCGATTCATCATTTGTTAGCTCTGGAAATGTAGTATCATGGGCATGGGATTTTGGTGATGGTGGATCATCTAATTTACAAAATCCAACGCATACCTATACAGCAAGTGGAAACTTCAATGTAACATTAACTGTTGTTTCAGACTCGGGATGTACCAATACAGTAAGCATCAACAACGCCGTTACCGTTTATCCTGGACCGGATGCTGAGTTTGAACCCGATCCAGCCTTGCAAAATATTCTCAATCCGAATTTCGATTTTATAAATCTTTCTTCAGGTGCATTAACTTACAACTGGACCTTTGGTGATGGTGGTACTTCAACACAATTTGAACCATCTTACACGTATCGCGATACTGGAAATTATTTAGTAACCTTATGGGTAGTGAATTCTTATGGTTGTCCTGATTCCGTTTCACATTGGGTGCGTGTAGATCCAATTTTCAGCTGGTGGATTCCAAATGCATTCACTCCAAATGGAGATGGTGTTAACGAAGGATTCAATATTCAAGGCGAATATATTGTTGATGTAGAGTTAAGCATCTTCAACCGTTGGGGTGCACGCATCTTCCAAAGTACAGGAAAAACGAATCGCGCATGGGATGGAAGCATTGAAGGCGAATCGCAATTAGCACAAGAAGGAACCTATGTTTATCAAGTAAAAGTGATTGACGTTTGGGGTAAGCAACATGAGAAAGTGGGGCATGTGCATTTAGTCAGATAAATTTTAAAAGTTTAAAAATTCACGTGGATGCGAAATTCGAATGAACACGAAATGCGAAAAATGCGAAATGTATTTTTAGTGAATTCATGCAAAGAATCGCGAAATCCGATTTTCCGTGTCAGTTTCAAATTGTTAAAGCATAAAGGAAATAAGATTAATCATAAAAGATCATAATCATCTTAATAAATCAGTGGCCCATCAAACATTGTTAGATGCTATAAACAATATATTACGGCAAACAGCTAGAAGCTAGAAGCTAGAAGCCAGCAGCTAGTAGCTTACTAGATCCGAAGTGAAATTTTTATTACCCCAATAACTCGTTAGAACAAAACTACCTCAAATCAATCACCTCAACCCCAGGATATTTCTTCGTATCAAAAACAAACATGTTATCGTTGACAGGGGAGTTGGGTGTGAACTTGACGATGGAGTAGGTGAGGATGGCGCCGCTCTTTTCATAAATTTTTGCTTCTTTCACAAACTGACCCGCTTTGTCAATGGACAATAAAATTTTGAAATAATTTTTCTTGGTATCGTCGGGCGTTAATTCTATTTGCTGTACGGTGCCACTCTTTTCTTTTTTATCACCAATGTATTTTGTCTTGAATCCTTTTTCATACATGGTGAAAATATTGGTAGGACTAATAGCGCCTTCAACAGTTTTTGATTCGGAGATTTGTACTTCGTTCGATTCTTTTAAGAAGGTCCATGTGCTAGCGCCGTCGCTCATCACAGTTTGATTATTTAAAACAAACTGAAACTTGGGGCCATTTAATACGATGGTACCCGAAAAATTTTCGGAAGCTTTTGTTTTTTGATCTACCCGCGATAATTTAAAACTGGCGGATAATGATTTATAGGATTTGTATTTCGCACTTACCGACTTTAATATTTGAGTCGATTTAGCATCGCCTTGTGCGAAGACCGATGTGCTAAGTAATAACGAGAACGCAAAGCAAGCGCTCAATAATTTAGATTTATTCATAGGTTTTGTAGGCTGTAAAGATAAAGTTTAGAAACTTAAACTCCCGAAGGCGATTTCACGCTTTTCAATAACTGTTCCAAACTTGCCATGTCCTTGCAACGAACTTCACGAGCTTTACTACCTTCAAATGGTCCTATAATACCTGCTGCCTCAAGCTGATCCACAATTCTACCCGCTCTATTGTATCCTAATTTCAATCTTCTTTGTAATAAAGAAGCAGAGCCTTGTTGGAATTGAACCACCATATGAGCCGCTTCATCGAATAATGGATCAAAATCATCGGCACCCATATCGTTAGCTCCACCCGAAGCTTCTCCTTCACCCACATACTCAGGGAGTTGGTACGCTTGAGAGTAGGCACGTTGGTTTCCAATGAAGTTGGTAATCGCTTCAACTTCAGGCGTGTCAACAAAAGCACATTGCATTCGAACCAAATCGGAACCTGTCGATAATAACATATCCCCACGTCCAATTAATTGATCAGCGCCGCCCGTATCTAAAATGGTTCGAGAATCGATTTTGGAAGTTACCCTAAAAGCTAATCGAGCTGGGAAGTTGGCTTTGATAGTACCTGTAATAATATTTACAGAAGGACGCTGCGTGGCAATGATCAAGTGAATTCCAATGGCACGTGCTAACTGAGCTAAACGTGCAATGGGAGTTTCAACTTCTTTACCAGCCGTCATAATTAAATCGGCAAACTCATCTACCACCAACACAATGTAGGGAAGGAAACGATGTCCGTTATTCGGATTTAATTTTCTGGAAATGAACTTTACATTGTACTCGCGAATATTTCTTACTTGTGCTTCTTTCAATAATTCGTAGCGATCATCCATCTCAATACAAAGCGAATTCAATGTATTCACGACTTTCTTTGTATCGGTGATAATCGCATCTTCATCACCCGGAAGTTTTGCTAAGAAATGTCGTTCGATGGTTTTGAAAAGTGTTAACTCCACTTTCTTTGGATCAACTAAAACGAATTTTACTTGAGCCGGATGTTTTTTATAAAGTAGAGAAACTAAAATTGCATTTAATCCTACCGATTTTCCTTGTCCTGTTGCACCTGCCATCAACAAGTGAGGCATCTTGGCTAAGTCCGCAATGAAGATTTCATTGGAGATGGTTTTACCTAATGCAATCGGCAAATCATAATCGGTGTTCTGGAATTTTTCAGAGCCGATCACAGAACGCATACTTACAATATCTGGATTTTGATTGGGTACTTCAATACCAATCGTTCCTTTTCCAGGAATTGGAGCAATGATACGAATTCCAAGTGCAGCTAAACTCAACGCGATATCATCTTCCAAATTTTTAATTTTCGAAATACGAATTCCGGCTTTCGGTACAATTTCAAAAAGAGTAACCGTAGGACCTACCGTCGCTTTTATTTTATCGATCTCAATAGCATAATGTCCGAGCGTTTCGATGATACGTTTTTTGTTGGCCTCTAATTCTGCCATCAACTCATCACGACTCAATTGTGAACGGCTGCTTGTATAATTTTCTAGTAAGTCAAGAGTAGGATGTTGGTATTGACTTAAATCTAATTTCGGATCATATTCACCTAATTGTTCTACTAAATCGACGTCTTCTGCACTGGTTACAATACCATCTCCCTGTAACAAATCATCACCTTCTTTTAACGATTCAATTTCTAACTTAAGATCATCATTCTTTACATCCAATTCCATTTCTGGTATGTCGGCATCTAACAAATGAATCTCGGGCTGAGGCGCAGTATTGGTAGCGAGTGGTGAAATCAACTCAGGAATTTCATCACGATGCGAATAATCATCGGGCAATTCCAACTCCATATTATCATCACCTAAATCATCTTCAAAATCTTTTAATTTATTTCCAACAACGAAATCTTCTTCTTCAGAAATTAACGCATCTGCTTCCTCTTCATTCTTTTTATTTCGAGATGGCATTTTAAAACTAAAATTGTAAACCGCCACTAAGAAAGAAAATCCAGTGAAGCCAATTAAGAATCCAGTTCCAATTTTTCCGATAGAAAGATTTAACCACGTGTTAATTTGATAACCAATTCCGCCTCCTAAAAAGAGTAAATCAGGTTTGCTACTAAATAAAAACGAAAGCGCAGGAGGGAAGAATAATAAACAGAATAAACTGTATTTGAAAGTTTTTTTAATCGGCAATAAAGAAGCTTGAAATAATATTTTAAATCCAGTGATAAAGGAGAGTAATACAAAAGCATAAGCAGCCAATCCAAACCAGTTGTACATAAATTGATGCGACACGATGGCACCAATCTTCCCTAACCAATTTTCAACTTGTTTATCAGAGAAACGAATTAGATCGAACCATGATCCCGTCACTAAGCTCTGATCATTTTTCCACGTGAAAAAATACGAGGTGAATGCAATCAAAGAATAAACGGAAACGAGCAATAAAAAAAGTCCGAAAATTTTATGCGTTCTTTCGTTTGTCAAAAACAACTTTACATTATTTGGTTCATCCGCTACCACTTTTTCTTTGCGCTGACGAACTTTTTTTTGTGGCTTCTCAGCAACCAATTCTTCTTCCATCTCCGCATCGTCTTGAACGATGGGTTCTTTTATTCTATTTCCCTTTCCAGCCATGTCAATTGGTTTAGCGGTTAAAAGTACCGAGATTTATCTCCCGTTTTACACTGTACACTGTATGCTTATTGAACATTCAAATGTGTAAAACTGAACGACGATTTTGTTTGAAATATTGGCAGGCGAATCAAATATTCTAAAAAATTGATTAAATTGGTGCTTATGAATGATGTGACCACCCCTGAAAAGCAAGAGATTCTTGATAAATTAAAGACATTTTACCCGATGCTGGAGCCAGCTTTGATGCGTGAAATAGCAGAGAACTCCTTGATTCGTCAATTTTCTGCAGGAGAAATACTGATGAAACCTGGTCAATTTTTTAAGTCTACCATGCTGATAACCAAGGGTAGAGTAAAAGTTTATAAGGAGGGAGATCAGGGAAGCGAGTTTTTTATGTACTACCTCGAACCAGGAAATGCTTGTGCTTTATCGATGATTTGCGCCGCCCGTCAAGAACAGAGCGAGCTCTTAGCCAAGACGATAGAACCTGCTGAGGTGATTTTAGTACCTATCGCCATCATGGACAAATTGATGGCTACTTATAAAACATGGTATTATTTTGTGCTGGAAAGTTATCGGAATCGATTCGAGGAATTGTTGAATTTAATTGATCATACGGTTTTTAAAGGGTTAGATGAGCGTCTTGAATTTTATTTAAAGAAACAACGAGATACATTTAAGTCAGATGAATTGAAAATTACGCATGAAGAAATTGCTAATGACTTGGGGACTTCCCGAGTTGTAATTTCGCGATTGTTAAAAAGTATGGAGCAAGCAGGCAAGTTGAAGCTCAACCGAAATGCCATCGAACTAAAAAATGGTTCTGTGTAATGAATGTTACCGATTATATTGATTTGATGCCGCATCTTTGCACTTGTTAAAAACGATATGTTAATACTAATTGGTTACCTCGCTTCGGCATTAATTGGAATTTCTTTGGGATTGATAGGTGGTGGAGGAAGTATCCTTACTGTCCCCGTATTGGTTTATTTATTTCATCAAGATGCCGTATTATCCACATCATATTCATTATTTATAGTAGGTACAACGGCTTTAGTGGGTGCAATTCCTAAATTTAAAGAAGGAATGATCGATATGAAAACCGCTATCATTTTCGGAATTCCATCCTTGATAGCCGTTTACTTAACTCGATTAATCTTAGTACCCGCTATTCCTGAAGTAGTATTTACGGTTTCTGGATTTGTTGTTACTAAGTCGATATTTATGTTGCTTCTTTTTGCGGTGTTGATGGTCATCGCAGCATACTCCATGATTAGAAGCAATGGAAAGGAAAAAGTAGCTGTTCCAAAAAGTGAGAGAACTTATAATTATCCCATCATCATTTTAGAAGGATTGTTTGTTGGAACCTTAACGGGAATGGTAGGAGCAGGAGGAGGTTTTTTAATTATTCCAGCGCTCGTATTGTTAAGTGGATTACCCATGAAAGAAGCCGTAGGAACTTCCTTGTTAATTATAGCGGTAAAATCACTGATTGGATTCACTGGTGATTTTGGACATTATGATTTAAATTGGGTACTGCTCCTCTCTGTAACTGCTATTGCAGTGATTGGAATCTTTATTGGTAATGCCTTGTCGAAAAAATTTGATGGTGCAAAATTAAAGAAGGGATTTGGATGGTTTGTGCTCATCACTGGAATTTACATCATTATTAAGGAAGTTTGGTTAAAATAAAATAGTATTGAAAACGATTATATAAAATAGAAATGAAAATAGAACAAATTTATACAGGATGTTTAGCACAAGGTGCATATTTCATCCAATCAGAAAATGAAGCGGTAGTCATTGATCCATTGCGTGAAGTACAACCTTATTTGGATCGAGCAGAAAAAGAGGGAGTGAAAATTAAATACGTTTTTGAAACGCATTTTCATGCCGATTTCGTTTCGGGTCATGTTGATTTAGCAAATGCAACAGGAGCGAGTATTGTTTTTGGACCGAATGCAAAGACGAATTTTACTTCGCATGTTGCTACAGATGGCGAGGAATTTAAAGTTGGGAAATTGCGCTTTAAAGTTTTGCATACTCCCGGACATACTATGGAATCGACATGTTATTTGTTGATGGATGAAAATGGAAAAGAAGTGGCACTCTTCACAGGCGACACGTTATTTATTGGCGATGTAGGTCGACCTGATCTAGCACAAAAATCAGATGTTACTCAAGATGATTTAGCCGGGATGTTATTCGATTCATTGCGTAACAAAGTAATGACTTTGCCGAATGATGTGTTGGTTTATCCAGCACACGGTGCAGGTTCCGCTTGCGGTAAAAACATGAGTAAGGAAACCTATGATACACTAGCACATCAAAAAGAAGTGAATTATGCATTGCGTGCAAACATGACAAAGGCTGAATTTATTAAGGAGGTTACCGATGGATTAATGCCTCCGCCTGCTTATTTCCCACAGAATGTAATGATGAATAAAGAAGGTTACGAGAGCATTTCAAATGTGATGAAGAGAAGTAATCAAGGATTATCTCCAGAGGCATTTGAGACAGCAGCCAACGAAACAGGAGCCTTGTTATTAGATACAAGAGATCCACAACTATTTGCAAAAGCATTTGTTCCGAATTCAATTAATATTGGAATTGATGGTGGCTTTGCACCGTGGGTGGGCGCTTTAATTCCAGATGTAAAACAAGAACTATTAATTATTGCCGACGAAGGTCGTGAGGAAGAAGTGGTGACGCGATTAGCACGTGTTGGTTATGACAATGCCTTAGGATTCTTAGCAGGTGGTATAGAAGCCTGGAAGAAAGCAGGAAAAGAAATTGATTCCATCACCTCTATTTCTGCTGATGAGTTAGCAGAAGTAATTTCTAAAAACGAAAAAGCAAAAGTGGTTGATGTAAGAAAGCATGGCGAATATGTATCTGAACACATTAATGGTGTGACACATGCTCCACTTGATTTTGTGAATGATGCTATGCCTGCTATCAGTAAAGACGAACCCGTTTACATTCATTGCGCAGGCGGATATCGTTCAATGATTTTTACATCCATTCTGAGAGCCAGAGGTTACAATAATTTAATTGATATTAAGGGTGGATATAATGCAATAAAAAGTACAGGCAAGTTTGATTTAACAGATTATGTTTGCCCATCTACATTAACAAAGTAAAATAGTGGTTAATAGTATCCCGTTGCGATTCACTTTGCAACGGGATTTTTTTTGAAGTGATCTTTTTTAACACAAGAGAAATTAGAGCACACAAAAGTGCACAAGAGGTTCGGATGATCTTTAGTTTCAGGATGATTAATTTTTTATTGCACTTTATTTCTCTAGTGCTCTCTAGTGACCTCCAGTGTCTCTAGTGTTGAAACTTCCGAAGATTGGATGAAAATTAATACTTGTTTAATCACAAAATCAATGACTAAAATCATACCTCCTATGTAACTTTAGTAACGTTTAAAGAGAACCATTCAATATACTTTTGTAGTAGTTAAAATAGAAAAAATAATCTTATGAAAATAGAACAAATTTATACAGGATGTTTAGCTCAAGGAGCTTATTATATTGAATCAAATGGTGAAGCGGCTATTGTTGATCCATTAAGAGAGTACAAACCTTATATGGATCGTCTCCATAAAGGAAATGCAAAATTAAAGTATGTGCTCGAAACTCATTTTCATGCTGATTTTGTTTCTGGTCATTTAGATTTGGCTCGACATACTGGTGCTCAAATTGTATATGGTCCAAGTGCGAAGGCAGAGTTTAAATTCCACGAAGCCAAGGATAATGAAATGTTGCCTTTAGGTAATATTTTTATTAAAGTATTGCATACTCCTGGGCATACGATGGAATCAAGTTGTTTTTTAGTGATTGATGAGCACGGGAAAGAACATGCTTTGTTTTCGGGTGATACTTTATTCATCGGTGATGTAGGTCGACCTGACTTAGCACAAAAAGGTACCATTACACAAGAAGTTCTTGCTGGGTATTTATACGATTCATTGCGAAATAAGATAATGACTTTGCAAGAAGATGTGATTGTTTACCCAGGTCATGGAGCAGGATCATCTTGTGGAAAGAATATGTCGAACGAAATCATCGATACCTTAGGGCACCAACTTAAAAATAATTATGCATTAAGGGCTAATATGTCGAAGGAGGAGTTTGTGAAAGAAGTATTAACTGGATTGATGCCACCACCAGCCTATTTTCCAAAGAATGCGGCAATGAATAAGATGGATAGCCAAAGTTTCAAAGAAGTTATTGAACGCGGTTCTCGTCCATTAGATGTAGATGCGTTTAAATTTATTACAGATGAATCGGATGTGCTCATTTTAGATACACGTGATCCAGATGAATTTGTAAAAGGGTTTATTCCGGGTTCAATAAACATTGGATTAAATGGAAATTTTGCTCCGTGGGCAGGTGCATTGATTCCTGATTTGAAGCAAGAAATAGTATTGGTTACTGAACCTGGTAGAGAAGAAGAAGTAATCACGCGACTTTCTAGAGTAGGATTCGATTATACAATTGGATATTTAGATGGATGATTTCCGTCTTATTTGAAGAGCGGTGAACCGGTGGATAGTATTGAATCTATCGATGCGAAAGAATTAAGAAGACGAATAGACAAGGATAATCACATTGCGCTCATTGATGTGCGAAGAAAAAGTGAGTACGATGCGCAACATATCTTGAATACCGATGTAGCTCCTTTGGATTATATCAATGACAGCATGAGTAAAATCCATCGTACTAAAGATACCTATGTTTATTGTGCTGGAGGTTATCGTTCTGTTATTTTTATTTCCATTCTAAAAGCAAGAGGATTTGATCGATTAATAAATGTGAAAGGTGGATTTAATGCTTTAAAAGATTCTGGATTGTTTAATGTATCCGTTTACCATGCGCCAACAACTTTACTATAAAAAGGAAAATTAAAATAAAAAAAATCGAAGATGATAAAGTACTTGCAAAATTTATTTAAAAAAAACTACGAAGATTGCGATGGACAAGAGTTTAAAGCAAGGTTGAAGGAAAATGCAGATGCAGTTTTGTTAGATGTGCGCTCAGCATCCGAATTTAAATCTGGAACCATAAAGGGTGCAAAAAATTCAAATATGTTAAGTCCATATTTCTCCTCTGAAATTGGTACTTTGGATCCCTCTAAAACCTATTTTGTTTTTTGTAGGAGTGGTGCAAGAAGCGGAACCGCTGCCAATATGATGTCGAAAATTGGCTTGAAAGTAATCAACTTAAAAGGTGGAATCTCGGCGTGGCCGAGGTGAATTCAGAATTCAGTCCCGATAGCTATCGGGATCAGAATTCAGAATTTGGCTGGCGCTATGCCAAAACTAAATTAACTAATAAGAATGCCGAAAGCTTAATTCATATGTCTGAATTAAGCTTTCGGCATTTAAATAAATAAAAGGCAAATCAATAACCAAAGCAAAATTTACTTTATTTGAACCATAAAGAATTCTTAATTCTTAATTCTTAATTCTTAATTAATGATCGTGCATCCCTGGCGTATGCGCATGTCCGTGTTCAATCTCTTCTGGAGACGCTTCACGAACTTCAACAACGGTTCCGCTAAAATGCAAATTTTGACTCGCTAAAGGATGATTGAAGTCGAGTAATACATTGCCATCCTTGAAATCAACAATCTTAGCGACCATTTGATTCCCTTCTCGGTCGAGGAGTGGAACCATATTTCCAATACGCAATACTTCTAAATCTAAAACTCCATCCACTTTAAACATATCATCTGGAACATTAACTAAAGCATCTGCTTCAGTCATGCCGTAGCCATTTTCTGCGTCAATAGTAAATTCGAAATTATTTCCTACTGATAATCCAGCAAGATTATCTTCAAAAGCAGGGATTAATTGTCCTGAACCAAAGAGAAAGATAAGTGGGTTGTCGTTCCCCGTTTCTTCTACTTTATTTTTCTCACTTCCTTCTTGACTGCTGTGCAACACGTAAGTAACACTAACAACAGTATTTTGTCCAATTTGCATATCTTTCTGTTTTATAGGCATTTGCAAATGCCTATGCGAGGAATATGCTGCCATGGTTGAAATGCAAAAGTAAACAATTTAGAAAAATGTGCAATATGTTTTATCGTTGTTTATGGTAAATTAGGCGTTGATTTTGCTTCATACCAATCATAAATTGAATTAGTGATATTTGCTATCAACTGAGTTTGATAGGCTTGATCATTCCCACTAGTCATAATGGTAAGTACAATGGTATTGTTAGGTAAATAGATAATTCCAGTTTCGTGAATTTCTTGAAAAGTGGTGTCTCTGTATCCTCTTTCTCCAAATTTGTGTGCAATTAAAATGGAGTCGGGCAACCCTTTTTTCATTCCATTGTTAAATTTAGTATCGGTCAATAATTCAAGAGCGAATTCAGATAAATTTTGGGTAGTGTAACTCGAGTTGTATAGAACTCTCATGAATTTACTAATATCTATCGCCGACATTTTCACGGATGATTGTTGAATTTTTGGAACTTCCATTCCTAAATCAGTAAAAACATTATAAACATATTCGGGTTCGATGTTTTGATTCAGCAACATATTGGCTTGATTATCGGAATCAATAATCATTGCTTTTATTAAATTTCGAACCGTATAGGTTTTTCCCTTTTCTATATGGTTTGTAACAATGGTTTGTTTAGGCATTGCATCAGTTACAATATCAAATTTTATTCTTTTATCAAAAAAACTAGGTGATACTTCTAGTCTTTTCAAATAGGCAAGCAAGATGGGTAATTTCATGATACTACCTGGGTCAAACAAATCATTTTGTTGAATGCCCATCCAACTATCATCGTTAAATTCACTCAGATAAATAGAAACATTACTTACTTTTCCTGATGTTTTTTCTGACGAAATTTTATTTAGTAGTTCTTGCTTTAAATTTGAAAATTTTGAACTCTCGTTAATATTGTCGCCAAACAATATGGGTTGTGAAAGCCGATGTCGCTTTAGCCGGACAAAATTCATTTTTTCGTCGCCACTATTGGTTGCTACAACGTTTTCCCGACCTACTTTTCTGGGCATATTTTTACTAAACATGTATGTAAATACAATGCTTAGGGTGCAGGCAAAAACTACTTTGTAATAAGGTAGTTTGCCTCCCTTTAAGGAAGAGATCATAAAATTTACACGTTTTGGAAGTGCACCACTAAGGTGAGGAGTAAAAATGTTAAATCCAAATTCCGAAAAAAATATTTGGAAGAAATAGGTATACTAGTGTTTTTCTAAGAAAACATGCGATTTTTTTCGAGTCGCATAAGTCAGAATTCGACTTAATTATTTGTTAAGTTGAACATGTTTGTCAATTTTTAATTTTTATACTATTCTTGATCTTTCCATCTCCAAAGATGCCTTGAAGCTAAACTTCGGTACGGTTGCCAAGCCAAGGAGATACGAATCATTTCTGCTTTCAATTCCTTGCCTTTTAACGGGATTTCATAAAGTTTAATCATCGCTTGCTGGATGCCTAAGTCATCGACAGGTAATACATCAGGTCGATTCAAATTAAACATGAGAATCATTTCCGCAGTCCATCGTCCAACACCTTTTATACTCGATAAATATTCAATTAAATCATCATCACTTTTTCGATAAAGTCGTTTGTATTCCAGCGTATTTTCAAGTGAAAAGGTAGCAATATTTTTTAAGTAGCCTCCTTTTTGATACGAAAGTCCTACAGCTCTCAATTGTTCAATATCCATTTTAAGAATAGCGAGCTCTGTTGGTTGTTCATCAGGAAATAAGAGTATAAATCGATTCCATATTGTAGCTGCTGCTTTGGTAGAGAGTTGTTGACTAACAATAGCACTGAGCAAAGAAGTAAATAAATCTTTTTGATGCGCCGCTTCTAATTTCCCCGTTTGTTTAATGATCTCTTTTAATTTTTGATCTTTTCTGAGATATTTATAAGCAACTTCGATGTCCCATTTCATTTTAATATTTTATTTTTTATTGTTTCGGTTTGTTTTGAATTCTCCACTCTTTAGGATAGTAATTATTCCATCGAGAGGCTATCTTCTTTGCCCATCCTAATGGTTGATTTTGAAAGGTGACTAAATGCCATCCTAATTCTTCACTTTGAACTTGCAATGGTTCTCCGCATAAATAGTTGATGGATTCTTGTTCTGATAGATCAACAGTAGGAAGATTTCTGTTCACTTGTAAACTCAATGCTAACTCAGCGGAAGGAATGAAATCTTTTCCTTTCATTTCTCCTAATAAAATTCCACTCATTCGAATGTAATTTGTTTTACTTAATTGCTGCGTGAGTTCGTTTACTTCAGTTGTGTTGGCATAAATGAAATCTTGTTGTTGTGATATCACAAATGATTTTTCATTTAGTAACCATTTTTCAAAACTTGGATGCCCACTTTTTTTAGAGGTGATTTTTGATGGAAAAAAGTTATTGTCTGAATTTAATTCTCCCTCTTTTTTTAGAAGACAACAGTAAAATCCTTCACTTTTTACTCGGTGCGGATAGGCTTGCCAGCCGTATTTTGTTTGTGCTATTCCAAGGGGTGGTTCAGGTGTCTCTACTTTCATTCCTGAATTGGTTATCATTTGTTCAATTTGCTCGTCATTTTCGGCCGACTCATACGTACAGGTTGAGTAGATGAGATATCCTCCAGGTTTTAATGCAGGAAGAATATCTTCCAGAATTTTTGTTTGACGTTGACTGCAAACCATCACTTGGTCTACGCTCCATTCTAAAATTGCTTGATCATCTTTCCTAAAAAGTCCTTCGCCACTGCAAGGTGCATCCACAAGAATAACATCAAATTGAATTTTTCCTTTTGCAAAGTCTTCTGCTTTGTTTTGTGTGACAATGCAATTGGAATATCCCCACTTGGCAATATTCTGCCGTAAAATTTTATTTCTTATCGGAATGGTTTCATTGCTTACTAATATTCCATCTCCGTTCATTAAACTCAAAATATGCGTCGATTTTCCTCCTGGCGCAGCGCATAAATCCAATATTTTTAAATTCTTGTTTTCTTCTAGAATGGGAGTAAGAAGTTTTTCTAATAACATCGATCCTGCTTCTTGAACGTAGTAGGTTCCGGCATGAAACAACGGATCGTAAGTGAAAATTGGTCGAGTAGACAAGTAAACCCCTTTTGCACACCAAGTCACTTTTTGTATCTTCGAAAAATAGATGAGTTTTCTTTTTTTTGGATGTGTTCTTAAAGAAATAGGAGGAGGGTTTTCCTGACTTTCAAAAAATGCAGAAGCTTCACCTTGTAAAAGTGCTTTCATTTTTAGCTGGAAGGATTCAGGAAATATTTTCATGGGAGGATGGTGGTGAAATTATACTTTTATTCTTCATTAAAATTTAAATTCTTACCAAATGTTTCAGGTAAATAGAGTGTGGCAATAATGGCTAAAGTCCATACAACGATACCTGTAATGATTAATCCCATGGCCAAATCAACTTGAAAATAGGATTGTATCCATAAATGAAATGGAATTAATAGAGTAATTGATCCACGCATAAAATTTGTGACCGTTGCCGTGGCTAATACTCTCAAATTAGTACCATAGTGTTCAGCAGTCGTGGTGACAAACACACTTAGATAGCCACAACCTAAGCCCATCAAAAAGGAAGTTGTATTTAAACTTTTTCCATTCTTGATATTAAAAAAGTGAACGCACGTAGCAATGATTGCAAATGCCATAAAGCTTAAGAGAACCTTTTTTCTTGTATGCAGGAGTTGACTTAAGATACCAGAACCTAAATCTCCAACTGTAATCCCGATTTGAAATAAAATGAAGCAGGTGGCTAACTGTAAATTTTCGATGTTGTAAAGTTGAGCTAATTCTGGAGATAGTGAAATAAGCAATCCTACACTATACCAAATAGGTACACCCATCAAAATGCAAGCGATGTATTTTATGCTTCTTCTTCTATTTTTAAAAAGCAATTTAAAGTTTCCTTTTTTGTGACTTGCTAAATGAATTTGCTCTTTAAATAATTGTGGTTCGGAAATTTTCATTCTCAAAATTAAAAGTAATAAACCCATGCATCCTGCAATAAAAAATGCAATTCTCCATGGAATGACATTGCCAATAAGTCCTGCAGTCACAGCGCCCAATGCTCCCAATGTTGCAACGAGAATGGTTCCATAGCCTCTCGTTTTAATACTCATACTCTCGCTTACAATAGTTATTCCAGCCCCTAGTTCACCCGCTAATCCAACACCAGCTAAAAAACGAATGATGGCATAACTCATCGTATCATCAACAAATGCATTTGCAATGTTGCTAGCGGAGTAAAGTAATATGGATCCGAATAAAACAGTTTTTCTTCCTTTCTTGTCTCCAATGATACCAGTTAAAACTCCACCTACCATCATTCCTGCCATCTGAATGGCTAACAGAAATTCTCCATGATGTGAAAGTTCTATTCCAGTAAGCCCTAATTCTTTTAAGCTAGGAACTCTATAAATATTGAATAAGAACAGGTCAAATGCATCTACGAAAAATCCAAGCCCAGCTACTAATACGGCAAGGTTAAAGGGAGATTTGTGTAATTGATTACTCATAATCGGCTAAACTATAAAAAAAATCTTGCTATGATGCCTTAATTTAGTGGCAGTTAGGCGCATTCTGATTTGATGAGTATATACTTTTTAACTTTTTAACTTTGTTTTTGATTAAATTTACACTGTTTATTTACCTCGTTTGTAATTTTAATCAACCTAAAAATATACCACCATGAAAAAATTAATTTTAAGTGCATTTATCCTAATTGGATTATGTACCATTAGCCAAGCGCAAGGTTTGAAAACACCTGCGCCATCTCCAACGCAAACCATTAAACAAGATTTCGGTTTAGGAAGTGTTGAAGTAAATTATTCACGTCCCAGTGTTAAGGGAAGAGTCATCTTTGGTGATCTAGTTCCCTTTAATAAAGTATGGAGAACTGGAGCCAATAGTGCAACAACGATTACATTTTCGGATACCACTTTTATTGCAGGAAAGAAAGTGAATCCAGGAAAGTATGGTTTATTAACTATTCCAGGTGCTACGGAATGGACAATCATTGTTTCAAGTAATACTTCAGTAACGAGTCCTGAAGATTATAAAATGGAAGAAGATGTTGTTCGTGTGAAGTCTAATGTAACTACTTTGAAGGATAAAGTGGAGACTTTCACTATTAATGTAGGGAATATTACTACTGCTACCTGCGATATTCAATTATCTTGGGAAAATACTCAAGTGAACATGCCCATTTCTGTTGAACTTGATGCTCGTATCATGAAAGATATTGATCGCTATGTAATCAAAGATAATCGCCCTTATGGTGCTGCTGCAAATTATTATGCTGAGAATGGTAAGGATATGAAACAAGCAATTGCTTGGTACGATAAAGCGATTGAAAGCAATCCAAAAGCTTATTGGAATGTTCATGCTAAAGCGAAGTGTTATGCTAAGATGGGTATGGTAAAAGAAGCCATAGAGACAGCCAATAAATCAATTGCAATCGCTAAGGAAGCAAAAGATGATAATTATGTAAGCTTGAACGAAAAATTAATTAAATCATTGAAATAATAAACTGATATTTAATTTAAACTAAAATAGCCTAAGGTTTAAACCTTAGGCTATTTTTATGCATTTTTAATACGAGATTTTTTTTATTTTAATACTTCGCCTTTAAATGTTGCGGACATAGTGAGTTTAACATTAAAACTATGATCGATTGGGCCAGTGGTAAATCCTTTAAGATTCACTTTGAACTTGGTTTGTTTGAAATAATTAATCAATTCAACATCTTGAACATCTAAAAATATTTCCGTTTGTCCTCCTGTAGGGACTGGATCTTTTCCAGCAAATTCAATGAGTGAAGTGCCAGCCAAATTACTGATTTCACTTTTTATCCTAGTAACAAGATCAAAGGTGTATGGATTGGGATCTGTATCTTCTATTTCAAGTTTTACTGCTGTTACTTTTATCGATTTTAAATTGTCAACTCCCACTCCTTGACCAGAAACAAGTCCTTGTATATCACTTTCAAATTCAATTACGCCTAAATCAATGTCTCCTTGTGTAGTAGTTGGATCCACCGTAATAGTGGCAGTAGCGTAGTCATTTGAAAAACTAAATCCGGTTAAACTTTCATCATCACAAGAAGTAGTGAGAGAAATAAGCATGAATACTAATGCTAAACTAATTAGATTTTTCATAGGTTTTTGTATTAAATTAGGATGCAAGTTAAGACTAATTTGAGAAATAAAAAAGATGATATTTACCTAAGTTGGATTTGTAGCACTTCTAATAGGTAAATTTAGTAAAAAAGCGATGAAAATCACTAAAAAACAGCCAATTAAATTGAGCCATAGGAATGAAATGGTGTCAGAAAAGTAGATGGCAATAACGAGCACTTCGGTGATTAGGGCGGCAATGAAGACAGCATGTCCCTTGATTGATTTTAAGAACAAAGCGACCATAAAGATGCCAAGTATGGTTCCATAAAATAGGGATCCTAATATATTGACAGCTTCAATCAGTGAACCTAATTTTCCTGCTATAGAAGCTACGACAATAGAGAATATTCCCCACCCGAAAGTGTAAAGTCGTGAGAGGAAGAGATTTTTTTTATCGGTTCGATCTTTGGGTCGTATTTGATGATGCCAATCTACCACACAGGTTGATGCCAATGAATTTAAAGCTGCAGCTATGGAACCCCAAGCTGCTAAAAATATGATAGCAATGAGCAATCCTACCAATCCTTTTGGTAAATGATGAACGACAAAATGCAGGAAAATGTAATTGGTATCGTTTGTGTCCGCTAGCGGATCTGATATTTTTATTTGCTCCGCCGCATTTTTTCGAAGAGAGAGAAGTTCGTTGTTATGTTGAGTAAGTTCATTCTTAAATTTTTGTTCTGCTTCTATATCGTGACGTTTCTTGGCATCTAAATAATGAATGGCAGATTGTTCATTTTGTTTTCTTACGACCGAATATTGCGATTCAAGTTTTGCAATTTCTTCTCCTGCAATACCCCTTTTTGCTTGTTCAAGTTGTTTGCTATTGTAGTTGATTGGACCTTCATAAATTGTATAAAAGGTGAAAACCATTGCACCCACAAGTAAAATTAAAAACTGCATCGGGATTTTTACAAAGCCATTCATTAATAATCCTCTTCTGCTTTCACTTAAATTTTTCGCCGTTAAATACCGTCCTACTTGTGATTGATCCGTTCCAAAATAGGAGAGTGCAAGAAAAAATCCACCAATGATTCCACTGAAAAGATTGTATTTATCTTTCCAGTCAAAACCTTTTTCTGTAAAACCGGTTGTAATAACATTTAGTTTTTGAGAGGCTCCTGCAATGCTTAATGAATCCATAAAATTCATTGAGTCGGGAAGTAAATGGATGAGCATATATCCTGCAATAAACATCGCTATAAAAATGATGATGAGTTGTTGTGTTTGCGTATAAGAAATGGCTTTAACACCGCCACTCACTGTATAGATAATCAAAAAACCTCCCATGATTACATTGGTGATATATATGTTCCAGCCCATCAAGGAGGATAGAATAATGGATGGAGCATAAATACTAATTCCAGTACTGAGTCCTCGCTGAAGAAGAAATAAAAAGCTAGTAAGAAGTCTTGTCTTTCTGTCGAAGCGCTGTTCTAAGTATTCATAAGCGGTATAAATATTTAATTTTTGATATACTGGAAGCAGGAAAATGCAAATGAAAATCATTGCGAGAGGAAGCCCAAAATAATATTGTACAAATCGCATTCCGTCTGTGTAGGCTTGACCAGGTGCTGAGAGAAAAGTAATGGCACTGGCTTGTGTAGCCATGATTGAAAATAAAATCATATACCATGGCATGGATCTGTTATTTAGAAAATAACTGTTGAGGTCTTTTTGTCCTCTGCTTTTAACCATGCCATATACGATGATGGTAATCATCGTTAAACATAATACGATCCAATCAATGTTACTCATTCGAAAAATTGACTAAAGTAGGTGTAGAAAATTATTTGTAAAAGAAGAAAGAGAAACAAAGCCCCATATTTCTTTAGCCAGAATATTTTCGTGTTCGATTCGTTCATTATTTTTTCTGACCTATCATATTTGCAAATAGTTTGTAGGCACCTGGCACACCTGCAGGAAGTTGCCGAAAAAAGGAAATTCCTGTGTAGATGTATTTTCCTTTTCCATATTGACATCGAATTAAGCTACCTTCTTGCGGACTATCATCTTTGTCATTCATTAAAATTAAGTTGGTGTAATTGCTATCTATTTTGCTGGCAAAGTAAAGCCCTCTTTCTTGTACCCATCCTTCAAAATCTTTCTCTGTCAATTTATTTGGTGAATTAAAAATGGGATCATTGGGTTGTGTAAAAGTTACTTTTGCTAATTCATCGGTTACGCGATTTCTTCCAATAGTAAAGGGGTAGGGGGTTTTAAAGGTCGACGGATGTAGATTTGAATTGGTATTGTATTGAACAATAAATGTACCACCATCTTCCATGTATTTAAACAAGGGCTGAACTAAATTTGCTAATTCTTCATCGGTATTGTAAGCTCTAATTCCTGTGATGATTGCGTCGTATTTTTTAAGATCCATGCTATGAAGTGCTATTGCATTCACTTCATCAACTTTAAATCCAATTTTACGAAGGGAGGATGCTACTTCATCACCCGCACCTTTGATATAAAGAATATTCTTACTTCCAATTTTGATATCTACTTTCTGAAGATCAATTTGTAATGTTGGAAACCAAGTAATTCTTGGAATATGGTTATAGTTGATGGATGTATTTCCTTGTAAATTATTCCATTTCTCATTTCCTGTTTTGAAACTGAATGAAGTTGTACCATTCGTTGTATTTACCCCTTTCGCCTGAATTGAAAATCGAATGGTTGTTGGTGTTGAATTTGCTTTAAAGTTTATTGTGGTGTCTTTAAAACTAGACTTCCATTCGTCATTCGAAATTGTTGAATTGATGGTTATGCTTGTATCCGTTGCACCCCAATACTGAAGTAAGAGTTCATATGTTTTTGGTTGATCATTGAGAAAAATAGATTTATTTTCACTGAGATTTCCAGTTAGTATAGGAGAAATTATTAAAGGATGAATAAGTTCGCCTCTTACAGGGTCTGTCTCCTTATATAATACAGGAATTTGAAGAAGTAGTGTGTCATTTTTAATATACAATTCGGCGGAAACGAACATAGGTACATCATTCCAAGGCTTTCCAATTTCTCTTTTATCTGGAATAGTAAAAACGCCAATGGGGTGATTTTCTATTAACCAATAAGGCTGTGAGTTGGTTGGGCTTCCAGCAAGAACCATTTTTCGAGATTGAAAAAGTTGTTTTGTCAGTGAAAAAGAATTGGATGAATCGGAATATATTGCACCGTTAACTTTCAAAGTGGCTTCTGGATAATTTCTGAGTATAGATTGAAATGTAATATGAATTGTATCCTGTTCTGCATATCGTTCTCTGTAGGAATACGCCGATGTCCACAATCCAATTACATCTTTAATAATTTTTTCTATTTCTTTTAGCTTTTGTTTTTGTATGGTGCTGGAAGGCATTTTGCGAATAAACGATCGAGCTTTTAATAAATCATCTATAGAAGTAGATGGATTTTGAAAGTTGTATTCTTTAATTATTTTTTGCAGCAAAGAGGAAATTACTTTTCCTGAGGCAGATTGTTCCCAAAATGAAGGAATGTTTGCGAATGGATCCGTCACTAGCGTATCGCCTGCTACAGGACTGAAATATTCGAGTTGTGTGCCTCGTTGACTAGGTACACCAAATCCTTGACTCTTATGTTGCGATCTACTTTCTGCCGCTATTTCTCCATTGCTTTTTCCATCTAAAATATTATATCCACCCGCATCAATTTTTAATTGTTGTTCAGTGGTTGTATTGTTGGAGCCAAATCGAAACGTATTCCAGTAAATTCTTTTTACTTGCCAACTACCAAATTCTTCAACTTGATATGGGAAAATTTTAGGATCGGAAGCGGCGTCAAATGCCTCTTTAGCTAAAATAGCACTCGAGCTATGATGACCATGTCCTGCTCTGCTGTCGGGTGGAAAGCGACAAATTATGACATCGGGTTTAATTTTTCTAATTACATAAACTAGGTCCTCCAATACTTTTTCCTTTTCCCAAAATTCCAATGTTTCATCTGATGTTTTGGAGTAGCCAAAGTCATTGGCTCGTGTAAAAAATTGTTCTCCTCCATCAATAGTCCTTGCTGCCATTAATTCTCTTGTTCTTATGAGTCCTAAGTTCTCACTCAGTTCTGATCCTATTAAATTTTGACCTCCATCTCCTCGAGTTAAAGAAATATAGGCCGTGCGAAAAAGTTTTTCTTTTGACATCCATGTAATGAGTCGTGTATTTTCGTCATCAGGATGTGCAGCAATGTAAAGAACAGTAGTAGTTACTTCAAGTTTTTTAATTGATTGAAATATTTCTGTTGATGGTTGACCAGAAAGTTGTGAATTGAGTAAACTGAGTAGAACAAAGAGAAAGGAGGAAGTCTTTTTCATGAAGAATTATTGATTTGCACCAAAGATAATTATCTGAGAATTTCTGTGGTCATTATTCCGAATTCTTTTCGGTTTTTATATTGTTGAGATAAATGGAACTTAATGGAGTTGGAAGGGAAGGTGTAATTCATGCCAAAGTAGTGAGCCAATTTTCTTTGTGGTTAGTAATCAGGCGTTAATGAAATATTTTAATGCATTTTTATTCTTCAATTTTTAAATAATTGGGACTTGAATTTATCATTAGCTTTTTTATCTTTGGTTAATCATTAGTTCACTATAAATCACAATCAAATGAAGAAGTTTAACTTATTAATTGCAGCGTTCATGTTCTTAACTGCTGCTGTAAATGCTCAGTATTACTACGTTCCTTATCAAAATGCAGGAACAAATCCTGGCGGATTAAATTCTGATTCTGAGTTTCCTGCTGGCACTGGGGGATTAGATCCTTCATGGACAGTAATTCTGGATTCTTCTTTAACACCAGTGTGGTCCCCACTAGTTACATTACCATTTTCTTTTAATTTTAATGGAGCTCCCGTTACTCAATGTAAAGTATCAAACAGTGGAGTTCTTACTTTCAATACAAGTGCTGTTACAGTACCTGGATTTGTTACTGCTGCATTACCGAATGTAAATATTCCTGATAATTCGGTTTGTATATTGGGTATCAGGGGCACACAGGCAAGTGATAATGTAGTTACTAAAACATTTGGTGTAGCTCCCAATCGGCAGTTTTGGTGTATGTTTTCGTCATTTTCTACTTCCAATGCAAGCGTATGGACATATTGGTCAATTGTATTGGAAGAATCGTCAAATAATATTTATATTGTTGATCAACGTCATAATTTCAATGTAAGTGTATCGGCAGGAATTCAGTTGAACCCAACTACCGCTTTTTCGGTTGTTGGATCTCCCGCACTCCATCCATTAGCAGGAACGGATCCAACTTCAATTGATAATACTTATTATCAATTTATTTATGGTACACAAGTCGCAATCCAAACAAAGCTGAGTTCAATTACTGTGGATAAATATTTAATAGTTCCAGGACAAGTTTTTATTGAAGGTTCAGTTCTTAATTTGGGAGCTAATCCGATAGCAAGTATGGATGTTAAGTATGAATCTAACGGTACTGTGTATACTCATTCACTTACCAGTTTAAATATTCTATCTAATACATCATATTCATTTATTCATTCCACTCCTTTAAGTATTCCTGTTGCTGCAGCTTATCCTGTCAAAATTTGGGTAGATGTAATTGGTGATGCAGATCATTCCGATGATACATTAAATACCGTCGTTACGGGTCTTTCATTTCAAACTACAAAGAGAGTCCTAATTGAAGAAGCTACTGGGACTTGGTGTGGATGGTGTCCGAGAGGCGCTGTTTATACTGAACAAATTGATACAGTGCATTTGGGCTCTGCAATTGTCGTTGCCGTTCATAATGCAGATCCAATGGCTGATGCCGTTTATGATGGAGGTATGAATGATCCGAATTTAATCGGAGGTTATCCAAGTGGACTCGTTGATAGAGTTGATCTCGATGTAGATCCTACAGCATTTGCTGCTAGTTATATGAATCGAATTAATGATGTATCTCCTGCTGATGTTGGAGTAAGTGCCTATTTTAATTCGGTATCTCGCCAAGTAGATGTAGTCGTATCTGCAACTTTCGCAGCAGAGCTGGCAGGTAATTATAGATTGAATGCAGTATTAGTAGAAGATAATGTGATTGGAACTAATTCAACCTATAGCCAGTCTAACTATTATAGTTTTGCTTCTAATAATCAACCCTTAGTAGGTGCTGGACACAACTGGCAAACTGAACCAAACCCAGTTCCTTTTTCAAGTATGGTTTATAATTTTGTTGGTAGAAATATTATGGGCGGATTTGAAGGCCAAACAGGATCGGTTCCTTCTACTGTTTTTAGTGGAACTACCTATTCTTATACGTTCTCAACTACAATTCCTATCACCTGGAATGCAAGTAATATGCGTGTCATTGGAATGTTGCAAGATGCAGATCTTAGTTCTGTGTTGAATGTAAATCGTGGTGCTTATGGAATTACTACAACTGTTAAGGAATTAGTTGCGGATGCATTTTCAATGTCTGTTTACCCAAACCCTGCTAGTCAATCTACGCAGTTAGAAGTGAATTTAAAGAATTCTTCTAAGTATGTAATTGAGATGTTCGACATGTTAGGTAAGTCAGTGTATTCTCAGCAATTCAATGGTTCAACGGGCAAGAATGTATTCAATATTCCTTTGAATGGATTAAATGCTGGAATGTATATGGTTAAAGTAAATGTGAATGGATCTGTTTTAACTTCCCGACTTATTGTTAAATAATTCAATCTGTTAAATAAAGAGTTATTATTAAATCCTCTTTGCAACTTCATATTTTCCCCATAAAATGGGATATGAGGGGCAAAGAGGATTTTTTTGGCTAAACATTTAGGATTGGCTCCTATAATTTTCTTTTTAACTTATTTGGAATAATCACCAAAAAACAGATGAAATTGTTGGGAATATTGATTAATTTTTCATAAAATTGTATCCGATCAAAAATGTGTTTGCCTTTGAGAAGATGAAAATAGTATTTGCTAAGATGTATTTCGTTTTACTGTTGATTTTATTTTTTATCAACGGTTATTCTTTTGCTCAAACTTCAGTACAACTGAGTGGTTCTAAAACATGTGTTGTTGTTCCGTTCCATGCTTCATTTCAATTGAGTCAATTTACCATTGAATGTTGGTTTAAGCGAACGGGTAAAGGTTCGCCTACAAGTACAGGATCTATTTCTGCTTATCCATTGGTAACCCGTGGAAGAGCGGAAGGTGATGGACCATTAAAGGATATTAATTATTTTCTCGGAATCGAAGAAAATAAGGAAGTGCTATGCGCCGATTTTGAAGCAGATAATTCAGCTCCTAATCCAGGAAAAAATAATCCACTATTCGGGATAACTAGAATTGCAAATGATGTTTGGTATCACGCAGCTATTACTTTTGATGGTACTAATTTTTGTTTGTATTTAAATGGAAATTTGGAAGCACAACTATCTGTAACCAATCAACCCCAAACGTTGGGATTGCAAAATTTTTGTATCGGATCAGCAAAAAATTCCTCTCAAGCTTCTTCAGGAACATTTTTGGGACAAATCAGTGAAGTGAAATTATGGAACACTGCATTGTCTTCTACGTTTATTAAGGCAAATCTATTTACACAAGGAATTCAAAATGCAGCGCTGGTGGCTAGGTGGCCCATGAATGACGGAAGTGGATTAACCATTCGCGATAGTTCTGGAAATAATAGAAGCGGTTCTATTGAAGGTTCTCTTTCCTCATGGGTGAATGAAACACCTTTTACTACCCTATTGGAAATTGTTCGCGGACCCTATATTCAACAAATTTCTCCAACATCTTCTACGATTTGCTGGAGAACAAATATTCCTTCAACAAGTTTGATTCGTTACAGCACAAATTGGCAGGTTTTACCTGATTTGCTTGTTGATAATGATTGTTATACTGATCATAAATTAATATTAACAGGATTAATTCCAGGAAAAAAATATTATTATTCAATTGGTTCAACAACAAAACTGTTGCAAAGAGATTCTAATAATAATTTTGTAACAACACCTTTAGCTGGTAATGAAGTTTCTACAGTTGCTTGGATTACAGGAGAGATAGGGACAGGTAAAACTGTAGTGAATAAAGTTTATGCAGGTGCTAAATCCTATTTTAAAAGTAGAGTTCCTGATTTATGGATTAATGCAGGAAACTTAGGATATTCTGGTGGAACCGATGAACAGTATCAATCAAAATTCTTTTCCGTTTTTTCAGATTGGCTAAAGAAAGTTTGCATCTTTCCTACTCTAGGATTAATAGATTATGGCAGCAGTGTCTTGAAGCAAACAAATCATGCAATAGCGTATAATGATATTTTTCATGTGCAACAAGATGTAGTATCTGGAATACCAAGTAATCGAAAGGAATATTATTCTTTTGATCATGGTGATGTTCATTTTATTGTGTTAGATGCTTTTGGAATTGAGTCTAATTTAAAGTTAGTAGATACAACATCTGCACAAGCTATTTGGCTCAAAAATGATTTAGCAGCTACTAACTTAAAGTGGAAAGTAGTGAGTATGGGAATGCCCTTTTATACCAAAGGAAGTTTTGATGGAGATACTGATTCATTGATGATTCGATTGCGCTCTTCAATACTCCCTATCTTAGAACGTAATGGGGTTGATTTGGTTTTTAGTGGTGGAAGCTATGCCTATGAAAGAAGTTATTTGTTAAACGGACTTACGGGTACTGCTGCTGATTATAAAGCATGGAAACATAGAGTAAGTTCTTCAAAAGCAAAGTATGATGGCTCACCTAATTCTTGTCCATATGTTAAGGAAAGTAACTCAAATGCAAAAGGAACCGTTTATGTCACCTTGGGAACATCTGGGCAACGAGGTTCTGAACAAGTGGATTTTCCTTTTCCAGCTATGGTTACGTCTAAATCTAACATGGGCGGATCAATGATTCTTGAAGTGAGGATTAATCGATTGGATGCTTCTTGGGTTCGTGAAGATGGACTCGTAGGTGATCGCTTTACCATGTTCAAAGATGTAAATGATACGATTGTAATTCCAGTAAATACAGGGCAACAAGTGAAGTTGGAAGCACCATGGGTAGGAAATTATTACTGGCCAAGCAACGATTCAACATGTAAATCTCAAAGCTTAAACATTAGCAACGCTTCATTCATAACGGTTGTGGATAGCCTAAATTGTATTCAACATACATGGCAATTTAATTTGGTTGGACAGGATCCATCGCAAATAATTTTGTCGGCTCCAGCTAATTTAAGCTGTTGTAATCCAACAACAGTAGGATTAAAAGTGATTCCCATCGATCCTAATGGAAATGCTATGACTGTTAAATACTACGGGCGTAAAAGACCTTTCCAAAGTACACCGCCAGCTCCATTTTCCATCATAGGTTTGCCCGATACTCAGTTTTATACAAGTGAAGAGAATGGAGGTTCAAACAGCTTTTTTAAAGCACAAATGGATTGGACATTAGCCAAAAAAGACTCTTTAACAGTTTCGTTTATTTCTCATTATGGTGACTGTGTGGAGCATGGCGATAATAATGGCGATAAAGTGGAATGGATAAGAGCCGATTCAGCATTTAAAATTATTGAGAATCCTGTTACCACTCAATTACCATTTGGAATACCATACAGTGTTTGCGTGGGTAATCATGATCAAACTCCAAACGGTGATCCTAATGGTGCAACTACTCTTTACAATCAGTATTTTGGAAGTACTAGGTTTAGCGGTCGAAATTATTATGGTGGACATTATGGAAGTAATAATGATAATCATTACGAGTTGTTCAGTGTGAATGGCTATAATTTCATTGCTATTTCTTTGGAATATGATGAGGTGGCTAATGGTTCTGTGTTGGCTTGGGCTGATGCACTTTTGAAAACTTATATAAATCGAAGAGCAATTATTACTAGTCATTTTTTACTCGACATAAAAGGAAATTTTAGCGCTCAAGGATTAGCTACATTTAATGCATTGAAAAATAATCCGAATCTCTTTTTGATTTTATGCGGACATATAGGTGGTGAAGCACAAAGAACAGATACCGTGAACGGAAATTTGATTCATACACTTATGGCCGATTTCCAAACTCGACTAAATGGTGGAACAGGATGGATGAATATTTTGCAATTTGTTCCAGCGGAAAATCGATTGAAAGTCAAAACCTATTCACCACTTTTTGATATTTATGAGACGGATCAAAACAGTGAATTTGAATTGCCAATAAATTTGTTTGAGACATTTAAGTTAATAGGCACCAATAGTAATGTAGCAAGTAATTCGTTTTCATCGTTAAGTTGGCCAGGTTTAGCATTAGGAAGCTATGAATGGTATGTTGAGGTGAGTGATGGTACTAATATTGTTGTGAGTCCAATATGGGATTTTACAGTTACTGGACCTTCTCCTCGCATGGAACAAGAAGTACCTCTTGTCCCCAAGGTTCGAATTATTCCAAACCCAGTACTCGATAGTTTTAGTATCGATGCAGGTGAAAATGATGTTAAAAGTGTTCAGGTTTTTTCGATGCAGGGCTGGTTCTTGATGACGGCAAGCACTTTCGGTCCAACAGATATTTCTAGCCTTTCATCTGGTTCGTATATGGTGAGAGTACTCTTAAAGAATGGGTTAAGATGTGATTTGTTATTGGTGAAGTATTAGTTGTAATTTTGTGGTCTACTTGAAAAGTATGATCAACCGATTTATTTCTGCCTTATTTTATTATCTCATTATAATGCCTATTTCAGCATTACCCTATTTTTTATTGTATCGAATTTCGGATTTTTTATATTTTCTTTTTTATTATATATTAGGATATAGGAAAAATGTAATTGTAGGAAATATTGAACGTTCGTTTCCTGATAAATTGAAAAGTGAACAAATAGAGATTGCAAGGAAATTTTATGCGCATTTCTGTGATCTTATCGTTGAAAGTTTAAAGGTTTTTTCAATAGCTGAACCACAAGTGCAAAAACGAATGAAATTTGTGAATCCAGCTGTGATGAACAAGTATTTTGATGAAGGAAAGAGTGTGATAATGGCAGGTGGTCATTTTAATAATTGGGAGTTGTTCGCTGTCGCAATTGATCATGCAATTAAACATAATAGTATCGCTATTTATAAGCCGTTGTCAAATCAGTTTTTTGATGTGAAAATGCGAGCAACAAGAGGTAAATTTGGATTGAGAATGATTGCCATCAAGGATGTGAAAAAAGTGTTCGATGAAACGCAACATGAATTATCTACTTTTATTTTTGGAACAGATCAGTCTCCTGGAAATGTAAAGAAAGCATATTGGATGAATTTTTTAAATCAGGAAACAGCAGTTCTCTTCGGCGCTGAGAAGTTTGCAAAAGATTATAATTATCCAGTGGTGTTTTGTTGTATTCATAAGGTAAAGCGCGGATATTACGAAGTGGAGTTTCGGAATTTGGTGGATGATCCTTCCCAATGCGAGTTTGGTGAAATCACGCAATTGCACACTCAAATGCTCGAAAATGATATTCTAAAAGCTCCTCAATATTGGCTCTGGAGCCACCGTCGATGGAAGAAGAAGCGTCCAGAGGAAGCCGAATTACATAAATCAATATAATTTGCTACCTTTGAAAGTAGGTTATTTTAAATTGTAGAATTAATTAAATGCTGGTCGATTCGTTCAATAGAAAACATGATTATTTAAGAATTTCACTTACCGATAAGTGTAATTTGAGATGTTTGTATTGTATGCCCGTCGATCTTCCTGAAAGTTTTTTGGCGACCCGTTCGATGATGAACGTCGATGAAATTGTCGCTATCGCAAAGGTCTTTGTCGATTTAGGAGTTACTAAAATTCGGTTGACAGGTGGCGAACCATTAGTGAGGAAGGAAGTAAGAGAAATCATTTCAAGACTAGCTAAATTTCCTGTCCAGTTGGCCTTAACAACGAATGCAGTTCTTGTGGATGAGTACATCGATTTGTTTGTGGAAACTGGTTTGCGCTCCGTGAATGTGAGCCTCGACTCATTAGAGGCCTCTACGTTTGAAATCTTATCGCAACGTAAACATTTTAGTAAAGTCGTTGCTAATATTCAGTTGTTGCTTGATCGTGGTTTTCATGTGAAGTTGAATATGGTTGTACTCAAAGAGGTAAATCATAAAGAAATTCCTGCATTTGTTGAAATGACGAAGAACGCACATCTGCATGTTCGATTTATTGAGTTTATGCCGTTTAAAGGAAATGGATGGGATAAACAGCAAGTGTTTTCTTCGGATGAAATTATTTCTTTGATAAATAAAAATTTTCAATTTCATAAATTGACAGATCGTCCTCATGATACCGCTCGGAATTTCCGTGTAGATAATCATGTTGGAACTTTTGCAATTATTAGTACGATGACCGAACCTTTTTGTGATACCTGTAATCGTCTTCGATTAACTTCAGATGGAAAAATGAAGAATTGTCTGTTCTCAAATGGAGAAGCTGATATTCTTTCTGCATTAAGAAAGGGTGACGATCTGGTTCCGATCATTCGGCAATGTGTTTGGCAGAAAAAAGCAGCTCGCGGTGGACAAATGATGGGCGATCTTGGTGATATTTCTGCTGAAAATATTGATAATCGTTCTATGATTTCTATTGGTGGTTAAATGCAAATGAATACAATGATTTCATTCGAAAATGCTCGTCGCCTAGTAATAAAAAATACACGAAGCGGAAGAGTTATGAGTATGAAGTTGTCTGAATGTCTGCATCATGTTTTAGCAGAAAATATTGTTGCAATTGTTGATGCACCGCCTTTCGATCAATCTGCTATGGATGGATTCGCATTTAATGTTAGCTCATGGGATAAGAATTCTCCACTTTTGCTAACATCTGTGATTCAAGCGGGAAAGAAATCTGCCATAAAATTGAAAAAGCACGAAGCAGCAAAAATTTTTACGGGTGCACCCATTCCATCAGGCGCAAACTGTGTTGTAATGAAGGAGAAAGTGTTGGTGAAAGGAAATCAGGTTTTTATTTTAGATGTATCTACAACGGTTGGATTAAATATTAGAAGAAAAGCCTTTCATGTGAAAGCAGGGAAAGTTGTTTTGAAAAAAGGAGACATTATTTCTGCAGGAACTATCGCTTTTTTAGCTTCAATCGGAATAGCTCAAGTGAAAGTGTTTGCGAAACCTCGTATCG
Organism: Bacteroidota bacterium; assembly: GCA_016717725.1. GTDB lineage: Bacteria > Bacteroidota > Bacteroidia > AKYH767-A > OLB10 > JAJTFW01. Next base: position 163,233 of record JADKFA010000007.1, read on the forward strand.
GCATCATCGTTACTGGTGATGAGTTGGCGGTTCCAGGGAAAAAGTTGAAGTCGGGACAAGTTTACGAGTGTAATTCTTTTGGATTAATAGCAAGCTTACTGAATTATGGAATTATTCCTGATATTGTATTGTATGCTAAAGATGATAGAAAAGATGTGAAAAGAAAATTGATGGAATGCGAGAAGAAGTCTGATATCATCCTTTTTACGGGCGGCGTTTCCGTGGGAGATTTTGATTTCGTGGCTTCTACATTAGACGAACATAAAGTAAAAATGCATTTTCATAAAGTGAAGCAAAAGCCAGGTAAGCCAATTTATTTTGGGTCGAAAAAAGATAAAGTTTATTTCGGACTTCCAGGAAATCCAGCTTCTGTATTAACATGTTTTCATGTGTATGTGGTTGATGCTATTTATGCATTTATGAATAAGTCTAAACGTGAATTGATACCCGCTTTATCACTGAATGATTATCGGAAGAAGCCGGGTATGGCAAATTTTTTAAAGGCAAAACAGGATGTTCATGGTGTTGCTATTTTAAAAGATCAGGAAAGTTATAAGTTAAATTCTTTTGTAGATGCAAATGTTTTGTTGGTCATGAAAGAAGATGAAAGTACTATTTCTAGAGACGATAAAGTTGAAGTAATAGAAATAAGAAATTAATTCTTGATGGAATGGCCAATAGTATTTTATGTATTGTTATTGATAGTATCTTTTTTATATGCTAGTGTAGGACACGGTGGTGCAAGTGGATACATTGCATTGATGACGTTGTTCTCATTTTCTCCTGATGAAATTCGTCCAGCATCTCTGGTGATGAATGTTTTTGTTTCTGGATTATCGTTTTATCATTTTTCTAAGGAAGGACATTTTCGTAAAGATTTATTTATTCCCCTGGCTATAGCCTCCATTCCTGCTGCATTTTTAGGTGGGATGTTGAATGTAGATGCATCTTACTATAAAATGATTTTAGGATTTGTCTTGTGTATTCCTATTTTAACTTTGTCTGGTTTGTTTAAGGTGAAGGAAAGAGTTGAAAGTTTGACCCCTTCTTTCATTCATCTTTTGTTGGTGGGATGTATTATAGGATTTTTTAGTGGATGGATTGGTATTGGTGGTGGAATAATTTTAAGTCCATTGATTTTGTTTTTTGGATGGGCGAAGATGAAAGAAACAGCTGCCGTTTCAGCACTTTTTATTTTTGTGAATTCCATTTCTGGAATTTTAGGGCAAAAATGGTTGGAATGCAATTAGGTTTGAATTTTGGAATTTTAGTAGGTGTCGTTTTGGTTGGTGGATACTTCGGTTCTTTTTTAGGCGCATCAAAATGGAATAAAAAAATATTGGAAAAAGTATTGGCTTTCGTCTTGTTGATCGCCGTTTATAAGTTGATCTTTACCGAGTAATGAGTCTACAACGTAATGGATATATATTAGCCGGCGGTAAAAGTTCTCGAATGGGAACAGATAAAGGATTGCTCCTGCTAAAAAATAAAAGTTTAGTGAAGTATGTTATCGATAATTTAACTCCTTGCGTAGATCAAATTTTCATCGTGAGTTCGAATGAATTATATGAACAATTTTGCCTTCCCTTGGTGCCCGATATAGTCCTAGGAAAAGGTCCTGCCGTTGGGATCTTTTCTGCTCTTGAACATTCGACTGTGAATCAGAACTTTGTCATTTCTTGCGATACGCCTTTTCTGGACTCATCTCTAATTTCACGAATTTTTAATCTGGCAAAAGATCACGAAATTTGTATAGCAGAGTCAATGGGATTTTGGGAGCCAATGGTTGGCGTGTATTCAAAGTCAATCAGTGAAAATGGAAGCAAAGTATGGAAGAGGGAGAATTCAAATTGCAAAAATTGATTGAGAAATTTAATTATAAATTGGTGAATGCTGAAAGGGATTTGCTAGCAAACGAATTTTCTTTTCTTAATATTAATTCACCCGATGATTTGTTGAAAGCAGAAAAATGGATCAAGTAAAAGTAAAAGTGTTTGGTAAATTGGAAGAGCTGATGGGCACGAATGAACTTTTTTGGTCTCTGCCTAATGATGTGAAAACGTTGAAAAATGAGTTGGAAAATAAATTTCCATCCATAGTTAATATCCAATATGCTGTTTCTGTTAATAATAAGATTGTCAGTGGTGATAAACACATTCAAAAGGGTGATACTATAGCCTTATTACCTCCCTTTTCGGGTGGATAAATTTATATTTAATGGACTTCGAAAGATATCAACGGCAAATTTCACATCCTAAAATAGGAGTGAATGGTCAACAACAATTGCTGGATGCGAAAGTGTTGGTCGTTGGTGCTGGTGGACTTGGTTGTCCTGTAATGCAGTATTTAACAGCTGCAGGTGTTGGGAAAATCGGTGTAGTAGATGGTGATGTTGTGTCGAAATCTAATCTTCCTCGACAAATATTGTTTACTGAACTAGATCTTGGAAAATTGAAAGTTTCTTGTGCTGAAAAGTATTTGAAGTGGCTGAATGCAGATATTGAAGTTGTACCATTTCCTGTTTTTATGAATAATAAAAATGCATTTAATATTCTTAGTGACTATGATGTAATTGTTGATTGTACCGATGATTTCGCAACAAGGTATTTATTGAATGATGCCTGCGTATTATTAGAAAAGCCATTGGTTTATGGTGCAATCTATCTCGACCAAGGACAAGTAGCTGTTTTTAACTGTAAGTTAGAAAATAAATTTTCGTCAAATTATAGAGATATTTACCCCAATCCTCCCACCAAGAACGAAGTTCCTACCTGTGAAGAATTAGGTGTGATGGGTGTTTTGCCTGGTACCATTGGATTGTTTCAAGCAAATGAAGTGTTGAAAGTTATAACGAAGGCTGAAAATATTTTGGCAGATAAATTTCTTGTTTTTAATATGTCGACATATTCTTCAAACACTTTCGATGTGATAAAAAATAGTTCAACCATTATTCCTTCTTCACAAAGTGAATTCGAGAAATTCGATTATATTTCTTTTTGTGGAAGAGTTGCCATGGAACCAGCAAATAGTATTTAATTAATTGTAGAATTAAATATTTGTAAAATGACTGAAAAAAAGAAGAAGAAAATATTTATTGAAGGGTCCATCTCCCCAGAATTTATTGCAAATTCCATCGCCTCTCATCAACCTAAAACAGAAGTGGGTGCACACAGTATTTTTTTAGGACAAGTACGTGCTGATGTGTTGAACGATAAAACGGTGTCAGCAATTGATTACTCAAGTTATATTCCTATGGCTGAAGAGATCGTTCACGAAATTCGAGAGGCCGTTTTTGCGAAATATCCTTTGTCTTGCATGCATATTTACCATAGCTTAGGTAGGGTGGAAGCAGGGCAAATTTGCCTCTTTGTTTTCACCTCTTCCACCCATCGAAAAGAAGCCCAAGATGCTTGTGCCGAACTGGTGGAAAGAATAAAATCAGAAGTTCCTGTTTGGGGAAAGGAAATTCTCAATGATGACTCTTATATTTGGAAAGAAAATAAATAGATTTAATGGCGAATATGCTAACAACTGAAAATTTAACCGACCTTGAAATAGCACAGCGTGCTGATATTAAATCGATTCGAGATATTGCTCGCGGATTAGACATTGATTTGGACTTGCTCGAACAGTTCGGGAAGTACAAAACAAAGCTTCCATTGTCGATGATAAATGAAGAAAAAGTGGCAGCAGGTCGACTTATTTTGGTCTCTGCCGTGAGTCCAACCCCAGCCGGTGAAGGGAAAACTACCGTTTCTATTGGATTGAGCGATGGACTAAATAAAATCGGGAAAAAGTCGGCAGTGGTGTTGAGGGAACCTTCACTCGGACCTGTTTTTGGGATCAAGGGAGGAGCTGCAGGTGGCGGTTACTCTCAAGTGATTCCAATGATTGATATCAACCTGCATTTTACAGGTGATTTCGCAGCCATTGAAAAAGCAAATAATTTATTGGCGGCTCTAATTGATAATAATATTCAATCGAAAACTCATAGTCTTAATATCGATCCGCGTACCGTTAGTTGGAAGCGAGTGATGGATATGAATGATCGCGCCTTGCGTCACATCATCGTCGGCGTAGGTGGATCAGCAAACGGAATGATACGCGAAGATGGATTTAATATCACCGCTGCTTCGGAAGTGATGGCGATCATTTGTCTTTCAAAAGATATTAGTGATTTAAAAAAACGTCTGGGAAATATCTTTGTTGGATATACTTTCGATAAGAAACCAGTTTATGCACGTGAGTTGAAGGCAGAAGGTGCGATGGCATTGCTGCTGCGTGATGCGATCAAACCCAATTTAGTGCAAACCTTAGAGGGGAATCCTGCTATTATTCATGGTGGACCTTTTGCAAACATCGCACAAGGTACTAACACCATCGTAGCTACGAAAATGGGATTGTCACTATGTGATTATGTGGTTACCGAAGCTGGTTTTGGTGCCGATTTAGGTGCTGAGAAATTTTTAGATATTAAATGTCCTATTGCTGGTTTAAAACCTGCAGCTATGGTGTTGGTGGCTACCGTTCGTGCATTGCGTCACCATGGCGGTGCGAAAAAAGCAGAATACAATACTCCAAACATGCAATATATTGAAAAAGGAATTGGTAATTTGGAAAAGCATATTGAGAACTGTAAGAAATTTGGATTGATTCCAGTGGTGGCCATTAATAGTTTCTTTAGTGATTCAGAAGAAGAAGTAAATTTCATTATAAAAAAATGTGCTGATGTTGGCGTGAAAGCGGTTCTGTCTCGTGGATGGGAATTTGGTGGTGAAGGAACTAAAGAATTGGCTCGTGCCGTGGTAGAGTCAATTGAAAGTGGAGTGAACCATTATCACCCACTTTACGATATGAGTTTGTCGCTTGAAGAAAAAATTAAAACCATAGCCACACAAATCTATGGCGCCTCTGATGTTACCTATAGTGGAAAAGCAAAGACGCAACTGAAAGAATATATTGAATTAGGATACAATCACCTTCCTGTTTGCATGGCGAAAACGCAAATGTCGTTTTCTGATGATGAAAAGAAAATTGGTCGACCTACAGGTTTTGTTGTGAATGTTCGTGAATTTGAATTGGCTGCCGGTGCTGGATTTGTGGTTCCTATTTTAGGAAATATTATGCGTATGCCCGGACTCCCAGCTATTCCTGCTTCTGAAGGAATGGATATTGATAACGATGGTCATATTACTGGATTATCTTAAAGGTTTAAGATGGAAGAAAAACGCTATGAAGGTATGTTCTACAAACAAGGGAGTTTTTCCCCTGTGCTGGATCTTTTGGCGTTGGAAGAATCGTTGAGTATCTCTATCAACGATGTTCCTTTTACCATAACTATGCATACTCCTGGGAGTGAAACTGACTTAGTGCGTGGTTTACTTTTTACGGAAGGTATTTATCAGCATCTTGAAGATCATCCGAAGTTAAATGTTTTGGAGTGTAACGTTGATGGATATCCGTTAAAGATGGATGTGCAAATTCCTGAAGAAAATTTATTGAAGGAGTTTAGTGGAACGAGGAGCATGACTTCAGTTTCTTCTTGTGGAATTTGTGGAAAAACGGAATTGGATGATATTTCTTCTCTTTCTTCTTTAAAGGAAGATGGAATTTTAGATGCAGCCATCGTTGAGAAGATGTTCGAGAAGATGAGAAATCATCAATCAGCCTTTGATCAAAGCGGTGGAACGCATGCCGCTGCTGCTTTTAATTTGAAAGGCGAAATGTTGGTGGTAAAAGAAGATATAGGTCGACACAACGCAGTCGATAAAGTGATAGGAAACCTGATTTACGAGGGGAAATTGAAGCAAGCAAAATTCCTTACTGTAAGTGGACGTATCTCATACGAAATTGTGAGTAAAGCCCTCGTTGCTGGAATACCTTTTCTCGGCTCTGTATCTGCCCCTTCCACATTAGCTGTCGAAACAGCCGATAAAGCAGGAATGACCTTGCTTGCTTTTTGTCGGAATGATAAATTAACCGTGTACACGCATCAAGAAAGAATGATGCAATTGGAAAAATAATTTAAGATGTCGAAAAATTTAAGTGATCTCGCCAGAAGGAAAGGACTCGAAAAAAATCTTTTCGAGGAATTAGGAAAGGCCGCAGTACAAACCGGAACTCCTGATTTGGATGATATGGCCAAACTCTGCGATGAATTCTTAGTAGGGAAATCGACGGTATATGGTACCGTTAGTTTTTATGATTTCTTGCGCCCAGAAAATAAAGGAAAGAAAGTGTATGTCTGTAACGGTAGCGCTTGTCTAACGGCAGGAACGCAATCAGAATTGAAAAATAAATTAAGAACAAAGTTTAGCGCGCAAGAGGTAGGTGAGATGTGCTGTTTAGGTCGTTGCCATGAGAATTCAGCTTTTCATGTGAATGGAACTAATTATTCGGGAAGCGATATTGATTCAATTGATTCAATTTGCAAAAAAGATCATCACACAAAGGAGTTGTATCATGTTGGAAGTATGGGTACGCCCATCTTGACAATTGCACAACCACCCATTGATGAGTATTATAAAATATTCGAGAAAGTTCTCGCAACAGATCCCTTTATTATGTTTAGCTGAATTGAAGGATTCAGGTTTGCGTGGTAGAGGAGGAGCTGGCTTTTCAATGGCGTTTAAATTGGAGTCGTGCAGAAATGTTGAGGATGTTATGAAGTTCATCGTTTGCAATGCCGATGAAGGTGATCCCGGTGCTTTTTCCGATCGTTATTTGTTAGAGCAGCGTCCACATGCCTTGTTGATGGGCATGATGATCGCAGGGTACTTAACAGGAGCTTCTGTGGGTGTGGTGTATATCCGCGGTGAGTATCCAGAATCGGTAACAATTATTTCGGATGCCATTGCATTGTTGCATGATAAAAAGTTTTTAGGAAAGAATATTCTAGGTTCTAATTTCAATTTCGATTTTAAAGTAATCAAAGCGCAAGGTGCCTATATCTGTGGTGAAGAAACCGCATTGTTATCGTCTATAGAAGGACAACGTCCCGAAGTGCGTGTGCGTCCTCCTTATCCCACACAAAAAGGGTTGTTTAATAAACCTACTGTCGTAAATAATGTGGAGACCTTAGCTAATCTTCCATTCATCATGCAGCAGGGTGGTAAAAAGTTTGCAAGCATTGGCACCGCAAAATCTACGGGTACAAAATTAATTTCTTTAGATGGTCATTTCAATAGACCTGGAATTTACGAGGCGGATATGGGAACTCCCTTGCGTGCAGTCATTGATGAATTAGGAGGTGGATTTAAGCATCCTATAAAGGCTATGCATATTGGCGGACCTTTGGGTGGATTAGTTCCTATTTCTAAGATTGATAATCTTACTGTAGATTTTGATTCGTTTGCGAAGGAAGGATTCTTATTGGGACATGCATCCATTGTTTGTATTCCTGAGGATTATCCTTTGATTGATTATATTGAACATTTATTTCGTTTTACTTCGCACGAAAGTTGTGGAAAATGTTTTCCTTGCCGACTGGGAAGTACACGCGGCTATGAAATGATTGATAAGGCTCGAAATAGTGATTATAAAATGGATCGTCAGTTGATGGATGATCTTTTAGAAACATTAGAGACAGGTTCGCTGTGTGCGTTGGGTGGTGGCTTGCCATTACCAGTGAAAAACGCATTGAAATATTTTGATTCAGAATTATCTCCTTACTTCAAAAAATAAGAACATGGGAAAATCTGCGTATATTAACGATAAGCTGTTTGAGGTCAATGAAGGGGAAACGATTTTAAGTTTCGTTCGTCGACATATTGGAAAAGATATTGTACCCACACTTTGTGATGCACCTAACCTAGATCCCTTTGGTGCATGTAGAGTGTGCAGTGTTGATGTTGCACTGGTGAAAGATGGTCCAGCGAAAGCACAGGCTTCTTGTCATACACCTGTAATGGCGGGATCATTTATCTATACTGATTCAGAAAGAATAAAAAGATTGCGCAAGAATATTGTGGAGCTGGTGTTAACCGATCATCCGCTCGATTGCCTCACGTGTGAAGTAAATAATAATTGCGAATTGCAAACGGTAGCCGCCAAAGTGGGAATTCGTGATGTTCGTTATCCTGCAGGGAAAAATCATTTGGATAAGAAGAAGGATTTATCACATCCTTACATGACTTCCGATTTTTCGAAGTGTATTAATTGTGGAAGATGTGTTCGTGCTTGTGATGAAGTGCAAGGGGAGATGGTATTGAGTATGGCCGGTAGAGGATTCGATAGCCATATTGTGAAAAGTTTCAATGATAGTTTTTTTGAGTCTAATTGTGTGAGTTGTGGAGCATGTGCTCAAGCTTGTCCTACCTCTGCGATTTCTGATGTGTTTGAGTCGAAGTCGATAGTAGCCGATAAGAAAGTAAGAACGATTTGTACGTATTGTGGTGTGGGATGTAATTTGGATGTGGCTGTGGTTGACGGAAAAGTAAAATCGATTCAAGCGCCGTTTGATGCCGAAGTAAATCAAGGGCATACTTGTTTGAAAGGACGATACGCATTTTCATTTTATAATCATGTCGATCGGCTCACTACTCCGCTCATTCGCAAGAATGGTAAATTGGAACCCGCATCATGGGATGAAGCGTATGATTTTATTGCTGATAAATTGACTTCTATAAAAGCAAAATACGGTCCTGATTCCATCAGCGGAATTTCTTCGGCACGATGTACGAACGAAGAAAATTATTTGATGCAAAAATTTTTCCGTGCTGTAATTGGTACCAATAATATTGATTCCTGTGCTCGCGTTTGTCATTCACCCACAGCGATGGGAATGCAACGTGCCTTTGGTACGGGTGCTGCTACCAACTCAGTAATAGATTTGAATTACACCGATGCCATCATGGTCATTGGTGCAAATCCTACCGATGCACATCCTGTTACGGGTGCCAAGTTGAAGCAGTTTGCGATGAAAGGGAAAACGACAATCGTCATTGATCCTCGTCGTACAGAAATTGCGCGCTATGCAACACATCATTTGCAATTGAAGCCAGGAACCAATGTCGCTTTGTTAAATATGATGTTGTACTATATTGCTTCATCCGGATTAGAAGACAAGAAATTTATTGAGAGTAGGACCGAGGGATACGACGATTTCAAGAAGCAAATCCTAAGTCTCGATATAGATCAAATGGAAAAAATTACGGGTGTCGATCGTAATTTAGTGAACGCAGCAGCCATTGCTTATGCAAAAGCACCTAATGCCATGTCGTATCATGGATTAGGAGTTACTGAACATAGTCAAGGTTCTTATACGGTTATGTTGATTTCTGATTTAGCCATGATCACGGGTAACATCGGTAGAAGAGGTGTAGGTGTAAATCCATTGCGCGGACAAAATAATGTGCAAGGTGCAGCCGATATGGGTTGTCAACCACATCAAGGAGCTGGATACTTGGATTCATACGATCCAGAAATAAATAAATTGTACGAATCTTTTTATGGAAGAAAAATTCCTGTAGGTAAAGGATTAAAAATTCCGGAGATGTACGATTCTTCCATCGCTGGTAATTTAAAAGCCATGTGGTTGATGGGTGAAGATTTAGTGCAAACAGATCCCAATACTTCGGTGGTGATTGCTGCTATGAAGAATTTAGAGTTGCTTGTTGTACAAGAAATATTTATGACCGAGACATGTCACTATGCGCATGTGATTTTACCGGCTGCTACTTTTTTCGAAAAAAGTGGAACATTTACCAATGGAGAACGACGCATTCAAAGAGTGCAGAAAGTGGTTGAACCCATTGCAGGAACAAAAAGTGATGGCGATATCATGGTTGATATTTTAAATAAGATGGGCTATCCTCAACCTGCTTATGATCCAGATACGATGTTGCAGGAAATATCGAAGATTGTTCCATTCTTTGCAGGAGTAACTTGGGAAAATTTGGCAGAGAACGGAAAACAGTGGCCCGTTTTGCCTGATGGAACGGACACTGAAATTTTGCATATCGATACCTTTAAACGTGGTTTAGGAAAGTTTCATTATTTCGATTGGAAAGAATCGGAAGAGTTAGTAAAAAATGGAAAACAGTACCCTTATATTGTAACAACGAATCGTGAATTGGAACATTACAATGCAGGCACCATGACACGTAGAACAGGAAATGTCGATATCTTAACAGAAGATGTGATATTGATTCATCCTGATGATGCAGCCACCCATTTTATTGAGGAAGGAGATATGGTATGTGTAGAATCTCCTCGAGGAAAAGTAGATATTAAAGCAAGACTCACCGATGAAGTAAAGCAAGGAGTATTGAGTACGACCTTCCATTTCCCGGAGTTAACATTGAATATTATTACAAGTAGTGAACGTGATTCGGAGGCTATGTGTCCAGAATATAAAATTGTGGCTGTGAATATTCGCAAGAGTAAAGGAAAATACAAAGAGAAGGTATGATCAATATTACGCATAAAAATTCTACCTTAAGGAAGGCGGTTGCTTCTGCTATTGTGAAAGTGAGCAAGGTGGAGACGATGGAGGCCATAAAAAATAAAAATGTTCCTAAGGGTGATGTATTGGAATGCGCAAGAGTAGCCGGACTTTTCGCCGTTAAAAAAACCAGTGAAATGATTCCCGATTGTCATCCCATGCCCATTGAGTATACTCAAATTCAATATCGAATGGAAGATTTGGAATTGCATATCGAAGTGGAAGTACATACAATTTATAAAACAGGAGTAGAGGTGGAAGCGATGCATGGTGCTTCGGTAGTTGCATTAACAGTGTACGATATGTTAAAGCCCATTGATAAAGGTGTTGAAATTTCGTCCATCAAACTAGTTTCTAAGAAAGGCGGTAAAAGTGATTTTAAGAATGAACTGTCTTTCGAATTGCAAGCAGCCGTTATTGTATGTTCTGATACCATCTCCAAAGGAACCAAAGAAGATAAAGCTGGAAAAGCAATTATTCAAAAATTGAGCGAATTGAATATTGATGATATATCCTATTCCATCATTCCTGATGAAAAGGAATTAATAGCTTCTACTGTACTTGCATTAGCATCCAATCATTTTGATTTGATCATTGTAACGGGCGGAACTGGACTTTCTACGCGCGACGTGAGTCCGGAAGCAATACGACCTTTGTTGGATCGTGAAATTCCGGGTATAATGGAAGCAGCAAGAAGTTATGGACAAAGTCGTACACCGTATGCGATGTTGAGTAGAGGCATTGCAGGAATGATAGGCGATACCGTTGTACTCACCTTACCTGGTTCTACTCGTGGTGCTGAAGAAAGTATGGACGCCATTTTTCCACACCTCTTGCATATTTTTGCGGTCATGCAAGGAAAACCTCATCCAACACAATCCTAGTTTAAAAAATCCCAACATTCAAGATTTAAGAAATGATTTCACTCGCTGAAAAATATTTATTGTTGTTTTCATTACCCTTATATACGGTAATAATTTTGTTTGAAGTACTTATGAGTAATTGGCATATGAAAGCTTTTTACTCCGTGAAGGAAACCATTATGAATGTCTATATGACCTTGGTGAATTCTACAGTTGATTTAGTCTTTAGAGGCGTTTATTTGGTAGTTCTTTTTTTAGCATATGAATATAGATTTTTAGAGGCACCGCAGCAACCATTTTTGTATTGGGGAGTATTATTTGTACTGGAAGATTTGGCTTTTTATGTGGTACATAGAGTGGATCATAGTAGTCGAATTTTTTGGGCGGTTCATGTAACACATCATTCCTCTCCTGAATTTAATTTGAGTACTGGATTTCGTTCATCGGTATTGCAGCCCTTATATCGCTTTGTTTATTTTATACCTATTGTATTTTTGGGTTTTCATCCCATCGATATTCTCTTTATGTTTTCATTGACTCAAGTGTATGGTGTGTTGGTGCACACGCAATACATTCAAAAAATGCCTGCATGGTTTGAGTCCGTGTTTGTAAGTCCGTCGCATCACAGGGTACACCATGCAAGCAATATTTTGTACCTCGACAAAAACATGGGTATGGTGTTAATTATTTGGGATAAACTATTCGGAACTTTTCAAGCCGAAGTAGAAGAGGAGCCAGTAAAGTTTGGCATCACAACCATGCCACAGCATCCATTTCATCCTGTAAAAAGTATTACGCATGAGTTTAGTAACATCATTCGTGATGTAAGTAAAACAACCAACCTGCATCATAAATTAAATTTTGTTTTTAAATCACCCGGCTGGAGTCCTGATGGAACTACGAAAACATCAAGAGAATTGCAGCGTGAATTAGCAACGAAGAGTTCGAGCGTAGTTGATCATCCAACTTCAGAAGAGTATGCAACAGCTTCGATAGAGACGATTCTAGCTTCTAGCTCAGCTTTTTGGAAATTCGAAAACGTTTGGACCCTGAAGGGGTAATATTAGAAAAACATAGCATAAAATCAAAAATCCCGAAGGGGTGATTTTGGTGGCGAAATTGCCAAAATAGTCGCAGTTTTCGCGCCAGGCTGGCAGCTATTCTGGAAGCTAGCGAGAGCGACAAGAGGATCAATTCAAAAGTATTTCTCAAGAGATATACGGTGGTAATCCGTTCGCAACATCGCAAACTATAAGTGTCACCTCTTGACCGGGTCCTAAGTGTGGTTTTGAATTATTTTTCTATAATAATTTCGCCCCTTCAGGGTTTGTCTGTAACTGGGAATAAATTATAATTTACCAAAATCATCTTGAATTTCGCATTACTGCGAGATGGATACTAACCTATCAATCCAAAGGAAAAATCATAAACTACCTTGATCAGCTTAAAGCTTGAAGCCTACAGCTTGAATCTTGAACCGAAGAAAAAATTCTTTTTTAATATAATTCCTATTCAACCGACAAACTCTTATCCCGCCTCTTCGTTCCATCATAAATCTCAAACTTCAAAAATCGACATTCAATCGGACCATTATACATCACCATTTTTCGAGAGGGGCGGAGACCGATGTGTTTCGCAACTTCTAAATTTCCGGTGAGGAACCAGCAGGTCCAGCCTTTGAAATTTTGTTTCATCGCATCGCCGAAACCTTGGTACATCGCTAAAATGTCTTTCGGTTCGATGCGCAACCCGTAAGGTGGATTGCATATCATCATTCCTTCGTCGGCAGGAGTTTTGAATTTTTCAAAAGAACATTTACGCAATTGAATCACATCTGCCAAGCCAGCATGATCAATATTTTGTTTTGCTTTCGCTAACACAGCACCGCTGATATCGGATCCATATAATTTTAATCCGTTTGGTTTTAATTCGGCCTTGATGGCATCGGCATAAATTTGTTTCCACAGTGCTTTGTCATAGTCTTTCCATCCTTGGAATCCAAACCAATCTTTTTGTTTGTTAGGCGCGATATTAAGCGCTAATAAAGCAGCTTCAATCAATATGGTTCCACTTCCGCACATGAAATCGGCCAGCGGCATTTTACGATCCCAATCACTCAGAATAATTAATGCTGCCGCTAAAGCTTCATTGATGGGTGCTTGATTCGTATAATCTCGATAGCCTCGTTTGTGCAAAGAGTCGCCTGAGCTATCTAATGAAAGCGTGCAATTGTTTTCATAAATATGTAAATGAATTCTAAAATCAGGGAATTCTACATCTACATTGGGACGTTCACCAAATTTATCGCGAAATTGATCAGCGATGGCATCCTTGGCTTTTAATGCTACATACAACGAATGTGTTAAATTGGAATTGTTAAGCGTTGCATTAATAGCGAAGGTTTGATTAAGAGAAAATAATTCACTCCAGTCAATATTTTTTACTTCATTGTAAAGCATATCTTCATCAATCGCTTCAAAGGTGCAGATGGGTTTTAAAATTCTTAAGGCTGTTCTGCAATGTAAATTTGCTTTGTACATCAAGGCCAAATCCCCTTCAAACTGAACAGCGCGTGTTAAAATATTGGTGTTCTCGGCACCTAGAGCCATTAACTCTTGTTCAAGAATTTCTTCGCATCCCGCAAAGGTTTTGGCAATAAGGAGCATGTTTTTGTGAAGTATTATTTAGTGGAGCAAAGGTAGTTTATTAGAGGCAGACTTCTTTTGGAGAGAGTAATTATTCTTTAGAATTGCAGTTTTTTGTAGTTTGTAGTTCAGCTTCCGCAGTATAATCTTGCATGGATAAATTCGTTTTGATATATTTGTGTATAAATTGATGGTTTTATGCATGGTAAATTTAGATTTTGTGGGATATTGTTTTTAATGCTTTCGAGTTTTTTCTGTTATGGTCAAACTTGGCTAAATACACCTGCAATGAATAAGCGGATGATGGAGAAGGAGCTTCATCCTATCAATTTTTATGATGTAAAAAATGCTTTTGATAAGTATGTTTCGAATTTAAAAATCGTCCGTCACAAAGAGGGTAAAGGCGAGGAAGAAGGTGCTCCATTTAAAGGATATAATCAATTTAAAAGATGGGAGTGGTTTCATGAGCAGCGGTTGTATCCATCTGGAAGTTATCCTGCGTCGGAATTGTTATGGGATGAATTGGATGCTTATAATTTGAAATGGAGAAGTAAGAATAAAGGAGCGAATTTGGCGGGTGTCAATACTTCTAGCTGGACAAACCTTTCTTTTCCTTATGTGCCTGCTGGAAGTTCTGCTGGAATGGGTCGTATTAATTGTATGGCGTTTATGCCCGGTAATCCCTCAACTATTTTTATTGGCGCTGCTACAGGTGGTGTATGGAAAAGTATAGATAACGGCATAAATTGGATCCCTTTGAATACAGATGCATTGCCCTCATTGAGTATTACTGAAATTGTGATTAATCCAACAGATACTAATGAAATATTTATTGCAACGGGTGATATGTTTGCTGGATTTCCAGGAATCGGGAAAAGCTTGCAAGGTCATTTTAGTGCGGGTATTTTAAAGTCATCGGACGGAGG
>JADKFA010000008.1 GCA_016717725.1 Bacteroidota bacterium
TGAAATAGGACCTGAATTCTCACTTTCATTTCCCCGTGGTCTTTGGCCATTTAACATTCGGAATCCGAAACATGTAAGTAATCCCACCACCTCTATTTCGGCAAGTTTCAATATTCAAAATCGTCCAGAGTACTACCGACAGTTAGTCAACTTATCTTATTTCTATACCAAGAAGACGACACTTTACAATCGATTCTATTTCTATCCTGCAGAAATAAATTATATCAATGTACAACTTGATCCTGCTTTTCAATTACAGCTTGAAGAGTTGCAAGATCCAACGATCATTTTAGGTTATTCCAATCAATTCATTGCGGATGGAAGGATCAGTTACTTATTCAACAATCAAGATTTAAGTAAGCGAACCAACTATTTTTTCTTTCGAATCAACTTAGAGTTTGCTGGAAACACCATTTACTTAGCAAAACGAATTGAAGGCGTAAAAATAGTTGATACACTTCAGCTCAATTATTCAATGTTAATTTCGCACAATACTTGCGTCCCGACTTTGACTTTCGTTTTTACAAACCCATCAATTTATCCAATGCACTTGCTGTATTTCGAGTTGCGATGGGCTTTGGCTTGCCCTATGGTAATTCCTTAAAGCTCCCCTTTGAAAAAAGTTTTTATGCAGGAGGACCCAATGATATTCGTGCTTGGAGAACTCGAAATTTAGGTCCGGGAAGCAATATTAAAGAAGATTACTTTGAAAGATTTGGGGATTTAAAAATTACCACTAATGTTGAGTATCGTTTTGATATTTATCGAAAATTAAAGGGAGCAACTTTTATTGATGCAGGAAATATATGGCTTTGGAAGACCTATAGTGATAATAACTTGGGCGTTTTCAATTCCAATACTTTTTTAGATCAAATGGCTATTGGAACTGGACTAGGAATTCGATTTGATTTTACATTTTTCATACTACGATTAGATGGAGCCATTCAAGTACGGGATCCAAAACAGCCCTTAGACGAAAGGTGGGTTTTAAAATCACAGAATTTTAGAAACATCACTTATAATTTTGGAATAGGTTATCCATTCTAAAAACTTCATGTAGATCAAACGGATCACAACGCTTAAATAGCTTTCTATTTAGTGTCTACTGAATAAGTAATAAGAATTTGATTTATTATAACTTAGATATCAATTTCTGGGATACACATGCAATCAAAATAGTCAAGTATAAAATAATTCCGTGCACCATAAATTATATTTTGCAAGGATATTATTGAACTTAAATCATTAAAATTTTCAATCACGTCGTCGTAGAGGCAGGTAATACCTGCCTCTACGACAGACGTGATATTTATAGAGAGAAGAAAACTTGTTGAGACAAGGCATGCCTTGTCTCAACAAGTGCAATACTCTTCTATAAGAATTATACTGTTAATGATTTATGTACTTTAAGATCATTTGCAATTTAATCGCGAAACCTCGCGATGTTTTACTTATTCAGTAAGCCCAATTTAAACAAAAATTCAGATAAACTTACAACTATCAAATTTTCAATTAAGTGACTTTGAATCCCTAAATTAGGGTATAAACTATTAAATTTCAATAGTTGAAGTTTTCCATATTTTTTCTACAAACTACTAATAATAAACCCTTTATGGAAGACACTGTCTAAAATCAACTCTAAATCGCAAAACAAAAAGAGATAGTATTGGGTATTAAAAACGAATAAATGTTACATCGCCAGCCAAATAGCACCTAAAACTTACAAAACAGAAAATAAAACTGAAAAACCAAAGAGGGAACCTATCGTAAACAAATCGTTAATAAAAAAAAGCCTTGTTTGCTATGTGGAAGAACTTGATGAACAATATTATTTATCCTCGTTTAATTACTGAATATTCAAATTCAGAAAGAAGAAGGCTCAACCTTCTATACAGAATTTTTTTAGCGATTTTGGTACTATCAATTATTTATGTCATTACCAATCAACTTACCAATAATCCAGAAGGGGTTAGAAATAATATTATTTCCACTGTATTCATGTTTGGATGCATTGCATTATTCAGAAGGGAATACTACTCTCTTTCCAGAAATCTTTTTCTGATATGCGGAGCCCTTTTTCTATATTATTTACATCTTACCAATCAAACAGACACTGGAGTTTTTTACTTTTTCTATCCATTAGCTGCAAGCACCATTCTTTTCTTTAATGACAAGGAAAAGTTGCAGATGGCTCTTTTAACTACGCTACCTATTTTTTTACTGTTGATATGTACGAATGATGCGATCAAAATTATTCCTGATATTAACCCTGAAAGAAATATCAACAAATTAAACTATTCCCTATCCATGCTGCTTAGTTTGTTCATGACTATGTACTTAGTCTACTATTTTTATAAACTTTATAATATTTCAAGTAAAAAAACAGCTGAGCATAATTCCAGTTTACAATCATTAATAAGCAATCTACGTGATCCAATATGGCAAATTGATCGTAATTTCAGAATCACACAATACAATAATGCTTTCAAGGAATTCTTTCAGAATATTTACGGCTTTGAAATAGAATTTGGAATGCATTTGATCTTGATGGATAAGCAAAGCAAAAATACAGGAGAACCCATTCCATGGAGTTTGTATTACAAAAGAGTATTAAAAAACGAACAGCTCGAATTAAGTACAAGCATCATCATTAAAAATAGCAAACAATACTATGACATAAAATTCAATCCAATTGTAACAAATGGAGTAGTTAGTGGAGCTGTAATTTCAGCTATCAACATGACCGAAAAGAAAAACAATGAAATTGAATTAAAGAAAAACTTAAATGAGAAGCAAACTTTAGCGATTGTTGCAAGTACCATTCAACATAGTATCATCATACTTTCTAAAGACCTCACTATTGAATGGGCAAACAAGCACTTTCAAAAGTCGATGGGTTTTTCCTCAAAAGAATTCAAATGCACATCCCCATTTGAACTAATGGATGGAATATTAACAAATAAAGAAAACAATCTTAAGGCTAAGGAAAGAATGTTGCGTGGGAAAGTAACGTCCTACGAAACTATACTTTACACAAAGGAAAAAGAGCCGATATGGTCTTTAGTGAGTACTTCTCCTGTTCATGATGAGAATGGTGAAATTATCAGACATATCTTAATATGTTTAGATATCACTGAGCAAAAGCGTTCAGAAGATCAATTACAACTTTTACTTGATCACTCACAAAAACTAAACAAACAACTGGAGCAACGAGATCAAGAATTACAAAGCTCTATTCGAAAATTAAGCAAGCAAAGTTGGGAAATTCAAATTTCAAAACAGCATTTGCAAAAAAACTCCAATGAATTAGAAGCAAAGAATCAAGAACTCATTCAAAAAGCTTACCAGCTAGAAGAGCAATTTGCTGAATTACAAAATAAAAACAAAGAGCTAGAAAACACCAAGATCGACTTAAGCATGAAAGCCGAATTATTAGAGCGTGCAAGTCAATACAAATCGGAATTCTTGGCAAACATGAGCCATGAATTGCGTACACCTCTAAATAGTATTATCATCCTCTCCAAACTTCTATCAGAAAACAAAGACAATAATATGCACAAAAAGCAAGTAGAATTTGCTAGTGTAGTGCATAAGTCGGGAACAGATCTACTTCATTTAATAAATGATGTTTTGGATTTATCAAAAATTGAAGCTGGGAAAATTGAAATTGAAAAAGAGGAGTTTGCCATCAATCCATTCATTCAAACTTTAATGAGTGAGATCAACCAAATAGCAAAGCACAAGGGAATTCAGCTTGAAGTGAACAATACGACACCTGTTCACCTTGTCGTAAATTCCGATGCAATGCGTGTGGCTCAAATATTAAAAAATTTACTATCGAATGCTATTAAATTCACGGAGAAAGACGGACTTGTACGATTTGAAATTTCAGAAAAATCAAATAACATTGTTTTCCATGTAACGGATACAGGAATTGGTATTCCAAAAGAAAAGCTCAATCAAATTTTTGAATCATTCAAGCAAGTAGATAGTTCAACCAGCAGAAAAGTTGGTGGAACTGGTTTGGGTTTAAGTATCAGTAAAGAATTAGCAACATTACTTGGGGGTGAAATTACAGTAGAGAGTCAATTAGGAAAAGGAAGTTCATTCACCGTGATGATACCGATCGGCACTACCACTCAACATACATCACAACAAAATTCTAAAACCATATTAATCATTGAAGATGATGCCGACTATGCCTTAGCTCTCGAGAAAATGGCAATTGCTGAAGGTTTCAAAACAGAAGTTTGTCATCGAGGCGATACTGGTTATATCCGCATATGCAATACTAAGCCAGATGCGATTATGTTGGATATGAAATTACCTGGTATTGATGGTTGGAGCATCCTGAACAGAATAAGAGAGAATAAGGAAATTTCGCATATTCCAGTTCATGTGGTGAGCAGTGTAAAATATGATCAAGAGAACATGTCACTTCCCTTAGTTTCCTGGGTAGAAAAACCAAATAACAAATCGGATATTTCCAAACTCTTTAGTCAACTCAAGGAATCATTAGACAGTCACCATAGAGTGCTAGTCATTGAAGATTCTCCAGCACAAAGTTTAATCATAAGACAAATGCTGAAGAAAAGAGGAGTATCCTGTGAGATAGCTGAGACCGGAAAGGAAGGTGTTGAACATTTAGCCAAAGGAAATTATGATTGCATCATTTTAGATCTCAATTTACCGGATTCAGATGGATTACAACTCTTAAGAAAGTTCAAAGAGGAACCAACATTAAGTTCTATTCCAGTGATTGTTTATAGCTCTCGAATACTTAACAGCAATGAAAAAACTATTTTAAGAAATTACGCCAGCAGCTACATCAATAAAAATTCACAAAACGAAGCTTCCTTAATGGAAGAAACTTCACTTTTCTTACAATCAGTAAATGAGCAAAAAATTCGTAATCGTAAAGTCACTCTTCCTTTAAGACAAAACTCCTATCAGGGTAAAAAAATCTTAGTGGTGGATGATGATGAGCGAAATATATTTGCTCTCACATCACTATTAGAAGTACACGGGATGGATATTCATTCCGTTTCCAGTGGAGAAAAGGCTATTCAATTCTTGATCGAAAATCCACAAACCGACATGGTATTGATGGACATCATGATGCCAGAAATGGATGGATATGAAACAACGCAGAAAATAAGAAGCATAGAAAACTTAGCGAATATTCCAATTATAGCTGTTTCAGCAAAAGCCATGAAAGGGGATAGAGAAATAAGTTTATCGAATGGCTTAAACTGCCATATCACGAAGCCCATTCAAGGCAATTCACTCTATCAAATGCTAAACAGCTTTTTCCAATGATAGATTCTTTTGCACTCTCTAGAACAGATCTTGAAATCAAGAAAATCGTAAAGGAGCTTTACGCAGTCAATCTTGATGGCTACCACGAGCTTTATTTAGAACGAAGGCTAGCTCACTATTTCCAAAAGAAAGGTATTGACCAGCCAAGCATGATTCGTGATTTAGTAATTAATCAACCTCATATTACACAAGAGCTGCAGAGAGAACTACAAATCACCTATACCCGCTTGTTTCGTGAACCCTCCTTCTTTAGAAAAACAATACAATTAGCAAAAGCACTACAACATAAAAAAAGCGGAATTCGAATATGGCATGCAGGATGTTCTAACGGCTCTGAAGCTTACTCGTTGGCGATTCTCTTGAAAGAAGAAAATATCCTCGACAAATGCACCATCTATGCAACAGACATCAATCGGAAAGCACTTACGGATGCAAAGCGAGGAGTCCTATCTATTAAGGAAATACAATCAACCATTGGAGATTACTTAACAGCAGGTGGAAAATATCACTTAACCGAATACTTTAATTTAAACGGAGATAGTGCTGTATTGAAAACTTCAATTTTAAATCAAATACAGTTTGCAAAGCATGAGCTTGGAAAAGATCATCCGTTTCATGAATTTGATATCATCATATGCAGAAACATGTTGATCTACTATCAAAACTTCCATCAACAAAAATTAGTTTATGCCATGAAAAATTCTCTTTGCAAAGGCGGATATATTGGGCTATCCAATTGCGAGTCGTTAGAGGGAATTGCAGATTCACAACTAAAATTAATTGACTCCGGTCAAAATATTTATCAATACTTAGTACAATAAGACCTTTCAACATTCTATCATTATATGAAACACAAAATTTTAATTGTTGATGACCGACCTGAGAATCTCTATTCTCTGGAATGCATCCTAGCACAAGATGATCGTGAAATTTTTCAAGCTAATTCAGGGGAAGAAGCCTTGAAAATTGCTTTTCAAGAAGATTTATCCTTGATTTTGCTTGATGTTCAAATGCCAGACATGGATGGATTTGAAGTCGCTAACATTTTGAAATCCACAAAGCGAACAAAAAAAACACCCATCGTATTTGTCACTGCGATTAGTAAGGAAAAAAAATACATGTTGAAAGGGCTGGAAGAAGGAGCTATTGATTACCTTTTCAAACCCTTAGACACTGACATCACTTGTGCAAAAGTGAACATGCTTTTACAGCTCTATTCACAGCAAATTGAAATAGAACACAAAAATGTAGAGCTCAATAAACTCAATGAAGAAAAAAATTATTTTCTAGGAATGGCTTCGCATGATTTACGTAACCCATTGGGAAACATTATCACCTTCGCCAACTTCATTGAAGATGAGGCTGCAATTTCCCTTAGTGAAGATCACAAAAACTATTTAAAAATAATTATTAATACTTCTAGAGGTATGATGGAACTATTAGATAATTTGCTGAATGTTTCTAAGATTGAATCAGGCGAAATGTTGGGAAAGCAAATTGAATTCAGTGTAAAAGATTTTATCATTTCTTGTGTAAATCAAACTAAAAATAGCGCCGACAAAAAGAATATACATTTAGGATTTAGTATTGGAGATTCTGTAAACTCCATCCATGGAAATCAGGAACAATTAAGTCAAGTATTAATCAATTTAATATCCAATGCTATTAAATTTTCGCATCCCGAAACATCGGTGGAAGTGACTGCTGACATCCTTGATGGACATGTAGTCATTAAAGTTACAGATCAAGGTCAAGGAATTCCAGAATCAGAGCAATCAAAAGTTTTTGATGCATTTACCAAAACCAGTGTTCGAAGTACTGCTGGAGAAGGCAGCACAGGACTTGGACTAAACATTGCAAAAAAACTCATTGAAAACCATGGAGGCAAAATTTGGTTGACGAGTAAAAAAGGACAAGGCTCCACTTTTTCTTTTTCAATTCCACTCATTCAAGAGCATAATCCACAGAAAGCCTAACAACTTTCAATCACCATTGCATACCCTTGCCCTACTCCTACACACATAGTGACTAGGGCATATTTTTTTTTCTGAAGTTGTAATTCAATCGCTGCAGAAAGTAATATTCGAGCACCGCTCATTCCCAAAGGATGTCCTAACGCTATCGCACCTCCGTTTGGGTTAATTCGAGTATCATTATCAGCGATGTTCCAGGCACGAATACAAGCTAAACTTTGTGCTGCAAAAGCTTCATTCAATTCTATAATTTCAATATCATTCCAAGTGATACCGGCTAAACGAATGGCTTTATTTGCGGCTTCCACTGGTCCGATTCCCATGATGCCAGGCTCTACACCATGTGCTGCTGAAGCTAAAATACGTGCTAATGGTTTTAATTGATGTTTTTTCAATCCATCTTCCGAAGCAAACAATAAAGCTGCTGCTCCATCATTCAATCCACTCGCATTACCAGCAGTCACTGTTCCTTGTTTATTAAATGCTGGACGTAATTTAGCTAACCCCTCTAACGTTGTGTTGGGTTTTGCAAATTCATCAGTTGAAAAAAGAAGTGCATCGCCTTTCCTAACGGGGATGGCTATGGGAATAATCTCTTTTTCAAATCGACCGCTCACATTAGCCTGTTTTGCTTTTTGCTGAGACCATAAGGCAAATTGATCTTGATCTTCTCTTGAGATGGTATCACGAACCGCTAAATTTTCAGCCGTTTCACCCATGGCTTCTACACCAAACTTTTCTTTCATCAATGGATTTACAAATCGCCATCCAAAACTCGAATCGAATAATTGCGCATCGCGACCATAAGGTGTACTTGTTTTCGACATTACCCAGGGTCCGCGCGTCATGTTCTCTACTCCACCTGCAACAATGATATCGGCTTCACCTGTCTTAATTATTCTGGAGGCAGCAGCAGATGCAGAAAGTCCTGATGCGCAAAGACGATTTATTGTTTCACCAGGAACAGAAATGGGATACCCTGCTAATAACACCGACATACGTGCTACATTGCGGTTATCTTCTCCGGCTTGATTAGCACAACCTAAAAGAACATCTTCGATGGCAGCGGGTTCTAAGGATGGATTTTTTTCCAACAACCCTTTCAACACATGCGCTGCTAAATCATCGGCACGTACGGCAGCTAATGTTCCCGCAAAATTTCCAATCGCTGTTCTTACTCCTGAAACTAAATATGCATCTTTCATTCTATTCGATTTTCTTTAATACTATTTTATGCTTCCTCTGGGAACCATTGTTTAGATGTTCTGTATACTGTGCCTTTAAAAAGTGCAACGATTTCATTTTATTGGTTAGTAACAGCAATAGAATACACTGCAATTTTATTCGATCGACTCAACTCCGTTGCAGTAGCAATTATTTCATCGCCTTCCATTAATTAATTTGTATGGCTGATGGAAGTTTCTATAGATACGGATTTTTGTCCGTGCGAATTTGATGCGAAGGCTAAAGCGCTATCTGCAAAAGAAAAAGAAACTCCACCGTGAGCAATTCCAAAACCATTTAGCATTTCTTTTCTGATTTTCATTTTCAAAACCGACTTACCAAAATCCGCTTCCAACACTTCGATGCCTAGCCATTGACTGAAATAGTCTTTGCTCATCATCATATCGACAACTCGTTTTGGAAGACTTTTTTGATCAGACATAGAAGTTAGATTTCGACAAAAATAAGGAAATAAGGGAAACCTTACTATTCAGCATCGAATAATTAACACGAATAGCAGCACATGATTCTTAAAGATAACAATACAAACCCTCTCAATATCTATAAGAGGTAATACTACTTTCAGCTCTGTTAATGCTGAGGCTAGCGCTTCACATATTTTTCTCGCAAAGACGCCAAGGCGCAAAGTGCAAACACTGAATTTTCAATTTCAACAACAGGTATATCTGTGATTATCCGTAAAATCCGATTCATCCGCGTTCCTCTAAATTGTAAGTTTGCTACAGTTTTTAAGTGAACTTGCATTCAAATATAAGAGACGCAAAGTTTCTCTTCTTAGATGTTCTTCGCAAAAAAATATAGCAGAGCAAAGTGCACGAAGTTTAACATAGAGTTCATTTCCTTAAAACAATTTTAACTGCTCTCGATTCTGCTCATGTTGTAAGAGCCATTCTTTGCGATCCAAGCCCCAAGCGTAGCCTGTAAGTTGTCCGTTGCCAGCAATGACACGATGACACGGAATTACAATAGCTATGGGATTTGCTGCATTGGCACCTGCCACCGCACGAACTTTATTTTCATCACCCAATGATTTGGCTAACTTTAGGTAAGTTGTAGTTTGTCCATAAGGAAGATTATTCAACTCCTCCCATACCTGACGTTGAAATGCAGTGCCTGGAGGATCGAGCGGTAGTTTAAATTCCTTACTCGTCCCATCAAAATAAGATTGCAATTGTAATTTCGCTTCCAAAATAAGTGGATGATCACTTTGCTCATCATGCGGCTTTGATGTAAAATACAAAGCGATGATGGACCAATCGGTTGCTTCGATGTTGAGCCAACCGATGGGAGAGGAAATGGAAGCAATTATCATTTATAAAGGTGATTTTATAATAAAAATAAACATTCTAAACATTTATT
Source organism: Bacteroidota bacterium (assembly GCA_016717725.1). GTDB lineage: Bacteria > Bacteroidota > Bacteroidia > AKYH767-A > OLB10 > JAJTFW01. The sequence goes on from JADKFA010000008.1 coordinate 9,897, forward strand.
AAGTATCACTTATAAAACTTCAAATTATCAATTGCCATTTTTCGCATGAAGATGGAAGCACGGTAACGATCTTCACCATACTCTTTGTGCAATCCATCTAAAGTAGATAAAATTACTTTAATTCCAATTTCATCGGCCCACTTCAATAATCCTTTGGGATAATTTACGCCTTTTGTCATGGCCAGATCTAATTCATCGCGGGAAGCAATTTTTAAATACATGGCATCTACCGCTTCATTGATGAGCATACTAATGACACGTGTGAAAATATATTCGCCTAACACAAAATTTTCTTGAGGCGCTGGAACAACGGCAGTGTCTCCATATTCATAATAACCTCTTCCCGACTTTCTACCTAATCGTCCCGCTTCCTTCATCTTTTTCTGAATGAGCGAAGGGCGATAACGTGCATCAAAATACATTTGTGTCCAAACGGTTTCCGTTACTGTGTAATTGATATCATTACCGATTAAATCCATCAACTCAAAAGGACCCATCTTAAAACCACCAATGGTTTTCAATGCCCAATCGATAGTAGCAACATCCGCAATTCCTTCTTCTAAAATGCGCAATGATTCACCGTAGAATGGTCGAGCAACACGATTCACAATAAAGCCGGGAGTATCTTTTGCAACAACAGGAACTTTCCCCCACTTCGTCATTAAGTTTACACAATCACCTACTAATTTCTCATTGGTTTGTATGGCTGGAATTACTTCCACCAAAGGCATCAACGTAGCTGGATTAAAAAAATGAAGTCCGATGACACGCTCTTGATTTCTACATGCTGCTGCAATGGCAGTAACGGAAAGCGAAGAAGTATTGGTTGCGATAATGGCATTTTCAGCAAGCAAAGGTTCTACATTCTTTAATAACGAAGCTTTAATTTCTAAATTTTCAATGATGGCTTCAATAAATAAATCACAACCTTTCAATGTTTCCACTTCGTATGCAGGATTTACTCTTGATTTAATACCATCTACCTGCTCACGACTTAATTTTCCTTTTGAAAATAATTTTTCACAGAGGTCATTTATTCCTTTGATGGATTTATCAATGGCTTCTTTGTTGGTATCAAATAGAAATACTTCACAACCTGCTGCTGCGGCTACCTGAGCAATTCCGGTACCCATGGATCCCGCTCCTGCCACTCCTACTTTTTGAACTGAAATCATACATTCAATTTTACGAATCAATAAATACTATTTTCCTTTGAAGATGGGTTTTCTTTTTTCCAAGAATGCATCTACCCCTTCTTTATAATCTGCCGTTTTACCGGCTGCAGTTTGCATCACTCCTTCCATCAACAATTGCTCTTCAAATTGTTGATGCATGGATGCATTCAATAATCTTTTCGTATAGCCGATGGCTTTAGTAGGCATCGTACTTAATGTAGTTGCGATTTTTTCTGCTTCGATCATCAATTGATCGTCGGCCACCACTTTATACAACATACCCATCTGCAAGGCATCCGCTGCACTCACTTTATCACCTAACAACATTAAAGCAGATGCGCGTTGAAAACCGATGAGTCGAGGCAAGAAAAAAGTTCCACCGCTATCTGGCACTAAACCTATTTTGCTGAATGCTTGGAGAAATGAAGCTGAATTTGCTGCGATAACAACATCACAAGCCAAGGCAATGTTTGCACCCGCACCGGCAGCAACACCATTTACTGCACAAATAATAGGCTTTTCAATATTTCTAATTTTTGTTAAAATTGGATTGTAATGTTCAGCGACGATAGCCGCAATACCAGGACCGTTGGGATCGATGGCTTCCGAAAGATCTTGTCCAGCACAAAATGCTTTTCCTTCACCCGTAATTAAAATGGCGCGAATGTTTTCATCGATATTCGCAAGATCCAACTCATTTTGCAAACGAATGGCCATTTCACGATTGAAGCTATTGAACTTATCGGGGCGGTTAAGTGTTAGAATTCGAAGTGCGTGGGTAGTCTTTACAAGGATACTGTCCATTATTAAGATGTTAATTTTGGCAAAAGTAGTGAATCAAAATGGGTTCTGAGAGCAATAAATTTCAATACATTTCGCTGATTATCAAGAAAGACAGTTAGTTAGGGTGTCAATAACACATCCCAACCCATTACCTGTTTTACTTTGGATTGCGCCCTATGCTTATTACCTTCGCAGACTTAGATTCAATGTTTTCATTATTAAATTCAATCTTAATCATTCAATATCAATTATGACAGGTTCAAAAATTACCATTAAAAACGGCAAGCTTAAAGTTCCAACAGATCCAATTATCCCTTTTATTGAAGGAGATGGCATTGGCGCTGATATTTGGGCAGCTTCTGTTAGAGTTTTAGATGCGGCAGTAGAAAAAGCATTTAAAGGAAAAAGAAAAATTATTTGGAAGGAAGTTTTGGCTGGTGAAAAAGCATTTAACAAAACTGGCAATTGGCTTCCTAACGAGACGTTGGAAATCATCAACGAATACAAAGTAGCGATAAAAGGTCCATTGACTACTCCTGTAGGCGGAGGAATTCGTTCATTGAATGTGGCTTTGCGTCAACAACTCGATTTATATGCTTGCATTCGTCCTGTTCGTTGGTTCAAAGGTGTTCCAAGTCCAGTGAAAGAACCAGGCTTAGTGAACATGACTATTTTTAGAGAGAACACAGAAGATATTTATGCAGGAATAGAATATTTATCGGGCACGCCAGAGGCAGAACGTGTGATTTCATTTTTGACAAATGAGATGGGTGCAAAAAATATTCGTTTCCCAGCATCATCTTCTATTGGAATTAAGCCTGTATCGAAAGAAGGTACAGAGCGTTTAGTTCGCGCTGCATTGAATCACTGTTTCAAATACAAACACCAATCTTTAACCTTGGTACACAAGGGAAACATCATGAAGTTTACAGAGGGTAAATTCAAGGATTGGGGTTATGAATTAGCAGAAAGAGAATTTGGCGAGCAAGTATTTACTTGGGTTCAGTACGATAAAATTAAAGCGGACAAAGGTGAAGAAGCAGCCAATGCGGCTCAAACAGCAGCAGTAGCAGCAGGGAAATTAATTGTGAAAGATGTGATTGCAGATGCATTCCTTCAACAAATTTTATTGCGTCCGTCTGAATATGATGTGATTGCTACACTTAATTTAAATGGTGATTATGTTTCGGATGCATTAGCTGCTCAAGTGGGTGGAATTGGTATTGCTCCAGGAGCGAATATCAATTACCTTACTGGCCATGCTATCTTTGAAGCAACACATGGTACTGCACCCAAGTATGCCGGTAAAGACATGGTGAATCCGAGTTCGGTTATTTTATCGGGTGTGATGATGTTAGAGTATATGGGATGGGATCGCGCTGCTAAATTAATTGTAAAGGGACTTGAAAGAAGCATTCGCAAAAAGCGTGTTACTTATGATTTCGAACGTCAGATGAAAGGAGCTACTAAATTAAAGTGCTCGGAGTTTGGAGATGAGATTATCACGAATATGTAAAATAAAGGGAACATTAAAAACCCATCATTAATTGTAAGAAGAGGCTATTTCACAAGAATAGCCTCTTTTTTTGTGTTGATGAATTTAATGACTTAAAAATGCATACTTTTCACTCTGTATTTCGTAAATTTGATAAAATAAAATCATGATTGAATCGGACAATACCATCACCGCACAGTTTAATCCCATCATTAAAACTTATATTTTATTTTATGTAGGATTGATTATGATAATTTCTATCATTGGAATTCCACTAGCCATCCTTTGGTTTTTGGGAGTTGGACAATGGTACAGCAAGCATTATTTTGAAAAATTAAGCTGTGAATTAACAGATAAAAACCTGCGATTTAGAAAAGGAATATTGGTCCAAGTAGAAAAAACCATTCCCTTGGAAAATATTCAGGACATGACTTTCGTTGAAGGACCGTTGCTTCGTGCCTTTAACTTAACCATGATCAAAGTGGAAACGGCGGGACAATCGCAACACAGTGGAAATGAAATGTCGTTGATTGGCATTTACAATTCCGAGATTTTTAGAGATAAAGTATTAGAAAGAAGATTAAACATCGTCAATCGCAGGCATGGAAATGAAGAAAACGATTCACTTGCTAGCATCGCTACCACGTTAAAATCCATAGAAAAACTAATTATACAATCGACACAGAAATATTAAATCTTGAAAAAAATTAAACTACTACTCTTATTTGTTTTGAGCTTTCACTTCGGCTTTGCTCAACAAGATAGTATTTTCAGTTTTTTCAATGTAGAGCAAGAAGATAATAAAGTAGTTGTGTTCATCACCATCAATGGAGGCATCCAATGCAGCGGTTTACAAGTACAGCGATCGACCGATAGCATTAACTTTATGATGATTTATGAATTTCCAGGAATTTGTGGGAGTCCTGGGGCAGACGAAAGCTATGTGTATGTAGATGATTCCCCCGTTAAAAATGCAGTAAACTACAACCGATTAGAAGTTGGAAACTTAGGAATTGTTTCGGATCCCAAATCTGTTTTCTTCCAATATTTTGAGGGTGATAAATTATTAATCACTCCAAATCCTTGTGAAGAATGTACTATTCGATTTCCAAATGAACAACGAGAAAAAGTTCGAATTCAATTGAGCAGCATCGATGGAAAATTTTTAATGGAAGAAGAAACGACTAATAATTTTTATTCCTTGAATGATTTTTATTTGCAAGGATCTATTTTCTTGGTGAGTATTTTTTATGAAAATGGCGAGAAGATTACGGGAAAGGCGTTGAAGTTTTGAAATAAAATTTTCTCGTACAGATAAGAATCATCAAATTTCTCGCAAAGGCGCAGAGCCGCTAAGGCTGCGCTTCGAAACCCTTTTTCAGAGGCTCTAAGGCTGCTTCTCGCGACCTGGCTATAGGCGCCAAGGCTGCGCTTTGCTAATTTTTCTTGCTACGGCAGTTCATCGCTAAATTTTCTCGCAAAGGCGCAATCCCGATAGCTATCGGGACGCAAAGCAATTCCGACATTTCTCTTTCAATAAATTTTCTTACAAGGAATCGAAGGCCACAAGTTTCCCTGTAAATATTCTTCGATAATGTAAAAATAAGTGGATATTTCACCTCAACTATAAGAAATCCGCGAACATCTGTTTAATCCGATTCATCCGCGTTCACTAAATTTTTTAATGACACTTAAACAACTCAAAAGGTTGATGGCAGCTATCACAAAAATGTAAGGCTTTGCAGGCGGTGGAGCCAAATTGACTTGTTAAGGTTGTATTTGTTGAATCGCAAAAAGGACACATTACTTCTGCATTTTTTACAGTGGATAATGGATGCAAATGTTCGAAAGTGAGTTTGGGCGGCGGAGAAATTCCGTAGGCTTTCAATTTGGCCTTGGTTTCTTCGCTCATCCAGTCTGTTGTCCAGGCGGGTTTGTAGATGATTTTTATTTTTACTTCCAAGCCTTCTGCACTTAGCTTTTCTTTTACGTCATCTTCCATCACCTTCATCGCAGGACAACCACTATAGGTAGGTGTCATCACTACTTCTACTCCACTTCCATCTTCCGAAAAAATAACATCTCTTACCACGCCTAATTCAACAATATTGATTGCGGGTACTTCGGGATCGGGAATTTGTTTTAGTAAATTCCAAATGGCATCAGTAGTTATGGGAGTAGATGCGCCCATCTTACCAAATGGCATCAGGATAAGCGCGTGGCAAATATTGCATTTCGGATAATAGATGTCCGAGGTGTTCGGTATGTGCGCCATTAAATCCACCCTTGCTTTGGTAACCTCCAGCAGTAGGACGTACTAATTTTGCTTTTGCTAATACTTCGTTCACCATTTGATCCCACTCAGCACGTAACAAAGAAAGATCGCAAGCAATTCCACTTTTAATTAAAGTTTGATCTACTTCATCCATCTCGAATAATTCATCGGTAAACTGCCAAAGATTTTCCAATGCCGATTTTATTTTTTGATGGCTTACATCGGTACCATCACCCAAACGAATGATCCATTCGCTGGCATGACGAACATGATAGGTCATTTCCTTCAATGCTTTTTCAGAAAGTCCGGCGATGGTATCATCTTTACTTTTTACAAGCGTACGGAATTGCAAATACGATAAACATCCATGTAAAAAAGAACGCATCATGGTATAAGCAAAATCAGTGTTCGGTTGTTCAACTAAGCAACGATTTAAAAATTCACGCTCATTTCTGAAGTAAGCAATATCATCTTCGGTACGACCTTTCCCCTCTAATTTAGCAGCATAAGAATAAAATCCTCTAGCCTGACCAATTAAATCGAGGCCCATATTACTCATGGCTATATCTTCTTCTAAAACAGGACCGTGTCCGCACCATTCGCACATACGTTGCGCCAGAATTAAACTGGTATCTGCGATACGCACACAATATTTATACAAGGCGATATTCGTCTCCATTAAATTTGCTTGATGCCTTCCGGCGTTTTATAATAATTAGGCCAGCGATACATTTTATCATTTCCTGGATCGAAGAATGGACCCATATCTTCGGGGGTGGATGCCGTTATAGCGACACTAGGAACCACCCAAATATTGATAGCTTCTTGTCGGCGCCCGTACACATCACGTGCATTGAGCAATGCCATTTCTGCATCGGGAGCATGTACATTTCCAGCGTGCTCGTGGGGAGCACCATTTTTTTGTTGAGTAAAAACTTCCCAAGCGGGCCAATTTTCTTTGGTTGACATATCTATTAATCTTGAGTATTCTATTCTTTACTTTTTAATAATCAAACTAAGCTTTTGATTTCTTTTCGGCGTAAGCAACGGCCGCTTCTCTCACCCATGCTCCATTTTTATGTGCATCGTTCCGTTGCTTCATTCGTAACTTATTACACGGACCATTTCCAGTGATCACACTTTTCAATTCATCGAAATTAATTTCACCAAATTCATAGTGACGTGTTGTTGGATTCCATTTCAATTTATCGTCCGGAATTTTCACTCCAATAGCTTCAGCTTGCGGAACAGTTCGATCGATAAAGCGTTGGCGCAAATCATCGTTCGAATACAACTTCACTTTCCATTTCATTAAATCATCGGAATTGGGAGAATCGGCATCTGAAGGTCCAAACATCATAAGTACAGGCCACCAAAAACGGTTCACCGCATCTTGAGCCATTTCTCGTTGCTCTTTGGTGCCACGCATCATATGCGCCATAATTTGATATCCTTGCTTGCTATGAAAATTTTCTTCTTTACAAATTCGAATCATCGCGCGTGAATAAGGACCGTACGAACATTTTGCCAAAGCCGTTTGATTGACGATGGCAGCTCCATCCACCAACCAACCTACAGCGCCCATATCGGCCCAATTTAAAGTTGGATAATTGAAAATACTGGCATATTTTGCTTTTCCCGTCAACAGTTGATCGATCATTTCTGCCCGATCGGTACCCAACGTTTCGGCACCAGAATAGATATAAAGTCCGTGACCTGCTTCATCTTGGATCTTCGCCAACAATACTGCTTTACGCATTAGGCTAGGGGCACGTGTGAGCCAATTTCCTTCTGGCAACATTCCAACAACTTCAGAATGTGCATGTTGCGACATCATCCTCAACAATTGCTTTCGATACTTTTGAGGCATCCAATCTTTAGGTTCGATGGTCTTACCTGAGGAAATACGCGCATTGAAAGCATCAATATGCGTTTGTTCATCTTCCTGAATTTGGGGAGTATTCATGCGTCTTCCTAGTTTTATGGTGTGAAATTATGATAATCTGAGAAGGCTGGCAAATGAGATTCATCAGCGTCCCTCCATGAAAACAACAAAATTAACTCAATAAAAGTTGTATCAAGACATTAAATATGAGTGATACAATGTAACAAGATAAGAGCCTAGTCGTAAACAAGAAGCTAAACCTTCAGACAAACTCCTTAAACAAAGCGATATACTTATATTTGTGGCCATGAGATCATTAAAACTAACCTTTATTTCCCTTACTGTATTGAGTTTATTTTCTTGTCGTAGTGTGAACGACGTGGCCTATTTTCAAAAGACTGAAAAGTCGAAAGAAGATAAAAAAGTAGTTTATCCAAACTTCAATTTAGACAGAAACAAGGAGATTCCGAACTTTGAAAATATAATTCAAGTTAGTGATATTCTAAGTATTTATGTATCCAGCTTAAGCCCAGAAGCCAGTAGTTTTTTTAATTCAATTGCCCCTCTCGAACGAAACGAACAAACCACCAATAGTTCCTTTGCCACCCGAACGGATATTGGCTATTTAGTAGACGCACAAGGGATGATTGAGTTACCCTTGATTGGAAAAGTAAAAGTGATGGGATTAAGCACATCAATCGCTAAGGATACTCTCACTGCTCGACTCGAGAAATATCTTCAATATCCATCCGTAAGAATTTACATTGAAAATTTCAGAGTGACCATTCTTGGAGAGGTATTTCGACCAGGTGTTTATAGTGTAACTAACGAAAAAATCACCATCCCAGAAGCACTAGGCTTAGCTGGAGATTTAAATATTTATGCAGATAGAAAAAACATCACCTTAATCCGTGATGAAAACGGAGAAAAAAAATATACTGAAATTGACATTACATCGCGTGAATTATTCGAAGCTCCCTACTATTATTTGCGTTCAGGCGACATTCTCTATGTATCTCCTGTAAAAGGGCGCGTTGCCCAGAGCGATAATTTTTACAGAGTACTTCCCATCGTAATGAGCAGCTTAACATTGATCGCCGTAATCGTATCGCGAATCATCAACTAATTTATCTAGACAAAATTCAATATGAGTGACAATAAACAGCAGCCGCAGCCATTTTCGTATCCTAACCAACAACAAGCTATTGGTGGAAGTGAACCTCATTCACAAGTCAATTTAAAATTCCTTTTTAATAAATTTTTTCTGCGTCATTGGTATTTATACGTATATACTCTAACGTTAGGAATCATTACTGCCTATTTCTATAATTGGTACTCCACACCCATATATTTTTCTAGTTGTACTGTACTGGTAAAAGATGACAAGCAAAAGTACAATGGCAATGATTTATTTTCGCAATTAAATAACTTCAATACGGAAGGTGGCATTGAAACAGAAATTGGTATCATTCGTTCGCGACAGCTTATTTACAAAACACTAGAAGATTTAGGATATAACAAAAGCTATTTCCTTAAGGGCGAAATAAAGACTTCTGAAATTTACAAAGATTCACCCATTCAATTAGTAGAAGATACCATGTATTCCATGGCTCCTTCTACTTCCCTTAATATTGAAATTTTAGACGCTAAAAAATATAAGATTAGCTACAATCATCCAAGTGGTCCACAAATTGGTTATTACCTTTTTGGAAAAAATGTAAATACAAAGATTGGACGATTTAAAATTGAAAAGACAGATAAATTTAAAGACGAAGCATATTCGCGTCCAGAATACACGAAACGAAAAATTATTATTCGATTCAACTCCATTGAAAACTTAACGGTAATTTATCAAACTGCTCTCAAAGTTGAAAAGGTAAGTAAACTATCGACCATTTTACAGGCGTCCATTCAAGGACCTGTTCCTGCAAAAAATGAAGATTTCCTCAATAGGCTTTTTGAATTTTACATTGCAAAAGGCATAGAGTTCAAAAACGAATATGCTGTTAACACGCTTCAGTTTATTGATGAGCAAGTTGAATTATTAACTCAACAAATTGACGTCAACGAAGCCAGTGTAGAGCAATTTCGAGTGAAGAAAGGAATTACCGATTTAAGTGTTGAAGCATCTTCTTATTTAGAAAGTGTAAAGAACTTTGATGGAAAAATTTCAGAATTACAAGTGCAATTATCCTTCCTTGATTATTTGCAGCGTTATGTAACTCAAGGAAAGGAATTATCGGGAAACATTTCACCAGGAAGTATTTTAGTAAATGACCCTTTGCTAACCAATCTCATCTTAAAGATGAATGAGTTGGAGAATAAAAGGAAATCACAGCTTTCTTTAGCGAAACAAGAAAATCCATTGTTGGTCGGATTAAATATTGAAATCCAGAATACGAAGTCGGCATTAATAGAAAACATCAAGAGTTTAAGTAATGGATTAAAATCTTCACTAAACGAAGCGATGTCGCAAAAAGGGCAAGTGCAGGGTAAACTAAGATTATTACCAGGTGCACAGCGTGAATTGCAAACATTAATGCGAGGCTCTAACATCAAAGAAACGCTTTACTCCTACTTATTGCAAAAGCGTGCTGAGACTGCTATTATTCTGGCATCCACTACGGCTGATAATCGTGTGGTGGACACTGCACGTACTTTTTTCAAACCGTTGAAACCCGTAAAAAGTTTAAGTTATTCGATTGCTATTGTATTAGGGTTACTTATTCCGGGAATCTTAATTTACACCCGTGACCTTCTTAATGACAAAATCATTGATCGTTACGATTTAGAGCGACAAACTAATATTCCGATGTTAGGAATGATTGGACTGAGTGCATCAAAAGCAAACTTAGTAGTTACTGAAAAGCCAAACTCACATATCTCAGAAGCTTTTCGTTCCATTCGAACGAACTTACAATACTTCAATCAAAATAAAGAACAGAACATCATCATGGTGACTTCTTCCATCAGTTCAGAAGGAAAAAGTTTTTGCTCTTTAAATTTGGCTGTGATGCTTGCGATGTCGGGAAGAAAAACCATTTTAGTTGGATGTGACCTTCGCAAACCAAAAATTACTGTAGGATTTGATTTTGTGAGCGAAATTGGATTGAGTAATTACCTCATTGGATTAAACACCGAGAAAGAAGTCATTCAAAATTCAGGATCAATTCCCAACCTCGATATTATTCTATCAGGTCCAAAGCCCCCTAATCCATCGGAGTTGATTATTTCTCCTCGAATGGATAATTTATTTGTTTATTTAAAGGCGAACTATGACAACATCATTTTAGATACGCCTCCTGTTGGATTAATTACTGATGCAACGGTACTTTCAAAATACACGGATATTAATATTTACGTAGTTCGACAAGGGGTAACACGACGACACCATTTAAGTTTTGTAAATAAATTATACAACGAAGGAAAACTAAAAAATCTGTGCATTATTTTAAATGCTATGAAAGCAAACAACCGTAGTTATGGATACGGATATGAATATTCATATGGATATGGTTACGGCTATGGATATGGTTATGGATATTACGAAGAAGATAACAAAGAGAGTGGTATCAAAGCTACTTTTAAATCCATCTTCGGAAAAAAAAGAAAAAAGGGCACTAGCTCTTAAATGATAATGCCGTTAATGGCTAACCTAAGCGATTCATTCAAAAAGTTATTTAAAAGATTCGATCCAGAGTCCAAAAATCTATTAAAAAATAGTTCTTGGGTAACCGTCGCCAATACGCTTGGTACTTTATTTGCATTTATAAAAACCATAGCCATCACACGAATATTAGGTGTGGAGTTATTTGGAACCTATGCTTTAGCCATAGCCTTCATCATTACGACTCAAGAATTTTTACGTTTAAATATTTCGATGGGACTCATTCGTTATGGAGCTATTTATGCAAGTGAAGATCGTAAAGATAAAATTGTAGCTATAATTAAATTTAGCTTAGGCCTTAGTACTATTTCTGCCTTGCTATCTATCCTTGTACTCGGAATAATAACGGTCTTTTCCTACTCTACTTTCATTAAAGTTCCGAACTTAACTTTCTATATTATTGCTTTCGCTTTTGCGAATAGTTTAAATTTTATTGATGCTATTTCCAAAGCGAGTTTAAAACTATTTTATAAATTTAAAGTAAATTCCATCATCCAAATGATGATGGACACATTAGAAACAGCCATTGTAATAAGCACTCTTTACTTTTATGGTGCCAATTTGGAAGCCTTTTTTACAGCGGTAATATCAGCTCGCATTCTCAACAGTTTAACATGCAATTTAGCTGCCTATCGCGAATTAAAAATCGAACTTAAGCCTTATCTTAAAAGCAAAATAGAATTAATACAATCTCATAAAAAGATTTTTTCACCTATATTTTTGGAAATTCACTCAGTAGTTCACTAAAAGTTTTCATGAATCAAGGTGATGTATTATTATTGGGCAATATGGGTAGTACTACTGCAGTTGGAATATATGCAACAGCAAAAAAATTAGCCTATTCTGTTTTAACCTTAACCGATCCACTGGCAAGTTCCATCTTCCCACAACTTTCGCATTTGATAGCTTCTAAAGATCACCATAAAATTAAAGTCATGGTCAAGAAAATTACGGGCATCATGCTTCTTCCTTCTTTAGTGGTATTTATTACTTGCTTTTTCCTGAAAGCAACCATCATTGATTTTTTATTTGGCAAAGCGTTTATTGAGGCAGCAGAACCCTTCATGATCCTATTAATATGCGCTTTACAAGGATCCATTTTCTTTTGGGCATTACCATTAATACAAAGCATGGGGCTTATTAAAAAGAGATTTCTTGTCTATCTTTCAGCCATAATTATAGGAGGTATCACAAGTATACTATTGATTCCAAGTTTAAACGAATCTGGAGCAGCCATAGGGCTCCTAGCGGCTAACTTATTTATCACATTTCGCTTCTTGCAGGCTGGATATTATGAACTCAACCTCAAATCCATTTCATCACCAAAATAGTTCAACATCGCATAAAAAATTAATTATCGATATGAGTATCCTTGAAGCCAGCAGTAAATCGGTCGCCCTTAAACACCCCTTAGCAGCACTTTCTTTTTATATGGGCAAAAAAAATGCTTTACATGAAGCAATCATTCTCGATGCAGCTAAGCATATTTTTGGCGCTCACACTGATCTTCGTCCATGGAAAAATGCATTGTCAGAAATCACATCCAACGACCTCATCCCACCCAACAAAAATACATTTGATGTAGTAGTTGGTAATAATTTGAATACCACCTTTGGAAAATGGATTTGGTGTTGTGTCCGTGTTTTACAACCTGATGTTATGATTGAAACAGGAGTAGCTCATGGTTCCTCATCCTGGATCATTTTAAACGCCATGCACAAAAACGGCAAAGGGAAATTATATTCCATCGATTTACCGAATCATGACACAAACAAAGATTACAATTTCCAAAATACTCAACCTGAAACGGGATGGATGGTACCCGACATTTTAAAATCGCAGTGGGAATTACACCTTGGATATGCCCAAGAACTCCTTCCTATGCTTTTAAATAAACTTCAAAAAATCGATATTTTCTTTCACGACAGCGATCATAGCTATGAGCATATGAAATTTGAATTTGAAACATCGTCCCCATTTATTCGCAAAGGAGGATTGCTATTGAGTGATGATGTTCATAAAAACAAAGCTTTTGCTGAGTACGTAGCCAACACTAAATATAAAGCGTTGCAATTTAACAAAGGAGGGTGTGCCATTGCACAATAAATAATGTCGAATCCATATATTATTTATTTATCGCCCTATGATATTTTAAGGCCTCGAACCAATCAACTAAGCGATGTTCGATTTACTGAAGGGTTTGCACAAAATCAATGCAACACCCATCTCATTGTACCTTATGTTGAGCGCGCAGACAACATTTCGAAGATGGAAGTTGCAGAAACTTATGGATTAAAAAGTCATTTAAAAATCCATTATAGTCCCACTCGTTTTTCGGAAGATGTGAAAGGTGGCTGGCAATTAGCCCAAGTTGCTTGGCATGGAATACGCTCCACATTTGCTATTTTAAAACAACGAAAGCATCAAAATACTACATACATCATTAGCAGAAGTTCGCATTTACTTCGCCCCTATTTTACATTGAGAAAATTATTTCCATCTCGATTTAAAAATGTTGTACTCATTCATTGGGCTCATGATTTCAATAACAGTAAAAATCATCAGAAAATCTATCAACTAGCCGATTATATAATCGCTACTAATAGTTCTATTTTAAATTCCATCTTAAAAAAATCAAAAAGGAATAGCACTGAAGGAAGTTATACCTTGAACCCTATTACGGAATCACAAGCTTTAGAACATTTCACTAAAGAAGAAGCAAGAAATGAAGTAAAGCTCAATCACATTACAACACCCTTAGTAGTTTACACTGGCAAAATCGGAATAAACTATGACAAGGAATTAAAGTACATATTAGAAGCAGCTCAACAACTTCCTCAATATACATTTCTTTTTACAGGAGGTAAACCAAAAACTGTGGCTTTCTGGGAAGATTACTGCGCTGGGTTGGGATTAAACAATATACTATTTACGGGTTACCTGTCAGACTATCGAAAAATAAAATATTACCAATATAGCGCCGACATACTTATTTCATACTATACACAGCAGGGTCACGATGTACGTTACAATTTCCCAAATAAGATTTGTGAATACATGTTGACTGGAAATCCAATGGTGAGTCCAAACTACCCCGCAACTCAAGACTTATTAAATGCTAATAACTGTACCTTTACCACACCTGAAAATAGTAAAGCTTTAGCAAAAAGCTTAAGAGATATAATTGAAAATCCATTGCCAGCCCAACAAAAAGCACAACAGGCAGCTCTAGATGTTAGAGAAATCACTTTCAAGAAAGTCGCAGCTCGATTATTAAAGCAATTTCCAAAATGAATGCGAAAAAAAATATTAAGCTGTTTTTAGAAAAGGGATATGTCACTAAATATGACCGACTACTTTCTCTAATCATGCCTTTTTATAAATCACGAATAGCGAATCATCTTTTTTCAAAAATCGGTACTGAAATAAGTCCTACTACTGCATCTTTTCCACCCCTAATTGCAGCCATGTACACTGGGAACAACTCAGTTGTTAAACGGATCCAACAACAACTTCAGGAAGCAACATTACCTGCTATTAAAGCAGCACTTGTTCATGGAAGTATTGGTGATGAGAATGAAATTGGCTATAGTGATTTTGATGGAATCTTGATTCTTGATCCACGGGAAATTAAAAAGTGCGAATCAAATCCTTGAACTGCATCAACTCATAAAAAGACCGAACTACTATTTTTTGAGCAAGATGCTTTACAACATCACGGATGGGCAATTTTTCTTTTGAGTGATTTACGAGTTTTTAGGGATCATCTTTTCCCTCTAGATCTTATTCGAAATGGTAAAACAATTTACACTGTTCGCGGATTCAGAATAGAAGCAAATATTGCATCGGAGAGCAATCAATACAAAATGTTGCTCAACAACTTGTGCTCATCAATCGTACATAAAGTATCTTTCTTATCCACGCTAAAAAATCAATACCTATTAAAAAATTTACTTAGTGAAATTATGTTATTGTCCGTAGCATTATTGCAAGCAAAATATTCTAAAACTATTTCTAAAAAAGATAGCTTTTCCCTGTTGAAAAGTGAATTTCCAACGCTTGATACATCAGTCATTGATTGGGCTAGTGTTGTTCGAATGAATTGGGAACAAGATTCAATAAATTTTAAAACTCTTCTCTTTCACCGATGCAAAAAGGCAGGATTTCCTCTTTCTTTCCTAGCCCCAAAAACTCCAGAAAATATTTTAGTGCAGTTGGATGAAAAATGGAAACAACAAGTTATTTCATTGTGCAAATCGCTAGTTACTGCATCGAATTAAAGCAACGGATAGTTTAATCTTTCCAGTACTTTTCCTGTAATATGATTTATACTTTCAATTTGCACTTTATTTAATCGAGCGATAGACTCCTGATTCATATCTTTTATTACAGCGTTCACCTTGTGTATTTGAAAATTCTTTTTGAAGACAGCCTCCTCTAATTCATCAACACTTAAAAAATCAGTAACTTTTTTCATTGTCGCAGCTGGATTCGCAACTAAGTCTTCATACTTTAGTTGCAGATGATTTTTCAATGACGGACTATCATCTAATAAGATTTCATTTGAAGTACCCCATTGTGTTGCAGACTTCTCAATGCTATGTTTTTCCTTTCGAAAAATCCCTTCACTCACTGCATAACCATTCCGAAACAATGAAATAAAATAAGCATTCGGAAAATTCTTTTGCAACCATTTTGTTCTTGCTGTATTGAGAATGGTTTTTTCAATTAATATTTTGCGTTTGGGATGGTTATAGAAATACCCCCATTCCTTTCTAAGTTTCTTGGCATCTATACTGGTTGGTGTGTTTTCGCTTAGATAAAAGAGTTCTGGTTTCAAAGCCCATAAACGAGGCAAATCAAAATCGGCACCACGCGGAAGTTGGTTACTATAAAATTGACCTTCATTAGGCATACTACCAATAAGAGGATGTGAAGCGAGTAAATTATGTAGCAATGTGGTACCCGAATTATAACAACCGACAATAAAAACCCATTTCTCCGGCTGAGGCTCAGGTGTGAACAAATGACCTATTGACTTAGACTTCAATTTAGCCCACAGTTTCAATTTTGTTGAAAACTCCTTCATAGCCACAAATTTACATTAGTCTAATCAATGTTCTACTCGATATTACATTAAAAGTTACTTTTGCTTTAGACTAAATGAGCGCGCATATCCTAATTCTATTGAATGAAAGAAGTCGGACCGACTTCCTCGATGAACTTCAACAGCTCATCCATTCCTTTTCCAATCACTCCCTATTACTTTATTTCACACCATCATCTCCCGATATTGAAATAGGAATTCCCTTCCCATTTCGTCATTTTCCTGGGAATTATGCTGGAAAAATACCGCTACTAAATGCAGGTATTCCTAAAAATGAGTATAACATTACGCTCTTATTAAATTTGAGTGGACAAGAAATTTTAGATGACCAATGGCGAAATATTCCAGAGATAAAATCAGATTTTTTTAGTCAGTTGTACATGCAATATTGTCCAGCTATTATTCATGGAATCATTCAGCAACACAATCGATGTACATTTTCAGTGACATTAAAAGATGAAAACAATGCACTTTTCCTACTTACAAAAGGTACATTTAAATTATTGGATTATGATTATAAAAAAGCCTTAGAACTTATTTTTAATGGAAACATTCAATTGCTTGCAGATGGAATTAAGCGGTATTTCAAAAATCAAAAGGAAAATTTAGTGGACAAAGAATCTGTTATTGAGTCTTTACATTCCCAAAAATTTCACCTGCTAAAACGTCGATTAAATCAAAATAAATTCAAACATCGATATCGTCAACTCTTTTATCATGACACGTGGAATATTGGAATAATTGATTCCCCCATCGAAGAAGTAGCTCTCCAAAAAGATAAGATCTGGGAGGTAAAATGGCTTGAAGAAGAAAAAGGAAATGATTTCAATGCGGATCCTTTCGGTTGTGAAATCGAAGGGAATCACATCCTTCTTTTTGAAAATTACATCAACGGAAAAGGAAAGATCAGTTCGAAAAAAAATGCTGAAGAAATAAAACTTCAATTAGAATTACCCATTCATTTAAGTTATCCCTATACCCTATTTTTTGAGGGAAGATGGTATTGTTTGCCCGAACAAAGCGCATCTAACAAATTAGAAATTTTTCAAGTTCATCCTACCACTTACCAGCTAGAAAATCCAGTAGAAATTCTTTCTCATTTCAAAGCAGTGGATCCCAGTTTGATTTTAAAGGATGAGAAATGGTATTTATTTTGTACCGATGCGAGCGATAAAGGTGCTGATGTTCGACTCCATATTTTTATTGCAGATTCGATATTTGGGCCATATCGTCCACATCAAAAAAATCCAGTTAAGACCAACATTTCATCTGCACGCTGCGGAGGAAAAATATTTACACACGATGGATTATTTTATCGACCTTCACAAGATAGTAGTCGAACCTATGGTGGAGAAATAGTAATTCAGCGCATCGATTTACTCACCGAAGAGAACTTTTCGGAGACAGAAATCAATCGCATCCAACCCTCCCATCTGCAAGGAAAATACGGGAAAGGATGCCACACACTTTCATCTCTAGGAAATCGCACTTTAGTTGATGGAAAAAGGGATATTTTTAGCTTTCGAAACTTTTTCCAAAAATTCCGTAAAAAACAAAATGCATAATTTGCGATTTATCGATCATCCTCAACCTACTGACCGAAGTTTATACGACGATGCAGTACGGGGAATTATTGAACGCAACAAGCATCTACCTGGTTTAAAATCAATCGTTCAGTTCGGAAATATTACCACACCTGGCATCTCGGATATTGATCTGTTATTTGTATTTAAAAATGGAGAAGGTTGCATCGGTACAGGATTAGAAAATTTACCCGAAGAACATAAAAACCTGTTCACACATGGAATTATGGCATTATCAGAAAATCAATATACTGATAATGAATATTATACATTATGGGGCGAGCATCATTTAGTTTGGGGAGAGCCTCCAGGCAAGAAAAGAGAAAACGCAGCTCTGATGACGAAACGACTCTTAAAATCCAAACAGCAGTTGAATTTCTAATTGCCAATTTCATTGATATCAAGGTCCAAAAAGAATATCAAATTGTAAAACTCCGTGCCTTACTTCAGCACATGAAGGGCATATTATATGACCTTGAGTATTTAAATGATTCAAATAGCATACTACATCCTCATTTATTAGAGCTAAAAGAAATAATTCGCAATTGGTTTGACGACACTCCCGCTGAAGAAAAATTAATCACCTGGTTTTTATCTTTTGAAGAGCTTTTTGATAAATATGTTCATCAAATACTTTTAATTCATCCGATGTATTTACCAGCCAAAGATGTATTTCTTATTTCAAAAAATATGATTTTGAAAAATGATTCAACTGTAAACTTCAAAAGAAAGGGGATTTTACTTCCTCGATTTTTAAGATTCGCTGGTAGATCTTATGTCAAACTTCAACATCGTTTCAATCAATTTACCGTTTCATGTCCACTGACCCATCAATCGGCACCCATTGTAAAAGAGCGATTTGAATTTTTAGTGCGTATGAAAGAGTATAACAGACAATATTTGCCTAATTTTATGACCATAACCACGAGCATTACAGCCAAACTTATTTAATATGAGGTGGACAAATCTAGGTGCCATCATTGAGAACACAATACGCGCTAATCAATTAAAATCATTCTTTAAAAACCATGGTCAACAAGAATGTTTATTAGATTTAGGATGTGGTCCACGCCCCTATTTTTCAATTTACCAACCCTATTTCACAAAAACCATTGGTTCAGACTTAGCCGATTCACCATTCCCGAAAAAAGAAATAGATATTTATTGCAGTGCTACGGAAGTTCCATTGCCAGATGAAAGTGTAGATGTGATTTTGTGTACAGAAGTACTGCATGATCTTCCTGAACCTGATCTATTTTTTTCAGAGGTGAAACGTTTATTGAAGAAAGGTGGAGTATTGGTGCTGACAAGTCCGTTTGTAGTACCTATTGTTGATGGCTCTTTTGATCATTACCGGTACACTAAACAGGGATTAATTTATAGAATTCAAAAATCAGAATTAGAAGTTAAATCCATAGAAGAAGTGGGCGATCTCTTTGCGACCATGATCACATTAAGCATAAAACCCATCTTAAAACTATTTAACACCCTTGCTAAAAAGTTACGTTTAAAAGCTATTTATTCTGTTTACAATCCATTTTGTTTATTTTAGTAGTATTGCCACAGCTCACCTACTTGTTTTTAGCCAACCTTCCGCTCGTAAAATCCATTTTAAAAAGATTTCGCTACGGACCTATAGGATATGTATCTATTGCTCTAAAATCAACGTAAAAACGCGAATGCTTCCTCTTAAAATACTACATATAATTTGGTCGACCGAAATGGGTGGTATTAGCAAAGTTGTTTTACACCTTTGCGAGGAACAGCAAAAAGACAGTGACATGCAAGTAAGTGTATTTTGTGCAAAAGGAAAATCAGCATTATTTGAAGAATTTGAAAAAAAAGGAATTCCAATATTCGCAGGTCAATTTAAAGGGGCATTACAAATTTCTTATTCGGCGTACAAAGACGTTAAAATGTTAATGACTCAATTTGATCTCATCCATTTTCATTCATACAATCCTCTTTTAGCTTTTGCAGCCAAACAGAGTGGCAAGAAGATAATTTATACAGAACATGGCAATTTTGGAATTGGTAGAAAAAAGAAGTTGAATGATAGAATCGTAAGTTGGATGCAAAAGCAGTTTTTAAATAAAAATATTAATGCTATAACATTCAACTCGAAATTTACAGAGAGTCAATCTATTCATCGCTTTGGACTACATCGACCTACTAAAAAAGTTATTTACAATGGCGTTCCTCTTAACTTGAGTTCAGCGTCCTCAACAAATCAGTTTAGAAAATCGGAAAACGAATTCATACTAGCTGCCATTGGTCGATTGGCTCAAGTAAAACGATTTGATCGGTTACTAAATGCTCTTTCAAAAAT
This sequence comes from Bacteroidota bacterium, assembly GCA_016717725.1. Lineage (GTDB taxonomy): Bacteria > Bacteroidota > Bacteroidia > AKYH767-A > OLB10 > JAJTFW01. The sequence continues at coordinate 30,196 of JADKFA010000008.1, forward strand.
CAAACACTCAAATTTCCGATTAATCATTATGGGTACAGGTCCAGAGGAAATGCCATTAAAAAAACAAGCTCATGATTTACAACTTACTGACAAGGTGCATTTCGCTGGTCAAGGGGATTCAATTCAGTTACTAAAAGAATCCAATGTATGTGTAATTCCAAGTCAAGGAGAAGCTTTTGGATTGGTTGCCATAGAAGCCTATCAACATGGAAAGCAAGTTCTCGTTTTTGAAGATGGTGGTGGAGTAACTGAAGTGGTAGAGCAACTAGAGCCTAATTCCGTTCTTAAAACCGAAAATGAATTAGCAGACCGATTATCAACATTGATTCAAGATATCACCCATAGTGAAGAAGGAAAAATGAGTGCTAGAAAAAATTATGCTGCACAATATTCCATGCAAATCATGTCTTCAAAAATAAAAAATCTATATTTATCCATCTAAGCAATGTGCGGTATAAACGGTATTTTTTACATGAAAGGCAACTCACTTGCAAGTAGCATGGAGTTAGTTCGTGCTATGAATACTTCGATAGCGCATCGCGGACCGGACGACGAAGGAATTTGGTCGTCACTTGATGATCGGCTTTTTTTGGGTCACCGTAGACTCAGCATTATTGATCTCACGACATTGGGACATCAACCTATGAAGGACGAAAATGGAAATGCAATTATTTTCAATGGTGAAATTTACAATTACAAAGAATTAAAAAACGAACTCAATTCCGAAATCCATTTCAAAACAGGAAGTGATACAGAAGTAGTTTTTGAACTATACAAGCAACATGGTCATGCAGCATTGAAGCAATTGAATGGAATGTTTGCATTTGCATTTTGGAATCAACACAATGAAACGCTTTTCCTTGCACGTGATCGAGCAGGTAAAAAGCCCTTGTATTACACTTTGCACGACGGTAAATTTGCATTTTCATCGGAGATAAAAGCGCTACTTACTCTTCCCTGGATAAAGGCAATTCCCGATCAGGAAGCATTATATCATTTCCTCACCTACAATCAACTTCCAGCACCTCTCACTATGTTTGAAGGTATTAGCAAGCTAGATGCTGGGGAGTGTATGACATTACACAGAGGACATATCAAGATTGAGTCCTATTGGAATATTGAACCTCAAAATTTCGAGGCAAAATCAGAAAGTGAAATAAGTGATACGCTCTATCATCAATTGGAAAAATCAGTTAACTATCGAATGGTAGCTGATGTACCTGTTGGTGCCTTTTTAAGCGGGGGTGTAGATTCAAGTGCGGTAGTTGCGTTAATGAGAGCACAAAGTTCGGCAACGATAAAAACATTTGCGGTAGGCTTCGATGGGCAATCGAATTATGACGAAAGAGTTTATGCCGACAACGTTTCAAAAATGTTCAATACTGAACACTATGAAAAAAACATAAAACCAGAAGATATTGCGAACTGCTTACCATTAATTATCGATAGTTTTGATGAACCTATGGCTGACGCTACTTGTATCCCTATTTATTTCATTTCGCAACTTGCACGTCAAAAGGGTACTATCGTTGTTCAAACAGGGGATGGCGCGGATGAGCTATTTTCGGGATATAGAGCGTGGATGAAGTATCAAAAAATTTATCCATGGTATCATATTTATAATAAATTTCCAGCTTCCTTAAAAAAGGGGATGGCTAGCATTGTCAATGAAACCAACAACGAAGCTTCAGCTATTCGGGAAATTTTTTCAAGAGCGGCTCACGGACAAGAATTATTTTGGGGCGGTGCAAAAGCATTTAAAGAAAGCACCAAACGAAGTTTTTTAACAGCACCCTACTTAGCAAATATTGGCGATATAAATTCGTATTCCATCATTCAAAAGTATAAGCGGGACTTCACCCAACTCCAAGCTAAACATCCTTGGCTTACCGATACTGACTGGATGTGTTACTTAGGATTGAAATTTCAAATACCATCGAAATATTTATATCGAATGGACAAATTAGGAATGGCGAATAGCATTGAAATAAGAAATCCCTTTTTGGATTACAACATGATTAATACAGCATTTTCCATTCATTCAAATTACAAAACTAAGAACAAAGAACCCAAATACATTCTAAAGAAAAGTTTGGAAAGGATACTACCTCCCGAGATTCTTTATCGGAAAAAAATGGGATTCTGTGTACCTTTACAAGAATGGGCAGGAGAAATTATGCTCGACTATACGGAACAAAATTTAAAATCATTTACACGAAACATTGAATTATTTTCCGAAGCTGGCTTGAACGCGCAAATTCGAGCTATTCGCAAAGGAAACAAAGCATATACTAATCAACTATGGACTATCTATTTTTTGATGGCATGGTTTAAAAAATGGATGTCGGCCTAATGCAAAAAGTAGTGCTCATCACTAATATTCCAACGCCTTATCGCATTCCATTATTCAACGAATTGAATAAGCAAATGCTTCAAGAAGAGATGGAATTGCACGTGATTTTTTCTGAGTCGGGATACAAACGCCGAAAATTTGAAATAGACTTTAGTCAAATTAATTTTACCTATAGTATTTTAAGTGGAGGAACCATCACTAGTAACAAAGACAACGAAAAGACATATTTCTTTTACAAGGGACTCTGGAAAGCACTTAACAAACTACAACCAAGAAACATTATCGTTGCTGGATTTTCATCAGCAAGCATCATTACTTCCATTTGGTGTCAACGAAAAAATATTCCATTTTCGATATGGAGCGGAAGTATTGAATCCGAAACTAGAAATATTTCTTGGCTTCGAATAAAACTTCGTCGACAACTAATAAAACGAGCGAAATCATTTATTGCATACGGAAGTTTGGCTGCTAAATATCTAGTTAAAATGGGTGCTCTTGTGGAAAAAGTACATATTGGTATAAACACAGTTGACACGAGTTTCTTTGCACAAGAATCTACAAAAAACAGAAATATACTTCTAAGTAAAAACGACTTCACCTTTACCTATCTAGGTTATTTAGTGCCTCGTAAAAACGTGAGTCTTGTTATAGAAGCTGCTTCCCTTTTATTGAAAGAAAGAAGTGATTTCAATATTCAAATCATTGGCGACGGAGAAAGTAAAAATCAATTGGAGGCTCTGTCCATTAAATTAGGATTAGAAGATCACATAAGATTTATAGGTTACAAACAAAAGGAGGAAATACCATCTTATTTCGCGAAAACCAATGCCCTACTATTCCAAAGCGATTTCGATATTTGGGGGCTAGTCTTAAATGAAGCCATGGCTGCAGGATTATGCTGTTTGGCTACTATTCATGCAGGTGCTACTTTTGACCTCATAAAGGAAGGTGAAACCGGATTTGCAATTGACTATACCCATCAAAGAAAGGTAGTTGATAAAATGAAATGGATGATAGATCACCCAAAAGAAGTTGAAGAAATTGGTAAAAAATGCATCTGATTATATTACTAAAAATGCTAATTTATCCATTTCCGCAAAAGGATTTATTGCAGCGATAAAAAAATAGAAAGATGAATTTCAAACAATGGTGGGCATGGTATAAAGGTTCTCCGCTTTTTAAAAAGTGGTTTATCTTACTCATACTATTGCGACCGTTGATCGATAATTTTTATGAGTTAAAAGAAACTTCTGCTTTAGCATCGCCGCTATATATCGTGGGAATTTTAACTCCCATTTTAATTTTACTTAGTACCATCGCCGTTGGATTTCCAAAGGCTGGCCAAGCATTAGAAGCAATACCATTTAGAATATGGGCCTTCCTTGTAGTATTTAATGCCGCTACCTTCTGGTTTATTAATTTGAGTGTAGTTGCATTTGGTGATTTAATTAAATACACTACTCCTGTGTTATTGTTTTTTTATGCGAGAAGAATTGTGCAATCAAAAGCAGATCTACATGGAATACTAACTGCATTCCTTGTTTCTTGTATTTTTCCATTTAGTATTTTCTTGTATGAATCTTTTGTGAATCCTATTGCTATCGAGTATATTTCTCAAGGACGTGGTGGGGGATCTCGTATTCGGGGAGCCTACGCTGATGTAATGAATTACGCCATCTTCTTTATTTTATTCTTACTTATCATGTCGTATTATTTTGTACAAAAACTATATACCGTTGGAAATTACATTCAGGTTAAAACATGGCATATTGTTTTAACCATATTCTTTGTTGCCTATGGATTAACACGAATTAATCACGTTTCTTCTTGGGGTGTTTTCCTGGCATTAATCATTATCCTTCTTATTCACAATCTCAGAAATACTCGAGGACTACTTTTTGTTTTTGTCTTTATATTTATTATTGGTGCTTTCTTTGCACAAGATTTATACATTGATCATATCGAACCACTCATCGGAAAAGAAATTTTAGTTGTTGAAGGTGAATCTGACTCAGATCAAGCATTCAATGGTCGAATGACACGATGGGAAAAATACTTTGAAACATGGGAACAAATGCCGCCAATCAATCACTTCATTGGTATAACAACGGCTAATTTTAAAGAGACCGTAGTGATGATTGGGGGTGGAATGCACAGTGATTACGTTCGACAACTATTTATGACAGGATTTATTGGTTTATTCTTTTATGTAGTGTTTTTATTCTCTGTTTTAGCGAGATGGGTTCGTTTAGCAATGCCTGAAAAATATTTGATAGCAGGCACTTCTGCCATGATGATACTGTGGTCAATAACCACTGTTCCTACACTCTATGCCCCACTCCTTTATATTGTTTATCCTATTGTAGCATTTATTTTACTTCCCAAAAATCAACAAGTGTGATGAATAACAAACCTACCGTTTGTATTTTTGGAAAGCTTCCTCCGCCCTATATGGGTCCAGCTATAGCCACACAAATACTTTTGCAATCAGGACTTAAAAATAATTTCAACTTAGTTCATATCGATACGAAAATTAATGAGGATCTCAAAAGCATGGGCAGCTGGAGTCTAAAAAAACTCATTAAGAATATTGAAATTTATATTAAAATTGTAAGCACAGGAATAAACGCAAAACCTAATGTAGTCCTTATTCCAATAAGTCAAAGTACAGTTGGATTTATCAAAGATTCCCTTTATATTTTATTGAGCAGAGTCTTTTGCAAAAAATTAGTATTGCATCTTCGAGGGAGTGAATTCAAAATTTGGATGGATCGTTCATCTTTCCTAACACGATTTTATGTGAAACTTATTTTTCGTTTTTGTACTGGCGTTATTGTCTTAGGAAATAATTTACGATATTTATTTGAAGGCTTTTTTCCAGAAGATAAAATTTTTGTTGCTCCCAATGGAGCGGACTATATCATTCCTAAACGAACATTAACCGATTCCACCATAACTCAACTGCTATACCTTGGTAATTTGCAATCGTCGAAGGGCATTGAAGATGTAATAGAATCGATTCGATTGCTACCCATTGAAATCAAAAATAAAGTTGAAGTAAATGTATTGGGTGGATGGAGAGATGAGCAAACCAAGCAACGTTGTTTGGAGAAAATCAATAAAAATCAACTCCCTATCATCATTCATTCGCCTGACAAGAGCGAACAGAAACTTCAGATGATGAGCAATGCCGACATCTTTATTTTCCCACCTAGGGCACCCGAAGGACATCCTTGGGTCATTGTAGAAGCCATGGCTGCAGGGCTCCCCATTATCAGCACAGACAGGGGTGCAATAATTGAATCGGTTAAACATGAAGAAAACGGATTCATTGTACCTTTGAGTGATCCTCAGGCCATTGCAAACTATATTCAGGAACTCATTAATTTCCCTGAAAAAAGGCAACGAATGGGGCAAAATTCTCGTAAACACTATTTGACTAATTTTACAGAGGTTGCGATGGTAGAAAATTTAACTCATATTTTCCATAAAGTGATCGAAAAATAGCATGGAACAACTCACACAAAACTTAAAAGACGGGCATATGCAATTGCTTGAAGTCCCGTTTCCGGCGTTAAGGTCGGGGCAAGTTTTAGTGCGTAATCATTTTTCATTGATCAGCGCTGGCACGGAAGGAAAAACAGTGAAAGATGCTCGACTTGGATACATTGGAAAGGCTCGCGCTCGAAAAGAAGAAGTAAAAAAAGTAATTCAAACAGCAAAAACGATTGGACTAAAGGAGACTTACCGATTAGTCATGAACAAATTGGATGCTCCGAGTGCTTTAGGATATAGTTGTGCTGGAGAAATCATTGGTGTAGCAGATGATGTAAAAGAATTTAAAATAGGAGATTTGGTAGCATGCGGAGGTAGTAGTGCTGTGCATGCAGAAGTAGTTGCAATACCTATCAATTTATGTGTTCGTTTACATGCAGATGCATCCTTACAACATGCAGCCTTTACTACCTTAGGCGCCATCGCGCTTCAAGGAATTCGTCAAGCCGATTTACGTCTAGGCGAAAACTGTGTGGTGATTGGACTGGGATTAATCGGACAAATCACGTTACAACTTTTACGTGCATCAGGAGTAAATGCCATTGGAATTGATATTGACCCTTCTCAAGTTGATTTGGCAAAACGAAATGGGTTTACTAATACCTTTGTAAGAAATGAAACTCAGTTAGAGTCGGCTATATTGCAACTTACCGCTGGCCATGGTGCCGATGCAGTTATTATTACGGCTTCAGCTTCCTCTCTAGACCCTATTGACCTAGCAGGAACTTTGTGCAGAAAAAAAGGGAAAGTTATTGTAGTAGGATCAGTTCCAACTGGATTTACACGTAAAAATTTTTACATCAAAGAACTTGAATTGAAAATGTCATGTTCGTATGGCCCTGGCCGTTATGACAACGAATATGAAGAACAAGGAATGGATTATCCATTTGCTTATGTGAGATGGACGGAGAACCGAAATATGGAGACCTTTGCTGAACTCATCTACACTAAACAAATCAATATTGAAACATTGCTTAGTCATGTTTTCACTTTTGAAGATGCAAAGAAGGCTTATGATTTAATTCTTGAAAAAACAGAACCTTTTACGGGCATCTTACTAAAATATAATATAGAAAAAACATTAAAAAATTCAATTCCTCTTAGAAAAGATGATTACACTGCCGTTGAAAAAGTGAGTGTTGGGATGATTGGTGCAGGTTCCTTTGGACAAAATTTCATTCTTCCCGTTATAAAGGAAAAAGTAACATTAAAAGGAATTGCTACCGCTCGACCTAATTCTGCTAGAAATGTTGGTGATAAATTTGGATTTAGCTATTGCACGGGGAATGCATCTGAAATAGTAAAAGATACCACTGTTAACACTTTGTTTATTGCAACGCGACATGACAGTCATGGTAAATATGTAATAGATGGATTAATCAACCATAAAAACGTTTTTACCGAAAAACCTCTTTGTATTCACCGCGAAGAGTTGGAAGAAATAAAGAAAGTTTATTCAAAAAGCGAATGTCGATTGATGGTTGGATTTAATCGAAGATTTGCTCCGATGAGTGTTCAAGTGAAGCAAAAATTAAATGCTTCAGCTCCAATTGCCATTTTGATGAGAGTAAATGCAGGTGTAGTTGCAAAAGATCATTGGATACATGATCCCAAAATTGGAGGCGGTAGAATTAAAGGAGAAGTATGTCATTTCATCGATTATGCTGCCTTTTTAGCAGATAGTAAAATTGCGGAAGTTTCTGCAACAGCCATGAATGATTCGAGCGGATTAGAAGATACATTGAGCATCACATTAAAAATGGAAAATGGCAGCATTGCTACCATTGCGTATTTCTCCAATGGAAACAAAGAAGTGAGTAAAGAATATATTGAGATTTTTAATGGAGGTTTAATTGCAAAAATTGATGACTTCAAAGAATTAATCATCTCCGATTCAAAGGGAACTAAGAAAACAAATGGCAACCAAGACAAAGGACATAAATTGGAATTAGAAGCATTTGTTCAATCGATCAAAGCGGGAACAGCCTCTCCCATTTCCTTTGAATCGCTGTACAATTCGACCTTAGCTACCTTTGCTGTGGTTGAATCCATCTCTCAAAACGGTAAAAACATTTCACTTAACTCGTTATGACTCCCGATGAGAAAATCATTCAGTCGATAACGCTACTTAAGACATTTATCGAAAATGAGCATTACAAAGGTTACGATCCCTACGATGGACTCACCTCTCCGTTGTTTCATCTTCCCCTCTTAAAATCAAATCATAAATTACGCTTTTTAGCACAACAATTTATAAAACGTTTTCCATTAAACATTCGTCCGCTTATAGGAATTCAGAAGCGACTTAATCCAGTTACAATAGGTCTTGCTATTCAAGGGTATGTTCAGCTAACTACACCATCCAATGCAAAATCAAATCAGAAAAAAGTTCAGGAGTTAATTCAAGAACTTCAAAAATTAATTCCTTCTGGTTATACGGGTGCGTGTTGGGGTTATGATTTTCCTTGGGAAGCTCGTTATGCATCCATACCCGCTTATCAACCTACATTAGTGGCAACAGGAATCATTAGCAATGCACTTTACTTAGCTTGGAAAAAACTTGGAATTATTGAAGCCAAAGAATTGCTGGTACAATGTTGTGTGTTTACAGAAAAACACATACATCGTTCCACTGAATCGGACGGTAGCTTTTGCTTTTCCTACTCCCCTTTCGATCAGGAAAAGGTATTTAATGCAAGTATGAAGGGAGCACGATTAATGGCACAGGGATTTGAGATAACAGGAAATAAAGAATGGAATTCTATGGCAAAAAACGCAGTGGCGTATGTAATGAAGTTCCAGCGTGAAGACGGTGCATGGATTTATTCGCAGCGCGAAACAGGTGCATGGATTGACAATTACCATACTGGCTATATTCTGGATTGTTTAGATGAATACCAAAACTGCACCAACGACTCTACTTGGAGTTTGAACTTAAACAAAGGAATACACTACTATACGACTACATTCGTCTTAGAAAATGGGCAGGCTAAATTTTATGATAAAAATCCATGGCCAGCCGATTGCACAGCATCTGGTCAAACACTTTTGAGTCTGAGTCGATTTGGATATCGTGACATAGCCAAGAAAGTCGCCATCTGGAATATTGAAAATATGCAACATAAAAAAGGAAATTTCTTTTTTAGAAAATATAAATTCTACACCAATACATCCAATTTCATGAGGTGGTCGAATGCATGGATGTTCGCTGGTTTAACATCATTAAACATTACAAAATAAAAAAATGAAATACTTGTTTTACCTGGCACATCCAGCCCATTTTCATCTCTTCAAAAATACCATGCGTATTTTGAAGGAGAATGGTCATTCGGTGTTGGTGACAAGTAAAACAAAAGATGTGCTAACGAAATTGCTTCAGGAAAGTAATATTGAATTTATAAATATTGCTGAAGAAGAAAGAAAAGATTCTCGCTTTGGAATTCTTGCTTCCTTCATAAAAAGAACTGTTTCACACTGGAAAATTGTAAGAACATACAAACCAGATTTATTCATATCCACTTCTGCAGAATTTGCACCCTTTGCAAAATTACTTGGCATCAAAACAATTGGTGTTTTTGAAGATGACTTAGAAATATTTCCTATTTACAGTAAAGTATTCGTTCCCTTCTTAGCTCATCAACTTTGCCCTGAGTCGTGTAGCGCTGCCCAGTGGAACCATCACGCAAAGACAATTAAGTATAAGGGGAATCATGAACTTGCATACTTACGCCCAAACTATTTCACTCCAGAGTATAAGAAAGTAGAGGCCATTTTTGAAAAAGATAAATTAAATTTCTTCATTCGTTTTGCAAAGCTAACGGCATGGCATGACGAAAACAAAAAAGGAATTACCGATCAATTGGCTCAGTCCATTATAGAAATTCTAAAACCTTATGGTAAAATCCATATCTCTTCAGAAAGAGAACTTTCACCTTCGCTTGAAAAATATCGCGTTAAAGTAAAAGCATCTGATATTTTGGATGTAATATATTTCGCTGATTTATACTTAGGAGATAGTCAAACAATGACTGCTGAAGCAGCAGTATTGGGCACTCCTAGTATTCGCTATAATGACTTTGTTGGAAAGTTAGGTTACCTAGAAGAATTGGAAAATCCTTATGGACTCACTTTCGGTATTCCCACCGATCAACCCCAAAAACTGCTTCAAAAAATTGAGGAAATAGTAAAGACTAACAATTTAAAAAACACTTGGCAACAAAAGAGAGAGGTATTTTTAAAAGATACCATTGATCCAACGAAATTTTTTGTTTGGTTCTTTGAAAATTATCCAGCCAGTGCTCACGAACTAAATAAAAATCCATCAGCTCAAGAACAATTCAAAGACCATGCAGCGTGATTTTACCCTTATAAAATACAAGCAATTACTTGAAGTCTTTCAACGTAATGGTTATGCTATCATTGCCTATGAAGATTTGTTTTTAAAGCCGATCCCTGCAAAGTATGTTATCATGCGTCATGATGTGGATGATTTACCAATACAAAGTTTGGCAAAAGCTGAAATCGAAAAAGAAATGGGGGTTCGTAGCACCTATTATTTCAGAGTAGTGGAAGAAAGTAATCATCCCATAATCATTAATAAAATTGCAGCGTTAGGGCATGAAATTGGCTACCATTATGAAGATTTATCACTAACCAACGGAAATTTAAAAAAGGCAATAAAGCTTTTCGAGAAAAATCTAAATTACTTTAGAGAATTTTATCCAGTAAAAACAATTTGCATGCATGGAAGCCCTGCATCCATTTGGGACAATCGACTTATCTGGCGCGATTACTCTTATAAGAAATACGACATTCTTGCTGAGCCTTACTTCGACATCAACTTCGATGAAACATTATACCTAACCGACACGGGAAGAAAATGGAATGGAAACAAAGTAAGTGTTCGCGACAAAGTAAAAGCTCCGTTTCAACAGGGTTTTAATTTTACAAAAAGCAATGAAATTATAAAAGCAGTTGAAAACAATAAGCTACCAACAAAAATCATGATCACCACTCATCCTCAGCGATGGCATAATAATTTAGGACCGTGGATCAAGGAACTTATTCTGCAGAATATTAAGAATGCCATTAAAAAATATTTTTATGTTGCTAATCCCATGACGGAGTAATTTATGTCAGATAATTACATCATCCATACCGATTCAACAATTATTCGCCAAGCGGGATGGAAAGATTATGTATTGACACATCCCGATGGTAATTTTTTTCAGTTACCTGAAGCATATGATTTGTTTCAGCATGTTCCAGGATATACACCTTCTGTTTTTGCAGCAATAAATAGTAACGGAAAAATTATAGGAATTTTAGTGAGCGTATTGCAACAAGAGCCTAAATTTTATGCTAAACTTACCAGCCGCAGTATCATTTGGGGTGGTCCACTAGTTGATAATCTGGAAATTTGCGAAATTCTTTTAAAGCAATATCAAGAAACTATTGGAAAGAAAGCCATATACACTCAGTTTAGAAATACTTTCGATACTACCCAATTAAAATCATCTTTTCAAAAATTAAATTTTAATTATCTAGAACACCTGAATTTTTTAGTTCATACGAATGTTGAAAGTCCAGAAAATTACTTTCTGCAATGAGCAAAAGCAAATCCCGACAAATAAAAAAGGATTAAGCAGCGCAGAAATAATCGAAACTCATCATGAAAAAGATGTGAATGATTTTTACCAATTGCTTCAAAATCTTTATAACGAAAAAGTAAATAAGCCATTAGCACAAAAACATTTTTTGATTTCTTCAGAGAACAACTTGTCCCAAAGGGTCTCGGAAAATTTTTATTGATTCGACATGAAGGAAAGATTATTGGTGGAATTGTTTGTCCAATCTTTCCCGGAAAAGCCATTTACGAATGGTATATTGCAGGAATGGATAAAGAATGTAAGGACCAATATCCAAGCATCCTAAGTACATGGGCAGCCATTGCTGAAGGTCAAAAAATGGGATTAAACCATTTTGATTTCCTAGGTGCAGGAAAACCAGATGCTGACTATGGAGTGAGGGATTTCAAAGCAAAATTTGGTGGTGAATTGATTCAATATGGTCGTTATGAAAAAATTCATCACCCCCTACTGATGAAAATTGGAATTTTTGGATTAAAAATGCTTAAATTTATAAAATGATTTTTGCAGATGGAAATTAAAAAAAGAAACATACTTCAACAAACATGGATCAAATTCATGCGGTTCTTAGTGGGATATTTTCCTTTAAATAAAATTAGAACTATGGCTTTGCGTCAATGTGGATTTAAGATTGGCAAAGAAGTATATATTGGTCCAGGCTTGGTTTTGTCGATGATGAATTCGGATAACTCTTGCGAATTAGAAATCGGTGATCGCGTTTCTATTGGACCTCGAGTTAGTTTAATTCTTTCATCGGATGCAAATAATTCTACACTGAATGATATCTTCCCTCCTATTCGTGGAAAAATATGCATAGCAAATGATGCATGGATTGGCGCAGGCGTAATTATATTGCCCAATGTAAACATTGGATCACGTGCTGTCTTAGCTGCTGGTGCAGTAGTGAATTCAAGCGTTGATGAGAATACGATGGTGGGTGGTGTGCCCGCTAGAGTGATTAAGAAGCATAGTTGATTTTTCCTAGTTTATCATCTGCTATGAATAAAGGTTAGAATTAAAACAAGATAATAGATTCTTAAAAACTATTCATTTGGAACACGGATTACACGGATAAATATGATTTAAACGGATTTACTTATGAGCAAATATAAATTTTCACTTTGTAAAATGTGACAATCCTTGATCTGACAAAATTGAATCCATCACTATCTTTCTAATTGCCTTTTCATCGATTACATTTATGGATTTTCATTCAATCCCTAGCATTCTATCTTTGAAAGATTCAAGGGAAATTTTTTTTGAAATCGATTATGTCCTATTTGTAAATAAATACTTTAAAATTATTTATTCCGTAATATAATTATCTGGATTTGTAATTGGGACTAACGACTCCGTCAAACTAAAACTCTGAATTCCTTGTGGAATATAAAAAGGTGTTTTGCTCCATGTCTCAATACTATTCCTATGTTTAACTACCATATAGTACGATTGTTGCCATAAGGAAGGCGGGAAAACAAAATCGATATAACCACTTGAATTCACAACCCCTGTAGCAGTATGTTGAACGGCATAAGGTGCATTAGGATCTCTCAACTCAAAATGGATGGTATCGGTTAATTGTAAAGTCGAATTTACTACGGGTGTCATTGTATTGGATCCTGTATAAAATCCTTCAACAAACAGGCGCAAAGAAATGGTCACACTACAAGGATTTAATGGGTCGAGCATCGAATAGCTCGAAGTTTTTACACAACCATTATTATCTGTAATTTGAAGTTGATAAATACCCGCTATTAAACTGTCGATCCCTGTACTATCGGGAACCATACTCAATGAACTTAAAACAAATTTCTTTTTTACAGTGGACAATTTCACCTTTGCCACTCCAATATTTGCCATTGGTGGGAAAGGTTGATAGGTCCATTGATATGAATAAGGCCCCACTCCTCCATTTACATTCACACCAATTACACCATCTTGAGCTTGGTTACAGGACACGGGTACAACAGTTTGAACTGCAGTTATAGCTGGAGGTGCAATTAGTGTAGAAGTACGCTCTGAAACACAACCTAAACCATCAGTTACAGAAACAGTATATGTACCTTCCATTACATTAATTAAATCTTCGGTGGTGGCTCCATTAGACCATTGATAAGACAATGGTAAGGTTCCATTTGCAGTGGTAATATTTATGGAACCAGTAGCCGCAGCATTACATAATGGATTCACGGTACTTGAAGATGCGATATTCACTGCATTCGTTGGACGCAGCTGTACATTCATTGCATTTAAAACACCATTTTGCAAAGCAACATTAGTAAACACTTTAGATGTATAACCAGCTTTACTAAATGTTACTGTAAAGGATCCGGCAGTTGCGGTACCCGTACGGTATTCTCCATTTAACAATGACAATTCATTATGATGAGTACCTCCTGTGATAACAACCGATACATTTGACAATGGTAACCCCGAACAAGAATCAGAAACCAAGCCTTCTAAATAGCAAGCGCGTATATACGTTGGCGTTAGTACAAAGAGTCCGTTATTAATATCTGAAACGATTAAATTTCCAGATGGTAAAAAAGGATGCACACCCCAAGCTCCGTTAAAACCATTTCCAGAACCCTGCGTGTAAGTATCATATTTTCCGACGGTAATCATATTTTTTGGTCGGCTTACGTCCACAATGGTGACACCATCTTTGTAATAAGAGCTAATTGCAAAATTATTTCGGATATACGTATTGTGAATGATGGATCCACTTCCGGGATTCCCTTGCAACTTATCGAGATAAACTATATTGGAAGTATTGGAAACATCGTATGCCGCCAAATAGGAATTACTCACTTCATCAGTTGTAAATAAAATCGAACTCCCATTATCGGCCATCCATGTATTATGTGTAAAATTATTGGGTGTGTATTCTGCATCAATAAAAACAGGATTCGATTTATTACTCACATTAAATACGGAGAAATATCCACCATAAATATTTGCACCCCATAACGTATCATTTTTTACATAGCAATCATGAATATATCTTGCGTTCCCTGAAAATCCGGCAGAGGTATTAGAGAGGTAAACGGGATTCCAAGGATCTGCTAAGGAAACAATCAGTGCTGCTCCACCAAACAATTGCGAGCCATTCAAATATAAATACGAATCGCGGATATGTAAAGAGTGAATTCTGCCTAAAGTTCCAGCAATAACACCTGAGCCTGTCCAATACTTAGAACTAACGGAAGCGGGAAGATTGGAGAGATTAACAATTTGCAAACCATTACAACAACCCTCGGTAGTTACATAGGCATATTTTCCGTGAACTTGCACTTCTCTCCAAAAGGAATTAGTTCCAGCAACTGTAAATTTTACGATAGGATTAGTGGGATTAGTTACATCAACAATCGACAATCCATTTTGTGCTCCAACCAATGCATATTCATTTCCCAATGAATCTACATAGCCCCAAATATTTGACAATTCAACAGCAGCACCATAAGGTAGTTGTGAACGATATTGAATATTAAAATTTGTTTGTGCCCATCCTGAAACAAAAAAAACAGAAATCAGCAGTGCTGTAAGTAGAATTTTTCGCATGCCATGAATTTTCATCGTACAAGGTACGTAATTATAGAGCAACATCAAAATCCAAATGAACAAGAGTTACGAATTCAACTCATTTCACTTTCAAAAATATAGCTTAAGCTTTCACTAAGAAGAGCTCGCGCACTTTTTCCACACAATAATCGATTTCTTCCTTTGTATTAAATCGACTAAACGAAAAACGAATGGTTGGGCGGTTAGGATCCGCACCAATACCCTTTAATACATGTGATCCCACATTGCTACCCGATGAACAAGCACTACCTGCAGAACAAGCAATTCCAGCGATATCTAAGCTAAACAATAACATTTCTGCATTCTCACAGGGAGGAAAGCAAACATTGAGCACAGTATACAAACTATGCTCTGGACGTTGGTCGCCATGAAATTCTACACCAGGAATGGAAGCTTTTAATTCATCCATCATATATTTTTTCAATGCAGAAATTTCCTTTATGTCACTTTCAATATGTTCATAAGCTATTTCCAAAGCTTTGGCCAAACCAACAATTCCATACACATTTTCAGTACCTCCACGCATGTTGCGTTCTTGAGCACCACCTGTAATATAAGGTTTGATTTTTACTCTATTATTAATATACAAAAATCCAACGCCTTTTGGCCCGTGGAATTTATGCGCAGCTCCCGTAATAAAATCAACAGGCAACACTGACAAATCATGAACAAAATGTCCTAATGTTTGTACCGTATCAGAATGAAACAAGGCATTGTATTTTCTGCACAGTGTTCCCACCTGCTCAATCGAAATCATGGTACCAATTTCATTGTTCGCATGCATCAATGAAACCAATGTTTTTCCTTCTTCTTTTAATAAACTCTCCAAGTGATTCAAATCAACCTGACCGAATTTATCAACATTCACCAAACTCAATTTCACAAGTCCTCTTGCCTCCAAATCCTCTGCCGTATGCAACACGGCATGATGCTCAATAGCAGATGTTATGATATGAGTAACTCCCAAATCATGGACACAACATCGAATCGCCATATTATCTGCTTCAGTTCCTCCTGATGTAAAAAATATTTCGGATGGAGAAGTATTTAATAGTTGAGCCACTTTTTTTCTTGCACCTTCAATCACAGTTCTTACTTCTCTTCCAAAAGAATGGATAGAAGAAGGATTACCAAACTGGTTAGATAAAACAGGAAGCATCGCCTCCACCACTAAGGGATGAACAGGTGTTGTAGCTGCATTATCTAAATAGACTTTCATAATATTCATTGATTAAACTTTTGACAACACTCCATTAAGAATGTCTTTGATATCGGCAATTATTTTTCCTGCCAAATTATTTGCAGTAGTCATCGACTGACTTTCAGAATAAATTCGGATGATGGGCTCTGTATTTGAACGACGCAAATGCACCCATTCTTTTTCGAATTCAATTTTTACTCCGTCGATAGTATTTACAGGATGACTTTTATATTTTTCGATGATGTTTTCCAAAATCAAATCCACATTCACATCGGGCGTTAATTCAATTTTATTTTTGGAAATGAAATAACCTGGATAACTAGATCGTAACATAGAACATGATTTTCCCGACTTCGCCAAATGCGAAAGGAACAATGCAATTCCAGCTAATGCGTCGCGGCCGTAATGCAATTCAGGAAGTATTACTCCTCCGTTTCCTTCCCCACCAATTACGGCATTGGTAGCTTTCATTTTCTCCACTACATTTACCTCTCCCACGGCACTAGCTGCATACGTGCCACCGTGCTTTTCAGTAACATCGCGCAAGGCTCTAGTAGAAGAAAGATTGGAAACTGTATTTCCTTTTTTATGTTGCAATACGTAATCGGCTACAGCTACTAAGGTGTACTCTTCGCCAAACATTTCACCATCTTCAGAAACAATGGCTAAACGATCCACATCGGGATCTACAACTAATCCAAGATGCGCTTTGTTTTTTACCACTACTTTTGAAATTTCGGTAAGATGCTCTGGTAGAGGTTCAGGGTTATGAGGAAAATTTCCATCTGGTGTACAGTATAATTCAATTACCTGCTCAACACCAAGTGCCTTCAATAAGGGTGGCAAGGCAATTCCTCCTGTAGAATTTACACAATCGATGGCAACAATAAATTTCGCGGCTTTTATGGCTTTTCTATCCACCATAGGCAACGCTAAAATTGATTCAATATGTCGAGCAATAGATAACGGATCGGCAGTTAATTTTCCTAATGAATTCACATCTGCAAATTCAACATTTCCATTTTCAGCAATGTGTAATACCTCGGCACCATCGTCAGCAGAAATAAATTCACCTTTATGATTTAATAATTTTAACGCATTCCACTGTTTAGGGTTATGACTAGCCGTTAGTATAATGCCTCCTTGCGCTTGATGGTAAGGCACTGCCATTTCTACAGTTGGCGTAGTAGATAATCCGGTATCAATAACATCTATGCCTAAACTCATCAACGTAGAAGAAACCAATCCACTCACCATTTGGCCAGAGATACGTGCATCTCTGCCAATAACTATTTTACATTTTACATCAGGATGTGATTTCTGAATCCACGCTCCATAAGCTGAAGTGAATTTAAGCACATCAAAAGGGGAAAGACCATCGCCGGCCTTGCCACCAATAGTTCCACGAATTCCTGAAATTGATTTTATTAATGTCATATAATTATTTCGATTGTATATCCGGAAAAAATACGAATACAAAGATAAAGTTTAGCAAGCGATAATTAAACTCATTTTTCATCTAAAAATGAACAGGTTTACACTTTATAAATGAACAATTTGCACATAAAATCCTCGCAAAATAAGTTTTATGCTTTGATAACATGTCCCATTTTATCCCGCTTAGTTTCTAAATATTGCTGATTGTGCGGATTTGGAGAAATTTCAATGGGAATACTTTCAACTATTTCCAATCCATATCCAATGAGTCCAGCTCTTTTGGTTGGATTGTTAGTCATCAAACGCATTTTACAAACGCCTAAATCGCGAAGAATTTGTGCTCCTACACCATAATCACGTTCATCCATTTTAAAGCCGAGCTGTAAATTTGCTTCAACGGTATCTAATCCTTGCTCTTGTAATTTATAAGCAAGTAATTTATTCATCAGCCCAATACCTCTTCCTTCTTGATTCATATATAGAATAACGCCTTTGCCTTCTTTGTTTATCATCTCCATAGCCTTATGTAACTGTGGACCGCAATCACATCGGCACGAACCAAAAATATCACCCGTCATACAGGAAGAATGCACACGAACCATTACGGGTTCATCTTCCCTCCACTCTCCTTTTATTAAAGCAAGATGCTCTTCATGACTTTCTTTATGACGATATGCGACCATATTAAATTCACCGTATGTGGTGGGCATGTTCACAGATACCATTCTTTCTATTAAGCTTTCTTTTTCGAGACGATACTTAATTAAGTCTTCAATAGAAATAATGATCATTTTAAATTTGGCTGCTAGCTCCATCAACTCAGGAAGACGAGCCATTGAACCATCTTCATTCATTATTTCAACAATTACTCCACTCGGGAAATAACCTGCCATGCGTGCCAAATCCATAGCGGCTTCAGTATGACCTGCTCTACGGAGAACGCCACCTTTCTTTGCTTTTAGAGGGAAAATATGACCTGGTCTGCCTAACTCTTCAGCTTTTGTAGATGGATTTACGAGCGCCTTAATCGTTTTAGAACGATCAGAAGCTGAAATTCCAGTAGTACAACCATTCCCAAGCAAATCGACAGAAATGGTGAAAGCGGTCTCGTGCGATGCTGTGTTTTTGTTTACCATCATGGTTAAATCCAACTCTTCACAACGTTCTTCACTGAGAGAAACACAAATCAATCCGCGACCATGTGTAGCCATAAAATTAACGAGTTCGGGAGTAGTGCATTCAGAAGCCATTAAAAAATCACCTTCATTTTCTCGATCCGCATCATCAACAACGATAATAATTTTCCCGGTACGAATGGCTTCAATGGCATCTTCAACTTTATTCAATACAATTTCACGCATAGCTCAATTTTTACCCTGCAAAGGTAGGGATTCTACTCCCATTATTTTTTAGAGGAAAGATGAATAAAACCATTAAAATGGAAAAAAACCAGTTCGAAAACTCAGTTTGTATTCAATCCTCCATATTAGTAGTCAGCTACATATATCAAATGTAAGATTTGATGTAAGATTTTATCTAAAAACGCGAACCTTAAGGAGGGGTAGGCGTTTAAATTCACATAACCGCAACTCAGTATTGCAATCGTTCTTAAGAAAAGATTAAAGTTTTTATTTGGTTTTAGGTTGATGTCAGAAAACGGGTAACCCCGTAAGGTTACCCGCGACTGACCTGATCAAATAAAAATACTATAACGGAACCCCGTAAGGTTCCAAAAACACTTGCCCTGTAAGGCAAAAAGAAGGTTTTGGTGTTTTTAGGTTGATTGTCAGTAAAGGACAGCCCCGTAAGGCTGTCCTGCCTGGCAAATTCGAGACGAGAAGTGCTCGCTAAAGGCTTACCAAATACTTACAAAAAAAGCTCCTCGAAATGAGGAGCTTTTTTACTTTTCACTAGTTCCAATTAGTGAGCATGTTTTACTTTTTCTTAAGATCTAAAATAGAGAATTTATCTTCCACTTTTCGAATGGTATTCGACAAACAACCTAAACCATCAATCGTCATTTCTACTACATCCCCTTCTTGTAACCATTGCACTGGATAGTTAGAATCATTTAATTTTCCAGTGCCATTTAGCTCGAGAAAACAACCTGTTCCTACGGTTCCTGATCCAATCACATCACCAGGAATAATATCCACACCATAAGCACATCTTTCAATAATTTCGGCAAAGGTCCAATCCATTTGCGCCATATTTCCTTCGCTCACTTGAATACCATTTACATGACATTTCATAGTAAGATTATATCTGTTGCCTGTATGATCTTCTTTTGGTGCAGTTAAAAAAGACTGCAACTCATCGGGCGTCACTAAGTAGGGTCCAATTGCTGTTGAAAAATCCTTGCCTTTTGCAGGACCTAAATTCAATTTCATTTCCTCCATTTGCAGTTGGCGGGCGCTTATATCATTCATAATAGTGTACCCAGCAATGTACTGATCGGCTTGAGCTGCACGAATATTTCTGCCTCTTTTTCCAATCACCACCGCGGCTTCCAATTCAAAATCGAGTTGGCGAAAATGGTCGGGCATACACCAAACATCACCAGGACCTTGAATTGCATTATGGTTCGTGAAATAAAAGATAGGATACTCATCAAACTCTTCAATCATATCTACCTTACGATTTCTACGGGCTGCAGCAACATGTTGACGAAAAGCATACCCATCGCGACAAGAAGTAGGCTCAGGAACAGGAGCAACAATCTTCAATTCCGACCAAAGAAAGGAGGGCATATGCACTTTACCTTCTTTTACTTTGGCTTCAATTTCACGCGTTTCATTCATGGTTTTCTCTTCGCCATCTAACAATTCCTTCATGGTAAGCGAACCCGCTTTTCCCAATAGCTTTCCAGCATCCGCAACATTATAAATCTTTTGATTTATGTACAATCCTAACAAATTTTTGCCATTCAGGCTGTAAGAAACGAGTTTCATAATTCTATAATTTTTTACAAAAGTAACCAATGGTTAACTTTGTGGGAGCATTCCCATTAAAAATCAGTTGCGAGGTTGTATCTTGCAGCACGAAATAACACTAAACATGCCTCAATATCATTCACTTGGAAAATTTCCTCATAAGCGCCACACTCAGTTTCGCAAGCCTGATGGAACCTTATATTCGGAAGAATTAGTATCGACGCATGGTTTTTCGAATGTTTACTCCTTGATTTATCATGCTTATGCACCAACGTTAGTAAAATCGGTTGGTGAGCCTTTTTCTCGCGAGCCTAAGATTGCTTTTCAGCGATTTCTGCGTCATCAAAGTTTTGAAGGATTTCAAGTGCGTCCTGAAGATGATTATATAGAAAGCAAAAAGGCTGTTTTAGTCAATAATGATTTACATATTTCATTAGCAGCTCCCCGTAAATCCATCAATGAATATTTCTTAAAAAATGCGGATGCTGATGAGCTCATTTTTGTGCACGAAGGGTCGGGCGTTTTGAAGACGATATATGGAAATATAAAATTTGGATACGGCGATTATTTAGTAATTCCTCGAGGGACCATTTTCCAACTTCATTTTGATGATTCTAATAATCGACTATTGATTGTTGATTCATTTTCTCCTATTGAAACACCACACCAATATCGAAATGCTTACGGACAATTAGAAGAACATTCCCCTTTTTGCGAGCGTGATATTCGGAAACCTCAGGATTTAGAAACGCACGATGAGCAAGGAGACTTCAGAGTCATGATAAAAAAACAGGGGATAATTTATCCTTATATCTATGCAACGCATCCATTTGATGCAATTGGCTGGGATGGAAACCATTACCCATGGGCATTAAATATTAAAGATTTTGAGCCTATTACAGGTAGAGTACACCAGCCACCACCAGTTCATCAAACGTTTGAAGCGCATAATTATGTTATATGCTCCTTTGTTCCAAGACTTTACGATTACCACCCAGAGGCAATACCTGCACCTTACAATCACAGCAATGTAGATTCTGACGAAGTTTTATATTATGTTGACGGAGATTTCATGAGTCGAAAAAGTGTTACCAAGGGAATGATCACACTTCATCCTGCGGGTATTCCACATGGACCACATCCAGGAACTGTTGAAAAAAGTATTGGTAAAAAGGAGACGTTGGAACTGGCTGTTATGATTGACACCTTTAAACCATTGTGGCTCACAGAGGAAGGTCTGAAAATAATGAGCGATGATTACTATAAATCGTGGATTGATGATTAAAAATCTCGATTTTTTTTAACAAATTCCTACCCGAAGACATTCGCTAATTGACCATTACCCCATCATCTGTAGCTATTCACCATAAATAAAAATAAATTGTGTTAATAATTTAGTTTTTTTTTACCTTTATGAGCCATATCACAATGGTAAAATAACTATTTTTGAAATCTACACTTAAAAACAAACACGCGTTAACAATAAAAACCAATACCCTATGAAAAGATTACTACTTTCGTTTTTGCACTGTTATCCTACTGCGCAGCTCAATCACAAGCTACGCAAGTATGGTGCGAAAACTTCGACGGAGCAACGATCTCTACAACATCTTCTGGAACACCAGGATGGAGTGTAGATCCTAACTATCAAGTTAGCTCTCCAAATTGTTTAAAAGGTGAATACCAAACTGGAGGAGGTGTTGTCACATTGACATCACCCGTTTTCAGTACGGTTGGATTAAACTTTGTGCTATTAGACTTTGATCAAATTTGCAAGATCAAGTTTGTCGATGATGCACAACTTGAATTTTCAATTGATGGTGGAGTAAATTGGACGACGTTCGATGCTCAAAATAATGTGACTTATAATGGAACTGGAGTATTCCAAGCATTGGGCAATGCCTTTGCAGAAAGTTCTTATTCTGGTATTTGGGCTCCAAATACTACTACGGCACCAACCAATGCATGGTGGGTACATGAGAACTTCGATATCTCATTAGCTGTCGGTAATCAAGCTACAGTTCAAATTCGTTTCAAGATTACGGATGTTACCAATTCTGGTATGCAAGGTCGTTATGGCTGGTTGCTAGATAATATTTGTGTTACAGCTGCACCTTGTGAGTTAAATCCTCCAGTAGCTTATGCTCCTACCCCAACTTTCCCATTATGGCAAAACACTGTTTTCAACTTAGGACCTTTTGATGTTTTCGTAGATATTGCTGATCCTAGTGGAATTGCACACCCAATCATGGGACCAGGATGGGCAGAATTGTTTTATTCTGTTAATGGAACTCCATTTCAAAGCACATTCATGATAAATATTGTTGAT
Source organism: Bacteroidota bacterium (assembly GCA_016717725.1). GTDB lineage: Bacteria > Bacteroidota > Bacteroidia > AKYH767-A > OLB10 > JAJTFW01. Next base: position 53,234 of record JADKFA010000008.1, read on the forward strand.
TCAACATTTGCTGGAACTATTCCAGGAGCTGTACCTGGTGATACTATTTGTTGGTACTTTGAAGGATATGATAATTCAGGATGTAACAATATGGTTCGATATCCTGCTGTTGGGGAAATTTGTTTTTACCCTGTAGATGGTATTCACTTCCCCTATTGCGACAATTTTGAAATGCAAAATAATTTATGGACACCAGATCCAAATTTCGCAGGTACACCTTGGCTTTATGGTCCACCAACAGGTCCAGCATTATCAACAGCAAACTCTCCAGTCAATGTATATGGTGTTGGTAACATGGCGGCAAATGGATTATATTTAGATAATTCAAATTCCATTTTATACTCTCCAATCTTTGACTTTTCCACTACTAATATTTCAAATCTTAGTTTTTGGCAAAATCGTGATTGTGAAGCAGGATGGGATGGAGTTCGTTTAGAATATTCAAATGATGGAGGAACTACTTGGAATGTAATTGGAGTATTAAACGATCCAAACGCTACCAATTGGTACACTGATAACTCTATTAATTCTTCTACTTTACCTGCTTGGGATGGATCATCAAATGGCTGGATAGAGTCTCGCTACAAACTCGGAACTATTGCTGGTTTAGGTGGTAGTATTGCTGTACAATTCCGTTATGTTTTTACAAGTGACCCATCTGTTCAAGCTGATGGATTTCATTTAGACGATTTCTGTATTACAGTACCGTGCAACGATGATTTAGGTGCTAATGTATTTACATCCCCTCTTCCAGGAAGCGGTCAACCAGCAGGTGGAACTGTAAACTTAGATTTTGTAATTGAAAACTATGGACAACTCGATCAAAGTGGTTTTAATATAGGTTGGTCAATTAATGGTGTAGTTCAAACTCCTGTTCCTTTTGTTGGAACATTAGTGGCTGGAACTACTACAAACTTTGTCATTCCAAATACTACTGTATTACCAAATGCTTATACCATTTGTGTATGGACTGATTTAGTTGGTGATTGCTTCCTTTTAAATGATACTTTATGTGCCACTTTCGTTGGTATACCAACTCTAACGCCATCGCCATCTTATTGCGATGACTTTGAATCTGGAAATATTGGTTGGTCGAACCAAGTTGCAGCAGGAGGTAATGCTGGTACTATTTGGGAGCTTGGTGCTCCAGCATTTGGAACTACTTTTGGTGCAAACTCTGGAATAAATGCTTGGGATATTAATTTAATTAGCGGATATACCAACAATGCAAATTGTGAGTTATACACCCCTTATTTTGACTTCTCTGCAATTAATGCAGGAAGAATTGAATTTGATTTAAACTACAATACTGAACTTGGAAACGATGGTACCCGTTTAGAGTATAGTAATGACAATGGTGTTACATGGAATACATTAGGAACTGGTAGTACAGCGAATCCTGACCCATGTGGTATTAACTGGTACGATGATGATTTTTTGAATGCTACCAATACTAATGCTTGGACAGGTAATAGTGGTGGATGGAAAACTGCAGGCTACAGACTTTGTTGTACTTCTGGTATTTTCAATAACCTCACTCCAGTTCAATTCCGATTTGTTTTTGCATCCAACGGTTTTACTACAAGTGATGGTATTTCGATTGATGACTTCTGTATTTATGCTGCAACGGGTGCTGATGCTGGAATTTCTGTAATTCAACAACCTTCTGGTAGTGCACCTGCAGGAAATAGTGCAGGTGTTGTTGTCACACTCGAAAATCATGGTATTACAACTATTACAACCACTCAAATCACTTATACAATTAATGGATTAAATCCAACCACCATTACTTGGAATGGTTCTTTAGCTCCATGTGGTCAAACAACCGTAGTATTACCAAATACAATTGTATTACCAGGTGTAAATGTAATATGCTCTTGGACCACTTTACCTGGTGATGTAGAACCTGCAAATGATACTACTTGTTCTTCCTTTATTGGTATACCTATTATTACACCTTCTCCTTCTTATTGTGATGATTTTGAATCAGGAAACATTGGTTGGACTAATCAACTTGGAGTTGGTGGAGATCCAGGAACGAATTGGGAACTGGGCTTACCTAGTGCTGGAGCCACGGTTACAGCAAATTCAGGTGTGAATGCTTGGGATATTAATTTGACTGCTGATTATACTGATGATGCACTTAGTTATTTATATACTCCTTACTTTGACTTCTCAGTAATTGGTGCTGGAAGAATTGATTTTGCTATGAACTATAGTACCGAAAATTTCTGGGATGGTGTTAGATTAGAATATACAACCGATAACGGTGCAACTTGGATTATGGTGGGAACGGGTGATTTAGCTAACCCTGATCCATGTGGAATAAACTGGTATGTAGATGCTCAATTAAATTCAAGTAATACAAATGCTTGGACTGGAAGCAGTGGCGGATGGATTCAATCAGGTTACAAACTTTGTTGCACAACGGGTATTTTCAATAACCCAATTCCTGTTCAATTCAGATTTGTATTTACTTCTGATCCTTCGGTTCCTGGAGATGGATTCTCAATCGATGACTTCTGTATTTATGCTGCAACTGGTGATGATGTAGGTATTACCGCTATCACACAACCTTTCGGTGGTGCACCAGTAGGAGCTAGCTTCCCAGTTGTTGTTACACTTGAGAATTTTGGAGCTACTACAATAACATCTACTCCTATTACATATACTGTTAATGGATTAAATCCAGTAACCTTCATTTGGACAGGTTCATTACCTCCTTGTGGTGTAACAACAGTAGTTCTTCCAAACTTCACTTTCGGACAAGGATTAAATACCATTTGCGCTTGGACTTCATTAGCAACTGATGTAGAACCATCAAATGATACCACTTGCACAGATGTAATTGGTCAACCATATATTCAACCAACATACACAGTTAGTTACAATGATGATTTTGAATCTGGAAATATTGGCTGGGCTCCTTATGTAATCTCTGGTGGTAATCCTGCTTGCATTTGGGAATTTGGTACACCTGCCTTTGGTGCTACAACGGGTGCATATTCTCCAACTACTTGTTGGGACGTTAACTTGAACACAGGTGTTCTTGGCAATTCAAATACAGTCGTTACCACACCTTTCTTCGACTTCCAAAATGCACAAGCTGCTATCTTACGTTTCTATCAAAATCGTGTTATTTATGCTTTTGGTGATAAAATGTATATTGAATATTCTGTAAATAGCGGTCCATGGACATTATTACAACCAACTACTCAACTAGTAACCAACTGGTACAATAATATTGATAGTTGGGATGATAATAGCGGAGGATGGATTCAATCTACCTTTAAAGATGTAACTTCTGCTGTTGGTGGTTTAGTACCATTGGTACAATTCCGATTCGTATATACTTCAGGGAACTTTACTAATGGTGATGGAGTTTCTGTTGACAACTTCGAAATCTTTGTACCAATTCCATTATCTGTTAAAACAGTTGCGGTGAATACCTCTGTACCTTGTCAGTTTATCTTCCCAGGACAGCCAATTACTTTTGCAGCTCCTATAAACAACAATGGTATTAACACAGTATTTAACCACAATATTTCATTAACGATTGATGGTACTTTGATATCTAATGATCCGGTTTCTTATGCTCCTACTGGATTGCTACCTGACAGCTCACAAAATCATAACTTCAGTAATACTTGGATTGCTGTTCCTGGATTCCATGCAGTATGTGTTTATACTGATAGTCCAAACGGAAGTCTTGACTTGAATCAATTTGATGATACATCTTGTGTAACAGTATTGGTGTTTGATTCTGTAACTACTTCTCAACTTCCATTCTGCACAAGCTTTTGAATCAGGAAATCAGTGGGTAACTTCAAATGCCTTTACCTATTGTACAGGTGGTTTATGGCAACAAGGAACTCCTGCCAAACCAACTTTAAATGCTGCACATACAGGTAGTACAGCATGGACAACCAACCTAACAACAAATTATGCAAACAAGGATTCATCTGGATTATTCTCATCTCTATTCCGTGTTCAAGCAGGACATTGCTATAAATTGAGTTTCTGGCAACAATTCAGAATGGAATATGGTTCTGATGGTGGTGCTTTAGATTATTCTACAGACTACGGTGTTACCTGGAATCGTTTAGACTTAACTGGAACTCCAAACATTCAACTGTATGGAGCTAGTCCTAACTATACATATGTATCCGAGTTAGATCCTAACGATCCAGCTTTAAAAGGATTTACTGGATATAGAAATAGCTGGTTCCAAACAGAGAAAACTTTCCGTCCTGACGTGGATGCACAGGTAGTAGTTCGTTGGAGATTTGCTTCTGACTTCAGTGCTACTGACGAAGGTTGGTCTATTGATGATGTTTGTTTCGAAGACTTAGGTCTTTGCTCACCAGTTGGAATTGATGAATTCGCAATCAATGATTTTGGAATGAGTCAGAACTATCCAAACCCAGCCGCTCAAAGCACTACTTTCGAATACATGATCCCAACACAAGGTCAGGTTCGTATTGTAATGTCTGATATGATTGGTCAAATTGTTTCTGTAATTGCTGATGAAAATAAAGCAGCAGGTAAACATACTGTAGTATTAAATACTGCTAGTTTAGCTCCAGGCTTATACACATATACACTTGTATATGATGGACAGCAAATCACAAAACGCATGATCATTACTCGATAAGAGTTTATAAAGTTTTTAAGGAGAGCCGTCTCGTCAGCAATGACCAGACGGCTTTTCGTTTTTGATCCTATTCTATTATAATTTTATTACAACTCTTAGAGAAAATTTATAGTAACATACCCATTACATTCTGCTTGCTATCAATACTGAGTCAATGCGAAAAAAAAGCATCAAAAAAACTTTGCGACTCTGCGCCTTTGCGAGCAACTTCAGCGTAGCGCAGCCTTCGCGCCTTGCGAGAAACTTTAGCGAAGAGAAAAGCATTATTCGTATTCGATTAAATTTGCATTTTATAAGCTCTCCCCGGGAGAGGGCATCAAAACTTGTTTTTTTTGAATTTGGAGTTAACCATAGAAATTTTGGCAAGAAAATTTAGCGAATAGACATTGGCAATGGGAAAAGATGTATTCGAATTCAAATTAGATTTTACAAAGCCTCTAGTTCAAGCCTCTCCCCCTTGCCCCCTCTCCAGTGGCGAGGGGTAATATAGAATAATATTTATTGAAAATAATTTGGAATTAACCATAGAAAACTTTGCGAGAAAAAATAGAGCAGGAAAAAACGACCGAATGACTTTGTGGCTCTGCGCCTTTGCGAGAAAATTTAGCGATGGAAAAAACGACCGAATGACTTTGTGGCTCTGCGCCTTTGCGAGAAAATTTAGCGATGGAAAAAACGACCGAATGGCTTTGTGGCTCTGCGCCCTGCGAGAAAATTTAGCGATGGAAAAAACGACCGAATGGCTTTGTGGCTCTGCGAGAAAATTTAGCGATGGAAAAAACGACCGAATGGCTTTATGGCTCTGCGCCCTGCGAGAAAAAATAGAGTAGGAAAAAACGACCAAATAACATTGAAGCGAAAAAAAATAATACAATCTCGAAATCAAACATGATGAAGAACTAAGCAATTCTTCTTACTTTTGGATGTATGTATTCCAAAACAAAAAAAATAGTACTTCTATGGTGTGTAATTTTAGTTCCACATCTTTCCATAAATGCACAAGGGTTACTTCAATTTAGTCGAACCGAAAAGCCATCTTTCAAACAAATGCAACGTGACTTTGCAGCGTGGAAAGACACTTCCAATTTACAAGAAAGTAAAAACTGGAAGTATATAAAACGATGGGAAGCCGATATGCAAATGCATACCGATGCCCAAGGTGAGCCTACCGGATTTTATGATTACACCAAAATATTAATCGAATCAGCAGCGCAAAACGAGAATGCTCAGCGCTCAGGTGTTTCTAACTATTGGCTACCTGCAGGACCCTATCAACTCCCTACCAATCTAACAGGCTATATGCAAAATGGAATGGGACGAGTAAATTGCATTGCCTTTGATCCCATCAACCCCAGCATATTTTATGTTGGTGTTGCGCAAGGTGGCTTATGGAAAACGGCAGACAATGGACAAACCTATACACCCTTAACCGACGATTTACCTATCACCAGAATCTCTGATATTGCCATTGATCCTGTTAATCCCAATATTATTTATATTTCAGTTTGCGATTTTGAATACATCGGTGTTGGTCTCTTTTTAGATGGTAGAAAACGTCATACTCATTACGGAATTGGGGTTTATAAAAGTATTGATGGCGGAGTAACATGGGCTCCTACTGGTCTCTCATTCTCTATCACCGATGGCGATGTGAGTTTAATCCGAAGTATTGTAATTGATCCTGCTAATACCAATTCTGTGGTGGCTTGCGGGGTTAGTGGAATATATAAATCAACCAACGCAGGTGTCAACTGGACATTAGTACATGATTCACTTTTTTGGGATCTGATTCAAGATCCAGTTACCCCTACTACACTCTATGCAGCGAGTGGATGGGTATTAAATGCCAATATGGGTTCAGCGGGAATTTATAAATCGACCGACTTCGGTAGCACATGGACGTTATTAAACACTGGAATCCCTGCTCGTGGATCAGTGCAAAGAATTAAACTTGCCCAATCCGCTTCCAACCCAAGTATCATTTATGCTTTAACGGTTGATTCACTCAAAGGGATGTATGGAATATACAAAACCAATAATGCAGGAAACACCTGGACTCTTAAATACAATACTTTAAATCTACTTGGTTACGATGAAGGTTTTAGTTCTGGAGGACAAGGAACTTATGATGTTGGATTTTTAGTTCATCCAACTAACTCGAGTAAGGTATATGTAGGAGGAGTAAATTTGTGGGCTTCCGACGATGGTGCCACTACATTTGATCCTGCAGGGTACTGGACCTCTTCGTATGGCCCTTCCATACATGCTGATGTTCATCAAATGAAATCTCATCCTAGTACCGGACAAATTTATTTATGCTGCGATGGTGGTGTTTATAGAACAAACAACATTATTTCTTCCACATGGAATGATTTAAACAACGGAAATTTATTTCAAACGGTTTGGTTTGATGTGAGTGATGGAATGAATGTTACTTCATTCTATCGTTTGAGTTCATCCAAAACAACAAGCGATGAATTAGTAGCCGGAGCTCAAGATAATGCTACCTTTTATTTTGATGGATTTTCTTGGTCTACGGTTAATGGAGGCGATGGCATGGACAATGTGATGGACACTGCCTTTACTGGAACTTTCATTGCAAGTTCGCAGTTTGGAAATTTCTCGAATACTTGGGATGGTGGTCTTTCATTTGGATGGATGAATCCGAATGTAAACAATGAAAACGCTGAGTGGACAACACCCATCATAGCCGACAACAACCAATATCCAAACCTTTATGCAGGCTTTGAAAATGTAGTGAAGAGCACAGATGGAGGTATGACTTGGACAGCCATTTCCAACCTACCTCCCACTCCCAACTTTTACGGTAACGAACTTTCGGCAATCGCCATTGCCAATAGCAACTCAAATGTAATGGTTGCGGCTAGGCGTGTCCGTTATGAGTTTTCGAATCCAGGACAACTCTTCAGAACCAGCAACGGTGGAGGCAGCTGGACCGACATCACCGCAGGATTGCCCGACTCTCTTTACTATACTTCTGTAGAAATTGCATTGAACAATGCAAACACCATTTATGTAAGCATGGCAGGACTCACCAATGGATTAAAAGTTTTTAAGTCGACCAATGGAGGTCAAGCATGGAGCAACATCTCCTACAACCTTCCAAATATTCCCATCAACTGCATCAAACAAATTCCAGGTAGTGATAACTTAATGTTAGCAAGTGATATTGGCGTTTATGTATTGAATTTCGGAAGCACCCTTTGGAGCAAAGTTAGCAATGGATTGCCTAATGTTATTGTGAGTGACATTGAATTTAATCCGGCTGTAAATAAAATTTACATTAGTACTTTCGGTCGGGGAATATGGTATTCCGACCTTAGTTCCTTTACCGGGATCAACACCGCCTACTCCACTTCATCTCAATACGAATTACATCCAACTTTAAACCAAGGAACTTTCGCAATCAGCTCATCCCTTCAACACCTAGCCAATATAGAAATTTACGACATAAAAGGCAGACAAGTTTATCAAGGAAGTTGGCAAGGGAAAAAGCAGGAGTACCAACTTGATTTACCCAATGGGTTGTATTTTGCAAAAATCCAATCTGAAAAACGGTTAGACGTAAAAAAATTCGTTGTAGAAAAAAAATAAATAATAGGAATGGAAAAAACTATTACGGTAAGCACGGCTGTAAATGCCACCATTGACAAAGTTTGGAACGCATGGAATTTGCCTGAACACATCACCCAATGGTATTTTGCCTCGGATGATTGGCATGCACCTAAAGCTGAAAATAATTTACAAGTTGGCAGCAAATTTTCAATCACCATGGCGGCAAAAGATGGTAGCTTTGGATTCGATTTAATAGGTGAGTATATTAATATAAAGAAGAATGAATTTATAGAGTATAACCTAGAAGATGGAAGAAATGTACAAGTCGCTTTTGAAGTAGCTAATCACAAAGTTTTCATTACCGAATCCTTTGAACCCGAAAATGTAAATACAGAAGAAATGCAACGCGACGGCTGGCAAGCTATTTTAGATAATTTTAAAAAGTATGTTGAGCAGATTTAGAAACAATATCCGTTGCTATCGAAATTATCAGTTGCAACTTACAATAAACCGTAAGAATTGACTCAAAGAAATTTCGATTTTTTTAACAAGAAGGCCTGAACTGACTCTACTTGAAGTTATGTATCTGTCAATTGCTTTTATTCCTTTTATTTTCCCCTGCAAGAACATTCGTGGTGTTTGCTGATTTAATTTATAGATTCGATTTATATTTCTTTGAGGATGGCTATAATGATATATAATTTTTTAATATAAATACAGACTTAACTCATTCTAAATTTTCCAAATTCAGTTAATAACACTTCGCTCCTTACAGTGTCAGAATACACATAAAGAGTCAATGCCGCTTTTCTTACTGAAAAGTCAAGAACAGGTGCATCTCCTTCGTGTCCCCTTGCATATTTGTAATGATAATTACCAAAGTCAATAATGCTTGGCCCTCACATTTTAGGTTTATCATCCGACTACTCTTGCATAAGAACAATTAGTCGCATAATGTTTTATTTTTCTATTCGTTGTCAACGTATGCGTTTATAAAATCTATTACGTCTCGTCCTGTATAAGTCGTCAAAGTTTTTGCCATACGTTTATTGTTTAAGGTGAAATTTTGTCATTTATGTTAAACAACTAAGTTTTGTTAACAATCTGAAAAGTGTTTTGAAGCTACGTGAAATGCGTTGAATTATTCCATTTTAATCATTTTTTTAGTACCTACATCATTACCAATATTTACTTGATAGAAATACACACCATTTGACAAGTCAAGTCCGTTAAATACAATCTCATAATCGCCAACACTTTTAGTTTCATTTACTAGAGTTTTTAATACATTCCCATTAGCATCAAATATTTTTACGTTAACTAATATGGCATTTTCTGGAACATTATATTTAATTGTGGTTGTTTGTTTAAACGGATTAGGATAATTTGATGCTTGTATTTTATTACCATCAAGCTCATTCACTATAGTAGTTCCATTTAATCCATATAGATACCAACTGTAATTAGAACCCATATTTCCCAGAAACAAAATCTCATATTTCCCATTACCGTCAACATCAGTTAATGAAGGCAAAGAAATGCCTGTAAAGTTGGTTATTTGGCCATCCAAATTCCCATTTTGTCCATCCACAATAAAAATACTATAGATCCCTCCAGCCCAACTTAACATTACAATTTCTTTTCCGGGGTCGCTATCGGTATTTTGTACACCTAAAACAGTCCAATTTCCTGAACCCGCAGAAGGCATAGAGACATTGTTCCAAATTTGATTATACTGTGCTTTTACATTGCTTTGAATGAAAGCAAATAGCATAAGAATTAAGAGGAATTTTGTTGTTTTCATATTATTAATTTTATAAGATTTTAGTTATCAAACATTTCAGCTCTGTCTCGTTATTTGAGAGGGGTTGCCGCTTAATTGTTATTATCGCTATTAACTTTTACCTCTCACCATAAAAATAGAGAATTAACCTAATAAATGAAATTGAACAATTGAAAAAACAAATTTTGTGGTCAAAGAGTAAATGTTTTTTTTACATTTCACTAAACAAAAACACTTTACAAATTGCAACATTAAAATATTGATAATTAGCGCGGAGAATATCGGTCGCGAAGCATCGCGACGAACCGATGTCTCATCCTTCAACTAAGGACGATCTAAACAGTGGAGAATATCGGAGTCGAACCGATGACCTCTTGCATGCCATGCAAACGCTCTAGCCAACTGAGCTAATTCCCCTTAAATTTATTTGAGCAATGATACTGAACCGTTAACCTTCCCGACAAGTCGGGACGCTCTAGCCTCCCGATAGCTATCGGGAGGAGCTAATTCCCCATTTAATATTGGATGGATTAATTAGGTGCAAATCTATACCATTTTTAGGTACAATGGAAATTCAAATACTGCAACCTTTAAGGGATTGCCTGCTAATGAAGGTTAATAATAGCGAATAAATCCTAATAATGGTATCTATTCCCATATTCATCACATAAAGCGCCTTAAGCATATAGACATTTTCATTTTTTCTCCCATTGCTTTCCCATCCCTTGACAAATTCAATAATTATCTCGAATTTTAACGCTAAATTGCAGTTCAATCCATAATATCATAAACCAACATCAGCATGAAAAAAGCGCTTCAATCTTTCATTAAAATCACATTGATTTTAATGAGCTTCCTACCTTTCTATAATGCAATTGCACAAACAAATTGTATTGCACCAGTAGCAAATCCTGCTACAAATATTACTACCAATTCTGCTACGTTGCATTGGACAATTAGTGGAACTTCTACCAATACTAACATTTTGCTTAGGTATCGTACATTAAGCATTGCTGGAAGTCCGTGGGTAAATATTACAACGGGTGGTGTTTCTTACAATTTAATGAATCTCACTCCAGCAACAGCTTATGAATATCAAGTAGCTCGCTATTGTGTAAATCCGAATGGAGTTGCCGTTTTAAGTCCGTACTCAAATACTATTGTATTTACCACGCTCCCCACTTCAACCACCTGCCCCACTCCAACTGGATTAACTACCACAAACATTACTTCTACGAGTGCACTGTTAAGTTGGCAGCCTGCATTAGTCAATTATTCATACAATGTTAGATACCGAATTGCGAATACAGCAACTTGGATAATGGTAACCGTATCTAACACTTCATTTCCTTTAAGCAATTTATTATCATCAACTATGTACGAATGGCAAGTGCGAACCATTTGTTCTAATTCTACACCCAATACTTCAACCAGCCCTTATAGTCCATCAATGTTCTTTACAACATTGGCAGGAACATCAACTTGTAATGCACCTACAAATCTTACTGAAAGTAATGTCACCAACACCTCCGCCACGCTGAACTGGAATTCGACAGGTGCTGCGTCTTATCGAATTCGTTATAAATTAAACACAGCTTCAACTTGGACTTATAAGTCAAGTACAACAAATTCAAAAGCTTTAAGTGGATTAATTTCTGGAAGTAATTATACGTGGCAGGTGAGAAGTGTTTGTACTCTACCTGGAAATATTTCGACGAATAGTCCTTGGTCGGTGTCAAGAACATTTACCACTTTAGCTCAATCCAACTGTCCAGCTCCACAAGCCTTAACAGTTGGGGAACATTACATCCACCGCAGCGTTTGCAATATGGAGTCCGGTTTCATCAGCTGCCAATTATCAGTTTAGCTATAGAATGATAACTCCTGGCGCTCCTAACACAGCCTGGATTTACATCACCACTTCAACAACAACCGTTGCATTACAAAACTTAACAGGAGGTTCTGTCTATGAATGCAGGGTACGCGCAAATTGTTTCGCTTCGGGCACCAACGGTTCTTTGGACCTTGGTCAGCTTCCGTTCTATTCACCACTCCTGTATTGATTTCTGTTCACCCCAACCCATCCTCTGAACAAGTAATATTTACAGTTACATCTGAAGAAAACAGCACGGTACAATTGCAAGTATTTGATTTCACTGGAAACCCAATTCGTGAATTAAATTCAAATTTAAACATTGGTGAAAACAAATTGAACTTGGATGTAACTCAATTAAACAATGGAATTTACACGTATCAATTTACCCATGGAATTCAAACTTCAAGAGGCAAATTCATAGTAAAACATTAAAAGTATAGTTGACTAAAAAAATCCTGTTGTAATTAAAAATTGCAGCAGGATTTTTTAATTAATTTTTCCTCTTTTTTTAAAAAAATGGAGTTTAGAAGATTGCGATTTTGAAAAAAGGAAACTCCTTGCCCCCCTCCTTTTTTATAGATAAAAATAATTTGGCTAGATTGTCTAGATATTTCTGAAAGGTCAAAAGTTCGATTCAGACGTTCTTCATATTAAGAACCACATAATTATTTCAGAATACAAGGTTATTTATTCATTTACTGAACGATTACAAAGTGTTTGTTGCTCAGTAAACACATCAACAACAAAGTAAAACCATACAAAAATCTTTACTATTTGCTCAACCACAATTATATTTTATTATACTCATTATTGGATTAAACTTACTATTTTTAAGGTTTGTAATTAAACACTATTTGCTTAATACCTTCAAACTATGAAAACAAAGTTGAAATCGAGTTATATAATTGTAATCTTAATTTTCTTCTATTCTACAACATTTGCCCAATGGGAAAGAACTCAAGGACCTAATTACGGCGGAGTAAATTCAATGGCCTTTCAAGCGCCTTATTTATTTGCCGCTACGCCAACGGGCCTCTTTAGAACTTCAGACAATGGGCTAAACTGGAAAGAAGTACATGGACTGCCTGAAAACACTATTAATGGCTTAGCTGTAAAAGGCAATAAAATATTTGCGGCCTGTTATTACAATGGCTTATATGTTTCGAATGATTTTGGTGCTACTTGGGAAAAAGCCGGAACTGAAATTCCTGTTGGTGGGGAAACAGGTGTTACCCCGACCATTCCTTATTATAAATTATATTCCACACCAAACTATATTTATTGTTGTATTGGAGGATTTAACAATAGAATTTTTCGTTCAGCGGATGATGGTAATTCATGGCAACTATTTCTTTCTAATCAATATGTGAATGACATGATCCAAGATGGGGATACCATCCTCATCAACAACTCCACCAATACTACTATTTCCATCAACAATGGTGCATCTTTTACCACAGTTACAGGATTAAGCCCTGGCGTAAACAATAAGGTTTATCTCGGGAAAATAAACAACACTTGGGTGGGAGCAATCCCTAACACATCGAATCCGTTTCGCTATTCAACAACTGGAGGTCTTTCATTTTCAAATGGTACAATCCCCGGAACACCTCCGTTTATAATTAACAATATTATTACTGTGGCTAATACTATTTTGATAAGTTCCAGCTCAGGAATTTATCAATCTACTGATGGAATAACTTGGACGGTTATGAACCTTCCATCCCCAGTTCAAATAAATGTAAATGGATATGGAATTATTCACGAAAACAGCGGAGATTTATGGGTAGGCTCTCATAAATTTTATTTCTCTCAGAATCAAGGAAGCTCATTCACAGAAAGAAATAATGGGCTTACTTCAAACTCTAACTTAGGGAAATATTATTTTAATGAAAACGACAATTATTTATACACGTCCGATCAAAACAATGGAACCTTACTACGCTCTTCCAATCAAGGTGACAATTGGAATACCAAGGGAGCAGGTTTTGCATCGAAGGGGAGTGTAAGTCGATTTATTAAGAGTCAAGGAAGTACTTATTTCGCAGGAACTGATTCTGGACTTTATAAAAGTGTTGACAATGGAAATAATTGGAATAAAGTAACCAATGGCTTACCTACAGGCACCTATAGTCCTAATGATTTAATCAAAGGAAACTCGGAACTCTATTTAGCTACTACAAATAACGGAGTTTATAAATCGATTGATAGTGGTTTAACATGGATTGCTGCCAATAGTGGTTTCACGACCTTAACCATTTCTAAATTACGATGGCATCAAAACAAACTTTTTGCAGGGAGTCCAGGTGGATTGTTGATGTCGCCAGATTCTGGATTAAGCTGGACGTCTCTCAGCAGCTCTCTCACGGTTATTGAAAGACGAGTTGTAGATTTCTCCATTGTACAAGATAGTATTATTACTTGTTTTAACTACAGTAAAATTTACAGATCCTTTGACTCAGGAAGCACTTGGAATTTATTAAACTCTGGTGTAAATCCATCCAGTAACTTACCTGGAGAAATTCAAATTATCGATACCCTGTATTTTTTTTCAAACCCTACTTTTAATAGAGGAGTTTATATGAGCTCATTTAATAATACGGTATGGTCACAAATTAATGCCGGACTTAAACTTGATAGTTTAGGTAATTGCGCTGAACCCAAAGAATTTACTCATGATCCAAATTATATTTATTTAAATGGATATGCTTATGGATGCTATCGTTTACCACTCAATAGTGTTTTGATGTCGGGAAGATTAAGTGGTAAAGTTTATTGGGATAAAAACAATAATGGAACACGGCAAGCGAACGAGCCATTATTACAAAATCAAACGCTTAAAGTAGATCCAAATGCCATTGTCGTGAATACCGATACTTCCGGCACTTATCGTTACAATTATTTTAGCAATACCCCTACTTACACCATTCAACTTTATCCGCAACCTTATTGGATAATTACTTCTAGTCCTTCTCCAAAAATTGTAACACCAATGGGATTAACGATTGATACACTTAATTTCGGTGTCAACAGTATTTCTGGAATTACGGACATCAGAGTTGAATTAAATGCAACTGTTCATCGACCTGGCTCTCGCCCTAATTATTTTTTAGTGGTGAAAAATATAGGTACAGATACACTCTCCAATGTAGTGACCATTACGCTTGATAATAATTTAACCTATTTATCAGGAACTACACCACAAAGCATTAATGGGAATACGTTAACATTTTCATATTCTAATTTAAAACCAGGAGAATCAACTACGTTTCTTTTAAACACAGAATTGAGCAGTACGGTATTGGCCGGAACAGTACTTAATAGTACAGCAAGTGTATTGCCTGTTGTAGACGATTCAGTTCCTACAAACAACTTTGTAGTATGTAGACCTCTTGTGCAAGCATCCTTTGATCCAAATAATAAAGTAGTTGAGCCATTTGGAAATATAGGTCACCAAGATCTATTAAAGTATCAAATTAATTTCCAAAATACAGGAACCGATACTGCCTTTACAGTTATTGTACGAGATACAGTAAGCCCATTATTAGATATGAGCACATTTCATTTTATTAGCGCCAGTCATACACTTATTACAAATATCCGAAATGGAAACGTACTTGAATTTCGATTTGATCAAATACTACTTCCCGATAGCAATATCGACGAACCTAACAGTCATGGATATGTATGTTTTCAAATACAACCGCACTCAGGATTACCTCTGAATTCCGTAATTCAAAATGCAGCAGCCATTTATTTTGATTACAATGCACCTATAATAACCAATACAACGAGTAATACCATTACCGGATTTACTTCCAACCCCGAAAGTCAATCCCTGTTTAACTTCAACTCCTATGCATCCCCTAACCCATTTGTTAATTCCACACTTCTTTCATTTAATTCAAATGAAACAGGAATCCATCAACTCTTTGTTTATGACATAGAGGGAAGAATGTTAATACAAGACTACGCTAAAGAATCACCAATTCGAATTAACAGAAATAAATTAAGCAGTGGAATTTATTTATACAATGTTACTTCCCCGTCAGGAAAAAAATCAACAGGAAAACTTATTGTAAAATGATCTAACTAAAAACTCATAAAGACATTAAACAAAAAATACAAAATCAATTGCAGAAATTCAATTGACTATTATTTCCCGTCATCAAAACTTTACCAACTAATTTCTTTCCTAAAAACGGTGTATTCGTCGAAAGTGATTTTAAATTAGACTTCTCAAAAACCCACTCTTGTTTTGGATCATATAACGTGAAGTTGGCTAATTCGTTTTCTTTGATTGATGGAATGTCCATCTTCAAAATTTCACGTGGAGATTTTACCAGCAGTTCATAGATACGATCATTGGTAAGTTTTCCTTTTAGTGTAGTATTGAGCACACCATAAAAACTTTCTAAGCCAATCATTCCAAAAGCGGCGTAATCGAATTCTACGTCTTTCGATTCGGTATCTTCCGGACAATGATCGGAACAAACTACATCGATGGTGCCATCGATCACCGCTTTTTGCAAGGCTTTTAAATCATCGGCGCTGCGCAAAGGTGGTTTCACTTTGTAGATGCTATCAAATGTTTCCAAGGTACCATCTTCCAATGCTAAATGGTAAACGTAGACTTCGGCAGTGACTGGAAGTTTATTCTTTTTAGCTTCGCGAATAATTTCTACCGCTTCCTTCGTGCTGATTCCACTCAAATGAATGGGATGTCCTGAGTAGGCTACTAAACTTAAATTTCGTTGCACCGATATTTCTTCTGCTATGGATGGCATCCCTTTAAATCCTAACACTGTGGTAGCGGGACTTTCATTAGCTTGGAGATTATCCGTTAATCCAGGATCGTCGGTATAAGCAATTACAGTAGCGCCAATGTTTGCTGCATATTGAATGGCTCGTAACATCACACCGCTATTGTTGATGGATCGTTTATCGTCCGTGAATGCTTTAGCACCTGCTAACTGCATATCGTACATCCCCGACAATTCATTTCCATCACGATTATCTGTCAACACTCCAGCAGGTATAACATCCACTAAATGATTTGCAGCTTGTCGTTTTACAAATGAAATATCAGCATTGGTTTGCAAAGGTGGATGTGTAGATGGCATTAAAAGAACACCTGTAAATCCACCTGCAGCAGCAGCATCTTGTCCACTACGAATAGTTTCTTTCTGCTCATCTCCTGGTTCTTTAAAAGAAACTCGCATATCAAACCATCCCGGAGAAAACACACAATTGGTTCCGTCTACGACTTGATCTCCCTTACCTTCTTTTAAAGATTTGCCGATGGAATGATATCTTCCATCTTGAATATATACATCTAACACTTTTCCATGATGCGCCGAAGCAGGATCATTTACTTGTACGTTTTTGATGAGTGTGTTCATGCTGTTTTCCAGAATCGAATGAGTAGTATTTCCAATAACAAGCAAACTAAGGCAGAGAAGATGGCATATTTCCAAAGAGAAATTCCATTATTTAAATCCAATAAAGTTTTCTTAAGGTCGGGAGTAGATGCCGTAAAGTACGACCAATTCTCCAACTTCAAAGTTTCAATTTTTTCTTGAATCATAGCCTCATCATAAAAAATCATTTCCGATTCTTTGCGATCATAATTGAAGGCGAGAGCTGCTACTAATTGATTTCCTTTCATCAAATCATACTGGCCTGCTACTTGAACTTGATTTCCCATATCAACCATCAACCCCGTAGCAATGGCTCTTGCAGCCGGAATGATATCGGTATTGGTTTCTTTGTTGATGAGATGAAATGCTTCATCACCCGTTGGAGCTGCTTCATTGAGTAAGATAGCATCATTATTACCGATGGTATTTGAAAAAGACAGTGGTTTAGCAGTAAGTATGGCCATTCGGTAAAGTACAGGAACGAAAATAGCATGTCGCGCCAGATTACTAAATCCCGTTTGCAATGGAACAGAAAACACATACAGTTGACCTTTTCCGATTGGATATAGAGAAAGAAAGGCTCCTCCTCCTTGCAATTTCATTAATACTTGCCTCACACTTTTGCTATTCACCGACTGATCAAAATGCTTGGCTACCGCAGGGAAATCAATCCGACCTTCCTTAGGTTTATTATCAAACACATCTTTAAACAAAGCATGTTGCAAATCAACTTCACTTACTTTATCGCTGCTTTCATTAATGCCAGTAAACGCATCGGCATTCACTGAATTCAAAAACAAATTAAAGTTATTGAGGTCAGACAATGAATCGGGGAAAAGACAAATGGAACCACCCGCATCCAAATATTTTTTTAATTCTTCACTTAATCCAGATGATATTTGACGAAGTCCTTGCAGTACAATTAAGTCCTGACTTCTAAAATTAGCATAGTCGACACCGTTAGCATTCGATTTCACAAACTCAAAAAACGGATCCTTACTAAACAAGGCTTCTAAATAAGGTGATGTATTTTCACTGATAGACAATACATGAAGTTTTTCTTTCACTTCAAAAGAGAAATAATAATCGTCATCGAAATTAAGAGGATGATCTGCTATTTTAATTGACGCTTTTTGCCATCCCGATTCGGCAGCTGTAAAGCTAAAAGTAGTTTCCAATCGTTGACCCGCTGGAATCGTTAAACTGGTCACTGCTTTTTGCGCAACGTTCAGCATCAATCTCACTGGTACATTTTCAGCATCCTTATCGCTACTATTATGAATACTTAATGTAAACTCGAGTGCTTGTCCCAATTGAACGATGGGCGAACTCAACCAACAAGAATCCACATATAAATTGGCTGTAGGCTGCAAAGGCAAAACAACCATTTTCACTGTCATGGAAGAATCTGCATTCACTTTCTCAAAATCGCTTGTTGATTTTTGGAAGTCGGAAATAAGGTAAGATGTTAATCCAGCAGAGGAACCAGCCGTTGCTACTTCCTTTTGACGTAGGATCACATCCGTTAGATATCGTGGTTGTGAAGAAAACTTCACTCGATTCAATTCATCCAAAAAATCGTCTTTAGAAATAAGTCGTTGACGATAAGAATCAAAATCATTAGTCAGTAATTGAAAGCGTGTTGTAGCAGGATAAGAATTCGCAATTTCTGTCGCCTTTTGCTTGGCCACCTCCAAAAGTGCTCCTTGACTACTTATCGCATCCATACTAAATGAATTATCGATATAAACACTAACAGGGTTGGATAAATTTTGAGCGGACTGAATACCCACTGGGATGATGGGCTGAGCAAAGGCAAGGACAATAAAAGCAATGGCAAGCAAGCGGGTTAAAAGAACAAGCAGATGCTTAAGTCGGCTAATTTTAGTTGTTTCTTCCTTTAACTCCTGAAGGAACCGAACGTTAGTAAAAAGGACTTTCTTATACCGTCTAAAATTAAATAAATGAATAATAATGGGGATGATGAGCAGGGAGAGCCCATAAAGGTATATGGGGGATAGGAAATGAATCACGTTTTATTTAGGTTCAGCAAATTTAGTAAATAAGAAGGCATAACGGTAAAAAATCAAGGATCAATGTATAAAATAACTTTGATCAACTCCTTTTTTTTTTTTGCGTCAGGCTAATTTAGGTTTAGCAACATTTAAGTTGGTTTTGATGGCTATCATCATTTGTAGAGACGCCAAAGGCGTCTCACAGAATTCCCTTAATACCGCCTTCCATAAAAATGGATGAATCCAATTTTATGGAAGGCGGGCTCATCTGTATCATACAACTAATTATTTCAGATGTGTGAAATGGCAAATATTTTTGAAAGAAAACTATAATTTTTAAGAGTGAAAAGTCTATAAATTTTCCCTGAAAAATCACTTCTTAGCCTGACGCCTATGCGATAGCTATCGGGACTACGATCTCCCTCTCGATAGCTATCGGGACTCCCATCTCCTATTACCTAAAAATCAAAAATATACTAGAAATAGTAAAAACATATACTAGAAATAGTAAAAACATATACTAGAAGTAGCCTAAATTTCAACTAAAAGTAGCCTAAATGCGAAATCGCTTGTTTTTTACCAAAAGCTAGGATTACATTTGTCGACCAACTAACACAATAAACACTTATGCCAACTACCCACGAGATTTCATTAGAAGAAGGAATAGAATTAACCCAACGATTTAAGAACAACCATCCACTAGGTACAAAGAGGGCATTTCTCATTAGTAAGGAGGTGTTAACTGAATTAATGGCTCAAGATCGTGCCGATGGAATTAGAGTTTATTTAGGGGAAAAAGAAGATCGAGAATTAACCATTGTAGTCATTGCAACTGATTCCGAAGGAGCCGATATTCAAACTATTGTTATGGACAGATTTCTTCCCTGTCCTTCTGCTTGTGATTTTGATAGTCCATTGTAAAAAAAACAGTAATGAAAGTATTGATGTTTATAATTCAATTTATTACAGCAATAATTGTAATTGTAGGTTTTGCAAATTGGAGAATTATTAAACAAGCTAAACTTGAATTATTAATTTATTTACAATTCCTAAGTTTTCTAATTGAAATCATTTCTGTAATAACTATAGCCTACTACCGAAACAGCTTAATCTCTTATAACATTTTCATATTACTTCAGCCTATTTTGATGCTCCTTTTAATAGGCAGTTGGAACAGCCCTTCTTTTTTTTCGAAGATACTTCGAAACCTGTCCGCTGCCTTTTTTATTCTCTGGGTTCTGGAAACTTTTATTTTTAGAACCATCTGGTTAACCCCAAGCAATTGGAGTATGTTAATTGGAGACTTACTTATAGTTTATGCGATTGCCGTTTACCTCGTAAACCTGAGCAATACCAGTACTACTTCCATCCTTCGATCGCCTCGATTTTGGATTGCAGCCTCCTATTTAATTTACTGTTCAGGATCCAGTTCCTTCTTGCTGTCAACGAACATTTGAATACCAATATTTATATTGATAGCAATTTTCCTTTCAACCTACTATTTATTCATTTAACTCTTCATACCTTAGCTTCGTTACTCATCTTAAAAGCTCTATATTGCCTACCAATACGACCAATATCACTCTCCTCATCTTCATACTAGCACTCACTTTTGTTTCGCTGGTATTGTTTTTATTATATCTTATTTATAAAAACAATGTAATAAATATCAATCGAAATGCTGATTTGCTCGAAGCGATGTTGAAGGCGCAGGAAGATGAACGTGAACGGTTAGCTTTAGAATTACACGATGGATTAGGAGCCAAAATTTCAGCATTAAGTTTAGAGACCGAAACTTTATGTTCCGAAATAGATCTTAAATTTCATTCAAAGATCGAACATATTCGTACACTAATTGAAGAGGTGCGGCAAGATGTACGAAGTATTTCTAGAGATCTTGTACCTAGAGATCTTGCCCGTTCGGGATTAAATTATGAGCTCGATAAACTTCAGTATAATACAGAGAGTTTATACAAAAAGAAATTTCAACTTACTCTTCAAGGAATGGAGTTACGTCTACCTTATAAATTGGAACTTAATGTTTTTAGAATTGTACAGGAATTAGTGAACAACACTATAAAACATTCAAGTGCTAGTAATATCGAATTAGTTATTCAAAGAATAGAACAACACCTATTATTAACCTATTTCGATAATGGAAATGGAATGAATGAAAATAAATCATCCGATGGAATTGGACTCAATAATATAAAAACTAGAATTGCCCATTTACATCCCGAGTCCACCATGCAAATCAGTTCCAGTCAAGGGTTTGAATTAAGTATTGTTATACCTTTGTTAAAGTAATTAAATATGACTGCTTCTATTTCCATATTAATTGTAGATGACCATCCTCTTTTCCGCCAAGGATTGGTTAATGCACTTTATTCATGCGATTTCAATAAAACAATTTTTGAAGCAGGCAGCGGAAAAGAAGCATTACAACTCGTTGAAAAGGAATCCTTAGATATCATTTTGATGGATATAAACATGCCAGGAATGGATGGATTAGAATGTTCAAAATTGATATTAGAAAAACATCCAGACTTAAAAATAATTGGGATCAGTTCCTTTGAAGACAAATGGACCATCGAACAGATGATTGACTTAGGTGCTAAAGGATACCTTACCAAGAATATTGGCAAGTCCGAATTAGAAGCTTCCATAAGAAATGTTTACGCTGGTAAAATGTTTTTCTCTTCTGAGTTGGTAGGGAAAATGTTGCAGCGTTCTTCCGAATTTATGACGAAGAATAATTCAGTTAAATTTGAAGAATTACATGAACGAGAGAAGCATATTATCAAACTTATCTTTGAAGAATTTAGTTCTCCCGAAATTGCTGAAAAACTTCACTTAAGTGAATATACAGTTAATAACTATCGGAAATCCTTACTCACAAAAACTGGCGCTAAGAATGTTGTAGGTTTAATCAAATATGCTTTTAAGAGCGGATGGTTTTAAGTTCCGATTTATTTATCAGCCTACTAATCTTTATTCGATCAACTCTTTAGATTTTTTATCAAACGCAAATTTGCTTTTACTTATTAACATCAACCTGTAGATTAACTTTTGAATTTTCAATTGACTTAAGGTTCTTTTCTCCGTTAAATTCGGAGTAACACCAACTCTTCATATAATATATAGTTCAATCTTTAAACTTAACTGTATGTTGGTCGGTATTAAAGAATAACAATATACTGAATTTAAAATCTAATTGGAATAAACCCTCACTATATGCCTAAAGCTTCAGCGAAAACAAAATCGATAGAGAGAAAAATCTTCGTTCTAGATACATCAGCAATCCTTTTTGATCACAATGCCTTCTTCAATTTTAAAGAACACGATGTAGCCATTCCCATTACCGTTCTTGAAGAAATAGACCGCTTTAAAAAAGGGAATGATGTCATCAACTTCGAAGCAAGAGAATTTATTCGTTCTATTGATAAATTATCGGCTAGTTTTTCATTGCAAGATTGGATTCCATTAAACGGTCCTACAAAAGGGAAATTTAAAGTACTGATGAACGAACGAAATAATTCGGTGGATGCGAATGTCGTTTTTGGAGAGAAAAAAGCCGATCATCATATTATTAATTCCGCTTTGAGTTTGCAGGAAGCATATCCGAATAGAGTTGTGACTCTCATCAGTAAGGATATCAATCTTCGCTTAAAAGCAAGGTCGCTAAACTTAGCTTCTGAAGATTACGAAACAGGAAAAGTAAAGGATGTACAAGATCTGTACACTGGAAAATCGGCTATTGAGAATGTGAGTAAAAAAGTAATCGATAAATTGTATCAAGATGGCTGGTGCGCATGGAGTGATGTAGTTAAGATAAAACCAGTTTTAAACCATTACTTCATTCTGCGAAGCAAGGAAGAAACTGCCTCCGCGCTTGCTTGGTTCAATCCTACTACCGATCGTATAGAACGCATCCATAAAGAGCCTGTAGCGGGTATACGCCCTCGCAATGCCGAACAAGCTTTCGCCATTCATTCTATACTCAACCCAAATGTTTTGTTATCTACCGTTATGGGAATTGCTGGAACTGGAAAAACATTGCTAGCCTTGGCTTCTGCCTTGGAGCAAAAAAGCAAGTATCGTCAAATCTATTTAGCGAGACCCATCGTTCCACTTAGCAATAAAGACATCGGCTTTTTACCAGGAGATATCAAATCTAAAATTAATCCATACATGGAACCACTTTGGGACAACTTGAAATTTATTCAAAGTTTATACAAAGAAACAGACAAAGAATATCATAAAATAAATGAGATGGTAGAACATGAAAAACTACACATCACACCACTTGCTTATATACGAGGTCGCAGCTTAAGTAATATCTGTTTCATCATCGACGAAGCGCAGAATCTTACTCCGCATGAAGTAAAAACCATCATCACGCGCGCAGGAGAAGGCACAAAAATTATATTCACCGGTGATATTTTTCAAATTGATACGCCCTACCTCGATTCTCATAGTAATGGGTTAAGTACGTTGATTGACAAGATGCAAAATCAAGCTTTGTACAGTCACATCACTCTTGAAAAAGGAGAAAGGAGTCCGCTCGCTAACTTAGCAGGACACATTCTCTAAAACTATTTTATAAAAAAATTAAAATCTACTGTTAAAGTTGAACGATTTACTGTGTACTACAGAGGGAATGATAGAAGATGAAAAACATTAAAAAAAGTTAATTAGTATCCAATGTTGGTAATGTATTTATTGAAGCAGTATCTTTGAAATCGAATTCAAAGTCATGTCGAAATATATATTGAAAATAACTACTAAAACTAAAGTCTTGAACTTTTTCAGACGAATTTTAAAACTGCCAATTTTCGAACAATTTCTTGTTTTGATCTCTCAAAATTTACACACTTCATTTGTTCAAAAATTAGTGCCGCCTAATTACTTATACAAAAAAGAAACTTTTAGACTAGTCAAAAGAAATGGTATAAATTTTAAATTAGACATTAGTAATGTAATAGACCACTCCTATTATTTTTATTTGGAAAAACCAGAATATCATTCTATCATATTAAAAATACAAAGTGCTCAAGTAATACTTGATATTGGAAGTAATATTGGTAATTCTTCTCTCTACTTTGCCTCTCTAAATTCCAGTGCAAAAATCATTTCTTTTGAACCTCATCCAAATTCATATAAAAAAGCCATTGAAAATATAAAATTAAATAACTTTTCAAACATTGAAATCATCAATATTGGATTAGGTCAGCAAAAAATGACTACCAAACTTTACGAGGTAGATGAATATAATTCCGGAATGAATAGAATCCTCCCTGATAACTTTGGCTCACCCTATAAATTGGTTGAACTTGATATATTAGATGATGTTTTAAAAAGAAAATTAATTGACCATGTCGATTTCATTAAAATTGATGTAGAAGGATATGAACTATCCGTTTTATCTGGATCTATAGAAACACTCAAATCAAAACCACTGCTATTTATTGAAATTGACGAACAATATTTGAAAGAAAACAAGAGCAGTCCATTAGAATTAATTGAATTCTTAATGAATGCGGGATATTCTACATTTTACAGAGCAGATAATGGTGAAGCCATTTCTTCGAAAACCAATTTTGCTAATTGCCATTTTGATCTAATTGCGCAATAGAGTTACATCATCTTCTCAATAAGCCTGTATTAAAACCGAAGAGTACTTCTACTCCAAAATACATATTTGAATTCAGATGCACCCGAATTACATTCTCTTATAATAAAAAAATAAAAGGAGACTCCATTGCTGAAGTCTCCTTTCAAACTATTTAAACCTGATGTGTAATCGCATTTCGCGATTTCTACATCTGGTTATAATTCTTACTTTACAAGTGTATCCGCTTTTACAGTAGTATCTGCTAACATAGCAGAATCCGCTTGAGCAGCAAGTACTGCAGCTTCTTCAGCAGCAACTAAAGCCGCTTCTGCAGCATTTACAGAATCATTATAGCGCATTTCTTCAGCTTGCTTTTCTTCAGCACTTGGTCCACAAGC
Source organism: Bacteroidota bacterium (assembly GCA_016717725.1). GTDB lineage: Bacteria > Bacteroidota > Bacteroidia > AKYH767-A > OLB10 > JAJTFW01. Next base: position 78,570 of record JADKFA010000008.1, read on the forward strand.
AACTACGAAACTTAAGCCGATAAATGCTAATAACAGGATAGATTTTGACATGGTTTTATTTTTTTAAGGGTTGTTAGGTTTTATTTAAAGTATTATCCGCGACCACGAGTAGCGTCCTTTACCTCTTTAACTTCTTTCTCAATTTTAATTTGCTCTTGAGTTTTCTTTGGCTTTGGCTTAGGAGCATTTGCTTTTTTAGATGCGGCAGCGATAGAATCAGCGATTGCTAAGTTCTTCAATGAATCCGCAGCAGCCTGAGCAACAGCAGTTAAGCTATCTTGACGAGCGGTTTCTACCATCATTAAACTGTCTTGAATTCGGGCTTCTTCCACAGCAGCAATTGAATCTGCAATATGTTTCTCGGCAGCAGCCTTTTCTTCTGCGCTAGGACCGCAAGATACAACAAGGCTAATAGCCACTGTTCCTAATAGATAAGCGAACTTTTTCATGGTTTGGTTTTTAGTTTGATGGCACAAATGTATTCATTTCTAAACTTTACAAGCAAAATATTTTGAACAAAGACTTCCTTTTTGTTTACTTTTGCCATTAAATAAAAGAAATCTAAACAAATCATGAAAAAATCAATTGCACTGGCAGCTTTAGTTGCTGTTTCTTCTCTATTTATTATTGGATGCAGTAAGGATGACACTGAGGCTCCGATCATTACGCTACTTGGAAGTAATCCTTTACAATTAGAAATGCTAGACACATACTCTGAACCAGGCGCGACTGCTGACGATAATGAAGATGGTGACATCTCTAGTTCTATAAATGTAGATGCAACAGAAATTGAAAACCGTTTACCAGCTTCTTATAATGTTTATTATTCAGTAAGTGATGCTGCCGGAAACCCTGCTGATGCTATTCGCGAAGTAGTAGTTTACGCTACAAATAATGCATTAGCAAAATCCTATAACGTAGTTGATTGCGTATTCACCACATCGGGAGTATTTGTACCTCCAGCTTTCAGTTACACCCAAACACTTACTGCTTCTGGAAGTGATGTGAATACTTATTCCTTATTCGCAAATTACAATCAACCTACTCCAACAAATTATGTAGTAACTTCTACTATTAACGGTAACGGTACTATTACTATGGGCAGCCAAACTGTAACCGTTTCTAATGGTGATAGTCATACATTTTCAGGAACTGGTGTTGTCACTCTTAATGGATTTAGAATTGATTATACAGACGTTAATAATACCGTTTCTGGTACTGCAGAGGGTAAAGCATATTACACTAGACAATAATTCGATAATTTAATAAAAAGGCTGCTAATCTATTTTAGCAGCCTTTTTTTATTCCCTCCTCTCAGGGAATTCAAATCAAAAATCCTTCGTAAATTTGCCCATGCCTTTACTTCGTTGGATTCACTATCAATTGCTTTTCAAAAGGCTGATTTTATTAATCGTACTCTTTCAAATTAGTCGCATTATTTTTGGATTCACAAACCCTTCTACAGTTTCTTCAGATTATCTGTCCATCTTTTTAGCGGGACTAAGATTTGATATTACGGTTATTTGCATTATCAATTTGCCTGTTCTTTTAATGCATGTTTATCCCTCTAAATATTCTTTTTTTGCTGGGTATCAAAAAATCAATTCCATATTGATCATTTCATTGAATTCATTAGCGTTACTTTTTAATTATATTGATACCGGCTGGTTTCCATTTATTCAAAAACGAAGTACCATCGATTTTTTTACTCTAATTTCCACTGGTGACGATCTTCAAAACAACATTGGAATATACATTTTGGATTATTGGTACTTGGCCTTTTTTTGGGGATTGAGCGTTGTTGCTCTTTTTTATTTCGAAAAAAAATTTAGAAAATCAATTAACTCGCTTACTATTAAAAATCACTTTTTACCAACGCATCTTCGCCTTGGAGTAGCCATTCTACTTATTATTTTTGGAATTATTGGATTTAGAGGCGGTATGCAGTTGAAACCCTTGTCGATTCAAGCTGCAGCTAAGATGGTACCTTCTAACTCTATACCCTTAGTTCTTAACACACCTTATACTCTATTGAAATCGCGTGACGATCAACTTTTAAAAGAGCCGAAATTTATTTCAATGGATGAAGCAAAAAACATTTTCAATATTCATCAACAAACTATTTCAGATACTACATTCAATAAAAAAAATGTGGTGCTTATCATCATGGAAAGTTTTTCTTATGAATACATTTCCTACTATCACCCAGCTAAAACTATCACTCCTTTTTTAGATTCACTAATGACGGTTAGTGATTCCTGGCCGAACTGTTTTGCCAACGCAAAGCGATCGATTGAGGGGATACCTGCAGTATTGTCTTCTATGCCATCCTTGATGGATCAATCGTTCATCAATTCGGCTTATAACGTTTCTAACATTAATAGTCTAGCTAGTATACTTCAACCGCATGGGTATACCTCTGCTTTTTTTCATGGAGGCAATAACGGAACGATGGGTTTCGATAACTTCACAAAATTAGCAGGCTATTCCAATTATTTCGGAAAAAAAGAATACGATGGACCGAGCGAAGATTACGATGGACATTGGGGTATTTTCGATGATAAATTTTTCTCGTTTATGGTCCGTAAGATAAATGGGTTTACGCCACCTTTTCACAGTGCCTTCTTTTCTATTTCGTCACATCATCCTTATACAATTCCATCCGACTACAAAAACAAAATTCCATCTGGACTAACTCCAACACAACAAGGAATGGCTTATGCCGATGCTTCACTCCGATCATTCTTTGAACTTGCAAAAAAGCAAAAATGGTATGACAATACGTTGTTTATTATCACGTCTGATCACAGTGGACCTGCAACCGTTCCTTATACCTATAACCGTTTAGGCGCTTATCATATTCCATTGCTATTTTTCGATCCTCAACATACGCATTCAACCATTCATCCTGAAACTGCGCAGCAAACCGATATCTTACCCACTGTTTTAAATTTATTAAACTTCAGTGGGAAATATACTGCATTTGGGAGAGATTTATTTGCTAGCAATCGTGGATGGTCAATCAACTATAGCAATCAAACTTGGGAATTTATTACCGATTCGAGTGTACTGCAATTTGATGGATTAAATACAACCCATTATTATTTACGAAGTGATTCATTGTTGATGAATAATTTATTGAACTCATCCCATACATCTGTCGATACTTCATCTGCATTTTTACGTTCGATTCTTCAGCAATATCATTTTGGGCTTATTCACAATCAAATTTTACAGCCATGAAGTCGTTACTGCTCATATTAAATCCAATTGCAGGAAAAGGAATCGCAAAGAAAGTTGAACATGCCATTGGTGAGTCAGGATTGAATGAACAATTCCAAGTTCAAATTCAATATACAAAATACAGTGGACACGCAGCGGAAATAGCAGAGAAAGCAGTTCAAGAAAAAATAGATGTTGTTGTAGCTGCTGGTGGAGATGGAACAGTAAATGAAGTTGCTTCTCGTCTTGTTCATAGCAATACGGCACTTGGAATTATTCCTATTGGCTCTGGAAATGGATTAGCACGACACATGGGTTATTCCATGCAAATTAAAAAATGTTTACAGCAAATTGCAGTTTCAAAAATTGAAAAAATTGATACATTACTAATCAATAATCGTTTTGGTGTAAACGTATCGGGGTTTGGGTTTGATGGATTTGTAGCCTGGAAATTTAACAAGGAAGGCAAAAGAGGATTATCGAATTATACAAAAATTGCTTTAAGAGAATATGCAAAATATCAGCCTATTCATTTCGAATTGGAGGGTTTGCCTCTACTTAATTTTTCAAATGCACACATGCTCGTCATTGCAAATGCTTCACAATTCGGAAACGCTGCTATTATTGCTCCAACAGCTCAATTAACCGATGGGTTGATGGATGTTGTTTTAGTGAGAAAACCATCTCCCTTACAATTACCAAGTATGTTTTATCGTTTGTTTACTGGAAAGTTGAAAGATGCAGACTATATTCAATCTTTTAAATGCAATCAATTTTCAGCCACATCCGATCGAGCAATTCATTTGCATGTAGATGGTGAAGCTTGTGAACCCATTACAAAAATTAATGTTGTACTACAACCAAAATCGCTACTCGTAATTGATCCAAAATAAAAAATAGATGGAAGAAAAATTGAGTGATTCTTACTGGGAATCGCGCTATCAAAAAGGTGAAACAGGCTGGGACATTGGTGATGTTTCTACGCCTCTCTTAGAATATTTTAAAACCATTGACAATAAAAATTTACGAATATTAATTCCGGGTTGTGGCAATGCTTACGAAGCCGCTCACCTTCATGCTAACGGATTTAAAAATGTATTTTTGCTTGACTTTGCTGAAAGCCCACTCTTGCAATTCAAAAAAAACAATCCGAGTTCTCCAGAAGAGTATCTGATACATCAAGATTTTTTTAAACATAAAGGCAGTTATGATCTAATTATAGAACAAACTTTCTTTTGTGCTCTTGATCCCATCTTAAGAAAAAAATATGTTGAACAGATGCACCAGCTCCTTTCAGAAAATGGAAAATTAGCTGGACTTTTTTTCGATTGCCAATTTGAAACGGAAGGTCCACCCTTTGGAGGCAGCAAATCAGAATATGAAAGTACATTTCATTCTTCCTTTCAATTCGAAAAATTGGAGCCATGCCGCAATTCCATCTCCCCAAGAAGTGGAAAAGAGCTATTTTTTATAGCTTCCAAACTATAAAACAGATTGACTATTTTTGCAACAGATGAAAAAACTCGTCCTCTTACTTTGCCTGATCTCTCCGAGCATTTTTGCTCAGGGACCTCTAGCAGTGAGTGATACTGGAGAGAGTTTTATTATTCAATACAAAAAAGAATATTTATCGCAAGAAGTTGGCTTTCAACTACATCCCGATGCTAATTTAATGTTATTTGATACCATCTCAACCTGGCTAGGCACTCCATATCGATTTGCAGGTAATTGCGAAAAAGGTATTGATTGCTCAGGATTTGTAACGGTATTATTTAACCGTGTTTATGGAAAGAAAATTGGAGCCAGAAATTCGGCAGAAATGTATGATAAACTTGTACATATTAAAAAAGGCGATATTAAAGAGGGGGATTTAGTGTTTTTTAAAACGAGTAGACGTAGAATTTCGCATGTTGGACTCTACCTGGGTGAAAATAAATTTGTTCATGCAAGCACATCTAACGGAGTTATTATCAGTAATTTAGACGAAATATATTACAAAAATCGTTATGCCGGTGCAGGTAGATGGGAAAACGAAATTGTTGAATCCAACGAAAAATAAGAGTATGTCTCGAAATTCGACCCTCCTTCTCAACAGCAAGCAAATTCAGCAGCGTATTGATCGTTTGGCTTTTCAAGTTTATGAAGACAACTTCAACCAAAGCGAACTCTTGATTGCAGGTATTGCCAAAAGTGGATTTTTGTTTGCAGAAAGACTCTGTGAAGCGCTCAAAAAGATTTGCCCAATTCCAGTTAAATTGATTAAAATTGAAGTGGATAAAGAAAATCCCATCAAAATAAAAATAAGTCCATTTCAGGAAAAGGAGGTGTTGCAAGACCAAATGGTAATTGTGGTAGACGATGTTCTCAACTCAGGAAAAACATTAATGTATAGTTTGCGTCCTTTTCTGGAAGCTGACATGAGAAAAATAAGAACTGTTTTACTCGTTGATAGAGACCATAAGAGATATCCGGTAGAAGCCGACTTTGTAGGAATCACCCTGAGCACAACTTTGCAAGATCATATTCGTGTTGATTTTAGTAAAGGAAAAGAAGCCGTTTATTTAGAGTAAAAAAAAGCTGTTAAGGAACCGTTAAATTCAACGAAATTTCATTTTAGAAACGTTTAATTTGTACCGCCTTCCGAAGAACCTATGAATATGAATTTCATCTTGAAGAAAGAAATAAAATTACTGGTTTGTCTTTTTAGTTTTTTTATATTGTCGTTGCAATCTGTAATTGCACAAACGCCATTCCTCGCTGCAACTGCAAATAAATCCACCATCGGATTAAACGAACAACTTCAAATCACCTACACCTTTAACGGTGCGGGAAGATCCTTTCAAGGGCCCGATCTTCGAGACTTCAACATTTTGTCGGGACCCAATCAAAGTTCGAATATGCAGTACATTAACGGACAATTTTCACAGTCGATAAGTTTCACGTATTATTTACAAGCGCGAAATGTTGGGAATTATAAAATTGGTCCTGCTAGTATAGAGGCCGAAGGAAAAAGAATTGCCTCCAACATAGTACAAGTTACCGTGGTTAAGGGAGCAGCACAACAGCAGAAAAAAGGAAACGACGAAGAAAGTATTTTAAGTGATAAAAATATTTTTGCAAAAGCCATCTTGAGTAAAAGTACATTGATGAAAGGAGAAAGTACTCTGCTAACTTTTAAATTGTATAGTAATGTTACTTTGGTTGATTTTGCAATTCCCAAGATGCCAAATTACGATGGCTTCTGGAATCAGGATATCCAACTTCCACAAGCGCTAGAGAGAAACACAGAAGTGATCGACGGCCAACGTTATACGGTTTGGGAAATAAAAAAATTAGTGCTCTTTCCACAACAAACTGGTGTACTCACGGTACAGCCTATGGAAATAGAATGCATTGCTCGCGTGAAAGTAAATGCACAGCGAAGCAATGATCCATTTAGTATTTTCAATGATCCTTTCTTTGGGATGGGCGGAGTGAAAGATATTAAATACGCTTTCAAAAGTGATCCCATCAAAATAAGAGTAAGTGAATTGCCGGGCAATCCTCCAGCTGGATTTAGTGGTGCTGTAGGTCAACTCAACTTCGAAGCAAAGCTCGACAAAAACAAAACCAAAGCGAATGAAGCCATCAGCTTAAAATTAAAAATTTCGGGCAATGGCAATTTGAAATTAGCTGACTTTCCAACAATAGAATTTCCATCTGATTTAGAAAGTTATGATCCTAAAGTTTCAGAAAACTTTAAAGCGTCAACTGCAGGAGTAAATGGAAGTAAGAGTATTGAATATTTAATTATTCCCCGACACGAAGGTGAATATGAAATTCCTGCATTTACATTTTCTTACTTTGATTTAGGAAAAAAACAATACATCAGTAAAACTGCGGGACCCTATACCATTCAAGTAGGAAAAGGAAGTGGAAACGCTGCTAGTGTTTCAGCGAGTCCAACTGAAAAAAGCGAATTTCGGATGATTGGAAACGATATTCGTTACATCAAAATTCAGGAGCCAAATTTCAATCAAGGACTTAATAGTTTTTATGGCTCACCTCTCTTTATCACGTTAAGTTTATGTCCATTCCTTCTTTTTGGTGGACTTTTCATTTGGCAAAAACAACAAAATAAATTGGCGGGCAACACAGCACTTCTCAAAAGAAAAAATGCAACCAGCGTTGCACGAAAGCGATTAACAGCTGCTCGTAAATTATTAGAAAGCAAACAAGATTCACAGGTGATGGAAGAAATTCATAAAGCCTTGATGGGATACATTGGCGATAAATTTTTATTACCACTTTCAGAAATGAGTAAAGAGAGAGCGGCCTCCTTATTAGAAGAACAAAAAGTGAGTCCGGACCTCATCCAACAATATTTAAAAAACATCGACGATTGCGAGATGGCTCGTTACGGTGGTTTAGGAGGAGGAATTTCTGCTGCTTCAGTATATGCAAGTTCTGAAAAAGTGATTTCTGCCATTGAAGGAGGGATGAAAGCATGAAAAATACATTCTTAAAATATTTCATTCTTATTTCCTTTCTTATTGGAAATAGTTCTATTCATGCTTCTTCATCTTCATTACTTTTTAAAAAAGCCAATGAATTATACAGAGCGAAACAATATGAACAAAGTATTACGCTTTATGATTCTATCCTAAAAGAAAACAAAACAAATTATTTAGTTTATTATAATTTAGGAAATAGTCATTTCAAACAAGGTAATATTGCTGCTGCTATTTTAAATTACGAAAGAGCAAAAACCTTAAATCCTAGCGACGAAGACATCAACTACAACTTAAAAATTGCTTATTCAAACACCGTTGATAAAATTGAACCTATTCCATTATTATTTTACCAACGTTGGTGGCAGTCCTTCTTAAATATGCTCCCTACAGGAGTTTGGAGTATACTTTCCATTTGTATCCTTTGGCTCGCTTTTGCAATTGGCGCTGCCTATTTATTTGCAAAAACCGTAAGCTTTAAACGAAATACATTCTTGGCAAGTATCAATTTATTAATTCTATCGGGAGTTTGCTATTATATTTCGATGGCTTCGCATCGACTTATTTATGGCAACCATGGAGCCATCGTGATGGAAGCAAGTGCTTATATAACAAGTTCACCAGATGAAAAGAGCACCAATTTATTTATGCTTCATCAAGGAACCAAAGTAGAAGTCACCGAAGAAACTCAAGGCTGGAAAAAATAAAAATTGCGAATGGCAATGTTGGCTGGGTAGCCTCAGATCAAGTTGAAAAAATTTAGATTCTTCCTTCTCTCCTCTTTCATTGAACTGCGATCATGAAAAAAATTTTATTGATTTCGGATACGCATAGTCATATCGACGAGTCCATCTTAAAACATGTAAAAGCTGCCGATGAAATATGGCATGCGGGCGACATTGGCGCAATCAAGGTTGCCGATACCATCCAAAAATTAAAACCATTGAGAGCAGTACATGGAAACATCGACGACGCACAAGTTCGATTAAGTTTTCCCGAACATTTGTTCTTTTCGTGTGAAGGTTTACGGGTATTGATGTTGCACATCGCAGGTAAACCAGGCAATTACATTCCAGCAGCAAAAAAATTAATTTCACAATATCGCCCTCACTTATTTATTTGTGGACACAGTCACATCTTAAACATTTCGAGAAACACATCTCCCCCACTTCTACACATGAATCCAGGAGCCGCAGGAATTTATGGTTTCCATGCAACACGCACCATGATTCGTTTTGAAGTGAGTTTAGGAAAAATTCAAAACGTAGAAGTCATCGAAATAGAAAGAAGCAAACAATCAACGTAAACGATCGGCGGAACGCACCAACTCCTCATCGCTTTTAATTGCTGATGTTGCAAGTCGTGTAAAAACAATTTGAAGAATAGGTAACAAAGTAAAAACGGTATAGGAAATAGAATGTCCGGCACCCACTGCATTATTTAATGTGTACACATCAAAAACAATTAAACCTATTTCACCCATCAACAGAAAAAGCAAAAAATGAGTATACATCATTTGTGTTTTACGTTTCTTAAATTGGAAAATAACAAACAATGCAAAAGCCACAATTACTGTATTCAAAATTACCATAGGCCATAGTCGCATAAAAACGGATGAAGCACCGTTTAACAATACCTCAATCTTTAAAGAAGATACATAATAAATGGAAGGATCGGCGCCTGTACTGTCGGGCACTAAGCTTACAAAGGGGTAAATGAACATCAAGGCGCCAGCTAAGGCTACTAAGAGGAGATATAAACTTTGAATTCGTTGAATCATTGGGTTACTATTTAGAACTGCAAAGATGCGTATTCCATTATTATGCAATAGAAAAATCTATTGCATAATTGATGTAGAAATCGTGAAAAACGATTACACATCAGGATTGCCTACGACTATAACTTCATTTTTATCAAATTAAGGTCAATTTATCCTTCAGCCATATTTTGGCAACACCCTGTTTATAACAAATTTGAAAATTATTAAAACATTATTTGCAGTTTTGACGTAATAGTTATATCATTGCAGAGTAATTGCAGACAAATGCAGTTTTTATACGTTTAGCAGTAGGCCATACGGGCCCTCTTCAAAAAAATCCCCCCATAAATTCAACAATAGCCTGATTCTTTCAGGATTTACTGATTGTTATCATAATTAAAAATATTATTAAATGTTTGACATCATTCAACTGAATGAAAAGCTCCTCCCGGAATTGAAAGAAATTGCGAAGAAGATGAGCATCGAAAGTTTTGAGCAATTAAAAAAGCAAGACTTAATCTACAAAATTCTTGACCATCAGGCCCTCAATCCAGAAATTAATTTAGAAAGTTTAGGGATTGAAGCACCCGAGAAAGTGGAATCGGCAAAAAAACCACGCGCCAATGCTAAGTTGAAGGAAAAACCGGCTGCAAAAGCGGAGGAAAATCTAATCGCTAAAGAAGCTGAAGCTCCTGAAGTGAAAAAAGCGAAACCCGCAGCAGCTCCAAAGGCTTCAACCGAAAACGACGATAACGCCAATGGTCGACCTAAGCGTCAACGGGTTATACCCGTACGCAATGAAGATGAATCGGAAGCCCCTGCTGTTGTTTACCAATCACATTCAGTAAGCTCTGAAAGAGTGAGAAAGCCACAATCTGAATTTAAAACTCAGGAATTTTCGGAAGAATCGATGCCTTCGATGGGTGGTTTTCAAGCAGAAAGAATCACCGAACCCAAACCAATCATCCAAAGAGAAAGTGTAACACCACCTCCCATTAGAGACTTCCCCATTCGTGAACGTCGCACTGGATCAACTCCATTAGAACCCTCTTATGATTTTGGCAATAAAATTATAGCAGAAGGAGTTTTGGAAATTATGCCTGAAGGAATGGGCTTTTTACGCTCTTCCGACTATAATTATTTACCTTCTCCCGACGATATTCAAGTTACACAAATTCAAATAAAACAATACGGATTAAAACCCGGCGATACGGTAAACTGTGTGGTTCGTGCTCCAAAAGAAGGTGAAAAATATTTTCCTTTAGTACGTGTGGAACAGATCAACGGTCTGTCACCAGAAATTGTTCGTGACCGCGTTCCTTTCGATTTCTTGACTCCATTATTCGCACACGAAAAACTGAATTTGATTTCAGGAATGTCGAACTACAGTACCCGCACCATGGATTTATTTACTCCCATTGGTAAAGGTCAGCGTGGACTAATCGTTGCACAACCAAAGACTGGTAAAACGGTTTTATTAAAGGAAGTAGCGAATGCTATTGCGATGAATCATCCAGAAGTGTACTTGATCATTTTATTGATTGACGAACGCCCTGAAGAGGTGACGGATATGGCACGTAGCGTAAAAGCGGAAGTAGTATCATCCACATTTGATGAGCCAGCCGATCGTCACGTACGCATAGCAAATATTGTTTTAGAAAAAGCAAAACGTTTAGTAGAGTGCGGACATGATGTATGTATTCTTTTAGATTCCATCACACGTTTAGCGCGTGCATATAATACCGTTGCTCCTGCATCGGGTAAAGTATTATCGGGCGGTGTGGAAGCAAATGCACTGCAAAAGCCAAAGCGTTTCTTTGGTGCAGCACGTAAAATTGAAAAAGGCGGATCATTAACTATACTTGCAACAGCTCTTATAGATACCGGTTCAAAAATGGACGAAGTAATCTTCGAAGAATTTAAAGGAACTGGAAATATGGAATTGCAGTTGGATCGTAAATTATCGAACAAGCGAATTTATCCTGCTATTGATTTGGTTGCATCCAGTACACGTCGCGACGATTTATTACTCGACAGAGAAACTTTACAAAAGATGTGGATCTTAAGAAATCATTTGGCTGATATGAATCCGTTGGAAGCAATGGAGTTTATTCTCGACAGAATGAGAGGAACTAAGTCGAATGAAGAGTTTTTGATCTCTATGAATAACTAGGGCTTGCGGATAGAAATTTTCGATTAAATAATAATTGTACTTTGGATTGAAATTGGCTGCTAGCTTCTAGCTACTAGCTGCTAGACTTTAGTTGGTATATGCTTGTTAGGCGTCATGCATTTGGACAATATTGGACAAAAATTGTTTAAAAGTTACAATTATTAGGCTTGTGTTTTGTAATGAGAAAAAATTTCTATTTCCAATTGATTGAAATGTGGCAGGCTGCGTTTCCTTTTGCGTTCGGCGTTTAAAGTCATATTAAGCTACAAAGATTCAAATTTCAACAAAATTTGCAATTATCTGATTTAGTTTTAAAGGCTGGCCAGAAGCTAGAAGATAAAGCTAAAGCTATTAAATAACCTATTACTACTTAACGAAAATCAACTGCGAATAATACTCTCCAAATCCAAACCATCGAAAGTTCCGGAGCTCATCAAGAGCAATACATCATTTTGAAAAGGGAAATTCTTGAGGTAGTTTTTTAGTACCGCAGAATCACTCATCACTATTAAATCTTCGCGAGCGAATGCTTTCTTCACTTGATCGTGGGTAATGGGCTCTAATTTTTTATGGGCAATGGTTTGGGGATTGTAATACACAATCGCAATATCCGCTTCGTTCATTGAATCTTTGTAGTGATCTAAAAATTCAGCGTTCAATGAAGAGAACGTATGCAACTCCATGCAAGCAATTACTTTTCGATTTTGAAATTGTTGCTTCACGGCTTTTGTAGTTGCCATGAGTTTTGAGGAGAATGTGCAAAATCTTTATACACTCTCACTTTGTCACTGTTTCCAATTAATTCCAATCGACGCGCTGCGCCTTTGAATGTAGCAATGGATTTGTAAAACAACTCATCCCCTACTCCTACTTGATTGCACATCAATCGCGCACCTTCGAGATTTAATAAATTATGATCGCCAAATATTTCTAATGCTACATTTCCAAATTTTGTTTCTAAAATGGTGATGCCATTATCGATGTGATGTGCAGGAATGGTATAAGGAAAACGAGATTTAACATGAGCAGCTTTTTCACAAACTCCTCGTACTTCGATATCATCGTTGCAATAAATTAATGCTCCTTCGGCAGGAATTTGATCTACATAAATTTGAAATTGTTCCACATAATTTTCGAAGGTGGGAAAAACATTGATGTGATCCCATGCAATTCCACTCAACAAGGCTACATCGGCTTTATAGAGATGGAATTTAGGGCGGCGATCGATAGGCGAGGATAAATACTCATCGCCTTCTAAAACGATGATGGGAGCTTCTTCTGACAATCGAACCATGCGTTCAAATCCTGCCAACTGCGAGCCCACCATATAATCGAAGTCGAGGCCTGCTTCTTGCAGAACGTGTAGGACCATTGCGGTAATGCTTGTCTTCCCATGACTCCCTCCGATCACCAAACGCTTTTTGTTTTTCGATTGCTCGTATAAATATTCAGGGTAAGAATACACTTTCACACCCAACTCCTTCGCTCGGAGTAATTCAGGATTCTCGGCGCGTGCATGCATTCCTAAAATCACGGCATCTAAATCGGGGTTGATTTTTTCAGGAAACCAACCCATCTCCACAGGAAGTAATCCTGCATTCTTTAAACGAGATCGAGAAGGTTCGTTGATCTCGTCATCGGAACCTGTAATTTGATAATTTTTATGTTGTAATGCCAGCGCCATATTATGCATCGCTGCGCCACCAATAGCTATGAAGTGTACTTTCATGGTATTCAAAAATAGGAAAGTAAGTTGACGGTTAATTAAGCTCAATTCGAACTTAATAACAAGTAAAAGTTAATGGAATCGTCATGACAATTTTACCATTAACAATTGCATTGATCTTGCTATCTCAAAGAGTTCGTCAGGATTTATTAAATTTGGGCTTCACCTAAAGAAAATCACTATGAAATTACATACAATCGACACTGGATTTTTTAAGTTGGATGGAGGCGCCATGTTTGGTGTGGTTCCGAAAACGATGTGGCAGAAATTGAATCCGCCTGACGAAAATAATATGTGTACATGGGCGATGCGTTGTTTATTAATTGAAGATGGAAATAAATTAATATTAGTCGACAATGGTATCGGAAATAAGCAAGATGAAAAATTCTTTAGTCATTATTATTTACATGGTGATGATTCGCTAGAGAAATCGATAAGCGCACTTGGTTTTGGGATGGATGATATTACGGATGTATTCTTAACCCATCTTCACTTCGATCACTGCGGAGGAAGTGTACGCCGAACTACAGATGGCGAGGGATTTGAATCGAATTTTTCGAATGCCACATTTTGGTCGAATGAGAACCATTGGAAATGGGCTACAGAACCCAATGCTCGTGAAAAAGCAAGTTTCTTGAAAGAAAATATCTTGCCTATTCAAGAAAGTGGACAATTGAAATTTACACACGATGGCGCAGACCTTTTTCCTAATTTAAAAGTAAAATACGTGAATGGTCATACAGATGGAATGATGTTACCTCATATTCAATACAAAGGAAGAACTGTTGTGTTTGTGGCTGATCTTCTCCCTTCCGCGGCTCATCTACCCATACCTTTTATCATGGCTTATGATACGCGTCCACTCATTAGTATGAACGAAAAAGCTGCCTTTATTAAGGAAGCGCAAGAGAAAGATTATATCTTATTTTTTGAACATGATCCTCATCACGAATGTTGCGATTTAAAGATGACAGAGAAAGGTGTTCGACCTAATAATTTTTTCAAATTATCTGAAATAGTTTAAGCGAAGAAAATAAAACCATCAAACTCAATAACTGCAAAATAAAATTGATTTTTTTAGATTGACACCATTGAATGATGACTATAATATAGGCATACAGAAAGATCATCTCACCTAATCCCACTTTCCATGTACTCACCGCTCCTGGAAGATGCTGCATGTGCATCACTAAATAATTGGAGAACGACAACATACTTTGATTGAATAAAACAATGTATGGCAATACAAATGGTAATGCTGTAAAAAGTAATTGTATAAGGCAAGAGTAAATAGTGATGGTGGTGATGGGAATGACAATCAGATTAGCAATGATGAAATAATTTGGAAATTGTCCGAAGTATAAGAGGGAAACGGGCAAGGTCATAATTTGTGCAGCTATGGAAACGCTCGACAATTCCCACATTTTAAACATCCATTTGTTTTTGGGAATCCATATTTTTAAGATGGGACGTTGCAGCCAAATAATTCCCAACACTGCGAAAAAAGAAAGTTGTAATCCAGGTTCGTAAAGATTGAAAGGATTTACCATCAAAATAAAAAACAAGGAAGCACCCAAGGCTCCTATTCCTTCATTCTTTTTATCCAACCATGTTGCCAACATATGAAAAGTACACATGGTTGCTGCACGTACAATCGAAGGTGCTGCCCCTGCGATCATTGCATACGCCCATACCAGCAAAATCACAAGCGGATAATAGAGATGTTTTCCGTATTTCGTTTTTAATAAAGGCTTCAATAAAAATCCAAGCAAAAAATAAATAAGTCCAACATGCATTCCCGAAACAGCCAATACATGCAATGTTCCAGTTGCAGCATACGCCGTGCTGAGTTCTTGATCGATGGGAATTTCATCTCCTACAATCAATGCAACAGCAATGGCAGCTTCCTTGGTATAATTAAATTGCTGCATCAACACCGAGGCCACCCATTTACGGCATCCAATGGCTAATCCAAAAAGCGAAAACTCAGTTTCATTATCATTCACTTTTGAATATTGACGAACAAACATCCGGTAAAAAACTTGTCGATGATGGCTTAATGCGGTGTAGGCTTTATCTTCCTCCAACAAAATTTCTTCGGGTGCATCTGTAAAAATAATTTGATCGCCGTAAAGTAATGAGTCTCTATAATTCTTCTTCGACAAATACAATGTAATTTTTCCTGTTGCATTCTTCCAATTCGTTCCGTTAAAAATTGCTTTTACTTCTCCCTTAAACTTGAATGATTTTGGTTTTTCCTGTGCACCTGAAATCAATTCCACTAAATATTTTTCTTTCTTCGCTACCTGTTCAAAATGCGATGCCCATAAGCGCTCCATCGATAAAAAGCATAATTCATAACCAGCCAACAACAAAAATAATTGCAAAAAAACTCCAAAATAATGACGCTTTGCAAACCTTGTCTTTAGCGTAAAAAACATTCCAACAACTAACAAAAACAACACAGCAAAAACCATCAATGGAAAATCACTCCATCTAAAATACTCCGCAACGAGCATTCCAATTACAAAAGGAATCAGAAAACGAAGCACTGGCATTTTCTTGAACAACGTCCAGCTGCTACCGAAAATAATACCTCGTTTCGATGGGTTCATCTGCTGCAAAAATCAACATCTAAAAAAGCTTACTTGGTTTTAAACGAATACAAGTGTTTAACATTTGGAGTAGCTGAATTTCATATAGATACAATTCAAGATAGATTTAAACTAACACTAAAAATATTAGTTTGCAATTAAGGCTTTTATCTAGAACTAAAAAGTGAGCAGTTTTTTTATCTTAAAACGAGAAAATTTAACCGCTGGGAACGCAAAGAGGCGCAAGGTCGCAAGATTTAGGTCTATATAAATAATCTCTCTTCTATAAACTCTCTATTATTTTATTCAATAAAAATTTATGAGATTTTAATATTTTCATCGGGAGGTTTCTCGATCAAATCCGTGAAAATCATATTCATCAGCGTCATCAGCGCCTGCCTGCTGAAGCTTTAGCAAAGGCAGGTTCCATCCATACATCTTTATGAAAGTATAATTTCAAATTGCAAATTCCACCTTTCTACTATCTTTACCCCATGAGTTTAACAATGATCTTTCTGGGAGCTACAGTAATAATGTCGCTCATTGCTTTTTCCAATGAAGAGTTAAAAAGAAAATGGATTTTAAATCCCTACTTAGTTCATCATCACAACCAATGGTGGCGTATGCTTACTTCGGGATTCATCCACGCCGATTTCATGCATTTATTTTTTAACCTCTTTGCTTTTTACGGATTCGGAATGGCAGTAGAAAATTACTACAATGTGATTTTTGAAGAAAAAGGAATGCTCTACTTTATTGTTTTGTATTTAGGAGCTATCCTCGTGGCTAATGGTCCTTCACTGGCTAAAAATAAAGACAATCATTGGTACAATTCCCTGGGAGCATCGGGTGGTGTGTCAGCAATCATCTTTGCTGCTATAATTTTCCAACCATGGAGTAAAATTTATTTCTTTGGAATTATTGGTGTGCCTGGAATTATTTTAGGTCCGCTCTATTTATTGTTAGAATACAAACTCTCAAAAAGTGAAAACGCAACGGGCATCAATCACGATGCACATTTCTGGGGTGCTATTTTTGGTGTTCTTTTTACAATTGCTTTAAAGCCCGACTTAATTTTCTTTTTCTACGATCAGTTAATGAATGGAATGTAAGATGGGAAAAATTGCCAATGTCGTTTACAATGGAAAACTAGTTCCAGAAACAGAATTAAATCTACTGATTCATAACCGAGGATTCCTCTATGGAGATGGATTTTTTGAATCGATGCGTTTTGAGCATGGAAAAATACTTCGTTACAATTTGCATTACGATCGTCTGCTAGGAAACATAGAACTTTTACAGATGGATGCAAGTCATTTTCCCTCCTCGTCCGACTTAAACACAATGATTTTAGATTTGGTGGAGTCGAATCACATTAGTGACTTCAGCCGAGTGCGATTAAATATCTTTAGAGAAAGTACCGGAGCCTATACACCAGAAACCAACACGACATCCTACCTCATCACTTGCACTCCGTTAGATGGTCCATATGTTTTTCCAACCCAAGGGTTAAAAGCAGGGATTTACAACCAACAAACCAAGGCGGCAGGACCTTATTCTTGTTTAAAATCGCTCAGCAGTCAGTTCTATGTGATGGCCGGAATATATTGCCAACAACAGAAATGGGATGAGGTATTAGTGATGAATACTCAGGGAAATCTCATAGAAGCCTTAAGCAGCAATTTCTTCATTGTAAAAAACAACATACTCATCACTCCCCAACTTTCGGAAGGATGCATCAACGGTGTTTTTAGAATTTATTTTATGCAATTAGCAAAGCAGCATGGAATAGCTTGCAAAGAAGAAAAAATTCATCCCAACGATGTTTTAGAAGCTGATGAAATTATTTTGACCAATGCTGTTAAAGGTGTGCAGTGGGTGGAGTTTTATGAAGGGGAAAAGTATGGGTGTGAGATGGGGAGGAAGATGTTCGAGTTGATTTAAAATTTAACTCTTTTAGAATTTACGGTTTAACCGCGGGGAACGCAGCGAAGGCGCAACGGTCGCGGGGGAAGGGGGAATCCGTGAAAATCCGTTTAATCCGTGTCATCCGCGTTCTAATGATAAAGCAATATTCGGCGATAAGAAATCATAAAAAATCTTAATCATCATATTAAATCGGTGTTCCATCAATAATAAATTGTTCTAGAATCTAATCTCTCTCCGACAGTTCTAACCACCGCATCGATTTCGCATCCAACTTCTTTTCCGTATCCTGAAAATCGATGGAGCATTTTTGAATTTCATCAACAGGTAGCGCAGTATTCATTTTATTGAGAAGCATCTCCTTTTTCTTTTCTAAAAGCGCGATTTCTTGCTCTAGGGATTCGAGTTCTTTTTGTTCCTTGAAACTTAATTTTACTTTTTTCTTAGTGGGTGCCTCGACCACCGTCGCAGCCGGTAACGTAGGTTTGCGATCCGATTTTTTTAAGGGAGTTTCTTCAATGATGCTACGATACTCTGTATAATTTCCATGAATGTCCTTTATTTCTCCATCTCCATCGAATACGAAAACGTGATCAACTAATCGATCCATGAAGTAACGGTCGTGGGTTACCATTAACAAGCATCCTTTGTATCCTTCTAAAAATTCTTCTAAAATATTTAAAGTAACAATGTCTAAATCGTTGGTGGGCTCATCCAGGATTAAGAAATTTGGATTCTTAAGAAGGATGGTCATTAAATACAAACGCTTCTTCTCGCCCCCACTCAACTTAGAAACGTAAACATGTTGCTTGGCTCCTGTAAATAAGAAATGATTTAAGAACTGAGAAACACCAATATAGTTTCCATTACCAGTTTCTACATACTCAGCAATGTCTTTTGCCACATCGATCACACGCTTATCCTCTGGCAAGTTCATGCCTTGCTGAGAATAATAACCAAAGACAACCGTTTCGCCCGTTTTCACTCTGCCTTTATCCGGTTTGGCAAGCTCCATAATCATGTTGAGCAAGGTGGATTTTCCAGCTCCATTGCGACCAATGATTCCAATTTTCTCCCCTTTAATGAAGGTATAACTAAAATCTTTTAGCAAAACTTTCCCATCATAACTTTTGCATACATTTTCCAACTCCAGAATTTTACTTCCGAGTCGATTCATCTGCATGGTCATTTGCAATTTATCATCTGCTCGTTTTCCTTTAGCTACTTTCTCGGTATCGTAAAATGAATCTTGCCTCGATTTGGATTTCGTTGTTCGCGCTTTTGGTTGGCGACGCATCCACTCTAATTCACGCTTATATAAATTTCGTGCTTTGTCGACCGTTGATTTCGTTTGCTCTTCACGCTCATCTTTCTTCTCCATGTAGTACGCATAATTTCCGTTGTACGTATATACATTACTGTCATCTATTTCAACAATGACATTGCATACATTGTCCAAAAAATATCGATCATGGGAAATTAAGATGATGGATTTATTCAATCGCTTAATGTATTGCTCTAACCATTCAATCATGTCGAGATCGAGATGGTTGGTGGGCTCATCGAGTAATAGAACATCGTGATCATCGATGAGTAATCGCGCTAAAGCCATTCTCTTTTTTTGTCCACCCGACATCAACTTAGTTTCTTTGTCGAGTTGATGAATTCCTAATTTACCCAATACTTCTGCTGCGCGCGCTTCATAATCCCAGCCGTTGAGTGAATCGATGGCATCCATGGCGATCTGCAATTTCCCAGGGTCAATTTCCTCTCCACTGTTGATAATCTGCTCATATTCACCAATGGCATGCAAAACGGGATGTCCAGGTTCAAAGATGCAATCCATTACCGAAGCCGTTGGTGGAAATTGTGGATCTTGCTCTAAATAGCCCACTCGTAAATCCTTGCGAAATGAAACAATGCCTTCATCGGCGACTTCCTTTCCAGCAATAATTTTCATCAACGTGGTTTTTCCACTTCCATTGGCAGCAATGAGCGCCATTTTTTGTCCTTCCGACAAGGAAATATCAATTTTACTAAATAATGGCTTCTCATTAAAGGCTTTCGATATCCCCTCAGCAGTAAATAAATTCATGGCGCAAAATTACGGTTTCTTTGGATGCTATTTGGGGTGTGAAGATGGATTTTTAGCATTGAAAACAAGGAGGTAATCAAAATAAGAGGGGCTGAAAGCGATGAATCCACTATTTTTACTGCATGCAAGTACGCGAAGCCCAACCTACTGAAATTCCCATCATCCATGCCTTAGCCCGCAAAATATGGATGGCTCACTACCCGAGCATCATCTCCATGGAGCAAATTGAATACATGTTGGAAAAGATGTACAGTAAAACAGCTTTGCAACAACAATTGACAGAAGGACATCGTTTTTTTATTTTATCGGATGAGAAAATTGATCTTGGCTATTTATCATTTAGTCAAACCGAAAAAGGAAACTATTTTTTGCATAAATTTTACATCGATACACAACATCACCGAAAAGGATTAGGACATTTCTTTTTTGATACTGTTTTCAATGCCATTTATGATCTAAAAACAATTCGATTGACCGTGAATAGAACCAATCTGAAAGCCATCAATTTTTACTTCAAGAAAGGGTTTACCATTGAAGAAGTAAAGGATTTTGATATTGGCAATAATTATTTTATGAATGATTTTGTAATGCTGTATAAAAAATAATTTCAAACCTATTATTGACTAATTTTACACCATGGCAGGCAATTCATTCGGACAAGCATTTCGCATCAGTACTTTCGGTGAGTCACACGGAGTTGGAATTGGTGTGGTGATTGACGGATGTCCTGCAGGATTGGAAATTGATTTAGATTTCATCCAAAGTGAATTAAACCGAAGAAGGCCAGGACAAAGTGAAATTACATCTCCCCGCAATGAAGCAGACATCGTAGAAATTCTCAGTGGCGTTTTTCAAAACAAAAGTACGGGAGCTCCCATTGCTTTATTCATTAAAAACAATGATCAGCGTCCCGACGATTACGAACACATCAAAGAAAACTGGCGTCCAGGTCATGCTGATTTTACATACGATCAGAAATATGGTTTTCGCGATCATCGTGGGGGCGGACGATCATCAGCACGTGAAACTGCTGCCCGTGTCATGGCAGGTGCTGTAGCTAAACTTTTGTTGGCGCATCACGATATTCAAATTTCAGGATATGTGAGTAGTGTCGCTGATATTCATGTCACGCTACCCTACACACAACTCGATTTAGAAAAGACAGAAGAGAACATCGTGCGTTGTCCAGAAAAAGCGACAGCGAATAAAATGATTGCGCTCATTGAAAATATTAGAGATACTGGCGATACCGTAGGCGGTGTCATTACTTGTGTAGCGAAAAAAGTTCCTTCTGGATTAGGCGAACCTGTTTTTAATAAACTTCAAGCCGATTTAGCTGCAGCTATGATGAGCATCAATGCAGCGAAAGGATTTGAAATTGGTAGTGGATTTGAAGGCACCAAACTCAAAGGAAGTGAATTCAATGACGCTTTTGCCGCTGATATTGACCGCAAAGGTCACCCCCGTTTTAAGACCATCACCAACCATAGCGGAGGGGTTCAAGGAGGCATTAGCAATGGTGCCGATTTGGTTTTTAATGTGGCTTTTAAAGCTGTTTCTACCTTGATGAAAGCTCAACAAACTGTTGACAAAGAGGGTAAATCGGTTGTTTTAGAGGGGAAGGGTCGACACGATCCTTGCGTATTGCCTCGTGCTGTACCCATTGTGGAAGCTATGTGTGCCATCGTTTTAGCCGACCATTGGCTTCGAAATAAAATGGCCCGAATGGAAGATTAACATTGTTAAAAACCATTCTCAAAAACATTTCTACTTCATCCAAAATCGGCACTTTTTCTTCCGATTTTTGCGTTGTAGAATAAACACATCCCTTCATGTTAAAGAAAATACTTATTGGCTTAGGATCATTTATCGTTTTGCTTTTAGCAGCGGCCTTTATCCTTCCTATTGTTTACAAAGGCAAAATTGAATCCCTAGTTAAAGAGGAAATCAATAAAAGCATCAATGCGAAAGTTGATTTTACAAGTTACGATCTCACCATTTTTAGCAGCTTTCCCAACCTCAGCATAGAACTGAATAATTTGAGTGTGGTTAACCAAGCACCATTTGCGGGAGATACCTTAGCTGGGATGAAACAACTATCTCTCACCATCGACATCATGAGTGTGATTGGCGGTGGACAAATTGATATTAAATCGGTGCAATTAAAAGAGCCACGTATACATCTCATCGTTTTGAAAGATGGAAAAGCGAATTGGGATATTGTTAAGGAAGACAGTTCAAAAACAGAAGCAAGTAGTGAACCTTCAAAATTCAAAGTTGCATTGCGCTCTTATAGCATCAGCGATGGAATGGTTTCTTATGAAGATGCATCCATGGATTTCAACATGCTGATGGACGATTTGAATCATAAAGGCAAAGGTGATTTCACACAAGATTTATTTGTGCTGAGCACGCAAACTGATATTGCCAGTGCTGATTTATGGTTTGGCGGTGTGAAGTATTTACATCGTGCTAAAACCGGATTGAAAGTAGATTTGGACATGGACATGCCAAATATGAAATTCACATTTAAAGAAAATGAAATTGCTATCAATGAGCTTGTTTTGGGTGTAGATGGATGGGTGGCTATGCCCACAGATGATATTACAATGGATATGAAATTTGATGCACGTAAAAACGAATTCAAAAATTTCCTATCGATGGTTCCCGGCGTTTACAGAGAGGGATTTAAAGATTTGAAATCTTCTGGAACTTTATCTTTTAAAGCATTTGTAAAAGGAACGTATAATGAAAAACAAATGCCTGGCTTTGGTGTGAATCTAAAAGTACAAAATGGAAATTTCCAATATCCTTCTCTTCCTATAGCCGTAAATAATGTTCAATTGAATTTGAATGTAAACAATGCAGATGGAGTTCCAGATCATACCATCATCGACTTACAACAATTACATGTGGAACTTGGCAACCAACCTTTCGATGCAAAACTTAGTGTTCGCACACCGGTGAGTGATGCCGATATTAAAGGAAGTATTAAAGGAGATATCAACTTTGCAAACATCAGCAAAGTGGTTCCTTTAGAAGAAGGAACTACGATGAAAGGAACTTTGAAAGCTAATGTGAATATCAATGGAAGAATGTCGGCAATTGAACAAGAGCGTTATCAAGATTTTCAGGCTGATGGATTAATTCAATTGAATAATTTCAACTATAGCACGAAGGAAAACAATCAAGGATATGAGTTGAGAGAAGTAAAACTTACTTTCAATCCGCAATTTGTGGAACTCAATAATTTTGATGCGATGCTAGGTAAAAGTGATGTGCATGCAGATGGTCGACTCGACAATTTATTAGCCTACCTCATCAAAAAAACAAATGCTAAAAGGAAATTTAAACGTAACAAGTCGTTTATTAGATTTAGTTGCATTGAATGGAAACAGCGCTGCAGCAACTACACTGCAGCAGCGGACACCACACCAATGACCTTGATTGAGGTACCAGGCAATTTAGATTTCACGACAAACTTAACCATCACCAAATTACTTTACGACAATTTAATTTTGGATCATGTAAATGGAAAAGTGGTGATTCGCAATCAAGCCATCAACATGGAAAACTTGAGCTTCAATACACTTTCTGGCTCGATGAAGATGAGTGGATCGTACGCAACTCCGGAGCGTAAATCAGCAAATATTTCTTTTGACATGAACATTAAAGGATTCGATATTCAACAAACTGCAAAACTTTTGAATCGGTGAAGAAAATGGCTCCTATTGCCGAATTTGCAACTGGAACATACTCCACCTCACTTAACATCAACGGCAAGTTGAATGAACACATGGAACCCAATTTAAATACCATGACGGGATCTGGAAAATTAAGTACGGACGCTGTTGTCATCAATAGTTTTGGACCGTTATTAAAAGTAGCTGAAACATTAAAACTCGATCAATTTAAACAACTGAAAGTACAAAATGTAAACTTCAGTTATTCCATTGAAAATGGTAGAGCTTTTGTGAAACCTTTTGATGTAAATTTAGTAGGAATCCCAACAACTGTGAATGGAAGTACAGGCTTCGATCAAACCATTGATTATACATTAGCGATGAACATTCCAACTTCCAAATTACCGGGAGCGGCGACTAGTGCTATTGGAGGACTCATCTCCAGCGCCAATTCAAAAGGTGCTAACTTAAGTATGGCTGAAAATGTAAAATTGAATTTAAAGATGGGCGGAACAGTAACTAAACCTACGGTGAGCACTGATTTAAAAGAAACCGCTGGAAATCTCATCAACTCTGTAAAAGATAAAGTAAAAGAAGAAATCAATCAGAAAAAAGAAGAGCTCGAAAATAAAGCGAAGGAAGAGGCTGATCGATTAAAAAAAGAAGCGGAAGCTAAAGCAAATGCTGAAAAAGAAAGATTGAAAAAAGAGGCGGAAGAAAAAGTTAAAGCTGAAAAGGAAAGGTTAAAAAAAGAAGCTGAGAAAAAAGCGAAAGATGCTGTAAAGGGCTTATTCAAATAACATTTTGACGACGGACATATGAATAAAATAATTTACTACTCCATCTTTTTACTGGTGTTTGCAGGGTGCAAAGAAGATAAAGAATGTACTACCAGACAGTATTACTGACAACTGTGAATTTCCGAATGGCCACTTAAAATGGACGATTGGAGGAAATCAAACATGCGCGAACATGAGTTTATTTGGTGACTTAGGTATAATTATGACGATTAATGGAATTTCACTCAATGGCGAAACCTTTACCATGGAGTTAGAAGATGTTTCTCCTGGAACTTATACTATGTCATCTGACACCAATCACATTCTCCACACCGATCAACTTGGAATGGCTTGGGAAAGCACAAATGCAAATCCGGCAACACTTGTAATCTTATCAAATAATACAAGCAACAATGTACTGGAAGCAAATTTTAGTGGAACTCTAAAAAGTCCGCTCGGATTAATCAAGACTATCAGCAGTGGCTCACTAAAAGTTAATTACACCGAATAAAATAAAATTGCAGGGTGAATTTTTTTTTGTATTTTGCTCTATCAAATCTATCAAGAATGAAAAAATGGATATGGAGTATAGCCATCGTCGTCTTACTTCAAAATAGTGCATGTACTCGAAACAGTCAAAATGCAACCATCACGGTTGATACTGTAGAAACTGATTTTTTTGATGGACTAACACCTTCCACAGCAGAATTTACTTTTGAAGGAATCTTGCCCTGTGCCGATTGTATGGGTATTAAAACCAATCTTGTGATTAATAACGATAGTCTCAGTTATTTCCTAACGGAGACGTATATGGGTAAAAATAATCCAGATTCTGTTTTCCTTCGCTCAGGCACATTTACCAGACTTACTGCCACGGATAGCGTTTCTACGATACTTCAACTTTCAGCAGCCAAAGAATTATCTCCTCTTTTTTATAAAGTAATCGGTGATTCCATCTTGAAAAAATTGGACAATCAAGGTCAGGAAATTTTAGGAAATCATAATTATCTCTTAACTCGTAAGTAAAATTATTCTTGCGATTAATATAATCGCTCCGAATAAAATTTTAATTGGTAAGTTGACAATCCCGATAGCTATCGGGAGGCAAATTGATAGATTAGTGGTTGCCGATAGCTGGATTGGGATGTGGATTAGTGGATTCACGGATCATGGTTTTTTTGAATTTGGTTTTATTCGAATTTCGCCTGATTTCGCATTTCGTGTTTATTCGCATTTCGCGTATCAGCGTTTCAGCGCATTCACCAATTGATTCGCCCACGGCAAGCCAGGGCAAGTATTTCGCATTGCGTCAGCGCATCGAGGCGTATTCGTAATTCTTTCTTTGGATCCTACTGTTTCAGCTCCCCCTCCCACTTACAAACAACCGCTGTAGCTACTGCATTTCCAACAACGTTTGTAGCGCTTCTTCCCATGTCGAGTAACTGATCAATTCCAAGAAGTAATAACAATCCTGCTTCAGGAATATTAAATGCGCTCAACATTCCGGCTATTACTACTAGACTTGCTCTGGGCACACCGGCCATTCCTTTACTCGTTACCAATAACATCAACATCATGGTAATCTCTTGCGAAATGGTCATATCGATTCCGTAAGCTTGCGCAATAAATACGGTGGCGAATGTCATGTACATGATGGAACCATCTAAATTAAATGAATAACCCAAGGGAAGTACGAAGGAAATTATTCTGGTGCTACATCCATATTTCTCAAAGCTTCAACCGTTTTTGGAAATGCCGATTCAGAAGATGCTGTTGAGAATGCCAATAAAATAGGTTCGCGAATTTCTTTTAACAATTTGATAAATGGAATTTTTAGGAAGAAACAAATACTGCCTAAAATGACAAATGCGAAAAAGATCAACCCAAAATAAAAACAGGCAATCAAATAAATATATCCGCCAATAATTCCCAATCCTTGTTTAGCGACAACTGCTGCTATGGCTCCAAAAACACCAAAGGGAGCAAACATCATTACATAATTCGTAACTTTAAACATGACATGACCTAGGGCATCCATTGCATTTACAATCGACTTCGCCTTATCACCCATAGCGGCAGTTCCAATCCCAAAGAAAATGGAGAAAACAACGATGGGTAAAATTTCATTGTTGGCCATGGCCTCAATCACACTTTTGGGAATTACATGGGTAATAAATTCTTTGAAAGAGGGGGCTCCTTTGCTTAGACCTTCACTCAATTCCTCTGCGGGAAGTGGCAAATGCATCACTAGACCAGGTTCAAAAATATTTACCAATACTAACCCAAAGTCAAAGCCAAAATGGTAGCCCCTTGGAAATAAAGAAGGGTCTTTATTCCAATACGTCCAACACTCTTAAAATCGCCCACTTTCGCTATTCCATACACCAGCGTACTGAATACCAAGGGGGCAATAATCATCTTTATTAAGCGTAGAAATATATCGCTCAGGATCTGAATATTATCGGCAAACTTGTTAAAATCAGCAGGATCGGGGTACATCTCGCGGTATATATAACCAACCAGAATACCGAGTAGCATGCCAATAAATATGCGAGCAGTTAGGTTTATCTTCATAGGATCAGGTCCAAAAATAACCGAATTATCCGAATAATCGATCCTTTTGAAGCATTGCACCCCGAGTGTTTTATATCTTTGCACACTATTAAATTAAGAGATTAGTATTTAGCATGGAAATTCCAAAGACATTTCAATCTGAGATTGCCGAAAATAAATGGTACACCTACTGGATGCAGAAGGGCTATTTTCGCTCTGTTCCCGATGAGCGTGAACCTTATACCATTGTAATTCCACCACCAAATGTGACCGGTGTTTTGCACATGGGTCATATGCTAAATAATACGTTGCAAGATGTGATGATTCGTCGTGCTCGTATGCTTGGAAAGAATGCCTGCTGGGTGCCAGGAACCGATCACGCTTCTATTGCAACAGAAGCGAAGGTGGTGCAAATGTTGCGCGAGAAAGGAATTAAAAAATCCGACTTGAGTCGTGAAGACTTTTTAAAGTACGCCTGGGAATGGAAAGAGAAGTATGGTGGAATTATTTTAGATCAATTAAAAAAGTTAGGCGCTTCATGTGATTGGGATCGTACTCGATTCACCATGGAAGATGATATGAGTGAGGCGGTGATCGATGTATTTATCGATTTGTATAAAAAGGGATATATCTACCGAGGCATGCGCATGGTGAATTGGGATCCAGCCGGACTCACTGCCGTTAGCGATGAAGAAGTAATTCATAAGGAAGTACAATCCAAATTGACGTATGTGCAATATGTGATTGTGGATGCGGACGAAGTTTTTGATGCGAATGATAAAGCTGCAATACAGAAAAAAATTGATGCGAAGTCGACCATTACCATTGCAACTGTTCGACCAGAAACTATTTTAGGTGACACTGCTGTTTGCGTACATCCTGACGATCCGCGATACGCTCATTTGAAAGGGAAATTTGCGATTATCCCGATGGTGAATCGTAAAGTGCCCATTATTTTTGATGATTATATTTTAATTGAATTCGGAACAGGTGCTTTAAAAGTAACTCCTGCGCATGATATCAATGACTACAACCTGGGAAAAAAACATAACCTTGAAGTTATCGATACATTGAATGCAGATGGTACGATGAGTGCTCAAGCTGGATTTTACATTGGTGAAGATCGATTTGTGGTGCGCAAGAAAATTGTGAAGGATCTAACAGAGATGGGCTTGGTGGTGAAAGTAGAAGACTACACCAATAAAGTGGGTTACAGTGAGCGTACCGACGCGGTGATTGAACCACGATTGAGTCTGCAATGGTTTGTGAAGATGAAAGAATTTTCGAAACCTGCACTCGATGCCGTGATGGATGGTGAAGTGAAATTGTATCCTGAAAAATTTGTAAATACCTATCGTCACTGGATGGAAAATGTACATGATTGGTGCATCTCTCGTCAGCTGTGGTGGGGACAACGAATTCCGGCTTGGTATGATAACCAGGGGAATTTTTTAGTTGCAAAAACTGCCGAAGAGGCACTAGAATTATTCCAATCTGACAATGCTTCTATAACGGCTACGGATATCCGTCAGGATGAAGATGTGCTGGACACCTGGTTCAGTTCATGGTTATGGCCTATTTCTGTTTTTGATGGATTTAAGGATCCCAATAACAAAGACATCAATTACTACTACCCTACTAACGATCTGGTTTCTGCCCCTGAAATTTTATTTTTCTGGATTGCCAGAATGATCATGGCAGGATATGAATACAGAGGGAAGAAGCCTTTCAATAATGTTTATCTCACCGGCATTGTTCGTGATAAACAAGGTAGGAAGATGAGTAAATCGTTAGGCAATTCACCGGATCCATTAGATTTGATTAAAAAGTTTAGTGCCGATGGTGTGCGTGTAGGTATGTTACTTTCATCTCCTGCAGGGAACGACTTACTGTTTGACGAAAGCTTGTGTGAACAAGGAAGAAACTTCAGTAATAAAATTTGGAATGCCTTCCGTTTGGTGAAAGGATGGGAAGTAGATACGTCGATTCCCCAACCCGAAGTAAATAAAGTAGCAATCACATGGCTCGAAGCACGCATCAACGAATGCTTGGTTGAGATCAATGATCATTACGAAAAGCTTCGCATCTCGGATGCGTTGATGAGTACATACAAATTAGTATGGGACGATTTTTGCGCTTGGTATTTAGAATTAATCAAGTCAGGTTACCAACAAGCCATTGATTCAGCAACCCTCACTTCTACTATTGCCATTTTTGAAAAAATAGTTATTATCGTTCATCCTTTTATGCCGTTTATTTCTGAAGAGATCTGGCACTTATTGAAGGAAAGAAAAGACGGAGATGATATCATCATTGCATCATGGCCTAAAATAAATGCTGCTAACGAAGAGATATTAAAAGCCTTCCCTATTGCAGCGGAACTCATCGGAGAAATTAGAAATTTCCGTCAAAGCAAAGGATTAAGTCCGAAGGAAGCATTAGCCTTAAGTATTCGCTCCAATGGATCTACTTCAGCCTTGAATATTTTTGGAGATGCGATTATGAAGCTCGGCAATTTATCGGAAATTAAATCGGTAACTGAAAAGCCTGAAAATACTTTCCCGTTTGTTATTCGTGACCTGGAATGTTTTATTCCGATGAGTGAGAACATCGACAAAGACGCAGAACGAAAAAAATTAAATGACGATTTAGAATATACGCATGGATTTTTGAAATCAGTGATGGCGAAGTTAAGCAACGAACGTTTCGTAAGTAATGCGAAACCCGAAATTTTAGCTTCAGAACAAAAGAAAAAATCAGATGCTGAAGCAAAGATTCGTGCGATTGAAGAAGCGTTAAATTCATTGTCATGAGTCAACAAAGTGTGCGACAACTTTTCTTGCGACATGTTGCACAAACAAGTCCAACACCACTTGGCTTAGAAATAGAAAAAGCGGAAGGGCTTTATTTATTTGGAGCCAACGGAGAGAAATGGCTCGATTTAATCAGTGGAATTTCTGTAAGCAATGTGGGTCATCGCCACCCAAAAGTGATTGAAGCGATCCACGACCAACTCGAGAAATACATGCACTTGATGGTGTATGGGGAGTATATTCAATCGCCACAAGTAAAGCTAGCTGCTAAATTATCGAGTATAATTCCTTCTATCGATAGTGTTTACTTCACCAATAGCGGTGCAGAAGCCATTGAAGGAGCTATTAAATTGGCACGACGATATACAGGAAGAAAAAAAATATATTCATTTAAAGATGCGTATCATGGTTCTACCAATGGAGCGTTGAGTTTAATGAGCAATGAATATTTCAGTATGCCTTTTCACCCTTTATTACCGGAAGTCTTTCATCTTACATCTGGCAATAATCACGAGTTACAAAACATCGACAAAGAAACTGCAGCTGTGTTTGTAGAGATTGTTCGAGGAGAAGCGGGAGCTGAAGTGGTAGAGCCAACATTTTTGCAAGACTTACGACTGCGTTGTACCGAAGTAGGCGCGCTTTTAGTCGTTGATGAAATTCAAACTGGGTTTGGTCGAACAGGTTCTTTCTTCGCTTCGCAAGGAGTGAATATCATTCCCGATATTATCGTTATCGCAAAAGGTATGGGGGGAGGAATGCCCATTGGCGCTTTTATGAGTAACAAAAAAATAATGGATTCATTAAGTGACCAACCCGTTTTAGGCCACATCACCACTTTCGGAGGAAATTCAGTTTGTTGTGCAGCATCTCTTGCTACTTTTGATGTTATTCAGACTTTAAATACAGAAGAGCACATTCCAAGATTAGAATCCATCGTTAGAAAAACCTTAGTACATCCTGCCATACAATCCATCAGAGGAAAAGGAATGTTGTTGGCTCTCGTATTTGCATCGGATGAATTTGCACAACGAGTGATAGCTGCTTGTATAAAAAAAGGTATAATCACAGATTGGTTCCTGTTTGCCGCAAATCGACTTCGGATTTGTCCTCCTCTTACTATTAACGAAGAAGAATTATTAGCGGCTTGTCATGTCGTATTAGAAGCTGTAGAGGAGTGCTATCAGCTTGATTTATAGAAAGTCACGCAATAACTCCTCAAAACTTCATATAGCTCATTTACATTTGCGTTTCCTATCTTTGTAGCGTTAATGTACAGAGAGTATTAGAATCCAAAAAAATTTATTCGGTTATGAACGTACTAATTGTAGAAGACGAACGCTCCTTGTCGCATGAGATGGAAATTTATCTTTCCCGACAAAATTTAAATTGTGATGTTGCTTTTAATGGAAAAAGCGCATCGGATAAAATTCACGCAAACTCTTATGATTTTGTCCTTCTCGATTTAGGATTACCTGATATGAATGGATTGGATTTGTTGAGAGAATCAAAAAAAGCAGGTATAGAAAGTGCTTTCATCGTGTTAACAGCACGCAGTGAAGTAGAAGATAAAATCACAGGCCTCGATTTGGGTGCCGATGACTACATCGCTAAACCCTTTTCATTGGCAGAACTTCACAGTCGTATGCAAGCAATTTTACGTCGTAAGCATGGACTAAAGTCCAACGTAATGAGTATTCATGATTTTGATATTGACATTCAAAATCGAACGGTACATTGCAAAGGAAATAGTATTAATCTAACCAAGAAAGAATTTGATCTGTTGCATTATTTAGCGTTACATAAAAACAGAGTATTAACACGTATTCAACTCACCGAACATATTTGGGGTGATGTTTTAGAAGATGATTACGAATCGAATTACATTGATGTGCACGTAAAAAATTTACGCAAAAAATTATCAGCACAATCCAGCGTTGATTGGTTTGAAACTGTACGTGGTGTAGGCTATCGTGTAAACGCATAAGCATTTGACTGCTCCACAACACCGTCCTAAAAAGTCGATGACCATACAGGTCAAGTTTGCGCTTTACAATGCAGTTTCCAAGGCGCTCATTATTTTAGCTTTTATGACCTTGTTGCCTATTTTGGTAGAAAGAATCGTTTATGAACATATCGACAAAAGATTAGTCGCACGAAGTGAACGAATTTTACTGACTGTAAAAAGAGGAAGTATAGCCGACATTGTTCGTGAACAAGATTGTAGTTTTGAAAGTTACAATATTTTAAAAGAAGAGTTTGTTGCCATCTACCCCATCACGGATCCTTTAAAAATGAATAACGGGACTCAAATTAGAAATGAGACCTGGAGCATAGAGGGAGAAAAACTTCAGCATCGAATAATAAGTCGACCTTTTTTATACGATAACCAAATGTACGAGTTGAATATTGGTGAAGGCATTAGTACCATTGACGAATTAAAATCCATTATTCAACGCTTTCTCTTGGTCATGATGTTAGGGGTGATCTTGATTTCACTTTTCATAGATTTAGCTTTTGCGCGTTTACTCTTAAAACCATTGAACAGCATCATCAGCACCAAGCTTCTTCCTGTACCGTCGCCCGCATATTTTAATTTTACTCCCATTCCAAGTTCAACGGCTGAGTTCAATCAACTCGACAATCGAATCAACGAAATGATGCACAAATTGAAAGACACTTTTCAAATTGAGAAAGAGTTTATCAGTAATGTGAGTCACGAGCTGCAAACACCTATCAGCATCATTCAAAACCGGCTGGAGAACATCATTAACGAAGGAAATTTATCCGATGAATTACTCATCAAACTTTCCGATTCACAACGTACGTTGAATCGAATGAGTAGAATTATCAAAGCTCTTTTATTAATATCTAAAATTGAAAACGATCAGTACCTCAAGCAAGATACCATTGGTGCCATTGAATTGATGGATGAAGTGCTTGAAGAGATTGAAGAGCGATTAACAGAAAAGAACATAACGCTCCATAAATACTTTTACGACGACTACAACATTATCGAATGTAATCGCACTTTATTATTTACCATGATGACGAATTTGATTAACAATGCCATCAAGTATAATAAAGACGGTGGAAGCATCGATATCTATACACGTGTAAAAGACGGTAGATTTCAAATTGAAATTAAGGACAGTGGAATTGGAATTGAAAAACAAGATATCAACGGAATTTTTGATCGATTCAAACGACTCAATAAAAATAAAGCGGATGGATATGGCTTAGGCTTACCCCTCGTAAAAACCATTGCAGGATTTCATAAAATCGAAATCATTGTTGATTCCACGCCGAATGAGGGGACGGAGTTTATTTTGATTTTAGATTTTAGATGTTAGATGTTAGATGGATAATCTACTCGGAATAGAAATTTCATTTCATACTTCATATTAAATACAAAAGTTTATTTAAGAAGTTCCTTTAAATATAATGACTAACTTATTTGAAGGTCAAATAGAATGATTTTAAAGCTCAATATTGCCAAAATATGACCTTAATACAATCAATTTTTGACCTTTAAAAGGAATGTAGGTCAAATCGATATTGAAAACAGTTAATATTGACCCGTCCCTAGCATTACTAAAGTACAAGCTTCTTCAAATGGAATTCCAGCATTTTTTAACATGGATTGAAAAAGAAGATCTTCTGTTCCTGGATTAAAAATTACTCTTTTAGGCTCCAGACTAATCACATAATCACGAATATTTTCTTGATGATTGGGACCCACGTACAATGTAACGGTATGGATATCCGATAAAAATTTATGTTCAGTAAAAATATCTACATCTCCTACTCTACCTGTTTTTAATCCCAAGGCATAAACAGGATGTCCATGTTCTCTCAATCGATTTATGGCTAGAAATGAATAGCGCGAAGGATTCGTGGAAGCACCAATAACTAATGTCGTTTTCTTCATGATATTTCGATATAATCGAGGTCTTTAGAAAACGTTTCTTTTAAACTGAATATTGCAATCATAGCCAGTGAAATGCAAACACCTCCTACTACTAAAGCGCTATTCACTGCACCCATACTTCTCTCCAAAGTTTTAAATCCAAGAATAATTGGCACAACAGCACCTCTTACAAAGTTAGGAACAGTAGTAGTTACTGTTGCACGAATATTGGTTCCGAATTGCTCGGAAGCAATAGTTACAAAAAGTGCCCAATATCCTGTAGCGCAACCCATCATGAAACAAAGAAAATAATATGAATTTGCTGTTAATCCTTTGGCAAAAAGAAATATGAAGACAAGAACAATAGTAAATAATAAATAAGCAACTACTACTTTCTTTCTACTTTTCAAGAGCTGACTTAATAATCCACTGATTAAATCACCTACCGACAATCCTAAATAAGCGTACATAATTGCATAACCTACTTTTACTTCACCAACTACCTCTACTATTGCAGCAAACTTATCCGAGAATTTTATTAAGATGCCAATGCAAAACCATACGGGGAGGCCGACTAAAATACAAGCCAAATATTTTTTGAATCGCGCACGATCGTTGAACAACATCAAGAAATTTCCTTTCTTAATTTGATTATTATGCTTCATATGCTCAAACATCCCCGACTCATACGTACTTACCCTCAAGAGTAACAAAACGAGTCCGAGCACACCGCCAATGATATATGCCATCTGCCAAGGTTGCAAACCAAAAATCACAAAAGGATTATTGCTAATCACAGCAGCAGCCACCGCACCGAGCGCTCCCATAGTTACCACAATCAGCGTTCCATAACCGCGGCTTTCTCGATGCATTATTTCTGAAACTAAAGTAATCGCTGCTCCTAACTCACCCGCCAATCCTACTCCAGCAATAAATCGAACGATACTATATTGAGTTAAATCAACCACAAAAGCATTGGCAACATTCGCTAAAGAATAAATTAAAATCGATCCGAAGAGTACCGACATTCTACCTTTTTGATCGCCTAAAATTCCCCACAGTAATCCGCCAATCAACATTCCGCACATCTGCCAGAGGAATAATAAATAATCGTATCGATCGATCACCACAGGATCTAAAATTCCAATACCACGCAAGCTATCTTTGCTTACCACATTAAACAACTGCAGATCGTAGATATCTACAAAATACCCTAAAGCCGCTACTAAAACGACCATATTAAAAGGATTCTTGGTTCCTTGCTTCGGCATATAAATTATTTTTAATGTATACGAATGATGTAAGCACTATTCGGTACTAACTTTAATTTCAATCCTGAAAAACGATTTCCTTCTTTATAAAGTTCATCTGCAGTATGACTCCCTAACACCGCATTTCCCAACACACTTGTAAAGTTAAACTTTTTCTTAACATCCATCCCCATGCAACGAAAAGCATCGACTGGAATTCGAATATACGTTTGATATTCGCTATCCTTATTGAAATTCACCACCACTAATAATTTCTCTTCCTTACTATGTCGTAAAAAAGCAAAATGGAATTTTTCATCAAACCCTTCACTTTGGTGATGGCGATTCGCATATTGTAAGTCGTACAATCCACCATGGTGAATAGCATCACTTTTCGAAACAAAATTCAACAACAATGAATACGTTGCTCTCAATGTTTTCTGCTCGTCAGAAAGAAGAGATCCATCACACTTACCTTTATTAAACCATTTTTGCAATTCAGGAGCGGAGCAATAATCGAAAATAGAAGTACGTCCGCGATCACCTGCGAATCCAACCAAATCGGTTGCAGACTCACCAACTTCTTGTCCAAAATAAATCATTACAGGACCTTTAGAGATACAAGCTGATACCACCATAGTAGGAATCCCTGCAAATGGATTCGAGGCGAAAAAACGAGAAGCAATTCTTTCTTCATCGTGATTCTCCATAAATGAAAGCATTCGTTCCGAATATTTCTCAACACTCCGAATACAATTCGAAATATCATCTGCTGAATGATATCCGCGAATGATTCCACCTAAGGTATCATATAAACTTACTTTATCATAGAGAAAATCAAAATATCCTTTATCCAAATAATGTTCATACAATTCCGGCTTATAAATTTCAGCAATGAAAATCACGTTAGGATGATGCGTTTTCACACAAGGAATAATCCACTCCCAAAATTCAGCGGGCACCATCTCCGCCATATCACATCGGAACCCATCTACTCCTTTTCTCACACCAATAAAGAAGTATATCGAGTAATTTTATCCAGGAAGATGGAATGGGATCAAAGAAACAATGATGCGGCGGATTAGGATCCACACCAAAATTAATTTTTATCGTTTCAAACCAATCATTAAGCGATGGATGCGATGAGTACACATCATTCCCCGTAACTTTTGCAGGAAATTCAACAAAT
Organism: Bacteroidota bacterium; assembly: GCA_016717725.1. Classification (GTDB taxonomy): domain Bacteria; phylum Bacteroidota; class Bacteroidia; order AKYH767-A; family OLB10; genus JAJTFW01. The sequence continues at coordinate 114,732 of JADKFA010000008.1, forward strand.
TTTTTAAAACCGCGAGGCAATGTTCCACCATCAAGAGGAAGGTAGTCGGAAGGATATTGAAATGATTCATTTTGCAAATACAAAAAATCATTTTGGGGAGCGAACAATTTGCGAGTATCATCATCTACCCCGAAATCACTTTTCTTTCCTGGATTCATATCTGAATGATAAGATCGCGCCACATGATTGGGAACAAAATCAATAATTGCTTTTAATCCGCATTCATGCGTTCTATGAATCATCTCTTCAAACTCATGGATGCGATTCGACACATCAACAGACAAATCAGCATCCACATCATAATAATCGCGAATGGCATAAGGTGATCCTGCGCGACCTTTTACAATATGCGGATCATCGGAAGGGATATCATTTTCCTTATATGCAGAGAGCGATGAATGCTCTAAAATTCCAGTATACCAAATATGCGAAATGCCTAAAGCTTTTAAGCTATTTAATACGTTTGAATTAATATCATTGAATTTCCCGCTCCCATTTTGGGCGAGTGTACCATACAATTTATTCTTGCTATTTACATTTGAAAAAACACGCAACAACAATTGATAAATAACTAATTTACTAGAACCGGATTTAAAGTGGTAACTCTTCATACTGTTGGTATGAAAATAGTCTTTCCACTAGCACCATTTTTTAAAAGAAGGATGCTTTATTCACAACCCAATGTTAAGCTAAGCGCGTGCGCTAATGCCTGAAACGATAAGTCGGGTAGTAAATCGAATATCATCCAAAATTGGATCATTTGATGAGTCAATTACCTTATCATTATTTTGCAATACAGCTTGACTACTTTCGGGAGTCATGTTATTTGCCATTTTCAAAAACACATCGGCAACGCGGCTAGCATCCGAATATCTAATCTCACCTTGCTCCATGGCTTCTTTAATAATACTTTCCAACAAATTCCGCTCTTCTTTATAAATACTGTCTCTAAGAGAAATAAAGATGGGCTCAATCTTCCTTCCTTGCTCTACAATAATATCATGTAACAGGCTTAAATGCTGATAAAATTTTGTTCGTTCAAAGAGTAAAAACACAATTTTATTTTCAATTCCTCTCTTTTCAGTAATACCAACTCTAACTAACTCACGAAAACGATGTGCTTCGGCATAAATCACATCACAAAATAAATCATCCTTACTACTATAATAATAATAAAGGGTAGCTTTATTCAAACTTACTTTATGACCAATCTCATCCAGCGTTGTTTTGTCGTAACCATTTTTTGAGAAACACTCTGTCGCGGCATTAAGTATCATTTGCTTTTTCTCTTCTCTCTTTAACATGGCAATTGTTTTGGTTAAACAAAGTTAAATCTACTTCAAGCTCTTCCTACCAAAAAACACTGAACTCAGCAATTCAACTGCTGAACGGGAATATTTGACCTTTGAACTAGATTACTATCAAAAAAAAGGTGTTCGCCTATTGTAATAAGCTGTTCACCAACAAAATCTGTCCGTTCACATTGATTTATTCACCTTTCAAAACCACGACTTTTTACCTCTTTTGGAGGTCCCAATGCCCAAAACACCCAACAATCCGCGAGTCACTTCCCGAGCCAAGGTGCGAGCTACTTGCCGCCCAACGGTACTATCAATTGCTTCGCCGATCACGGACTTTTCATCCTTTTTAGATGGTTTCTCCTTTTTTTCTGAGGATTCATCCATTTCTGAAGGATTCAACTTTTCCTGAAGCATTTCATAGGCGCTCTCACGATCGACCTCTTGATTATACTTTTTCACCATATCCGATTGACTTAACAAATCATCTTGTTCAGAAGGAGTCAAAATATCCATTCGGGATTGAGGAGCTGCTAAAAATGTATGGACTAATGGACTTGGTGTTCCTTTTTCGGTAAGACATGTGACCATAGCTTCTCCAATTCCCAATTCTGTGATTAACGTATCGACGTCATAAAACTCAGTGATCGGATAATTTTCAGCCACTAACTTTATGGCTTTTCGATCGGCAGCGGTGAATGCACGTAATGCATGCTGAACTTTTAATCCAAGTTGACCTAAGATGGCTGCCGGAACATCCACCGGACTTTGCGTACAAAATATAATACCAACACCCTTAGAACGAATTAATTTAATGATGCTCTCCAATTGATCCATCAAGGCATCACTGGCTTCTTTAAAAATAAGATGGGCTTCATCAATAAACAATACCAATTTCGGTTGTTCCAAATCACCTTCCTCCGGAAAGGATTGATAAATTTCAGCCAACAGACACAACATAAAAGTACTAAACAATTTTGGCTTATCTTGAATGTCGACTAAGCGAACGATATGCACATAGCCTTTACCGTTATCATCGAGTCGCAGTAAATCATTTACATCAAAGGAAGTTTCACCAAAAAACAGATCGGCTCCCTGCTCTTCCACTTCAATAATTTTCCGTAAGATGGTAGAAGCAGAAGCTGTGCTGATGGCTCCATACTCCTTTTTAATCTCTTCCTTCCCTTCGTTGGTGCAATACTGAAGTACTTTTTTGAAATCTTTTAAATCCAATAAGGGTAAAGAACGATCATCGGAATATTTAAATACTAATGAAACCACTCCCGACTGGGTATCATTCAATCCTAAAATTTTAGAAAACAAGACAGGACCAAATTCCGAAACGGTAGCACGAAGTCGCACTCCTTTTTCATGTGATAAGCTCATCAACTCACAGGGAAATGCTTGAGGCTTCCAGGTAATCCCCAACTTCTCTTGACGTTCATCAATTTTTGGATGTGGAATTCCAGGCATTGCCATTCCACTCAAATCTCCTTTCACATCCATCATCATTACTGACACACCATTCGATGCCAAACCTTCAGCTAAACCTTGCAAGGTTTTCGTTTTTCCTGTTCCTGTGGCTCCTGCAATAAGTCCGTGGCGATTCAACGTTGATAATGGAATGCTCACTAATGCTTCCTTCAACACTTCTCCATTAAATACGGCTGCCCCTAGAGGAATTGTTCCACCTTTGAAAGTATATCCTTTTTGAAAAGTTTCTAGAAATGTTTCTTTTGATGCCATGTTATACAATTTATAAATATTTTATGTTCCAAATAATAATTATTAAATTTTTTATCAATAAGTTATTTTCATAATCACTGAATTAATTACATAAATTAAAAAGTTCACTATCATCTTTAATAAATATTTCAGTTTTCATAAATAAATTTTTGACCACTAATTTACTTGTTACTTTCTTTTACGTGAAAAGAAAGTAACCAAAGAAAGCACGCCACCCAACACCAACCAATTTTTACAGATTCTGCTTTCTACTTTCTTTAGCAACCACTGAACAATCTTTTGTGCTATCTCTTTACTTCACCGGTAAAGCAAAAATCGGTTCGCGCTGTTGCGTGGACGACCTCCGCACTGTTCCGAACGAAATTGTTTGTTATTAATATTTTTTGCTCGAAATGTGTTCCTTATTTGTTTATTTAATTAGATTAAATATTGTGTATAATTGGTAATAGTCTCTCTTTAATAATAAAATATTAATCTACAATCATCGTCATCTTATATTCGAAAGGCTGAAATTGATTAATCAATTCAGTAATTATTTCAGATCCACTTTTTACATAAAACCCTAAAAAATTCTCATATCGCTCTTGCGGTATTTGATTTGGATTTACTTTATCCAGCACCGATTGAATCTGATTTAAAGCCACCTCATGTTTTCGCTTTAATGCTGCTTGTCCTTTCTTTCCCAAATTATCCAAGCCATTACTTACCTTTTGCATTTCAGCTTGGACACTGGGCGCTAAAGTTGGATCCGCTACCAAAAATAATTTCTCGAGTTCTACATAAATGCTTTTCAACTTTTCCTTCGCCTCTTCAATTCCAGGAGATATTTCCTCTTGCGCTGCTAACCATTCACGAACGAGATCATCAAAATTTCTAAATAAATCCTTTTCTGAAAATCCTAACTTCGAGAATTTATCAAGCGCCTTTGATGGTACAATCAGTGCATTGTTACGAGGAACTAAAACAGGATAACTCACCGAATAGTGCTCAAATAAATCTTTTAGCTGCAACCAATACGCCAACTCTCCAGGTCCACCGATGTAAGCAAGATTTGGAAGTATTTTTTCTTGATACAAGGGCCGCATAATAACATTTGGACTAAATCGCTCCACTTGCTTGTCGACCAAATCGTGAATAAACTCACGACTAAATTTCAAATCTGTTTGCAGAACTCTATAATTTTGATGATCGTCCTTTACAATACGAGCTCTCAATTGATCCTCCAAATAAAACAAGTTGATCTCTCTAGGATTCACTTGAATTTTGTAATTCTTTTCTAAACGTGCACTTGTTTTTTCAACGATTGACGATGATGCTTGTTCATCCAATTCATCCCGTATGATGGAACTAAATAATTTTTTTAATGGAGCCGAATCCGCATCGATCACTACCAAACCTTGTTCACCAAACAAACTCAATACAAATGATCGCGTTGCTTCGGCTAAAGTTGAATGGTTAGCATAAGCTTCGTTTAATAATTTGGCAACTTCATTTCCATACGCTTCGTTCTTGAACAAGTCTATTAACTCTTCTAAAAATTTAGTGGTAGAATCTGTTTTTAATCTACCACTTGCACCTTGCTCCTTCGTTTCCCAAATCAACTTCTTTCCATACACATGCACATGATTGATTTCTTCAATGTCATGATCTTCGGTTGCCATCCAATACACGGGAACAAAATTGTATTGAGGATATTTTGTCTTTAACTCCTGAGCCAACTTAATGGTGGAAATAATTTTATAAATAAAATACGAAGGTCCGCCAGCAATACAAAGCTGATGACCTGTAGTTACCGTATACGTATTTGAATTAGCGATCGAATCGACATTCGATTTTACCAATGGAAACTTTTCAAAATAATTAGCATGTTGCTCAGTTAATTCAGAAACCAGTTCTACACGATGAAATGGAAATTGATTTCTATTTTCAATTACATCTGGAAAAGAATTTAGATGAGGAATGTATTTATAAAACGGAACCAGATCAGGATGACCTTCTGTATAATCCAACATCAGCTTGCTATAAAAACCGATTTCGGATAATGGAAGCTGAAGTACTTTCATAGCGTTTTACTTGTTGATGATCTCTCCGTATAAATCGAATGCCGCCGTAGAAGTAATTTTTACAAGTGCAAAATCACCAATACGAACATAGGTATCTTTTGCTGCAACTAATACTTCATTGTCCACTTCGGGAGAGTCAAACTCGGTTCTACCTACAAAATAATCACCTTCTTTACGATCGAATAAAACTTTAAAAGTCATTCCGACTTTCAAACTATTTATATCTTCTGAAATTCCTTGTTGCACCGCCATCACCGCTTCAGCACGTTCTTGTTTTACCTCATCTGAAACATCATCTTCCAAACCGTAAGCATGCGTATTTTCCTCGTGTGAATAGGTGAAAATTCCTAAACGATCAAATCGGGCTTTTTCTACAAAACGTAACATCGCTTGATGATCTTCTTCCGTTTCGCCAGGATAACCAGCGATCAAGGTTGTGCGTAATGCAATGCCTGGAACTTTCGCTCTAAACATATCAATCAATTCATACGTTTTTGCTTCGGTAGTTCCACGACGCATCGACTTCAACATATTATCAGAAATATGCTGTAGCGGAATGTCGATGTAATTGCAAATATTTTCAGTCTCACGCATTACATCCAAGACATCTTCTGGAAAACCACTCGGAAAAGCATAATGCAAACGAATCCATTCGATGCCTTCAACATCACTCAACGCTCTGAGTAGATCAGCTAACTTTCGATCCTTATAAATATCTAAACCGTAATAGGTAGAATCCTGAGCAATCAATAATAATTCCTTCGTGCCATTCTTAGCTAACGTTTTTGCTTCGGCAACTAACTCTTCCATCGGACGAGAAATATGTTTACCACGCATCAGAGGAATCGCGCAAAACGAACAAGGACGATCGCAGCCTTCTGAAATTTTTAAGTATGCAAAATGACGCGGTGTCGTTAACAATCGCTCACCAATCAATTCGTGTTTATAATCGGCACCTAATGTTTTTAACAACAAGGGTAAATCACGTGTACCGAAATACGCATCCACATTGGTGATTTCCTTTTCTAAATCGGGCTTGTATCTTTCGGATAGGCATCCCGTTACTATTAAACGATCAATCTTCCCTTTTTCCTTTTGTTTTGCATAATGCAAAATCGTTTCAATGGATTCTTGTTTCGCATTATCAATAAATCCGCAGGTATTGATGATCACAATGGAAGCATCATTCTTTGAACTTTCATGCGTCACATCAAAATCATTCGCACGTAATTGACCCATCAAGACTTCAGAGTCCACCAGGTTTTTAGAGCAACCTAATGTTACTACATTGACTTTATTTTGCTTGAGGGTTTTGGTCTTCACGATTATTAATAAAACACGTTAAACTTAGATTTATCGAGTATAATTTGAACTTCAGGTGGGAAAATAGGATTTATCAAATCGAAAAATTGAACTTGTAATCGCACCCAAGCATTCGTAGAACGAGAAGAAATGGTTTTACCTTTTTGCTCAATCGTTAATTCTATTGAACGTGGATAATTTTCATCGTCGATTTGTTGAAAGTTTGCATATCCATCAAAATACTCTGGCTTTAAACTATCAGCTGGAAAAGATTTCAATATTCCTGAGATGAGCTTTTGTTCTTTCGGAGTTAATGCACGCTTCAAATAATCAACATTAGAACGACCATAATCCGATTTACCAGTGATGATTAAACTATCGTTCGTGATACGATACGCTTGTTCCATATTCATCTTCGCCATATTATCCTTGATGATAATTTGCCAGGACTGCGCCACGCCCATCTGCGCAAGCAAAACAAAACAGAATACAATTAGAATATTTTTTTTCATTTTAGATTTGAGATTCAAACAATGAATTTACAAATTCTTTTTTATCGAATAACTGCAAGTCTTCCATTTTCTCTCCTACTCCAATATACTTCACCGGAATACTAAACTGATCCGACACTCCAATCACCACTCCACCTTTTGCTGTACCATCCAACTTTGTTAATGCGAGTGCATTTACATCGGTAGCAGCAACAAATTGCTTCGCTTGTTCAAAAGCATTTTGTCCAGTTGAAGCATCGAGAACGAGTAAAATTTCATGCGGCGCATCGGGAACAACCTTTTGCATCACCCGTTTAATTTTCGAAAGTTCGTTCATTAAATTGATTTTATTATGAAGACGACCTGCGGTATCGATGATACAAACATCAGCGCCTTGTGCATGTGCGGAAGAAACCGCATCAAAAGCGACAGAGGCTGGATCTGCACCCATGCCTTGACTCACGATAGGCACATCCACACGCTTCGCCCAAATGATTAGCTGATCAACAGCAGCAGCACGAAAGGTATCGGCAGCACCAAGCACCACAGACTTTCCAGCTTTCTTAAATGCGTAGGCTAACTTTCCTATGGTTGTTGTTTTTCCAACACCATTTACGCCCACCACCATAATTACATAGGGTTTGGAAGGAAGCTCATCCACTAAATTAAAATCGACTTTACTGCCGGCGGTATTCTCCGACATCAGTCCAACAATTTCCTCTTTCAAAAGGCGATTCAATTCGCTGGTGCCTGAATATTTATCACGTGCCACACGATCTTGAATACGCTTTACAATTTTGAGGGTAGTTTCAACACCCACGTCACTCGTCACTAAAATCTCTTCTAAATTATCGAGTACTTCATCGTCGATGCTGGTCTTCCCAATGAGGGTCTTGGTGATCTTTGAAAAAAAACTCTCACGGGTTTTCTCGAGTCCCTTATCGAGCGACTCCTTTTTCTCTTTATTGAAGAATCCGAATAATCCCATTTTATTTGCTTTTGGTACTAATAAAAACAGCCTCTTTCGATGGAAAGAAGCTGTCTGATCTGGTTGATTGTCAGAATATTACTTATCTTTCAAGAAATCTTTAATATGGTCATTGTGAACGATCTCTTCTTTAAAAGAGTAAGATCCAGTCACTGGTGATTTCACCATTTTGATCACTTTCGAGAATTCTTTGCCTTTACCGGTTTTCAGTGTAGCAACTACTTTCTTAGCCATGTTATTTTATATTGGGCGGGAGGCCGATTATTTAATTTCTTTATGAAGCGTCATTTTCTTGAGGATAGGATTGAATTTTTTCAATTCTAAACGCTCAGTTGTGTTCTTCTTGTTCTTGGTGGTGATGTAACGACTGGTGCCTGGTTTACCAGAGTTTTTATGCTCTGTACACTCCATAATCACCTGAACGCGGTTACCTTTCTTAGCCATGGTTTAATGTATTATTACCCGTAATTTGGGTCGGCAAAGATACTACGATTAATGGCAAAATACAAAGGATTCGGAGGAATTTATGTTAAGTGCTTATAAACTATTGATTATAATATATTTATGGAGGATAAAGAGCTGCGTCGCTGGAACTATAACTTGATGGAACGCAGATTTATTAAGATTGATTAAGATTTTTTATGATTTCTTTGCGGCCGCTGCTAAACGCTGCTAACGTTGCGTTTAAGCTGAGACTAATAATAGATCAAAAAGCTCAATTCCAATCTAATCTTCCTTTCACCAAAGCGCCAGCCCATTTTCAAATTTTCAAATTAATCCATTTTCAAATTAAAACTTCACCCACTTACTAGTGCTAAAATACCCATCACTTTCAATTCGCACTTGATATACGCCCCCAGCCCAATTTGAAGTTGGTATATGTTGCATGGCTGACCATGGAGGAAGAGATTGTTTGTGCATCAAACGACCTTGCAAATCATAAACACTCAAGATCCCATTTTTATTTTGAGGAAGCAAGTATAATATTTCAAAACCTGCGCTACCCGGATTGGGCGATAACTTTATGCTGAAATCATGTTTTCCATTTTCGTTTAAGCCAGTACTTACCAAACAAGGACAGCCTAAGGTGGTATCGCAGCCAAGGTAGTAATTTGGGTGATAGACATGACCACGTATAGAATAGCAAGGCAAACGAATTGAATGTTGCATAATGTCACACGCAACTCCATCGCTATCTGGATAATTAATATAATGCAAATCAATAACACTACTTCCTGAAGAAATATATATTTTACCATTTGCAGCTAAAGTCATTAGCCAAAAATCAGATTGAAGCGGTGGATATGGCGAATAATAACCATCATTGATAGCCACTGTATCCAAACTGGCAGCTATGTTAGATGTATCAATATTAAATTGGACAATTTTTCTAGTTGATGATATATAGAGCTTTTTTGAATCTGGTGAAAAGCATAGCCCTAACCCGGGATTCGGATCTGTAAATGTTAATTGAATACTATTTGAAAACAATCCTGAACAACGATCGAAGTCTGCAATCCTAGTATAATAGTTAAATGCACCGAAATTTCCTAAGTAATAACTATAGGCAAACTTTCGTCCATCAGGTGAGAAATTCATTTGGCCAATAAAGTTTATGGCAGCTGGCGAGAATCCAAGTGAATAACCTACTGGTGCAGAAAACCCAGAAGGTGAAAGCAAATTAACATAAACAATGTCTGAACTGTCTTTCATTGTTAGCACCCACCAATCGCGACCATTGGCATGTTTACATACAGACATGCCAGGATTAAGACCCATCGAAAATACCAATTGATTCTTTTGCCCAGTAACAACCCCACCGAGTCCATTATTGAGGGTTTTATCAACAAGAGTGAAATAAAGGCCACTTGATTTATAGTTTGATGAACTAGTGCCTGACTGATGCAATAAATACACTAAATTAGAATCAATAGGATGGGGCACAAAAATCGAGGTATGGGCCATTGGAATACCTGAAATTGCATCGCACCAATTTACAGAAAAACTATTTTGTAGTAATCCACCCCCATTTAACATAGTATCTCCAGTGGCATCGGCAATCCAGCATCCATTAGTTACCATATTTAAATTGCCCAGTTCATCAGATAAGGTACTTTGTGCGGCCCTAAAAGGCATTTTAAAATTTGAAGGATCGAGTGAATACCCCAAGCTATCGAATTGGAAAACTGCTTTAGTTGAAACGACATTCGTATCAAATAAACCAACATCATATCCTAAAAGCCAATGAGAATTCATTCCTTGAGAGTAGCTATAATTAGACCCCAAATTAAACAACAAAATAATTAGAATAACTGTGTATTTTAGCTTTTGCATTATCGAATCACAATATGGTTTTGCTTTCACAAGCTATCCATTTTCAAATTTTCAAATTAATCCATTTTCAAATTAATCACTCTGCCATCATCTTCTCCAACTCCTCAATACTCCTCGGAAGACTGATCGTCATGATCACAGGATCGGTATCGGTAACGAGAATATCGTCTTCGATGCGCACTCCTATGCCCCACCATTTGGGATCGCAGTTACTACCTTGATTGATATAGATGCCGGGCTCAACGGTCATCACTACTCCGGGAAGTAAGGATTGGTAAGTTCCTGCATCGTGCACATCTAATCCTAGATAATGAGAGGTGCCATGCATGAAATAATTTTTTGCTTCTGATTCTTTTTTGATGATGCCTAAATCGACGAGTCCTTTTGCAATAATATCATAAGCCGCGTTGTGAGCGGCTCTGAAATCATTTCCTTTTCTGCATTTTTCGATGCCCGCATTTTGAGCTTGCAAGACCAAATTATAAATGGTCTTTTCTTCCGTTGAAAAATTTCCATCGACAGGAATCGTACGAGTAATATCAGCTGTGTAACCGTGATACTCTGCGCCCATATCGACCAAGAACATATCTTTTGCTTCTAAATTTTTTCGATTATAAGTATAATGCAAAACACAGGCATTACTTCCTCCGCCGCAAATGGAAGGATAGCCCATGTATTCGGATCCGCCTTTTTTGGAATAATATTCAATGATGGCTTGTGCTTCGTATTCACTCATACCCGGCTCGAGTTGTTTGATCATCGCTTTGAAACCATCGATGGTAATGTCCATCGCGGTTTGCATCAAACCAATTTCTTCCTTGGTTTTTATTTCACGTAATGAATTCATCATGGATTTTAATCCTGATTCATTTACTACTACTTTCGATTTCTTGGTTGCCTCTTGAAAATAATCTACCAAATCGCCTAACTCCGCATTCGCCAATGGAGAATGATTCGGTTGATTAGGATAGATGACCATGACTTCGTTTAGTGTACTCCAATTCAATCCAAATTCTTTTAAGTCGATGCCTTTGTAAACACTATTAAAACCTAACATTTGCTTGGCTCCATCTACACCTAATCGTTTGCCTGTCCAAATTTCACTGGATGGATTTCGATCTTGCACAAATAATATTTCATTGGTAGAAACGCCATCAAAAACGCGTGGCTCTTTTAAAATGATGAGTGCTGCATTGGGTTCTAAATATCCAGTGAGGTAATAAAAATTTGGATTTTGACTGAATTGATAATCGACGTCGTTGCTGCGATTACGAACGGGATTAGCAAAAAATACAGCAGCAGATTTTTCGGGCATCAGCGCTCTTAAGGCATCTCTTTTTTGCTGATGGAATTCTTTCGGAAGACGATCGGTATCGTCCCATTGTGCTAGAGCTCCGAAGCTCAATAGCAGGAAAAAGAAAACCGGTAAACTATATCTCATGCTTCAAATTTAGCACGATACAGTTTACCGGAAGGTATCTTGGAGGGATTTTTTACAATCCGCCTTTTACAATGGCACGAGTGATCGCTTCAGTAATACCGATCTTATCGATGGTTTTTAAAGCTGATGTACTCACTTTTAATGTGATCCACTCACCTGTTTCTGGCATAAAGAAACGCTTCGTGTGCAAGTTCGGATGGAACTTACGACGCGTTTTCGCATTAGAGTGACTAACGTTGTTTCCTGAGATGGAGTGTTTTCCTGTAAGATCGCAAATCTTCGACATAACTATTCGTATTGGGAGGGCAAAGATACATAAAATTCTAAGGATTACAAGTCGGAAGCAATAATTGCTTTTCGAAGCATATTTAATGCTGTTTCTGATGCTACTTGTATGGTTCTTAGTCGATTATCGCCCAATAAAACTTTCTTCGCAAATACTTTTCCTGGCAAAGCGACGCCAATCCACACCGTTCCGACGGGCTTACCAGGCAAACCACCACCCGGACCAGCGATTCCTGAAGTGGCCACAGCGCAATCCGTTTTCATGATTCTTTTTACATTTTCGACCATCGCGATAACCACCTCTTCACTAACCGCTCCATGTTCCAACATCAACGATTCGGAGATCCCTAAAATTTCTGTTTTGCTTTGGTATGAATAGGTCACGGTAGAACCCATGTACCAGGATGAGGACCCGGGAACGGAGGTAAGTTGATGGGCGATGTATCCTCCAGTACAACTTTCGGCAGTAGCTATAGTTAGTTTTTTCTCGGCTAATAATCTTCCCAATACTTCTTGGATGGTCTCTTCATCGAAACCAAATCGGTAATCGGCAACACGTTGATCCAAATCAGCAACGAGTCGACCCATTTCCACTCTGATCTCATCTTCATTCACACCGGTTGCACTTAAACGCAAACGCACCATTCCGGCACCGGGCAAATAAGCCAGTTTTATATGCTTCGGTAAATTGTCTTCAAACTCTTCAATCATTTCAGCCAACATGCTCTCTCCTATTCCTTGCGTAAGAATAGAACGGTGCAATATAAATGGGGCTTTAAATCGAGTTTTGAGTCGGGGAAGTACATGTGTAGACATTAAATATTTCATCTCATGTGGAACCCCAGGCATCGATACATAAATCACATTATTCTCATCGAACAACATTCCAGGAGCGGTGCCTACTTCATTACGAAGCGGAATACAATTCGCCACAATTTCTGCTTGCTTCCTATTCACGGGAGAAACCTCACGACCTCGAATCTTAAACAAGCGTTCCACATCAACATATACATCGGAATTAAAAACCAATGGCGCATTGAAATATTCGCTGAGTGTCACCTTGGTTACATCATCCTTGGTTGGACCTAATCCACCTGTGATCAATACCACCGATGCCCGTTGAGAAGCTTCCTTGAGTGCTAACAAAATATGCTCGCGCGAATCGGAAACTGAGGTGATTTGATGCACTTGAATTCCAATATCACTCAACTGCTTTCCCATCCAAGCTGAGTTAGTATCAACTATTTGTCCGATGAGAATTTCATCACCGATTGTTATTATTTCTGCTCGTACTGTCGACATCTTTATATCACTAAAAATATTTAAAGCAAAAGTAAACAATGTAACTATCTTACCGATGTATTTAGTACAATAAACATCAGAACAATAGAATCCCATTCATTTCAAATGATGAAGAGAACATGACATCAAATTTTTTAATTAATCAATTGGCAGTATATTTGAATCGTGGCGACAAAAAAAATTATACTTATGAAAAAAATACTCCTGCTCCTTTTTCTAATCTCGAGCGCCTCCTGCAAAAGCCAAATTAATGTCAACAACGTACTTAATTCGGTAAACAATGCTGTAAATGGTAATTTAGGAAATGGTCTTTCCAACGCTGACATCACAGCAGGACTCAAAGAAGCATTAAACGTAGGTACCAAAAATGCAAGTTCACAAGTTTCTCGGGTAGATGGATTTTATAAAAATAATTTGATTCGCATTCCATTTCCCAGTGATGCCCGCGACATGAAAACCACGCTCGAAAGAATGGGGATGAAAAAGCAAGTCGCCAGCTTTGAAAAACAATTGAACAGAGCCGCTGAAGATGCAGCAAAAAAAGCAGCTCCCATTTTTATAGCTGCCATCACCTCCATGACCATCAACGATGGACTTACCATTTTAAAAGGAAAAGACGACGAAGCTACCCAATATTTACGCAGAGCAACCACGGCTCAACTTGTAAAAGAATTCAGACCCATCATTGCAGCGTCAATGAAAAAAGTTAATGTAACGAAGTATTGGAATCCACTTTTTAGCACATACAATAAAGTTCCACTCGTGAAAAAAGTAAATCCCAATTTAGATGATTTTGTCACGCAAAAAGCTATTGAAGGATTGTTCATCATGGTTGCTGGAGAAGAATTGAAAATCAGAAAAGATCCGGAAGCGAGAATTACTGAAATTTTGAAAAAGGTTTTTGGCGGCGGTTGATAATTTGAAAATGGTTTAATTTGAAGATTTGAAAATGGAAGATTTGGATTTGCATTGTGATTAAAATTGACTAAAAATTAAATCATTAAAAATCATAATCATCATAATAAATCAGTGTGCCATCAAAGCATAGATAAAAGCGAGAATTTTACTCTTCCCCAATCCACAAAAACACATCGGCTTTTGTTAGTGGTTGTAGGTGACCTTTCCATTTAAAATCTTTAAGTCGCATTTGAGCGGGATCGGTTTCTTTGACTGGAAAAAGGGTGGCGTCGGCTTTATTGATGAGTGAAATTTTACTGACTTTATTTTCTTTGATGCGAATAAGCATATTACTACAATCGGCTTGGTTTACGCCTGTAATTTGTTGCTTTTTGTTGCGGATGTAATAAATGGATTGTCCATTCCCCGTCACATCGATGGAGCTTAATTTACTGTCCACAAAATATCCAATCATTTCCCGTCCTTTAATTTGATTGTAACGCAAGGAATCTTCGATGCCTGCAATAAATGAATTCGAATATAAATTCATTCTCTTGATTTCATTCCCTACTAACAACAAAGAAATTTTATCGGCCGTAAGTTGATTGTTACTGCTCCACAAAATAGGATTCGTATAAAACCAAATCGTTGAGTCAACAGAACTATAAACTAATGAATCACATTGTCCTTGCAAATCGGATTTAAAAATGCGAACATGATGGTAGGCGAAGTATGTTTTTTGCTCCGTAGCGGTATCTTGCTTTGCATATAGCGTATCAGCATGCAAGTAAAGCGAGTCCACTTCAAAAGCTTTTGTGAGCAAACCATTTCCAGTCACAAAAGAGATGCCTGTGATTTCATTAAGCCAAGCATAATCGCCGCTAATGATTATTTTTTGGTTGGTATCGACAAGCTGGACATTATTATAAGCGATTCCAATTTTTTCAATACGATCATACAGTATGCTATCTCCACTCAATCTATTTTCCTTCGATTCAATATATGCATTTTTACTGAATCTGGATTTTTCGGTTTTAGTATTATACCATCCATTCTCACAATAAATATGAGCGCTATCGGTTCCTGTACTGTATATATGCGAGGGACCAAAGAAATAAGTTGTAGAAGATGGTGTATGATATTTTAACGTATCGCTAAACATTTTGTATTTAGGATTAGTAAGCACAACGCTGTCTTTAAAAAACACCATTCGATCTTTCGAATAATAATATCCTTTTTTACTAGTGAGCACATTGTCTTTATCAACAACCTTCCCTCCTACTTGATAGTTGCCAATATCGTTTTCAATATCATATTGCATAGCGGTGGTGGTCAAATCCATCTTTCCATCCGTCATACGAACAACTTTTCCAGAAATATCAGCATACTTACTATTCCCATCATAATGTACAAAGTCGCCATACAATTTCGCACTTGGACCTTCGATACGAATCGTACCATAGGCATCAATACTATTCGTACTCTCATAAAACAAAGCACTGTCGCAATACATAAATGTACTTTCTTGCTTGAAGATAACATCACCTACTAGTCGGCGCACTTCGATGCCATTTATTTTTACTCCTTCTAAACTACCTGCTTGAACAATTTCAATTTGCTTTGATTGTTGTGCAACTGATGGATTACTATTCCATCCAAAAACCAATAAAAACAAAAATAGTTTGCCGTTAAATTTTCGATGCAGCAAATTATTTTTTTTCATGATGTCAAGAGAATTATTCAACAAGGGAAGTGTATTCTATTTAGGATGACTCAAAATTTAGAGATGAAATAGCACTCATCAATTGAATCCATCCATCTCATCGAGAAGCCTCGCGACCAACATTTGTTTACTAATTAAAAAGCAACTTCTTTACGCATCAACGTTTGCTTACGATCTGGGCCAACAGAAATAATGGTGATTGGAAGTCCTGTAGCTTGCTCTATATAATCCACATACTGCATCAACGCAGCAGGGAGTTGATCGAAATCACTCACTTTCATCAAGTCTTCTTTCCATCCTGGAAGTTCATCATAGATTGGATCAATCTTTTCGTTGACTACATCATACGGAACATGTTCGATCTTTTTCCCTTTGTACATATAGTGTGTACAAACTTTAATAGTATCAAATCCACTCAAAACATCCGACTTCATCATGATCAATTGCGTAACACCATTTAACATGATGGCATACTTTAACGCTGGCAAATCCAACCATCCACAACGACGTGGACGACCCGTAGTAGAACCAAATTCATTACCGTTCTTACGCAATGTTTCACCAGTAGAATCTTCCAATTCCGTTGGAAAAGGTCCGCTACCCACACGTGTACAATATGCTTTAAAGATTCCGTACACCTCACCAATTTTACCGGGAGCTAATCCCAGACCAATACATGTTCCAGCAGTAACTGTATGCGAAGAAGTAACAAAAGGGTATGAACCAAAATCAATATCCAACAATGAACCTTGAGCACCTTCTGCTAAGATGGCTTTATTATTTGCCAAATAACTATTGAGTACATATTCACTATCGATCAATGTTAATTGTTTGATAGCTTCCACCCCTTCAAAAAATGCAGGCTCCAATTCACTTAAATTATATTCATAATTATAATGACCTAACAATTCCTTGTGCTTAGCCACCAAAGTTGCATACAAAGATTTAAAATCGGCATGTTCCAAATCACCAATACGCAAACCGTTTCTTCCGGTTTTATCCATGTAAGTAGGACCAATTCCTTTTAATGTAGATCCGATTTTTGCTGTACCTTTTGATGCTTCAGAAGCAGCATCGAGCAAACGATGCGTTGGTAGAATTAGATGAGCCTTACGAGAGATGAATAAATTCTTCTTTACATCCACTCCTAAATTCAGCAAAGCATCAATTTCTTTTTTAAAAACAACAGGATCAATCACCACACCATTGCCAATCACATTCGCTTTGGTAGAATGAAATATTCCTGATGGAATAGTGTGCAATACATGTTTTATTCCTTCGAATTCCAAGGTATGACCAGCATTGGGTCCACCCTGAAATCGTGCAATAACATCATAACGTGGAGTGAGCACATCCACAACTTTTCCCTTACCCTCGTCGCCCCATTGTAGGCCTAGCAATACATCCGCTTTCATAGTACTAAAAATAAAAGGTGTTAACTTCAACGAGAAGCACACCTACGATTATTAAATTTTAATTATTCAATGCTTTCACTGCCAACTCTTCATTGTCGACAACAGAGAACACATTTATCAACTTAGTTATTATCAAAAGTGTTTTAATTTTTTCAGGAACCGTGCAGATCACAGCTTCTCCTCCCGACTTACGAGCTTTCGCCAAAATACCTAGCAACACATTTAGACCTGTGCTGTTCATGTATTTGAAATCGGAAAGATTAATTATGAAATTCGATCCATCTTTTTCGGAGATATGATTTATATCCTCCATTAATTCATTTGCTTGATTCTTTTCAATCAGATTACCTTTCAGGCTGATGAGCGAGTAGGATTCTTTGTCAGTGATTTTATATTCGAAGTCCATATTATGTTTTATTAAAAATCAGGTCAAAGTTACCTGTTTTTTCTTTGTTTGATGCTCACATTTCTTATTCTCCAAAAGCTTTCTACACTTACCAAACAGATTTAAACTATGGTGAGTCACTTGAAAATCAAGGATATCCCCCATCATCGTCTGAATTTGTTGAATACGTGGGTCACAAAACTCTAAAACTTTATCGCAATCGAGGCAGATGAGATGGTCGTGCTGCTTGTAGGTGTACGACTTTTCGAAGAGCGCAAGGTTTTTTCCAAACTGGTGTTTTGTAACTAAATCACAAACTAAAAGATGATCGATTGTATTGTACAACGTAGCACGACTCACCACAAATTTTTTAGCTTTCATCTGCAAGAAAAGAGAATCAATATCGAAATGTTCATCCATCGAATAAATTTCGCGCAAAATCGTAAAGCGTTCTGGAGTTTTTCTTAATCCTTCGCGCTCTAGGTAATCAGTAAATACTTTTTGCACTTTCGCAAAAATTTCATCTTGAGCGGATATGGCTTTGGTTGATTTACTCATTTTGTGGTATCAATTCGTGTTACCGCTAAAATTCCAGGAACTTTAGCTAATTTTTTCATTAATGTTTTAAGATGTTCCGTATCGTGAACAAAAAGCATGATGATACCTTCAAATAATCCGTCGGTACTTTCAATATTGATAGATCGCATATTGATATTTAACTCGGAGGAGATAACCTTCGAAATATTGCTCACTACACCTCTATCGTCCATTCCAGTGATTTTAATTCCCACCAAGAAGGCAATTTGTTGCTGACCGAACCAGCGAGCTTTTACTATGCGATAGGCATAATTCGACATCAGCTGAATGGCGTTTGGACAATTGGTACGATGAATTTTTATTCCTTCATTGATGGTAATAAATCCAAACACTTCATCACCCGGAATGGGGTTACAACAGGGAGATAACTTATAATCTATTTTATCGATTCCCTCTCCGATCACAAGCATATCGCTATTTCCACGAATGCCACGTACTAAATCATCAAACTTTTGTTTGTCTGTTTGCTCGGGTATTTTAGTGGTGGATGGCTCCTTTTTCTCAAAGAAGTCACGAAGGTTCTTCAAATCGATTGCTCCAAGACCAATGCGGTGATAGAAATCGGTAAGATTGGAAACTTTATAAAAAATCAAAAGCTCATTTACATTATAAGGCTTACTGTGCATCTTCAAACTCTTCATCTTTCGCTCGAAAATTTCTTTTCCATCTTCGGCCAATTTTCTTCGCTCTTCCTTTAACGAAGCTTTGATTTTAGACTTTGCTTTTGCCGTAACTACATTCGCCAACCAATCCTCTTTAGGATGTTGCTTCGACGATGTTAAAATTTCAATTTGATCACCACTGTTTAGTTTGTAACTCAGTGGAACAAGTCGGTGATTAATTTTTGCACCAATGCATTTTTCACCAATATCGGAATGAATTTCAAATGCAAAATCGAGAGCGGTACTTCCTACTGGCAACGTTTTGATTTCACCTTTTGGGGTGAACACAAATATTTCATCAGCAAATAAATTCAATTTAAAATCATCAATGAAATCCAACGCATTCGACTCTGGACTTTCGAGTAATTCACGTATGCGAG
Source organism: Bacteroidota bacterium (assembly GCA_016717725.1). Lineage (GTDB taxonomy): Bacteria > Bacteroidota > Bacteroidia > AKYH767-A > OLB10 > JAJTFW01. The sequence goes on from JADKFA010000008.1 coordinate 134,041, forward strand.
AGATCCATTCATCTAACGCACTCTCCGTTGTTTTCTCTTTATATTTCCAATGCGCTGCATATCCTTTCTCTGCAATTTCATCCATGCGTCGAGTACGAATTTGTACTTCCACCCATTTTCCTTCCTTGCTCATCACGGTGGTATGCAAACTTTCATAACCATTCGCTTTCGGCGTACTAATCCAATCACGAAGACGATCGGGATTAGGTGTATAATGATCGGTAACGATAGAATAAACTTTCCAGCTATCGGCTTTTTCAGTTTCAAGAGGAGAATCGATGATGATACGAATAGCAAACAAATCATACACTTCTTCAAAGCTCACCTCTTGCTTTTTCATCTTTGTCCAAATTGAATTGATGGACTTAGGTCGACCTTTAATCTCGTATTTGAATCCTTCTTTATCGAGTTCTGCCTTGATGGGTTTTGTAAAATCAAGAATAAATTTTTCTCTTTCCTTTTTACTCTCCTGCAATTTGAGGGCAATCGATTTAAAAACTTCCGGCTCCATATATTTAAGAGCGAGATCATCTAATTCTGTTTTGATGGAGTAAAGTCCGAGACGATGCGCCAATGGTGCGTAAAGATAAGCAGTCTCTGAGGCGATCTTTAACTGTTTATCTTTCGGCATAGAACCCAACGTTCTCATGTTATGCAAACGATCTGCAATCTTAATTAAGATTACACGCACATCGTCACTCAACGTGAGCAACATTTTTCTAAAATTCTCTGCTTGAAGTGAAGATGTATGATCGAATACCCCTGAAATTTTGGTTAATCCATCAACGATACCTGCGACCTTCTTATCAAAAAGTTTTTCAATATCCTCTAAAGAATATTGAGTATCTTCCACAACATCGTGTAGTAACGCACAAACAATCGATACACCGCCCAATCCAATTTCCTCAGCAACAATCATGGCAACCGCAATGGGATGAAAAATATACGGCTCTCCGCTTTTTCGGCGCATGTCTTTATGCGCTTCGAGTGCTAAATCAAAAGCTTTTCGAATCAACTTCCGATCACCCTTATCCATGTTCGCTTTACAAGCACGTAAAATCGCTCGATAGCGTTTAAGAATTTCTTTCTTTTCGGCTTCGGGGTCAAGTACTATAGGCTCTTCGCTGGTATCGGCTTTTAGGAGAGGTTGTTTCGGCTCTGACATTCATGCGAAGGTACGAAAGACTACAATTTATTCCCAACTCTTCGGAAAAATAGATGTTGGTTGTTGGATGTTAGACTTTAGATGTTAGATGTTAGATGGATGCTAGAAGTTGGATGCTGGTCGCGAGGCTTCGCGATTGGCTGTTAGACTTTAGATGTTAGACATTGGATGTTGGTCGCGAGGCTACGCGACAACAGTTCTGCAGGAGATGTGTTGGATGTTATTACTAATCAAATCGCGAATCTTCGCAATCTAAATTCTAAAGTCTAAAATCTAACATCTTACCTCTAGTTCACCATTACCGGCATCACCAACATCAGCAAATCCTCATTGGGATCCGACTCTGCTTTTGGAGAAGAAAGTAATCCAGCTCGGTTAGGAAGAGAAAGTTCTAACAACACATTACCAGAATCAATATTACTGAGCATATCCTGAATAAAACGAGCGTTGAAAGCGATTTCAATATCTTTTCCTTCGTAGCTGCAACTCAAACGCTCATCGGCATCGTTTCCATAATCCACGTCTTCAGCAGAAATTTCCACCTGGCTACCTGCAATGCGGAACTTTACTTGATGCGTTGTTTTGTTTGAGAAGATACTCACACGACGAATCGCATTTAAAAAACTCAAGCGATCTACTTCCATTTTATTTGGATTATCCAATGGAATTACGGCTTCATAATTTGGATAACGACCATCAATCAATCGACAAATCAAACTTACATTATCGAAAGTGAAAAATGCATTGGCTTCATTATAATCAATTTTTACTTGAGTAGTTGTACCAACCAAAGAAGCTTTTAAAAGTGCTAAAGGTTTCTTAGGCATAATAAACGAACTCTCCTTTGCAGAACGAATATCATTACGACGATAACGCACTAAACGATGAGCATCCGTTGCAACAAAGATAGATCCGTCTTTACTAAACTGGCAAAATACGCCTGTCATCACTGGACGCAACTCATCGTTACCCGTAGCAAATAAAGTATGATTGATTGCTGCTAACAAAACATCAGAAGGCATTTCAATTGTATTTGGCTTATCGATGACGGGCAACTTTGGAAAATCATCCCCATTCAATCCACTTAACTTATACTTTCCTTTATCGGAACTAATTTCAATATGAAACGAGTCTTTTTGAATTTTGAAATTCAAGGGTTCTGCACCGAATGTTTTCAATGTATCCAATAAAATTTTAGCAGGTATCGCTACTTTACCACTTTCCTTACTTTGCACGGAGATGATGGTAGTCATGGTAGTTTCCAAATCAGAAGCTGAAGCTTTCAGGCTATCTGGGCTTAATTCGAAAAGAAAATTTTCAAGGATAGGTAATGGAGTGCTGTTTTGAAGAGCTCCACTGATGAGCTGCAATTGCTTCAATAAGGTATCAGCGTTTACAATAAATTTCATAGGTAATATTCTATCTTAAACTCCTTTAACGCAAAGGAATGAGCAAATATAGTTCATGCATGGGTTCTACATGGGTACTACACGTCGCACTTTATTAACAAAAAGTAAAAAAAATTGCTATTCAAAACGTTGCTGTTCTGGAACTACATCTTTTCCAGGCAAAAAATTGCGTGGATCTTTAAGTATTCTGTCAAAATGGAAATATTGACAAACAAGTAGCGAAGTATCGTCCGACATGATTGCATAAAACTTATCCAAATCAAAGGGCAAATCTTCGCCTTCATGATCAATTTGTAATCGAGAACCGGGAGTAACTGGTTTTCGGAAACAAGCTAAACTTTTCTCTCCTCCATTATCCATTTTCACCTTAACAATGCCAAATGGTCCAACTTTAAAAATGGAATCTTTCGCCGCTTTTTTGATATCGTTATCAATTCTTTCAAAATATGTTTCTGAAAAAGCATTTAAAAACTTTCTTACCTTATTCATATCCAAAGGATTGATACTTTGACCATCAATTAACTTCTTAACGGAATAAGTTGTATCCGCTAACCGTGTTAAACTAAAAGCGCGAATGGGTCGAGCCCTATCGTTAACCTCCACTTCAACAATGCGTCGGGGATCAAAGCGAAAAATTGACTTATCTCTCCACTCAGGTTCAGAAGCAAAATAACGAGTAGAAAGAAATCCATTAAATCCAGGAATAAACGTAATAAACGGAACGGAGCTACCTTCAAGATACATAAAGGTTCCTAAATTATCCATGGTTGGATGGCCTACATAATAAGTTTTAATAATTTCATCTTGGGAATAGATTTCAATCTTCACTGATTTTGAAGCCATCAACTTCATGGTATTATTATAAAGATTTTTCCCAACTGGACTACGTACTTCCACATTCTTAATAGTGGCTAAAAGATTCTGAATCGCGTCTTCTCGTGCTAAAAATTTACCATTTACCTTCCAACGATTAGACGCTTCACGAACTAGAGTAACCGTTCGTCCTTCTTTATCCGCTAAAAAAATCTTATCGATACTACTCGTATCTGCTACAGCAAAATCTTTTAATTCTCCTTTGATGGACTTATTGGATTCAAAATACCATAGTCCACAAGCAACGGCAGCCAACAACACAAACACAATCCATACATTCTTATTTTTTCTCATAGAACTAAGTATAACGACGTAAACGCAAATAAAATTTTATTAATCCGAAAACTATTAAAAGGACAAGAGGTAAAGTTACATTTAACCATTTTAGCACAGTAGTATCTGCTTCTATAACTGCGGGATCAATCATTCTTAAACGAAATTCCTTACTTCTCACAGACATCAACCCAGAATCGTCGCAGAAATAATCCATGATATTTAAAAAGAATGATTTATTTCCATAGGTAGTATTTGTATAGCGATCGAATCCTAGAGGAACTGGAGATCCCTTCACAATATCATTTCGAATGATATCACCATCTGAAATAACGATCACCTTTGTTTGAGCACTAGAATCCTTGAAGTCTATTTCTTTACTTTCAGCAATCGCAGGTGGAATTCTATTTTTATACAAGGAGGTAAAACTTCCTTCCATCAGCAAAGCAACAGGCACATCCTTTTGAGGAAACATTTTTGGATCAGGTTTATATTGCATAATACCCAGACTCACTCGCACTGGCGCAGGCAAAATACGACTATACTGAGACGTAGTTAACAACACAGTATGATTTATTCCAATAGCTTCAATGGGATCAATACTTGATACGAACTGACCTTTTATTGAATTCAAATTATTGACAATGGGATGCTTTGAAGTAGGATTCATCAGCGGAAAAAAGTACCATGGTAACAATTGTTGTTTAGGCTGATTACCCACCATGCCCGTGACAACAGGTATTAATGAAGAAAGTAAATCCTGTACCAGATCATAATTCACACGAACTCCATAGCGAAACAACATATCATCTAATTTTAAGTCGCGAGCAGGTGCTAAAATCTCTCCACGTCTTTCTAAACTATCCATAGATGCTTGAATGGGATCCAGTAAAAAAATCAACTTTCCACCATGCATTACATATTGGTCAATCACAAATTTATCCTTCTCATCAAATGCGCTATCAGGTTTCGCTATCACCACAGCTTGATAATCCTTCAAAGCATTTAACTTTCCATCTATACGAACTCTTTTCAATTCATAAGAAGCTTTTAATGCATTAGCAATATCATACACATTTGTGGTATCTAATTCGCCATGCCCTTCTAAAAAAGCAATGGTAGGACGCATGGGATCCGTTACTTTACGAATCACATTACAAATTTCGTACTCTAAATTTTGTATTGAGTTATTTAATACGAGTTCAGGGGGAAAACCATTTTGATTCTTCAACAAAGTTATACTCATCTCTACATTTGCATAACTCACCAATGCACCTGGGAAAATATAAGTTCGCTTCGTGCCTTCGTTCGTTCTTTCCTCTACTGTAGTCGGTTGAATTCCTTTTTGATAAAGCTGAGCATAAAATTTATTCCTTTCCTTTTCATCTGGATTGGCAGAAGGATCTATAAATTCAAACTGAAGATTTCCATTCGAATAAATACTTAGTTCATCTAAAATTTCACGTGTACTTCGCTGCAAACGAGAAAATCCAGGAGAGAAATCTCCTTCCAAATAAACACGTATATAAACAACGTCCTTCAGTTGAGCCACTAGCTTCTTGCTATTATCCGACAACGTGAATCGATTATCGTCGGTTAAATCGATCCGAGTAAAAACAAAAGAAGAAACGATATTCGTCAACACTAAAATCCCCAACAGCAAGATCAATTGCATGATCGCTTGACCTTTTGGACTTTTTCTTTTATTAGTCTTGTTTTCCGTCTCGCTCATCACCATTTTCTACTTTCAATTACCATTCTTGTCAAGAAAAGAAAACATAAAATTGCCGATAAAAAGAAAACTAAATCTCTGGTATCAATTACTCCTCTACTCAAACTCAAATAATGCGCATTAAAGCTTAAACCGAAAACGATAGTTGATGCTTTTCCAATGCCAAAAATGGCGGCTATCGATTCAAAACCTTTTAGACAAATCAAACAGAGAAAAAATCCGATAATAAAGGCGACCACCTGATTATCGGCCAGCGAAGATGAAAAAATTCCAATAGCAACGAAACTTGCACCCAATAACAATAATCCAATATAAGAGCCTAAGATTGCTCCAGAATCTACATTACCAACAGGCAAACTAATCTTATAAATAGTAAAATAATAAACAATGGTAGGAAGCAAAGAAAACAAAACGAGAATCACCCCAGCAATAAATTTTGCACTTACCAACTGCATTTCCGTTAATGGACGAGTAAGTAAAAGCTCAATCGTTCCCGACTTTTTCTCTTCAGAAAAAAGTCGCATCGTGATCGCTGGTATCAATAATAAATACATCCACGGTGTAATTACAAATAGCGAATCCAAATTCGCATAACCCGCACTTAAAATATTAAAGGATGAATCTGGGAATATCCACAGAAACAATCCCATCGTTAAGAGGAAGACAACGAGAACAATATACCCTATTAGGGAGTTCAAGAAGCTGTTAATTTCCTTGAGGATCAGGGAAAACATAGGTGGCAAAAGTAAACGATTTCATTTAAGAACAAGAGATTCATTTTTCCAATTCAAGAAAAATCAATTCAAATTCATCATTTAGCAAAAGGATATTTCAGGAATATTTTATTTACCAGTAGCTAAGACTTACTTTTGAAGGGTGACCAAGGTACTACAAATCGTTAACAGACTGAATTTAGGAGGAATAACCTATAATGCAGCCACTATAACAGCACATTTACGACCTGAACATGAAACCATGATTGTAGCTGGAATGAAAGAAGATAGCGAAGAAAGTTCTGAATTCATGGTTCATAAATTAGGTCTTGTACCCATTTATCTACCTGATATGCATCGAGAGATAAATTTACGATCTGATTACAAAGCTTATAAGCATTTGCTTAAAATTATTCGAGAATTCAAACCCGATGTTGTTCATACCCATGCTGCCAAGGCTGGACTTATTGGCCGTCTTGCAGCAAAGAGAGCAGGGGTAAAAGTTATTGTTCATACATTTCATGGACATGTATTTCACAGTTATTTTGGAAAATTAAAAACAGCATTCTTCATCAACCTTGAACGGTATTTAGCTTGGATCAGCAGTGCGATTATTGCAATAAGTGAAAATCAAAAGAGGGAGCTTTGCGAAAAATATAAAATCAGTTCCTGCAAAAAGATTCATTTGGTTGAATTAGGATATGACTTGGCACCTTTTCAAGAAAATCAAGAAATAAAAAGAGCGCAGTTTAGGGATCAATATTCTATTCAAAACCATCAAGTTGCAATAGGAATAATTGGACGACTAGTACCCATCAAAAACTTAAAATTATTTATTGAAGCATTTTCACTAACGCATCAAAAAATTGGAGATAAAACCAAGGCATTTATCATTGGAGATGGCGAGCAAATGGCTGAATTACAAGAATTTTGCAAAACGGTAGGTTTGCCAATTTCTACTCCAGACAAAAATAATTCAGAAGCACCTCTCGTATTCACATCATGGATTCATGAAATAGATATTGCCATGAATGGCATTGACATATTGGCAATCAGCTCATTAAACGAAGGCACTCCAGCCAGCTTAATCGAAGCTCAAGCAGCTGGGAAACCTATTGTTGCCACAAATGTGGGTGGAATATCTAATATTGTAATAGAAGGAGAAACCGCCCTTTTAGTAGAAAGTGGAGACATAACAGGATTTTCCAATGCATTAAACAGAACTATTTCTGATGAATCATTAAGAAGTAATATGAGTAATAAAGGTCCATCCTATGTACTTTCCCGTTTTCATGAAAAGCGACTATGCAAAGATATTTCTGATTTATATGCTAAGCTTTTGAAGAATTAGTACTTCCCTCAAATAGCGATAAAAAATACTTACTTTTGCAATCAATCAAACCATTCTTGATTTTATGAAAAAGCTTATACCTGCACTATCTCTTCTATTTATTATTAGTTCTTGCCAAATTAATCCGAGTGTCATGTTCAAAGTGCCCAAGAACTATGAATATTCAAATGAGCAAACAATTGGAAATGTAGAATATAGAATATCTCCAAATGACATTTTAGGTTTTAGTGTTTACACAAATGACGGATTTAAGCTGATTGATTTAACTACCTCAGCAGCTTCCATTTCAACTGGGTTACAAAGTTCGAATCAAGGAAATTCACAAACTCAATTTTTAGTAGAGCCTGACGGACAAGTAAAACTTCCCATTATTGGAAAAATTAAGATTGCGGGATTTACGGTTAGAGAAGCAGAGAAATCTTTAGAACAAGAATACTCAACATTTTATAACAAGCCTTTTGTAATGGTAAAGGTATTAAACAGAAGAGTGATGGTATTTCCAGGAACAGGCGGAATGGGAAGAACAGTAAGTCTTGACAATGAAAACATGAATTTGATTGAGGCTTTAGCATTAGCAGGCGGATTGACCAATACTGGAAAAGCATATAAGATAAAATTAATCAGGGGTGATTTAAGAAACCCGAAAGTGATGTTAATTAACTTATCCACCGTTGAAGGTATGCAACAAAGCAATTTACTGCTTCAAGCGAATGACATTATTTACGTAGAACCAGTACCCAGAATTTCACAAGAGATTCTTTCACAATTGGCTCCTATTATTGGAATTATTACAAGTTTAGCATTGGTTTATCAAATTGCAGATGGATTAACGAATAAGCAATAAGGAGTCAAACAACGAATGGCCAAAAAGAAAATATCGCCCATCAATGAGGAGTTTGATTTCAAACTACTGGTGACCATTGCCAGAAAAAACTTGCTTTGGTTTACATTATTTCTTTTAACAGCCATTCTTATTGCATTACTCATTTTAAGGTATACAGCTCCTGTTTATGAGTCAACTTCGGTCATTCAACTTTCAGAACAAGATAATGCACGAAGCATATTATCTGAATCTAAAATAAAAAGTTTCACTGAACAAGGCAATAAAATGGCTTCGGCCATTGAATTGATGCGCTCAAAAGTTATTATAGAACGTGTTTTAAAAAAATTACCCTTACAAGTTAGCTACTACTCGAAAGGTGAAATATTAACTTCAGAACTTTACAAACAATCACCATTTGTAGTTCAAGTACGCGTTAAGGATAGTGCGATGATTGGTCGACAAATAATAGTTGATTTTCTTTCCAAAGACACCTATAGTATTTCCTATGTTAATTCATTAAATAACCGAGCCAGTTTTAAAGGTCCGATTCCTTCAGGAGTTTGGATTTCGACTCCTGATTTTGAATTAAATCTTTCCATTTACGATTACGAAACCATTCGTGCACTTCAACAAGACTTAAGCAAGGACGCCTTCTTTTTTAAAATTAATAGCATATCTGAGTTATCTGGTCAAATTGCAAAATCGTTGCTTATTGTTCCACTTAATGTAGAAGCTCAAACGATACAAATTAAACTCAAAGACAAAACACAACAAAAAGCTTCCGACATTGTAAATGGGATTGCAATTGAATTTAACAAATACGATTTAGAAAAGAATTCTGAAGTTGCCGATAAAATATTAGATTTTATTGACAATACCATTTCGAGTATAGATATTGAATTAAGTAATTCTGAAAACTCACTTGAAAAATTCAAAAAAGAAAATAAAATTGTAAATCCTGACTTAACTGCTACAGGAATAATGCGTCAGATAGAAGAAATTCAAACTGAAATTTATGCTTACAATCATGAATTGAATTTATTTGCCAAGATCAAAAAAGAGGTAAGTGAATCCACGGATATTGGAAAATTTTTACTTAGTCTTTCAGGCAGGAGCGATAATAACATCATAACAGCTCAATTGGGTCAGCTACAAGATCTATTAGAAAAGCAGGATCAAATTCGACTACAAGCCACTGAGAACAGTGAATTATTCAAATCTATACAGGTTCAGCTTGACAACCAATTAAAATTAATTAACAGGACAATTTTAAATGAAGAACTTAACTTCAAGGCTAAAAGAGAAAGTAAGATAAAGGATCTTGCTTCTATAGAGCAAAAACTTGGTATTATCCCACAACAACAAGCAGAGTACGGACGTCTCACTAGATTATTCACCATAAATGAAAAATTTTACTCCTTGTTACTTGAGAAAAAAGCTGAATTTTCAATAACACGCGCAGGATATGTACCACAACATATTATTTTACAAAATGATTTAGCTAATTCCGCACCTGTTTCTCCCAACAAAGCTTTAATAATTAGTGCTTGCTTAATCATTGGTTTTCTTGCTGGCTTTATTTTGATCATTACTCGGTATTTACTCTATAATGAAATCAATTCATTAGAAGAAGTTGGTCAGTACACGGAGGCAGCAATGCTTGGAATAGTTCCAAAGTACAAACGTGAAATTCCCATTTCTCAATTACTTGTAGATAAAAATCCTAAGTCAGTAATTTCAGAAGCATTTAGATCGATACGAACTAACTTGCAATTTATTTCAAATGATGAAGGAGCAAAAGTGATTGCCCTTACCTCTACCATTTCTGGAGAGGGAAAAACATTTAATGCTATTAATCTTGCTGGAGTAATCGCATTTTCTGGTTTAAAAGTTGTAATCTTAGACCTTGACATGAGAAAGCCTAAAATCCATTTAGGCTTTAATGTAGAAAATAATCATGGTATTAGTACTTTGTTAATAGGAAAAGACTTACCTGAAAATTGTATCACTAAAAGCTCTTTAGCTAATCTCGACTTCATAACGGCAGGACCCATTCCACCCAATCCAGCTGAATTAATAATTAATCCTAAAATGGAAAAATTGTTACAGTATTTAAAAGGAATTTATGATATTATTATTATTGACTTACCTCCTGTAGGAATTGTGAGTGATGGAATCCCGATTATGCAGGTAGCGGACTATCCATTATACATTTTAAGAGCTAATTATTCAAGAAAAATGTTTATTGCTCAAATAAATAAATTGATAACAGAGAACAAAGTAAAAAATATTTCTGTCATTTTAAATGGTGTTGAAATGTCGAAACTGAAATACGGTTACGGCTATGGATATAGTTATGGATACGGTTATGGCTATGGATACAGCTATGGGTATGGTTACTATGAAGAAGAAGACGAACCTAAAACTTTGTTCAATAAAATTTCAGACTTATTCAAAAAGAAAAAAGCTTAGCGAATGGAAGTAAATCGATTTAACATAGAAGGCCCTCTCTTATTTAAACCAAAAATTTTTTATGATGATCGAGGATATTTTTATGAATCTTATAATGAAGAAGTATTTCATTCATTAGGACTTCAAAAGAAGTTCGTTCAAGACAATCAATCGTGCAGCCACAAAAATGTTTTGCGAGGCTTACATTTTCAGCATCCTCCCTTCGACCAAGGGAAATTAGTGCGTGTATTAAAAGGACGTGTTTATGATGTTGCTGTTGACATTCGAAAAAATTCACCCACGTTTGGACAACATTTACGGGTTGAATTGAGTGCATTCAACAACTTTATCTTCTGGATCCCGCCGGGATTCGCACATGGTTTCTTATCTTTGGAAGAGGATACTATTTTTCTGTATAAATGTACTAACGTTTATCATAAAGAATCAGAAAGTGGTATTTTGTGGAATGATAAGGATCTGTCTATTGACTGGGGCTGCGACGCGACGCCCATCGTCTCCGAAAAAGATATGGAACTTCCCTCCTTCCAAGAATTAGAATCAAAATTTGAAATTTTGACACCCAATGACTGAACAGTTTCTTCAACATAGTAGCTTCATTCTGTACTCGCTCTTTTTAATAATAGCGGTAACATTTTCTTTGATGATCAACGCCTTATTTTTACGTTTCTTCAAAACACTAGGCATTCGAAATAATTTAGATGGAACTATCATTCGATGGGGCGCTATGTCTAAACCTAGTATTGGAGGCATTACTTTTTATATTATGTTCCTTCTTTCTTTAGCCAGTTATTCTATTTTATTTGAACCTGCACAAGATGCATATCAACTCGGTTTTGTTGGACTTCTTTTATCGAGTGGTACTGGTTTTTTGATTGGATTGGCTGACGATGCATACAACACGAAGCCTTGGCTAAAATTTGGAGTTCAACTTCTATCTGGAATAATTTTAATTAGTACAGGAATAAGCATTCATATTTTCTCGAGTGATTTATTGAATTATACAGTAACCTTATTTTGGGTAGTTGGCATTATGAATTCCATTAATATGCTCGATAATATGGATGGAATTACTTCCATTGTTTCCATTGGAATTATTCTTAATACCATTTACATTATTATTTATAACAATGATATTTTAAATATGCATTTGTTAGTGTTAATAGGTGTATTAGCTTCTTTGATTGCATTCTTGCGATTTAATTGGCATCCTTCTAAAATGTATATGGGTGACACGGGAAGTCAATTCTTGGGTGTCTTTTTAGCAACGATGGGAATTATTTATTTTTGGAATGATCCTTACTCTTCAGAAGCACCTGCTACTGGAAAATTATTAGCTGGAACAATAATGACTTTTATACTTCCCATTTTAGATACCACCGTGGTGGTTGTAAATAGACTTTCGGCAGGTCGTTCTCCGTTTGTTGGAGGAAAAGATCATACCACACATAGCCTTGCTATACTTGGATTAAGTGATTCTCAAGTTAGTTTTGTTTTTGTTGGTCTCGCCTTACTTTCCCTTTTGATGAATGTTCTCATTGAAGAATTTATTGGTGAATGGAATTATTCTGCCTCCATTTTCTTCTGTTCTTACTTCGTCATTTTATTAAGCTTCTTCTTTTACACAACAAGAAATAAGAAAATTAAAAGCAGAGGTCGTCTTCGAGAAATCAAACTAAGTCAAGAAGAAACTTCAAGCGTACAAAACTAATTTTTCTTGTTCAGCAAATGAGGACGGCGCTCTTTGGTTCGCTGAAGTGACTTTTCATGTTTCCACTGCTCAATATTCTTTTCATGACCTGATAATAAAATATCGGGAACTTTCCATCCTCTAAATTCGGCTGGACGCGTATAAACAGGAGGGGCTATTAAATCATCCTGAAATGAATCTGACAGTGCCGATGTTTCATCATTCAAAACACCTGGAATTAATCGAATTACGGTATCGCATAAAACAGCTGCACCTAACTCTCCTCCTGACAGCACATAATCGCCAATACTAATTTCACGTGTAATAAAATGTTCGCGCACTCGCTCATCTACGCCTTTATAATGTCCACAAAGTATAATCATATTTCCACAAAGTGATAACTGGTTTGCTAAAGGTTGATCCAACATCGTTCCATCTGGACTCATATAAATAACCTCTTCGTAATCATTTTTACTTTTCAACGTTTCAATACAAAGAGCAATAGGTTCAATCATCATCACCATTCCGGCGCCACCACCAAATGCATAATCATCGGTATTACGGTGTTTGCTTAATGCATAATCTCTTAAATTAATTAAATTCACTTCCACCAATCCTTTTTCCTGAGCACGTTTCAAAATAGAATGTTGAAAAGGACTCTCTAGTAATTCGGGATGTACGGTGATGATATCGATACGCATGTTTCGCTTTAATTCTATACTTTCTTGATCATTAAATAATGTTGGATGTCGTTATAAAGTAAAAAAGTTTCCTTCACTTTTATATATCCACAAGCGATATAAAATTCAAGTGCATTTTCACGAGCTTGCAACACTATTGTTTTCACACCTGCATTAATAGCTAAACTTTCCAACTCTTCCATCATCATCTTTCCAATTCCTTTTCCTCGTTGACCGGTTTCAACAGCCATATATCGAATTTGTGCTTCCAGTGGAGAGTTTAGATGAAAACGACCACAAGCAATAATATTTCCATCTTCATCAACTAACATCCTCTGCAAACTATTTTCCTCCTGATCATCGCGCTCTGTTCCTTTAGGTTGCCCCCATGGCTTACGAAGCAACTTCCATCTAAATAAAAAATACTCCTCAATCCTATTTTCATTGTAGGGATCTGCAAATTTTAATTTACTCATCGTCATCATATACGCTCTATTTTAAAGGCTATTGTCGCCATTCGCTTACTTATTTTTCCGTTGGGTTCTACTTGCTCCAACACCATTTCTTTTGCAGGAGAATCATTCAATACCTCATCTAACTTTCTAATTTTCGCTGCTGGTACTTTTGCTTGGTGCAACTTTGATAAAACTGTACTAGCATCTTGCTTGCTAAACAATGCAGTCAACTCAGATAGTAAATCAATTCTATTTTTTACACGATCCGCGTTGGTGATATATTTTCTTTCTGTTGAAAGTGATTGTTTTTCCAAAACATCACATAAATTTCGAAATTGGCCGTCGGTACCCACCGCTAACAAAATAGGTTGTTGGTCTTTACTCAATACCTTTTCACCATAAGGTGCAATATTGGGATGCAAGGAACCTAACTGCGACGGCACTACGTTCGTATTAAGATAGGTACTGGATTGATTTATTAATGATGCCAAAGCAGATTGGTACAACGAAGTGGACACGATGGCTCCTCTTCCAGTTTTCTCACGTTTCCACAAAGCTAAAAGTACACCCTCTTTGAGTTGATGAGCTGCCAAAATATCAATGAACGCAATGGGAAGTTTTAAAGGATCGTCACCAGGGTTTCCATTGATGGACATCATTCCTGATTCCGCTTGCAAAACAGCATCATAAGCTACACGATCATCAGAATCAAAGCCATGGATTTCACCAATGATCAATGAAGGATAACGTTCAAGCAGAACCGAACTTTTCAAATCAAACTTTTGGGCATCGCCCTCCTTAAAGTTGACGATGAGCACATCTGCACTTTGCAAATATTCTGTAAGTAGTGAACGATCGGATGATTCTCCCAAATCAAGAAAAACAATTTGCTTATGCCAATTCACACTGTGATAGTAAGCAGAAGCAGGATCTTCTTTTGATTCATGAGCTGATTTCCAACCACGAGTTGGGTCACCTCCGGTTCTCTTATTCTCTATCTTTACTACCTCAGCACCCAATTCAGCGAAAAACATTCCCACAGCCGGACCCGCCAAAACAGTGGCCAATTCAACTACTTTAAGTCCTTTCAGGGTATCCGTCAACATTCATCACAATCTTGGCTTCAAAAATACTTCAGCCAGCATGCATCGAATGCCACCTCCTCCAATTTTTTCAATCATAGGTATGTCAACAACCAGAAAGTTGGATCGTTTAGAAATCAAGCCTTTCTGCTCAAGTGTCAGGTTTTGATAGGCTGAAGACGAACAAATCGTAAATAATTTCCCTTCTTTATTTTGAAGTTGAAGCATGTTTCCACAAAAATTCAAAACCTGATCCCAGGATATTGAAATAGCGTCCAATTCACCTTCCTTAAAGTACTGCAAGAGCCGCAATCTCTCCATGGGATCAATAATTCCATCTTCATAATAAAGCACATAACCCAATCCGATATTCATGATCACATTGGTATGGTAGATGGGTTGTTGATGGATATCTAAGCAGGTAAATAAAAACGGAGTATAGTTTAAAACTGAACAAACATCATTAAGAACTGCTTCATACGTTCTTGGACTACGAATCGAATAGCCAATTTTATGCAGATGGTCAAAGACAATACTGCCCGTTCCTTCTAAAAACAAATTCTCTTTTTCATAAATACTAAAATCATGAATTTCATTCACCACAAAATTACTTTTCAAATCAGCGAGCATGTTTCCATTTCTTTCTCTTTGGCGATTGGCTGCCATCATTGGATAAATCAACAATTTATTTTGATCATGCGTGCTAAAACAATTATTTGGAAATATACAGTCAGGAGCTAACAAATCATCAGAATGAGAAACGAGAACCTCAATTCCAACATTTCTCAATTGATCCACCACTCTATCAAACTCCACTAATGCTAATTCGGATACTTTTTCAACTTCCAATTTATTTTGAAAAGAATTACTGCTCGAAGTTTCAGGATTAAAACCAAATAGCGCTGGACGAACCATCAAAACGGAATGCGCAATATGATTGTGAACTAACATTATTAAATGTCTTTACTCGTTTCAATAAAATACTTTATTGCTAATTCATACCCTTTTAATCCTAATCCACCGATGAGTCCTACGCATTTATTAGCCATTAAACTCTGATGACGAAATTCTTCTCTTGCAAAAACATTAGAAATATGCAATTCAATTACAGGAGTACGAATGGCAGCGACTGCATCAGCAATAGCCACTGAAGTATGCGTATAACCACCTGCATTAAAAATAATTCCATGAGAAGAAAAACCAACTTCATGCAAACGATTGATGAGTTCACCTTCCACGTTACTTTGAAAATAATGAAGGTCAATCTCTGTATAACGTTCCTTTAAACTAGAAAAATATTCTTCAAATGTCTTCACACCATACACTTCAGGTTCGCGAATACCCAACAAATTCAAATTAGGACCGTTAATAATATCTATGCGCATCATGTACAAATTTACAAAAAATATGAATCATTAATTATCTTCGTACAGTCATGAACGCCTGGACACCCTACATTAAAGGATTTAGAAGTTATTCTCAATTGGAACGATCACTGTCCTCCAATACGGTAGAAGCTTATGAGCATGATATTGAAAAATTAGTACAGTTTTTAGACTTTAAACAATACAATTTATCACCCGAACAAATCAAGCATGAACATCTTCAAGAATTTCTACGTTGGGTGAGTGATTTGGGAATGATGGCGCGAACACAAGCACGAGTGTTATCAGGAGTAAAAGCATTTTACAAATACTTATTGATGGAAAATGTTTTACAAGATGATCCTACAGAATTGATAGAAGGTCCGAGTATTGGTAAAAAACTTCCTGACTTCCTTACGGTAGAAGAAATAAATTTATTGTTATCCGCTGTTGATTTAAGTTTACCAGAGGGACAACGCAACAAAGCGATGCTCGAGACATTATATTCTTGCGGTTTGCGTGTATCAGAACTTATCGGATTACAACTAAGTCAAAGTTATTTTAACGATGGTTTTGTTAAAGTCACTGGAAAAGGAAATAAAGAAAGAATTATTCCGATGGGAAATTCTGCCATCAAACAAATTATACTCTATACCGATGGGATTCGAAATCATTTACCGATCCAAAAAGGACATGAAGATTATATTTTTTTAAATCGTAGAGGACGTAAATTAAGTCGTGTAATGGTTTTTATGATCATTAAAGCTTTAGCATTGAAAGCAGGAGTTAGAACAACAATAAGTCCCCATACATTTCGACATTCATTTGCTACACATTTAATTGAAGGCGGTGCCGATTTACGAGCTGTACAAGAGATGCTAGGACACAGCAGCATTACCACTACAGAAATTTACACTCATCTTGATAAGGACTATTTACGCTCTGCCATTTTGCAGTTTCACCCACGCAAATAGTGGAATAAAATATGACTTTTTAAAAAAGATCTCTGAACGTTGAGAAGAAATAATAACTTCTTGTAATTGCATAAATAACTGTTAATCCGACCATTAATTTCAAAAAAACGGGAAACCGCTGCCTGTATTCCCCATTTACAATTGGTTTTTTTTGGGGTTAAATCAATAAGTTCTAATTTTATCAAAATACAATATTTACATGGCTTATATTTATCAAGACGCATCGATCGTAGACATCGTAGACGAGACAGAAAAAGTAAAACGATTCTTCATTAAAGTTCCAGATGAAATACCATTTTCTTTTAAAGCAGGTCAATTCATTATGTTGGATTTACCCCTTGATTCGAAGTACACAAATCGCAGTTATTCTATAGCATCGGCACCATCTCAAGATAATATATTTGAATTGTGCATTGTACTAAATGAAAAAGGATTGGGAACACCGCTCTTATGGGAGAAGTACGATGTAGGTACACAAATAAAAGTTTCAAAAGTTCTTGGAAAGTTTCAATTACCTGATCCTATTGATCGCGACATCTGTTTTATCGGAACTGGAACTGGAGTTGCTCCTTTACGATCACAAATAATACATATCCTAAAAAATAATATTCCACATAAAAATTTATACTTAATCTTTGGCAATCGTTGGGAGAAAGATATTCTTTATCGCAAGGAGTTAGAAGATTTAGCTGCTGAATATCCAAGCTTCCAATTTATACCTGTTCTATCACGTGAAAATGAAGGATGGAAAGGAAAGTCAGGATACGTTCATAGTATTTACGAAGAAATATTTAGTGACCAACGCCCTGCCTATTTCTACATCTGTGGATGGGCAGATATGCTAAAAGAAGCAAGACAAAGACTAGAAATTCTTGGATACGATAAGAAAGCAATTCGTTTTGAGTCTTACGATTAATAATTTACAAAGTATATTAAACTAATTTGCGCTTTGAATTGTTAATCCTCCTCTTGCTAATCAATTTCAATTAAAAATGCTAAGCGAGAATCGATTGAAAAAACTGAATCAACTATTAAATCAAAATCCTGCTTCTGAATTCGGATTTGGGAATACCAGTAATGAATCGGGACAGCGCATCTTAAATAAAGATGGTTCAGCCAATATAAATCGCATTGGTGAACCACGCTTCAACGTAGTGAACATTTATCATTCACTCATTACAATATCATGGACAAAATTCATTTTCGTCGTATTCAGTTTTTATTTCATACTTAATTTAATCTTTTCACTACTCTACTATTTCTTATGTCCTGATACCATTGCAGGGATGATCTATACTACAGAGCTAGAAAAATTCTTGGAAATATTTTTCTTCAGTTCACAATCGCTCACTACGGTAGGTTATGGCAGATTAAATCCGACTGGGATAATTGCAAGTTCTATTGCAGGGATTGAATCCATGATGGGGTTATTAGGCTTTGCCTTAGCAACAGGTTTACTTTATGGACGGTTTTCCCGACCTACAGCAAAACTTTTATACAGCGAAAATATTATAATAGCTCCTTACGCTCATCCCACTTTTTCAAAAGAGGCCCCTACTGCGCTTATGTTTAGAATTACCAATGCACGAAAAAATCAACTTATTGAAGTGGAAGCGATGGTTTTATTTTCTTATAATCAAAATGTAAATGGGGTCATACAACGTAAATTTACCAACTTAAAATTAGAAATTTCCAAGATCAATTTTCTTGCTTTATCCTGGACCATAGTTCATCCTATCAACGAAGAAAGTCCACTCTACAACTTGGCAGAAAAAGATCTAGAAGAATTGGAAGCTGAATTCATGATCAGTATAAAAGCCATAGATGATACATACGTGCAACAAATCTTCAATCGTAATTCCTACTATTGGAAAGAGCTCATCTGGGGGGCCAAATTTATTTCTATGGTTACTAAGTCTGACACTGGAAAAACAATCATCGATTTGAAAAAAATATCACAAATTGAAAAAATTGAATTCGAACATGCCTAAAACTATTCTATGTCTTTTCTTAGCATTGATTCTCGGATCCTCTTGGTCGCAGGAAGTGAAAAGTGAATTACAAAAATTTCATCTAGGCGAAAAATTGCAGCAAGAAAAAAAATGGAGTGAAGCCTTAGTGTTATTTAAAGAACTTTTGAAAGGAGACTCATCTAATGTTGAATATTTATGGAGAACATCCTACATCCATTCCATAATAGGTGTTGAACAAAAAAAAGAAAGTGCAAAACAAGAGTGGTATAAAAAGGCTGCTTATCTAGGAAAGAAAGCCATTACGCAACATCCTCAAAATGCAAATGCACACTATGCCTATGCAGTTTCCTTGGGAAGAATGACGGAATTTGCAAGTAATAAAACAAAAATCGATAATGCAAAATTGATCAAATCGGAGGCGGAACTCACTATAAAACTAGATCCGAAAACGGCAGGAGCTTATCATATTTTAGGAAGATGGCATCGCGAAATTGCAGGTTTTAATATTTTAGAAAGAACCATGATTAAAGCTATTTTCGGAGCTTTACCCGGTGGAACTTATGAAGAGTCTATTAAGAATTTTGAAAGGGCCATCATGTTAGAGCCATTGAATGCAATTCATTATTATGAATTGGCCCAAACGTTTTTAGCGCGTGATGAAGAAAAAGATACACAAAACGCAAAAAACTGGTTAACAAAAGCGATTCAAATTCAAGTCAAAAATGCAGATGACAAAAACAACAAGAAAGTAAATGCGAGAAACTTTTAAAAGAAATATAAAGTATCACCGACATTACCTATTAAAAAAGTCCAAGTACTTAATCGTACTGATTCATTACTGGCAATAGCTTTACCTTGATTACAACATAAACAGTATTCAATAAGTTAATGTTGATCCAAATAATACAAGATATTTTTTGGTTTAAAATAGTATTTCAATTTGCATTACACACGCTCCGTGAACCCTCCGTGTAATCCGTGACTCCGTGGCAAAAATTACAAGTTTTATATGAACACAAATTTGTTCAATCAAAAATAATGGAGAAGACTTAACTATTAAGATTAGAAAAACTAACTTTAAGAGATATTAAATTCACGACTTTGATGAAAATCTATTTTTACCACGGAGTGACTGAGAAAGCACAGAGTCACACGGAGAGACTTTACTAATTATTCTATTTATTCTTTAATAGAAATACAAGCGTTCAAATTATTTTTTCTTTTTCAACCAATCGAAAGCTTCTGGTGTCAGATTTTTCAGATAGACGAAAGCAATATAAATTCCTGAAATAATAACTCCTTTGTAAAGGATATTAATTATTGGATAGCCTGTTGATGGTAAGATAAATCCAAATCCGAAGAGTACAATAATTAAAAAAAGCAACACCTTATTCTCCTTCTCGAAAGGTTGCAGTTGGAAATGTTTTTTAACGTACCAAAACAAAAGACTATTATAAATGAAAGAAGCCAATGCTGTAGCGGTGGCGGCGCCGATCATTCCCAGCCATGGAATCAAAATAATTTGCAACGCCAATACAATAATAGCTAAAGAAATTAAAAAAACCGCTCCTAACTTATACTTATCAGAATTAAACAATATAGCAGCATTCAATCCTGTAGCCATATTATAAAGACTCGACAAACTTAAAATAATTACTATGGGTGCTCCTTGATCATATCCATCGGGTAAAAAAGTAAACAAATCATAAATATTGATATTCACATTCAGAAAAAGAAATCCGCCAATCATAAACATATACAAGCTTGACTTTTGGTAAATCGAATTAATTTCCTCTCGATTATTTTCTTTCCAAGCAAAAGCAATTTTAGACGCTGCAATCCGATCGAAAGCATTCAGTGGAGCTTCGATAATAGTTGGTATAAAGGCAGCCACGGTATAAATTCCCACAAAGGCTAAGGGCATATATTGTCCAATCATAATGGCGTCGAAAAATTTCAATCCAATGGAAGCAACGGAAGCAAACCAAAGCAATAATCCATATCGAATTAACTGCACAAAATTTTGCTTCCTAAAATAGGGCCAATCAATTTTAAATCCGGGTCGATCGAATTGAAAAATATAAACTAGCAAACCAATCATTTGAATCCCATAAATCGCCACAAAAGCCATAATGAACTCATCTAAGGTAAACCACTTGAGATAATACAAACTCACCACTGCAATAGCCATGAAGCGGACAACAATATCATTGAGGTATGTTGGAATGGTACTTTTATAATTGGAGGAACAATAGATACTCAGCACAGAAATAATCGAAACAAAAAAAGTAAGTGGAAAAACATAATAAAAGAACTCATTAAACAAGGGCGATTCGGCGGCATATCGCCCCATGATAAAATCTTTGGACAGATACAGCACGAGAGCAGCTAATAAAAATCCAATCAAAGGAAAGAGCAACATAAATCCAAAAAAACCATGATGGCGATTCTCAATATTTTTAAACCGAGGGAAGAAACGAGTGGTGGCATTTCCGATCCCCAGAGGGACAAACATAGCCACCAAAAGAGCGAATGAATAGAGAACTCGAGTTAGCCCAAGCTCCTCTTTTGTAAGGAAATTTGGCTGGATAATAATCAGATTTACAAAGCCCACCATAAAACCAATATAGGTAGCTATGGTATTTTTTATGCCTTGGCGTTTGATAACTCCCATTCAACACTATAGTTTACAATAAACGCAAAAGTAACTGCAATAATCAATATAAAGCACTCATAACTAGTTCATTTTCCATTTCTTACCCTAAAAATCAAAAAACTCTAACAATCAATGATTTAAATTAGTATATTTGAATTCTAATTTCTAAAACCAAAACATATGAAAAAAAATTATTATCTTAATTATGATTCTTTTAGGAAGTCATTTTGCTAAAGCACAGTTGTGGAGCAAACATCTACTTTTCCAGGAATTTTAAGGCATTCGTCTGGCTCTTTTACGTTGAATAACGCTGGATTTATAGTTGGAGGCTATGGTATAAATAATCAAGTATTATCAGACGTTTGGAAATATGATGCAAGTAATGATAGCTGGACTCAATTAAATGATATACCAGTAGCATTATTTGGTGCAAGTTTTTTTGTAATTAACGACACAGCATTCATGACAAATGGATGGATGAGCGCAGCTGGAAATCCTAATGATTCCCTTTATCGATATGAAGAATTAACAGATTCTTGGACCTCTATTTCCATTACCCAGGAACTCCTGCATACACTTGTGCAGCTTTTGTGTTAATGGAAAAGCATATATTGGTATAGGTTATTCACCATATACTAAAGAATTATGGGAATATGATCCAATCACAAACTCATGGACTGCAAAAGCAAATTTTATTGGTACGAATCGTCAAAATGGAACTTCATTTGTTATTAATAATATAGCTTATTATGGTTTAGGATCGTCAAACAGTTCAGCTAAATCAGATATTTTTTCATTCGATCCAATCGCTGACTCGTGGACTTTAGTTGATACTTTCCCTGGTGGTCCACGTTACGCAACTTCTTCTTTTACGATAAACGACAAAGCCTATATAGGTTGCGGTAGTGACCTTACAAACTTTTATAATGATTTCTGGGAATATGATCCTGCCACACTAACATGGACACAAATGAATGACTTTGGAGGTACAGAAAGACATGCCACCAATCATTTTGTCATTAATGGAATTGGTTTCTCCGGATTAGGACGGTCTGCTACATTTGAATCTGGATTCTATAAGTTTATCCCTTCAGGCTTGAATGAAATAAGAGGTTTCGCCTACAGAGATCAAAATCAAAATAGTACTTATGACACCTTAGATATCCCTGAGCAACAACTATTAATTGAAGTAAATCCAGGAGGAAAAATTTATACTACAAATTCACTTGGTTTAGTGAAAACTCCGGCAGACACTCAAATAACATATACTTTGAATGTTCTTAACACTCCAAATCATTATACGCTTTCTGGTGTAAATAATCCATTGCAATTTACAAGTACTGGTAACATTGATTCTAGTACAATCTTTATACTGACACCAAACAATGCAGCGAATGATGTTTCCATACACATAACATCGATTACACCCGTACGACCTGGATTTGATGGATTCTATTCAATCACTTATAAAAATGAAGGAACCTCACCTGTAGATAGTATTAAAATAAAATTGATAATGCAAAATCAACTTTATTTTAACAATACAATTCCCAATTTTGCAACTACTTATTTAAGTTCAAGTTTAGATACCATTCATTGGAGTTTTTACAATTTAAATCCTGGAGAATCTAGATCATTTATGATCAAATATATAAATTCTCTTTTCGGAAATCTGGGTGATAGTGTATATGCCTATGCAGAAATCAACTCAGGATTAACTGAAATAGATACTGTAAATAATTTTTCTCAACAATTGGATACGTTAATAGGATCCTTTGACCCGAATGATAAAAATGTATCATCTACCTCCTTAACTCCAACTGAAGTTTCAGCTGCAAAATGGCTTACCTATAAAATAAGATTCCAAAATACTGGAACTTATCAAGCTAATTATGTGCGAATCACTGATAGTATTCCATCGGAATTAAATTTATCAACCTTTGAACTTCTTGGTTATAGCCATCAACCTTGTACTTATACAATTGAAGGGAATAACATCATTAAATTTAATTTCCCTGGCATCATATTACCTGATTCGAATTCTAATGAGCCAGAAAGTCATGGATTTATTGAGTTTAGAATACGACCAAATACAAATTTGGTACTAGGTGATAATATCAGCAATCGTGCATATATTTATTTTGACTTCAATCCGGCAGTAATAACAAATGACGCCATCACCAAAGTAGAAAACACTACTTCCATTAACGAAATTAATATTTCGAAAAGCGACTTGAGAATATTTCCAAACCCATCTTCCGAATACATAAATTGCAAAGTGATAACAAATCAAACAAATGATATGCTATTCCAAGTTGCAATTTTTGATTCTCAAGGAAAATTAATTAACAAAGTGAACAAGTCGAATTTATCAAATCCAATTAATATTAAATCACTTCAAACTGGACTTTACTTATTACAATTATTAGATAGTAATGGAAAAATTTATTCTGGAACATTTATTAAAGGTAAATACACTTAATTAAAAAGCCCTTGTTGAAAATCAGCAAGGGCTTTTTTATTTAGGATTCTTTTTAATTTTAATGCTGTCTGAATAAATATCAATAAGTTCATCGATACATGAATCAATATCATGATATGTTTCCGCATATTTTCTACTTACCATTCCTGCTTCATGACGCCTCACCCCACTTTTGAGCAAATCCTCGATAACAGATTTTATTGTATCAGGGTTAGCGTTAATTATTGGAGACGTTCCCGGAAAACAAGATAATACGGAAGGCTTCATATAACAAACTACAGGTTTTGCAAATGCAAAAGCTTCCATTGAAGCCATACCATAACTACCAAGAACAATTTGATCGATAAACACATCACACTTTCCAATTAAATCTAAAACCTCCTGCCTGCTTAATTTAAAAGCTCGTACATAATCGAAATCATATGTATTACTTAATTCTTCAAGTGCTGCTTCAATATAATTAGTACCTTTTGCAATGGGGGCGGTAGGTGCATGAACTATTAATGGTTTACTTTTATTTAATTCAGGAGGATTTGGTACATAATTGTTCAGATCAATTCGTTGAATAAACTTATAATATGTAGGGAATATATCAGACAAGATATACTGTTCCATACCAGGAAACACCAAGGGTACAAAACCTGCATTCTTAAACATCTGTTGTATTTTCCTAGATTGAATCACAGACTCATAAGGATACTCATAACCACTGTAAAATGCCTCCTTGTAATATTTATTCTCTAAAAATTCAACCTCAGGAATACGAATATCACTCCCCACCCACTCCACCAAAGCAGGTTTATTGAATAAACGTATAAATGGGAAAAGGAGATTATTTAGAGGCATACTAAAAGATCCACAATAATGAATTACATCTGCCCAAAATATTCCTCTAATTGCATGAATATAAAATCTACTAAAATTAAAAACTTTATGTAAAAATCCAAAACGCAATCCTTTTAGCGGGAATCCTTTTCCACTAAATTGCTGTTGGTTAGGATTAGTATCGAGAAAAAGTGCTTTAACATTTATTCCCTTCCTATTTAACCTATCCGCGGTAATGGAAGGCATAGAAGCAATATTATTTGGTAAAATTAAAACTTTCATTTTTGGACTTTTCTGCCACGAATGGTGATGCCGTAAAAATCTTGAAATTGCCATTCGACATTTAATCCTGCACTATCAAACCACCCCAAAATCTCATCGATAGTATGTCTGGAACAGTTCTGAGGATGATACCAGTCATAATTAATTACTGAATTATCATGGAAAGAAAAGGCAGGATTCCAAAAACATTTAAAGAAAAAATGATAAATGAAACGCTGCAAATCATATTCGCCCGCTTCAATCTCCATAACTTTTAATTCAGGAACAATAACTTTTTGACCACTTTCAGAAACAATTTTTGCAAACTGTGTAATTTCATCGCAAACTGCCATTGCTTTATCGTAATCAAATCCTGCTATTTTATTTCTAATTAAATCATCAGAAAACTCTCTAAGTGGTGCTTTTTTGCGATAAACATAAATTGCAATTTCACCATTTTCCTCCAAAAGTTCAACTAAATTTTTAAACGCACCAAAAGGATCATCGGTGTGATGTAATACTTCTTGACAGTAAATAAAATCAAACTTCCCTAAATCAGTCAGATCACTCAATAAATTTTTCGAATAAAAATGGGTATTGGGAATATCTTTAAAATTGTCTCTTGCAATATCAGCAGCAACTAAATCAATACCTACAATTTCCGTATTGGCAGCTGACAATGAACGCAACAAAGCGGTTACTCTTCCATTGCCACATCCACCATCAAGAATTCTATTTTTGTGACTTAGATACGTTTCAAAATCTTGGTCAGAATTGAAACCGTTTCGTTCTATAATCCATTTTCTTATCTCTGACCCTTCTTCCATGGTTTCCTTGAAAGCCAAATTGGGATTATTCTTCCACTTATCGTGAAAACTAATAGATGTATTATTTTTCATAACAACAATTTTTTATTCCATCTCTCCAGTTTACCACTGGTATATAATTTACTTTTGAATATATTTTTTGAGAGTCTGCGATTAATTTTACAACCGGTACATCTAAAACTACATCTTTTCTCAAATCTTTTCCAAGCAAGTTTGCAATTTCCTCAGAAATTTCACCAATATCTGTAATTACCGATCCACCAAGGTTATAAATATTGTATTCATTCTTTTTCTCAATTTTAAAAACCTAATGCCAGTTCAACCAAATCGAAATAATATTTGTTTAAAAACCATTCCCTTTCCACTATTTAATTTAATTGCTTCGTTGTTTCTGATGCGGTCAATCAAACCAGGCAACAACATACCTTTTTGATCTGGTCCATATGGGTTAAAAATTCTAAGAATATCAACCGAAAAATAACTAGAATAAGGTACTAACAATGTTTCAGAAGCAATCTTTGTTGCAGCATAAAAATTTGACGCATTAATAGGGCTCGACTCGGTTAAAATATCACCATTCAAATCATATACACTTCCCGTAGATGCAAAAAGAAATCCTTTTATTCCTTTTGAAATTCCAAGATTCGCTAGTTCTACTACAGAACGAGTATTTACATTAAAAATATCGCTTGCTTTATCTGGAAAATCACGAAAATGGGGAGATTGAGCTAAATGAATAATAGAGTCAAAGTTTTCATCTTTTAAATTAGAAATTATATCACTATTTAAATCCAATAATTTTACAGTCACTCTTTTATCATTAAAAACAGGTAAATCTCTCTGAACTAAAAGCAATTCAAAATCATCATTTGTAGACAATAATTGTTTCACTAAATTCCGTCCAATAAAGCCACTAGCGCCTGTTATGAGATAACGCATATTATTCGATTTTTTCACCATCAACAAAAAGTCGAAGCCACCATTCAAAACAAATAAAAGACCAAATCAACAACCGATGATTTACTTTATGTTGTTGATGATCCTCAAGCACTTTTTAATAAACTTCGGATTTATAATTTCATTAATTCTTGATTTCTTTCCTCCAACTAACTCAGAAACGTATTTAAAATTCTCTCCTCTATACCAAGATTCATCAGGAGCAGAGAATCCTTGCTTCTTCCTGTTGATTATTTTCTCTGGAATCAACTCAGACATTGCTTTTCTCAAAACATTTTTTCCATCATTAAATTCCATTTCAAACTTTCGGAGTTTACCAATTTCATTCTCATCCATCCGAATCATCTCCTCAAGTCTTCCTAACTTATACTTGACTGGAATCTTCTGTGCGAAATCAACAAGATCATTATCCATAAATGGAAATCTCTCCTCTAAAGAATGTGCCATGGAAAGCTTGTCGCCAACTAGAAACAATGCAGGCAAAAATGTTTTTGCTTCGAAATACAAAGAGTTTTTAATATGATCTTCTGGAGTATCATATCGCAAAGATTTATTATAAAGAAAAACATTTTTAAACAACTCAAATGAATGTCTTCCCGCACTCGTTTTTTTATAAACTTCTTCATTAAAAAGAATTCTTATCCTCATCCTTTACTAACCTTTGCCAAAAACTATAATATTCAGAAAAATATTGCTCTTGATTTATGGAATTTCCTACTCTATAATACCTCCAAGGATAGCCACCGTATAACTCATCCCCTCCTGCTCCACTTAAACAAACTTTTACAAATTTGGAAGCCAATCCTGCAATATAAAAATTGGGATAAGACATGCCAACTCTCAGATCTTCCAAGTGCCACACTAACTTCGGCACCGCCCACGATAAATCCGAACTATTTAATACTTGCTCGTAATGCTCTGTTTTAAACAAACTCGCCATTAACTCAGCATCTCTTCTCTCATCAAAATTTGCTTCTCTACCTGTTGTTGAAGACATATCAAAGCCGCAAGTAAATGTCCTTAAACGTTTCACTTTGGAACTTGCAATTGCTGTTATAGAACCAGAATCTATTCCACCACTTAAATAACTACCAACATCCACATCAGCAACCATTTGTTTAGACACTGCACTTTTAAAAAGTCTTAATGTTTCTTCAACAGCAGTTTGTTCATCAATTGAATCATCTGTATCAGAAAAATTATAATCCCAGTAAGACCATTCCCTTTTATTTAATTTTAAATCAAATTCAATAATTCTAGCTGGGGCTAACAACTGTATGCCTTTAAACAAAGTACCAAACCTAAATAATTTTGAAAAGTAAAATATTCATTCAAAGAATCATAATTAATATCAAAGTTATAATCTGGATGTTTCAATATCCCTTTTATTTCTGAAGAGAAAATTAACTTTCCACTTTCATGGTATACATAGAGTGGTTTAATCCCATAACGATCTCGTGCAAGTAAAAGCCGACCATTTCTTTTATCAAAAAGAGCAATGGCGAACATTCAATTTAGCCTTTTAAAAACATTGTCAGACCATGCTTTATATCCGTTCAAAATCACTTCAGTATCGGAATTTGTTCTGAATACAAATCCAGCATTTTGAAGTTCCTTTCTTAACTCTTTGAAATTATAAATTTCACCATTAAATATTAATATCACATTTCGCTCTTCATCCAACATCGGTTGATTTGCCGCTTCTGATAAATCAAGGATAGACAAACGAACATGAGCTAATCCTATATTTTGATAAGAATAAACACCAGCAGCATCTGGTCCACGATGGCTTATTGCCCCCATCATTCGATGCAGAATCGAATCATCTACATGCTGACCATTACTATAGGCAAAGCCACATAAAGAGTATTCGTACCTAAAATTTAATTCAGCTTCTGCCCTTTTGATTGAAGCAATTCTGTTTTTAACAAACTGACGAGCATCATCTTCAGAGTATGGTTTAAACTTCACTTTTAAATCAGAATAAGTTAATGACAAAATTAAATTACATAATTCACGAATAGAAGTTTGAATCCCCGTACCAACATTATAGAAACCAAGATTTACATCAGATAATAGTGCTGTAACATTACATTCGGCAACATCATCAACATAAATAAAATCATAAGCCTGTGATCCGTCACCATTAATTACTGGGGCTTCATTCAATTCAATTTTATTAAGCATGATTGGAATTACTCCTGTATATGCTGCATGTTGATCTTGACCTGGACCATAAACATTCATATATCTTAGCCCAACAACAGAAAGTCCATAACGATCATGATATGCAGTACACATAGCTTCGCCTGCAATTTTAGTTGCCCCATAAAAATTCCTATTATTAAAGGGATGATCTTCCTCCATTGGAATTGAAATAGCATCGCCATAAACTGAAGCAGATGATGAATAAATTAATTTCTTCACATTATTCTTCACGCATGCTTCTAAAACATTGAATGTGCCTGCAATATTTACTTCAAAAGCAGTACGTGGATAATCTTTACAATGTAAAAGCCACATGGCAGCTAGATGAAAAACATAATCAATGCCAATCATCGCATCATTTAAAATATCAATGTCTCTGATGTCACCTCCGACCTCAAAAATTCTAACTCGAGGATCATTAA
Organism: Bacteroidota bacterium; assembly: GCA_016717725.1. Taxonomy (GTDB): domain Bacteria; phylum Bacteroidota; class Bacteroidia; order AKYH767-A; family OLB10; genus JAJTFW01. The sequence goes on from JADKFA010000008.1 coordinate 163,705, forward strand.
TGACATCATGAATATTTTCCATCTTACCACGAACAAAATTGTCATAGATAATAATCTCGCTTACGTCTTCTTTTAACAGTCTTTTTACGAGAGCGGAGCCAATAAACCCGGAACCACCTATCACTAAGACTCTGCTGTTTTTCAATGCTATACCCATTATAGTAAATATTTTGGTTCGAAATTACTAATATTTGAGCAAAATACCTACTTGCAAAAGTATATACAAAAAACTATAAGATATAGACTGTAATATGTTCCAATTAAAGTAAAAATACAATCAGAAAATAGTATTCCCTCCATTCTAAAAAAACTCAAATTCAACTCTTTATATAACTAGATAATTAAAGGATTTTATACACCCCTCAACATCTGAAATAAGCCTAAACTGAATATCATTAGCAAAAAAAAATATCTAGTACACCTATTATAAAAACTTAAAAATTGTTTTTAGTTCCACCTATTGCAATTAAATCAATTTCTCCCCATCCACCATCGCAGAACCACCAATCGCCAAACTAAGTTTGCATTTTTGTTATTACCATACTTAAAATCATCGATTAGGTGATTGACTTTATGGTATTGTAAAAAATCGAGCTCTTTGAAATTTTGATCGAGCAGGAATGATAATGGACCACGCAACCACTTGACTTCGCCCGGTGTAACGAATCCTTTTTTGTCTTTACGGTCGGTGATAGCAGGCGGCATGATGTCGCGCATGGATTCTCTCAAAATGCGCTTAGTAACACCCTTATGAATTTTGGCTTCGTCAGGCAAACTAAATGCAAACTCCACCAAACGATGGTCGAGAAATGGCACCCTCGATTCAATCGAAAAAGCCATGGAGTTACGATCCTCAAATTGTAATAAAGTAGGTAAACTGCTTGCAAAAGTAAGTTGATACAAAAACTGATTTAATCGTGATCCTTTGTTATCTTTTAGTTTAAATGGAATTTCATTACTCTTCGATAAGAATGGATAGTATCTTTTGTACTCTAATTCATACAAAGCTTGCTCACTTTGAAATCCTGCCAATAAACTTTTCAAAAATAAATTTGATTTCTTTCCAAAAGAAAAGTCCTGCATCGCTGCATGTGCATTTAATTGCTTCAAGGCTGATCCGATTTTACCACAACCTAAATCTCCACCAATAAGTCGGAAAAGTGAATGCATGTATCCACCCAACATTTCATCTGATCCTTGTCCATCTAAAAGCACTTTTATTCCTTTAGTAGCCGCCAATTGCATGACGAAGTACTGGGAGATGGGTGATGATCCCGCCAGGGGCACATCGGCATGCCAAATGGCTCTTTCAAATGAATTCTGAATGTCGTCATCGCTGGGAGTAAAATAATAGGGATCTAATTGCGGATACTTATTTAAAACTTCCGTAACCCAAGGGCGTTCGTCAACTTCATTCTCTCCTTCGTAGTAAACAGTAAATGTTTTAAATTTTGAATCTGGAAACTTTTTTCCAACCACAGAAGCAATGGCCGAACTATCCAATCCTCCGCTTAAACAACCTCCTACTTCCACATCACTGCGCATGTGCAGATTCACACTATCAAGAAACAACTCCTTAAATTTACTCTTTTGAATCTGCCCAACTCAACTTGCTTTGCTGTTTGGTGTCAATATCCCAATAGCGAACCAACTCAATATTCTTTCCATCTTTAAAAATTAAATTGCATCCAGCAGGTAAATGCATGAATAGACTGGTAATAAGTTTCATCATGCCATGTATTCCATCCTAATTGTAAGCCACGTGCTACTTGCGCTTCATTAATTGCAGATGAAAACAAAGAAGAAGGATACAACGCCTTATACTCCGATCCAAAATAGAACCGATCACCTTGATTCAAATAAAAGAAAGGCTTTATACCAAATCGATCTCGTGAACAAAACAATAATTGCTTCTCCTGATCCCATAAAGCGAATGACCACATTCCAACAAAATGTTGTACGCAATCGAATCCATATTTTTCGTACGCCGCCAAAATAACTTCCGTATCCGAATTGGTTTTGAACGCGACACCAGTAGCTTCTAATGTTTTTCGAATTTCCTTATAGTTATATACTTCCCCATTGTAAACAATCGCATTGCGCCCTCTGAACATGGGCTGATTTCCATCCACACTCAGGTCGATAATGGCTAAACGATTATGCCCTAAACCTACAGCACCATCAAAATATTTTCCGCGTGCATCGGGACCACGATGGGCAATGGACTGCAGCATTTTTTCCAAGAGTGGGTCTTGCTCATCCTTGGATAATCTGCTATCAATAAATCCTGCTATGCCGCACATACTAAATTTTTATTTTGAAATCATTTTTTAATTTAAATTTCTTCTGTAAAATTTGACCACCTACAGAAGTAATGCTAATCGTTTGGTCAGTGTTTCTCGTGTATAATTTTTGATGGAATCATTCACGAATGCAACCTGCTTTCCATTTTTCCACAACTCCAATTTTTCAATCAACCAAGAATATAAATGATTTTCCTCCGTTCGTTCAAACATTTCACCAGCCTCGCACTCACGCAAAATTGCAGCTGCATTGCCATGTTTCGGTCCAATGCCAATTATTAATCGTTTCGATCCTAAATACTCAAACAATTTACCTGTTAAAATTCCATTTGCACCCGCAGTATCTGGAATGATCAACAGCAATGCATTGGCTTTTTGCATTTCAACTACTGCTTCGTCATGTCCAATATGCCCGCTCCATTCACAATACGATTCAATTCCTAAATCACTTACCATTTTTTTGAGAGTCCAAGGTGCATCTCCAATAAATTTAAAACGAATTTTTAACTCCGAATAGTGATTCACTAGTTTATTTAATACATTAAAAAATATTTCAGGATGGTATGAATCCGCCATCGTTCCAACATAGGTAATGGTGAATACATCTTTGGAAAGAGCGACTTCTGTTTTGAAGTCGCTTTCATCATATCCATTTGGCAAGACTTGAATTTTATCGGGAATGATTAATACTGATTTCTTTAAAAAAGAATACTTGATAGGCTCACTCACTACCAGAATAGCATTCGCCTCTTCCAGTACTCGCTTCTCGAATTGTTGATCCTTCTTCTTTGCACGCGAACCGTGCAACAAATCTTTATAGTAATAAATATCGGTCCATGGATCACGTAGATCAGCTACCCATCGAAGTGCAGGAAATTCTTTCTTTAACTTTAATCCAATCAATTGTGAGGAATGCGGAGGACTCGAAATATAGATACAATCAATTTTCTCTTCATTAATTATACTTCTTGCTTCTTCCACCGCATACTTTATCCAACCTACACGAGCATCTGGAATAAAAAAGTTACCGCGAATCCATCTTAAAAACTTCTGTTTCTTTGATTCCTTATTTGCATTAGCGAATCCACCATAAGGCACATTTTTCTTTCCAATTAAGGAAGATAAAATATTAAGAGGTTCGAACGAATTTGTACGGATTACTTTTACATTCTCTGGTACTTCTTTCAACAAAGATTTATCATGCAAAGGATAACTTGCTTTGGTTTCATCCACAGTTAGTACAATGGGAGAAAATCCCATTTGAGCAAGATATTTCACAAACTTAAGCGAACGCTGCACCCCTGCTCCACCGCTTGGCGGCCAGTAGTAAGTGATAACGAGCACTTTTTTAAAATTCATTACTACTTACCCTTTCTTTTTCAGTTCAACATACGATGCTGTGGCGAACAGGAGCAATAAAAGTATAGAACTTGCTAAGGAAATATTCTCTCCATTTTTGTATGCAGCAGGCTCAAACTTAAATTCAACTTTATGTTTTCCTGCAGGAATTTCCATCGCTCTTAAAACATAGTTAGCTCTCACATGTGGAACTAATTTCCCATCCAAATAAGCATCCCAACCAATTGGATAATGTATTTCAGAAAACACTATTAAATTATTTTTACTACCATTTACTTCATACTCGAGATAATTGGGAGCTACTTTTCCATCTTTAGAAATCAATTTTACACTTGCCGTAGAATCCATTCCTTTTTGCGCATCTTTAATATCAGCAGCATATCGTTGGTCAATTACTGCTGTAGTCTTAGTATCTAAACTATCCAACTCTTTAATCTCAGCATCCGAATTTGGCACTACTTTCCAATCACTCACCACCCAAGCTGCACCTAACGCTCCTGGATTCATTTGTACCATGGGTGATTGATTCTCTGGATTACGAACAATAAAATATTTTGCATTCAGCATATTTAACACATTCATATTTCCTTTGCTGATTTGGTTTTCAATTAGCTCTTGATAGCGTTTCAACTTCGCTCCATGATAACCACCGATAGAACGATGAAAATAGGAAGTACTTGCATCGTTGAAAGTACTTACCGAAGTATTCATAACACGATAGTAGCCCTTATCTTGTAAAATTTGCTCATCAGCTGGTGTCTTATCAAATGGTTGCTCTGCTTTTGTTTTAGAAACAAAATGGCTATCGTTTAAATAACGCTTATCAACGGTCCACATATCAGCAAGAATTAATAATGCGATGATGGGAAGCATTACAGAAAGCTTTAATTTATCTTTCAACCAATAAAACATCAAACCAAATGTCAATGCAATAAAAAAGAAAGACCTAAATGCATCTGATGTTAAAGCGGACTCACGATCTTGACGTAAGGCTGCCAACAACCAATCGTATTGTTTCAATTGCTCATCACTTTGTCCTTGAAAATCACAAAAACACCAGGAAGCAAGGCAAATAACAAAGTTAATCCACCGCAGACGTAAAAAGAATACATCAAATATTTTTTCAATTTACTTTTATCTTCTTCTCCAGAAACAAATCGCATCAAGCCTAACATTCCTCCCAATGGAATCATAAATGATGCAATGGTTAGCGCCATGGCAACGGATCTGAATTTATTGTAACCTGGAACATGATCGAAGAAAATATCGGTAAGCGGCAAGAAATTCTTTCCCCACGACAACATCAAGAACAATAAAAATGCGGAGGCAATCCACAATCGTTGTGTACCTTTCAATAAGAACATGGAAAGCACAAACAAGAAAAATGCAATGGCGCCACTGTAAACTGGACCCGATGTCATGGGTTGATCGCCCCAATACAATGGTGCTTGCTGAGTGAATGAACGTGCTTGTGCATCTCCTGCATTGGCAGCAACCGCCTTATAGGATTCCGACTTACTATCGAGTTTATAAACTGACGAACCACCCGCAAAGTCTGGGATTAATAGCGTCATTGATTCCAACTGTCCGTAACTCCATCCTAACGCATAATCTTTATCAAGTCCTGTGCTTGTTTTTTTCTCTGTTAATTCAGAGGGACCACGCGTCGAATAATTTCCATACTCATAAGTCAATAACAAATTGGTAATATTTGGTAATATGGCTAAAACTGCAGCTAACACAAGAAACACACTCGCTTTCATGAAATTTGCGATTTGCTTTTCTTGTAATGCGCGAACGAATTCTGCAATCACCAATAATGCTAGTGTGATGGCAACATAATAGGTAATTTGTAAGTGATTTGCATACACTTGAAGTGATAATCCTAACGCAGTAATGGCTGCACCAAATAACCACTTACCTCGATAAGCCATCAGCACACCCGCAAAGATGAGAGGAATTAATGCGATGGCATGAATCTTTGTATTATGTCCTGCCTGAATTGAAACAAAATAAAACGAACAAAAGGCATACGCAAATGCACCGGCGATGGCTATCCGAAAATCAGCCTTAAAGGAAATCATCAGCAAATAAAATCCAAGCATTCCTAAAAATAATAAGTTGATCGGATTTGGCATCCACAACCACATCAATTTATTTACATATTGGATCAAGTTAGAAGGATATAATACCGAAATTTGATACGCGGGCATTCCACTAAACATGGAACCTGTCCACAAAGGCTCATCACTATGCGTTTCCCTATAATCAGCAATTTCCTTTTGCATGCCCGTCCATTGAGCAATGTCGTGTTGCTGCAAGGCTTTTCCCGAAAGAGCTGGACTAAAATAGATGAATGATATTAAGAGAAAGATTCCAATTGCAATTAAATGAGGTTGTAACTGCTTTATCAAGGATGGTTTCATAGGACCTAATTCTAATTTAAGAGGATGAAAATAGTGAGATTATTTTAGATAATTGCATTTCGGCTGCCTCTTTAAAATAGATTTAACTCAATTGTTGCAAAATGAGATGAAAATTCAATTGGATAAAGGTGGAATTCTAAAAAATCGCCTCCTTTTGATTGACTTTGCTGGATTATAGAAATCAAACTAAAACGGTGATTTTTTCAACACTAGAGCCACTAGAGGTCACTTGAGTGCACTTGAGAATTCAGAATTCAGAACCACTTTCAGAAGTTGGAGAAACAGCTAAATTTTAATTGAAATATATTACTAAAAACCAATGAGAGAATATTATGTGAACCTTTGTGAACTTTTGTGACCTCTAGTGCCTTTAGTGTTAAAACTGAATCTCCTATTAGCCTTTAAATATTAAGTGAGAACAATCACTTCAATCCTTCACTTCTTCAAAATCAACGTACTCCCCATGATCGTTGGAAACGCCTTTGTTGGACTTGCTTTTTACCTTTTCCTGCTGAGCGGTTTGCTGCTGATTCTGCTGCTGGTTAAATCCAGATTGGCGCTCCTGCATCTTATTCATTTCCTTGAACACTTTCTTCGATAAAGCCGTCATCAGGAAAAAAAAGATATAGCGTCGGAAGACACCAAAGATTATAAAAATGATTAGTAGTATAAACAAGAAGTCAGACATTTTAATTCAATAATTTAGAGACGTACTTTTCCGTTCAATATTTTATCGGGATAAATATAAATTTCTTTCGTCGTATAATTTCGTGAATACTTCATCCTGCAAATCATCAATGAAATAAATAGCTTCACCTGTTGATTTCATCTCGGGGCCTAACTCTTTATTTACATCTTTGAATTTATCAAATGAGAACACAGGTAATTTTATGGCATACCCACCTTTCTTCGGATTAAACGTAAAATCACTCAATTTCTTGTCTCCGAGCATTAGCTTGGTCGCATAATTTACATAAGGCTCGTCATAAGCTTTTGCAATAAATGGAACCGTACGAGAGGCTCTTGGATTTGCTTCAATCACATACACTACTTCATCTTTGATAGCAAATTGAATATTGATCAAACCCTTCACTTCCATGGCTAAGGCAATTTTCTTTGTAATATCTTCAATTTGTTTAATCACATTTTCACTCAAATCAAAGGGTGGTAATACGGCATTGCTGTCTCCTGAATGAATTCCTGCAGGCTCTATATGCTCCATGATTCCGATTATGTAAGCATCTTCTCCATCACAAATAGCATCCGATTCAGCTTCTATGGCGCGATCCAAGAAATGATCTAACAATACTTTGTTGCCTGGAATGTCCTTCAAAATATTTACTACATGCGTTTCTAACTCTTGTTCGTTGATCACAATTTTCATTCCTTGTCCGCCTAACACGTATGAAGGACGAACTAAGAGTGGGAAACCTAAATCTTTCGATAATTCCACTGCTTGATAGGCATCTTCAATCACACCAAATTTAGGATATGGAATTTTCAATTCTCTCAACAGATTTGAAAACGAACCACGATCTTCGGCTAAGTCTAGGGATTTGTAACTTGTACCAATAATATGAATACCGTATTTATCTAATTTCTCTGCTAACTTCAAGGCTGTTTGTCCTCCCAACTGAACAATGACTCCTACTGGATTTTCATGTTGGATTATATCGTAAATATGCTCCCAGAATACGGGTTCAAAATAAAGTTTATCGGCAATATCAAAATCGGTAGAAACGGTTTCAGGATTACAATTGATCATGATGGTTTCGTAACCGCATTCTTTAGCTGCTAAAACTCCATGCACACAACTGTAATCGAATTCGATACCTTGTCCAATGCGATTAGGACCCGAACCTAAAATTATTATTTTCTTTTTGTCAGAAACGATTGACTCATTTTCTGTTTCAAATGTAGAATAATAATATGGTGTTTTCGCTTCAAACTCTGCAGCGCATGTATCTACTAATTTATACACCCGATGAATATCCATCTCCTTTCGCTTGGCATGCACTTGACTTTCCAAGCATCGAAGTAAATGTGCAATTTGTCGATCGGCATAGCCCTTTTGCTTTGGCTTCCATCATCAAATCACGAGACAACGTATCGAGCGTATACTTTTGAATTTCTTTTTCTAACTCAACCAGCTCTTCAATCTGATTTAAGAACCAGGCATCAATTTGCGTTAATTTCTGAATGGTTTTAAAAGGAATTCCCATTTTAAACGCATCATAAATATGAAACAAACGATTCCAACTTGGATTTTTTAAACTATCTAAAATTTGGTCTTGATTGGTCAACTCTTTTCCATCCGCACCCAATCCATTTCGTTTTATTTCGAGCGACTGACAAGCTTTTTGCAGGGCTTCCTGGAAACTTCTTCCAATTCCCATCGCTTCACCCACCGATTTCATTTGCAAACCTAAATGACGATCGGCTCCTTTAAATTTATCGAAATTCCATCTAGGCACTTTAACAATTACATAATCAATAGTAGGTTCAAAAAACGCAGACGTAGATTTTGTAATTTGATTTTGCAATTCATCTAAATTATAACCAATGGCTAATTTTGCAGCAATTTTTGCAATAGGATAACCTGTAGCTTTTGATGCTAACGCCGATGAACGCGAAACACGTGGATTAATTTCAATGACGATTATTTCATTTTCATCATTTGGATTTACTGAAAACTGAATATTACATCCTCCTGCAAATTGTCCAATGCCATTCATGCATTTGATGGCCAGATCACGCATGTTTTGATAACATCGATCGCTCAATGTCATTGCGGGAGCTACAGTAATGGAATCACCAGTGTGGATCCCCATCGGATCAAAATTTTCGATAGAACAAATGATAATTACGTTTCCTACATTATCACGTAATAACTCTAACTCGTATTCCTTCCATCCTAAAATACTTTGTTCTACTAACACTTCATGAATAGGACTTGCATGCAATCCATTATTCAATGCCTCATCAAATGCTTCCTTTTCAAAAACAAATCCTCCACCCGTACCACCTAAGGTAAACGAAGGTCGAATTACCAAGGGAAATCCAATTTCTTGAGCAATTTCTTTTCCTTCTAAATAAGAAGTTGCTGTTCTTCCTTTACACACATTTGCACCTAATGCAAGCATACAAAGACGAAATTTCTCACGATCTTCCGTTGTCTTGATTGCATCGATATCTACTCCTATTATTCTGGTATTGTATTTATCCCAAATCCCTGCTTTCTGACAATCGATACAAAGATTCAATGCCGTTTGTCCACCCATGGTAGGTAAAACTGCATCAATTTTATGTTTTTCTAAAATTTCAACAATCGACTTCTTTGTTAAAGGCTTTAGGTAGATGTGATCCGCCGTTACCTTATCCGTCATGATAGTGGCAGGATTCGAATTAATAAGAATCACTTCGATGCCTTCCTCCTTCATAGAACGGGAAGCTTGACTACCTGCATAATCAAATTCACATGCTTGTCCGATAATGATGGGACCACTTCCTATAATAAGTACTGATTTAATTGAATGATCGCGAGGCATGTGTTAGATTTTAGTATCGTTAATTGAGGAGATGTATGGTTGATGGGTTAATGAAAATGTAAAAAATAGCGAAGACCGTGAAGACAAGGGAAAGAAAGAAAACAATCGACTAGAGTGGGAAAAAACTAATGGATCATGGCAGGCTGATGGTTGCATCAAGTACATCACGATTTTAGAATACAAAATTAAGGAAATGGAAGGTTATTGAAGCGTGTTGTTGAAAAGTTAAGATAAGTTGATTGGATGTACATTTGCGTCCATGTCTGATGCTGAATATTCATTTTTAACCGATGGCGATTTCACACTACCCTATAAATCATATGGAAGTGGAGATGAGCTCTTGCTATGTTTTCATGGCTTTGGGAGGATTTCAGACGATTTTCATCGATTTGAGAAGGAGTTGGGTCATAAATACACCCTCATCGCTTTCGATTTCTTGTACCATGGTCCGCATTCTGTTTCTGTAACAAAACGATTACTAGCCTTCACTCCTTCCATACTTTCAAGCATGGTGGAAAAATTGCTCTGGGAAAAGAAAAAAGTTCGTTGTTCATTGATGGGCTATAGTCAAGGCGGAAAGACGGTGATGGGCTTAGTGCATAAAATTCCACATCGAATTCATGAATTATTTGTGCTGGCGCCCGATGGAATGAAGAATAATAAAATCAGAAATTTTATTGCAAAAACATATATTGGAAGAAAAATAGGATTGAAATTAGTGAAGTCGCCAGAAACATTACATAACATTATTCGCACTCTGCGTTTCATGAAAATCATTACAGAAAAGTCAAGCTTTTCTTCATCAATAACACCGATGATATCGAAAAAAGATATCGGATTTATCACAGCTGGATTGCCTTGAGAAACTATGAAATTCATCCAAGTTGATGAATCATTATTTTCACGCTAAGAAAATTAGAGTGGAGTTTTTCATTGGTAAATACGATGCAATTATCACTCCAAAATCGGCTAATCTATTTCTAGAAAAATTTAATTACAAAATCAATTTGCATGAATTAGCCTGTGGACACGACTTGATGTCGCTACATACACAAATTGAAAAAATTATTCTCACGCCCTCCTAGGCAATGTCAGATTTTTCCCAAAATAGCTATCAGAATTAGATTTTTAAATTAAACAAAATGTAATAAAAAATTTTCCCCCCCCAGATCCTGTTTTCCCCCCCCCAAAAAGGGGGGGGGGCCACAAAATTTCCCCCCCCCCAAAAACCCGGGGTAAAAAAAAAAAAAAAAAAAAAATTAAAAAAAATTTTTATTTCCCCCCCCCCCCCCCCCCCCCCCCCCGGAAAAAGGAGAAAAAAAAAAAAAAAAAAGAAAAGAAAAAAAGAAAAAAAAAATAAAAAAAAAAAAAAAAAAAATTTTTTTTTGGTTATTTTTCCCCCCAAAATTTTTTCCGGGGGGGGGCCCCCCCCGGGGGCGGGGGCCTTCCAAGGGGGAAAAGGGGGGAAAAAAACATCTCAATTTTTTTAAAAACGCTTATTTAGAAAAAATCAGCATTTCATAATTTAATTGAACCAATAAACTTCAATTCATGAAAATAAAAAAGGCAACCGAATGGTTGCCTTCACTATTTTCTTCAGTAAGAAATTATTTTCTCCAACTACGTTCGTCAGAAACTGTTAATTTTTTACGTCCTTTCTTTCTACGTGCTGTTAAAACCCTACGACCATTAGCTGAACTCATGCGCTTACGGAAGCCATGTTTATTTCTACGTTTACGTAGCGAGGGTTGGAATGTCCTTTTCATATCGATCTATTAATTACCCCCAAAGGGAGCGCAAAGATAGAAAAAATGTCTTTTACTCAAAAAGATTTTTTATTTTTCAGAGAATTTGTCTTGCCAAATATACAATGAGCTTAGTTTCAAAGAATTCATCTGGCCAATAATCGCTAATCTTCTGTATTTCAACCATTTTTCTATAGAAGCCTAACTCTTCGGACAAGTCACCTCCTTTTAATATTACCCATCCATTGGGCAAAGATCCCACTTGACCTTCTTTTAATATATCCTTTGTCCAGTGAATTATGTCGTTCATGGGTGCAACAGCTCTGCTTAAAACATAATCTACCTCCAGATCCATCTCCTCCACCCTCCCTCTTTTCACCATTACATTCTTCAATTGAAGTTGCTCCACAATATCGGCTACCACTTTCATTTTCTTCTCGATGGAATCCACCAAGATGAAACTTACCTCAGGAAAAAGGATTGCTAAAGGGATACCTGGAAAGCCTCCACCAGTTCCCAAATCCAAGACTCTAGCGCCTGGATTAAATCGAATAAACTTTGAAATGGAAAGTGAATGAAGTACATGTTTTACTTCAAATAGCTCCGTATCCTTTCTCGAAATCAGATTAATACGACTATTCCAATCTAAGAATATCTCCTTAAATCGAACCAGCTTTTCTACTTGCTCCGAAGTAATTTTTGGCAGGTAATTTTGATACGAAAAAGAAAGCCCCATGTTTTCTGACATGGGGCAAAGGTATTTCTTTCTGATTAATCCAGTTTTAATGATTTACGTACTCAGAATTTTTCATGATTTGGTATAAGAATTCACGAGCGCGGAACAATTGAGCTTTTACAGTTCCTAAAGGAAGCTTTAGCTCATCAGCAATTTCTTCGTAGGATAATTCCTGATAGTAACGCAATTCAACCAAGCGACGGTAACGAGGCTTTAGTTTCTCCACCACATCCTTCATCATCAAAACTTTTTGTTTCTTCATCATCACATCGTCGGGACTTGGTCCATCCGATTTAATTTCAAGGGTGATATCTTGTCCATCTTCGTTTTCAAAACCACGATCAATTGACAACATCAATTTTCTTTTCTTGCGAATAAAATCGATACAGTTATTGGTTGCGATTTTAAACAACCAAGTACTGAAAGCGTAATCAGGAGTGTATTGTTTAATATTTCTAAATGCTTTTCCAAAAGCCTCTATGGTTAAATCCTCGGCATCGTCACGGTTATTCACCATTTTGAGGAGCATATAATAGATAGAATCTTTATAGCGAGACATTAACTCGGCATACGCTTTTTGGTCACCATGATCAACAGCGCGACGCACTATCTTATAATCTTTGATGGCTTTATCAGATAAATGCTGAATTTCACTATCTGCAACTTCTACAAGGGGCTTTACAATTTCCTCGGTTGAAGCTTTTGTTGATTTACTACTGCTTTTCTTTTTTGCAGGTTGAAGGGTAGATGTAACAGCCATTATTTCCAGGATTTGGTTTTGATGAAGAGATTAGAAACAGCTAAGATGGGATAAGAGAAAGCAGTGATGATATCAAAAGCAGGAAGAAAAAACACTAGGTCTTTTTCACCTAATGCTTTAAACCCTTTCCAACAAACTATCATTTGAGTCATAAGACGTATTGCGATAATTCCTACGATGAGTTGCCAATTAAGTTTCAATAAAAATGCAAGAATTACAGTTAACCAGAACAAAAACAAGCTAAAGAAGTAACCACCAACGAATCCACGGTCGCTGCTTTTGTAATGCTTTCCTGTGCTCATATGTCGTTTTTTCTGCCAAATCCATGTATAAAGACTCGTTTTTGGCTTTGAAAACGTAAAAGCATCTGGATTTAGAATTACAGAAGTATTACTTTGATTGGATGTTTCGTTCACAAAGAGGTCGTCGTCGCCTGACATAATATGGTAATGTTTAGCGAAACCTTTATTTTTAAAGAAGAGAGATTTAGTATAAGCCAAGTTTCGACCTACGCCCATATAGGCTTTTCCCTTTAACGCCCGACTGAGGTACAGCATTGCATTCATCACCGTATCAAAGCGAATCCATTTACTAAGTAATCCTGGCTCATTATTATAGGCTCCATAAGAAATCACCATTTCTTTTCCATTGGAAAAGCCCTGCACCATAGATCGGATCCAATTCCTAGAAGCTGGCTTACAATCCGCATCTGTTAATAATAGATGTTCATAGGAGGCACCCTTAATACCTAGAGTAAGCGCGAATTTCTTCCCATGTTGATACTTCTCTTGTTCTTTCAGCGTAATTACTTTCAAATTAGGATAGGCATCTTCCATCTCCTCCAAAAAATTGGCTGACTCATCCCACGAACAATCGTTTACCACTACTACTTGATATTCGGGATAGTCTTGATCGAGAATAGATGGAAGGAAACTACGTAAATTCTTTAGCTCATTCCGAGCACAAATCACTACCGATACAGGCGGTGTAAATGCGGGTCCTTTTGCTTCTAATTTATTATTAAAACTAGGACCCGACATTCCCATCAGAAAATAAAAAAGCTGTACGAGAGTCGCACCTCCTAATATTACTAAAACAATTTGATTAATTAACTCTATTTCTAAGGCTGGCATCTTCAATGGATCGTTGCTAAACACACAAATCTATTGGATGAGTCCGCGCTAAAAGGATAGTACGATTTATAAATATTAACATTTCAATATTGAAAATAAATCCATCTAAAAGGCACCTTAGCAAACACTTAGAACAATAAAATTTCCATTTCCTCTTGCGAGAGAAAATTTTTAGCACGGAACAATAGAAATTTTTCTCTCGTATAAAGAAATTCCTGACTATGTTTAATTAGAATAAAAGCAAAATAACTATTAGATAGTTCTACCGGGATACACTTTTAATGCTTCTTCCAAGCAAGTCATTGCATTCTTCAGAGATTCTTGATTCAACACATACGCAATTCTAACCTGATGCTTTCCAAGTTCGGGTACAGAATAAAATCCGCTTGCAGGGGCCAACATAACCGTTTGGTTATTGAATTCAAATGATTCCAAGAGCCATTGGCAAAATTTGTCTGCATCATCTACGGGCAATTCAGCCATACAATAAAAGGCACCGCTTGGTTTTGGGCAAAACACACCTTCCATTTTATTCAGCGAATCCACAACGAAATCACGTCGAGAAACATACTCCTTATGTACTTCGGTAAAATAAGTCTCTGGGAGTATCGATGGCGGCTTCGGCTGCTATCTGTCCTAAAGTTGGAGGACTCAAGCGAGCTTGTGCAAATCGCAAAGCGGCTGCCATTACTTCCTTGTTTTTTGAAATTAATGCTCCTATACGAACTCCACAAGCACTGTATCTTTTCGAAACGCTATCCATTAACACGACATGCTGATCCAATCCATCCAAATGCATAGAGGATACATACTCGCGACCATCGTAACAAAACTCGCGATACACTTCATCAGAGAAAAGGTATAAATCGTGTTTCAGAACAATTTTACGAAGAATTTCCAACTCTTCTTTGGTATACAAAATACCCAGTAGGATTACTTGGATTACAAATTAAAATTGCCTTTGTTTTTAGTGTAATCGCTTTCTCGAATTCTTCAATAGGTGGCAGAGCAAATCCTGATTTTATGCTAGAAGCAATTGGCTTTACAATAACATCTGCTTGTGTACTGAATCCATTATAATTAGCATAATAAGGTTCTGGGACGATAATTTCATCACCTGCATTTAGGCAGGCCATCATTCCTATTTCAATGGCTTCAGATCCACCGGTGGTTATGATAATATCTTCCCAACTCAAGTTAATATCAAACTTTTGATAGTACCCTACCAATTTTCTTCTATAAGACTCAATACCAGCCGAATGACTATATTCAATTACTTTTAAATCAATCTTATGAATAGCATCCATCATAACTTGAGGCGTGTGAATATCAGGTTGACCAATATTCAGATGATAGATATGTATTCCTCTTTTCTTCGCTTTCTCTGCAAACGGTACTAGTTTACGAATAGGGCTTGGAGGCATTTTAAGTCCTTTATCAGATATTTTCGGCATGGTATTAAAATATTAATCCCGGCCAAACGGGCCGGGATTACAAAATTAAACTTTTTTGTTGAGAGAATTACTTAGCTGGGGTAGCATTTGCTGGTTGAGCAGCAGGTGCTTCAACAGTTCCTTTCAAATGAAGGATACGAGGACTGTTTTTAGCGTTTGAAGTAATGGTAACTGTTTTGTCTTGCATACCCATTTTACCAGCAGAATTAAAAGTTACTTTAATAACACCAGTAGTACCTTTCTTAATTGGCTCCTTTGGATAAAGAGGAACAGTACAACCGCAAGAACCTTGTGCATTTGTGATGATTAAATCATCTTTACCATCATTAGAAAAAGTAAATTCATGCGTTACAGACTCACCTTGTTTGATTGTACCAAAGTTAAATTCTTCGTTACCGAAAGTCATTTCAGCAGCGTTTTTGTTTTCAGCAGGAGTAGCTACTTGAGTAGCTGCTGGAGTTGCTGGTTTGCTCATTGCTTTATCAGTTTGAGCGTTTACCATTGTAGCTGCGAATAACATTCCACAAGTGACGAGAATGATTGATTTTTTCATAATGATTTGTTTAGTTTATTAATTTATTTAATTATTTCGAATGATTTTCTAAGGGAGACAAACCGTTATCTTTACGCAAAGGCATTTGATCATCGGTTTGTTCTTGTGATCTTACCACGCCTTTAATAGTAATTACTTTTGAAGCAGATTTTGCGTTGGAGTTGATGGTAACTGTTTTAGTAAAAGGACCAGGACGTTTGGTATCGTAGGTTACATTAATATAGGCTGATTGTCCTTTTAAGATGGGTTCTTTTGGCCATTTTGGAACGGTACATCCACATGAACCCGTTGCATTTGTAATAACCAAAGGATCTTTTCCTGTATTAGTGAACTTAAAAGCATAACTACCATCACTGGCATAGTCAATAGTTCCATAATCGTATAATTCCTTTTCGAATGTAATTTCTGCAGTTGAGGTAGCCGTTTTTGCATCTTGTGCGTAGGCAAAAACTCCTGCTGCAACGAAGTAAATACAGAATAAGAAGATTTTTTTCATAATTTAATGAGTTCTATTTTAACGTGTAACGGAAAACAAAGTTCATTCTTTTACATGAAGTGGGAATGAACTATACTCCTACTGTTTCAAGAGTACAATGCAAAACAAACCTTTTCTTATGAACTAAACATGAAGTCATTAGCTTAGGCTTAAAATTCAAGAAAATAAGGTCAAAATGCTATGACTCTTCAGCAATGGCGCCACTTAACTCTACTAAAATTGTTTTGAAGAAAAATACGGTCCACAAGGCTATTCCCATAAACTTCAATCCATCTTCAATATAAGTTCCGAAAGCTATTGCATCCTCAAATAAAACATCGAAAACGATAGAGAGAGCTAAAAAGAAATAGGAGGCTATAAGATAACTGAAATACTTATTCATCAATGTATTTACATACTTAATATTAAATACAATTAATATTAACGTATAGGCAATGTAAAAACTGACTTCCGGCACTCCAAAATAATCGGGTATAATTACTTCATGGAATTGGAATAAATCATCAATGGCAATGATAGCTGTGATTAGACCACTTACAAAAAAGAAATTCTTTCGACCTGAATTTGGATTTCTCATTCTTAAAAAATACCAAGAAAACCAACACAGCGTTACAGAGGCACACCAAATAAAAATCCCCAACGAACTTAACATGCCAACATAAGGTTCTAAATGATAAACTCCGCTATAATCTCTTGACAAATCAGATGGTTCAATTCCCGTCTTTACGGCAACCACTAAAACAGAAAAAAGAAAAACAGAAAACGCAAAAACCAATTTAAAAATATTTTTAAAATTACTTTTTAATGTCAACCAAAAATTATTACAGATTAGTAAAAGCCCATCTTTGGTTAATATCTGCTTTAAAATCGAACCGAAACTCATTTCTTTCTTCATCTGAAACAAATGCATTTCTTTCGTATCCCTATTTCACTCTTAGTCACCATTATTCTTTCTTTCTAACTTGTTGAATTTGTTGTACAATAAACAACATTGCTGTTCTTAAATAATAAACCGACCAAAGAACAATTCCTACAAATTTACAACTATCCTCCCAAAATGCATGATCTGAATCTACTTTTATTATTTCACGATCCACTACTAATGAAAAAGCGAACATAAACAAAGCTAACGACCAAAGTACGAAATCTGTCTGCAAAAAAGTTTTAAAGCAAACGATTACGATAAAGGCAATACAAATAAAGTACGCCAAGAAAAACAACTGTTCTGGGACGTATCGAATATTGCTAAACATTTTCTCATGCATTTGAAACACATCATCAAAACCCAAAACGAAAGAAAGCAAACCTGCAAAGAGCATCAACAAAAACTGTCCGCGTGGACCTTTTAGTCGATACAAAAAAGCAGCTGTAAACAAGCAAATGGTAGCAGAAGCGCTCCAAAAGAAAATTCCCGCGTTGGAAATCATTCCGGTATAAGTATGACCTTTCAAAACGGTATTAGGATCACGAGTAAGATCGCCCAAATCGATACCCAGCATACGACCTACTTTGTAGGTGATGAAGAGAATTATTAATGGTATACTAAAGCTTATTAAATATACTACGTAATTCGTCTTAATTCGAATTAGAGCAGTTGAAAATATTTCCTTTATCATAGCGTTAAGCCGTTCTACGAAATTATTAAGGAAAAGTTAATTAAAAAGGTCAATAATCCTGACTTAATATAACATATTAACAATTAAACATCTTTAACAAATATTAATTAAAAAGATAATGGGTTTTCATATCCCATCCCATTTCTACTTTCTCCTAATCTTGCCCCTTCTCTTCCTCAGTCTAGACGAGAGATGGGACTGACTTTTTGTCGGCCCCTATTCACCCGTTGCAGTGGACCAAAACAAAGTTCCGGATTTTATTCATATCTAATTGATATATAGAATATATTGATTAACAGATTTAGGTTTCGGACTGATTTTTCAGATGTGTTCGGTTATTCAAGTTAATCAACTCTTTCAGATTAAATTTTCTAGAAATGACATTTATATTTTGCTCAGTTTCCTTTAGTCGATTGATTTCATGGTTTCATTTTACAGATTAACTATTGCCTGGATAAAGCACAGCTTGTAATTGTTCAATCATGACTTGGTATTTATCTGGATTTCCACCATTCAATTTTTCAAGGTTAAGAAGTTTCCATTTTAGCCCTGGGTAATCCTTAAAATCGTAGATAGTCCAATCCGGTTGAAGTTTCAGAATTCCCATTAAAAATATTTTATCGCTTTCAGTCAGATTTTGATGAATAGCATTTATTAACGACTCTCTTGTTTTCTCATATTCATAGTATGTAAAACCTTCTGATGTCATACCCGAGAATTGTGTTTCCATTGCACTAGTTTGGTCTAGCAAATGCGGAGAAAGAATCTCATGCATAGGTCTACTATGACTCAAAAGGTAAAATAAAAAACCAGATTTAACTTCATCTGTGAAGCCTTCATTTTTCAGAAGGTATAGGACATCAAATAAGTCTCTAGGATGTTGTCTGTCCAGTGCAGCACATATTTTACTACCGAAAAGCAAACCATGATTTAATACCTTAACTTCAACAAATGCATCGAATTCCTCCTGTGCTTTCAAACACAATTGCATTACTTCCGGCTCAAAGATACATCCCCTGCTCATAAGACTAACTTCGACTTTAACAGACACATTTTATCATTCACAAGTAATTTACAGATTTTTTTCTTCGTGCTGAATTCTTGAACCTGGAAGTACTTTTTGGATATTGACTACAATTCGTTTCAATGCTTCATTGATATGAAATTGTGATGTTTCAAAATCCTCAAGAGACAGATACGTAAGATCAACATCAACTGAAAGTCTTGGCATATTACGTACAAACAGATTTATTGCAGTGCCACCGTGTAGAGCAAAACAATCTTCTTTTGCTATTTCAGGCAAGATTGACAACAAAAGACCAACTTGTTTTCTATATTCCTCTTGCATCACTTTCTTCAAGCTCTTTCGGCACGGTTATTTGATATTTTGAATTATAGATTCCATTCCTGATTATACTTCTTTTACCTTTGCCCAAATCTATTTTATCAATTTCAAGTTTCTTAAACCAATCGTGATTTACTTTATCGGCTAAATAAAGAAACAATCTTTTCACTTTTATTGACTCGCAGCTTTCAAGTAATTCATGAACAACGCTCGGCCTTACATTATTCATACTTTCCATAAAATAAAAACACTCAATCAAATCTTGTTTGCCTGGAACCAAATACAAGCATTCCATTATTGCTCGTGGTGCATTAGAAATTTTAATTGAAAAATTTTTGAATTCTTTTTCTTGCAAAAACTTTTCTGTTGGAAGAAATGCTGTTTTATTATATTGGACTTTTGTTCCCCAATCGTACTTCCTAAACCAGGTTGGAAGGTTTTCATTTTTAGATCCAAATAATATTACATTACTTGATGTAAAGTCTATGAAATGGCCTAACCCCAAA